>NZ_FZPC01000011.1 GCF_900187975.1 Pseudomonas delhiensis | reverse complement strand
AGTAATCTGATGGCTATCCTGGTAATCGCTGAGCACAACAACGGCGTCCTGGGCGCTGCCACCCTGAACACCGTCGCTGCCGCACAGAAGATCGGCGGTGACATCGCCGTCCTGGTTGCAGGCGCGAACGTCGGCGCCGTGGCCGAAGCCGCCGCCAAGATCGCAGGCGTTGCCAAGGTGCTGGTCGCCGACAACGCCGCCTACGCCCACCAGTTGCCGGAGAACGTCGCTCCGCTGGTCGCAGAGCTTGGCAAGGGCTACAGCCACATCCTGGCCGCCGCCACCACCAACGGCAAGAACTACCTGCCGCGCGTCGCCGCGCTGCTGGACGTCGACCAGATCTCCGAGATCATCGACGTGGTCAGCGCCGACACCTTCAAGCGCCCGATCTATGCCGGCAACGCCATCGCCACCGTGCAGTCCTCGGCTCCGGTCAAGGTCATCACCGTGCGCACCACCGGCTTCGACGCCGTCGCCGCCGAAGGCGGCTCGGCTGCCGTCGAGCAGGTTTCCGGCCCGGCCGATGCCGGCAAGTCCGCCTTCGTCGGCGAAGAGCTGGCCAAGTCCGACCGTCCGGAACTGACCGCCGCCAAGATCGTGGTCTCCGGTGGCCGCGGCATGGGCAACGGCGACAACTTCAAGATCCTCTACGCCCTGGCCGACAAGCTGGGCGCCGCCGTCGGCGCTTCCCGCGCCGCGGTCGACGCCGGCTTCGTGCCGAACGACATGCAGGTCGGCCAGACCGGCAAGATAGTCGCGCCCCAGCTGTACATCGCCGTGGGCATCTCCGGTGCCATCCAGCACCTGGCGGGCATGAAGGACTCGAAAGTCATCGTGGCCATCAACAAGGACGAAGAGGCGCCGATCTTCCAGGTCGCCGACTACGGCCTGGTGGGCGATCTGTTCGAGCTCGTGCCGGAGCTGGAGAAGGCCGTCTGAGCCTGACCCGCTGACGAAGGAACCCGCTCCCAGGAGCGGGTTCTTTCATTTCGGGCCCCTGGTTTCCCATGTTCGCCGCAAGGGACGACCCATTGGTCACGAATCTTCTCCCGGTTGCGCCCAAGAGAAGGTGTCTCATCTACAATGCGCGACGTCTTCAGTACCTGAACCTGTTCTAACGGCACCTGGCAAACGAGGTTTTCATGATCATCAAACCGCGCGTGCGTGGCTTCATTTGCGTCACTACCCACCCGACCGGCTGCGAAGCCAACGTCAAGGAGCAGATCGACTACGTCGAGGCGCATGGCCCCATCGCCAACGGTCCGAAGAAGGTCCTGGTGATCGGCTCGTCCACCGGCTACGGCCTGGCCGCGCGCATCAGCGCCGCCTTCGGCGCCGGCGCCGCCACCCTGGGCGTGTTCTTCGAGCGCCCGGGCAGCGAGACCAAGGCCGGCACCGCCGGCTGGTACAACTCGGCGGCCTTCGAGAAGTTCGCCCACGCCAAGGGCCTGTACGCCCGCAGCATCAACGGCGACGCCTTCTCCGACGAGGTGAAGAAAGTCACCATCGAGACCATCAGGCAGGACCTGGGCAAGGTCGACCTGGTGGTCTATAGCCTGGCCGCCCCGCGCCGTACCCATCCGAAGACCGGCGAAGTCTTCAACTCGGTGCTCAAGCCGGTGGGCAAGGCCGTCAACTTCCGCGGCCTGGACACCGACAAGGAAGTGATCAAGGAAAGCGTGATGGAGCCGGCGACCGCCGAGGAGATCGCCAACACCGTCGCGGTGATGGGCGGCGAGGACTGGCAGATGTGGATGGACGCGCTGCAGGAGGCCGGCGTGCTGGCCGATGGCGTGAAGACCACCGCCTTCACCTACCTGGGCGAAGAGATCACCCACGACCTGTACTGGAACGGCTCCATCGGCGCCGCCAAGAAGGACCTGGACCAGAAGGTCCTGGGCATTCGCGAGAAGCTGGCCGCCAACGGCGGTGACGCCCGCGTGTCGGTGCTCAAGGCGGTGGTCACCCAGGCCAGCTCGGCCATCCCGATGATGCCGCTGTACCTGTCGCTGCTGTTCAAGGTGATGAAGGAGAAGGGCACCCACGAGGGCTGCATCGAGCAGGTCGACGGCCTGTTCCGCGACAGCCTCTACGGCAGCCAGCCGCACCTGGACGCCGACGGCCGCCTGCGCGCCGACTACAAGGAGCTGCAGCCGGACGTGCAGGACAAGGTGAAGGAGTTGTGGAACCAGGTGACCAACGAGAACCTGTACCAGCTGACCGACTTCACCGGCTACAAGACCGAGTTCCTGCGCCTGTTCGGCTTCGAGATCGCCGGGGTGGACTACGAGCAGGACGTCAACCCGGACGTGCAGATTCCCGGTCTGATCCAGCTGTAAAAGCTGATCTTCGCTCCAGCAGAACCGGCGCCCAGGCGCCGGTTCTGCATTCCGTCCTCAGCGAGCCGCGGTGCGCTGGGCCCTGGCCTGTTCGAGGAAGTCCAGGTAGTGGCCGGCGGTCTCTTCCGGGCGCTCGATCATCGGCACGTGGCCGCAGTCGCGCAGGATGGCCACGCTGGGGTGCTTGAGCAGCGGCTTCATCACCTCGACGCTGGAGACGTCCAGCACCCGGTCGCGGTCGCCCCACAGCAGCAGGGTGGGCGCGGTGATCTTCGGCAGCTCCGGCTCCAGCGGGATGTAGCGCTCGCGCAACTGGCCGAAGATGTAGGCGTTGAGCTGGCTGCGCTGCACGCCGCGCTCGCCCAGGTACAGTTGCAGGCGCTCGGGCATCGGCGGGCGCTGGTAGATGACGAAGTCCATCAGCCCGGAAAAGTCCTCGGGGCGGCCCAGCACCAGCGGGTTGGGCTGGCCGCCCTGCAGGCGCCGGAACAGTTCGCTCTGCTGCGGCGCGTCGATCCCGGCGTTGTCGAACAGGCCCACGGAGAAGGCCATGTCCGGGTGCCGCGCGGCCATCAGCGCGACTATCTGCCCGCCCATGGAGTTGCCCACCAGGTGCAGGCGGCCGATGCCCAGGGCCTTGGCGAAGTCCACCAGGCGCTCGGCCTGGGTGCCGACGTCGTAGCTGATGGCCCGGGGCTGGCTGCTTTCGCCGAAGCCGGGCAGGTCGGGGATGAGCACGTGGTAGCGGTCGGTCAGGAAGCGGGCGAAGCGCGGCCAGTTGTCCTTGTCGGCGCCGAAGCCGTGGACCAGCAGGACGGTCTCCGCCTCGCGCGGGCCGCCCTCGTAGTAGCGGATGTCCAGGCCGTCGACGCGTACGCTCTGCTCGCTCAGGCCGGCGCGGGTGCGTTCGACGAACTGGGCGCTGGCCAGCAGGCTGGAGGGGAGGGCGTAGAGCACGCCGGCGCCGGCGGACAGCAGCAGGACGAGGGCGAGCAGGACTTTCTTCATCGGTGATCCTTGTGACCGGGGTAGCGGAAATCGAGGGTCGGGAAGGGAACGCGGCGGTTCTCGGCTTGGCGTATCCAGCAGAACGGTGACATGCTGTACTGGCGTCCGAATTCGCCTAGTCTGACCCTTTGTTCAGAACTTTTTCTTACAGAAGCTAGCATGCCGTCGTCATACGCACCGCCCTCCCTTTCGCCGGTTCGCGAGGACCGCGCATGATCGGGCGCAGCCGCGCCCTGCTGGCCATGGTCGGCCTGCTGGCGCTGCACGCCCACGCCCAGAGCAGCCAGTGCTCGGTGCTGGTGGCCAGTGGCAACCCGGAGTACCCGCCGTTCCTCTGGCGCGACCCGGCCCAGCCGGAGCGCCTGGTCGGGGCCAGCGCCGAACTGCTGGAGCAACTGGGCAAGGCCATGGGCGTGAGCATCCGCGTGCGCTACACCGGCTCCTGGGCCCGCGCCCAGGAAGAGGCGCGGCTGGGCCGCGTCGACCTGCTCGCCGGCGCCTTCCTGACGCCCGAGCGCGAGGAGGTGATGGACTACATCCGCCCGGCCTTCCTCAGCACCGACAACGTGGTCTGGGTGCACAAGGGCGAGGGCTTCCCCTACGCCCGCTGGGAAGACCTGCGCGGCCACAAGGGCGGCACCCTGGTGAACAACAGCTTCGGCGCCGCCTTCGACGACTTCGCCGAGGCGCAGCTGACCCTGGAGGAGGTGCCGAGCGTGGCCCAGGCCTTCCAGAAGCTGGCCCTGGGGCGCACCGACTACGTGCTCTACGAGCGCTTCCCCGGCCTGGCCACGGCGGCCCGGCTGGGCCTGCAGCAGCGCCTGCAGCCGCTGGAGCCGCCGATCTCCAGCGAAGGGCTGTACCTGACCCTGGCCCACGCCTCGCCCTGCTATGGCCCGGAACTGCGCGGACAACTGCAGGAAAAAATGACAGAATTGGTCGCCGCCGGCGTACCGCAGCGCCTGTTGCAGCGCAACCTGCAGCGCTGGCAGGCCGAGCAAGCGCGGTCCGCCGCCTCTTCCACGCAGTAGAGAAGAATTCGTGAGCAAGCCAAGCATGACCCTCACGGGCCTGTTGCTGTGCGCCCTGGCGGGATGCGCCAACGACCCGGCTCCCAACGAGCAGATGCGCCTGACCGAACAGGCCCTGGACCAGGCCCGGGCGGTCGGCGCCACGGACGAGGTGGCCGAGTTCAAGCTGGCCGAGGACAAGTACCAGGCCGCCCGCGAGGCCATGGCCGGCGCCGCCAACAAGCGCGCCCGGCAGCTCGCCGAGCAGGCCGAGCTGGATGCGCGCCTGGCCGAGGCCAAGGTGCTGACCGGCAAGAGCGCCGCGCAACTGGCCGAGCAGGGCAAGAGCATCCAGCGCCTGCGCCGCCAGCTGGGGGAGGTGAAATGAGCCTGCGCCCACTGCTGCCGCTCGGCCTGGTGGCCGTCGCCCTGGCCCTGGCGGGCTGCTCCCACGGCCAGCTCGCCGAACAGTCCCTGGAGCGCGCGCACAGCGAGTTCCAGGCGGTCAAGGACGACACCGGCGTGCTGCACAGCGCGCCGCGCGACGTCATCCGCGCCGGCGAGTCCCTGGCCCGCGCCGAGCGCCTGTCCAGCTACTGGGGCAGCAACGACGACGTGCTGCAATACGCCTACCTCAGCCAGCGCTATAGCGAGATCGCCCGCGAGCGCAGCAACCTGGCGCTGAACCAGGAGCGCCTGGCCCGCCAGCAGCTTGACCGCGAGCGTCTGCAGCTGGCCCTGCGCGAGGCCAAGCTGGCCAGCGTGCAGGAGCAGAGCAAGTGGCTGGAGGAACAGATGGTCAGCCTGGCCACCGACCAGACCGAGC
The DNA here is from genome assembly GCF_900187975.1 of Pseudomonas delhiensis. Lineage (GTDB taxonomy): Bacteria > Pseudomonadota > Gammaproteobacteria > Pseudomonadales > Pseudomonadaceae > Pseudomonas > Pseudomonas delhiensis. Next base: position 186,607 of record NZ_FZPC01000011.1, on the reverse strand, counting down.
GCGGCCTGGTGCTGACCCTGGGCGACGTGCTGTTCGACAGCGGCGAGTCCGACCTCAAGCCGGCCGCCAACCGCACCGTGCTCAAGCTGGTGCAGTTCCTCCAGCTCAACCCGCGGCGGGTGATCCGCATCGAAGGCTACACCGACAACCAGGGCGACGAGCAGGAGAACCAGCAACTGTCCCGGGACCGCGCCCAGGCGGTGGCCGACGTGCTCACCGACCTCGGTGTCGACGCCGGGCGCATCCAGGTGCAGGGCTTCGGCGAGGCCTACCCGGTGGCGGACAACGCCTCTTCCCTGGGCCGCGCGCAGAACCGCCGCGTGGAAATCGTCTTCTCCGACGACAAGGGCCAGCTCGGCGCCCAGCGCTGAGCCCCCGGCGCCGGGCGGGCAGGCCCGGCGCTGCTAACCTGCTGGCAGGCCATCTCGAAAATTTTCGAGGCCGACCTTGGCGAAAATAGGGCCATGGGACCACCCCGCACCGGGGCGTCCGCCAGCAGGAACCGCACATGCCATTGAAACAGGAAACCCTCAAGGTCCTGGTCGCCGATGCCCAGCCGCTGACCGGCTGGGGGCTGCAGCACTACCTGGCCGAGCATTGCCGGGCCGAGGTGCTGGACTGGGTGAACGACACCGACTCGCTGCTGCAGCGGCTCGAACGCCACCCCGAGACCGACCTGCTGATACTCGAGATGGCGCTGCCCGGCTCCCGTGGCCGCGATGGCGTGCACATGATCGAGTGGCTGCAGCGCAACTACCCGCGGCTGAAGGTGCTGGTCTACTCGGTGATGGGCGCGCCGCTGATGGCCCGGGCCACGATCAAGTGCGGGGCCAGCGCCTACATCTGCAAGCGCAGCCCGCTGGGCGCCCTGGACGAGGCCCTGGAGCGAATCCGCCGGGGGCTGACCTACATCGACCCCAACCTGCGCCCGCAGCGCCACACCGGGCGGCCGCTGAGCCCCACCGAGATCGACATCCTGCGCCGGCTGTCCCACGGCGCCACCGTCGGCGAGATCGCCGAGCGCACCAACCGCAGCGTCTCCACCATCAGCACCCACAAGCGCAACGCCATGCAGAAGCTGGGCGTGACCAACGACGCGCAACTGGTGATCGCTGGCATGCTGGACTGGCTCGGCGAACTCTGAGGCGCTCTGGCGCGCGGGCTGCGCCGACCATCGGCGGCGGGCTGTATCGGCATGTTTCCCTGCTACTGTTCTGGAACAGTTTCGAGTTTTTGGCTACTGTTTCGGTCCAATGCCCGAGGGATCGCCGCCATGAGCAATCTGCTTCTGTACCAACGCATCGCCCAGCAACTCGCCGAGGACATCCGCCGCGGCGTCTACCAGCCGGGCGAGCGCGTGCCCTCGGTGCGCAAGCTGAGCACCCAGCTCAACGTCAGCCACGCCACCGTGCTGCAGGCCTACGCCACCCTGGAGGACCAGGGGTTGATCCGCGCCCGCCCGCAGTCCGGCTTCTACGTGCACCACACCCCGGCGCTGACCGCCTCGACCCCGGACATCGCGCGGGTCGAGCGCCCCGGCCTGGTCACCCGCAGCAGCATCATCAACCAGGTGCTCGCCGAGGCCCGCCGCGAGGGCGTGTTCCCCCTGGGCGCGGCAGTGCCGCACGTGGACTACCTGCCGGTGCGCGCGCTGCACCAGCAACTGGCCAAGGTCACCCGCTTCTCCAGCCCGCGGGCCTTCAGCTACATGTTCAGCCCCGGCTACGAGCCGCTGCGCCGCCAGGTGGCGATCCGCATGCGCGACGCCGGCGTGGTGGTCGACCCCAGCCAGGTGACCATCACCCACGGCTGCGTGGACGCCATCCACATGGCGCTGCGGGTGATGACCCGCCCCGGCGACCTGATCGCCACCGAGTCGCCGAGCTACTACGGCCTGCTGCAACTGGCCGACATCCTCGGCCTGAAGGTCATCGAGATCCCCAGCGACCCGCTCACCGGCATCAGCCTGGAGGCCCTGCAGCTGGCCGCCAACCAGTGGCCGATCAAGGCCCTGGTGCTGACCGCGCGGCTGTCCAACCCGCTGGGCGGGACCATCCCCGAGGAGCGCCAGAAGCAGCTGCTCAAGCTCACCGCCGAGCACAACATCGGGGTGATCGAGGACGACATCTACGGCGAGCTGATGTTCGACGAGGGCCAGACCAAGTCACTCAAGGCCCACGACCGCGAGGGCCGGGTGGTGTACTGCTCGAGCTTCTCCAAGACCATCTCGCCGGGGGTGCGCATCGGCTGGATCATCGCCGAGCGCTACCAGGAGGAAATCCGCCGCCTGCAGACCTTCACCACGCACTCGGCGTGTACGGTGACGCAGATGGGCGTGGCCGCGTACCTGGAGAACGGCGGCTACGACCGCCACCTGCGCTACATCCGCCAGGAGTACCGCAAGAACATGACCGCCTACCAGCTGGCGGTGCAGCAGTACTTCCCCGAAGGCACGCAGATGACCCGGCCCAAGGGCGGCTTCATCCTCTGGGTCAGCCTGCCGGCCAAGGTGAACACCAAGGAACTGCACGTGCGGGCGCTGGAGCAGGGCATCAGCATCGCCCCGGGGCTGATCTTCAGCAACACCGAGCAGTTCAACAACTGCCTGCGCCTGACCTGCGGCATCCCGTGGAACCGCGAGGCGGAGCGGGCGATCATGACCCTCGGCATGCTGGCCTGCCAGCTGTGCCAGGAGGAGCAGATCGCTGCCTGACGTGTTCCCGCCGGGCCCCCCCTGTAGGAGCGCGCCTTGCGCGCGAATCGCGGGCAGGGCCCGCTCCTACAAAAAGCGGTTTAACCCGTTTTGGCTGACGGCCTCGTCTGAAGGTTTGACCCCTTCATCGAGGCCGCCGCCATGTCCCTTCCCGCTTCCGCCTTCCGTCCCGTCGCCATCGGCCTGCTGCTGGCCGTGGGCGGTTGTGGCCAGTCCACCCAGCAACAGGCCGCCCAGCCTTCGATGACGAAACAGGCGCCGCTCGCCGACCTGGCCACCAAGAGCGAGGCCCGCCGCGCCGCGCCGGCTGCCGCGCCCATGCTGGAAAGCTACGCGCTGCCGGTGGCCCCCGAGCCGCTGCCGGCGGGCTACCGCGACCAGGACCGCGAGCAATACCAGAAGCTGGCGCAGAACCCGGTGCACAGCGTCGCCGAGGCTCCGGTCTCGACCTTCAGCATCGACGTGGACACCGGCAGCTACGCCAACGTCCGCCGCCTGCTCAACGAGGGCCGCCTGCCGCCCCAGGGCGCGGTGCGCCTGGAAGAGATGCTCAACTACTTCCCCTACGCCTATGCGCCGCCGGCCGACGACGGCCCCTTCGGCATCACCACCGAGCTGGCGCCGTCGCCGTGGAACCCGCACACCCGGCTGCTGCGCATCGGCATCAAGGCTTCGGAGCGCAGCGTCGAGCAACTGCCGCCGGCCAACCTGGTGTTCCTGGTGGACGTCTCCGGCTCCATGGACCGCCGCGAGGGCCTGCCGCTGGTGAAGGGCACCCTCAAGCTGCTGGTGGACCAGCTGCGGCCGCAGGACAAGGTGTCGCTGGTGGTCTACGCCGGCGACTCGCGGGTGGTGCTGGAGCCCACCTCGGGCAAGGACAAGGCGAAGATCCGCGCGGCCATCGAGCAATTGCAGGCCGGTGGCTCCACCGCCGGCGCGGCAGGCATCGAGCTGGCCTACCGCATGGCTCGGCAAGGTTTCATCGACAAGGGCATCAACCGCATCCTGCTGGCCACCGATGGCGACTTCAACGTCGGCGTCAGCGACTTCGGCACGCTCAAGGCCATGGCCGCCGAGAAGCGCCGCAGCGGGGTGTCGCTGACCACCCTGGGCTTCGGCGTGGACAACTACAACGAGCGCCTGATGGAACAGCTGGCCGACGCCGGAGACGGCAACTACGCCTACATCGACAACCTGCGCGAGGCACGCAAGGTGCTGGTGGAACAGCTCGGCTCGACCCTCGCGGTACTGGCGAAGAACGTCAAGCTCCAGCTCGAGTTCAACCCCGCGCAGGTCAGCGAGTACCGCCTGCTGGGCTACGAGAACCGCGCGCTGAAGCGCGAGGACTTCAACAACGACCAGGTCGACGCCGGTGAGATCGGCGCCGGGCATACCGTCACTGCGCTCTACGAGATAGTCCCGAAAGGGCAGAAGGGCTGGCTCGAACCGCTGCGCTACCAGGCCGAGGCCAGGCCCGCCGGCAAGGGCGACGAACTGGCCTGGCTGCGGGTGCGCTGGCAGGCCCCGGAGGGCGGCCCCAGCCGCCTGGTCGAGCGCCCCATCGCCAGCAGCGGCGCCGGCGACCTGGCCCATGCCAGCGATGACCTGCGCTTCGCCGCGGCAGTGGCGGCCTTCGCTCAGCAGCTCGACGGCGCGCGCTACACCGGCGGCTTCGACATGAGCGATACTCTGGCCCTGGCCAGGAGCGCGCGCGGCGAGGACCCGTTCGGCCTGCGCGGCGAGTTCCTCCAGCTCGTCGAACTGGCGCGCAGCCTGCAAACCCCTTTGGCACGGAACCCCTGACTTGACCACGGACGAAGACGACGCCGCGCTGCTGCGGCGTTACCGCAAGGGCGATGCCGAGGCCTTCGCCACGCTCTACGCGCGCCACCGCCTGGGCCTCTACCGCTTCCTCTGCGGCCTGGGCGGCGACGCCGCGCAGGCCGAGGAAGCGTTCCAGGAAACCTGGCTGAGCCTGATCCGCAGCGACAGCGAGCCCCAGGGCCGGGCCAGCTTCCGCACCTGGCTGTACCAGATCGCCCGCAACCGGCTGATCGACCACTGGCGGCGCAACGGCCGGCGCCAGGCGCAGCACGAGGCCTTCGACGAGCAACTGCACGGCGAGGCGCTGCCCGGCGAGGCCGAGGACCCGCTGCGGCAGCTGAGCCTGAGCCGCGACCGCGAGCGCCTGCAGCAGGCCCTGCAGGCGCTGCCGGGCGAGCAGCGCGAGGTGTTCCTGCTGCGCGCCCATGGCGACCTGGAGTTGCAGGAGATCGCCGAACTGACCCGCACGCCCGCCGAGACGGTGAAGAGCCGCCTGCGCTATGCGTTGCAGAAACTGCGCCGGTTGCTTGCCGACCCGGCGGCGACCCAGGAGGTGTCCCCATGAATCGCCACCCGCAGCGGCCGGACGCCGAGAAGGCCGAATTGCTCGAGCATTTCCGCCGGCACGGCGGCGAGCAGCCGTCGGCGCAACTGGACGCCCGCATCCTGGCTGCGGCCCGCGCCGCCGTGCAGCCGCGCGCGAATGCCTGGCAGCGCCTGGGCCGCTGGCTGTTCGGCCGGCCGCAGCGCTGGTCGGTGGCCCTGGCCGGGGTGGCGACCCTCGGCATCGGCGTCAGCCTGGCCTTGCGTACCTTCGAGGAGGCGCCGCGTTTCGATGCCGCCGCGCCGGCCGTGGCCCCGGCGCCCAAGGCCGAATCCATGGCCCGCTCCGCCCGCCAGGCCGCCCCGGCGCTGTACTCGGCGCCGGCCGTCCCCGCCGCGGCGCCGGCCCCGCAGCTGGAACAGCGCAAGCAGATGGCGGAAAGCGCGGTGGCCGCCGACGAAGCCGCGCCCATGGCCAAGCGCAGCGCCGAGCCGGCCGCGCCAGAGCCGGAGGCCAGCCTGCGGCAACTGGTCGAGCTGCGCCGACAGGGCGACCAGGCGGCCGCGACGGCCCTGCGCGAGGACCTGCGGCGGCGCTACCCGCGGCTGGACATCGACGCCGAACTGCGGCGCCTGGAGGGCCGGCCTTGAGCGCCTGAGCGCGTTTGTCGGAATTGTTTTCGGCTTTGTCCGAGGCTCTTGTCTTACCGATCGACTAAGGCGAGGATGGCGCGCCCCTGGCCATTTGCCCGCTCCGTGATGTTGCAACGCATCCTTCTGCTGACCCTCCTGCCGCTGTTGCTGAGCGCCTGCGGCGATGCCGACAAGGCGCCGCCGGCCAAGGCCCAGGCACCCACGGCGGCGCCTGCCGCCTCGGCGCAGAAGGCCCCGGCGCCTGAACCCGCGCCCGCCGCCAGCGTCGTGAAGGCGCCGGCCAAGCCGGCCACGCCCAAGGCGCAACTGGGCAAGCCCCTGGCCCCCGAGCGCTTGCCGGTGGCCGACGCGAAGCCGAAGAAGGCCCCCGAACCCAGCGTGAACAAGCCGCTGCCACCCACCAAGCTCGACCTGCGCCTGCCCAGGGACGTGCTGCGCGGCCTGGAGCCGGGCAACGCCCTGCGCGAGAACCTGGACAAGCCGCTGCTGCCGCCGCTGTTCGAGGAGAAGGAAAGCCCGTTCCAGGTCGGCGGCCGGCTGATCCAGCGCGAACGCGGCGAGCGCACCGATCCCGGCGACGACAGCTGGCATTCGGATATTCGCGGGGCGGAGGTGCAGTTTCAGTTTCGCAATTGAGTCGGGGGGCTTTTCGTAGGAGCGAGCTTGCTCGCGAATGGAGTTTCCCTGTAGCTGCGGTGCTTTCGCTGGACTCCGTACCCTCTCCCCAGCCCTCGGCTGCGCGCCCCGCCCTGAAGGGAGAGGGGGCTTGTTCGTGCCGAGAAAGGGAATGGTTTCAGCTGGTAATCACTGTGCTAGCCGGCTAACGCCGAACTATCAGCGCCTGCCCAACGGTCCCCTCTCCCTTCAGGGAGAGGGTTAGGGAGAGGGCGTTCTTCAGGCTCTGCACCGAAGCCACCAGCAGAACCCCCTTCGCGAGCAAGCTCGCTCCTACGAAAAACCTGTCAGAACCGATGTTCCCCGCGCTGGATGGCCTCGAACAGCGCCATATCCAGCGGCCGGTAGTCCGCCTCGCCCGGCAACCGCACGAACAGCGCCTCGCCGACCTGTCGCGGATCGAAGGCGGCGTTCTTCAGGTCGGCCTTCTTGTACTTGAAGGTGCCCGTGGTCTCCACCTGCTGCAGCAGGCGCAGGAACAGCGGCACGGCGTAGGCCGGCAACTCGCGGTCGAGGTGTTCGGCCAGGGCCTTGCCGTCCACTGCCTGGCCGGGCGCCAGGCGCAGCGCGGCCATGCCGCAGCGGCCATCGGTGCCGGGGATCTCCACGCCGTAGACCACCGCGTCCTCCACGCCGGGGAAGGCGCCGAGGACGTTCTCCACCTCGGTGGTGGAGACGTTCTCGCCCTTCCAGCGGAAGGTGTCGCCCAGGCGGTCGACGAACTGGGTGTGCTTGAAGCCCAGGTCGCGCATCAGGTCGCCGGTGTTGAACCAGGCGTCGCCCTTCTTGAACACGTCGCGGTAGATCACCGCCTGGGTCTTGGCCGGGTCGGTGTAGCCGTCGAACGGCCACTTGTCGCTGATCTCGCTGATCAGCAGGCCCGACTCGCCCTTGCCGACCTTCTCCATGAAGCCCTTGGCGTCGCGCAGCGGGCGGTCGTTCTCCAGGTCGTAGCGGACGATGGCGTAGGTGGCCGGGGAGAAGCCCACGGTGTTGTCGAAGTTGAACACGTTGGTGAAGCCGATGTTGCCTTCGCTGGCGGCGTAGAACTCGGTGATCCGCTCGATGCCGAAGCGCGCCTTGAACTCGCCCCAGATCGACGGGCGCAGGCCGTTGCCGATCATGCAGGTCAGGCTGTTGTCGCGTTCTTCCTCGCACACCGGCTGGTTGAGCAGGTAGCGGCACAGTTCGCCGATGTAGCCGAAACAGGTGGCATTGTAATGGCGCACGTCCTTCCAGAACGCCTTGGCCGAGAACCTGCGGCGCAGGGCGATGGCCGCGCCGCCGGCCAGCACCGCGCTCCAGCACACGGTGACGGCGTTGTTGTGGTAGCAGGGCAGGGTCAGGTAGAGCACGTCGTCGCGGGACAGGCCCAGGCCGGAGTGGCCGAAGCCGCCATAGGCCTTGATCCAGCGCCCGTGGCTCATGATCGAGGCCTTGGGCAGGCCGGTGGTGCCGGAGGTGTAGATGAAGAAGCAGGCGTCCTTCAGGCGTACCTGGGTGGTTTCCGCCAGGTTGTCGGAGCCCTGGGCCTGGGCCAGGCGCATCAGGTTGCCCCAGCCGCCGGGGGCCTGGCCGGGGTCGCGCAGGGTGTCGTCGTCGGCCACCCAGTACAGGCGCTCGGCGCCGCCCTGCAGGCTGGCACGTACTTCGTCGAAGGCTTCGCGCAGTTCCTCGCCGACCACGAAATGGCCGGGGCTGACCAGGTTCAGGCTGTGGGCCAGCACCTGGCCGCGCTGGGTGGTGTTGATCAGCGCGCCCACGGCGCCGAGCTTGGCCAGGGCGGCGAGGATGACCAGCAGTTCGGCGCGGTTCTCCAGCATCACCGCGACCACGCTGCCGTGCTTCACGCCCTCGGCCTGGAAGCTGCGCGCCAGGCGGTTGGCCCAGCCGTTGAACAGCGCGTAGGACAGCCGCCGCTGGCCTTCCAGCAGGGCCGGGGCGTCCGGGTACAGGCGCGCCGCGCGCTCCAGGGCCCAGCCCAGGGACAGGTTCTTCTCGCGGTTGCGGATGCCGGTGTAGTAGAGCCCGCGCAGCATGCGCGGCACGCGGCCGAGGGTGGCGGGCAGGTGGGCGATGAAGCGGGTGGGGGTGATCAGATCGGCATGGCTCATGACGCTGCCCTTGTTGTCGTTGTTGTCCGTGGCGTGTGCACGCCCGCCCGACTCTAGGCCGCCAGCGGCCCGCGGGCTATGACTCTGGCGCGCGCGGCGCCGGGCAGTTGGGCAAATGGGCGGCAGGCTGCAGGCGGCAGGCTGCAGGCAAAAGCCAAGAGCGAGTTGCTCTGGCCTGTAGCCTGTAGCCTGCAGCCTGAAGCCTGCCGCCTCAATCCAGAAACAGATCGGGCACCAGCGGCCCGCCCTGGGGGTCGTAGCGGTACGGTTCGAAGTCGCTCACGCCCTGTTCGCGGAGGATGTCTTCGTCTATCAGCAGGCGACCGCTGATGCTGCGGCCGCCGCTGGCGAGGATGGCGTGGGCGGCGTCGGCCATGATCGCCGGGGTGCGGGCGCGCTTGAAGGCGTCGCGGCTGCCCAGTTCGAACTCGATGGCGGCGGTGGCGATCATGGTCTTCGGCCACAGGGCGTTGACGCTGATGCCGTACTTTTTGAACTCCTCGTGCATGCCGAGGGTGAGCATGCTCATGCCGTACTTGGTGACGGTGTAGGGGCCGTGCTGGGCGAACCATTTCCCGGCCAGGTTCAGCGGCGGCGACAGGCTGAGGATGTGGCCCTGGCTCTGCTTCAGGTAGGGCAGGGCGGCCTGGCTGCAGACCATCACCGCGCGGGTGTTGATCTGGTACATCAGGTCGAAGCGCTTGGGCTCCAGGCGTTCCACGCCCACCAGCTTGATGGCGCCGGCGTTGTTGACCAGCGCATCGATGCCGCCGAAGTGCTCGGCGGCGCGGGCCATGGCCTCGCGCACGGCGTTCTCGTCGCGCACGTCCAGCTGCAGGGCCAGGGCCTTGCCGCCGGCGGCCTCGACTTCCTCGGCGACGCTGAAGATGGTGCCGGCCAGTTTCGGATGGGGTTCGGCGCTCTTGGCGGCGATCACGACGTTGGCGCCGTCGCGCGCGGCGCGCAGGGCGATCTCGCGGCCGATGCCGCGGCTGGCGCCGGTGATGAAGAGGGTCTTGGCGTTCAGGGACATGCTTGGCTCCGTGTTCTTGTTGTGTTCGGACTACAGCTGTAGGAGCGAGCTTGCTCGCGAATGGGGTTTCCCGGCGGTTCTGGTGCTGGGCCTGAAGAGCGCCCTCTCCCTAACCCTCTCCCTGAAGGGAGAGGGGACCGTTGGGCAGATGCTGATAGTTCGGTGTTAGCCGGCTAGCGCAGTGATTACCGACTGAAACCATACCTTCTCTCGGCACGGACAAGCTCCCTCTCCCTTCAGGGCGGGGCGCGCAGCCGAGGGCTGGGGAGAGGGTACGGAGTCCATCGAAAACACTGTAGCTACCGGGATACTCCATTCGCGAGCAAGCTCGCTCCTACGAAAAACGTTTCAGGCCTCCTCGACCTCCACCAGCAACTGGCGGCTCTTGACCTGTTCGCCCTTGCTCACCTGGATGCGGCGGATAATGCCGTCGACCCCGGCCTTGAGCGGATGTTCCATCTTCATCGCCTCCAGCACGAGTAGCAGCTGGCCCTTGCTGACCCGCGCGCCCTCGCTGACCAGCACGTCGACGATGGCGCCGTCCATCGGCGCCTTGACCGTGCCGGAGGCCGCGCCGCCCTGTGCGCCGGCGGGCTCGTGGGTGACGTCGCGCAGCTCCAGGTTGCCGCCCGTGCCATACAGCCAGACGCGTTCGCCCTGGCGGTGGTGGGCGATGCGCCGGCGGATGCCGTTGATCTCCGCCACCACCCAGCGCGCGTCCATGGCGATCAGCCACAGCGCCACCGCCGAGTCGCCGATGCAGGCCAGCAGCCTGGGCTGCGCGCCGGGCTCCAGCACCTCCAGCTCCACCGTGTGCTTCTGCTCGCCGTCGTGCAACTGGTAGCGCCAGGGCTCGTTGCCGGCGTTGCGCCAGCCGGCCAGGCCGCCCTGGTGCGCGCGGGCGCTGGCCGAGGCCTGGTAGAGCAGGGCGGCGGCCAGGGCCAGTTCGCCGGGTTGCGGCGCTTGCGGGCGCAGGCTCGGGTCGTTGGCGAAGTGCTCGCCGATGAACGCGGTGGTGGCGTTGCCGGCGGCGAACTCCGGGTGTTTGAGCAGGTTGGCGAGGAAGCGCTGGTTGGCCTTCACGCCCAGCAGCACGCAGTCCTCCACGGCGCGCACCAGCTTGCGCCGGGCCTCGTCGCGGGTGGCGCCGTAGGCGATCACCTTGGCCAGCATGGGGTCGTAGAAGGGCGTCACCGCCCGGCCTTCCACCAGGCCGTGGTCGATGCGGATGCCGTCCTGCACCTGCGGTTCCCAGCGCAGCACCTCGCCGGTCTGCGGCAGGAAGCCGTTGCCGGCATCCTCGGCGTACAGGCGCACCTCGATGGCGTGGCCGCGCAGCGCGATGTCCTCCTGCTTCAGCGGCAGCGGCTGGCCTTCGGCCACGCGGATCTGCCAGGCCACCAGGTCCTGGCCGGTGACCAGTTCGGTGACCGGGTGCTCGACCTGCAGGCGGGTGTTCATTTCCAGGAAGTAGAAGGCGCCGCTGGCGTCCAGCAGGAACTCCACGGTGCCGGCGCCGACGTAGTTCACCCGCGCCGCCGCCTTCACCGCCGCCTCGCCCATGGCCTGGCGCAGCCCGGGGGTGAGCACCGGGCAGGGCGCTTCCTCGATGACCTTCTGGTGGCGGCGCTGCACCGAGCAGTCGCGCTCGCCGAGGTGGACCAGGTTGCCGTGGTGGTCGCCGAACACCTGGATTTCCACGTGGCGCGGGCGGATCACCGCCTTCTCCAGGATCAGTTCGTCGCTGCCGAAGGCGTTCAGCGCTTCCGAGCGCGCGGTGCGCAGCTGCGCGGCCAGCTCGTCGGCCGCCTGCACCAGGCGCATGCCGCGGCCGCCGCCGCCGGCGCTGGCCTTGATCATCAGCGGGTAGCCGATGCGCCCGGCCTCGCGGGCCAGGCTCGCGTCGTCCTGCTCGGCGCCCTCGTAGCCGGGGATGCAGGGCACGCCGGCTTCGAGCATGGCCAGCTTGGACAGGCGCTTGCTGCCCATCAGGTGGATGGCCTCGACGCTCGGGCCGATGAAGACGATGCCGGCGGCCTCGCAGGCGCGGGCGAACTCGGCGTTCTCCGAGAGGAAGCCGTAGCCGGGGTGTACCGCGTCGGCGCCGGTGCGCCGCGCGGCGTCGAGGATGGCCGCGGCCTTCAGGTAGGACTGGCCGACCGGCGCCGGGCCGATGCACAGGGCCTCGTCGGCCAGTTGCACGTGGCGCGCCTCGGCGTCGGCCTCGCTGTACACCGCCACCGTGCGGTAGCCCAGGGCCTGGGCGGTGCGGATCACCCGGCAGGCGATCTCGCCACGGTTGGCGATGAGGATCTTGTCGAAGCTGGGCATGGATGTGCTCCTGCTGGCTTGGGTTCTGGTCGTGGGTTCCCGCGTTCGCGGGAATGACGGGTTGTTCCGTCATCCTCGCGAATGCCGGGAGCCAGCGACTACTGTGCCCAGTTGGGTTTGCGTTTCTGCACGAAGGCCAGGGTGCCTTCGGCGCCTTCCGCGCCGGTCACGGCGGCGGCGAACTGTCTTGCGGCGTCGTCCAGCAGCGGGCCCAGGGCCTGGGTCTCGGTGGCCAGCAGCAGCGCCTTGGTCTGCGCGTTGGCGCCGGGGGCGCAGCGGCGCACCTGTTCCAGGCATTGCGCCAGGCGCTGGCCGAGGGCGTCGGCGTCGGCCTCGCTGAAGTGCACCAGGCCCAGGCGCAGCGCCTCGCGGCCGTCGAAGCGGGCGGCGGTGAGCGCCAGGCGGCGGGCCTGGGTCAGGCCGATGCGCTTGACCACGAAGGGCGCGATCTGCGCCGGCAGCACGCCGAGGCTGGTTTCCGGCAGGCCGAACTGGGCGCCGTCGGCGGCGAGGGCGATGTCCGACACGCAGGCCAGGCCGAAGCCGCCGCCGAGCACCGCGCCTTCCAGCACCGCCACCAGCACCTGCGGCTGTGCCTGGGCTTCCTCCAGCAGGGCGCCGAAGGCGCGGTTCAGCGCAGCGTAGGCGTCGGGCCCGGCGGCGCGGGCGCCGGCCATGTCCTTGATGTCACCGCCGGCGCAGAAGTGTCCGCCGGCGCCGCGCAGGACGATGGCGCGCACCTCGCGGTCATCGCGTGCGGCGGCCAGCACCGCGCGCAGTTCGCCGACCATGGCCAGGCTCATGGCGTTGCGGCTGTCCGGACGGTCGAGGGTGACGTACAGCACGCCGCCATCGCGCTCCAGCAGCAGGGTTTCGCAGTTCGGCAATTCGCTCATGCCGGATTCCTCATAGACGATGCTTCAGGCGACAGGCTTCAGGCTGCAGGCCAGAGCGACACATCGCCTGCCGCCTGCCGCCTGCAGCCGCTCCTAACTCTTCTTCTTGCCCGGCAGGGTGCCCATCAGCTTGCAAATGATGCCGAGCATGATCTCGTCGGCGCCGCCGCCGATGGACACCAGGCGGGTGTCGCGGTAGGCGCGGGAGACCGGGTTTTCCCACATGAAGCCCTGGCCGCCCCAGTACTGCAGGCAGGCGTCGGTGACCTCGCGGGCCAGGCGGCCGACCTTGAGCTTGGCCATGGAGGCCAGGCGGGTGACGTCCTTGCCGCGGATGTACTGCTCGGTGGCCTGGTAGGTGAGGGCGCGCAGGCACTCGATCTCGGTCATCAGCTCGGCCATGCGGAAGTGGATGACCTGGTTGTCGATCAGCGCCTGGCCGAAGGTCTTGCGCTGCTTGCAGTAGTCGATGGTGGCGTTGACGCAGTACTCCAGGCCCTTGATCCCGCTGGCGGCGCCGAACAGGCGTTCCTCCTGGAACTGCAGCATCTGCATCATGAAGCCCGCGCCCTCGGCGCCGATGCGGTAGCGCTGCGGCACGCGCACGTCGTCGAAGAACACCTGGGCGGTCTCCGAACTGCGCATGCCGAGCTTGTCCAGGTGCGGGCTGACGCTGATGCCCTTGCTCTTCATCGGCACCATGATCAGCGACTTGTTGACGTGGGGCTTGTCGTCGGAGGTGTTGGCCAGCAGGCAGATGAAGTCGGCCGAGGGCGAGTTGGTGATCCACATCTTGCTGCCGTTGATCACGTAGTCGTCGCCGTCCTTGCGCGCGGTGGTCTTCAGCCCCGCCACGTCGGAGCCGGCGCCGACCTCGGAGACGCCGATGCAGCCGACCATCTCGCCGGCGATGGCCGGGCGCAGGAATTCCTCGCGCAGCTCGTCGGAGCCGAAGCGCGCCAGGGCCGGGGTGCACATGTCGGTCTGCACGCCGATGGACATGGGCACGCCGCCGCAGTGGATGGTGCCGAACTCTTCGGCGGCGACCACCGAGTAGCTGTAGTCCAGGCCCATGCCGCCGAACTTCTCCGGCTTGGAGATGCCCAGCAGGCCGAGGGCGCCGGCCTTCCTGAACACTTCGTGGATGGGGAAGCGGCCGTCCTTCTCCCACTGGTCGACGTAGGGGTTGATCTCCTTGTCGACGAAGTTGCGGACGGTGCGGCGGAGTTCTTCGTGTTCCTGGGTGAAGAGCATGTGTTGTTTTCCTCCTGAGCCTTGGGTGTTCACTTCCCCTTTCCCTCTCCCAACCCTCTCCCTGAAAGGAGAGGGGGCTGTTCGGAGTGGGCGGGAAGTTCGCTTTACGCCGGATCGCTTTGGCGCCCTCTCCCGCAAGCGGGAGAGGGAGCCCCTATCAGGTCAGAACCTCGCTACCCCGAAACTGTTGCCCTTCAGCGGTCGCGCTGCCGCCTCCGCGCAGATGTCCAGCAGGTAGCCCAGCAGCCGGCGGCTGTCGCGCGGGTCGATCAGCCCGTCGTCCCACAGGCTGGCGGTGCCGTAGAGCGCGGTGGACTGGGCGTCGAGCTTCTGCGCGGTCATCTGTTCGAGCATGTCGAGCATCTTCGCGTCGGCCTGCTTGCCCTCCTTGGCGTGCTTTTCCTCGGTGACGATGCGCAGCACCTTGCCGGCCTGGGCGCCGCCCATGACCGCGGTGCGGCTGTTGGGCCAGGCGAAGATGAAGCGCGGGTCCAGGCCGCGGCCGCACATGGCGTAGTTGCCGGCGCCGTAGGAGCCGCCGACCACCAGGGTGAGCTTGGGCACGGTGGCGTTGGCCACCGCCTGGATCATCTTCGAGCCGTGCTTGATCACCCCCAGGCGCTCGGACTCGGTGCCGACCATGAAGCCGGTGGTGTTGTGCAGGAACAGGATGGGCGTGTTGCTCTGCTCGCACAGCTGGATGAACTGCGCCGCCTTGGCCGCGCCCTGCGGGGTGATGGGGCCGTTGTTGCCGATCAGGCCGCAGGCGTGGCCCTCGATGTGCAGGTGGCCGCACACCGTCTGGGCGTCGTATTCGTTCTTGAAGTCGAGGAAGCGCGAACCGTCGGCGATGCGCGCGACGATCTCGCGCACGTCGTAGGGCTTCCTGGCGTCGGCCGGGACCACGCCCAGCAGTTCCTCGGCCGGGTACAGCGGCTCGTCCCAGTGCCGCGCCGGGCGGGCCGGCAGCTGGGCGTTCCACGGCAGCGCGGCGATGATCTCGCGGGCCAGGCGCACGCCGTCGGCGTCGTTCTCCGCCAGGTACTCGGCGGTGCCGGCGACCTGGGCGTGCAGCTCGGCGCCGCCCAGTTCCTCGTCGGTGGCGACTTCGCCGGTGGCGGCCTTGAGCAGCGGCGGGCCGGCGAGGAACATCTTGGCCTTGCCGCGCACCACCACCACGTAGTCCGACAGCCCCGGCTGGTAGGCGCCGCCGGCGGTGCTGGAGCCGTGCACGACCGTGACCTGCGGGATGCCGGCGGCCGACAGCCGCGCCTGGTTGGCGAAGCCGCGGGCGCCCTCGACGAAGATGTCCGCCGCGTAGTTGAGGTTGGCGCCGCCGCTCTCGGTCAGGGCGATGAGCGGCAGCTTGTTCTCCAGCGCCACCTGCTGCAGGCGCAGGGTCTTCTTCAGCCCGGTGGGGGAGATGGTGCCGCCCTTGATCGCGCTGTTGCTGGCGCTGACCAGGCAACGCACCCCGGCGACGTAGCCGATGCCGGAGATGATGCCGCCGCCGGCCTGGGTACCGTCCTTGTCGTCGTGCAGCCTGTAGCCGGCCAGGGAGCAGAGTTCGAGGAAGGGTGCGCCGGGGTCGAGCAGCAGGTTCAGGCGCTCGCGCGGCAGCAGCTGGCCGCGCTTGTCGAACTTCGGCCTGGCCTCGGCGGCCTTGTCCAGCACCTGCTGCTCCAGGTCGCGGAAGCTGGCCACGGCGGCCAGCATGGCCTGGCGGTTGTGGGCGAAGTCCTCGCCCTGGGTGTCGATTTCCGACTGGATCACCGGCATGGCTTACTCCTGGTCCTTCAGCACGTCGGGCAGGTAGGCGCGGTGGAAGCCGTTGTAGGAACGGCTCTGCCCCGGCTTGCCCTTGGCCAGCGGGAAGGCGCGGCTGCCCTGGCTGGCGGCGCCGTCGATGCGGATGGTGTTGCCGCTGATGAAGGCGGCGCCGGGGGAGAGCAGGAAGACGATGGCCGAGGCCACTTCCGATTCGGTGCCGATGCGCTTGAGCGGCACGTGTTCGCGCAGGGTCGGGATCACCGCCTTGAAGGCGCCCTCGTAGGTGTCCATGCCGCTGGAGGCGATCCAGCCCGGCGCCACGGCGTTGACCCGCACCCCGGCGTGGCCCCACTCCACGGCGGCGGTCCTGGTGAAGTTCTCCATGCCCGCGCGGGCGGCGCCGGAGTGGCCCATGCCGGGCATGCCGCCCCACATGTCGGCGAGCATGTTGACGATGCCGCCGCCGGTCTTGCTCATGCTCTGGTTGAACACCTCGCGGGCCATGAGGAAGCCGCCCACCAGGTTGGTGCGCACCACCGCCTCGAAGCCCTTGAGGTTGATCGAGGCGAGCGGCGCGGGGTACTGGCCGCCGGCGTTGTTGACCAGGTGGTGGATCGGCCCGCGTTCGGCGAGCACCTGCGCCACCAGCGCCTTCACCGCCTCCTCGTCGCGGATGTCGCAGCTGTGCCAGCTGGCGCTGCCGCCGTCCTCGGCGATCTCGCCGGCGGTCTTCTCCAGCTTCTCGGCCTTGCGCCCGACCAGCACCACGTGGGCGCCCAGGGCCGCCAGTTCATGGGCGGTGCAACGGCCGATGCCGCTGCCGCCACCGGTGACGATTGCAGTCTGGCCGGCGAACAGGCCGGGCTTGAAGATCGAGTCGTATGCCATGGATTTGGCTGCCTTCCACGTTCATGTAGGGCGAATGAAGCGGAACGCTTCATCCGCCGTTGCCGGGTGGCGGATAACGCCTGCGGCGTTATGCGCCCTACGTTTCAAAGCGAATCGGCGATGTGCTGCGGCACCGCCACCGGGAATTCCAGCAGTTGCTGGGCGAAGGCCTTGCCCTGCGGGTCGATGCGCAGGCTGGCCACGCCGCCGCCGCCCAGGGCGTGCTCCAGCAGGAAGTTCAGGCTGTGCGTGCCGGGCAGGTACCAGCGGCTGACGCGGCCCAGCTGCGGGTCCAGCACGTGCTGCATCCACTCGGCCACCGCGCCTTCGCCCAGGGCCTCGGCGATCCACGGCAGGTATTCGGGCTGGCGCGCCATCACGCCGATGTTGCTGTGGTCGCCCTTGTCGCCGGAGCGCGCCACCGCCAGCTTTACCAGCGCCACGCTGGCCGTGGCCTGGCCGCTGGCGGCGGGGGCCGGCGCGGCTTCGGCCAGGTTCGCCGGGTCGAAGTGTTCCAGTTGCGGCAGGGCCACGGCGTGGCTGGCCTCGCCGATGCGCACCGCCAGTTGGCAGCGGGCCTTGTCCACCAGGAAGGAGAACAGGCGGATCACCGGGTACACCGTGGGCCGCCCGCCGACGATGCCGGTCAGGCCCGGGGCCATGCCGGTGGCGGCCTGGGCGATCTCGCGGGAGAACAGCACCAGCGCTTCCTTGCGGGCGTGGCGCACGGCGAGCTTCACGACGATCTCGCGGCTGTCCTGGCGCCTGCCGTGGGGGCCATAGGTGGCCTCGCTGCCCAGCAGCTCGATGCTGGTTTCGCGGTAGGGGCCCCAGCCGCGTTCGGCGAACATTTCCTCGGTCCTGGCGATGATCGCCCGGCTCACCCGCTCGGCCTTCTTCACCGCGTCGATGCCGGCGATCAGGCAACTGGCGGTGCAGCGGAAGCCGTCGGGGTAGGTGGCGCTGACCTTGTACTGGCCGGTGGGCGGCAGGCCGCGGGCGCCGCTGACGGCGACGCGGTCGGGGCCGGCCTGCTGCAGGCGCACCCGGGTGAAGTCGCAGACCACGTCCGGCAGCAGGTAGGCGCGTGGGTCGCCGATCTCGTAGAGCACCTGCTCGCCGACGCTGAGCGGCGTGACCAGGCCGCCCGTGCCCTGCGGCTTGGTGACCACGAAGTCGCCGCTGGCCTGCACTTCGACGATGGGGAAGCCGATGTGCTCGTAGTCCGGCACGCTTTCCCAGTCGGTGAAGTTGCCGCCGGTGCACTGCGCGCCGCATTCGATGATGTGCCCGGCCAGGGCGGCCTGGGCCAGCCTGTCGAAGTCGTTCCAGGCCCAGCCGAACTCGTGCACCAGGGCGGCGCTGACCACCGCGCTGTCCACCACGCGGCCGGTGATCACGATGTCCGCGCCCAGCTCCAGCGCCTCGACTATGCCGGGCGCGCCCAGGTAGGCGTTCATCGACACGCACAGCGGCGGCAGCGGCGCGCCGCTGAACATTTCCACGGTGCCGGCCCTGGCCAGTTCGCTGGCCTGGGGCAGCAGGTTGTCGCCTTCCAGCACGGCGATCTTCAGGTCCACCCCGGCTTTCTCGCAGGCGGCCCGCAGCGCCCTGGCACAGGCCTGCGGGTTGACCCCGCCGGCATTGCTGATGACGCGGATGCGCTTGCCGGCGATCTCCCCCAGCAGCGGCGCCAGCACCTCGACGAAGTCGGTGGCGTAGCCCGCCTCGGGGTTCTTCAGGCGCGCCCCGGCCATGATCGACAGGGTGATTTCAGCCAGGTAGTCGAACACCAGGTAGTCCAGCTCCGCGCCCTTCACCAACTGGGCGGCGGCGCTGCAGGTGTCGCCCCAGAAAGCCGAGGCGCAGCCGATGCGTACGGTCTTGGTCATTGTTCTGCCCGTAACGGTCGAGAGGTGTTCCGACATTACCAAGCAAGCGCTTGGTTGAAAAGAGGGCGTAACCGCCAGACAACCCAACCAAGTGATGGCCAAGCGCTTGCTTGGTTGCCCTCGCAGGCATACATTTCACCTGTATGCACAAGTACTTGCGTGGCGATCATGAAATCGCCCTGAACAGCGGTGGCCGGATGGCGGACGAGGGGAGAGCAGAGCGTGGATGACCAGAAAGCGCGCGAAGTGATGCTGGAGCTGGTGGCGAACGGGCAGGTGACGGACCCGGAGAGCGCCCGCGGCAAGCTGCTGCAGACCGCCGCCCACCTGTTCCGCGCCAAGGGCTACGAGCGCACCACGGTGCGCGACCTGGCCGGCGCCGTGGGCATCCAGTCCGGCAGCATCTTCCACCACTTCAAGAGCAAGGACGAGATCCTGCGCTCGGTGATGGAGGAGACCATCCTCTACAACACCGCGCTGATGCGCGCCGCCCTGGCCGACGCCGAGGACCTGCGCGAGCGCCTGCTGGCGCTGATCCGCTGCGAGCTGCAATCGATCATGGGCGGCACCGGCGAGGCCATGGCGGTGCTGGTCTACGAATGGCGCTCGCTGTCGCCGGAGGGCCAGGCCTACATCCTCGGCCTGCGCGACATCTACGAGCAGATGTGGCTGGACGTGCTCGGCGAGGCGCGCGCGGCCGGCTTCTGCGAGGGCGACCCGTTCATCCTGCGGCGTTTCCTCACCGGCGCGCTGTCCTGGACCATGACCTGGTTCCGCCAGGACGGCAGCATGACCCTCGACGACCTGGCCGAGCAGGCCCTGCTGCTGGTCTACAAGGCCGCCTGATCAGCCCAGGCCCAGGTGCAGCGGGTAGCTCAGCAGCAACAGGTGCACGCTGTTGACCACCCCGTGCAGCAGGATGGGCACCAGCATGCGCCCGCTGAAGTGCAGCGCCAGGCCGTAGCCGAGCCCGGCGATGCCGGCCACCACGGCGAACTGGCCGCTGAAGGGCAGGTGCGCCAGGCCGAACAGCAGGCTGGCGAGGAGGATCCCGGCGGGCGCGCCCAGGCGCTCCACCAGCGAGGTCTGCAGCAGGCCGCGGAAGATCAGTTCCTCGGTCAGGGCGATCACCGCGAAATTCACCAGCAGCCAGATCCACAGGCCGTCCGGCCATTTCGGCCGCCACACCACCAGGCCCGAGGCGGTCGCCAGCAGCGGCACGGCGAACAGGGTGGCGACCACGGCGATGCCGGCGTAGTCCGGCGAGGCGCCCGCCAGGGGCGGGCGGCGCAGCCACCAGGCCAGCAGGGTGACGCCCACCAGCGCCTTGTCCCAGGACAGGCGCAGCGCGTAGGCCGGTGCGTCGGCGGAAAGTTGCCGCGGCGGCCACAGCGTCCACGACTGGGTGCCGGGCAGCAGGTGCGCGGCGAGGGCGAAGCTCGCCAGCAGGCACAGCGGCCACCAGAGCAGCCAGGGCAGGCGCTGTTCGCCATAGAGTGTCCAGGCGACGAAGACCGCGCCTATCAATAGCCCCAGGGGTTGGACGAATCCGAGGGCGAAACCGCCGAGCAGGAGCAACCCTGGCAGCAGCGGGAGTAGCTTCCTGAGCATCGTGTCCTCCATCCACCGGCCGCAGTCTAGGCAATTCGCCCAGCCTGATCCATGCCCGCGGCGGGGAATGGCGGAAATGCCCCCGGGCGCGGGGGCTGTCGGCAATGGCCGCCGGCGTTCAGCGCTTGTCGTCGCGGGCGTCCTGGGCGTCCATCTCGGCGTTGCGCTGGTGGATGCGCTTGAGCTGTTCCTCGGTCAATGGCAGCTTGCGGGCGCTGTCGCGCAGCAGCAACAGGCCGCCGAGGATGGAGCCCAGGGCGAGGACGATGATCAACCAGGCGTACCAGGGCATGGCATTCTCCTTGGGGATGCAGGCTTCCACCATAACCCCGCGCGGTCGGCTTGTCAGTTCGGTGCCGCCGCGCGAAGGCCTGGGGCTATCGCCGGGGCGGCAGCGCGTCGCCGGAGGCTGCCGGCGGCGGCGCTTTCTGCGACAATGCGCGGCGTTTTTCAGATTCCCCCCGCGAGAGAGCCCATGTCCGTCTGCCAGACCCCGATCATCGTCGCCCTGGATTTCCCCACCCGCGAGGCCGCCCTGGCGCTGGCCGACCAGCTCGACCCGAAACTGTGCCGGGTGAAGGTGGGCAAGGAACTCTTCACCAGCTGCGCCGCGGGCATCGTCGAGACCTTGAACGGCCGCGGCTTCGAGGTGTTCCTCGACCTCAAGTTCCACGACATCCCCAACACCACCGCGATGGCCGTGCGCGCCGCCGCCGAGATGGGCGTGTGGATGGTCAACGTGCATTGCTCCGGCGGCCTGCGCATGATGGCGGCCTGCCGCGAGACCCTCGACGCCTTCAATGGCCCGAAGCCGCTGCTGATCGGCGTGACCGTGCTGACCAGCATGGAGCGCGAGGACCTGGCCGGCATCGGCCTGGACGTCGAGCCTCAGGAGCAGGTGCTGCGCCTGGCCGCCCTGGCCGAGAAGGCCGGCATGGACGGCCTGGTCTGCTCGGCCCAGGAAGCCCCGGCGCTGAAGGCCGCGCACCCGGCCCTGCAACTGGTCACCCCGGGCATCCGCCCGGCCGGCAGCGCCCAGGACGACCAGCGCCGCATCCTCACCCCGCGCCAGGCCCTGGACGCCGGCGCCGACTACCTGGTGATCGGCCGCCCGATCAGCCAGGCCGCCGACCCGGCCGCGGCGCTGGCCTCGATAGTCGCCTCCCTGGCCTGAACGGCAGGGGCATGAAAAAGGCGGAGCAGGGTGACCTGCTCCGCCTTTTTCATTCGTAGGGCGCATAACGCCCAAGGCGTTATCCGCCGATGTCCTCGGGCACCAGCGTCCCGTCCAACGGCGGATAACCGCGAACGGTTATTCGCCCTACGCAACGCTCCGGCAGGCTGCATGGAGTGTTCTTCGTAGGAGCGAGCTCCCGCCTAACGCGCCAGCACTTCCCGCGGCCGCTCCACCCAGCGCTCGCGCAGCGCGTCGTACACCCAGTTGAAGGCGATGGTGTAGGGCAGGAAGAACAGGATCAGGCCGATATCCAGGACGAACGCCTCCACCAGGCCGATGCCCAGCCACCAGGCCGCCAGCGGCACCAGCATGAAGATCAGACCCAGCTCGAACAGCGAGGCGTGCAGCACCCGCACCGGCAGCGTGCGGGCGAATTGCAGGCGCCGCTGGGCGCGGTCGAACAGGGTGTTGTAGACCATGTTCCACAGCGTGGCGATCAGCGAGAACATCAGCGTCAGGGCGCCCATGTGGCCCAGCGGCTGGTCCATCAGCCAGGCCAGGGTCGGGGCGCAGATGGCCAGGGCGATGAATTCGAAGAGCAGGGCGTGGAACAGCCTTTCCTTCAGCGTCTTTTGCATGCTCATGGGTGTTTCTCCAGGGTGAAAACGGGCCTCTCGGGGCCGAGTTGCAGCTATTCTCATCGGTTGAAGGGTCGTTTCGAAGTTGGCTAGCATCGGGAAAACCGATGGACGAGGCGCCATGCAATATTCCCCCGAATCCCTCCAGGCCTTCGCCGAGGCTGCCTGCCTGGGCTCCTTCAGCGCCGCCGCGCGCAAGCTGGGCAAGAGCCAGTCCACCGTCAGCGAGGCCATCGCCCGCCTGGAGATCGACCTGGGCCTGGAGCTGTTCG
This sequence comes from Pseudomonas delhiensis, assembly GCF_900187975.1. Lineage (GTDB taxonomy): Bacteria > Pseudomonadota > Gammaproteobacteria > Pseudomonadales > Pseudomonadaceae > Pseudomonas > Pseudomonas delhiensis. Next base: position 164,322 of record NZ_FZPC01000011.1, on the reverse strand, counting down.
ACCGCAGCGCGCGCCAGCCGAAGCTGACCGAGGCCGGCAAGGCCCTGCTCGGGCGCGTGGAAGAGGTGCTGATGGCCAACGACCGCCTCGGCCAGCTGGCCGGGCAGCTCTCGGCGGGGATGGAGCCGCGGCTGACCCTGGCGATGTCCGACACCTACCAGTCCGAACCCTTCGAGAAGCGCCTGGCGGAAATCGACCGGCACTTCCCCGACCTCGAGTTCGAATGGCTGATCGCCGAGCACGGCGACGTCATCGACCTGGTCGGCCAGGGCCGCGCGTCCCTCGGACTGCTCGCCGCGCAGCCGAACTACCCGCCGGACATCGGCTCGGCCACCCTGGGCGAATGCGCCGAGTTCGGCCTGTTCGTCAGCCGCGAGCACCCCCTGGCGCAGCTGGAGAAGGTGGAACGCAGCGACCTGCTGGCCCACCGCAACCTGCGCCTGAACACCTTCATCGACGACGCCGAGCCACCCCTGGGCGGGCGCTGCTGGTCGGCACCGACCTACCTGCTGCTGCTGGACATGGCGGTGCTCGGCTTCGGCTGGGTGGAGCTGCCCACCTGGATGAACCAGCGCTTCGCCAACGGCCGCCTGCACCCGCTGCAGGTGCCCGGCTGGCCGCGCAGCGTGGCGGTCGACGTGGTCTGGTCGCGGCAGCGCAGCCTGGGCCCGGCGGCGCGCTGGCTGGTGGAACGCCTGCTGGCCAGTTGAGCCGGCCCCGTCACAGTTTGTGGCGAAGTGACCTGTTCGCTGTGGCGGTGGGCCAGTAGGATCGGATTCTTTCGATGGCACGGCACGAGGTGAGGATGCGCGGCAAGCTGGAGCAATGCCTGGAAGCGGTGGACCGGATCCTGCTGGGCAAGCAGGTCCAGGTGCGCCTGGCCATGACCTGCCTGCTGGCCCGCGGGCACCTGCTGATCGAAGACCTCCCGGGGATGGGCAAGACCACCCTCAGCCACGCCCTGGCGCGGGTGCTGGGGCTGAGCTTCCAGCGCATCCAGTTCACCTCCGACCTGCTGCCCGGCGACGTGCTCGGCACCTCGGTGTTCGACAAGGAGACCGGGCAGTTCGTGTTCCACCCCGGGCCGATCTTCGCCGAGCTGGTGCTGGCCGACGAGATCAACCGCGCCACGCCCAAGGCGCAAAGCGCATTGCTGGAGGCCATGGAGGAGGGCCAGGTGACCATCGAGGGCGCCACCCGGCCGCTGCCCGAGCCCTTCTTCGTCATCGCCACGCAGAACCCGGTGACCCAGGGCGGCACCTTCGCCCTGCCGGAATCCCAGCTCGACCGCTTCCTCATGCGCCTGTCCCTGGGCTACCCCGGGCGCGCCGCGGAGAAGGCCCTGCTGCTGGGCGAGGCGCGCCGCGACCTGCTGCCGCGCCTGGAGCCGATCCTCACCCCCGCCGAGCTGGCGGCGCTGCAGGCGGAGGTGCCGAAAGTCCATGTCAGCGACGCTCTGGTCGACTACGTGCTGCGCCTGGCCGAGGCCACCCGCAGCCAGCCGGCCTTCGCCCTCGGGCTGTCGCCGCGCGGCAGCCTGGCGCTGCTGGCCGCGGCGCGGGCCTGGGCATTGCTCGCCGGGCGCGACTACGCCATCCCCGAGGACGTCCAGGCGGTGCTGCCTTCGGTGGCCGGGCACCGCCTGCGCGACCAGGCCGACCCCTCCGGCCACGGCGGTGGCGCCCTGGTGCAGTGGCTGCAGCGCGAAGTCCCGGCGCTGTGAGCGGGGCCCGGCCATGCTGGTGAAGGTCCGCCCGCTGTGGCAGAGCTGGATCGCCCGGCGCATCCCGCCCTCGCCGTCGCTGCAGCTGAACCAGCGGCGCATCTTCATCATCCCCTCGGGGCAGGGCGTGGCCTTCGGCGTCGCCGTGGTCCTGCTGCTGCTCACCGCCATCAACTACCAGAACAGCCTGGCCTACGGCCTGACCTTCCTGCTGCTGTCGCTGTTCATCGTCGCCATCCTGCACACCTACCGTAACCTCGGCGGCCTGCGCCTGACCGCGCTGGGCGCGCTGCCGGTGTTCGTCGGCGAGCAGGCCTGCTTCCGCGTGCGCCTGGAAGGCGAGGGCCGCGAGCGGCGGGCCATCGGCCTGGGCTGGTCGGAGCAGGAACTGCTGCACGCCGACGTGCGCGCCAGCGGCGCCGAGGAACTGCTGCTGACGCTGCCGGCGCAGCGCCGCGGCTGGCTGCGCCCGGGCCGCCTGCGGGTGGAGAGCCGCTTCCCCCTGGGCCTGCTGCTGGCCTGGAGCTGGCTCGACCTGGACCAGGCCGCCCTGGTCTACCCGCGCCCGCTGCCCGCCGACCTGCCCCTGGAGGGCGGCCGCGCCGACGAGCACGACGAGGGCCTGCGCGCCAGCGGCAGCGGCGCCGACGACTTCCAGGGCCTGCGCCCCTACCAGAGCGGCGACTCGCGCCGGCGCCTGCACTGGAAGGCCTACTCCCGCGGCCAGGGCCTGCTGGTGAAGGACTTCGCCGCGCTCAGCGGGCGCGACCTCTGGCTGGACTTCGCGCTGCTCGGCGGCGACGTCGAGACGCGGCTGTCCTGCCTCTGCCACTGGGTGCTGCAACTGTCCCTGCGCGGCCAGAGCTTCGGCCTGCGCCTGCCCGGCGTGCAACTGCCGCTGGCCAGCGGCGATGCCCACCGCGCCGCCTGCCTGCGCGAGCTGGCGCTGTTCGGGGCGCGGCCGTGAGCCAGCAGCCGATCCCGCGGATCGCCCTGACCTGGCTGCTGGTGGCCCAGGCCCTGGTGATACTGCCGCACCTGGCGCACCTGCCGTTCTGGGTGGTGGGCTTCTGGCTCGGCTGCGCGGCCTGGCGCGTGCAGGTCTACCGCATGCGCGCGCGCTACCCCAACGGCCTGGCCAAGCTGGCCCTGGTGATCGCCGCCGGCATCGGCGTGTGGCTGTCGCGCGGCTCGCTGATCGGCCTGGACGCCGGCGTGGTGCTGCTGATCGCCGCCTTCGTCATCAAGCTGGTGGAGCTGAAGACGCGCCGCGACGCCCTGGTGCTGATCCTGCTCGGCTTCTTCGCCGTGGCCACCAGCTACCTGTTCGACGCCAGCCTGCTGGCCGCGGCCTTCAGCCTGCTGCCGGTCACCGCCTTGCTGGCGGCGCTGATCGGCCTGCAGCAGAGCAGCTTCGCCGAGGGCCCCTGGCGCACCCTGCGCCTGGCCGGCGGCCTGCTGCTGCAGGCGCTGCCTTTGATGCTGCTGCTGTTCCTGCTGTTCCCGCGGCTGGGCCCGCTGTGGTCGCTGCCGTTGCCCGGCGGCCAGGCCACCACCGGCCTCAGCGACTCGATGATGCCCGGCGACTTCGTCGAGCTGAGCCAGTCCACCGAACTGGCCTTCCGTGTCAAGTTCGACGGCGCCGCGCCACCCCAGGAACAGCTCTACTGGCGCGCCCTGACCCTGGAGAGCTTCGACGGCCAGCGCTGGACGCAGTCCTGGCAGGGCCGTGGCGGACCGGCGCCGGACTGGCGCAAGCGGGGGCCGGCGCTGGGCTACCAGGTGATCATGCAGCCCAGCGCGCGGCCCTGGCTGTTCACCCTCGACGTGGCCGAGGGCGGCCCGGACGACGCGCGCCTGATGAGCGACTTCCGCCTGGAGCGGCGGCGCCCGGTGCAGGACGTGCTGATGTACCGCGCCACCTCCTGGCCCCAGGCCCTGCGCGAGCCGGACAGCAGCGCCACGACGCTGCGCCGCGACCTGCAGCTGCCGGCCCGCGGCAACCCGCGTACGCGGGCCTGGGCGGCGCAGCTGCGCGAGCATCACCCGCAGCCCGATGCGCTGGTGCAGGCGGTGCTGCGCCACTTCCACGACCAGCCCTACGCCTACACCCTGCGCCCGCCGGCCACCGGCGACGAGCGCATCGACGGCTTCCTGTTCGACACCCGGCGCGGCTTCTGCGAGCACTACGCCGGGGCCATGACCTTCGTCCTGCGCGCGGCCGGCATCCCGGCGCGGGTGGTCACCGGCTACCAGGGCGGCGAGCTGAACCCGGCCGGCGACTACCTGCTGGTGCACCAGTTCGACGCCCACGCCTGGGTCGAGTACTGGTCGCCGGGGGCGGGCTGGCGCAGCGTCGACCCGACCTTCCAGGTGGCCCCCTCGCGCATCGAGCGCGGCCTGCAGGCGGCGCTGGCGGAGGAGGGCAGCTTCCTCGCCGACTCGCCCTTCGCGCGCCTGCGCTACGGCGGCCTGGGCGTGCTCAGCCAACTGCGCCTGAGCTGGGACAACCTCAACTACGACTGGCAGCGCTGGGTGCTGGGCTACCAGGCCGAGCAGCAGGCGGGGCTGTTCCAGGCCTGGTTCGGCGACCGCGACAGCCTGTGGGTCGGCGTGCTGCTGGTGGGCGGTGGCACCCTGTCGCTGGGCCTGCTGGCGCTGCTGCTGTTCAAGCCCTGGCGGCGGACGCGGGATGCACAGCTGCGCAGCTTCGAACGCTTCGAGCAACTGCTGGCCGGCCAGGGCCTGCGGCGCCACGCCGGCGAAGGGCCGCGAGCCTTCGCCGAGCGGGCGATGGCCGCGCTGCCGGCCCAGGCCGCGGGCATCCAGGCCTACCTGGCGGCGTTCGAGCGCCAACGCTACGCCGGCGCCGGCTCCGCCCCGCAGGAGCTGCGCGCGCACCTGGCGCGGCTGCGCCGGCAACTGCCCTGGCGGCTGCCCCGGCGTGGCCGCTGAAACGCCTTGCGACCATCGGCCACGGGTGGCCGCTTGCCGCCGTTGCGCTGCCAGCTAACCTCATAGATTCCAGGCCCAGACGGACGGAGTTCGCCGTGTCATCCTTCAGCGACTATCTGGTTTCCCACGTGATCGAGCAGGAAGTGGCCCTGTTCGCCGCCTCCGAACGTCTGCGCGCGCGCTCCGACAGCGAGGCCCTGCACGACCTGCGCATCGCCGTGCGGCGCCTGCGCAGCCTGCTGCATCCGGCCCAGGGCATGCCCGGCATCGACGAGATCGAGGCGGCGCTGGGCGAACTGGGCCGCCTGAGCGGGCCGCTGCGCGACCTCGAGGTGCTGCTGCCGGTGCTGGAGGCCGAAGGCCTGGAGAAGGCCGCCGCGCTGCGCCGGCCGGCACTGACCTCGGGCTACGTGGCGCTGCTGGCCAGCCCGCAGTGGGACCGGCTGATGCGCCTGCTCGACGGCTGGCCGCTGCTCTGGCGCACCGCCGAACGCCATGGCGTGCTCGAAGGCCTGCACGCCCGGGTGCGCAAGCGCCTGGCCAAGCAGTGGCACAAGCTGCGCATCGCCCTGAAGGACCCGGCCCACGACCGCCATCGCCTGCGCCTGCTGATCAAGCGCATGCGCTATTCCCTGGAGGCCTACCCGAAGGATTCGCCCTTGCCGCAGAAGCTGCTGGCGCCGTTGAAGGAAGCCCAGTCCACCCTGGGCACCTGGCACGACTACGAGCAGTGGCTGATCCGCAGCGAGCGCGAACTCGACCTGATGCCCCTGCAGCCGCACTGGAACGCGCTGCACGACCTGGCCGAGCGGGATGCCGACGAGAGCCTGGAGCGGTTGCTCAAGGCATTGGGGTGAGCGCCATCCGCCGTTTTCAGCGACGGATAATACGGTTCAGGGAAGCACGATCGTAGGAGCGGACTCCGTCCGCGATTGGTTCATCAACCACGCCGGACGCCCCGGTGACCCGGCCAGCGGCGGATAACCGCGAACGGTTATGCGCCCTACGCCAGGCCTGACCTTGGCGTAGGGCGGATAGATAACGCCTACGGCGTTATCCGCCGTTTGACCATGGCATCCGGCCGCGCCGGGTTCAGCCTTGGCGCGGCTCGTGGCGTGGGTGCATCGGTGGATAACCGCGAACGGTTATGCCTCACTCCCATCTATGAACAGACATTCGCCCCTTGAGTGGACCCGCGTTCATCCCTAAGGATGGTTGCCAGCCCCGCGGCCTTTGCCCCTAAGATGCCGCCTGAACCAGTCAGCAGGAGGCGACGATGAACTTTCCCGAACTCATCCAGGCGGTGCGCAATGCGCCCGGAAACGTGGTGATCCCGGCGCAGTGGGGCCAGGGGCGCGCCAGTTTCGGCGGCCTGGTGGCGGCCATGGCCTACGAGGCGATGGCGGCCGTCGCCGAAGCCGGGCGGCCGTTGCGCTCGCTGGCGGTGACCTTCGTCGGCCCGGTTGAGCCTGAGGTGCCGGTGAGTTTCGAGGCCGAGGTGCTGCGCGAGGGCAAGGCGGTCAGCCAGGTGTTCTGCCGGGCGCTGCAGAACGGCCAGGTGCTGACCCTGGCCCAGGCCAGCTTCGGCCTGCCGCGCGAATCGGTGGTGCAGGTCGAGGGGCTGCCCGCGCCGGCGTTCAAGGCGGTGGAGGAATGCCAGGAACTGCCTTTCATCCGCAAGCTGATGCCCGAGTTCACCCGGCATATCGCCATGCGCTGGGCGGTGGGCGACATGCCCTTTTCGTCGAGCGCTTCACGGGACATGGGCGGCTGGATGCGCTTTCGCGGCGACGGCGTGGGAGACGAGCCCATGGAGGTCAGCCACCTGCTGGCGCTGATCGACGCCTGGCCGCCGGCGACCCTACCGATGCTCAAGACACCGGCGCCGTCCAGCTCGCTGACCTGGACCATCGAGTTCGTCCAACCGCAGCCGGCGTTGCCGGCCAACGGCTGGTGCCAGTACCTGGCGACCATCGAGCACGCCCGCGACGGCTACGGGCACATCGCTGCCCAGTGCTGGACGGCGGACGGCCAACTGCTGGCGATCTCGCGGCAGACCGCGACCATCTTCGGCTAGGGCTCAGCGCCGGCGGTTGCGCCAGGCGCGCCACCAGGCGCCGCTGAGGACGAAGCGCGGGAAGGTGACGAACTGTTCGGCGAGCAGGCGGCCCACGGCGTCCTTGCGGTCGCTGAAGGGCTCGGGGGCCTGCTCCTCCAGCTTGTGCCCGCGGCCCTGGATGGCCAGCGCCGCGACCATGCCGATGATGCCCAGCAGGATGCTGCCCAGGCTCAGCTTGAACAGCCCGCCCAGCAGCACCAGGGCGGCAACGATGAACAGCGGCACCGCGACCAGGTGCAGGGCCAGGTTGGTCGGGTTGCGGTGGTTGGCGGCATAGCCCTGCCATTGCCAGGCGAACAGGTTGGGATGACGTTTGCCCATATGCGGACTCCTTTTCCGGTCTTGCCCGCTTTCACGGGCCTTTGCACGCAGTCTAGGTCCGCCGCGGGTGGGCGGCGAATGACTATCGCCTATGGTTGCGATAGCCGGAAACGACACGGCCCGGACAATGCCGGGCCGCGGAGGATCGGGCGCGCTACAGGCGCAGCTGGCGGATGGCCCGGCTCAGCTCGCCAGCCAGCTCGGCCAGCTCGTGGCTGGTGCCGGCCGAGTCCACCGTCTGCTGTACGGTCAGTTCGGTGACGTCGCGGATGCCCACCACCGAGCGCGTCATTTCCTCGGCCACCTGGCTCTGCTGCTCGGCGGCCACGGCGATCTGCGTATTGCTCTCGCGCATCAGCGCCACCGCCCCGGCGATGGCTGCCAGCGCCTCGCCGGCCTCCTGGGCCTGCTCGACGCAGCCGTCGGCCTTGATCGAGCTTTCCTGCATGAACTCCACGGCGTCGCGGGTGCCGGACTGCAGCGCGTTGATCATCTGGGTGATCTCGTCGGTGGAGTCCTGCACGCGCTTGGCCAGGTTGCGCACCTCGTCGGCCACCACGGCGAAGCCACGGCCCATCTCGCCGGCACGGGCGGCCTCGATGGCGGCGTTGAGGGCGAGCAGGTTGGTCTGCTCGGCGATGCCGTGGATGACGCTGACCACGCTGCTGATCTTCTGACTGTCCTCGGCCAGTTGCTGGATCATCTGCGCGGTTTGCTGCACGCCCTGGGACAGCCCGGCGATGGACTGGCCGACGCGGCCGACCACCTGCTGGCCGGCGCCGGCCAGGCGGTCGGCCTCCTGGGACTGGTCGCGGGTGTCGGCGGCGTGCTGGGCGATGTGGTGCACGGTGGTGGACATTTCGTTGATCGCGGTGGCGGCCTGGTCGGTCTCGCTCTGCTGGCCGAGCATGCCCTGGCGCACCTGGCCCATGCTCTGGGCGAGGCTGCGCGCGCCTTCGTCGAGGCGCCCGGCGGCCTGGGCCACGGTGCCGACCACGCGCTGGTAGCCGGCCTGCATGGCGTTGAAGGCGGTGGCCATCTGGCCCACTTCGTCGCGGCTGTCCAGCTGCACGCGGGTCGAGAGGTCGCCGCTGCGCTCGACATGGAGCATCACGTCGCGCAGCTTCAGCAGGTGGGTGAGTATGAAGCGGATCAGCAGCTGTGAGGCCGCCAGCAGGGCCATCATCAGCGCCAGCACCGCCCCGGCATAGGCCAGGGCGCGCTCGCTGAATACTTGCCAGAGGTCGGCCCCGGGGGCCAGCACCGCGATGCGCTGGCCGTCGCCGGCGTCCTGCACCCAGGCGCCGGCCAGCGGACCGAGGCGGCCGGAAGCGCCTTCCAGCTCGACCCAGCCATTGCCGCGGGCCAGCGCCTGGGTATCGACGCCCGGCAACTGCGGGGCGCTGCCGCTGGCGAAGCTCAGCAGGTTGTCGGCCGCGGGCAGCGCCGTGCCGGCCGGCCAGCCCTGCAGCAGCCGGGCCTGGGCCTCGGCGCCCTGGCGCGCCGTCTGGTTGCGCGCATCCACTTCCTGGTGCATGGCGAACAGCACGAGCAGCAGGGTGGTGAGGAAGGCGACCGCGTTCACGGCCCAGAACTTGTATTTCAGAGAGATATCGCGGATCCAGGCGCCCATGGGATGCTTCTTGTAGTGGGAATGATGGCTTTTGGCCTGCATTCTCGTTGAAGAGAAGAAGTCTGTCTTGATGGGGGTCAAGACAGCTTCGCCTCCCAGGTTAGCGTCGCTTCCCGGACATTCTTGAGGGGTATTCGTCAGCCTCGTTCGACAATTTCCGGCAGGCCGAAGAAGCGCCGGGCGCAAGCCGTGGTATGGGCGGCCAGGTCGTCTTCCGCTTCGCCGCGATGCAGGGCGGTGACGCGCAGCACCTCGGGGAGGAAGGCCGGCTCGTTCTGCCCGTGCCTGGGCTTCGGCCGCAGGCTGCGCGGCAGCAGGTAGGGCGCGTCGCTCTCCAGCATCAGGCGGCCGCGGGGGATTTCCCGCACCAGCTCCTGCAGGTGGGTACCGCGGCGCTCGTCGCAGATCCAGCCGGTGATGCCGATGTGCAGGTCGAGATCGAGATAGTTGTAGAGCGTGCGCCGCTCGCCGGTGAAACAATGCACCACGGCGGCCGGCAACCGGTCGCGGAAGCCCTTGAGGATGGCCAGCAGGCGCTCGCCGGCGTCGCGCTCGTGGATGAACACCGGGCGCTGCAGTTCCACGGCCAGGGCCAACTGTTCCTCGAAGGCCTTTTCCTGTTGCGGCCGCGGCGAGAAATCCCGATTGAAGTCAAGGCCGCATTCGCCCACCGCGCGTACCCTGTCCTCCGCCAGCAGGCCGCGCAGGACGGTGGCGCTGGCGCTGTTCCACTGCGAAGCATCGTGCGGGTGGACGCCGGCCGTGCAGAACAGCCGCTGGCCGCTTTGGTCGTGTTCGCGGCACAGGCGCAGGGCGGCTTCGCTCTCGTCGAGGCTGGTGCCGGTCAGCACCATCTGCGCCACGCCGGCGTCTATGGCCTGTTCTATGACCGCCGGCAGCCGGTTGGCGAAAGTCGGGTGGGTGAGGTTGACGCCAATGTCGATCAGTTGCATGGTTCACCGGGGTCTGAAGATGTTTGATCACGAACCGCGTTGCTGCGTCAAATGGCGCCAGGCTAGGCGCGGGACGCCGGGAATGGTGCCCCCTTGCCAAGTCCCGCAACGACGCATGGCGCCATTTGCCGCGCAACCCGAAGGGACGGGCCTGTTTTTGTGCGGTACGTCGTTACTCGTCGTTTATTTGGAATGACCAAACCGCTCTCCTCGCGCCTGGTCCCGCACAAAAACAGGCGCCGTCGCGGTCGTGATCAAACATCTTCAGACCCCTGTGGATTCGGGTGAGCAGCATAGCAGAATCCCCTGTTTTCTTAAGAAAGCCTTAAAAAACAGCCTGTTGAATGCACTTGTGAAAGTGCTTCGGGAATTTTGGATTGGCATCGATCTCCACCTGTGAGACGCTCGCGCCCCTTTTTCGAGGCCGGGAACTTGTGGAGGACGCCGGTTTCTCAGGACCGCCGGCGAATGACCACTCCTTGGAGACCTGGATGACGCGACTGTTGCTGCTCACTCTCTGCCTGCTGGCATGGCTGCCGCAGCCGGCCGCCGCGCGCCTGACCAGCCAGCCGGACAACTGGCAGCACGAGAGCGCCGGTACCCGCGACCTGGCCACCATCCGCGGCAGCGGCGTGCTGCGCGTGCTGGTCAACCAGAGCCGCAACAGCTCCGGCGAGATCAAGGGCGAGCCCATCGGCGTCGAGTACAATCGCCTGCGCGCCTTCGAGCAATACCTCAACGACAACGCCCCCGGGCGCAAGCCGCTTACCCTGAAGTTCATTCCCAAGGCCAAGGACCAGTTGCTGGCTGCGCTGCTGCGTGGCGAGGGCGACCTGGTCGCGCCCGGCGAGGTGCTGGTCGCCCGTGACGGCCAGGACGTCGCCGCCAGCCTGCCGTGGCGCCAGGAAGTGCCGCTGGTGCTGGTCTCGCGCCAGGGCAACAGGCGCTACGCGCGCCTGGAGCAACTGGCCGGCAAGCGCATCGCCCTGGCTCCCGGCAGCGCCGCCGGCGAGGCCATCGGGCAGGTCAACGAACGCCTCGCGCAACGCCGCCTGGCGCCCATCGGCATCGACTGGGTGGACCCGTCCCTGGCGGTGGAAGACGTGCTGGAGATGGTCCAGGCCGGCATCTACCCCTGCACCGTGGTGGAGCAGCCGATCGCCGAGCGCTGGGCCAAGGTGTTCAAGAAGCTCCGCATCGACCGCCACCTGGTGCTGGACAACCGCCAGAACATGACCTGGTACGTGCGCCGCGACGCCTCCATGCTGCACGCCAGCGTCGACCGCTTCCTCAAGGACTACCGCGCCCCGGCGGAGCAGGACGGCAATTTCCAGCGCCTCTACCGCCATGCCTACCAGGTGCGCAACCCGCTGGGGAAGGGCGACCGCAAGAAGCTGGAGGCGGTGCGCCCGACCCTGCAGCGCTTCGCCGAGCAGTACCGCCTCGACTGGCTGGCCCTGGCCGCGGTGGCCTACAAGGAATCCAACCTCACCCCGGGCGCCCGCGGCGCGTCCGGCGCCACCGGGCTGATGCAGGTCACCCCGGCGGCCGCGCGCAGCGTTGGGCTCAAGTCGGTGGAGGGCAAGGAGAACAACGTGCAGGCCGCCAGCAAGTACCTGGCCATGCTGCGCCGCGACTATTTCAACAGCCCGCGCATGGACGAGCACGAGCGCCTGGGCTTCATCCTCGCCGCCTACAACGTCGGCGCCGAGCGCGTCCAGGGCCTGCGCGCCCAGGCGCGCCGCCAGGGCCTGAACCCGGACCGCTGGTTCTTCCAGGTGGAGCGCGTGGCGGCCGAGGAAGTGGGCATGGGCGTGGTGAACTACGTCAGCAGCGTCAACAAGTACTATCTTGCCTATCAGCGGGAGCGCGATGGGTTGGAGTCCCGGCAGCGGGTAGCTTCCGTCCAGAAGTGATTTGATCGATTGGTTCGATATGTTTAAGCGTATTTTTGTGCTTTTTATATCGAATTGATGATTTATATTGCGCCTCAAGCAACGACGGTTGCCCCTACCCACTCCCTCTGCACAAGGATGCCCCATGAACGCTCTCGTCAAATCCGTCCTGTCCACCAACGCCGGCGCCGGCCTGGCCGTGCTGCGCATCACCACCGGCCTGACCTTCATGGCCCACGGTTCGCAGAAGCTCTTCGGCCTGTTCGGCGGTCCGGGCCTGTCGGGCATGGCCCAGTGGCTGGAATCCCTCGGCGTGACCCCCGGCTACCTGATGGCCACCCTGGCGGGTAGCGCGGAGTTCTTCGGCGGCCTGTTCCTGGTGCTCGGCCTGCTGGTGCGCCTGGCCAGCATCCCGCTGATCGTCGCCATGCTGGTGGCCGTGTTCAGCGTGCACATCGCCAATGGCTTCTTCATCACCAACAATGGCTTCGAGTACGCCTTCACCCTGATCATGATCAGCGTGGCGCTGCTCATCAGCGGCGCCGGCCCCTTCTCCCTGGACCGCAAGCTCTCCAGCTGAGCGATCCGGCAGCCATGAAAAAGGCGGATGCCCACCGGCATCCGCCTTTTTCCTTTGCTTTGCGCTTCAGCCCAGCAGGTGCTGCACGCCGCTGTTGATCAGGCCGCCGCCGACCAGCAGGAAGACGAACAGCCCGGCGCCCAGCAGCAGCGGTTTGGGACCTTCGCGGCGCAGGTCGCCGAGGCGGGTGGCCAGGCCGAGGGCGGCCATGGCCATGCCCAGCATGACGTCGTCCAGTTGCTGCAGCGGCGCCAGCCAGGCGTGCGGCACCAGGCCCAGCGAGCGCAGGCCGGTGACCAGCAGGAAGGCCACGGCGAAGCCGGGGACGTGCAGGCGGCGCCTGCCTTCGCCGGCCTCGTCGCTGGCGGCGAAGCGCCCCAGGCAGAGCAGGGCCGGGGCCAGCAGCAGCACGCGGAGCATCTTGCTGATCAGCGCGGCGTCGGCGGCGGCCGGGTCCATGGCGCGGCCGGCGGCGACCACCTGGGCCACCTCGTGGATGGTCGAGCCGCTGAAGATGCCGAAGGCCTTGGCGCTGCCGAACAGGTGCGGCAGGTGGGCGAACAGCAGCGGGTGCAGGAGCATGGCCAGGGTGCCGAACAGCACCACGGTGGCCACCGCCACGGCGGTGTGCTCGGCGCGGGCGCGCAGCACCGGGCTGCTCGCCATGACCGCGGCGGCGCCGCAGATGGCGCTGCCGGCGCCGATCAGCAGGGCGCTCTCGCGCGGCAGCCTGAGCCAGCGCACGCCGACCCAGGCGGCCACCAGCAGGGTGCTGGCGACCATCAGCACGTCGATCACCAGGGCCGCCGGGCCGAGCGCGGCGATGTCCTGGAAGGTCAGGCGCAGGCCGTAGAGCACCACGCCCAGGCGCAGCAGTTGCTGGCGCGACAGCTCGACGCCGGGACGCAGGCCGCCGAAGCGGGCCAGGCCGAGGTTGCCCAGCAGCAGGCCGAGGAGGATGGCCAGGGTCAGGCTGCCCAGGCCAAGGTGCTGGATGGCGGGGATGCGCACCAGCAGGCTGGCGGCGCCGGCGATCAGCAGGCAGAGCAGGGCGCCGGGGACCAGGTAGGGCGTGCGGCGCGGCAGGGTAGGCATGGCGGGCTCCTTGTGTAAGGTGCTGCCATGGTGCGCGGCGGGCGCTTAGTGTAAAAACGGATTGTTCTTATTGGATCAAACGGTTTTATCGATATGGGCCCGCGAATCACCCTGCGCCAGCTCGCCACCTTCACCGCCATCGCCGAACACGGCAACGTCACCCAGGCGGCCGCCGCCATCGCCCTCTCGCAGTCGGCGGCCAGCCAGGCCCTGCAGGAGCTGGAGCGCACCCTGCAGACGCGCCTGTTCGACCGCAGCGGCAAGCGCCTGGCGCTCAACGACAACGGCCGCGCCCTGTACCCCCGGGCCTGCGCGCTGCTGGCCCAGGGCGCCGAACTGGAGGCGCTGTTCCAGCATGCGCCGGTGCAACTGGCCCTGGGCGCCAGCCGCAGCATCGGCGGCTACCTGCTGCCGCAGGTGATGGCGGGGTTCCTCGCCGAGCTGCCGGACAGCCGCCTGCAGCTGCAGGTGGCCAACAGCCGCGAGATTCTCGCCGCGCTCTGCGAGTTCCGCCTGGACGTGGCCTACATCGAGGCGCCCATCCAGCATCCCCAGGTGCAGTTGCTGCCCTGGGTCGAGGACGAGCTGTTGCTGGTCGCCGCGCCCGACCACCCCCTGGCGCACCTGGCGCAGGTGAGCCCCGGGCAACTGGCGGCGACACGCTGGATCCTCCGCGAGGCCGGCTCCGGCACCCGGGTGACCTTCGAGCAGCAGGTGCTGCCGCGCCTGGGCAGCCTGGCGGCGCCGCTGGAGGTGAGCAATGCCGAGGCGATCAAGCACCTGGTGGCCAGCGGCGCGGGCATCAGCTGCCTGTCGCGGCGGGTGGTGGCGGACGAGCTGGCGCGCGGCGAGCTGGTGGCCCTGGACAACCCCCTGGGGCCGCTGCGGCGCACCTTCTTCCGCGCCCTGCACGTGGACAAGTACCCCACCGCGGGCCTGCGCCGCTTCCTCGATTTCGCCGAAGGCTGGGCGGCGCTCAATCGTTCCTGAGCGGCTCGCCGTCCAGCGGCCAGCGCCCGATGGCCCGGTAGTGCACGCCGTGGGGGCCGTTCTCCGAGCTGTACAGCACCAGCTCGCGGGCCGGCCAGGCGAACCGCGCCGTGGCCTCGGGCGCCCGGCGGCAGTGGCGGGCGAGGGTCAGGTGCGGGCGGAAGGGCCGGCGTTCGGTCTCGAAGCCGCCGACCTGCAGGGCGTCCTGCAGGGCCTGGACCAGGCTGGGCAGCGCCGGCGGAATGTTCGTCGGCGCCAGGTGCAGGATGCCGTTGCGCCAGCGTTCCAGGCGGTCCAGGAAGAGTTCGAAGGGCGTGCGCGGCAGGCCCGCGCCCAGGGCCAGCAGCTCGGCCTTGCGGGCCCGCGGCACTGCGCCGAGGAAGGCCAGGGTGAGGTGCAGGTTGGCCGCCGTCACCGGCTGGCCGTCTATGGCCAGGCCGTCGCGCCAGGCGGCCAGGGGCGCACGGATGTCTTCCGGGCAGGGCAGGGCGAAGAACAGGCGCAGGGGTGGGGTGCTCATCGGGGCTCTCTCGTTGGCCGGAAGTCGCCTTGACAGTATCGCCGGGGCTTCTCTAGGATGCCGCACAGCGCCGATTTAAGTAGCAACTTGCGGGGCGCTGATGCCCCTGGGGCATCGAAATACCGCTAAAGCGCTGGTTCGGTGTGCCTCTCGCCGCGTCCAGCAGGACCCCAGAGGCGGAGACATGACACCATGACCTGTCCCAATCCCCAGGTGCGCCTGGCCCCCATCACCACCGGCCTGTTGCGGCGCAACCCGCGCATCCTCCTGTGCGGCCACCACCAGCCCACCCTGGTCCGCTACCTCGAAGGCTGGCCGAAGCGCTGGCAGGGCTCGCGCACCTTCCTCATCCAGTTCGCCGCCGACCTCGCGGAAATCGCCCGTTTCCCCCGCGATCATTTCGACTTCGCCGTGGTCCAGTCGCCGCGCGCCGAGGAACTGCAGCCGCTGGTCCACGAGCTGACCCGCGTCGCCCGCCAGGGGCTGATCACCCGCCGGCCGCCGGCGTTCTGAGGCCGCGATAGCCGGAACCACCAGCGCGGTTCGCGGATGAGATCCGCTCCTACGCTGCCCCGCCCACGCCATTCCCATGTAGGAGCGCGCCCTGCGCGCGATTCGCGGGCAGGGCCCGCTCCTACAGTCTGCCGGGAGGTACGGCATTTCCCTGTAGGAGCGGACCTTGTTCGCGATTGCGCCGGCAGGCGCTGTGCGGGGCCTCGCTCAGGGATAGTCGATCTCGACCACGAACCAGAGCTTCTCGCCCGCCGGCGTGCGCACCAGCACCTCGGCGTCCAGCTCCTTGCCCACCAGGGCGCGGGCCAGGGGCGAGTCGATGCTGATCTGGTTGCTGCGCAGGTCCAGCTCGTCCGGCCCGACGATGCGGTAGCGGGCCTGTTCGCCGTCCTCGTCCTCCAGCGTCACCCAGGCGCCGAAGTAGACCTTGTTCGGGTCGCCCGGGCGGTCGCGCACCACCTTGAGGTTCTCCAGGCGCTTGCGCAGGAAGCGCACGCGGCTGTCGATCTCGCGCAGCATCTTCTTGCCGTAGATGTACTCGGCGTTCTCCGAGCGGTCGCCGAGCGCGGCCGCCTCGCTCACCGCCTGGGTCACCTGGGGCCGGCGCACGTTCCACAGTTCGTGCAGCTCGGCGCGCAGGCGCGCCTCGCCTTCGGGGGTGATCAGCGGGGTTCCGGCGGTGCGGGGCGGGCGATAACGGCTCATGGGGTTCCGGCTGCGGCTGGGCAAGCCCTGGAGTCTATCAGCCTTCGCGCAGCAGGCGCAGCGGGCTCAGGGTCAGCGCCCGGCGCGTGCCGAACAGCCCGGCGCCGCCCACCAGCAGCGCGCCCAGCAGCGGCAGGCCGAACAGCCAGGGGTGCGGCCGCCAGGGCAACTGGAACACCAGGCTGTAGAGCAGGTAGCTGATCAGCTCGCAGCCCAGGGCCGCCAGCACGCCGCTCACCGCGCCGAGCAGGGCGAACTCGCTGCGCCGGGTGCGCTGCAGCAGTTCGCGCTCGGCGCCCAGGGCACGCAGCAGGGCGCCCTGGCGCAGGCGCTCGTCGAGGGTGGCCTGCAGGCCGGCGAAGAGCACCACGAAGCCGGCGGCGAGGACGAACACCAGCACGTATTCCACCGCCAGGGTGACCTGGTCGAGGATGCTGCGCAGCTGGCCCAGCAGCACGTCCACCGGCAGCAGGGTGACGGTGGGGAAGGCGCGGGCCAGTTCGATGGCGCTGCGCTGGTCGCTGGCGGGCAGGTAGAAGCTGGTCAGGTAGGTCACCGGCAGGTCGGCGAGGGTGCCGGGCTGGAAGACCATGAAGAAGTTCGGCTGGAAGTTGTCCCACTTCACCGAGCGCAGGCTCTGCACCTGCACCTCGCGGGTCTGCCCGGCGACGCTGAAGCCCAGGCGGTCGCCCAGCTTGATGCCGAGGTTGCCGGCGAGCTTTTCCTCCACCGAGACGCCGGGCAGCCCGCCCGCCGCGGCGTCGCCCCACCAGCGCCCGGCCACCAACTGGTTGCCGGCGGGCAACTGCTGCGACCAGGTCAGGCCGAGGTCGCGCTGCAGGGCGCGCTCGCTGCGCACGTCCTCGCTGAGCGCCTGCACCGGCTGGCCGTTCACCGCCACCAGGCGGCCGGGGACCATGGGGAAGAGCCCTTCGGCGTTGGGCGAGACCTTGCGCACGCGGGCCTCGAAGGCGTCCTTCTCGGCCGGCAGGATGTTCAGGGCGAAGTAGTTGGGCGCGTTGGCCGGCAACTGGGCGTGCCAGGTGTCCAGCAGCTCGCCGCGCAGCAGGGCGATCAGCGCCATGGCCAGCAGGATCAGGCCGAAGGCCAGGCTCTGCCCGGCGGCGGCCAGCGGGTGGCGCAGCAGCTGGCCCAGGCCCAGGCGCCAGGGCAGGCTGGCGCGCGCGAGCAGGCGGCGCAGGCCGTTCAGGGCGAGCAGCAACAGGCCGCCGAGCAGGGCCGCGGCGACCACCCCGCCGCCCAGCAGGGCCAGGGTCAGGCGCAGGTCCAGGCTCAGCCGCCACATGATCAGGCCCAGGGCCAGCAGCGCGCAGCCGTAGGCCAGCCAGCTGCGCATGGGCACCGGCAGCAGGTCGCTGCGCAGCACCCGCAGCGGCGGCACCCGGCCCAGGGCGGCCAATGGCGGCAGGGCGAAGCCGGCGAGGGCGACCAGGCCGGTGGCGACGCCGGCCAGCGCCGGCACCGGCCCGGCCGGCGGAATCTGCGGCGGCAGCAGGTCGCCCAGCAGGGTCACCAGGCCGAGCTGCGCCAGGTAGCCGAGCAGCGCGCCCAGCAGGCTGGCGGCCAGGCCCAGGCTGAACAGCTGCAGCCCATAGAGAAGCAGGGCCTCGCGACGGCTCAGGCCCAGGCAGCGGAGCAGGGCGCTGGCGTCGAAGCGGCGGGCGGCGAAGCGGTTGGCCGAGAGCGCCACCGCCACGCCGGCGAGGAGGATGGCCGCCAGGCTGGCCAGGTTCAGGTAGCGCTCGGCGCGTTCCAGGGCGTCGCCGATCTGGCGGTTGCCGTGGTGCGCGTCGAGCAGCCGCTGGTTCGCCGCCAGCCCCGGCTCCACCGCGCGGCGGTAGGCCTGGAGGGCTTCGCCGTCGCCTTCCCAGAGGTCGCGGTAGCGCACCCGGCTGCCGGGCTGGACCACGCCGGTGGCGTCCAGGTCGCGCAGGTTCATCAGCACCCGCGGGGTGAGGCTGTAGAAGTCGCCGGCGCGGTCCGGCTCGTAGGTCAGCACGCGGGCGATGCGCAGGCCCTGGCGGCCGATCTCGATGCTGTCGCCGACCTTCAGGTCGAGGCTGGTGAGCAGGCGCGCCTCCACCCACACCTCGCCGGGCTGCGGGCGCCCGCCGGCCTGCTCTGGCTCCAGGGGCGCGGCAGCGCTCTTCAGCTCGCCGCGCAGGGGGTAGCTGTCGTCCACCGCCTTGACGCTGCTCAGCTGGATGCCCTGGTCGGTGGCGATGACGCTGGAGAACTCGACGCTGTAGGCGTGCCTCAGGCCCAGGCGGTTGCCGCTGTCGACCTGCTGCGGCGCGGCCGGCTGGGTGCCGCTCAGGACCAGGTCGGCGCCGAGGAATTCCGAGGCGCGCACCAGCATGGCGCCGTTCAGCCGCGCGCTGAAGTAGCCGATGGCGGAGCTGGCGGCCACCGCCACCAGCAGGGCGAAGAAGAGCACGCGCAGTTCGCCGCTGCTCCATTCGCGCAGCAGTTGGCGCAGGGCCAGGCCGAACAGGCGCGGCAGCGGCAGCGATTTCATCGGCTCAGGGCTCCGCGTGGTCGATCAGGTGGCCGCTTTCCAGGCGGATGTGCCGTTGGCAGCGGTGCGCCAGGCGTTCGTCGTGGGTGACCAGGACCAGGGTGGTGCGGCGCTCGCGGTTGAGCTCGAAGAGCAGGTCGCTGATGCGCTCGCCGGTGGCGCTGTCGAGGTTGCCGGTGGGCTCGTCGGCGAACAGCACGTCGGGCTCGGCGGCGAAGGCGCGGGCGATGGCGACGCGCTGCTGCTCGCCGCCGGAGAGCTGGCGCGGGTAGTGGCTCAGGCGCTGGCCCAGGCCGACGCGCTCGAGCAGGACCCGGGCGCGCTCGCGGGCGTCGCCGCGGCCTTCCAGCTCCAGGGGCAGCATCACGTTCTCCAGCGCGTCGAGGCTGTCGAGCAGCTGGAACGACTGGAAGACGAAGCCGACATGGGCGGCGCGCACCCGCGCGCGCTGGTCCTCGTCCAGCTCCGCCAGGCGGTGCCCGGCCAGTTCGACGCTGCCGCCGCTGGGCTGGTCCAGCCCGGCCAGCAGGCCGAGCAGGGTGGACTTGCCGGAGCCGGAGCTGCCGACGATGGCCAGGCTGTCGCCGCGCTGCAGGGCCAGGGAGAGGTCGTGGAGGATGGTCAGCTCGCCTTCCGCGCTGGGGACGACCTTGCTAAGGTTGCGCGCGGTGAGAATGCTTTCGCTCATGGAGGGTCCGATGCGTGCATGGCTATCGAGCGTCTGCCTGGCGTTGCTGCTGGTCGCCCAGCAAGCCGCGGCGCAGACGCTGCTGGTCGTCGGCGATAGTATCAGCGCCGGTTTGGGGGTGGATACCGGCCGCGGCTGGGTCAGCCTGCTGGAGCAGCGGCTGAAGGACGAGGGTTTCGACTACCGGGTGGTCAACGCCTCGGTCAGCGGCGACACCAGCGCCGGCGGCCTGGCGCGCCTGCCGGCGCTGCTTTCCGGGGAGAAGCCGAGCGTCGTGGTGATCGAGCTGGGCGGCAACGACGGCCTGCGCGGGCAGGCGCCGCAACAATTGCAACAGAATCTTGCTTCGATGGTCGCGGCCTCGCGCCAGGCCGGGGCCAGGGTGCTGCTGCTGGGCATGCGCCTGCCGCCCAACTATGGCGAACGCTATACCCAGGCCTTCGCCCGGGTGTTCCAGCAGGTCGCCGAGCAGGGCAAGGTGCCGCTGGTGCCGTTCTTCCTCGACGGCGTGGGCGGCGTGCCGCAGATGATGCAGGCGGACGGCATCCACCCGGCGCTGGCGGCGCAACCGCGCCTGCTGGAGAACGTCTGGCCGCAGCTCAAGCCGCTGCTCTGATCGCCGGGCCGTCGGAAGGCTTCCCCGCGCGGGGGCTTTCCGCTATGTTTGCGCACCCTTCAGGAGCCGCCATGTCCCGCCCCGCCTGGACCCTCTTCGCCTACCAACTGATCGAACCCGATTCCCAGCTCGATCTGTTCGCCTGCCGCGAGGTGCGCGTGCATCTCGTCGCCCGGCAGCTGGAGCTGGGCTCCCCCGCGGACCGCACCCTGTGCGGCGGCCTGTTGCCGGCGCAGCCGCTCTGGCGCGAGGCCCGGCGGCCGCAGCTGCGCGACCGGCGGCTGTGCCCGGAATGCCTGAAACGCCTGGAACAGGAAAAGCGCGGGCAACGATTTTCCTGGATGTTGTGAACTCTCCCGGAAATCAGGGTCTGAGTGGTACACTAACGCCCCCTCTGTCAACTGTGCTCTCGCCAAGGATCTCCGGATGTTGTCGCGTGTTATCGCCGCCTGCTCGCTGTCTTTTGCCGCGCTGCTCTCGGCCGGCCCCGTTTCCGCCCTCGAGCTGCCGATGCCGGCGCCCGGCGAGGATATCGTCGGCCAGGTGCAGGTCATCAAGGCCAAGTACGAAGACACCTTCGCCGACCTCGGCCAGACCTATGACCTGGGCTACCAGGAGATGCTCGCCGCCAACCCGGGCGTCGACGCCTGGCTGCCCGGCGTGGGCACCGAGGTCATCATCCCGACCCGCTTCATCCTGCCGCCGGGCCCGCGCGAAGGCATCGTGATCAACATCGCCGAGTACCGCCTGTACTACTTCCCCAAAGGCAAGAACGTGGTCTACACCTACCCGCTGGGTATCGGCCGCGAGGGCTGGGGCTCGCCCATCGCCCACACCAGCATCGTCGCCAAGACCAAGGACCCGGCCTGGTACCCGCCGGCGTCGATCCGCGCCGAGCACGCCGCCGACGGCGACCCGCTGCCGACCGTGGTGCCGCCGGGCCCGGACAACCCGCTGGGCCCGTACAAGATGTCGCTGGGCGTTCCCGGCTACCTGATCCACGGCTCGAACAAGAAGTTCGGCATCGGCACCCGCACCAGCCACGGTTGCTTCCGCATGTACAACGGCGACGTGACCGAGCTCTTCCCCATGGTGCCGGTGGGCACTTCGGTGCGCATCATCAACGAGCCGTACAAGTTCGGCCGCAGCGAAGGCAAGATCTACCTGGAGGCGCATACGCCGATCGACGACCATGGCAACCCTTCGG
Organism: Pseudomonas delhiensis; assembly: GCF_900187975.1. Taxonomy (GTDB): domain Bacteria; phylum Pseudomonadota; class Gammaproteobacteria; order Pseudomonadales; family Pseudomonadaceae; genus Pseudomonas; species Pseudomonas delhiensis. Next base: position 143,270 of record NZ_FZPC01000011.1, on the reverse strand, counting down.
TCGTGGACAAGCACACCGCGGTGATCAACGCGCTGCTCAAGCGTGAAGACATCGCCAACCAGATGCAGATGGACTGGAACGTGGTGCGCGAAGTGGTGGCGGCCGAAGACGGCCTGCCGGTGGCCATCGCCCAGCCGCAGCAGCCCGGTACCTCGGTGGCCGCCAGCGAGAACACGACGGTGCAGATGCCCTGACGCCCGGGGCCTGCCGCAGGAGCCCGCCGACCGCAAGGTCCGCGGGCTTTTTGCTGCCCGTGGGAAACGCCGGGCAATAAAAAAGCCGACCTCGAGAGGTCGGCTTTTCGAACAGATCCGAGGATCTATTACTTGCGGCTGGCTTTGTCCAGCATGCGCAGGGCGCGCTCGTTAGCCTCGTCAGCGGTCTGCTGGGCTTTCTGAGCAGCGGCCAGAGCTTCGTCAGCGTGACGGTAGGCTTCGTCGGCGCGGGCTTGGGCACGGGCAGCGGCGTCTTCAGTAGCGGTCAGACGGGCTTCGGTTTCTTTCGAGTGGCTGCTGCAACCGGTGGCCAGAACAGCAGCCAGAGCCAGAGCAGAGAATTTCAGAACGTTGTTCATCGTGTTCCCCTTAAGGTGGACATTTCCATTAAAGCAATTCCCCATGGGACTGGGAAATTAGCCGGACTACATAGTACTCATTACTTGTAGTAAGTAAACTGACCGAACGCAAGTAGGGCACTTTTTTTTCATGCTACGCGGGGTTGAACTCTTATTACCCCCGCATGTTGTGCAAAAAATGTGCAGATACGCCCGACTGCCCTACAGTGGGGCTGTTGCAATGTCGTGAAGCACAGGCCAAGTGTTCGAGTATAGCGCCCCGAACTAATGCTAATTCGCGATAGGACGAAAGTCTGGTGGGAACTAATGGCGAGTAACTGTGGTCGCCAATTGCCGGTGCATTGGATGCAACCGGCCGGAATGAAAAAGCCCGGCTAACTTCATCAGTCAGCCGGGCTTTTGATCTGGCGGTGAGGGAGGGATTCGAACCCTCGATACGGTTTCCCGTATACACACTTTCCAGGCGTGCTCCTTCAACCGCTCGGACACCTCACCAGGGTTTCGACAGCGCGTCGTCTGTCGAGGCGCGCACTTTACTCAAAGGTTTTCCCAAACGCAAATGTTTTTTCAACGGATTCATCGGCTTAAGGTGATCGAGGGGAAACCGTGGCGGCCCGCCTTGTTAAACTGGCGGCTTCCTTCGAAAGGCGAGTGCGATGGCGAGCTGGGATCTCTTCTGCTGCGTGGTGGACAACTACGGCGACATCGGCGTGACCTGGCGCCTGGCCCGCCAGCTCGCCGGCGAGCATGGCCAGGCGGTGCGCCTGTGGGTGGACGACCTCAAGGCGTTCGCGCGGCTGTGCCCCGGGGCCGACCCGGCGCTGCCCAGCCAGCGCCTGGCGGGCGTCGAGGTCCGCCACTGGCCGGCGCTGTGGGAGGACACGCCGGCCGCCGACGTGGTCATCGAGGCGTTCGCCTGCCCGTTGCCGCCGGCCTACGTGGAGGCCATGCGCGGGCGCGCCGTGCCGCCGCTGTGGCTGAACCTGGAATACCTGAGCGCCGAGGACTGGGTGGCCTCCTGCCACGGCCTGCCTTCGCTGCAGGCCAACGGCCTGCAGAAGTATTTCTATTTTCCCGGCTTCCAGGCTGGCGCCGGTGGTTTGCTGCGCGAGGCGGGGTTGCTGGAGCGGCGCCGGGCGTTCCAGGCGGATGACGCCTGCCGGCGGAGGTTCCTGGCCAGCCTCGACGTGGAGGTGGAGGATGAGGAATGCCTGATTTCCCTGTTCGCCTACGAGAACCCGGCGCTGGCGTCCTGGCTGGATGCGCTGGCGCAGGGGCCGCGACCCACGCTGCTGCTGGTGCCGGAAGGGCGCGTGCTGGGCGATGTCGCCGCCTGGCTGGGCCTGCCCGGGCTGGCGCCGGGCGACCGCCACCGGCGCGCTGGCCTGCGGCTGCAGGTACTGCCGTTCGTCCGCCAGGAGGACTACGACCTGCTGCTGTGGAGCTGCGATGTCAACGCGGTGCGCGGCGAGGATTCCTTCGTCCGCGCGCTCTGGGCGGGGCGGCCGTTCGTCTGGCACATCTACGAGCAGGAGGAGGGCGTGCACCTGGAGAAGCTGGACGCCTTCCTCTCTCTATACAGCGAAGGCATGGAGCCTGGCCTCGAGGCTGCCCTGTTGGCCTACTGGCACGCCTGGAACGGCCTCGGCGACGCGGCGACGGCCTGGATGGGGCTGCAGCAGCGGGCCGGAGCCTGGCGGGAATGGGCGCTGCGCTGGAGCGAAAAGCATGCCGCACAGCCGGATCTCGCCGCGGGGCTGGTGCGTTTTTATACAAATTGGCTATGATACGTCCCCTGTTTTTTGTCTCCAATCCAAATCGGATATTCGTATGAAAACCGCTCAAGAGTTCCGCGCAGGCCAGGTTGCCAACATCAACGGCGCCCCCTGGGTCATCCAGAAGGCCGAGTTCAACAAGTCCGGCCGTAACAGCGCCGTCGTCAAGATGAAGCTGAAGAACCTGCTGACCGGCGCCGGCACCGAGACCGTGTTCAAGGCCGATGACAAGCTGGAACCGATCATCCTCGACCGCAAGGAAGTGACCTACTCCTACTTCGCGGACCCGCTGTACGTCTTCATGGACAACGAGTTCAACCAGTACGAGATCGAGAAGGGCGACCTGGAAGGCGTGCTGACCTTCATCGAAGACGGCATGACCGACGTCTGCGAAGCGGTTTTCTACAACGACAAGGTGATCTCCGTCGAACTGCCGACCACCATCGTTCGTGAAATCGTCTACACCGAGCCGGCCGTCCGCGGCGACACTTCCGGCAAGGTCATGAAGACCGCCCGCCTGAAGAACGGTGCCGAGCTGCAGGTTTCCGCGTTCTGCGAAATCGGCGACTCCATCGAGATCGATACCCGCACCGGCGAGTACAAGTCCCGCGTCAAGGCCTGAGCCTTCGCGTGATGTGAAAGAGCCCGGCAGATGCCGGGCCTTTTCGTTTCTGGCGCAGGTTATTTCAGGTGCACCTTCAGCTCCTCGCCGGCCTGGCGCATGGCGGCTTGCACGGCGGGCACCTTGGCCAGCGGGTTGAGCAGGCCGTAGTCGTGGATCATGCCGTTATAGCGCACGGCGGTGACGGCCACGCCGGCGGCGTCCAGCTTGCGGGCGTAGGCTTCGCCTTCGTCGCGCAGCACGTCGAACTCGGCGGTCTGCACCAGTGCCGGCGGCAGGCCCTTCAGTTGCTCGGTGCTGGCGCGCAGCGGCGAGGCGTAGATTTCGGCGCGCTGCTTGGCGTCGGTGGTGTAGCTGTCCCAGAACCACTGCATCATTGGCTTGGTGAGGAAGTGCCCCTGGGCGAACCGGTTGTACGAGGCCGTTTCGAAGCTGGCGTCGGTCACCGGCCACAGCAGGGCCTGGAAGCGCAGCTTCGGCGTGCCCTTGTCCTTGGCCATCAGTGCGACCACCGCGGCCATGTTGCCGCCGACGCTGTTGCCGGCCACCGCCAGGCGCGAGCCGTCGACGTCCAGTTCCTTGCCGTGCTCGGCCACCCACTTCGTGGCGGCGTAGGCCTGGTTGATGGCCACCGGGTAATGGGCCTCGGGGGAGGGCGTGTAGTCGACGTACACCGCCACCGCACCGGAGCTGACCACCAGGTCGCGGATCAGCCGGGCGTGGGTCGGGTAGTCGCCCAGCACCCAGCCGCCGCCGTGGAAGAACATGAAGGCGGGCAGGCTGCCCTTGGCGCCCGCCGGGCGGACGATGGTCAGCCTGATGCGCTGGCCGTCGGCCTGGATGGTCTTCTCGCTGACCTGGGTGCCGGAAAGGTCGACCTTCACCGAGGCCTGGGCGCCGCTCAGTACCGCTCGGGCGTCTTTCGGCGACAGGGTTTCCAGGGGCTTGCCGCCGCCGGCCTGCAGGGCTTCGAGGAAGGCCTGGGTGTCGTGCTGCACGCCGGGGCTGCCGGCGGCGAAGGCGTTGCCGATGGCCAGGGCGAGCAGGCCGCCGGCGAGGGTTTTGCTGAGCGCTTTCATGTTCGGGGTCTCCTTGGGCTGGGTGGGGTCAGACGGCGACGTTCAGGCGGACTTCGATGTTGCCGCGGGTGGCGTTGGAGTACGGGCAGACCTGGTGGGCCGCGGCCACCAGTTCCTCGGCGATGGCGCGCTCCAGGCCCGGCAGGGCAATGTTCAGCTCCACTTCCAGGCCGAAGCCGCCGGGGATCTGGCCGATGCCGACCTTGCCGGTGATGGAGGCGTCGGCGGGCAGCTGACGCTTGCTCTGGCTGGCGACGAATTTCAGTGCGCCGATGAAGCAGGCCGAGTAGCCGGCGGCGAAGAGCTGTTCGGGGTTGGTCGCGGCGCCGCCCTGGCCGCCCAGTTCGCGCGGGGTGGTCAGTTTCACGTCGAGGTTGCCGTCGGAGGAAACGGCGCGGCCGTCGCGGCCTCCGGTGGCGGTGGCAGTGGCGGTGTAGAGGGCTTTGATGGTTTGCATGGCGGTGTCTCCAGATGTAAGTTTGTTCGTTAAAATTTTGCGCGCTAAGTAAGTGCGTGAGACAGAAATTAGTCCTGAGTTATCTTGCGCGCAAGGTATTTATTGGAAGAATTCGCGATAAGAGAACTTGATGTAGGGAATAAGTCTCTAGTCCGAGCCTTGCAGGCTGTCGCGCAGGTCCACCAGTTCGTTCTTCAGCCTGCCCAGTTCTTCGAGGGACAGGCCGCTGGCGGTGAGGATGCAGGCCGGGATGCTCTCGGCCTGCTGGCGCAGCTCCCGGCCCTTGTCGGTCAGGCGCAGCTCGACCACCCGCTCGTCGCTGGCGCTGCGCTTGCGGGTGATCAGGCCTTCGCCTTCCAGGCGCTTGAGCAGCGGGGTGAGGGAGCCGGGGTCGGTGAGCATGCGCGCGCTGATCTCGCCGACGGTGATGCCGTCCCGCTCCCAGAGCACCAGCATGGCGATGTACTGCGGGTAGGTCAGGCCCAGTTCCTGGAGCAGGGGCTTGTAGACCTTGGTCATCTGCAGCGAGGTGGAATAGAGGGCGAAGCACAGCTGGTTGTCGAGCTTGAGCGATTCGCAGGCGTCCTTGGGTTGGCTCATGACGGGCCTCCGAATAGATGATTGCGCCTTAATTTAGCGCGCTGGCTATTTTTTCGCCAGTTCGTCGCTCGCCAGGTGCCCGGCGAGGGCGCTGTCCCAGGGCGGCGGGAAGCCGAAGCGTTCGACGAGGAAGGCCAGCAGCCGCTGGCTGCGCGGGTGGGTGCCGCGTTCCAGGCGCAGGGCGTGGATGCCGCCCGGCTCGGGCTCCGGCAGGCCCTGCTCGCAGAACAGTGCCTGCAGCTCGCCGCGCACCAGGTATTCGCTGCACAGCCAGGTCGGCAGGTGGGCCAGGCCGAGCCCCTGCAAGGCGCCTTCGACCAGGGTTTCCGCATTGTTGGCGGTCAGCCGCAGGCGCCGCGGGCGCAGGTGCTGCAGGCGCCCGTCGACGGCGAAGCGCCAGGCCAGCGGCGGGGCCAGGCCTTCCCAGTCCAGGCCGACGTGCCCGGGTAGCTGCAGCGGCGAGGCCGGCCGGCCGTGGCGGGCCAGGTAGTCGGCGCTGGCGCAGACGATGCGGCGCATGGGCGCCAGCGGCGTGGCCACCAGGCGGCTGTCCGGCAACGGGCCGATGCGCAGCACCAGGTCGACCTGGCCGAGGTTGTCGCCCTGCAGGTCGGTGAAGCTGTCGATCAGGCGCAGTTGCACGTCCAGGCCGGGGTTGGCCTTGAGGAAGTCGGCCAGGGCCGGCGCCAGGTGGCGGCGGCCGAAGGGCACGGGCGCGTCGATGCGGATCAGGCCCTCGGGCGCGGTGCTCAGCGATACCGCTTCGGCGCGGGCCTGGCGCAGTTCCTCGACGATGCGCCGGGCCCGCTCGGCGAACGCCAGGCCGGCCGGGGTGGCACGCACCAGGTGGGTGCTGCGGGCCAGCAGGGGGCTGCCCAGGCCGCGCTCGAGGGCGTCCATGCGCCGCGCCACCGCCGAGGGGGTGAGCTGGCGCAGGCGCGCGGCGGCGGAAAAGCTGCCGCTGTCGAGCACGTCGAGGAACAGGTCCAGCTGGTCTTCCAGGGTGCTGGGGGTCATGGCGGCTGCCTTTGCAGAAAACGCCAAGCCATTGTGCTCGGCTTTGCGTTTCCCATCCAGCGGCGGTCTTCTAGCATGGCGCCGAAAGGTAGGAGGTAGCGATGCTGGACATGGGCTTGGACTTTCTTCTGGGGCTGGTCCTGGGTTGCCTGGGTGGGCTGTTCGGGATCGGCGGCGGGCTGCTGGCGATCCCGGCGCTGGGCGTGCTGTTCGGCCTCGACCAGCAACTGGCGCAGGGCACGGCCCTGGTGATGGTGGTGCCCAACGTGCTGCTGGCGCTGCGCCGTTACCACCAGCGCAACCGCATCGATCCCGGCCCGGCGGCGGTGCTGGCGGTGACCGGCCTGCTCTGCGCCTTCCTCGCCTCCAGCCTGGCGTTGCGCATCGACGCGGCGCACATGCGCACGGCCTTCGTGGTGTTCCTGCTGGCCCTGGCCGGCTACCTGCTGCTGCGCCAGCGCGGCGAGGCGCAACCGCGGGAGGCCGCGCCGGGGCTGCCCTGGTTCGCCGCACTGGGCCTGGGGGCGGGTTCCCTGGGCGGGCTGTTCGGGGTGGGCGGCGGCGTGCTGGCCACGCCGGTGCTGACCTCGCTGTTCGGCTTCAGCCAGGTGGTGGCCCAGGGGCTGGCCCTGGCATTGGCGGCGCCGAGCACGGCGGTGGCGCTGGGCACCTATGCGCTGCACGGCCATGTCGACTGGCGCATGGGCGCCTGTCTCGCGGCCGGCGGCCTGCTGAGCATCTCCTGGGGCGTGAGGCTGGCCCACGCGCTGCCCGAGCGCGCCCTGCGCTTCGCCTTCGGCCTGTTCCTGGTGGCCTGCGCGCTGCTCCTGCTGCGCCAGTGAGGCGGCTCAGGCGGCGGCGAAGCCTTCGACGATGTAGTCGGCCAGCTTGTCGGTGACCGGCGACTGCCGCGGCGGGTTGCGCAGCAGCACGATGCTCGCCGAGGGCAGGGCCGGCAGGCCTTCCTCCTCGCCGATGATGCGCAGGTTGCCGGTGAGCAGGCTGCGCAGCTGGGCGGTGACCGCCAGGCCCGCGCTGGCCACGGCGAACAGCGCCGAGAGGCTGGGGCTGCTGTAGGCGATGCGGTAGTCGATCTCCATCGCTTCCAGGGCATTGCAGGCCCAGGCGCGGCAGAAGCAACTGGTGTTGAACATCGCCAGCGGCAGCGGGCGCTGCTCCTGCGGGCAGAAGCTTTCCGCGGCCATCCAGACGAAGGGCTCCTGGCGCAGCAGCTGGCCGATCTCGGTGCCCGGCTCGCGGGTGACGATGGTCAGGTCCAGGTCCTTGCGGGTGAGCAACTGCGAGGAGCTCTCGCAGTGCACTTCCACCTGCACCAGCGGGTAGGCCTGGGCGAAGCGCGAGAGGATGTCCGGGAGGAAGCGCATCACGTAGTCGTCCGGCGTGCCGATGCGCACCGCGCCGACCATGTGCGGCTGGCGCAGGGTGTTGAACACCTCGCCCTGCAGCCGCAGGATGCGCCGCGCGTAGCCCAGCAGCACCTGGCCCTCGGGCGTCAGGCGCACCTGGCGGCCGTCGCGTTCGAACAGGGTGCGTTCCAGCACGTCGTCCTCCAGGCGCTTCATCTGCATGCTCACCGCCGACTGGGTGCGGTTGACCACTTCGGCGGCGCGGGTGAAACCACCGTGGTCGGCGATGGCGACGAAGGTGCGCAGCAGTTCGCTGTCGATGCTGGGGAAGCTGCTCATTCATCAAACTCCGAGATGGGATGCATAAGAATGATTCGTTGGATTGATCTTATGCCCGGCGCGAGACTGGTGCCAACCCCACAGGGAGGACGGCACGATGAAAGCGCAATTCGGTTTCGTGATGGCACCCTCGGTGCTTACCCGGCGGCACTCCGCCGCTGTCTTCTGGCATGGCCTGCTGGGCCGCATCCGCCGCTGGCGGGAGCTGGCGCGGCAGCGCGAACAGCTGGCCAGCCTCAGTGACGCGGCGCTCAAGGACATCGGCCTGAGCCGCGCGGACATTCTCCAGGAAGCGGAGAAACCCTTCTGGATCGACCATCTGCGTCGCTGAACCCCCCCGCCTGACGTGCACAAGGAAAGGCCCATGTCGCAACCCTACCACCTGGCCCAGGTCAACATCGCCCGGGCCAGGGCCCCGCTCGATCACCCGCTGATGCGGGATTTCGTCGACCAGCTGGCGCCGGTCAACGCCCTGGCCGAGGCCAGCCCTGGCTTCGTCTGGCGCTTGCAGGACGAGGCGGGCGACGCCACCGGCGTCCAGGCCTTCGACGACCCGCGGATCATCGTCAACCTGTCGCTGTGGGAGTCCCTGGAGGCCCTGCGCGACTACGTCTATGGCGGCGAGCACCTCGCCGTGCTGCGTCGGCGCCGGGACTGGATGGAGAAGCTGCCGGGGCCGAGCCTGGCGCTCTGGTGGCTGCCGGCCGGGCAATTGCCGAGCCTGGCCCAGGCCCGCGCGGCCCTGCGCAGCCTGGCCGAAAGGGGGCCGAGCGCCGAGGCCTTCAGCATCGCCCGGCCGTTCCCCACGCCCGGCATGGAAGCCCTGCCGGCCTGATGTCGGCGCTGGCGGCTTCGGCGTAGGATCGAGAGCCCCGATCCGCCCAGCAGGAAGCGCCCATGACCGACAGCCTGTCCCTCAAGCAAGCCCGCCGCCTGGCCCTGGCGGCCCAGGGTTTCGCCGGCCGCCGGCCGCGCGCCGGGGTGCAGCGCCGGCACCTGCAGCAGGTGCTGGAGCGCCTGGGCGTGCTGCAGATCGATTCGGTCAATGCCCTGACCCGCTCGCACTACCTGCCGCTGTTCTCGCGCCTGGGCAGCTACCCGCAGGCGCTGCTGGACGAGGCGGCCTGGAGCGCCGGGCGCCACCGGCGGATGTTCGAGTACTGGGGGCACGAGGCTTCCCTGCTGCCGCTGGAGCTCTACCCGCTGATGCGCTGGCGCATGCGCCGCGCGGCCGTGGGGCAGGGCATCTACAAGCAGCTGGCGCGCTTCGGCGAGGAGCGCCGCGAGGTGATCGAACGGGTGCTGCAGGCGGTACGCGAGCAGGGCGCCCTGGGCGCTGGCAGCCTGACCACCCGCAGCGAGCGCGCCGGCCCCTGGTGGGACTGGAGCGACGAGAAGCACGCCCTGGAATGGCTGTTCGCCGCCGGCGAGCTGACGGTGGCCGGGCGCCGCGGCTTCGAGCGGCTCTACGACCTGCCCGAGCGGGTGCTGCCGGCCTCCTTGCTGGCGCTGCCGGAGCCGGGCGCCGAGGAGGCCCAGCGCGGCCTGCTGCTGCATGCCGCCAATGCCCTGGGCGTGGCCAGCGAGACCGACCTGCGCGACTACTTCCGCCTGGAGCCGGCCGACAGCAAGGCGCGCCTGGCCGAGCTGGTGGAAGCCGGCGCCTTGCGCCAGGTGCGCGTGCAGGGCTGGTCGCAGGCTGCCTACGTCGCCGGCGAGCCGGTCATTCCGCGCAAGGTGACGGCCAGCGCGCTGCTGTCGCCCTTCGATTCCCTGGTGTGGGAGCGCGCCCGCACCGAGCGGCTGTTCGACTTCCGCTACCGCCTGGAGATCTATACCCCGCAGCACAAGCGGGTCTACGGCTACTACGTGCTGCCCTTCCTGTTCGACGAACGCCTGGCGGCGCGCATCGACCTGCGCGCCGAGCGGGCGGCGGGGCGCCTGGCGGTCCACGCCGTGCACGAGGAACAGCGGCCGCTGGGCGAGGAGGGGATGCTGGCGCTGGCCGGGCGGTTGCGCGAGATGGCCGCCTGGCTGGGCCTGGAGGAGGTGCACGTAGGCTGCCGCAAGGCGGAGGGCGTCCGCCTGCGGGCGATGCTGGCGGCCGGGGCGGCCGCCTAGCGGCGGTCAGGCCTTGGCGGCCAGTTCCTCGAGGTGGGCGATGACTTCGTCCGGCTTGAGCACCAGCACGTCGCTTTCCAGGGCATCGAGCACCACCTCGGCGGTGTTGCCGATCAGCGCGCCGGAGAAGCCGGTGCGCGCCACGGTGCCGATCACCGTCACCGCCGCGTCCAGCTGGTGCGCGGTACGCGGGATGAGCACGTCGGCCGGGCCTTCCTCGATGTGCAGGTGCTGGTCGTCCACCCCGTACTCGGCCTGGAAGGCCTTGCAGGCCTCGCGGTAGCGGGCCTCGATGGTCTCGCTGAGCTGGAAGGTCGGGTCGGCGGCGGACAGCATCGGCGAGGGGTGGGCGCTGATCACGTGCAGCGGGCCGTGGGTCAGCCCTGCGATGTCGTAGGCGTGGCTGACGATGTTGGCGTGCAGCGCGTGGTGCTCGGCGTCGTTGTTGCCGACGTCGACCGCGGCGAGGATGTTGCGTCCGGCCCAGGGCGTGGCGCTCTTCACCAGCAGCACGGGGGCGGGGCAGTAGCGCAGCAGCTTCCAGTCGTCGGGGGTGAGCAGGGCCTTCTTCAGCGGGCTGTCGGGGTGGTGCTGCTTGACCACCAGGCCGCAGCCCTCGGCCTGCTGCTCGGCGATGATGGTGGCGTGCAGGCTGTCGTGCCAGGCCAGCCGGCAACTGCTGCTGTAGCCTTCCTCGCGCAGGCTGGCGGTCAGCTCCTCGAGCCGGGCGCCGGCGTCGCCTTGCTTGCTGCAGGCCAGCAGGTGCAGGTGGGATTGAGTGACGCTGGCGATCAGCTTGGCGCGCTTGAGCGCCAGGCCGTCGGGCTGGTCGGGGGCCACTACTACGAGAATGCTGCGGATGGCTTGCATGGTCGTCTCCCTTGGCACTTGCCGTTGCTTTGCAGCAACTGTAGACGCGATCCGGCCGCGTGCTTCTTGAGGTGCGTCAAGTGTGGCGCTGGCCGTGCGCCGCCGCATTCGTATAATGCTCCGCCTTTGGCCGCCGGCGAACCCTTTTGCGCTGCGGCGAGCGACTGGAGCCCGTCATGTTGTCCGAAATCCGCGAATTCCTTGGTTGCGCCACGCCCGACGCCTGGGTCGAGGCCGCATTGCAGGACCAGGAAGTGCTGCTGATCGACCACAAGAACAACGAGTTCAAGGCCGCCAGCACGGCCCTGGCGCTGATCGCCAAGTACAGCGCCCACGAGGAACTGGTGAACTTCATGTCGCGCCTGGCACGCGAGGAACTGCGCCACCACGAGCAGGTGCTGGCGATCCTCAGGAAGCGCGGCATCGCCCTGCGGCCGATCTCCGCCGGCCGCTATGCCTCGGGCCTGCGCGCGGTGGTGCGCAACCACGAGCCGCACAAGCTGGTCGACACCCTGATCGTCGGCGCCTTCATCGAATGCCGCAGCTGCGAGCGCTTCGCCGCGCTGGTGGACCACCTGGACGCCGACCTGGCGAAGTTCTACGGCTCGCTGCTGAAATCCGAGGCGCGGCATTTCCAGGGCTACCTGGCGCTGGCCCGGCGCTATGGCGACGAGGCCGATATCCAGCGGCGCGTGGCGGACATCCGTGAGGTGGAGGCGGGGCTCATCAGCTCGCCGGACGGGGAGTTCCGCTTCCATAGCGGTGTGCCGCAGGTGGCTTGAGGCCTTCCTGGTTGGCGAACCCGATCGCGGACGGAGTCCTCCTACAGGGAAATGCCACGCCTTCCGGCAACCTGTAGGAGCGAGCTTGCTCGCGAACGGACTCCGCAGCGGGGTTTATTCGCGAGCAAGCTCGCTCCTACGAAGAGCATTTCGGCGCGGGACGCAAGACAGTTGCTCCTGCGATCATGCCTCCCTGGAACTGTAGGAGCGGGCCCTGCCCGCGATTCGCGCGCAGGGCGCGCTCCTGCAGGGGAATGGCGTGGGTGGGGTGGTGTAGGAGCGGACTCCGTCCGCGATAGGCGGATGACGCCGATGCCCCGCGTGCTTTCAGCGCTCGATGATCTGCCGGATCTGCGACTGCGGGATCATCTGTTCCCGGCCTTCGGCGTCCTCGAAGCGGATCATGCCGCTGGCCTTGTCCAGCTTCGGCTTGTTGTCGGTGGTGATCATCTGGCCATCGGCGGTGCTGATGATGTACTCGCTGGAGCAACCGGCGAGGGCGAGCAGGCAGGCGGCGAGCAGTAGGTGTCTTTTCATGGTGGTCCCGGGCGGTTCGGCTATGGATGGTTTGAGCATAGCTGCTGGCCCGGGGCCATGAAGTTGACGGGCGTCAGTGGTCGGAGGGTTCCGCGTCGAGGCCGAAGGGCGCCTGTTCCAGGCCGTTGGCGTCGGCCTGCAGGGCCCAGCCCTGGCGGTCCCAGTCGCCGAGGACGATGCGCCGTGCGCGCTGGCCGTCGAGCTGCAGTTCGTGCACCGCCGGGCGATGGGTATGGCCGTGGATCAGGGTGCGCACGCCATGCTGGCGCATGACCTTCAGCACCTCTTCCGGCGTCACGTCGACGATCTCGCTGGCCTTCATCCGCGTTTGCGCGCGGCTTTCCTTGCGCAGCTTGCGCGCCAGTTGGCGGCGTTTCGACAGCGGCAGGTTGCGCAGGATGAATAGCGAGACCGGGTTGCGCAGCCAGCGGCGCAGCTTCATGTAGCCGGCGTCCAGGGTGCACAGGCTGTCGCCGTGCATCAGCAGCACCTTCTCGCCGTTCAGGGCGATGACGCTGGGGTCGCGCAGCAGGGTGCAGCCGGCCTCGCGGCAGAACGCCTTGCCGATGAGGAAGTCGCGGTTGCCGTGCATCAGGTAGATGCGCGTGCCGCCGTCGGCCACCTCGCGCAGGGCGCGGGCGATGGAATGCTGGAACCCGTCCATGCCGTCGTCGCCGATCCAGGCCTCGAAGAAGTCGCCCAGGATGTAGAGGGCTTCGGCCTGGCTGGCGCGGCTGCGCAGGAAATGCAAGAACGCCCGGGTGATGTCCGGGCGTTCCGCTTCCAGATGCAGGTCCGAGATGAACAGGACGCTCATCGACTCACTCGACGATCTCGGCCTTCTCGATGATCACGTCTTCGCTGGGCACGTCCTGGTGGCCGGCGCGCATGGTGGTGGCCACGCCCTTGATCTTGTCGACCACGTCCATGCCGTCCACCACCTGGCCGAACACGCAGTAGCCCCAGCCCTGCACGGTCGGCGCGCTGTGGTTGAGGAAGTCGTTGTCGGCGACGTTGATGAAGAACTGCGCGCTGGCCGAATGCGGCTCCATGGTGCGGGCCATGGCGACGGTGCCGACCTTGTTGCCGACGCCGTTGTTGGCTTCGTTCTTGATCGGGGCGCGGGTGCTCTTCTGCTTCATGCCCGGCTCGAAACCGCCGCCCTGGATCATGAAGTTGTTGATCACGCGGTGGAAGATGGTGTTGTCGTAATGACCGCTCTTCACGTACTCCTTGAAGTTGGCCACGGTCTCCGGGGCCTTGTCTTCGAAGAGTTCCAGGGTGATGACGCCATGGTTGGTGTGCAGCTTGATCATGAGGGGATTCCACTCTGTCGGGAAAATCGAAGGCCTGTCAGGGGGTTGACAGCTTCGGCTATGATAAGCGCTTTGGTTTGGCCGGCCTACCCTGGCCGAACGTCAGTCACGATCAAGGACACCATGAGCAAGCCCACCGCCGATTCGAAAGAAGCCACTGTCGCCGCCAACTTCCTGCGCCCCATCGTCCAGGCAGACCTGGACAGCGGCAAGCACCAGAAGATCGTCACCCGCTTCCCGCCGGAGCCCAACGGCTACCTGCACATCGGCCACGCGAAGTCGATCTGCCTGAACTTCGGCCTGGCCCGTGACTTCGGCGGCGACTGCCACCTGCGCTTCGACGACACCAACCCGGCGAAGGAAGACCAGGAATACATCGACGCCATCGAGGCCGACGTGAAGTGGCTGGGCTTCCAGTGGGCCGGCCCGGTGCGCTTCGCCTCCGACTACTTCGACCAGTTGCACGCCTGGGCGGTGGACCTGATCAAGGCCGGCAAGGCCTTCGTCTGCGACCTGAATGCCGAAGAGATGCGCCAGTACCGCGGCAGCCTGACCGAGCCGGGCCGCAACAGCCCCTACCGCGAGCGCTCGGTGGAGGAGAACCTCGACCTGTTCGCGCGCATGAAGGCCGGCGAGTTCCCCGACGGCGCCAAGTCGCTGCGGGCGAAGATCGACATGGCCTCGCCGAACATCAACCTGCGCGACCCGATCCTCTACCGCATCCGTCACGCCCATCACCACCAGACCGGCGACAAGTGGTGCATCTACCCCAGCTACGACTTCACCCACGGCCAGTCGGACGCCATCGAGGGCATCACCCACTCCATCTGCACCCTGGAGTTCGAGGACCATCGCCCGCTGTACGAGTGGTTCCTGGCCAACCTGCCGGTGCCGGCGCAGCCGCGCCAGTACGAGTTCGCCCGGCTGAACCTGAACTACACCATCACCAGCAAGCGCAAGCTCAAGCAACTGGTCGACGAAGGCCACGTGGACGGCTGGGACGACCCGCGCATGTCGACCCTCTCGGGCTACCGCCGCCGCGGCTACACCCCGGCCTCGATCCGCAACTTCTGCGACATGATCGGCGTGAACCGCGCCGGCGGCGTGGTGGACATCGGCATGCTGGAGTTCGCCATCCGCGAGGACCTGGACGCCAGCGCCGCGCGCGCCATGTGCGTGCTCAAGCCGCTGAAGGTGGTGATCACCAACTACCCCGAGGGCAAGGTCGAGAACCTCGAGCTGGCGCGCCACCCGAAGCAGGACATGGGCGTGCGCGTGCTGCCGTTCGGCCGCGAGATCTACATCGACGCCGGTGACTTCGAGGAAGTCCCGCCGGCCGGCTACAAGCGCCTGGTCCCCGGTGGCGAGGTGCGCCTGCGCGGCAGCTACGTGATCCGCGCCGACGAAGCCGTCAAGGACGCCGCCGGCAACATCGTCGAACTGCGCTGCAGCTACGACGAGAACACCCTGGGCAAGAACCCGGAAGGCCGCAAGGTCAAGGGCGTGATCCACTGGGTGCCGGCCGCCGGGAGCGTCGAATGCGAAGTGCGCCTGTACGACCGCCTGTTCAAGTCGGCCAACCCGGAGAGATCCGAAGAGGGCGGCAGCTTCCTCGACAACATCAACCCGGATTCGCTGGTGGTGCTCAAGGGCTGCCGCGCCGAGCCGTCGCTGGCCAACGCCAGCGCCGAGGAGCGCTTCCAGTTCGAGCGCGAAGGCTACTTCTGCGCCGACAGCAAGGATTCCAAGGCCGGCGCCCTGGTCTTCAACCGCACCGTGACCCTGCGCGATTCCTGGGGGCAGTAAATGGCGCTTTCCGTCTACAACACCCTGAGCAAGGTCAAGGAACCCTTCCAGCCGCTGGTGGGCAACCAGGTGCGCATGTACGTGTGCGGCATGACCGTGTACGACTTCTGCCACATCGGCCACGCCCGCGTCATGGTCGCCTTCGACGTCATCGCCCGCTGGCTGCGCCAGCGCGGCTATGAGCTGACCTACGTGCGCAACATCACCGACATCGACGACAAGATCATCCGTCGCGCCCAGGAGAACGGCGAGCCCTTCGATGCCCTGACCGAGCGCATGATCGCCGCCATGCACGAGGACGAGGCGCGCCTGTCGGTGCTGCGCCCGGACCTCGAGCCGCGCGCCACCGGCCACATCGCCGGCATGCACGCGATGATCCAGACGCTGATCGACAAGGGCTTCGCCTACGCCCCGGGCAACGGCGACGTCTACTACCGCGTCGGCAAGTTCGTCGGCTACGGCAAGCTGTCGCGCAAGAAGATCGAGGACCTGCGCATCGGTGCGCGCATCGAGGTCGACGAATCCAAGGAAGACCCGCTGGACTTCGTCCTGTGGAAGGCCGCCAAGCCGGGCGAGCCGAGCTGGGCGTCGCCCTGGGGCGCCGGGCGTCCGGGCTGGCACATCGAGTGCTCGGTGATGTCCACCTGCTGCCTGGGCGAGACCTTCGACATCCACGGCGGCGGCCCGGACCTGGTGTTCCCGCACCACGAGAACGAGATCGCCCAGAGCGAGGCGGCTACCGGCAAGCCCTACGCGGCGACCTGGATGCACGCCGGCGCGGTGCGCGTGGATGGCGAGAAGATGTCCAAGTCCCTGGGCAACTTCTTCACCATCCGCGAGGTGCTGGAGAAGTACCACCCCGAGGTGGTGCGCTTCCTGCTGGTATCCAGCCACTACCGCAGCCCGATCAACTATTCCGAGGACAACCTCAAGGAAGCCAAGGGCGCGCTGGAACGCTTCTACACCGCGCTGCGCGGCCTGCCCGAGGCCGAGGCGGCCGGCGGCGAAGCCTTCGCCGAGCGTTTCGCCGCGGCCATGGACGACGACTTCAACACCCCCGAGGCCGTCGCCGTGCTGTTCGAGATGGCCCGCGAGGTCAACCGCCTGCGCGAGGCCGACCTGCAGGCCGCGGCGGCACTGGCGGCGAAGCTGCGCGAGCTGGCCGGCCTGCTCGGCGTGCTGCAGCTGGAGCCGGACGCCTTCCTCCAGGCCGGCGCCGCCGGCAAGGTCGACGCCGCCCAGGTGGAGGCGCTGATCCAGGCCCGCCTGGAAGCCCGCGCGGCGAAGAACTGGGCCGAGTCCGACCGCATCCGCGACGAGCTGACCGCCATGGGCGTGGTCCTGGAAGACGGCAAGGGCGGCACCACCTGGCGCCTGGCCGAGTGAGCCGCCGTTGAAATGAAGGAAGGCCGCTGATGCGGCCTTTTTTCTGTCGATGGTATCGCTTCGCTCCGCCCCCGCTACATCGTGCCCATTGTAGGAGCGCGCCCTGCGCGCGAATCGCGGGCAGGTTGCCGGCAGGGTAGGGCGAATAACCGTTCGCGGTTATCCGCCGATGCCGCTGGCGCGAGGGTTGGCGGCGGATAACGCCTTAGGCGTTATGCGCCCTACGGGTTGCCCATGTACCGTGCCATTGCATGGGCGCGCCCTGCGTGCGATTCGCAGTGCGTAGGGCGCATAACCGTTCGCGGTTATCCGCCGTTGGTTTCCATGAAAAAAGGCCGCTGATGCGGCCTTTTCTGCGTCGGCGCAGGGCGGGTTACTTGTGCAGCTCTTCCGCGGCGTACAGGGTGTTCTCCAGCAGGCAGGCGCGGGTCATGGGGCCTACGCCGCCCGGCACCGGGGTGATCCAGCCGGCGCGCTCGGCCGCCACCTCGTATTCCACGTCGCCCACCAGCCGGCCGTCGGCCTGGCGGTTGATGCCGACGTCGATGACGATGGCGCCTTCCTTGATCCACTCGCCCTTGACCAGGCCCGGCTTGCCGGCGGCCACCACCACCAGGTCGGCGCGGCGCACGTGCTCGGCCAGGTCGCGGGTGAAGCGGTGGGTGACGGTCACGGTGCAACCGGCCAGCAGCAGCTCCAGGGCCATGGGGCGGCCGACGATGTTGGAGGCGCCGACGATCACCGCGTCCATGCCGTACAGGTCGGCGCCGGTGCTCTGCAGCAGGGTCATGATGCCCTTCGGGGTGCAGGGGCGCAGCAGCGGGATGCGCTGGGCCAGGCGGCCGACGTTGAACGGGTGGAAACCGTCCACGTCCTTGTCCGGGTTGATGCGCTCCAACAGCTGCGAGGCGTCCAGGTGGGCGGGCAGGGGCAGCTGCACCAGGATGCCGTCGATCGCCGGGTCGGCGTTCAGGCGGTCGATCAGGGCCAGCAGTTCTTCCTGGGTGGTGCTTTCCGGCAGGTCGTAGGCCTGGGACAGGAAGCCCACTTCCTCGCAATCCTTGCGCTTGTGCGCGACGTAGACTTGGGATGCCGGGTCGCTGCCGACCAGGATCACCGCCAGGCCGGGGATGCGCAGCCCTTGCTGGCGGCGCTCGGCGACGCGTTGGGCTATCTGCTGGCGGAGGCTGGCGGCGATCGCTTTGCCGTCGATCAGTTTTGCGGTCATGTCGGAGGAGCAACCATAGAGACGGGGAAAAAAGGACGCGCATTTTCGCACGCCGCCCACATAAGGCAAAGGCGGGCGTCCGCTGATTTGCCGTAACTCCTTTATCTCTTTGAAATTTTTTTGAAAAAACCGTTGACGGGGGTAGGGCTCGTCGCTAACATGCGCCCCGCTTGCCGAGCACAGCCTGAAGCAAGAACAGCAGGCGGTGCAAACCGGTTCAGTGGTTTCCACTGATCTGCTTAGCAAGGGTTGCAGCCACTAAAGCGCCCGTAGCTCAGCTGGATAGAGCATCCGCCTTCTAAGCGGATGGTCGCAGGTTCGAGTCCTGCCGGGTGCGCCATTATGGCGTGCGGTAAAGCGTGTAATATGGTGGGCGTAGCTCAGTTGGTAGAGCACAGGATTGTGGCTCCTGGTGTCGTGGGTTCGATTCCCATCGTCCACCCCATATTCCGAAGCGCCAGGCCCAGAGCCTGGCGTTTTCGTTTCTGCGGTTCCCTGCGGACGTGGTGAAATTGGTAGACACGCCGGATTTAGGTTCCGGTGGCGCAAGCTGTGAGAGTTCGAGTCTCTCCGTCCGCACCATTCTTTCCAGAAGCTCTCGCAGCCCGAGTATTTCCGCCGCTTTCAGCCTGGGTGACTTCTGCATTTCTTGTGACTAGAATGCTTGCCCTTGATTCTGGGAGCCGGAAGGACCGGCTTACGTCTGTGCCACGAGGAATATCCATGCAAGTTTCCGTTGAAAGCACCTCCGCTCTTGAGCGCCGCATGACCGTTGGCGTGCCGGCCGAGCGCATCGAGACCGAAGTCAACAAGCGTCTGCAGCAGACCGCTCGTCGCGCCAAGGTTCCCGGCTTCCGTCCCGGCAAGGTGCCGATGAGCGTGATCCGCCAGCGCTACGAAGCCGCCGCTCGTCAGGAAGCCCTCGGTGACCTGATCCAGGAAACCTTCTACGAAGCCGTGGTCGAGCAGAAGCTGAACCCGGCCGGCGCCCCGTCGGTGGAGCCGAAGGTGTTCGAGAAGGAGAAGGGCCTGGAATACGTGGCTACCTTCGAAGTCTTCCCGGAATTCCAGGTCGCCGGCTTCGACGGCATCGAGGTCGAGCGCCTGCAGGCCGACGTGGCCGACGCCGACGTCGACAACATGCTGGAAATCCTGCGCAAGCAGAACACCCGCTTCGAGGCCGTCGAGCGCGCCGCGCAGAACGACGACCAGTTGAACATCGACTTCGTCGGCAAGATCGACGGCGAAGCCTTCGCCGGCGGTTCGGCCAAGGGCACCCTGCTGGTGCTGGGCTCCGGCCGCATGATCCCGGGCTTCGAAGAAGGCCTGGTCGGCGCCAAGGCCGGTGAGGAGCGCGTGCTCACCCTGAACTTCCCCGAGGACTACCAGAACCTCGACCTGGCCGGCAAGGCCGCCGAGTTCAGCGTCACCGTGAACAGCGTCAGCGAGCCCAAGCTGCCGGAACTGACCGAAGAGTTCTTCGCCCTGTTCGGCATCAAGGAAAGCACCCTGGAAGGCTTCCGCGCCGAAGTCCGCAAGAACATGGAGCGCGAACTGCGCCAGGCCATCAAGTCCAAGGTGAAGAACCAGGTGATGGAAGGTCTGGTGACCGCCAACCCGATCGAAGTGCCCAAGGCCCTGATCGGCAACGAAGTGAACCGTCTGCGCGTGCAGGCCGTCCAGCAGTTCGGCGGCAACATCAAGCCCGAGCAACTGCCGGCCGAGCTGTTCGAAGAGCAGGCCAAGCGCCGCGTGGTCCTGGGCCTGATCGTCGCCGAACTGGTCAAGCAGCACGAGCTGAAGGCCGACGAAGCCCGCGTTCGCGAAATGATCGAAGAGATGGCTTCGGCCTACCAGGAGCCCGAGCAAGTGGTCGCCTGGTACTACAAGAACGACCAGCAGCTGAACGAAGTGCGCTCGGTTGTACTGGAAGAACAAGTTGTAGATACTGTCCTGCAGAAGGCCAAAGTGACCGATAAGCAGGTATCCTACGAAGACGCGGTCAAGCCTGCTGAAGCTCCTGTAGCGGCCTGATCCAACCCTTCGTTCGATCGTCATAAGCCAGCCCTCGGGCTGGCTTATGTCTTTGAGACATATCTATTTCATTAGGGAGTGATCGTCGGACATGCCGAATACCTTCATGCCGCAAGTTCCGAACATCCAGGCCGCCGGTGGCCTGGTGCCGATGGTGGTGGAGCAGTCCGCCCGCGGTGAGCGTTCCTACGACATCTATTCGCGCCTGCTGAAGGAGCGGATCATCTTCCTGGTCGGCCAGGTCGAGGACTACATGGCCAACCTGGTGGTGGCCCAGCTGCTGTTCCTCGAGGCCGAGAACCCGGACAAGGACATCCACCTGTACATCAACTCGCCGGGCGGTTCGGTGACTGCCGGCATGTCCATCTACGACACCATGCAGTTCATCAAGCCGGACGTGTCGACCATCTGCGTCGGCCAGGCCTGCAGCATGGGCGCGCTGCTCCTCGCGGGCGGCGCCGCCGGCAAGCGCTACTGCCTGCCGCACTCGCGGATGATGATCCACCAGCCGCTGGGCGGCTTCCAGGGCCAGGCCTCGGACATCGAGATCCACGCCAAGGAAATCCTCTTCATCAAGGAGCGCCTGAACCAGGTGCTGGCGCACCACACCGGCCAGCCGCTGGACGTGATCGCCCGCGACACCGACCGCGACCGCTTCATGAGCGGCGAGGAAGCGGTGCAGTATGGTCTGATCGATCAGGTTTACACTCAGCGCCCCTCGGCCGCCTGAGTCTTTCCGCTCGAACACGGCCGGGCGACCGGCCGTTTCGCGGGCTTGAAAATGCCCGCATTTGCCTTCATCTTGTGTTTCAAGCCTATCCGACTGGAACGATCTAATGACTGACACCCGCAACGGCGAGGACAACGGCAAGCTGCTGTATTGCTCCTTCTGCGGCAAGAGCCAGCACGAAGTGCGCAAGTTGATTGCCGGCCCCTCGGTCTTTATCTGCGACGAGTGCGTCGACCTGTGCAACGACATCATCCGCGAGGAGGTGCAGGAAGCACAGGCGGAGAGTAGCGCGCACAAGCTTCCGGCGCCGAAAGAGATCCGTTCCATCCTCGATCAGTACGTGATCGGCCAGGAACGTGCGAAGAAAACCCTGGCGGTAGCGGTCTACAACCACTACAAGCGCCTGAATCAGCGCGACCGCAAGGACGACGTCGAGCTGGGCAAGAGCAACATCCTGCTGATCGGGCCGACCGGCTCGGGCAAGACCCTGCTCGCCGAGACCCTCGCGCGCCTGCTGAACGTGCCTTTCACCATCGCCGACGCCACCACCCTGACCGAAGCCGGTTACGTGGGCGAGGACGTCGAGAACATCATCCAGAAGCTGCTGCAGAAGTGCGACTACGACGTAGAGAAGGCCCAGATGGGCATCGTCTACATCGACGAGATCGACAAGATCTCGCGCAAGTCGGACAACCCGTCCATCACCCGTGACGTGTCCGGCGAAGGCGTGCAGCAGGCCCTGCTGAAGCTGATCGAAGGCACCGTCGCCTCGGTTCCGCCCCAGGGTGGCCGCAAGCACCCGCAGCAGGAGTTCCTGCAGGTCGATACCCGCAACATCCTGTTCATCTGCGGTGGCGCGTTCGCCGGCCTGGAGAAGGTCATCCAGAACCGCTCCACCAAGGGAGGCATCGGCTTCAGCGCCGAAGTGCGCAGCCAGGAGATGGGCAAGAAGGTCGGCGAGGCGCTGCGCGAGGTGGAACCGGAAGACCTGGTCAAGTTCGGCCTGATCCCGGAATTCGTCGGCCGCCTGCCGATCATCGCCACCCTCGACGAACTCGACGAGGCGGCGCTGATGCAGATCCTCACCGAGCCGAAGAACGCCCTCACCAAGCAGTACGCCCGCTTGTTC
This sequence comes from Pseudomonas delhiensis, assembly GCF_900187975.1. Taxonomy (GTDB): domain Bacteria; phylum Pseudomonadota; class Gammaproteobacteria; order Pseudomonadales; family Pseudomonadaceae; genus Pseudomonas; species Pseudomonas delhiensis. The sequence goes on along the minus strand of NZ_FZPC01000011.1, from coordinate 121,501 downwards.
GAGATGGAAGGCGTGGACCTGGAGTTCCGCCCGGACGCCCTCAAGGCCGTGGCTCGCAGGGCCCTGGAGCGCAAGACCGGCGCCCGTGGCCTGCGCTCGATCCTCGAAGGCATCCTGCTCGACACCATGTACGAAATCCCCTCGCAGACCGAGGTCAGCAAGGTGGTCATCGACGAGAGCGTCATCGACGGCTCGTCCCAGCCCCTGCTGATCTACGAGAACAGCGAGCAGCCTGCCAAGGCTGCGCCTGAGGCATAAAAGAAAAGGGGCCTTCGGGCCCCCTTTCTCCTTCCCGTCTACCGCGCTTGTTTTTTCCCTGGCCTAACCCCATCTTAGGCCCAAGGGTCTAACCCCATCTTTTTTGGCCAAGTGCCGCTGTAGAGCCGAACATCATGAAAACACTCGTCGAGTTGCCCCTGCTTCCCCTGCGTGACGTAGTGGTCTATCCGCACATGGTCATTCCCCTGTTCGTGGGGCGCGAGAAATCCATCGAGGCCCTGGAGGCCGCGATGACCAGCGACAAGCAGATCCTCCTGCTGGCGCAGAAGAACCCCGCCGACGACGACCCGGGCGAGGACGGCCTGTACCGCATGGGCACCGTGGCCACCGTGCTGCAGCTGCTGAAGCTGCCCGACGGCACCGTGAAGGTCCTGGTGGAGGGCGAGCAGCGTGGCCATGTCGAGCGTTTCATCGACGAGGACGCCCATTGCCGCGCCGAAGTGTCGATCATCGACGAGGCGCCGGTCGGCGAGCGCGAGTCCGAGGTCTTCATCCGCAGCCTGCTGAGCCAGTTCGAGCAGTACGTGCAGCTGGGCAAGAAGGTCCCGGCCGAAGTGCTGTCGTCGCTGAACAGCATCGACGAGCCGGGCCGCCTGGTCGACACCATGGCCGCGCACATGGCCCTGAAGATCGAGCAGAAGCAGGAAATCCTCGAGATCACCGAGCTGGCCGCCCGCGTCGAGCACGTGCTGGCCATGCTGGATGCCGAGATCGACCTGCTGCAGGTCGAGAAGCGCATCCGCGGCCGCGTGAAGAAGCAGATGGAGCGCAGCCAGCGCGAGTACTACCTGAACGAGCAGATGAAGGCCATCCAGAAGGAACTGGGCGACATCGACGAGGGCCACAACGAGGTCGAGGAGCTGAAGAAGCGCATCGACGCCGCCGGCCTGACCAAGGAGGCGCTGGCCAAGGCCAACGCCGAGCTGAACAAGCTCAAGCAGATGTCGCCGATGTCCGCCGAGGCCACCGTGGTGCGCTCGTACATCGACTGGCTGGTGAACGTGCCGTGGAAGGCCGAGAGCAAGGTGCGCCACGACCTGGCCAAGGCCGAGGACATCCTCGACACCGACCACTACGGCCTGGAGGAGGTCAAGGAGCGCATCCTCGAGTACCTCGCCGTGCAGAAGCGCGTGAAGAAGGTCAAGGGCCCGGTGCTCTGCCTGGTCGGCCCGCCCGGCGTGGGCAAGACCTCTCTGGCCGAGTCCATCGCCCGCGCCACCAACCGCAAGTTCGTGCGCATGGCCCTGGGCGGCGTGCGTGACGAGGCCGAGATCCGCGGCCACCGCCGCACCTACATCGGCTCCATGCCCGGCCGCCTGATCCAGAAGATGACCAAGGTGGGCGTGCGCAACCCGCTGTTCCTGCTCGACGAGATCGACAAGATGGGCAGCGACATGCGCGGCGACCCGGCCTCGGCCCTGCTGGAGGTGCTGGACCCGGAGCAGAACCACAACTTCAACGACCACTACCTGGAAGTGGACTACGACCTCTCGGACGTGATGTTCCTCTGCACGGCCAACTCCATGAACATCCCGGCCCCGCTGCTGGACCGCATGGAAGTCATCCGCCTGCCGGGCTACACCGAGGACGAGAAGGTCAACATCGCCTCGAAATATCTTGTACCGAAGCAGACTGCGGCCAATGGTCTCAAGAAGGGCGAGCTGACCTTCGACGAGGCGGCCATCCGCGACATCATCCGCTACTACACCCGCGAGGCGGGCGTGCGCAGCCTGGAGCGGCAGATCGCCAAGGTCTGCCGCAAGGCGGTGAAGGAGGGGGCCAAGGCCCGGCGCATCGAGGCCAAGGTGACCACCGAGACCCTCGAGAACTACCTGGGCGTGCGCAAGTTCCGCTACGGCCTGGCCGAGCAGCAGGACCAGATCGGCCAGGTCACCGGGCTGGCCTGGACCCAGGTGGGCGGCGAACTGCTCACCATCGAGTCGGCGATCGTCCCCGGCAAGGGCGCGCTGACCAAGACCGGTTCGCTGGGCGACGTGATGGCGGAGTCCATTACCGCTGCGCTGACCGTCGTGCGTAGTCGTGCGAAAAGTCTGGGAATTCCGGCGGACTTCCACGAAAAACACGATATCCACATCCACGTCCCGGAAGGCGCCACGCCCAAGGACGGCCCCAGCGCCGGCATCGGCATGTGCACCGCGCTGGTCTCGGCGATCACCCAGATCCCGGTGCGCGCGGACGTCGCCATGACCGGCGAGATCACCCTGCGCGGCCAGGTGCTGGCCATCGGCGGGCTCAAGGAAAAACTTCTGGCGGCCCACCGCGGGGGAATCAAAACCGTGATCATCCCGGAAGAAAATGTCCGTGATCTCAAGGAAATTCCGGATAACATTAAGGCAGATCTCGTTATTAAACCGGTTAAATGGATTGACGAGGTCCTGCAAATTGCGCTGCAATACACGCCGGAGCCCTTGCCCGATGCGGCTCCCGAGATGGTTGCAAAGGATGAAAAACGCGAGTCTGATTCCAAGGAGCGAATCAGCACGCATTAGCCGGGGGGCTTTCTTGACACTGTTTTTGGGCCCTTGTTATAAAGCGGCACTTGCTTTGTCAGTTGGCAAACCAGCACCTGCTTTTGCTTACACCTAACACATAGAAACATACTCAACAGAAATAAGGGGACTTAGAGTGAACAAGTCGGAACTGATCGATGCAATTGCCGCATCTGCTGATATCCCGAAAGCTGTTGCCGGTCGCGCTCTGGACGCGGTAATCGAGTCCGTCACTGGCGCCCTGAAGGCGGGTGACTCCGTCGTACTGGTTGGCTTCGGCACCTTCGCTGTCAAAGAGCGTGCTGCCCGCACCGGTCGCAACCCGCAAACCGGCAAGCCGATCAAGATCGCTGCCGCTAAGATCCCGGGCTTCAAAGCCGGTAAAGCCCTGAAGGATGCTGTCAACTAAGCGTCTTTCCGGTCTTGACCTGTCCGCTCCGACCTAGCGTCGGATCGGCCGCGGAGCGGCGCTCGGGATGGGTTACCATCCCGCATCGCCGGGGGTCGCGGGCCAAGGCTCGCTAGCTCCGCCCGTTACGAGAAGGCGCATCCTCGGATGCGCCTTTCTCATATCCGCATATTAAATACCCACGCCTCGCCGCCACTGACGGCAGGTGCGTGGCCGCTTTTGGGGGCCGCATGCTGCAAAACATCAGGGACAATTCCCAGGGCTGGATCGCCAAGACCATCATCGGTGTCATCGTCGTGCTGATGGCGCTGACCGGTTTCGATGCCATCATCCGGGCTACCCATCACGAGAATGTCGCTGCCAAGGTCAATGGCGATGACATCAGCATCCCCGAGCTGCAGCAGGCTCAGGAAATGCAGCGCCGCCAGCTGCAGCAGCGCCTGGGCAAGGACTTCGACGCCTCGACCCTGGACGACAAGCTGCTCAAGGACGCCGCACTCAAGGGCCTGATCGAGCGCAAGCTGCTGCTCCAGGCTGCGCAGAACGACAAGTTCGCCTTCACCCAGCAGCAGGTCGACCAACTGATCCTGCAGACTCCCGAATTCCTGGTCGACGGCAAGTTCAACGCCGACAAGTTCGACCAGGCGCTGCGCCAGAACGGCTACACCCGCATGCAGTTCCGCCAGATGCTCGAGCAGGAAATGCTCATCGGCCAGTTGCGCGCCGGCATCGCCGGTTCCGGCTTCGTCACCGACAACGAGCTGCAGGCCTTCGCCCGCCTGGAGAAGCAGACCCGCGACTTCGCCACCCTGACCTTCAAGGCCGATCCGTCCAAGGCCAAGGTCGAGGAGGCCGACATCAAGGCCTACTACGACGCCCACAAGGCCGAGTTCATGAGCCCGGACCAGGTGGTGATCGACTACATCGAGCTGAAGAAGTCGTCCTTCTTCAACCAGGTCGTCGCCAAGGACGAGGACCTGCAGGCCCAGTACCAGAAGGAAATCGCCGGCCTCTCCGAGCAGCGCGACGCCGCGCACATCCTCGTCGAGGTCAACGCCAAGCAGACCGATGCCCAGGCCAAGGCCAAGGTCGAGGAGATCAAGGCGCGCCTGGCCAAGGGCGAGGACTTCGCCAAGCTGGCCAAGGAGGAATCCAACGACGTCGGCTCCGCCAACAACGGCGGTGACCTGGGCTATGCCGGCCGTGGCGTCTACGACCCGGCCTTCGAAGACGCGCTCTACGGCCTGAAGGCCAAGGGCGACGTGTCCGAGCCGGTGCGCACCCAGTACGGCTGGCACCTGATCAAGCTGCTCGGCGTGCAGGCGCCGGAAGTCCCGAGCTTCGCCAGCCTGAAGCCGAAGCTGGAGCAGGACCTGAAGAGCCAACTGGTGGAGCAGCGCTTCGTCGACGCCACCAAGCAGCTGGAAAGCTCCGCCTACGAGGCCTCCGACCTGGCCCAGCCGGCCCAGGAGCTGGGCCTGAAGGTCGAGACCAGCAAGCCCTTCGGCCGCGAAGGCGGCGAGGGTGTCGCCGCCAACCGCCAGGTCATCCAGGCTGCGTTCAGCACCGAGGTGCTGGAAGATGGCGCCAACAGCGGCGCCATCGAGCTGGACCCGGAGACCGTGGTGGTACTGCGCGTCAAGGAGCACCGCAAGCCGCAGCAGCAGACCCTGGAGGAAGTCACCGCTTCCATCCGCGAAGTGCTGCAGCGCAAGCATGCCGCCGACGCCGCCAAGGCCCAGGGCGAAGCCCTGCTGGCGGGCCTGCGCGATGGCAAGACGCCGCTGGCCCAGGCCCAGAACGGCCAGACCTGGAAAGTGGTGGAAGCCGCTTCCCGTGGCCAGGAGGGCGTCGACCCGCTGCTGCTCCAGGAAGTGTTCCGCATGGCGCGTCCGGCCCAGGCCGGGCAACCGACCTTCGCCGGTGTGACCCTGGGCAATGGCGACTACGTGCTGGTGCGCCTGAACGGCGTCAGCGAGCCGGCCGCCACCCTGAGCGACCAGGAGAAGGCCATGTACCGCCAGTTCCTCGCCTCGCGCAGCGGCCAGGAAGACTTCGCCGCCTTCCGTCGCCAGTTGAACGACCAGGCCAAGGTGGAGAAGTACTGATCCACCTGGTGTGAAAAAAGGCGGAGCAGGGTGACCTGCTCCGCCTTTTTCGTATCCGCCGCATACCTACGCCATCCCCATGTAGGAGCGCGCCCTGCGCGCGAATCGCGGGCAGGGCCCGCTCCTACAGGGTGTCTTGAAGCCCGACATTCCCACCCGTAAGTCGATCAGCGGATAACGCCGCAGGCGTTATGCGCCCTACGGGGCCGCTACGTAGGATGGATTGACGAAGCGATACCCATCACCACGGCACAATCCATCTTTCCCGCCGTGGCGAGCCTCAACCGAAACGGTAGATATCCATCCCGAGCGCCCCCAGGGTGAAGCCGGCGTGCTCGACGCGCATGGCGGGGCCGCCGGCGCCGCGGGCGAAGTACAGCGGCAGCAGGTGTTCTTCGCTGGGGTGGTTGCGCGCCGCCGACGGGGCCTGCTGGCGATAGTCGAAAAGCGCGGCCTCGTCGTCGCTCGCGAGCTTCTCGACGATCCAGTCGCGGAAGGCCTGGGCCCAGGGCTCGACCACGTCGGGGCCGGCGTGCCAGTCCAGTTCGCCCAGGTTGTGGGTGATGCTGCCCGAGCCGATCAGCAGGAAGCCCTCTTCGCGCAGCTGGCGCAGGGCCTTGCCGATCTGGTCCTGCAGGCGCGGGCCGAGGCGGCTGGGCAGCGACAGCTGCAGCACCGGGATGTCCGCGGCCGGGTACATCAGGCTCAGCGGGACCCAGGCGCCGTGGTCCAGCGGCCGCTCGGCGTCGAGGCTGGCCGGGATCTGCCGGCTGGCCAGCAGTTCGACGACCCGCTGGGCCCGCTCGGGCGCGCCGGGCGCGGGGTACTGGACCTCGTAGAGGGCGCGGGGGAAACCGTAGAAGTCATGCCAGGTCTCCGGTCGCGGGCTGGCGGTGACCCGCAGGTCCGGCGTTTCCCAGTGCGCCGATACCACCAGGATCGCCTTCGGCCGGGGCAGCTCGTCGGCCAGGCGCTTGAGCGGCGCCGCGCTGGCGCCGGGCTCCAGCGCCAGCATGGGGGAGCCGTGGGATATGAACAGGGTAGGGAGCATGGAGCACCTCCAAAGTGATGGCGTTATGTTCCCGCTGCGATAGATCGAAATCCAGCATGGGTTTTCGACCATAACCATCCGTTAATTCGATACTGCCAGGCTGTGCCCGAGGCGACGATCGGGTTGAACCTGGATGGCCAGTGGCCGCTCCAAGCCACTGTCCACCCTCGGCGAAGACGGTTGCCGAGGTGGTTTTGCAGGCTGCGTCGCAAAGCCATCTATCCTCTGAAAAGAGCTACAGCAAGTTGCGGCCTGCTTCTCTTTGGTTGAGGGGTGGGGGCGGGGATACTGCGCGCCCCCGCGATGCAGTCGTCGTTTCCAGCGTTCGAGGTCCCACCCATGCAAACCTTCAGGCAAGAGCTGATCCTTCGGGAAGGCGACCGTCTCGTGCTCGCCGACGGCACCGAACTCATCGTTCGTCGCATCCGCGCAGGGCAGGTGAGCCTGGGGGTGGTCGAGCAGCATGAGCGGGCCCCGCGCCACGGCAGGCTGCACTGGCCGCTGTGGCCGGCATTGCCGCGCGGTCGCTAGCGGCAGACGCCCCGCTGGGCGATCATGGGCACCCGGCGGAGCCGCTCCGTCGATTCCGTGCAGGCAATCCGGCCTGCACCGCAGCAGGAATGGAGCCCATGCACGAAGACTTCTGGCAGGCGCGCTGGTCGCGCAACGAAATCGGTTTCCACCTCGCCGAGGTCAACCCCTACCTCGTTCGCCACTGGCCGACGCTGGCCCTGCCACGGGGCGCGCGGGTGCTGGTGCCGCTGTGCGGCAAGTCGCGCGACCTGGTCTGGCTGGCGGAGCAGGGCTACCGGGTGCTGGGGGTGGAGCTGGCCGAGCGCGCGGTGACGGACTTCTTCGCCGAGCAGGGCTGGCAGCCCGAGGTGGAGCAGCGGGGTGCGCTGCGCAGTTATCGGCATGGCAACGTCGAGATTCTCCAGGGCGATTTCTTCGACCTGGCGGCCGAACACCTGGCCGATTGCCAGGCGCTCTACGACCGGGCCGCGCTCATCGCCCTGCCGCCGGACATGCGCGAGGACTACGCGCGGCACCTGGCCGCCATCCTGCCGCGGCCGCTGGAGGGCCTGCTGGTCACCCTGGAATACCCCCAGGAGCAGATGTCCGGGCCGCCGTTCGCGGTGCTGGCGGATGAAGTGGGGGAGCGCTTCGCGCAGTGGCAGGTCGTGGAACTGGAGCGCCTGGACGTGCTGGGCGAGAACTGGAAGTTCCTCGACCGCGGAGTGAAACGCCTGGAAGAAGTGGTGTTCCGGTTGCACCGGGACTGAAAAGCAGAAGGGCGGCCCTGGGGCCGCCCTTCTGCTTTATCGACGCGGTCAGCGCGCGTTGCGCAGCGCCTCGATGCGTTCTTCCAGCGGCGGGTGGCTCATGAACAGGCCGGCGAGGCCATGCTTGAGCCCGCCGTTGATGCCGAAGGCGGTCAGGCTGTCGGGCATGTGCACCGGCACGCCCTGTTCGGCGCGCAGGCGCTGCAGCGCGGCGATCATCGCGTTGCTGCCGGCCAGGTGGGCGCCGGCGGCGTCGGCGCGGAACTCGCGGCGGCGCGAGAACCACATGACGATGATGCTGGCGAGGATACCCAGCACCAGCTCCGCGACTATGGTCGCGATGTAGTAGGCCGGGCCGCGGCCTTCCTCGGTCTTGAACACCGCCTTGTCGACGAAGTTGCCGAAGATGCGCGCGAAGAACATGACGAAGGTGTTCACCACGCCCTGCACCAGGGCCAGGGTGACCATGTCGCCGTTGGCCACGTGGCCGATCTCGTGGGCGAGCACCGCGCGCACTTCATCCGGCGAGAAGCGCTCGAGCAGGCCCTGGCTGACGGCCACCAGGGCGTCGTTGCGGTTCCAGCCGGTGGCGAAGGCGTTGGCCTCGTAGGCCGGGAAGATCCCCACCTCGGGCATCTTGATGCCGGCTTCGCGAGAGAGCTGCTCGACGGTCTGCAGCAGCCACTGCTCGTGGCGGGTGCGCGGCTGGCTGATGATTTCCGTGCCGGTGGTGGTCTTGGCCATCCACTTGGACAGGAACAGCGAGATGATCGAGCCGGCGAAGCCGAAGACGGCACAGTAGACCAGCAGCGCTTGCAGGTTGAGGTCGATGCCGTTGGCGGCCATGACCCCGTTGAAGCCGAGCAGGCTCAGGGTGATGCTGGCGACGAGCACGACCGCCAGGTTGGTGGCCAGGAACAGCAGGATGCGCATCATGGGTAAGACTTCTCCTCGCGACTTGGGCGCACGGCGCGCAGGGGCACGCCGATGCCCCGGGCGTGCGCGCTCCGGGGCCGGGCTGGATTATGCGGGGTATATGCGGTCGGCCCCTAGGCGATTCAACGTGGGGACTATTTCAAACTATGTCTCTTTTTCCACGCCACCGCATTCGAATAGTAGCCGGGCCAGGCGCGAGATGCGCTCGCCATGCCCGTCGGCCAGCGCGTCACGCAATTGCTGCGCGAGGGTGGCCTGCTGGCGGCGCACGCTGGCGGGCAGCTGCGGATCGTCGGCGCTGCCGCGGGGCAGGGCGCGGCTCAGGCGCAGGAAGCCCTTTTCGCTGAGCACGGCCTGGTCCAGGGCCTCGTGGCGGATGCAGCCGTCGTAGCGCAGGTAGCCTTCCTCGGCCAGCCACAGCAGCGCGCCCAGGCAGGCCTGGTGGCGCTTGCTGGGCAGGCCGAACTCGTCGTGCTCCTCGCGGCCGATGAGGTCTTCCACGTACAGGGCGACCTTGCGCGGGAAGGCCTGGTAGAGCAGGAGCATCCCGGCGGCGGCGTCCTTGTAGAAGTCGTCGATCTGCAGGTCCATGGTTACTGGCGGTAGCTCCCGAGGAAGCTGCCGATGCGCCCGATGGCCTGTTCCAGGTCGTCGACGCGGGGCAGGGTGACCACGCGGAAATGGTCCGGCCACGGCCAGTTGAAGGCGGTGCCCTGGACGATCAGCAGCTTCTCGGACAGCAGCAGGTCGAGGACGAACTTCTCGTCGTTGTGGATCGGGCAGACCTTGGGGTCGATGCGCGGGAAGGCGTAGAGCGCCCCCATGGGCTTGACGCAGCTGACCCCGGGGATGTCGTTGAGCAGCTCCCAGGCGCGGTTGCGCTGTTCCAGCAGGCGGCCGCCGGGCAGCACCAGGTCGTTGATGCTCTGGTAGCCGCCCAGGGCGGTCTGGATGGCGTGCTGGCTGGGCACGTTGGCGCACAGGCGCATGTTGGCCAGGATGTCCAGGCCCTCGATGTAGCTCTGGGCCTTGTGCTTGGGCCCGGAGATGGCGATCCAGCCGGAGCGGAAGCCGGCCACCCGGTAGGCCTTGGACAGGCCGTTGAAGGTCAGGCAGAGCACGTCCGGCGCCAGGGAGGCAGTGGAGATGTGCACGGCGTCGTCGTAGAGGATCTTGTCGTAGATCTCGTCGGAGAAGATCACCAGGTTGTGCTGGCGCGCCAGTTCGACTATGTCCAGCAGCACTTCCCTGGAATAGACCGCGCCGGTGGGGTTGTTCGGGTTGATCAGCACCAGGGCCTTGGTGTTGCTGGTGATCTTGGCCCGCATGTCGGCGATGTCGGGGAACCAGCCGGCCTGCTCGTCGCACAGGTAGTGCACCGGCTTGCCGCCGGCCAGCGACACCGAGGCGGTCCACAGCGGGTAGTCGGGCGCCGGGATCAGCACCTCGTCGCCGTTGTTGAGCAGCGCCTGCAGGGCCATGACGATCAGCTCGGAGACGCCGTTGCCCAGGTAGATGTCCTCGATGCCGACGCCTTCCACCTGTTTCTGCTGGTAGTACTGCATCACTGCCTTGCGCGCGCTGAACAGGCCCTTGGAATCGCTGTAGCCCTGGGCGGTGGGCAGGTTGCGGATGACGTCCTGGAGGATTTCGTCGGGGGCCTCGAAACCGAACGGCGCCGGGTTGCCGATGTTCAGCTTGAGGATGCGATGGCCTTCCTCTTCCAGGCGTTTGGCGTGCTTGAGCACCGGCCCGCGGATGTCGTAGCAGACGTTGGCGAGCTTGTTCGATTTGCTGACCTGCATGATGTGGCGTTCCCGAAATGAAGGTTCCCGCGGCCGGGCCCGGCTTGGCAGGCTGTAACGCGGGTGACAGACTGGCGTCAATACGAGGTGCGGAATCTCGCGCGTCCTGACGGTTAAACTGAAAAAACGCCTGGTTGACGGAGAAACGAACGAAAAAAAGCCCATAAAAAGGCTTTTTTATCGTCGATGATCCCTTGAGCGGCAGATTCTGCATCCGGCGATGACGTCACGCATCATACGTGCGGCCCGTTTTCCGCGAAAGGGCGCGGACGGGCTTTTTTCAAGCTTGCGAGGTACAGCGATGGAAAAGATCGAGAAGCCCCTGGAAAGCTGGCGCGAGGAGCTCGACGAACAGCAGTTCCACATCTGCCGCCTGGGCGGCACCGAGCGCGCCTTCACCGGCGAGTACTACGCGACCAAGACCCCCGGCGTCTACCACTGCGTGTGCTGCGGCGCGGCGCTGTTCGACTCGGACGCCAAGTACGATTCCGGCAGCGGCTGGCCGAGCTACTTCCAGCCGGTGTCGAAGCAGGCCATCGCCGAGTTGGAGGACTTCAGCCACGGCATGCACCGCATCGAGGTGCGCTGCGCCGCCTGCGAAGCCCACCTGGGCCACGTCTTCCCCGACGGGCCGCGGCCGACCGGGCTGCGCTACTGCATCAACTCGGCGTCGCTGAAGCTGGTGCCGCGCGACGGCGCCTGACCGGCGCGAGGCCCGCTGGTCGACGGCGGGCCTTTTTTCTGCAGAATTAAATTGTGTGCAATTTAATTGGGCGCTATCTTGCTCGCACCCCCACTTTCCCGGAGCCATTTCCATGAGCGACGCACTGCTGGACATCCCCTGCACGACCATCAAGGGCGAGCAGAAGACCCTGGCCGATTTCGGCGGCAAGGCGCTGCTGGTGGTGAACACCGCCAGCAAGTGCGGTTTCACCCCGCAGTACAAGGGCCTGGAGGCGCTGTGGGAGAAGTACCGCGACAAGGGCCTGGTGGTGCTGGGCTTCCCCTGCAACCAGTTCGGCAAGCAGGAACCGGGCGACGAAGGCGAGATCTCGCAGTTCTGCGAGCTGAACTTCGGCGTCAGCTTCCCGCTGTTCAGGAAGATCGACGTCAACGGCGCCGACGCCCACCCGCTCTACGTGCAGTTGAAGAAGCGCGCGCCGGGCGTGCTGGGCAGCCAGGGCATCAAGTGGAACTTCACCAAGTTCCTGGTCAGCGGCGACGGCAGCCGGGTCAAGCGCTTCGCCCCGCTGACCAAGCCGGAGGAACTCGCCGCCGAGATCGAAGCGCTGCTGCGATGAGCCGTCGCGAACCGGACCAGGCGCTGCTGCTGGACAACCAGCTGTGCTTCCGCCTGTACGCCGCCTCGCGGGCGATCATCCGCGGCTACCGGCCGATGCTCGACGCCCTCGGCCTGACCTACCCGCAGTACCTGGTGATGCTGGTGCTGTGGGAATGGCAGGACCGCCCGCCCGCGCAGCCGACCGTGAAGGCCCTGGGCGAGCGCCTGCTGCTCGACTCCGGCACCCTCACGCCGCTGCTCAAGCGCCTGGAGCAGCTCGGCCTGGTGCAGCGCCGCCGGGCGCGGCAGGACGAGCGCGAGGTGCACCTGGGTCTGAGCGGGGAGGGCATCGCCCTGCGCGAGAAGGTGGCGCCGCTGCGCGAGGCGCTGCTGTGCGCCAGCGGCCTGGACCTCGACGCCATGGGCGAGCTGCGCGTTCGCCTGGACGACCTGCTCGGGCAACTGCTGGCGCTGGAGTCCTGAGGCGCTGCCGGCCTCAGGCATTCAGCCGGGGCTGGGCCCAGCGCTCCAGCATCGCCGCCATCTCGTCGCGGTGGAAGGGCTTGGCCAGGTAGTCGTCCATGCCGGCCAGGCGGCAGCGCTCGCGCTCGTCGGGCAGCGCGTTGGCGGTCAGGGCGATCACCGGCAGGTCCTTCCAGCGCGGCTCCTGGCGGATCAGGCGGGTCGCCTCGTAGCCATCCATCACCGGCATGTTGCAGTCCATCAGTACCAGCTCGAAGTCTTCCTGGGCCAGGGCGGCCAGGGCCTCCTCGCCGTCGGCGGCGACCCGCACCCGGCAGCCGAGCTTCTGCAGCAGGCCCCTGGCCACCAACTGGTTGACCGGGTTGTCCTCCACCAGCAGCACGCGCGCGGCGAACTGCTCCGGGGCCTTGCCCGGCGCCTGCCGCTGGGCCTGCAGGGCCTGGCGCCGCAGGGCCTGCTCCAGGGCCTGGTGCAGGGTGGCGCGGCTGAGCGGGCGGGCCAACTGGCGCAGGGGCGCCAGCTGCTGCGCCAGCTCGGCCTCGACGAAGCTGCCGTAGGCGGTGACCAGCAGCACCGGGCGGTCCTTGAGGTGCCGGCGCAGGCCGACCAGGCAGTCCGGGCAGTCGGACAGCAGCACGTCCAGCTCCACGCCCAGCAGGCTGGCGTCGATGTCCAGGCGCCGGTAGTCCAGGCCCCAGCGCGGCAGCCAGGCCTGCAGCAGTTCGGCCAGGCCGCTGTTGGCCGGGCACTGCGCCACCACCTTGCCGCTCAGGGGCTCCATCGCCTGCGCGGGGCCCAGGGCGGGCAGCGGCAGGGTCGCGGCGAACTCGCTGCCCAGGCCCGGTTGCGAGCTGACGCTCAGCTCGCCCTGCATGGCCTCGCAGAGCTTGCGCGTCAGCGCCAGGCCCAGGCCGGTGCCGCCGAACTGGCGGGTGATGCCGGCGTCGGCCTGGGTGAAGGGCTGGAAGATGCGTTGCAGGGCGTCGGGGGCGATGCCGATGCCGGTGTCGCGGACGCTGATGCGCACACCGTCCTCCCAGGGTTCGACGCGCAGGTCGACGCGGCCCAGGCGGGTGAACTTGAGGGCATTGGACAGCAGGTTGCTGACGATCTGCCGCACCCGCGTCGGGTCGCCCTCCAGCTGCGCCGGCAGCTCGGGGCTGACCAGGCAGGTCAGCTCCACCGCCGGGGCGGCGTTCTGCGACAGCAGGCTGGCGGTGTCTTCCACCAGGGTGGCGAGGTCGAAGGGAATCCTCTCCAGCTCCAGCTGGCCGGACTCGAACTTGGACAGGTCGAGCACGTCGTTGAGCAGGTCCACCAGCACCTTGCCCGAGTCGTGGGCGATGGACAACTGCTGGCGTTGCTCCGGGCTCAGCGGGCCGTCCAGGGCCAGGCCGAGCATGCCCAGCAGGCCGTTGAGCGGGGTGCGGATCTCGTGGCTCATGTTGGCCAGGAAGGTAGCGCGGGCCTGGGCCATGTCCAGGGCGTTGAGGCGAGCGCTTTCCAGTTGCTGGTTGGACTGCGTCAGCCGGGCGTTGGCCGCCTTCAGCTCGGCGGTGCGCGCCGCCACTATGTTCTCCAGCTCGGCCAGGTAGCGGGTCAGGCGGTCCTCGGCCTCGCGGCGCTGTTCCATCTCCACGGCGATATGGCTGAGCTGGCGGTTGGTCACCTCCACCAGCACGCCGATCTCGTCGCGCTCGTGGCCGTGGGGGCAGGGCAGGCGCAGGCGCGTGGGCGAGCGCGGGTCGTGGCGGGCGAGGACCTCGATCAGGCTCACCAGCGGCTTGGTCAGCAGGCCGTAGAACAGCACCAGGAGGATCAGCGACAGCAGCAGGCTGCGGACGAAGCCGGAGATCAGCGTCATGCCGGCGCGGCGCAGGAAGTCGTTGCCGAAGACGAAGGTGTCGATCTCCAGGCGCAGCACGCCGAGGGACTCCCGGGGCTGGTGTTCTATGTAAAGCGGCTCCTCGTAGACGCGCATGTGCCCGAAGAGGAAGTCGCTGAGCGGGCGCAGGCGGCTCTCCGCCGGCGGCCGGCCGGCGCTGGCCAGGGCGACGTCGGCGCTGTCGATGATCTCCGCGCGGATCACCGCCGGCGAACGCAGCAGGCCCACCACCAGTTCCTGGGCCAGTTCGGCGTCTATGTTGTAGGCGATGCGCGCCGCCGGGTTGTGGCTGACGTCCAGCAGGGCGCGTACTTCGCGGTTGATGGAGGCATCCTGGCTGGCATAATCGACGCCCACCTGGATGAGGCTGAGCAGGGTGCCGAGGATGAAGGCGACCAGCACCGTCAGGCTGGCCTGCTTGAACGAGAGGCGATGGGTAAGCGCAATATCCATGAGGTGCGGGACTTCGCCTCGAGAGTGCTTTTCTGGCGCCTAGCATAGCCCAAGCCGATAGGCTGTCGGCAGAGGCGATGCCATCTCTGTGACATGACCGAATACCAGCGTCGGTACGCTGAAGATTCCTGGGAGAAAGCCGTGGATTCCCGTCTGAATGATTTCCTGGCCCGCGCGGAAAACGTGCTGGCCCGGCTGGAGCCGTTGCTCCCGGCGCTGCGCGAGCCCATCGACTGGCAGCGCTGCCTGGCCGCCCGCTGGCACCGCGATGGCCGCAGCGGTTACCTGCAGGCGCTGCAGGTGAACCTCGACCTGCGCCTGGACGACCTGCTGGGCGTGGACAAGCAGCGCGAGCAGCTGGCCCGCAACACCCGCCAGTTCGTCGCCGGCAAGCCGGCCAACCACGCCCTGCTGTGGGGCGCCCGCGGCACCGGCAAGTCGTCGCTGGTGCGCGCGCTGCTGGCCGCGCTGGCCCACGACGGGCTGCGCCTGATCGAGATCGAGCGCGACCACCTGGCCGACCTGCCGCGGGTGGTGGAGCAACTGCAGGGCCTGCCGCAGCGCTTCGTGCTGTTCTGCGACGACCTGTCGTTCGATGCCGGCGAGGGCGACTACCGGGTGCTCAAGAGCGTGCTCGACGGCTCGCTGGAACAGGCCCCGGAGAACGTCCTGCTGTACGCCACCTCCAACCGCCGCCACCTGGTCTCGGAAAAGCAGAGCGACAACGAGAACTGGAAGATGGTCGACGGCGAACTGCACCCCAGCGAGGCGGTGGAGGACAAGATCGCCCTGTCCGACCGTTTCGGCCTGTGGCTGTCGTTCTATCCCTTCAGCCAGGAGCACTTCCTGGAGGTGGTACGGCATTGGGTGGAGGTGCTGGCCGGCAGGTCCGGGCTGGCCTTCACCTGGGACGAGCCGCTGGAGAAGGAAGCCATCCGCTGGGCCCTCGGGCGCGGCAACCGCAACGGCCGCTGCGCCTATCAATTCGCCCGCTACTGGGTGGGCCGCCAACTGCTCGAAGGAGAAGAACCATGATCGACCTGCAACAGACCGGCGCCGGGCTGGGTGGCTACGCGCTGCTGGCGGCGCAGGCCGAGGCGCTGTTCGCCGACGAGCGCGACTTCATCGCCAACGCCTCGCAGTTCGCCGCCCTGCTGTTCCATGAACTGGGCGACCTGAACTGGGCCGGCTTCTACCTGAACAGGGACGAGGAGCTGGTGCTGGGCCCGTTCCAGGGCAAGGTGGCCTGCGTGCGCATCCCCTTCGCCAAGGGCGTGTGCGGCGCCGCGGCGCGCACCCGCCAGACGCAGCGGGTCGAGGACGTGCACGCCTTCCCGGGCCACATCGCCTGCGACAGCGCCTCCAACAGCGAACTGGTGGTGCCGCTGGTCAAGGACGGCCGGCTGATCGGCGTGCTCGACCTGGACAGCCCGAGCATCGGCCGCTTCAGCGCCGAGGACCAGGCCGGCATCGAGCACCTGGCCGGGATCTTCCTGCGCCTGACCGATTGCTGAACCGCGGATTGTAGGAGAGGGCCCAGCCCGCGAAATCGCGCGCAGGGCGCGCTCCTACAGGGGAATGGCATCGGCGCTCGGGCTTTCCCCTCACCCCAGCCCTCTCCCCGGGGGGGGGAGAGGGAGCTAGTCCGTGCCGAGAAGAGGCCTGGTTTCAACTGGCGATCCCTGTGCTAGCCGGCTAACGCCGAAACACCCATGTACTCCGAACGGTTCCCTCTCCCTCTGGGAGAGGGTTAGGGTGAGGGGGCCGCAGGCCTGCTCGCTCGATTCCGTGCTCCTATGCGCTTCGTGAGGCACGGCGTTGCCCTCGCACCTGTAGGAGCGGGCCCTGCCCGCGATTTCGCGCGCAGGGCGCGCTCCTACAAGGGAATTGCATGGCGTCTTTCTATTCAGGCCGGCGCCTGGGCGATGCGGGCGCGGATCTTGTCGATGATGCGCCCCTCGCCTTCGAGGACCGCCTGCAGGGCAGGGCGCTGCAGCATGCGCTCGAAGTGCGCGGCCAGGCGCGGCCAGCGCCCGGCATCCAGGCTTTCGCCGCCGTGGCGCATGTTCACCAGTTGGCAGGCCACGGCGATGTCCGCCAGGCTGAAGCGGTCGTCGACGAAGTAGCCGGCATCGCCCAGGCAGCCTTCCAGGTAGTCGAAGTGCTGCGGCAGCCGTTCCTGCAGCGCACCTTCCACCGCCGACTCATCGCACGGCTTGCCCATCAGCGGTTTGAGCACGCGGTTGCGGAACACGGTGAAGGTGGCCAGGGGCGCCACTTCGTAGTCGGCGTATTTCTCCAGCCAGCTGATCCGCGCGCGGGCCAGGGCGCTGCCGCCGCACAGGGGCGTGGCCTGGGGATCGCGGTCTTCCAGGTAGTGGCAGATGACGCTGGAGTCGGCCAGGGTGACGTCGCCGTCGCGCAGAGCGGGGATGCGTCGCAGCGGGTTGAGGTCGGCGTACCAGTCCGGCGGGTTGAACGGGTCGACGTTCTCCAGCTGGTAGTCCAGGCCCTTCTCCGCCAGGCACAGGCGGACCTTGCGGACGAAGGGGGATAGGGCGGCGCCGTAGAGGGTCAGGCTCATGCGGGTCTCCTCAGTCGTAGAGATTCTTCTTCTTCCAGATGTCGTCTTCGTCCAGCGCCTTCAGGCCTTCGGTCAGCTCGGTGTTTTCCTCGGGGGAGGGCCGGCTGCTTTCCAGGACCAGCGCGTTGGCGCGCTCGAGCTGCTGCTCCAGCTGCTTCAACTGGGCCTGGTAGCGGCCCAGGTCGGCCTGCTTCTGCAGGTACTGCACGCCGCGCTCGAAGGCCAGGCGGGCCTGGCGGGGCTGGTTCTGCTGCAGCGCCTGCTGGCCGACGTTGGTGAAGAACTCTATATGCAGCTGGGTGAGCAGGTGGCGGATTTCCTTCAGCCAGCGCTGGGCGTCGTTGCGCGGCAGCAGGCCGTCCTGGGCGAAGCGGTTGACTTGGGCGTGCAGGCCCTCGAAGAGGAAGCGCACTTCCTTGGCCTTGGCCTCGGTGAGGATCAGCTGCGGGGCGTTGCGCACCTCGATGGCGCTGCCCTGGCCCACCAGGCGGTTGAGCTCGGCGACGCGCTCGGCCACCTGGGGCGTCTTTTCCAGCTTGAGCAGGCGTTCGCCCAGGCTGAGTTCGAAACGGCTGAGCAGCAGCTTGAGGTCCGCGGAGATGAACTGGCCGGGCAGGCTCTCGGCGATGGCGCCGCAGCGGCGGAAGCGATCCTGCAGGTCGGCTTTCTCCCGGGCCTTCTCCAGCTTGCGGTTTTCCAGCTGCTGGTTGATGAAGACGATGGCGATCAGAATGACGATGCCGGCGACGACCAGGGCGGTGATGACGAGTGGCGACACCTTGGAAACTCCCTGAAGGATTTTTCCCGAGTGTAATGGCTCGCTGACACCGGTCATAGCGGCGGATCGAAATTTGACCAGAAGTCTTTGATTTAAAAAATTTTTTCCGGAAGGGTTGACGCCCCTCCAAAGGCTCCATAGAATGCGCGCCACTTCGACGCGAAAGCCGAAAGGCAAAGCGAAGAAGCCGGAAAGAATGTTGTAAGTTCCGGGCCGCGTCCCCTTCGTCTAGTGGCCTAGGACACCGCCCTTTCACGGCGGTAACAGGGGTTCGAGTCCCCTAGGGGACGCCATTGCGGGAATAGCTCAGTTGGTAGAGCACGACCTTGCCAAGGTCGGGGTCGCGAGTTCGAGTCTCGTTTCCCGCTCCAGATTCTCGGTCATCGCCCCGGCGGTGAACGGAAAGCGAAATGGCGTTACCCTCCGGCCAGAAGCTGGAGGTTGCAACAAGTTGATGCGGGAATAGCTCAGTTGGTAGAGCACGACCTTGCCAAGGTCGGGGTCGCGAGTTCGAGTCTCGTTTCCCGCTCCAATCCGGATCGCCCCTCGCGGTGATCCACGCAAAGAAGGCTGCCTCAGGGCAGCCTTTTTTCGTTTCCGTTTCCCCTTCCGCCATCGGCAGGCGGCTCCCCGCTGGCCGGCGCGCCCCGCGTTGCGCGCTCCAGCGCCCGGCGCAGGCTCGGCAGGGCCGGCTGCGCGAGGTCGTCCAGGCGCCAGGCCTTCCCGCGCCTGACCAGGTGCAGCAGCACGCCGCGCCGCCAATGGTCGTGCACCAGTGTCACCTTGGCCGTGGCCCGGCCGTCGCCGGCCAGGCTGACGTTCAGTTGCTCCAGCTCCAGTGCCCGCGAGCGCCGGCAGAGGCACAACGGGTCCTTCTCCAGCAGCCCCGGCCCCGCGTGGCGGGCCGAGCGGTAGGCCCTGAGCGCCTGCGCCAGTGCGGGGCTCAGCCAGCGCCGGGCCCGCGCCTCGCCGCTATCGGCGGAGAACGCCCCCGGGCCTTCCTCGCCATACAGCCGGCGCACGAAGCTTTCCACCTCGCCCTTCGCCGTGCGCTGGCCGCCCTGGCCCTGGCTGCTGGGCGCCAGGCCCGCCAGCAGCACCAGCAGCAGGACGAGGACGCTGCCCGAGCGCAGCCGCAGGCCGCCATGGCCGGTGGTCATCGGAGGGAGGTGGGGCATCTGGGGTGTCCTGCGAGAGCGCCTGGGCGAAGTGTTCCGCCAGCTTGGCAAGGCCTGCCCGGCCGGTGGAATAAGGCGCGGGCGCGGCCAGCGGTGAGACGTTTCCTCGCGCCCCTGGCAATGCGGGCGCCGGCGGGTGAATTCGGATTGCCCTTATCTGGTCCGCCGGGTGGATTTGCCGTGATAGCCAGGCCTGCCCGGCGCGCATCCTCGCCCGGGCGGCAGGGCAGGGCCGGGCGGCCGCAAGCCCCCGCAAAAGAGGCAGCCCTGGGGCAGTCTTTTGCGTTTCCGTTGTCCGGTCATTTATCCACGGGAGTCCCGCTCGTCGTCGCGCCGGCAGCGGCCTGGCCATGGGCGAGCCAGTAGTACAGCAGGCCGCTGCTGAACATGCCGACGAAGAACGAGAAGTTCGCCAGCATGTTCAGGGCGGGGAGGGCCACGCAGAGAATGCCGATCGATGCTGCCGGCACCAGCGCCTTGAGCGCAATGGGGTTGATGCCTCCTCGGTACCAGTAGCGCCCCTCGGGAGCGTTGCAGAACAGGTCGGCGACATCGATCTTCCGATGCTGGACCAGCCTGTAGTCGACTATCAGTATCCCGTACAGCGGGCCGATGAAGGCCGCCAGCATGTCGATGGTGTAGTGGATGATCGCCGGCGAGTCGTACAGGTTCCAGGGCATCAGCAGCGCCGAGGCGACAGCGGCCATCAGGCCCGCGCCGCGCCAACTGATTCGGTTCGGCGCCACGTTGGAGATGTCGAAGGCGGCAGAGACGAAATTGGCCACGATGTTCACTCCCACTGTCGCCGTGACGAAGGTGAACGCCAGCAACACCACCATGGTGGTGTCGTCGATCATGCCGATGGTTTCCATCGGGTCCTCGATCATGCGGCCGAAGACTGCCGGGGTGCCCGAGATGATCACGACCGAGATCAGCGAGAACACTGTGAAGTTGACCGGCAGCCCCCAGAAGTTACCGCGCCGTACATCCTTCATCGACCGGCAGTACCGCGAGAAGTCTCCGAAGTTCAGCGTCGGTCCGGCGAAATAGGCCACGATGAGCGAGGTGGCCACCAGTGCCTGCCCCAGTGTCTCCAGCGGTGTCAGGACCTTTTCGGACAGGGACAGGCTGATCTCGCTCCAGCCCGCCTGGTAGACGATCCAGCCCATCAGCATGAACATCACCAGGTAGACGGCGGGCCCTGCCCAGTCCATGAATACCTTGATGGCATCCATTTTCATGAGGAACAGTGCGGTCTGCAGCGACCACATGGCCAGGAAGCCGATCCATCCCAGGTAGGACAGATTCAGGAAGCTCTGCTCGGTCAGCACCGCCATCGCGGGGAAGACTCGCAGCAGGATGATGCTCAGCGCCACCGACGCCAGGTAGGTCTGGATGCCGTACCAGACGATGGCGATGATGCCGCGAATCAGCGCCGGGATATTGGCCCCGTAGACGCCGAAGGCGAGCCGCGCGATCACCGGGAAGGGTACGCCGCTCTTCTGGCTGGGTTCGGCTATCAGGTTGGCGAGCAGCATGACGATGCATATTCCGCCCACCAGCACCAGGAAGATCTGCCAGGACTGCAGGCCCAGCGTGAACAGGGTGCCGGCGAAAACGTAGCCGCCCACGCTGTGCACGTCGGACATCCAGAAGGCGAAAATGTTGTACCAGTTCCAGGTCTGCCTTGTCGGCAACAGGTCCTCGTTGGCCAGGGGAGTGTCCGAGCCGGTCGGCGGCCGGGATGCAAGGGGGGCGGGCAATCGTGCGCGGCGCTGCGGATCGGGCTGGGTCATCGCGGCACTACCTCCATGCTGGGGCGAACCGATGCCCCGAATGCCTGTGCTGCCCAGTCTATGGCGGTTGCCGTCATTTCCACCTGTCGTTTGCTGACAAGCGCTTGGCTTTGGATGCCAATGATCGCGGCGAGCGCTAGACGGTTACGCACAGCATCCGCTGACGGAACTGCTGGGGGCTGCAGTCGAACCAGCGGTGGCAGGCGCGGTTGAAATTGCTGGGGTCGGAAAAGCCCAGCAGGAAGCTGATCTCGGTAACGCTGGTCTCGCTGTGTGCCAACAGGTCGTAGGCCATTTCCTTTCGGCCGTTGTCCACCAGTTGCTTGTAGCAGCAACCGGCATCGTCGAGCCGACGCTGCAACGTTCTGGGAGACAGGTTCATGACCCGCGCCACCTGGCCCAGGGGTGGTTCGCCCGTGGCGAGCATGCGTTGAATGTGGGCACGCACGCGATTGAACACGTCATGCTCGCGGAGATGCGATAGATAGCCGTTGATCAGTTCTTCATTGACCTGGACCAGCTGGGGGTTGCCGCCGGCGTAGGGCTCGATCACGTTCTCGTAGTGGAAGGCGATGGAGTCGCACTCCGCGCCCAGGCATACGTCCGTTCCGAAGTACGCATCCAGGGCCCGGACTTGTGGTCCGGCCGCCATGACGGAAGTGACCCGCAGCGGTATCACCGGATGTTGGGCGAGGGAGCAGGCCTGCCGGTTGATGAAGGCCAGAATCGCCAGGCTGAGGGGGCGCTGGCGTATGTCGTCCTCATCGGTGTGCAGTATCACCCGGGTGCGCTTGCGCTCGTGGTACAGCTCGATGTGCAGCGAGGTGCAGACGAGCCTGCTGTAGTTCGCGAACAGCTCCAGCAACTGTGCAAGCGAGCCGCTGGCCATCAGGGCCAGCCCCAGGGAGTGGAGCGCGGGGGCCTGAAGCTCCTTGCCCACCCGCAGGCCAAGCAGTGCGTCTCCGGTGGCGCGGATGGCCAGGCGCCAGAACCGCTTGACCGCTTCCCCGTCATAACGTGCCTCGGGTACGTTCAGCAGCCGGGTCTCCAGCCCGGCTGCTTCCATCAGCTCAATCGGGTCCAGGCCGTACCCCCTGAGTGTCTGGCAGACTGATCGAATCAGGCTGGACAACACCGATGTCCTGGCGCCAAGACGAACCCCGTCGCCTGGCCTCTTCTCGCCGATGACTACTGCTTCTGGCATTTGTCACATGCCCCTGTATCTGGGAAAGGGCATCCCGGGCGCCTCAGGCCGCTACGTAGGTTATACCCGAGGCCTGCGTCGAAATACGCGTGCCGGCCTGCCCGGCGATAATCCGTTCTATGTCCTGCAGCGCGCCGATGACCGCCGGGCATCCCGTGGCGCGGGCGAAGTTCACCGCTGCCTGCACCTTGGGGGCCATCGAGCCCGCGGCGAATTCGAGCTGCATGATCGCGTCGGGATCGGCAACGGTGATCCGCCGTCGCGAGGGCTTGTCCCAATCGACATAGACACCCTCGACATCGGTGGCGATGACGAGCAGCTCGGCCTGCACCGACCGCGCCAACAGTGCCGTTGCCAGGTCCTTGTCGATCACCGCTTCGGCTCCGCACAGCATGCCTTGGGCGTCATAGTAGGCCGGAATGCCTCCGCCGCCGGCGCAGATCACGATGCATCCATGCTCAATGAGCAGTTTCAGTGGGGTCAGGCCGAATATTCTTACAGGTTGCGGGCTGGGAACCACACGACGGTAGTGGCCGTTGTCGCGGGCCATCGTCCAGCCCTTCTCCGTGGCGATCCATTCGGCCTCTTCCCGCTCGTACACCGGGCCGACCGGCTTGGTGGGGCGCTGGAAGGCCGGGTCGTCGGGCGCCACCTCGGTTTGCGTGAGTATGGTGGCCAGCGAGGCGCTCCTGGGCACGAAGTTGGCCAGTTCCTGCTGGATCATGTAGCCGATCATGCCCACCGACTCCGCCCCCAGCACGTCCAGCGGATACATGGGGACATCCTTGTAGGCGTTGCTTTGCAGCGCCATCAGACCAACCTGCGGGCCGTTGCCGTGGGTGACGATCAACTGGTTGCCCTCATAGGCCCTGGCGATCTGCCGGCAGGCGGCGCGGACGTTCTGCCGCTGGTTCTCCGAGGTCATCGGCTCGCCGCGCTTGAGCAGGGCGTTCCCGCCCAGAGCGATCACGATTCGCATGTATTGTCCCCCCTGTGTTCAGTGCTTGCAGACATGCATGGGTGCGCCGATGGGCTCCCCCAGGATGCCCTTGTCGGCCTGGTACACCAGATGGCCGCGCACCAGCGTGTGGGTGATGCGGCACCCGATCCGCATGCCTTCATAGGCGCTCATCCGGTTCTTGTAGAGCAACTGCGCAGCCGTGACGGTGTAACTCTGGCAAGGGTCGAGAATGGCGATGTCGGCATCCTTGCCCAGGGCGATCTCTCCCTTCGCGGGCAGGCGAAAGCGCCGTGCCGGTTCGGTCGCCAGTGCGTTCATCAGGATCGTCGGGCTGATCCTGCGCTTCAGAACGGCCGCATCGAACATCGCATCCACGCTGTTCTGGCACCCGCTGATGCCTCCCCAGGCATCGAAGGCGTTGGGTGACGCCTTGAGCTGCGGCGTGCAAGGCGAATGGTCCGAGCCCAGGATGGCGATTCGCCCCTGCGCCAGCAGTTGCCACAGGCGCGCCTGGTTCGCACGGTCACGAATGGGCGGCGAGCATTTCGCGCGAGGGCCTATCGCGTCCAGGTCCTCGGTAGCCAGCAGGAAGTAGTGCGGGCAGGACTCGAAGGATGCATCGATTCCCTGCGCCTGTGCCTGCAGCACGGCCTCGATGGCTTCCGGGCAGCTGCAATGGGCGATGTGCACACGACAACCGGTTTCCCTGGCCAGCAGCAGTACCCGCTGCACGGCTTCCACCTCGGTGAACACCGGCCGCGTCGCGACATAGTCCGATACCCGTGTCTTGCCCTGCGCCCTGGCCTGCTGGCCGAGCCCGTCGGTAATGGCGGCGTTCTCGCAATGGATCACCAGCAGGTCCCCGGTGCGCGCCAGTGTCTGCATGCCGAGGTAGAGCTGGTAATCGTCGATGTTCCTGAAATCGCCCGGCTCGCCCGAGCCGCAGGTGGCGACGAAGCACTTGTAGGCCGCGACGCCGGCCTCGGACAACGCTTCGAGGTCGGCCAGGTTCCAGGGCACCAGCCCGGCCATCGGCACGTAATCGACGTAGCATTGACCGCGTGCCGCGGCCAGCTTGGTTTCCAGGGCGGCCAGGTCCGTGGTGGCGGGAAGGGTGTTGAGCGGCATTTCCACGAAGGACGTCGTGCCTCCCGCCGCCATGGCCCGGGTACCGGTGCGGTAGCCTTCCCATTCGGTGCGCCCGGGTTCGGAAATGTGCATATGCACATCGACCATGCCCGGCAGCACGTAGCAGCCCTGGGCATCGATTGTCCGGGCCGAGTCGCCCAGCTCGCGGCCCATGGCGGCGATCCGCCCGTCGCGCAGGCCCAGGTCGAGTAGCTTCACTTCGTCCCGGAGTACCACCAGTCCGTTCTTTATCAGGGTGTCGAACATGCTCGGATCTCCCTACAGGCCCAGCGATAGGCTTTGCATCAGATACAGCGCGGCGCTGGCGATCGCGCCCAGCATCAGCATCAGCGGCGTATAGAACCGCAGCCATTTGCCGTACTCGACGCGGGCGATGCTCAGCGTCGCCACGAAGAACCCGGATGTGGGGAAGAAGATGTCCGTGAGCTGGCCGCCCCAGGCGTTGGCCGAAACCACCGCCTGCTGCGAGATATCCAGCAGCGAGGCCAGCGGGGAAATGATCGGCATGGTCAGCACGGTCAGCGCCGTCGCGCTGGGGATCAGGAAGTTGAAGAGCGACTGCTCCCAGAAGATGGCGATCGCACTCAGCTCCGGCGGCACCGTGCGCATCATGTTCTCCAGCCAGTACACCAAGGTGTCGGTGATGACGCCCTGGTCCATGACGACGGCGATGGCGCTGGCCACGCCGCACAGCAGGGCCGCCACCATCATGTCGCGCATGCCGGCATTGAGGTCGTCGCAGATCTGCTGCGGCCGCTTGCCCGCCACCGCCGCGGCGACCACGCCTATGCACAGGAACAGGCCACCGATGGCTTCGAAGCCGAGGTTCCGCGTCAGGATCAGGGCGATGGCGATCGGAAACATCGCCAGGCAGGCGATCCCGGCCAGCTTCTGGCGGGCGCTGAAGGTCAGCTCTCGCTGGTCGCCTTCCTCCTCGGCGATCTTCGTGCGCATTTCCCGGTCGGACTCGAAGGTCAGGCTGCGCGTGGGGTCACGTTTGACCCTTGCGGCATAGCGCATCACATAGGTTATGCCGACCAGCAGGACGAACAGCAGTACCGCGGCACGGAAGGCGGAGCCGGAAAACATCGGCAACTGCGCGATCTGCTGGCCGACGCCGATGGAGCTGGGAATGGTCAGGCCGAAGGTGAAGCCCAGGCAGGGGCCGAGCAAGGCCACGGCTGTTGCGGTCATACCGTCGTAGCCGAGTCGGTAGAACAGCGGCAGCAGCACCGGCAGGTAGGCCAGCGACAGCTCCGGCGTACCGATGAAGGCCGCCAGGCTGGCGAAAATGCCGATCAGGATCGGAATCACCATGAAGCCTTTGTCGCCGACGGCTCTGTTCAGTTGCAGCACGCCCATGTCGATCAGGCCTGCTCGTTTGATCAGGCCCATGCACCCGCCCATCATGAAGGTCAGGAACACGACCCCGGCACCACGCTTGAGGCCGTTGGGAATCGCCGAGACGAGGTCCATGGCGCCCACCGGTTGTTGCTCGATCCGCTGGTAGGTGCCGGCGATCACCAGCGTCTGCTGGCCCCGCGAGGTTTCCACGGTCTGCCGTTCGTACTGCCCGGCGGGGATCACGTAGGTGAGCGCAGCCACGGCCAGAATGAACAGTGCCAGTACGATGTAGATGTCCGGCATGCGGAACTTCGGGCGTCCCCCGTCTATGGGGGGCGGGGCATGGGGCGTCATCATCAGTTCACTCCCACGACTGCGCACAGCAGCGCCATGCGGATGGCGACGGAGAAGCCGATGGCACGGAAGTACAACTGGTGCTCGGTGTTATCGATGCCGAAGTCGAACTCACCGGGGTTGCGAGGCAGCGAATGATGCACGCCGACCACCTTGCCGGTCTTCTGGCGGATCTCCTGCAGCGTCTCCATGCCGAGGTAGTAGTTCGCCATGGTCTTGACGAAGTCTTCGCGGTTCGGATCGTCCTTCTTGACCGAGCAGCCGGGCAGGTAGATCAGGTCCACGCTCCTCTCGATGTACAACTCCTTGTTCTGGCTTTCGCTCAGGTCGAAGTGTTCCTCGAATTGCGCGCCCATGCGCACCAGCTTGTCGCGCACGACCGCGGGGGTGCGTAGCTCGCTGGTGCCGGTGTAGATGATCTTGGCGCCCATCGCCGCCAGCGCCAGGGCGAACGACTGGCCGGAGCGGGCCCGCGACAGGTCGGGCGTGGCGATGGCCACCGTCACCCGGCTCAGGTCGCCGAAGGCGCGCCAGCAGGTGTAGCAGTCGAGCAGGCCCTGCGTGGGGTGGGTCACATGCCCATAGCCACCGGAGATCACCGGCGACACGTGGCCCTCCAGCTCGGCCAGCGCCCCCAGGGCTTCGCGGTCGTCCGGGTGGCGCATGACGATCACGTCGGCATATTCCGAAGTCACCCGCAGGCTGTCGTACAGGCTCTCGTTCTTGGCGGCCGACGAGTTGTGCAGCGGATCCGACTCGGTGATGACGCTGCCGCCCAGGCGCAACATCGCATCCTCGTGGCTGCAGCGCGTGCGGGTCGATGGCTGGAAGAACAGGGTGTAGAGCACCTTGCCTCGCAGCAGGTCCAGCCCGGTGCGCATGAAGGGCTCCAACTGCCGCGCCGCCTGGAAGAGCGCGTCTAGCTGATCGCGGCTGAAGTCATCCAGGAAGGTTATGTTCCTGCCCCGCATTTGCGTGGCGGCGAGGTGGTCGCGAACATCCAGTGTCTTGAAGTTCTGTTCGAGTGCCATGAGATGCTCCTGCTGTGTCGTTGCTGATTCGTAGGAAAGCCGGGCGGTCTCGTTGGCGGGACGGGGAGCGTCCGGCGCGGGATTGCTCAAACCTCGACGTCGCGGTGGCAATCCTTGGAGTAGATGTAGGTGAATGGCTCACGCCCGACGCCGTAGGCCGCCTGCCTGCAGTACGGGCCGAACCAGATGAAGTCGTCCCGCTGGATCAGGTACCAGTCCTCGTCCAGCAGGTAGCAGCCCTGGCCTTCGTAGACGTAGGCGCCGTGCTCCTGGACGTGGGTCTCGATGATGTTGTGGCTGGCGCCCGGGTCGAAGCTCAGGATGTGCATGTTCATGTCGAAGCACTGCTCGACGGGCAGCAGGTCCTTGATGTGGACGTTCGCCATGCCCTCGTAGTCGGTCCAGGCGATGTCGTTGGCATTGGCGAACACCGCATACGGGCACGAGCCGGCCGGGTGGGGGATGAAGCGCTGCTTGTAGAGCAGAATGCGACCGGGCTGGCCGTTGGCATTCTCGAAACCGATGCCCGTTCCCGGTGGTGCATAGGCGTACCCGCCCTGGCGCAGGGTGGTGCTGTCGTCGCCCACGCGAACCTTCAGCTGCACCTCGCCGTCGAGCACATAGATGAAGGCTTCCTCGTGGGGCAGCCCGGCGTAGGGCTGGGTGGTGCGGGCCTGCGGCCCCAGCGTGCCGATCAACTGCACGAAGCTCGCACCTACCTTGGGGGTGGCCAGCAGCGTCATGCAGCAGTCGACGATGCCGGGGATGGTGTTGATGACACGGCCGTCCGGCGAGATGACGGCATAGTTGCCATGCTTGACGACGGAACGGTTCTTCAACAGTCCCTGGGGATACCCTCGCATGACGCATTCTCCTTTTCCGGTGGTACGCGGTCCGATTGGTGCGTTGGGGAAAAGGTACGGCGCGGGCCGATCGGCAGGGATAGCCGGGCATGACAACGACCTGTCTTTTGATGCCAAAAGCGCGCCTCTTTCAGGGAGAGGCGGCGATTGCATTCGGATTGTCCCTATAGGCCCTGCCAGGGGCCTTTGCTGAGATGGCGTATCTCCCGCCGGAAGGGCGTGCGCCATGGCCTGCCTTTCTCCGCCGGGGCGGAGCGATAGCCCGCCTCGGCCCACGGCGGGCGCGGATTCTGGCCGTTCATCTGTGGACTACTTCGATCATGCAAAACGATTTCATAGGGCAGCTTCTAGAGGACCTCTGCCGCCGCTTCGGCATGGCGCCGGACAACGCCGGCAAGCTCCTGGGCCTGCTGGCCCACCGGGTGCTCGACGAGCAGCGTGGCGGCTGGGACGGCTTCGTCCAGCACCTGCAGCGGCAGGGACTGGGAGCCTGGCTGCAGGGCTGGCTCGAGGGCGACCGCTCCCGGCTGCTCGACCACGCCCAACTGGAGCAGGTGTTCGAGGCCGGGACCCTGGGCCGCTTCGCCCGCCACCTGGGGCTGCCCGACGGCCAACTGGCCGAGGCGGCCGCCGGCTGCCTGCCGGGGCTGCTGGCCGGCATCGACGCCGCGGGCGGGCAGGCCGACGCCAGGGCCGCCGGCCTGACGGTGCTGATGGCCGACACCGCGGAGCTTCTGCCGGTGTTGCAGCAGGCGCCGGCCCCCGAGCCGGCGCAGCCGCGGCACGATGGGCGGCGGCTGCCATTGACGCCGTGGCTCGGCGGGGTGCTGGTGCTGGCGTTGCTCACCCTGGGCCTGTCGCTGCGCCAGTGCTCGTCCACGCCTGTGGCCCAGGAACGGGTGGCCGCCGCCGTGGAGGTGGCGCCGCAGCCCGAGGCCAGCGTGGTCGCGGAGGCTCCGCGGTTCATGTTCGAACTGCGCGAGGGCAAGGTCCGCATCAACGGCCAGCTCGCCAGCATCGACGAACGCGCCTCGCTGCTGGGGCGCCTGAAGGAGGTCTTCGGCGCGGAGCACCTGAGGGGCGACATCCGCGTCAAGCGGGAAACCGCGCCGGCGGCCTGGCTCGATGGCCTGCTGGAGCTGCTGCCGGAACTGAAGGTGGAAGGGCTGAAGCTGGGCTTCAACGGCGAGCGAATCCGCATGGACTCCACCCTGCTGACCCAGGCGGAGCGCATCGAGCTGTCGCAGAAGCTGCGCGAGACCTTCGGCGGCTTCGAGTTCCTGGGGCTGTGGAACCGCACCCTGGCCGCCCTCAGCGGCCTGCCGCCGGGTTCCGGCGCCCAGCAGCTGGCGGATGCCCTGAACCAGCTGGGCATCCGCTTCGACAACCAGTCGATCACCATCAGCCGCGACAGCGACGAGGTGCTGGCCGAGGCCGCCGAAGCCATCCGCCAGGCGCCGCCGGGCACCCGCGTTGAGGTCGGCGGGTACACCGACGACAGCGGCGATTCGCAAAGCAGCCAGCAGGCCTCCCACGCCCGCGCCGAGGCCGTGGTGGCGCGCCTGGTGGAACTGGGCGTGACGCCCGACCGCCTGCAGGCCAAGGGCTACGGGCGCAGCCAGCCGCTGTTCAGCAACGCCACCGAGGCG
This sequence comes from Pseudomonas delhiensis, assembly GCF_900187975.1. Lineage (GTDB taxonomy): Bacteria > Pseudomonadota > Gammaproteobacteria > Pseudomonadales > Pseudomonadaceae > Pseudomonas > Pseudomonas delhiensis. The sequence continues at coordinate 92,126 of NZ_FZPC01000011.1, read as the reverse complement.
GGCAGGGCGCGCAACCAGCGCATCCAGTTCAGCGTGCTGGAGTGAGCCGCTGCGCGCCGTGGCTCAGCGCACGGCGCGCAGCGCCTGGCCCTGGGGCTGCTGGACGAGGCCGAAGAGGTCCTTCGGGTCCTGCGGCCGCGGCACCAGCTCGATGTCGCGGCCGATGCCGCGTTCGCGCGCCGCGTCATGCAGCCAGCGCAGGGCGGAGAAGTCTTCCAGGGCGAAGCCCACCGAGTCGAACACGGTGATCTGCTCGGCGTTCTGCCGGCCCTCGGCGGTGCCTGCGAGGATGCGCTGGAACTCGATCACCGGGAAGTCCGCCGGCATCTGCTGGATGTCGCCCTCGATGCGCGTCTGTGGTTCGAACTCGACTATCACCCGCGCGCGTTCCAGCACCTCGGCCTGCAGCTCGGTCTTGCCCGGGCAGTCGCCGCCCACGGCGTTGATGTGCATGCCCGGCTCGAGCATGTCGGCCGTGAGGATGGTGGCGTTGGTCTTGTCGGCGGTGACCGTGGTGACGATGTCGGCGCCGCGCACCGCGTCGCGCACGGAGCCCGCCACCACCAGCTTCAGGCCGGGCAGGCCGGCGAGGTTGCGCTGCAGCTTGGCGGTGGCCGCCGGGTCGATGTCGAACAGGCGGATTTCCTCGATGCCCAGCAGTTCATGGAAGGCGATGGCCTGGAACTCGCTCTGCGCGCCGTTGCCGATCAGCGCCATGCTGCGGGCGTCGGGCCGGGCGAGGAAGCCGGCGAACAGCGCCGAGGTGGCGGCGGTGCGCACGGCGGTGGTCAGGGTCAGTTCGCCGAGCAGCAGCGGGTAGCCGGTATCCACCCTGGCCAGCACGCCGAAGGCCATTACCGTGGGCAGCTCGACGCGATGGTTCTTCGGGTGGCCGTTGACGTACTTGAAGGCATACAGCTTGCCGTCGTCGGCGGGCATCAGCTCGATCACGCCGAGGGCGGAATGATTGGCGACGCGGGCGCACTTGGTGAATTCGTCCCAGCGTCGGTAGTCCGCCTCGATGTAGCCGGCCATCGCGCGGATCGCCGCGCCCGGGCCGATCTCGCCGAGCAGTCGGCCAACGTCCTGCACATCCAGATAACGGGTCATGCTGCCATCCTCCTGAGTGGGAGCGCCGCGCGTTCATCGGGCGCCTGGGGTCAGTCTATGCCGCTGGCCAGGAATAACTGTGCTTTCCGACTGCATGGGCTAGTCTTCTGCGCAAAGACAGACTCAGGATGATGGGAATGAAGAAAAGAAATTCCAGCCTGGCCAGCCTGGATGCCACCGACCTGGCGATGCTGCGCCTGCTGCAGGAGGACGCCAGCCTGTCCAACGCCGAGCTGAGCGAGCGCCTGGCGCTGAGCGTCACGCCCTGCTGGCGGCGGCGCAAGCGCCTGGAGGAGGAGGGCTACATCCGCGACTACCAGGCCAACCTCGACCGCCGGCGCCTGGGCCTGGACATCCTGGCCTTCGTCCACGTGCGCTTCGCCGCCCATTCCGACGACGCCTCGGACCGCTTCGAGGCGACCGTGCGCGAGCTGCCGGAGGTGCTGGCGTGCCACAAGATCACCGGCGACGCGGACTTCCTTCTGCAGGTGCTGGAGAAGGACCTGGACGCCTACGCGGAGTTCGTCGAGAAGGTGCTGCGCAAGCAGCCGGGGATCGCCTCGATCCAGTCGACCCTGGCGCTGCGGGAGATCAAGGATTGCCACCGGATACGGGTGCCGGAGGAGGGGTAGGGCGGCCTGATGGCCGGATCGCGGACGGAGTCATACTGTAGGAGCGGGCCCTGCCCGCGATTTCGCGCGCAGGGCGCGCTCCTACAATGGAAATGGCGTGGGTGGGGCGGCGTAGGAGCGGACTCTGTCCGCGATCGGCGGATAACGCTTCGCGTTATTCGCCCTACGTGGTGCTCCGGTGTCGGCTCAATGCTTGGGCGCGTCTTCCGGCAGCGCCAGCAGGGCCTTTTCCTTGTTCCAGTCGAAGGGCTCGCCGTTTTCCTCGGCGGCGAAGCGGCGTTCGTCCAGTTGCTGGTACATATCGATCTCTTCGTCGGGCATGAAGTGCAGACAGTCGCCGCCGAAGAACCACAGCAGGTCGCGCGGCACCAGGTGGGCGATCTGCGGGTAGCGGTGGAAGGTCTGGGCAATCAGGTCCTGGCCCAGGTACTGGGCGCCCACCGGGTCGCGCGGCAGTTCCTCCAGCAGTTCGTCGAAGCGCTCGAGGAACAGGCCGTGGTTCTCCTCCGGGACCTGCTCGGCTTCGCCCAGGGCGCCGAGGATCATGCGCAGGTGCTGCAGCAGGGCGAGGTGGTGGTCAAGGTAGGCGCTGGCCATGGTGGGGTCCTCTGCGGAAACGGCTGAAACGGGGGCGGAGTATATCGGGTTTCACCGCCCCCGCCGCGCGCCGCCGTTCAACGCAGCGGCCGCGACTGGGTCTGCCGGCGCTGGTTGTCGATCATCCGCCGCTGCATGTCGAGCTGCTGCTGTTGCTGCTGCAGGCGGAACTGTTGCAGGTCGGTGCGCTGGCGCTCGATGGCCTGGTCCTGCAGGCGCTGTTGCTGGCGCTGGCGGTCCAGGGCCTGCTGCTGGTCCTTGAGCTGTTGCTGCTTGAGCTGCAGGCGCTGGTCCTCGTACTGCAGGCGCTGGTCCTGCTGCCGCGCGCGGCGCTGCTCGGCCTGGCGCTGCAGGTTGTCGATCTGCTGCTGTTGCGCGTCCAGGTCGACCAGCGGCGCCGGCGGCGGGCTGTTGCGGCTGGGGTAGAGCCAGGAGTCGGCCTGGGCCGTGGCCGCCACGGCCAGGCCGACGAGAAGGATGGTCAGGATGCGCATGGGCGTTCTCCCGGTTGCCATTCCCTGCCAGTGTGCACCCATCCGCCGGCCCTGGCAGCCCCGCGGGCCGAAAACGCCAAGGGCGCCGTGTCGGCGCCCTTGGCGTACTGCTCCCTTCATGGGGTAGGGAAGGGTTCTGCGAGGTCAGACCTTGCCCGGCTGGCCGAGTTCCTCCTTGGCGAAGTCGTCGACGTCGATCACCTGGCGCCGGGCCGCTTCCGCGGCGTGCAGCTGCTGGCCCTGGGCTTCGTCCAGCACCCGCGCGGCCACCGCGGCGTCGATCGGCGACTGGCCGGGCGCGGGCCGCAGCCTGCCTTCCTTGAGCGCCTTGTGCAGCTGCTTCTGCAAGGGCGCCGCCTCGCGCAGGGCGGTGAGGGCGCGCTCCAGGTCGGCCAGCGGGTCGCCCTCGGCGGTGGGCAGGAAGGCGCCGTAGAGGATCGCCTGCAGCGCCGGGTCGTCCAGCGGGCGGCCGAGGATGCCGGCGATCTCCGCGTCCAGCGCGTCGCCCGGGCCCTTGTGGCGGCGGCCCAGGGGGAACACCAGGAGCTTGAGCAGGCAGCCGGCGATGCGGTTGGGGAAGTTCTCCAGCAGCGCGGCCAGGGCCTCCTCGGCTTTCGCCAGGTTTTCCTCCAGGGCCCAGCGCAGCAGCGGTTGCAGGTGCTCGGCGTGGTTCAGGTCGTGGTAGCGCTTGAGCGCCGCCGAGGCCAGGTAGAGGTGACTGAGGGTGTCGCCCAGGCGCGCCGAGAGGCGTTCCTTGCGCTTCAGTTCGCCGCCCAGCAGCATCATGCTGAAGTCGGCGAGCATGGCGAAGCTGGCGGCCAGGCGGTTCACCGCGCGGAAGTAGGGGCGCGCCACGCGGTCGCCGGGCACGTGGTCGAAGCGGCCGAAGCCCAGCCCCAGCAGCAGGCTGCTGGCGGCGTTGCTCACCGCGAAGCCGATGTGCCGCAGCAGCAGGCGATCGAACTCGTGGGCGGCGTGGCCCTGGTCCTCCTGCTGGGCCAGGGCCATTTCCCTGAGCACGAAGGGATGGCAGCGGATGGCGCCCTGGCCGAAGATCATCAGGTTGCGCGAGAGGATGTTGGCGCCTTCAACGGTGATGAAGATCGGCGCCGTCTGCCAGGCGCGGCCCAGGTAGTTGCGCGGGCCGAGGATGATGCCCTTGCCGCCGTGGATGTCCATGGCGTGGCTGATGCACTCGCGGCCGCGCTCGGTGAGGTGGTACTTGAGGATGGCCGACAGCACCGAGGGCTTCTCGCCCAGGTCCACCGCGTGGGCGGTGAGGATGCGCGCGCAGTCCATCATCCAGGCGTTGCCGCCGATGCGCCCGAGGGCTTCCTGGATGCCTTCGAAGGCGCCGATGGGCACGTTGAACTGCTCGCGGATCTGCGCGTAGCGCCCGCTGCTGTAGCTGCAGCCCTTGGCCGCGCTGGTGCCCACCGCCGGCAGGGAGATGGAGCGGCCCACCGACAGGCAGTTCATCAGCATCATCCAGCCTTTGCCGATCATGGCCTGGCCGCCGATGATGCAGTCCAGCGGCAGGAACACGTCCTTGCCCGAATTCGGCCCGTTCATGAAGGCCGCGCCCAGGGGCACGTGGCGCCGGCCGATCGCCACCCCGGGGGTGTCGGTGGGCACCAGGGCCAGGGTGATGCCCAGGTCTTCCTCGCCGCCCAGCAGGTGGTCCGGGTCATGGCACTTGAAGGCCAGGCCCAGCAGCGTGGCCACCGGGCCCAGGGTGATGTAGCGCTTCTCCCAGGTCAGGCGCAGGCCGAGCACTTCCTCGCCCTGCCACTGGCCCTTGCAGACGATGCCGACGTCGGTCATGCCGCCGGCGTCGGAGCCGGCCTGCGGGCTGGTCAGGCCGAAGCAGGGGATTTCCTCGCCGCGCGCCAGGCCCGGCAGGTAGCGCTGGCGCTGCTCGTCGGTGCCGTAGTGCAGCAGCAGCTCGGCGGGGCCCAGGGAGTTGGGCACCATCACGGTGGAGGCCAGGTCGCCGCTGCGGCTGGCCAGCTTCATCACCACCTGGGAGTGGGCGAAGGCGGAGAAGCCCTTGCCGCCATACTCCCTGGGAATGATCAGGCCGAAGAAGCCCTGTTCCTTGATGAAGGCCCAGGCCTCGGGCGGCAGGTCCATGCGCCGGGAAATGTCCCAGTCGTCGACCATGGCGCAGAGCTGTTCGGTGGGGCCGTCGATGAAGGCCTGTTCCTCCTCGCTCAGCTGCGGCGCCGGGGCGCCCAGCAGCTTGCTCCAGTCCGGGCGGCCGCTGAACAGGTCGCCGTCCCACCACACGGTGCCGGCCTCGATGGCCTCGCGCTCGGTGTCGGACATCGGCGGCAGCACCTGCTTGAACCAGGCGTACAGCGGGCCGCTGAACAGCTTGCGGCGCAGTTCGGGCAGGGCCAGGGCGGCGGCCACCGCCAGCCAGGGCAGCCAGAGCAGGACCATCCAGCCGTGGGCGTGGCTGAACAGGCCCATGAAGACCAGGTACACGGCGACGATGCCCAGCGCCGGGGCCGGCGCCACGCGGCGGTGGGCGAGCCAGGCGACGCCGAGCACGAGAACGATCAACCAGAGCAACAACATGCGCTTTCCTCCATGACGAACGACAGGACGATCCCCTTGAGCTTAGCCGGGTGTTGGCGCCTTCCTCGGCGAGCTTGGCCGGATCGTCCTCCACGGCGTGCGGACGGGCTGTTTAGACTGGCCGGAACCGTGAAGGAGATTCCCCCGTGCAGGCTTACCTTGAACCCGGCCGCTACCTGGATAGTGACCACCCCGCGGTGGTCGAGTTCGCCCGCCGGCACCGCGGCGCCTCGACGCAGCCGCGCGAGCAGGCGGTGGCGCTGTACTACGCGGTGCGCGACGGCATCCGCTACAACCCCTACGTGTTCAGCCTCGACGCGCAGACGCTCAAGGCCAGCCACGCGCTGCAGGCCGGGCAGTCCTACTGCGTGCCCAAGGCCGCGCTGCTGGCGGCTTGCGCGCGCCTGTGCGGCATCCCCGCGCGCATCGGCCTGGCCGACGTGAAGAACCACCTGGCCAGCGGGCGCATGGTGGAGCTGCTGCGCAGCGAGACGTTCGCCATGCACGGCTACACCGAGCTGTACCTGGACGGCCGCTGGGTGAAGGCCACGCCGGCCTTCAACCGCGAGCTGTGCGAAGCCTTCGGCGTGCTGCCGCTGGAGTTCGACGGGCGCCAGGACAGCGTCTTCCACGAATTCGACCAGGGCGGCCGGCGGCACATGGAGTACCTGTGCGACCACGGCCAGTTCGCCGACATCCCCGAGGCGTTCTTCTTCAGCCACCTGCGGGCCTGCTACCCGCACCTGTTCGACGCCGGCCCCACGCCGTTGTCCGGCGACATGCAGGCCGAAGCGCCGAAGCATGAAGGCAATCGATAGTCATCATCAGTCCGCATGCCTTTCTTCTTGCCGCGCCGACCGGTAGGGTGCTCGCATCCACCGGCCGACCTGCCTCGGCCGCGCCCACCCGCCGAACAAGAAGAGGCTGAACGCCATGCTGAAGATCTGGGGCCGCAAGAATTCGTCCAACGTGCGCAAGGCGCTGTGGTGCGCCGAGGAGGCCGGGGTGGCCTACCAGCGCATCGACGCCGGCGGCGCCTTCGGCGTGGTGAACGAGCCGGCCTACCGCGCGCTCAACCCCAACGGCGTGGTGCCGACCCTGGAGGATGGCGACTTCGTGCTCTGGGAGTCCAACGCCATCGTCCGCTACCTGGCGGCCAAGTACGCCGCGGGCAGCCTCTACCCGCAGGATCTGCAGCAGCGCGCCGGCGCCGAGAAGTGGATGGACTGGACCACCTCGACCTTCGCCGGGCCCTTCCGCACGGTGTTCTGGGGTACCCTGCGCACCCCGCCGGAGCAGCGTGACCAGGCCGCCATCGCCGCCGGCATCGAGGCCTGCGTGAAGGCCCTGGCGGTGCCCGAGCAGGCCCTGGCGCGCCAGCCATACTTGTCCGGCGAGCGCTTCGGCATGGGCGACATCCCCCTGGGCAGCTTCATCTACGCCTGGTTCGAGATGCCCATCCAGCGCCCGCCGATGCCGCACCTGGAGGCCTGGTACGCCCGCCTGCGCGAGCGCCCGGCCTACCGCGCGGCGGTGATGACCGAGCTGACCTGAGCCGCCCGCGACGCCGGCGAAGGTTGCATTTGCCGGCGCCGGCCCTTATCTAGCTGTTCCATTTTCTGCGCCGCCCAGCCACGGGAAATTCCATGAGTTCCGCGCTTACCCTCCGTCAACTGACGAAAACCTACGGCAACGGTTTCCAGGCCCTCAAGGGGATCGACCTGGACGTCGCCGAGGGCGATTTCTTCGCCCTGCTCGGCCCCAACGGCGCCGGCAAGTCCACCACCATCGGCATCCTCTCGACCCTGGTGAACAAGACCAGCGGCACGGTCACGGTGTTCGGCCACGACCTCGACCGCGAGCCGCTGAAGGTCAAGCGCTGCCTGGGCGTGGTGCCCCAGGAGTTCAACTTCAACCAGTTCGAGAAGGTCTTCGACATCGTCGTGACCCAGGCGGGCTACTACGGCATCCCGGCGAAGATCGCCAAGGAGCGCGCCGAGAAGTACCTCAACCAGCTGGGCCTGTGGGACAAGCGCAACTCGGCCTCGCGGGAGCTGTCCGGCGGCATGAAGCGCCGGCTGATGATCGCCCGCGCGCTGATCCACGAGCCGCGCCTGCTGATCCTCGACGAACCCACCGCCGGGGTGGACATCGAGCTGCGCCGCTCGATGTGGAACTTCCTCACCGAACTGAACCAGCAGGGCATCAGCATCATCCTCACCACCCACTACCTGGAGGAGGCCGAGCAGCTCTGCCGCAACATCGCCATCATCGACCACGGCACCATCGTCGAGAACACCAGCATGCGCAAGCTGCTGACCCAGCTGCACGTGGAGACCTTCGTGCTCGACCTCAAGGGCGCCGTGGCCCAGCTCCCGCAACTGCCCGGCTACCCGGCGCGGCTGCTGGACGACCACACCCTGGAGGTGCAGGTGGACAAGGCGGCCGGCATCAACGGCCTGTTCGCCGCGCTCAACGCGCAGGGCATCGAGGTGCTGAGCCTGCGCAACAAGACCAATCGTCTGGAGGAGCTGTTCGTGTCGCTGGTCGAGAAAAACCTGTCGAAGGTGGCGGTATGAGCGAGTTGCGCGCCAACTGGGTGGCCCTGAACACCATCGTCTACCGCGAAGTCCGCCGTTTCACCCGCATCTGGCCGCAGACCCTGCTGCCCCCGGCGATCACCATGGTTCTGTACTTCGTCATCTTCGGCAACCTGATCGGCCGGCAGATCGGCGGCATGGGCGGCTTCAGCTACATGCAGTACATAGTGCCGGGGCTGATCATGATGTCGGTGATCACCAACGCCTACGGCAACGTGGTGTCGAGCTTCTTCGGCAGCAAGTTCCAGCGCTCCATCGAGGAATTGCTGGTGTCGCCGGTGTCGCCGCACACCATCCTCCTCGGCTACACCGTGGGCGGTGTGCTGCGCGGGCTGGCGGTGGGCATCATCGTCACGGCGCTGTCGCTGTTCTTCACCAAGCTGCAGGTGCACCACCTGGGCATCACCGTGCTGGTGGTGGTGCTGACGGCCACCATCTTCTCCATGGGCGGCTTCGTCAACGCGGTGTTCGCCCGCAACTTCGACGACATCTCGATCATCCCGACCTTCGTGCTGACGCCGCTGACCTACCTGGGCGGGGTGTTCTACTCCATCCACATGCTGCCGGAGTTCTGGCAGACGGTGTCGCTGGCCAACCCCATCCTGCACATGGTCAACGCCTTCCGCTTCGGCATCCTCGGGGTGTCGGACATCCCGATCGGCATGGCGCTGGTGTTCATGCTGGTGGCGACGGTGATCCTCTACTTCTTCTGCGTGCGCCTGCTGGTGAGCGGGCGGGGGATGCGGCAGTAGCGGCGGCTCCGTGCTCGGCAGCGAGCAGGGTGAGGCCAAGGTCAAACGGCGGATAACGCCGTAGGCGTTATGCGCCCTACGCCAGGCCGACCATGGACGTAGGGCGAATAACCGTTCGCGGTTATCCGCCGCTACACCTTCCTTGCCGGCCATTGCGTGGTTGAGCCTGGCGCGGCTTTGACGGCGGCTCCGTGCTCGGCAGCGAGCAGGGTGAGGCCAAGGTCAAACGGCGGATAACGCCGTAGGCGTTATGCGCCCTACGCCAGGCCGACCATGGACGTAGGGCGAATAACCGTTCGCGGTTATCCGCCGCTACACCTTCCTTGCCGGCCATTGCGTGGTTGAGCCTGGCGCGGCTTTGACGGCGGCTCCGTGCTCGGCAGCGAGCAGGGTGAGGCCAAGGTCAAACGGCGGATAACGCCGTAGGCGTTATGCGCCCTACGCCAGGCCGACCATGGACGTAGGGCGAATAACCGTTCGCGGTTATCCGCCGCTACACCTTCCTTGCCGGCCATTGCGTGGTTGAGCCTGGCACGGCTTTGACGGCGGCTCCGTGCTCGGCAGCGAGCAGGGTGAGGCCAAGGTCAAACGGCGGATAACGCCGTAGGCGTTATGCGCCCTACGCCAGGCCCGCCATGGACGTAGGGCGAATAACCGTTCGCGGTTATCCGCCGCTACACCTTCCTTGCCGGCCATTGCGTGGTTGAGCCTGGCACGGCTTTGACGGCGGCTCCGTGCTCGGCAGCGAGCGGGATGAGGCCAAGGCCAAACGGCGGATAACGCGGGGCGTTATTCGCCCTACGTTCTTCAGAACGCCACCTTCACCCCCGCCTCGATGCCGCGCCCCGGCGCCGGCACGCTGTCGCGCAGGATGGAGCTGGCGTAGCGCACCGTCTGGTTGGTCAGGTTCTCGCCCTTGACGAAGGCCAGCCACTGGCTGCCGCCCACGTCGAATTTGTAGCCGACGCTGGCGCCCAGGGTGGTGTAGCCGTCGGTGGCGAATTCCTCGTCCGGCACCCGGTGCTGCGAGGCGGCGTGTTCCACGTCCAGGCGCGCCTGCCATTGCTGCAGTTCCCAGATCAGCGCGCTGTTCAGGCGCAGCGGGGCGATGCGCGGCAACGGCTGGCCGGTGTCGCGGTTCTTCGCCCGGGTGTAGTCGCCGGACAGTTCCAGGTCGAAGTTGCCGTAGGGGCTTTCCAGCAGGTGGATGCGGTCCTGCGCCTCGACGCCGTAGAACTCTGCGCGCACGCCGCTGTAGAGGTATTCCGGCAGGGCCTCGTCGCTGTCGGCGGCGACCACTTCGCCTTCCTCGTCGCGGTAGCGGCCGCTGGCGAGCAGGCCGATGTAGTTGGAGAAGCGGCTGTAGAACACGCCGACGCTGCCCTTGTGCACGCCGTTGTCGAAGCGCAGGGCCAGGTCGGTGGAAACCGCCTTCTCCTTGTCCGCGTCGGCGTCGCCCACCTCGAAGGTGCCGGTGGCGGCGTGGGGGCCGTTGGCGTACAGCTCGTAGAAGGTCGGCGCGCGTTCGGTGTAGCTGAGGGTGGCGGCCAGGGCCCAGATCGGCGTCAGCTGGTACACCGCGCCGGAGGACAGGCTGCCGGCGGTGAAGCTGCGGCCGCCGTCGTTCTCGGCGAAGCGTTCGTTGCCCTTGGCGTCCGGGTCGATGCGGCTGTGTTCGACGCGGCCGCCGAAGCTCAGCGCCAGGCGCTCGGTGGCCTGCCAGTTCTCCAGGAAGAACAGCGCCGCGCTGTCGGTCTCGGTGTGCGGCACGAAGGCCTCTTCGCCCAGGGCCGAGAAGCGGCTGTTGATCACCTGCGCGCCGACCACCCCCTGCAGCGGGCCGATGGGCTTGTGGCGGGCCTCGATGCGCGCCTCGTAGCCGTCGTTCTTGAAGGTGGTGCCGGTCTCGCCGCCCTCGATCTCCTTGTGCTGGTACTCGGTGTAGGCGGCATCCAGCTTCACCGAGCTGAACGGGCCTTCGAGGTCGCGGATTTCCGAGGCGAAGGCGTAGCGGTCCTGCTGCATCTTCAGGCGCACGTCGTCCTCGGCCGGGGAGCCGTAGTTGCTGTCGTAGCCGCTGTAGGACAGGCCGGCGTAGCCGTGGTCCCAGTGGTAGCTGCCGCCGATGGCGCCGCTGTCCTGGCGGCCGTCGCTATTCTCGACGCGGTGCCTGGCGTCGTCGCCGTCGAGGGCGCGCTGGCGGCTGGAGTGGGCGTAGCCGGGAATGCGCAGGTCGTTGAACTCGCGGGAGCCGGCGTCCAGGTGCAGGGCGAAGTTGCCGTCGCCGGCCTCCAGCGCGCCGGCCGCGCTGCGGGTGGTGTCGGCGCCGCCGTAGCGCAGCTCGCCCTGGCCGTGCACGCCGTCCACCGGTTCGCTGGGGATGCGGTTGTCGAAGCTGTTGACCACCCCGCCGATGGCGTTGCCGCCGTAGAGCAGGGCGGCCGGGCCGCGGACCACCTCGATGCGCTCGACCACGTTGGGGTCCTCCGGCACGGCGTGGTCGTAGGACAGCGACGAGGCGTCCAGCGCGCCCACGCCGTTGCGCAGCACGCGGATGCGGTCGCCGTCCATGCCGCGGATGATCGGCCGGCTGGCGCCGGGCCCGAACCAGGTAGAGGACACCCCCGGCAGGCCATCGAGCGTCTCGCCCAGGCTGCCTTTCTGGCGCAGCGTCAGCGCATCGCCCTGCAGCACGCTGCTGGGGGCGGCGGGTTGCACCTCGCCCAGCGGGTTGGCGGTGATCACGTGGTCCGGCAGGGCGGCGGGGCGGGTGTCGGCCAGGGCGGGAACGGCGAACAGGGCGAGGGTCAGTGGCGCCAGTGGCCAGCGGGGCAGGGGGCGGGACGGGGACATCGGTGGGCTCCTTGGTTTTTTGCGGGCAGAACGCGCCCCTCCCGTGCCGGTTCGGGCTGTGCGAAGGCTCAAGGTCGGGGCTTGGCGGGCCGCTCGGTGGGGCGGCTTTAAGATAGTTTGTTATAACATAACATTCTCTGGGGTTTGAAAATCAAGTTCTTTCAGACCCGAAAGTGCTAGCGGCAAGGCTCAAGCCAGGTTCATCGGCAGCGTGCCGTGGAGTTTTTCGCAAGAAGTCCAGAGCTTTTCGCAAGAATGCCGGGGCAGGGTGCCACTAGATTCCGCCATTCGCTTGTGCGGGTTGCACCTAAGTGCAACCGTTCGGCGATTCGGTGCAACAAGGGCTTTTCCTTGCGCTAGAATCCGCCGCCCGCGCGCGTCCCCGGACGTGCGCCGGGCAATGTGGCGAAGGCCGCCCCGGGACTGGTGAGGGGGCGCCGAAGAATCAGCCGCCCGCGTGGTGCAACCGCGACGGATGGCGACAGGGGTGGCAGCGGCGCTTGCGCAAGACCGCTGCCACCCCGTCGTGCCGAACGGCACGGCAGGGGGACCGGCGCCAACAGCGCCAGCCCCGACGAGCAAGGGCCCGGGTTACCCACCGGGCCTGGATAAAAACAAGCGTTAGGGGAGCCCCCATGAGCGTCAACACGCCAACACTGGTCACGTTCGTGATCTACATCGCGGCCATGGTCCTGATCGGACTCGCCGCCTACCGTTCCACCAACAACTTCTCCGACTACATCCTCGGCGGCCGCAGCCTCGGCAGCTTCGTCACGGCCCTTTCGGCCGGCGCCTCGGACATGAGCGGCTGGTTGCTGATGGGCCTGCCGGGGGCGATCTACCTCTCCGGCATCTCCGAAAGCTGGATCGCCATCGGCCTGATCGTCGGCGCCTACCTGAACTGGCTGTTCGTCGCCGGCCGCCTGCGCGTGCACACCGAGCACAACGGCAACGCCCTGACGCTCCCCGACTACTTCACCAACCGCTTCGAGGACAACAGCCGCATCCTGCGCGTGCTCTCGGCGGTGGTCATCCTGGTGTTCTTCACCATCTACTGCGCCTCGGGCATCGTCGCCGGCGCCCGCCTGTTCGAAAGCACCTTCGGCATGTCCTACGAGACCGCCCTGTGGGCCGGCGCCGCCGCGACCATCGCCTACACCTTCGTCGGCGGCTTCCTGGCGGTGAGCTGGACCGACACCGTGCAGGCCTCGCTGATGATCTTTGCGCTGATCCTCACCCCGATCATCGTGCTCTTCGCCACCGGCGGCGTGGAGCCGACCTTCGCCGCCATCGAGCTGAAGGACGCGGCCAACTTCGACATGCTCAAGGGCGCTTCCTTCATCGGCGTGATCTCGCTGATGGCCTGGGGCCTGGGCTACTTCGGCCAGCCGCACATCCTGGCGCGCTTCATGGCCGCCGACTCGGTGAAGTCGATCCCGGCCGCGCGCCGTATCTCCATGACCTGGATGATCCTCTGCCTGGGCGGCGCCGTGGCCGTGGGCTTCTTCGGCATCGCCTACTTCCAGGCCAACCCGGAACAGGCCGGCGCGGTCACCGAGAACCATGAGCGGGTGTTCATCGAGCTGGCGAAGCTCCTCTTCAACCCGTGGATCGCCGGCGTGCTGCTGTCGGCCATCCTCGCCGCGGTGATGAGCACCCTGAGCTGCCAGCTGCTGGTGTGCTCCTCGGCGCTGACCGAGGACTTCTACAAGGCCTTCCTGCGCAAGAACGCCAGCCAGCTCGAGCTGGTCTGGGTCGGCCGCGCCATGGTGCTGCTGGTGGCGCTGATCGCCATCGCCCTGGCGGCCAACCCGGAAAACCGCGTGCTGGGCCTGGTGTCCTACGCCTGGGCCGGCTTCGGCGCCGCCTTCGGCCCGCTGGTGCTGTTCTCGGTGCTGTGGAAGCGCATGAACCGCAACGGCGCCCTGGCCGGCATGCTGGTCGGCGCGGTGACCGTGATCGTCTGGAAGCAGTTCGGCTGGCTCGGCCTGTACGAGATCATCCCCGGCTTCCTGTTCGCCAGCGTCGCCATCGTGGTCTTCAGCCTGCTCGGCCCGGCCCCGTCCAAGGCCATGCAGCAGCGCTTCGACGAAGCCGAGGCGGAGTACGGCGAGGCCCACCTGCCGGCCTCTGCCCCCGCCGCCGGCCGCTGATCCGCTGAGCTGTACCCAAGGCCGCGGTCCCGCAAGGGGCCGCGGCCTTTTTCATGGGTGCCCGCCGCGCAGCGCCTGGGCATAGCGCCAGCAGGCGAACAGGCACAGCGCCAGGCCCGCCATGGCCAAGGCGCCGCCGACGTTGCCGATCTGCGCCAGGCCGATGCCGCCGACCACCCGGCTGCCCAGCAGCGCGCCGCCGCCGATGCCGACGTTGTACAACCCGGAGAACATGGCCATGGCCACGTCGGTGGCGTCGTGGGCCAGCATCAGCACCTTGGCCTGCAGGGCCAGGCCGAAGCAGAGGATGGCGGCGCCCCAGAACAGGCTCAGGCCGAGCAGCGCCAGGGGCTCGCGGGCCAGCGGCAGGAGCAGCAGCAGGCAACTGCCCAGCACCGCGATGGCGACGCACGGGAAGGCCCGCGGGAAGCGCTCGCTGTAGCGGCTGAAGAGGATCGAGCCGAACAGCCCGGCGCCGCCGAACAGCAGGAGCAGCAGGGTGGTGCGCTGGCTGTCCAGCGCGGCCACCTCGCGGGCGAAGGGTTCGATGTAGCTGTAGGCGGTGAACTGCGCGGTGATCACCAGCACGGTGAGCACGTACAGCGACACCAGCGCCGGGCGCCGCAGCAGCACCGGCAGGCTGCGCAGCGAGCCGGAGTTCTGGCTGGGCAGCAGCGGCAGCGCGCGGGCCAGCCAGAGCACCACCAGCAGCGACACGCCGGCGATGGCCAGGAAGGTCGCGCGCCAGCCCATGGCCTCGCCCAGCACGCGGCCCAGGGGGATGCCCAGGACCATCGCCAGGATGGTGCCGGTGGCCAGCAGGCCCAGGGCTTTCGCCTGCTGGCCGGGCGGCGCCACGCGCACCGCCAGGGACGCGGTGATCGACCAGAACACCGCGTGGGCGAAGGCGATGCCGAAGCGGCTGAGCATCAGCGTGGTGAAGCTCCAGGCGACGCCGGAGAGCAGATGGCTGCCGATGAACAGGCAGAAGATCGCCACCAGCAGGCGCCGCCGTTCCATGTTGCGCGTGGCCAGCATCAGCGGCAGCGAGGTGAGCGACACCACCCAGGCGTACAGGGTGAGCATCAGCCCGGCCTGCTCGGGGCGCATGTCGAAGCTGCGGCCGATGTCGCTGAGCAGGCCCACCGGGACGAACTCGGTGGTGTTGAAGATGAAGGCGGCGATGGCCAGGGCGATGACGTTCAGCCAACTGCCGGCGCGGGTGTCTTGCGGGTTGTGCATGGGAATCCTGAGTGGGGGTGGGGCTCAGGCCGAGTCCCCCGGCCACGCGCGATGTCCCGGCGTCGAGGGGCCGGTGCGTGCGGGCGAAGAGGCGTCGTTGTAGGTATGGGGGATGCGGCGGTCGCGGCGGCCATTCTACGCCGCATGCCGGGCGCCTGTCTGTGCCCGGGCTGCGCGCCTGGCGGCTTGCTGCTAAGGTGCGCGCATTTTCCGCATCGACGAAGCCCGACCATGAGCGAAACACCCAAGGACCCGCTGCACGGCATGACCCTGCAGGCCATCCTCGAACGCCTGCTGGAGCAGTACGGCTGGGAAGGCCTGGCCAGGCGCATCGACATCCGCTGCTTCAAGAGCGAGCCCAGCATCAAGTCCAGCCTGACCTTCCTGCGCCGCACGCCCTGGGCGCGGGAGCAGGTGGAGAAGCTCTACGTGCAGATGGTGCGTGGGAAGGGTCGAGCGGATGGTCCGGTGTGACCAATACCCCGGCAACCTGTAGGAGCGGGCCCTGCCCGCGAAATCGCGCGCAGGGCGCGCTCCTACAGGGGAATGGCGTGGGTGGCGCGGCGTAGGAGCGGATCTCATCCGCGAATCGCGCCTGAACCTCCGGCTATCGCGGACAAAATCCGCTCCTACGGGGGAGGAATACCGTGTCTCCCGGCAACCTGTAGGAGCGGGCCCTGCCCGCGAAATCGCGCGCAGGGCGCGCTCCTACATGGGAATGGCGTGGTGGGGCAGCGTAGGAGCGGATCTCATCCGCGAATCGCGCCGGGATGGCCGGCTATCGCGGACAAGGTCCGCTCCTACGGGGGAGGAATACCGTGTCTCCCGGCAACCTGTAGGAGCGGGCCCTGCCCGCGATTTCGCGCGCAGGGCGCGCTACCATACCGGTGCGCATGGCTTTTCGTAGGAGCATTTCGGTGCCACCTCAATTGGGCTTGGCCTGCGCCGGCAGCCAGAACTCGATCACCCCGGGCGAGGCCTGCAGGCTGGCCGCCAGGGGCAGGGCCACGGCCCTGTCGCTGAACTTCTGCGCCAGCCAGCGTGCGCATTCGCCGTCGCGGCGGGCGTGGTAGATGAAGGTCGGCCGCGGCCAGGGCAGCGGCGGGGGCGAGCCGCGGCGGGTGGCGGCGCTGACCACGTTCTCGATGCCCGGGGTGCTGATGCCGCTGCCTTCCAGCAGCTTGAGGAAGTCCCGCGCCGGGCGCTGTTCGTCGGACGAGTAGATCTGCGTGTAGAGCACCACCGGCCGCCGTCCTTCGCGCACGCAGGGGTTGCCCTCCGGTTCCGCCGCGGGAGTGGGCGCGGCGCCGGCCGTCATGGCCGGTGGTGGCGCCATCTCGGCGGCGACCGGCGGGGCCGATGCCGGCGCCGCGGGTGGTGGTGGCGGAGGGGGCGGCGGGGCGCTGGCCAGCGCCGGGTTGTCTTCCGGCAGCGGGGTGAAGCCGAACCAGTATTGCTGCACCGGGCTGTTGGGGTGCGGGTCGCTGGTGAGCTGGCGCAGGTAGTTGCAGTCGGCCGACTCGGTGCCGTTGGCGCAGGCCGTGCTGGCGCGCTCGAACAGGGTGCGCATGTCGCTGGCGAACTCCACCGACAGGCCGTTGCGGCTGGCGAAGTTCTCCAGGTGGCCGATGCGCGTGCGCAGGGCGTCGCTGACCTTGTTGCCCTTGGCGTAGAGGTCGGCGATGGCCTCCAGTTGGCTGGCGTACTTCGACTCGCTGTCGGCGATGCTGCCGCGGTACTGCTCCAGGCCCTGCCAGAGCGCCACCACCAGGCTGGCGGAAAGGCCCACGCCGAGGGTGGTGCGCACGTTCTGGGCGATGCGCTGGCGGCGGTTCGGGGCGTTGGCCGGGGCCGGCTGGCCGACCGCGGTGAGGGTCACGATGCTGGCCAGGTCGGCCCAGCCGGGCAGGCGCTGGAGGAAGTCGCGGCTGAGCACCGAGCCCAGGGCCAGGCCCAACTGGTGGTAGGCCTCCCACTGGCTCTCGTCGAAGAACTGGTCGTCGGTGCCCTGCTGCGGGAAGGCCGGGTTGCGGTCGGCGTAGCCCACCAGGTCGAAGGGCAGCTCCAGCAGCGGCGAGTCGCAGCGGTGCGGCTTGACCACCAGCAGGGTGCCGCGCCTGTGGCTGGCGTAGGTGATGCGCGCCAGCAGCAGGTACTCGCGGCCGCAATCCGGCGAGATGGACTCCGGGGTGCCGAACAGCAGGGGGCGCGCGTCGCCGCCGGAGACGCGGGCCAGGCTCTGTGGGTCGATGAACTCGATGTCGGCGTCGTAGTCGATCTTGGCCTTGCGCACCAGGTTCTCCAGGTCCTCGAACAGGTAGCGCGGGTCGGCGCCGCAGTCGCTGGCGACGATCAGGTCGACCTCGCGCTTGAGCAGGGCGTAGACGCCGCTGTTGTCGAAGTGGCCGCCGTCGGACAGGTACCAGAAGGGCGCGCGCAGGCCGGGGAACTGGGCGAGCATCTCGGCGCGGGTGGCCAGGTACTTGGCCAGGCGCGCGCGCCAGCCGGTCTCGGCGGCGCGGGTCGGGTTGGGCAGCCAGAAGCCCAGGCGCAGGCCGGTCATGAACACCAGCGCGGCCAGCCCGGCGCTGGTGCGCGAGCCCATGCCGGTGCTCAGCGCGGCGCCGGAGATGGTCGCCCATTGCGCCAGGCTGCCGCGCTCCAGCCCCTCGGGCGCCTGCGGGCCGTGGGTGCCGGTCTCCACGCCCAGGGCGCTGACGGTCAGCGCCACGCCCTTGCGGTCGGCGTTGTAGCTGTGGGTGCGGTCGTCGAGGGTCTGGTTGATGCAGCAGTTGATCAGGTGCAGCGGCCCGCCGTAGGCGTGCGGCTGGTAGTCGCCCAGGGCCACGTCGTCGCCGGGGAGGATTTCCCGCAGCGACTCGATGCCCTCGATCAGCCGGCGCTCGGCCGGCACCAGCAGCGAGGCCGGGAAGCGCGCCTCGGGGCCGCCGTGGTTGGCCACCGCGACGTAGGTGCGGGCCAGGCGCGAGCGGTAGAAGTAGTGCAGCGAGGCGAGGTTCAACTGGGTGAGGTTGGCGCCGCTGATGCCGATGTAGAAGCCCAGCGCGGCCAGCACCAGGGCCCAGTACAGCAGCGGCAGCCAGGGCTGCATGGCGGCGCCGGGGCTGAGCAGGTTGCCGCCCAGGTAGAGGAAGGCCTGCAGCAGCGTCAGCCAGGCCAGCAGCAGGAACGCCAGCAGGGCCAGGCCCAGCAGGTTGGCCAGCTGGCTGCCATAGGCCGTGGGCAGGCCCTGCTGGCGCAGGCGCTCCAGCAGCGTCGGCAGCAGGGCGCGCAGCAGCACCACGGCCAGGCCCGTGGAGCCCAGCACGCTGGAGGAAATGAGGGTGAAGTTGCCGCTCTCGCGCAGGCGCACGACCAAGTGCCAGGTGGCAGCCTCGCAGGCGCCCAGCAGCAGGACCCCGGCGCCGCCCAGCAGCACCCAGCCCAGCCAGTGGGTCAGGCGCAGGCGCTGCTGGTCCGGCGGGCAGGCGCGCAGCGGCAGGCGCAGCAGCCAGCCCAGCGGGGCGATCAGCAGGGCGCCGACCAGGGTGGCGTAGGCCAGTAGCCGCGGGCCCAGCTCGATGTCGCTCTGCAGCTGCGGCCACAGGCCCTGCACCGCCAGGGCCAGCGCGGCGAGCAGGGCCAGCAGCACCGAGAGCAGGTCGCGCAGGGCGTGGTCCTGGCGGTCGCGGCTGAACCAGTAGGCCCAGCACAGCGCGCCGGCGGCCAGCAGCAACAGCGGCACGAGGAGGAACCACAGCGACCAGAGGTTGCCGAGGAACACCGGCGGCGTGCCCACCAGCCCCAGCAGCACGTGGGGCAGCACGGTGAACATGCCGATGCACAGCAGCAGGATGCCGATCTCCAGCTGGGTGGCCATGAAGCCGCGCAGCATCGAGGCGCCGGCCATCAGCAGGTCGCGGCCGCCGGCCGGGGCCAGGTAGCGGCCGTTGTTGCGCAGCCACCAGAGCAGCAGCGAGTCGTCCGCCGCCAGGCCGTTCTCCACCTCGCGGGCGCCCTGGGCGGGGCCGTACAGGCGGCCGAGCATGGCGCCGACGTAGCCGCCGCCGGACACCGTGGACAGGTAGTCGAAGCGCTTGAGCACGTGGTTCTTGGCCAGCGCCCGCAGCAGGCCGAAGTTGAAGGTGGCGCTGCGCACGCCGCCGCCGGAGAGGGCCAGGCCCCAGCTGAAGTCCGCCGGCACGTCGATGCCGGCCTGGGCGCGGCGCTGGCGCAGCAGCGCCTGTTCCTGGTCCCTGAGGTTCGCATGGCGGCGCGGCATGGCGGTGCCCTCCGGCTCCCGGACCCGCGCGGCAAGGGGCGCCGCGCCAGGTCATGCTGACGGCCGGCCGGACCTCCCGGCGCCGAACCCTTGGCGCCGTGCTTCCCTGGCCTTTCCCGGGTTCAGGCCGCGGCGGCGCGTTGGGCGCCGGCCGGCGGCCTCACAGCCAGCTCACCCGCAGCGTGTCCTGGGGGGCGTGGCACTCGGTGCCCGGCTCCAGGTAGTGCTGCAGCATCGGCGCCATGCCCTTGAGCACCTGCACCGGCAGCGCCGAGGTGAACTTGAAGTTGCTCGAGGCGCTGCCGGCGACGTAGGCGGTGAGGGTGCCGAAGTGCCGCGGGCCGAGGTAGAACACGAAGGTCGCGGTGCGGTTCAGCGCCCGCGAGCTCTTCACCGCGCCGCCGCGGGTGAAGCTTTCGATGCGGTTGTCGCCGGTGCCGGTCTTGCCGCCCATCACCAGCGCGCTGCCGTCGTCGCGGCGGAAGCTGCCGGACAGGCGCCGCGCGGTGCCCTGGTCGACCACCTGGGACAGCGAGTCGCGCAGGGTGCTGGCCACCTCCGAGGTCATCACCCGGGTGCCGACGTTGGCCTGCGGCGCCAGGCTCACCTCGTAGGGCGTGCCGGCGGCGAAGTGCAGGCTGTCGATGCGCAGGGTCGGCAGGCGGATGCCGTCGTTGAGGATGATGCCCATCAGCTCGGCCAGCGCCGCCGGGCGGTCGCCGGAGCTGCCCAGCGCGGTGGCCAGCGAGGGCACCAGGTGGTCGAAGGGGTAGCCCAGCTGCTTCCATTGCTGGTGGATGTCGAGGAAGGCCTCCACCTCCAGCATGATGCGGATGCGCTTGTCGCGGGCGGCCTTGTAGCGCGACTTGTACAGCCAGCCGTAGACCTGCTTGCGCTCGGCGTTGCTGGCGGCCACCGCGTCGGCGAAGCTGGCTTGCGGCTGGCGCTGCAGGTAGCCCAGCAGCCACAGCTCCAGCGGGTGCACGCGGGCCACGTAGCCCTGGTCGTTGAGGTCGAAGGCGCCGGGGCCGTAGCGCTTGTAGAGGTCGGCGATGCGCTTGTCGGTGAGTTTCTCGCCGGTGTAGTGGCTCTGCTTCAGGCGGTCCTGGAGGAAGGCGGCGAAGGTCGCCTGGTCGGCCCGGGGCTGCAGGTAGCGGTGGATCGCCGCCAGGCGCACCGGCCAGGGGCGCAGGCCGTCGAGGAAGGTGTCCAGGCGCTCGTCGGCGTTCTGCCCGCGGTACTTCTGCCAGAAGCGCAGCAGGTAGACGCGGCTTTCCTGGTCGACGAAGCGGTCCAGGTACAACTGCCGACGCGGGTCCTTGTCGTCCTGCAGCACGGTCAGCTTGTTGCCGTCCTTCTGGTACATGTCGTGGCGCACCAGGTCGCGCAGCAGGCGCACGAAGGGCAGGTTGATGGACTCACGCAGGGCTTCGAGCAGGGTGGGGATGCGCCCGTTGTCCTCCCGGCGGAAGTTGGAGAAGGTGTGCACGCCGCCGCCGGTGAAGAAACTCTCGTAGGGGCTGGCCGAGTACTTGCGCTGCATGGCCGCGGCGAGCATGGCCGAGAGGTCGGCGTTGGGGTTGGCGATGAGGTAGTCGATGGACCAGCGGGTGATGAAGTCCAGCGGCTCCACCGGCACCTTGCGCAGTTCGGCGGCGGGCTTGCCGGTGTAGGCGCGGTACAGGTCGGCGATGCGCTCCAGGTAGTTGGACAGCACCCGCAGCTTGGCGGTGGAGCCCAGTTCCAGCTTGCTGCCCTCGTTGATGTCGAAGGGCTGGTCGGTGCTGTCGGTCTGCACGCGCACGCGGTTGCCGTCGGCGGTGCGCTCGAACAGCACGAAGCTGTAGCGCACGTCGGCGGTCTTGTCCTTGGACAGCAGGTGCTCGCCGAACAGGCCGATCTGCGCGGCGAAGTCCGCGTCGGCCAGTCGCTTGAGGTAGGCGCTGACCTTGTTCTGCAGCTCGTCCTGCAGGGTGGTGCTGAAGCTCAGGTCGAGGCGGTCCAGGTCATACAGCGGCACGTTGAGCATGCCGGCCAGGCGGGTGCGGGCCAGGCTCACACCCTTGTTCGGCTCCAGCGGCTGCACCGTCGGCTGGTTCTGCGGGTCGCGGAACTCCAGGCGCTGGGCCAGCGCGGCATCGCGCAGCGGCGCCTCGATCACCCCGGCCTGGGCCAGCAGGCGCAGGTAGCTGTCGGTCAGCTCGCCCAGCGGCTTGCGCCCGCGCGACAGGTAGTAGGAAGGGCGCCGGTGGGCGATCATCAGCGACACCACCTGGCGCAGCGCCCGGCCCTGGGCCTCCAGCTCGGCGCCCGTGCCGGCGGGCGCGGCGAGCAGGCGGTTGACCTCCTGGTAGTCGGCGCCGTACCAGATCCACAGGCCGTCGGGCAGGCCGCTGACCTCGCCGTAGCCCGGCTGCGCCGAGAGCGGCACCGAGTTGAGGTAGGTGAGCACCACGTTGCGCCGCGCCGGCAGGTTCTCGGCGCCGCCCTGGTAGGCGCGCACGCTGGCCGAGGCCATCTGCCGCAGCTTGTCGCGGATGGAGTTGGTGCGGCCGTCCACCGAGTGGCGGTACTTCTCGATCTGCGTGGCCAGGGTGCTGCCGCCGGGGGCGTGGTTGCCCATGCCCACCAGGCGCCCGGCCTGGGCCACGGCGGCCTGGGTGAAGCGGCTCCAGTCGATGGCCGGGTTGAGGTAGGGGCGGCTGGCGTCGAGCAGGTCGCGGTTCTCGATGTACAGCAGGCTCTGCACGATGCGCGGGGCGATGGCGTCGTAGCTGGCGTAGAGCCGCTGCGGGTAGCGGAAGTTGTAGATCGGCAGGCCGCGGCAGTCGCTGATGTCGATACCGGCCTGGGCCTTCTCGGCGTAGGGCGGGAACATGCCGTAGCCGGCGTACTGCAGCAGGGCGGGGGAGAAGCGCGCCTGGTCGAGGGTGACGAAGTCGCGCTCGTGCAGGCGCTGCAGGAAGTCCGGCAGTTGCAGGTAGCCCAGGCGGCGGTCGAAGGGGCCGTCCTTCGGGTAGACTACCTGGTCGCTGGCGCCGGCGCCGACCTGCCAGGTCAGCTCGCCGGCCAGGCGCGCCAGTTCGCGGGCCTGCAGCTTGGAAGTGCGCGCCTCGTACAGCAGCGCCGCGCCCATCGCCGCCAGCAGGGGCAGGACGAAGAGGAACAGCAGCAGGAAGCGGTGGTGGTGGCTGGTTTTTTTCGGGGAAAAGCCAGGCTCCGGCACGCCCGGTTGAGAATGCAGTTGACCGGTATGCTCCGTATGCGCCATATCACGACCTGCCCATGCTTGCGAAAGCCTGAGTAAGTGGTCTCCGCCGACGTGACGACCGGCACCCATCCCGGTGCCGCGAAAGCCCCCATGCCAGCGGCCTCCCCTTTCTTTGAGCGTAGTAGGCGGGGAAAATTCTGCTGAATGTCGTGCCTTCGTCCGGCCCAGGCCGCGACAATGGCCGACGAGTGACCTGGAAGCCCGTCCGATGCGCCCGTTCCTGCTGTTCCTGCCGTTGATCGCCTGCCTGGCCGCCCAGGCCGCGCCCATGCCGTTCTACCTGTGGCAGAGCCGCCTGGGCGGCCACCTGACCTGCAGCCAGACCTCGCCGGGGGAAGGCTGGACGCGGCTGTCCGGGCCGTTCGGCGACGCGGGGTGCCGGCAGCCGCTGAAGCGTGGGCCCTCGACCAAGGGGCTGGCGGTGCCGAAGGGGTTGTGAGAGGGGCGCCCAGTTCCTGCTCGCGAACGGTGTTTCCCGGTGGCTGCGGTGCTAGCCCTGAAGAGCGCCCTCTCCCTAACCCTCTCCCTGAAGGGAGAGGGGACCGTTGGGCAGAAACGGAGGCTCTGGAGTTAGCCGGCAACACCGAAAGTTTCCCGCTGGAACCACTCCTTCTCTCGGCACGGACAAGCCCCCTCTCCCTTCAGGGAGAGGGCTGGGGAGAGGGAGCGGAGTCACCCCCAGCACCAAAGCCACCGGGAAACACGGTTCGCGAGCAAGCTCGCTCCTACGAAAAGCCTTTGCCTGGAATGAAGACGCCACCCCCACACCGGATCCCACCATGCCCGACAACCCCGCCCGCATCCGCCACAGCTGGGACAGCAACGCCGGTGCCTGGACCCGCGCGGTGCGCGAGCAGCGCATCGACAGCCGCCGCCTGGCCACCGACGAGGCCATCGTCCGCGCCGTGCTGGAGGGTTCGCCGCGGCGGGTGCTGGACGTCGGCTGCGGCGAGGCCTGCTCGCTGCTGCTGGTGGCCGCGCCGGCCGAATAAGCCTTTGGTCTCGTTCGCACCATAAGGGGGCAGACGCTCCGGCAATCTTGTGCAACACTCCGCGGCGACCTCAGTGGTTCACTCCCGCAATGCCCACGTCCGTTCCACAAGAACGGGCAGCCTCTTCCGGTGTGCAGTCCCGGAAGGCCCCAGACGACTCCTCCCCCGTGCCCACCGGCGCGGCGGCGGCGCTTTTTCCGTCGCGGGCCTTCCTCATCCCGACCGCGCTTCGAGTCGCCGCTGATATACCCAACAACAAAATCGAGGTTGCACCATCATGTCGTCCCATGATCTCCAACGGGATCTCAACGAGCGGCACATCCGTCTCATGGCACTCGGCGCCTGCATCGGCGTCGGCCTGTTCCTCGGCTCCGCCAAGGCCATCCAGATGGCCGGCCCGGCCATCATGCTCTCCTACATCATCGGCGGCCTGGCCATCCTGGTCATCATGCGCGCCCTCGGCGAGATGGCCGTGCACAACCCCGTGGCCGGCTCCTTCGCCCGCTACGCCCAGGACTACCTCGGCCCGCTGGCCGGCTACCTGACCGGCTGGAACTACTGGTTCCTGTGGCTGGTGACCTGCGTCGCCGAGATCACCGCGGTGGCCATCTACATGGGCATCTGGTTCCCCGAGGTGCCGCGCTGGATCTGGGCCCTGGCGGCCCTGGCGAGCATGGGCACCATCAACCTGATCGCGGTGCGCGCCTTCGGCGAGTTCGAGTTCTGGTTCGCCCTGATCAAGGTCGTCACCATCCTCGCGCTGATTCTGGTGGGCGGCGGCATGATCGTCTTCGGCCTGGGCAACGACGGCGTGGCCACCGGCATTTCCAACCTGTGGAGCAACGGCGGCTTCATGCCCCACGGCATCACCGGCGTGCTGATGTCGCTGCAGATGGTGATGTTCGCCTACCTGGGCGTGGAGATGATCGGCCTCACCGCCGGCGAGGCGAAGAACCCGCAGAAGACCATCCCCGGCGCCATCAACTCGGTGTTCTGGCGCATCCTGCTGTTCTACGTCGGCGCGCTCTTCGTGATCATGTCCATCTACCCGTGGAACGAGATCGGCACCCAGGGCAGCCCCTTCGTGATGACCTTCGAGCGCCTGGGCATCAAGACCGCCGCCGGCATCATCAACTTCGTGGTGATCACCGCCGCGCTGTCGTCCTGCAACGGCGGCATCTTCAGCACCGGGCGCATGCTCTACAGCCTCGCCCAGCACGGCCAGGCGCCGGCGGTGTTCGCCAAGACCTCCAGGGGCGGCGTGCCGCGCAATGCGCTGATCCTGTCGATCGTCGCCCTGCTGTTCGGCGTGCTGCTGAACTACCTGGTGCCGGAGAAGGTGTTCACCTGGGTGACCTCCATCGCCACCTTCGGCGCCATCTGGACCTGGGCCATGATCCTGCTGGCGCAGCTGAAGTTCCGCCGCGGCCTGAGCCCGGCCGAGGCCGGCAAGCTGCAGTTCCGCATGTGGCTGTACCCGCTGAGCTCCTACCTGGCCATGGCCTTCCTGGTGCTGGTGGTGGCGCTGATGGCGTTCTTCGAGGACACCCGCATCGCCCTGTACATCGGCCCGGCCTTCCTGGTCCTGCTGGTGGTGCTGTACCGCGTGTTCGACCTGGCGCCGAAAGGCGAGCAGGGCGCGGTCGCCAGCGGCGCGTGAGCGCGGCGGC
Source organism: Pseudomonas delhiensis (assembly GCF_900187975.1). Classification (GTDB taxonomy): domain Bacteria; phylum Pseudomonadota; class Gammaproteobacteria; order Pseudomonadales; family Pseudomonadaceae; genus Pseudomonas; species Pseudomonas delhiensis. The sequence continues at coordinate 66,895 of NZ_FZPC01000011.1, read as the reverse complement.
GCAATGAGAAAGGGCCTCTTCGCAGGCCCTTTTTCCTGGGCGGCCAGAAAATGAAATGCACGGCCTTCCGGCGGACCGTAGGAGCGGGCCCTGCCCGCGAATCGCGCGCAGGGCGCGCTCCTACATGGGCACGGCGTTGGGGCAAGCCGTAGGAGCGGATCTCATCCGCGAATCGCGCCGGAACGTCCGGCCATCGCGGACAAGGTCCTACGAAGAGCGCCTCGGCGTGGGGCGAACCCCTACGCCCTCCCCAGCAACGGCGGCATCGGGCAATCGAGGATATCCGCCACCGCGCGCATCAGCTCCGCCTCGGCCACGCTGATATGGCCGTCGTACTCGATGCAGCGGGCCATGGCCTTGAGCAACTGCGGCTTCTGCAGCGGACGCAGTTGCACCAGGCGGCGCAGCGCCACTTCCAGCTCGCGCAGGGTGCCGGCGCGCGGGCGCTGGCGCGGGGCGAAGGGCAGGCCGGCCCAGGCCTGGGCGAAGGCCTGCTCGGTGTGCAGCGCGTCGGTGTTGTCGAGGCCGGCGAGGAAGGCCAGGAGCATGGCCGCCTCGTCGCCCAGCTCGGCCAGCGGCAGGTTGCCGATGCGCGCCGGGCCGGGGCGCAGGTTGCGTTCGACGATGCGCAGCAGCGTCCATTCCAGCGGCTTCACCCGGCGGTCGGCCTTGATCAGCAGCGCCATGTTGCCGCGCAGGGCCTGGTACTGCCCGTCGTCCAGCTGGCGCAGCGCCGGCATGGCGAGGTCCAGCAGGGGCAGGCGCAGGCCCGGGTCGAGGGCGCGCAGGCGCTCCTCCAGGCGGTCGAGCTGGAAGGCCACGCCCAGGTCCAGGCGCGGCTTGAGCGCTTGCAGCTGCTGCTCGCGGGCGGTCGCCCCGGCATCCAGCAGCAGGCCGTAGACCAGGGCCTGGGCGCCTTCGACGGCATGGGCCGCCGCCTGCAGGCCGTCGTCCAGCCGCTGCAGGGTATGCCGGGCTTCCTCCAGGTGCGCCCCGGCGGGTTCGCCGATGGCCTCGACCGAGGCCAGCGCCGCGCCCGAGGGGTAGCCGCGCAGGGCGGCGTTCCAGGTCTCGCGGTCCACCAGCGGGACGTCCAGGCGCGGCTCCAGCTTCGGGTAGCGGCCGTCCCAGCGCGGCTCGATGCGGCGGATGCGCGCCTCCAGCGGCGGGTGGGTGGCCAGGCCGAACCAGTGGCTGGCCAGGCCGTCGCTGAAGTACAGGTGGCTGAACTCGGCGCGGTGCAGGGCGCCGAGCAGTGAGCCGTAGCCGCCGACCTTCTTCAGCGCCCCGGCGATGCTGGCCGGGTTGCGGGTGAACTGCACGGCGGAGGCGTCGGCCAGGTACTCGCGCTGGCGGTTCACCGCGGCCTTGATCAGGCTGCCGAAGAAGGTGCCGAGCGAACCCAGCACCCACAGGCAGAGGCCGGCGACGAAGGCCAGCGCGATGAAGCCCAGGGCCGAGCCGGAGCCGGCGTCGTTGCCGGCGTTGCTGCGCTGCACGCGGATGCGCGCGACCTCGTCGGCCGTGTGGCTGTCCCACAGGCCGCGGACCATGGTCTCGCCGATCAGGCCTAGCAGCAGGATGCCGTGCAGCAGCGCCACCAGGCGGGTGTTCAGGCGCATGTCGCCGTGGTGGATGTGGCTGAACTCGTGGGCGATCACCCCCTGCAGCTCGTCGCGGCTGAGCAGGCCGATGGTCCCGCGGGTGACGCCGATGACCGCGTCGCGCGGCGTCAGGCCGGCGGCGAAGGCGTTGATGCCGCTGTCCTCCAGCAGGTACACCGGCGGCACCGGGGCGCCCGAGGCGATGGCCATTTCCTCGACCACGTTGAGCACCCGGCGCTCGTCGGCGTCGCGGGCGTCCAGGTTGATCAGCCGGCCGCCCAGGCGCTCGGCCACGGCGCGGCCGCCCAGGCGCAGCTGGCGGTGCTTGTACCAGGCGCCGACGACCACCACGCCGACCACCACCAGGGCCACCCACAGGTAGAGTTCGGGGTCGGGCAGGCGCTGCGGCGAGGTCCAGTGGCTGGCGGGCTCGCCGATATGGCGCCAGAGCCAGCCCAGGACCAGGCTGGTGAGCGTCACCAGGCAGGTCACCGCCACGGCCAGGAGCAGGATCAGCCGCCCGGTCTGGCGGCGGGCGCGGTCCTGGTGCTGGAAGAAGTTCATCGCGCGGGCCGCCCGTCAGAAGGCGACCTTGGGGGCGTCCTGGATCTGCTGGCTGTCGGCGAACTCCAGCTGCGCGACGTCGGCCTTGTGGCCGAAATTCGCCGCCAGCACCACGGCGGGGAACGACTGGCGGTAGGCGTTGTACTCCATCACCGCGTCGTTGTAGGCCTGGCGGGCGAAGGCGACCTTGTTCTCGGTGCTCGACAGCTCCTCGGTGAGCTGCTGCAGGTTCTGCGAGGCCTTCAGGTCCGGGTAGGCTTCCAGGGTCACGTTGAGCCGCCCCAGCGCGCCGCCCAGGGCGCCCTCGGCGCTGGCCAGCTGGGCCAGGGCCGCGGGGGCGCCGGGCTGGCTGGCGGCGGCCTTGAGCCCGGCCACCGCGGCGTTGCGCGCGGCGATCACCGCCTCCAGGGTTTCCCGCTCGTGCTTGAGGTAGGCCTTGGCGGTTTCCACCAGGTTGGGGATCAGGTCGTAGCGCCGCTTGAGCTGCACCTCGATCTGCGCGAAGGCGTTCCGGTAGCGGGCGCGCAGGTTCACCAGGCGGTTGTAGATGGCGATGGCGCCGAAGAACAGCACGGCGAGGACGAGCAGTAGCACCAGGGAAGAAACCGACATGGGCAGTCCTTTTCGAGCGTCGGGAAGGTCCGCCGATGATAGCGGAAAGCTTCCACGACGGCAGGGAGACCATCACAGGCTGCGCCCCGGCGCGGAAGCATGCTGTAAAGGGCCGCCCTTGACGCTCCGCCGCCCAGGTGGTCAGATGCCCGCCGTTCCAGGTGCCTCGTGCCGCCGTGCGCGAGGTGAAACGGGAAGCCGGTGCGTCGCCCTTGGCGGCAAGTCCGGCGCTGCCCCCGCAACGGTAAGCGAGCGGGGCATCCACGAGGCCACTGTGCTCAGGCATGGGAAGGCGGATGCTCCACGATCCTCGCGAGCCCGGAGACCGGCCTGGAGCGTTGTTGGCAAACCCGCGGTGGGCGGGCGTGAGCCGGATTCCGGTCGCGCCCGTGCCGGAACTCGCTGCGCCGCCTGCGAAATTCCCATTTCGAGGCGATCACCTTGCATTTCCCCTTCCCTGAATCCGCACCCCGGCGCGCCCTGTGGCTGGCCGGCCTGTGCCTGAGCCCCTGCCTGCATGCCGCGCCCCTGGGGCTGCAGGACGAAATCGTCAGCGCCCCTTCGGTGGAGTCCACCACCGTCGCCGAGATGGCCCGCTACGGCAGCAGGCTCGAAGTCATCGAGCGCGAACGGATCGAGCGCGCCGGCCCCAGCGCCGACGTCACCCGCGTGCTGCAGATGTACGTGCCGGGGCTATTCGTGGCGCCGAAGAACGGCCCCTTCGACTACGGCACCTACTCGCTGCTGGGCGGGCGCAACGACGACACCCTGATCCTGCTGGACGGCGTGCGCCTGAACAACCGCCTGTACGGCGGCCTCTACCTGGACACCCTGCCGACCACCGCGGTGGAGCGCATCGAGGTGCTCAAGGGCGGCCAGGGCCTGCTGTTCGGCACCCAGGCGGTGTCCGGGGTGATCAACATCGTCACCCGCAGCGCGCGCAGCCGCGAGGCCTCCGGCGAGGTCAACCTGGGCCTGGACAGCTTCCGCGGGCGCAGCGGCGACGCGCGGGTGGAGAAGGTGCTGGAGAACGGCCTGGGCGACCTCGGCCTGCTGGCCTACGTCAGCCACAACCGCTCCGACGGCTACAAGCCGTTCCGCGAGCAGGACATGACCGCCACCGCCACCGTCAGCGACAAGCGCCGCTCCTACGACGTCAACGTGTTCGGCGCCAAGGCCATCCAGGCCTTCGGCGGCGATTCGCGCCTGGAGCTGTTCTACCAGTACGCCGACGCCAACCTGGACTACGCCCGCCCGGCCGACAACCGCCACACGACCAACGACCGCATCCAGCAGATCGCCACCGCCACCTTCGAGCAGCACCTGGGCGAGGACTTCAGCTGGTTCGCCAAGGCCCACCTGAACGACTGGGACACGCGCTACACGCGCATCTACAACCTCGCCGGCGGCGGCACCCGGGTGCTCAACCACAACGACTACTGGGGCTTCACCGACTGGGGTGCGCAGCTGGAGGGCAAGGCGCGCCTGGCCGGCGGCCACGAACTGGTCTTCGGCAGCGACAACCAGTGGTACAAGGGCCAGGACGACGTCCTCATCATCGACAACGACAAGGCCGAGTCCCACGCCCTGTACGCGCAACTGCGCCCGCAGGTGGACCTGCTGCCGGACTGGCACCCCAGCCTGGGCGTGCGCCGCGAGGAAATGAGCGGCGGCGAGGGCGCCACCGTGTGGATGCTCACCTCGCTGTACGACCTGACCGACCAGCTCAAGCTGCGCGGCCAGCTGGGCACCGCCTTCAAGCTGCCCAACGCCGAGCAGCTGTTCGTCAACGAGCCGGGCAGCGAGATCGGCAACCGCGACCTCAAGCCCGAGCGCAGCCGCAACGCCGAGCTGGGCCTGGATTACAGCGGCGCGCTGTTCGGCCAGCCGTGGAGCGGCAGCGTCACCGTCTTCCGCCGCGAGATCAGCGACCTCATCACCCTGGCCGGCGACCAGTGGGTGAACGGCGACGGCGAGATCGAGGTGCGCGGCATCGAGGCCAGCGGCCAGTGGCAACTGGGCGAGCATTGGCAACTGGCCGCCGACGCCACGCGCAACCTGGTGGATACCCGCGAGGGCGTGACGGTGAACAACATCCCGCACTTCTTCGCCCGCACGCGGCTGGGCTATGACCAGGCCCCCTGGGGCTTCGGCGTGGCGCTGCGCTACGTCGGCTCCATCGTCAGCCCCCAGGGCGACGACTACGGCCACTACACGGTGCTCGACGGCGACGCCTACCGCTACCTGGACGGCGCGCGCCGCCACCGCCTGAGCCTGCTGCTGGAGAACCTGCTGGACCGCGACTACGCCACCAGCCGCACCAGCAACGGCATCCGCCAGGTGGACAACCTGGGCCGCCCGCGCAGCGCCGAGCTGCGCTACACCTTCAGCTTCTGAGGTGGCCATGGACCCGGCAGTGCTGATCGTCGGCCCCCTCGCGGGCGCCCAGGGCGAGGCCTTCCGCGCCGAGCTGCAAGCGCTGCGCGGGGCGTTGCAGCCGATCGACACCAGCGATGGCTTCGACGCCCTGTGGCCGGCCGTCCGCGCCCACCTGCAGGCGGGCAGGGCGCTGCTGCTGGTGGACCTGGAACCGGCCAGCGACGGCGCCTACCTCGACTGGCTGCGCGGCGAGGTGGCGCAACTGGCCGGCGACTACCCCCGGGCGCCGTGCCCGCGGGTGACCGCCTCGGCCCTCGGCCGCCGTGGCCTGGATGCCCGGCTGGTGTGCGCGGCCATCGACGACGGCCGCCAGCAGCTGGATTGCCGCCACGCCGGCCCGGTGCCGGAGCAGCCGGACTGGTCGGCGCCGCCGCCGCACAAGCGCCAGGTTTTCCTCTGCACCGGCCCGCGTTGCGTGCGCCGCGGCGCCTTGCCGCTGTGGAAGACGCTGCGCCGCGAACTGGCCCGGCGCGGGCTGATCGAAACCGCCGAGGGCGTGTTGCTGACCCGCACCGGCTGCCAGTTCCCCTGCAACCGCGGGCCGCTGCTGACCGTCTACCCGGAGCGCTGCTGGTACGGCGTGCGCGACGAGGCCCAGGTGCTGCGCGTGGTGGAGCAGCACCTGGCGGGCGGCGAGCCGGTGGCCGAACTGCTGATCGAGGGGGCGCCATGAAGGGCTTGGCACTGTTGCTCGGGTTGCTGCTGGCGGCGCCGACCCTGGCTGCCCAGGACTACCGCAACTGCGGCCAGGCCTGGCACCTGGCGCGCCCGGCCGAGCGCATCCTGGCGCTCAACCAGCACGCCGCCGACCTGCTGCTGGCGCTGGGCGCCGGGCCTCGGCTGGCGGGCGTGGCCTACCTCGACGACCCGGGGCCGGACCTGCAGGGTGGGCGCTACCGCGGCGTACCCGTGGTGTCGGCGCGCTACCCGTCCGCCGAGCTGCTCTACGCGCTGCGCCCGGACCTGGTGGTGGGCGGCTTCGCCACGGCCTTCGACGCGGGGCGCGGGCGCGCCGAGCTGGGCGCCGCCGGGATCGCCAGCTACCTGCTGGAGGCGGCCTGCGCGCCACGCACGGGCGATGGCTTCGGCAACGTGCGGGCCGACCTGCTCACCCTGGGCCGGCTGCTCGGCGCCGAGGCGCGGGCCCAGCGGCTGATAAATGCCCAACAGGCCGACCTGCGCGCGGCCGCCGCCAGGGCCGCCGGCCGCGCGCCGCTGCGGGTGTTCTACCTCGACAGCAGCGACGCCGGCCTGGCCAGCCAGGGCGGGCGCGGTTTCGTCAGCGAACTGCTGCGTGCCACCGGGGCGCGCAACCTGTTCGAGGCGGTGGCGCTGCGCGGCTACCTGGCCAGCCCCGAGGCGCTGCTGGCGGGCGACCCGGACGTGATCCTGCTGGCCGACGCGCGCTGGTCGCCGGCCGCGGAAAAGGTCCGCTACCTGCGCGCGCACCCGCTGCTGTCACGCCTGCGCGCGGTGCGCGAAGGGCGCTTCGTGACGCTGCCCTTCAGCCAGTTGGTGCCGGGGGCGCAAAGCGGCCGCGCGGCGCGCGAGCTGGCCGCCGCCCTGTACCCCTGAGCGCTCAGAAGCGCACGTCCACCACCACGCTGTCGGTGTAGGTCCCGGCGGGCGGGGTGGGTTGTTCGGGGAGGATTTCCGCGCGGTAGTCGAAGCCCTGGGCGGTGAGGCCGTCGAGCTGGCCGGGGTTCGACTCGGCGCTGCCGTCGGGGCGGCGTTCGGCGCCCTGGGCGCCCCAGCGTTCGTTGCCGCTGGCCGTCTTGTACAGCTCGTAGGCCAGGCGCGCGTTGCCGCTGGCCATGTGGCGCTGGCCGTTGCTGGCATGGCTGCCGTCGCTGAGGCCGACGCTGTAGTGCGCGCCCTTGGTGCAGCGCACCTGGATGCGCTGCTGCACCGGAAGGAAGCTGCTGACCAGGGGCGCGCTGCCGAAGTCGAGGGCGGGGGCGCTGAGCTGGCAATCGTTGCGCACGTTCAGCACCAGGCGCACCTGGGTGACCATGCCGTTGCCCCAGTTGCTCGGCCCCTGCAGGCAGACCGGGCCCAGGCAGCCGCCGCTCAGCCCGGGGCTGTTGTCCCAGCCCGGCCAGGCGCAGACGCCGAGGGCCTGGCCGGTGACGCAGATGCGCCAGTACCAGCGCAACTGCAGCGTGGCGACGTAGGTGCCCGCCGCCACGTTGGCCGAGCGCACCCGGGCATGCAGCGGGAAGGTGCGCAGGTCCAGGTGGCCGCTGCCGACGAGGTTGGCATAGTCGTAGGTCACGCCCTGCCGCAGCATCTGCTTCAGCGAGGCGTCGGCGTACAGGTCGAAGGGGATCCTGTCGCCGGTCTTCGCATTGCGCAGGAAGTTGCCGTCGAGGCTTTCCAGGCGCAGGCGCACCCAGTTCTGCCCCATGATCGCGCCGCTGCGCACGTCGCAGGCCATGCCGCCGCGGGTCTGGATCTGCAGCGGCTCGCGGGCGATGACCAGGGAGCTGTGGGTGCCGAAGTTGCTGTCGCCGGGCTGCATGCGGCATTGCTGGGCGGTGGTGGCCCAGGCTGACAGCGGGGCCAGGAGCAAAAAGGGCAGCAGCGGGCGTAGCCATGGGTTCATCGTCGACTCCGGGCTTCAGAGGCAGGGCAGCGGCCCCAGCTGCGCCAGTTCCTCGGCCGCGGGGTCCAGTTCGAAGGTGGCGCTGCAGGTGGCGCCGTCGGGCAGGTTCGCGCGCAGGTGGTTGCGCGCCTGCAGGTGCTCCAGGTAGACCAGCCCGTCCCAGCCGACGTAGGCGGCCTGGCCGTCGTCGCCGGCGACCTGCGTGCCCAGCGGCAGCGGCTGGCCGTGGCGGTCGTGCAGCAGCAGGCTGGCGGCCAGCATGCGCTGCACCGGGAAGCGCAGCAGGTAGCCGCTGCCGGCCCTGACCGCGACGCGCTGCTCGACCACCGGCGCCTCGACGTTGGAGGCCAGGCCGAGCGGGTCGATCTCGTACTTGCCGGGGTAGTAGGCGCTGCTCCAGGGCACCAGCAGGTGGCCATTGGCGTCGGTCTGGCCGACCAACTGGTTCTCGTAGCGCACCGGGATGCCGGGCTGGCCGTCGGTGCTCACCAGCACGAAGGCGTCCTGCACCTGGTTGGCGGCGAACGCCGCGCCGTCCATCCAGGCCAGCGAACCGCCGAGGTCGGCCCAGCGGGTGTAGTCGCCGGCTCCGCCGTACAGGCCGCCGCGGGCCTGCAGGTTCCGGCCGCGCCAGTGCAGCGCGGCCTGGTGCCAGTCGCCGCCCCCGCCGTTGTCGGCGTGGCCGAGGTTCCAGCCGAAACCGCCTTCGCCGGGCACCGCTTCGCTGTAGTCGACGCGCCGGCTGTTGCGGCCGTCGGCACCGCGCTCGATGCCCATGCCGAGGGTGCCGCGCAGGTCGAAGGGGATCACCAGTTGCACCGCGCTGCTCCAGCGGCTATTGCCGAGTTCGCGGTTGGCGGACAGGTACAGGCTGGCCTCGCCCCACAGCGAGCGGCCCCAGGACAGGTTGAGCAGACGGGTGCGGCCGCCGTCGCCGGCCACCACCTCGAAGTAGCCGGCGCCCAGGCTGCCCCAGCCATCCAGCGCCACGCTGGCGGTGGCCTGGGTGCTGCGGCGGGTGGGCGAATAGCCGTGCTGCGGCGCAGCGTCGTCGGTGTTGCGGCGCCGTTGCCGTTCGTAGGCCAGGCGTGACAGGTCGGCGTAGTCGGCGTCGCGCTGGCTGCGCTGCAGCGAGAAGTGGAAGCGGCGGGCGCTGTACTGGTAGCCGAAGCTGAGCTGCCGGCCGCCGTCGCCGTCCAGCCGGCCATGGCCGGCCGCGGCGTTGAGCACGCCCAGGGTGCCCAGGCGCAGCACGCCGCCCAGCCCGCCCATGGCCAGGCCTGCGGCGCCTTCGGCCTGGGCCTCCAGGGTGAAGTGGTCGCTCAGGCCGTGGCGCAGCGAGGCGCTGGCGGCGCCGCTGCCGTAGGCGAAATCGTCCTGGCCGTAGCCCTGGCGCAGGCTGCCCAGGCTCGCGGCGAAGTCGCTGAGGCCCGGGCGCAGCAGTTCGCTGCTGACGTAGAAGGGCACGCTGGTGGAGACCTGGCGGCCGAGGGCGTCGGTGGTCTGCAGCACGGCCTGGCCGGCGCCGTTGACGTAGGGCAGGGCGCCGAGGCTGAAGGGGCCGGGTTGCAGCTCGTAGCGGCCGTTGCGGTAGCCGTCGACGAACAGCTCCAGGGTGCTGGGCAGCGCCGCCTCGCCGGCGAAGCGCGGCAGCGGGTAGGTGACGATGTCGGGGCGGATGGCGAAGTCGCGGGACAGCTGCACCCCGCCCAGGCGCACCGGCGAGGCCCAGGCCTGGGAGCGGCTGACCAGGTCGCCGGCCTCGTAGGTCAGCGCGCGCTCCTCGTCGGCGAAGCGCCAGTGGCTGTCGTAGCGCAGGTAGCGGCTGCGCTGCGCCGGGCCGCCGAAGGGCTGCTGGTGGACGCCGCTGTGGCTGAACACGCCGAAGGGGCCGAACAGGCGCAGGTCGCTCCAGGCCGAGCGGGTGTCCTGGCCGTTCTGCGGGCTGCTGGCGTACAACTGGTAGTTGAACAGGGCGCCGACGCTGCTGCGGGCCGGCACCCGGGCGCGCCGTGCCGCCGCGTCCAACTGCTGCGGCGGCAGCCAGTGCGGCGGCACCTGCAGCAGCAGGCGCTGGCCCTGGGCGTCGTAGCTCGCCTGCACCCCCGCCAGCTCGCCGAGGTCGAGCCAGCCCGCCTGCGCCACCGGCAGGCCGAGGGCGCGCAGGTCGGCCGCGTCCATCCGCAGGCGGCCCTGCCGTAGGTCCACGGCCACCACCTTGCCGCTGGGCCGCAGGTTCACCAGCAGTTCCAGGTACAGGCGCGCACCGTCGGTCAGCGCGCCCGCATCCCGCGGCGGCGGGGGCAGGGGCGCGGCCAGCGGGGCCTCGCCGTCGAGCAGGGCCAGGCCGGCGAACAGCAGGTGGCAGCGGCGCAGCGGCAGCCGGGCCATGCCGCGGTTCAGCGGGGCACGGCGGCGATCTCGCCGCGTTCGCCGTTGACCTCCGCCCACAGCCGCTCGCCACCGGCCAGCGGGCGCGGCAGCGGCCAGCGCATGCGGCTGCCGGGCAGCACGTAGCCGAGCAGGCCCTCGTCCATGGCCAGGCTGGCGCCGCCCCGCTCGAAGGCCACCCGCGTCAGGCGGACGTGGCGTGGCCCGGCGTTGCTGATCTCCAGGTAGGCCTTGCCGCCCGCCTCGACCTGGCGCCAGCCCAGCGCCGGGTGGCCCGCCCCGGCCGGCAGGCCGGGGCCGGCGAGGAACAGCGGCACCGAGTAGCGCATCTGGAAGCGGATGCCGCTGCCTTCCGGCCCTTGCGCCTCGTCCTGCGGGGTGGGCACTTCGTCGATGAGGATGCGGTAGGCGTGCTCCGTGCCGGCCGCGCTCGGCGCCAGGCGCGTCAGGCGCACCAGTTGGCGGGCGCCCGGCTCGACGCGGACCATCGGCGGGCTGCCGACCACCTCGCGCTGCGCCTGGTAGTGCTCTTCGCCGTCGCGCTGGCTCCAGGCGAAGATGCGCACCTGCAGCAGCGCGCTCCGGGCGCCGCGGTTCTCCAGCCAGAGCGCGCTGGCGCGCTGGTCGTGCTCCAGGCGCGGGTCGATCGGCCAGATGAGGATGGAACTGTCGGCCCGCGCCGCGGCGGGCAGCAGCACGAGCAGGATGAGAAGCAGGGCGAAGGGCATCGTGGGGCTCCGGCTCGCTCACCACGACAGGGTCACGGTGAGCCGGTCGTGGTAGCGCCCGGCGGTCTGGTTGCCGGGCAGGCGGAGGGCGGCGTTGATCGGCAGCGCGATGGCGCCGGCGTCGCTGTAGTCGATGGGCACGCTGGCGCCGACCGGGATTTCCTGGCTCAGGCCGGCATCGCGGTACAGGCGGTAGGCCAGCCGCGCCTGGCCGGCGCCCAGGTGGCGCAGGCCGCCGTCCAGGTGCTGGCCGCCGTCCACCGTCATGCGCAGCTTCACCCCCGGCGTGCAGTCGAGGGTGATGGCGTCGTTGGGCAGCAGCCGGGCGCTGATCGTCCCGCTGGTGCTGGAGGGGTGCCGGCCGAAGTCGAGGCGGCCGAAGTCGTTGCCACTGCCCGGTGCCGCCTGGCTGACCAGGCAGCCCTGGGTGACGCTGGCGGACACGCGGAAGCTGGCCTGGGTCGCGGCGCCCGCCTGCTGCGCGCCAGCGTGGGCGAGCAGCAGGAGCAGCGCGGCCAGGGCGCGGCGGCGTGGCCTGGCAGGCCCGCGGGGCGGCTGGGTGGGCGCTGGCATGGGCCGGCCGCGACCTCAGAATTCCAGGGTGACGGTCAGGGTGTCCCGGTAGGTGCCGCTGGGCAGGGCCCTGGCATTGGGCGCGATGGCGCCGTGGATGGGAACCTCGACGGGGGCGCCGTCGCTGGGAATGGCGAATTCGTACATCTGGTCGGGCAGGTATTCCTGGGTGTACCCGGCGTCCACGTACAGCGAGTAGGGAATCTGCTCGCCGCTCTCGTTCTCCAGCGTCCGGTCGCCGCGCAGGCCGCCGTCGACCAGGACATCGAAGGCGCCTATGCCCGGGTCGCAGGTGACCTCCAGGCTGCTGCCTTGCGCACCGATCAACTGCGCGCTCAGGGCGTTGCTCCAGGTCGGGCCGGCCCTGCCGAAGTCCAGGTGGCCGAACTGGTTGACCACGCCGCTGGCGCTGTTGCCCTGGGTCACCTGGCAGCCGCTGGCGATCTCGAGGGAAACCTCCACCTGGCCGCTGATCGCCGCCAGGGCCTGGCCCAGGGGCAGGATGAGAAGGGTGGCGGCTAGGGCGTGGCTGAGCCTGTCATGCTTCATCGTCATGGCCTCGAAAAATGGGAGCGGCATTTTCCCAGGGGGCGGCGGTGATGAAGCGTGTGGATAGGGGGAGGGTGTTCGAGAAAAATGGGGGAGGGGCAGGGCATGCGGGCCCCCGGGCGGGACCCGCATGCCGAAGGGGCCGGTCAGGCCTTGCCGAGTCGCGGCCGATGCAGCGGAACCGCTTCCATCCACCAGCCGAAGACCAGGCCGACGGTGGTCCAGAGGATCGCCTGGATGCCCAGGGACACCAGGCGGAACTGCCACAGCAGGTCGGCCGGGAAGTCCGCCGGCACTTCGCGCACGGCCGGGAACAGCAGGCCGGCGGCGGCGCAGATGCCCAGGTACACGGCCATGCCGGCGATGGCGCCGGTCCAGGCGCCGTGCTCGGCGAGCAGGCGGCGGGCCAGGTTCAGCGCGATGACGGCCGCGGCGATGGACAGGGCGATCATCAGGAAGAACAGCGCGGTGCGCTGGCGGATGCTCTCCGGGTCGCCCACCGACGGCGGGTTGGCCGGGTACTTCAGGCTCGGCACCAGGTACAGGGCGACGAAGGCCGCCAGGGCCAGCAGGGCGCTCAGCGCGCGCGGGCCCAGGCGCCCGGTGCGGCCCAGGGCGTAGGCGAACACCAGGGCGAACAGGCCGCCCATGGCGGCGCCGTAGACCACCACGCCGGTGAGCAGGCCGAAGCTGGCCTGGACCTCGCGGCTGACCAGCTCTTCCTCGTGGTCATGGGCGGCGCCGCCGGTGGCTTCGGCGGCCTCGTGCAGGGCCGACATCTGTTCTTCGAAGGCGATGGCGCGGTCCACCTGGGGTTCGCCGAAGACGAAGGCGAAGGCGAAGACGAGCAGGCCCGCCAGGACGCCGACGAGCATCCCGCGCAGCAGGAGTTTTCCAGTCATGCAGGGAGTCCCCGGGGTCAGTGGCAGGGGAAGCCCAGCAGGTGGCGGCCGTCGTGGACGAATTCGTGCACGTACATGCCCTTGAACATCGAGGTGGCGCCCTGTTCGGCGCCGACGAAGTACAGTGCCAGGAGCAGCAGCAGGCCGCCGAAGATGGCCCAGGGCAGCAGTTCGGAAAGGGGGATGACGGGGAGCGATACGCCGGTATCGGCGTGGGTGGCTGAATGAGCCATGAAGCCTCCTAGGATTGCGCGTCCTGAATGGTTGGCGAGCTGTTTTTGCGGGAAGGGTCTGACTCTCGGCCCGAGGACCGAATACAGTGGCGCGACCGTGCCGGGTTTTCACCGGCTTCCTTCCAGGTAACAAAGTGCTGCGAGAGCGCCGGGCAGTGTAAACCCCGGCGCCTGCGAATGGGAGAGAATTCGATGCCGAGCCGCCTGAGCCTCGTCTGCCACGGGCGCACCGCCGCCCAGCGCCAGGGCCGCTTCGCCCAGCCCGACGAGCCGTTGGAGCCGGGCCAGGACGAACGCCTGGCCGAGCGCCGCGCCGGGCTCAAGGCGCCGCGGCGGCTGCTCTGCGCCCCCGAGCTGCGCACCCGGCAGACCGCCGCCGCCTGGGAGGCCGAGCCACAACTGGTGGAGGCTCTGCGCGACTGCGACTACGGCGCCTGGCGTGGGCAGAGCCTCCAGGCCCTGCAGGAAACCGCGGCGGCCGGGCTGGCCGCCTGGCTGGCGGACCCCGCCAGCGCGCCCCACGGCGGCGAGTCCCAGGTGCAACTGTGCGAGCGCGTGGGCGCCTGGCTCGACGCCTTCGACGAGGACGGCCACTTCGTCGTCGTCAGCCACCCCGCGGTGCTGCGCGCGGCCGCGTTGCACGTGCTGCAGGCCGGCGCGGCGGCGTTCAATGCCATCGACGTCGAGCCGCTGGGCGTGCTGCGCCTGGTCCGCAACGGGCGCTGGCGCCTGCGCCTGTAGCGGGCCGCGGTCTATGCTCTGTGGGCCCATCGCCACGAGGAGACCGCCATGGCCAGCCATCCCCGCCTGATCCCCTGCCTGCGCTACCGCGATGCGCCGGCGGCCATCGACTGGCTGTGCGCGACCTTCGGCTTCGTCCGCCAGTTGGTGGTGGACGACGGCGAGGGCGGCGTGGCCCACGCGCAGCTGTGCCTGCCCGACGGCAGCGGCATGCTGATGCTGGGCTCGGCGGTGGACAACGAATACGGCCGGCTGATGCGCCGGCCCGAGGAGGTCGGCGGCTGCACCCAGAGCCTGTACCTGGTGGTGCCCGACGCCGAGGCCCTGTACCGCCGCGCGCTGGACGCCGGCGCGCGGATGGTCATCGACATCCGCGACGAGGACTACGGCGGCCAGGGCTTCACCTGCCGCGACCCCGAGGGGCACGTGTGGAGCTTCGGCACCTACGACCCCTGGCACTGAACGACTGGTAGTGAACAAGAAGGAGCAAGGCATGAAAGAGGTGGTATTCGCCGATGGCGCGCGCGTCCCGGCCATCGGCCAGGGCACCTGGCGCCTGGGCGAGGACAGGGCGGCGCGCAAGCGCGAGGTGGCGGCCCTGCGCGAAGGCATCGAGCTGGGCCTGACGCTGATCGACACCGCCGAGATGTACGGCGAGGGCGGCTCGGAGGAGGTGGTCGGCGAGGCCATCGGCGGCCTGCGCGAACAGGTCTTCCTGGTCAGCAAGGTCTACCCGCACAACGCCAGCGCCCGCGGCGTGCCGGCGGCCTGCGAGCGCAGCCTGCGGCGCCTGGGCACCGACTGCCTGGACCTCTACCTGCTGCACTGGCGCGGCCAGTACCCGCTGGAGGAAACCGTCGAGGCCTTCGAGCGCCTGCGCCTGGATGGCAAGATCCGCCGCTGGGGCGTCTCCAACTTCGACCTCGACGACATGCAGGAACTGGGCGCCCTGCACTGCGCCACCAACCAGGTGCAATACAGCCTGGAGGAACGCGGCATCGAATGGGATCTGCTGCCCTGGTGCCAGGAACAGCGCATGCCGCTGATGGCCTACTGCCCGGTGGGCCAGGGCGGCCGCCTGCTGCGCAACGCCACCCTGCGCGAAGTGGCCGAACGCCATGGCGCAACTCCGGCGCGGGTGGCCCTAGCCTGGCTGATTCGTCAGGAGGGGGTGATCGCCATTCCCAAGGCGGTGGAGGCCGCGCACATCCGCGACAACGCCGCGGCACTGCAACTGCGGCTGGACGAGGAGGACCTGGCGAAGCTGGACGCGGCCTTCCCGCCGCCAAGGCGCAAGATGCACCTGGCGGTGGTCTGAGGCTGGGTTCTCGCGCTTTTCGTAGGAGCGAGCTTGCTCGCGAAGGGTAGTTACCTGTAGCAGCGGTGTTTTGGGGGACTCCGCCCCCTCTCCCTAACCCTCTCCCTGAAGGGAGAGGGGACCGTTGGGCAGAGCTGGGCATTCTGGAGTTAGCCGGCAGCACCGAAGGTTTCCGGCAGAAACCATGCCTGTTCTCGGCACGGACAAGCCCCCTCTCCCTTCAGGGAGAGGGCTGGGGAGAGGGCGCTCTTCAGTACAGGCACCACCCCGACCGACAGAACACCCTCCGCAAGCCCACCCGACCACCGTCCTGTAAAAATCCCCGCCACCATGATAAGAAGCGCCCATCAGCAAGCTGGAGGCAGTCATGGGCAAGTTGCGTGTCGGGGTGATTTTCGGTGGGCGTTCGGCTGAGCACGAGGTGTCGCTGCAGTCGGCGAAGAACATAGTCGATGCCCTGGACCGCTCGCGGTTCGAGCCGGTGCTGATCGGCATCGACAAGGAAGGCCGCTGGCACCTCAACGACGCCTCCGACTACCTGCTCAACCAGGAGAACCCGGCGCTGATCGCGCTCAACCGCTCCAACCGCGAGCTGGCCGTGGTGCCCGGCAAGGCCGAGCGGCAGCTGGTGGAAACCGGTAGCCGCCAGTTGCTGGACCACGTCGACGTGATCTTCCCCATCGTCCACGGCACCCAGGGCGAGGACGGTTGCCTGCAGGGCCTGCTGCGCATGGCCGACATCCCCTTCGTCGGCTCCGACGTGCTCGGCTCGGCCATCTGCATGGACAAGGACGTGAGCAAGCGCCTGCTGCGCGACGCCGGCATCGCCATCACCCCCTTCGTCACCCTGACCCGCGCCAGCGCCGCGCGCCTGCCCTTCGCCGAGGCGCAGCGCCGCCTGGGCCTGCCGCTGTTCGTCAAGCCGGCCAACCTGGGCTCCTCGGTGGGCGTCAGCAAGGTCGAGGACGCGGCCGGCTACGATGCCGCCGTGCAGCAGGCCCTGGCTTTCGACGACAAGGTGCTGGTGGAGGCCGCGGTGAAGGGCCGCGAGATCGAGTGCGCGGTGCTTGGCAACGACGAACCCATCGCCAGCGGTTGTGGCGAGATCGTGGTGCGCGGCGGTTTCTACTCCTACGCCAGCAAGTACATCGACGAAGACGCCGCCCGCGTGGTGGTGCCGGCGGACATCGACGCCCGGGCCAGCGAACGCATCCGCCAGCTCGCCGTGGAGGCCTTCCAGGTGCTGGGCTGCTCGGGCCTGGCGCGGGTCGACGTGTTCCTCACCGACGACGGCGAGGTGCTGGTCAACGAACTCAACTCGCTGCCCGGCTTCACCCGTATCAGCATGTACCCCAAGCTCTGGCAGGCCGCCGGCATGAGCTACAGCGAGCTCGTCGGCCGGCTGATCGACCTGGCCCTCGAACGCCACGCCGCGCGCCGCCGCCTGCAGACCAGCCGCTGAGGCGGGGCCGGCTAGCCCGGCAGCTCCTCCTGGGTGCGCTGGTGCGCGGCTTCGAGCAGCGCCTGGGCATCTGCGTGGAGCATGCGCAAGGTCGTGCTCCAGCGCGCCAGGTCCCACTGCGAGGCGCTGGCGGCGGGGTGGTCTTCGAGCAGGTCGAGCAGGCCGCCGAGCGCCCGCAGGCGCTGCAGGGCCGTGTCGAGCAGTTGTGTCGCGGGGGCCAGCGCGTCGATGTAAAGCACTTCGCAGAAGGCCTGCGAGCTTTCCGGCAGGGGTTTGAATTCATGAACCCTGAAGGACTCTTGCCGGGCGCTCGACCGGGCTTTCTCGCCGCGGAGGGGCGCGGGCTTGGAAGGGAACTGGTGCATTTCCTTACGCTCCTTGGACCGGGTGGAACCCGCCGCTGCCGTTGCGACACGGGGGGCGGCGGGCCGTGCAGGGGTCGCAAACCGGAGGTCCAAGGAGAGTTCCGGCCAGGCGGAAGCCTGCCCTGCACGGCCAGCCATAACCAAGGCAAGCGTGACGCACGTGGCGCCTTGCTTTGATTTCTGCTGCTGCTGTGCTGAAGGACCTTTGGGTTGCGACACCCTGTCATGGCAAATGCCATGACGCCGGGAAGACTAACGAGCCGGGCTGTGGGAGCTGGGCGTTATGTGCTGTAGGGGGATTCCTTGATAAGGTTTTTCTCAGGGGAGTTCTCGGTTTGCCGGCGCCGTGACCGCCGGCTGCAATTTTGCCGGCCCAGCCTCTACACTCCCCGAAGCTACATTGGCCACGCTAAGGAGCCAGACGATGAGTTCTTCCTCGCGGACGGTATGGGCAGCTGCGCTGGCGGCGCTGCTGGTTGCTGTTGTTCCGGTCGCACACAACCCGGCCTGGGCCGAGGACGCCGCGCCGCCCAGCGGCATGGAGGCGGATGACCAGCAGGGCCCGCTGGGCGACCTCGGCGAATACGGCCGCCTGGCCGAGGAGTCGCTCGACGCGGTGGGCGCCGACGACTTCGCCACCGCCCGGGCCAAGGTCGACACCCTGCAGGCCAAGTGGCGCGCCGCCGCCGCCGAGCTCAAGCGCAGGAGCCCGGAGGACTGGAAGGCCGCCAACGCGGCAGTCGAGGGCGCGGTGCGGGAGCTGCATGCCAAGGCCCCGGACAAGGATCGCAGCCTGGACGCGCTGAACACCCTGCTGTCCACCTTCAACGACATCCAGGGCATCAGCGACTGACGCCCGCCGGGCCGGGGCCCGCCGACGGCCCCGGCCCGGCAGCTCGTCGGCATCGGCGGCGGGCGCCGCTCAACGAAATCCTCACATCCGCCTCGCGGAGTTTTCACCTTCGTCCACGCAGGATGGCGGCCAGCATCCGGCAGCGTGCCGGGCGCGCTCCGACCCATCCCCTGCGAGGCCCGTGGCGAAGTGAGGCAGAAAACCGTGCGACAGGGCGCTGGCCGCCCACCCCGACGCATCATGGCCCTGGCCTGCGGGCTGCTCGGCGTGCTGGCGATGGCCCTGTGCGGCGCGGCCAGCGTGGCGCAACAGCACCCGCCGTTGCCAAGCCCGGACGACCTGGCCCACCACTGGCGCCTGGGCGAGGTGGTGGTGCTGGTGCGCCACGCCGAGCGCTGCGACCGCTCCGACGCCCCCTGCCTGGGCGCCGAGGATGGCATCACGGTGCGCGGCGGGGCGCTGGCCACGGCCTTGGGCGAGGACTACCGCAGCCGCTTCGGCCTGGGCAACGCCGACGTCTACGCCAGCCCGCTGACACGCACCACCCAGACCGCCAGCCTGATGTTCGGCGACGGCACCCTGGGCCAGGCCTGGGTCGCCGACTGCAAGGGCGACCTGCTCGACCACGTGCTGGAACACAAGGCCAGCCACCGCAACCTGATCCTCGTCACCCACAGCGAATGCATGGAGCAGCTGGCCCAGACGCTCAGCCACCAGGACCTGGAAACCCCCGGCTACGGCACCTCGCTGGTGCTGTTCAGCGATGCCCGCGGCGGCCTGCAGCTGGCCGGCGAGATCGCCCCGCGGGACTGGGCCCGCCTGCGGTTGCGCTAAACCGGCGGCGCCGCTGCGCTTGCGGCATCCGGCGATGCGGTCCTAGGCTTGCCGGGGAGGGCGGTGCCATCGTCCGCCCCGGGAGCCGCCCATGCCACACATCCAGCTCGGCGGGGTCAAGCAGACCCTGCTGATCACCTTCTACGCCAAGGCCATGGAAAGCCGCCTGCCCGATTCGCTGCTGCAGGACCGCTTCGCGGCCGCCGCGCTGGCGCGCCTGGACTACGACTTCTCGCGCTTTCGCCTGGGCCGCAGCAGCTACGTCGGCATCGCCCTGCGCGCCTGCAAGCTCGACCGCTGGGCCGCCGAATTCCTCGCCGCCCGCCCCGACGCCTGCGTGGCGCACCTGGGCTGCGGCCTGGACAGCCGGGTGTTCCGCCTCGACCCGCCGGCCAGCGTGGCCTGGTTCGAAGTGGACTACCCGGACGTGCTGGCGCTGCGCAGCGAGGTGTACCCGGCGCGCGAAGGCTGCACCCTGCTGCCCGGGGCCATGGGCGAGCCGGCCTGGCTCGACGCGCTGCCCAGCGGCCGCCCGCTGCTGATCGTCGCCGAAGGCCTGCTGCCCTACCTGCGCGAAGCCGAGGTGAGCGCGCTGCTGCGCGGGCTGCTGGCGCGCAGCCCCCACGGCGAGCTGATCTTCGACGGCTACAACCGCTTCGGCATCCGCATGCTGGGGCTGTTCCTGCCGTTCTGGGCACGTGGCGCCCAGGTGCACTGGGCACTGGACGACCCCGCGGAACTGGAGGCGCTGGTGCCGGGGCTGCGCCTGGTCGAGGAAAGGCTCACCTATACCCCCGAGGAATGCCGGCGGATGGCCTGGTCGTCACGCGCGTTCGTGCAACTGATGCAGCGCTGGCCCACCCTGGGGCGCATCGGCCGGCTGTTGCGCTACCGCTGGTAGGGGCCGGACGCCCCGGCACCATTCCCCGTAGGATAACCGCGAACGGTTATTCCCCTACGATCCCACGCCATTCCCGTAGGCGCAGGCGTTATCCGCCAAATCGCGGACAGAGTCCCACGAGGAAACTCCAGGCCTCACGACAATTGAGCGGGCCCTGCCCGCGATTCGCGCGCAGGGCGCGCTCCTACAGGGGAATGGCGCGGGTGGCGCAGCGTAGGATCTCATCCGCGAATCGCGCCGGAATGTGGAATACCGTGCTTCCCCGCGAACCGTAGGAGCGGACTCCGTCCGCGATCCCGCCGGCAGGGCCGGCGGGCGATGGGGGGGTTATTCCAGGATCGCCCCGACCAGCGAAAGCACGTAGTTGGTTACGGAGTCAGGGGCTTTTTCCTTGAACATGGCTCGGCGCGCCCTCCAGTCCAGCGTCCGCACCTGGTGGCTGTGGACATTGCCCTGGGTGTCGGTGCCTTCGCCCATCAGGGTGACAAGGAAGCCCTGGTTGCGCGCCACACTGGATGTGCCTTGCGAGATGGGGCAGACCAGGGCCAGGCCTATTTCATTGAATTCGCGTTTCGACAGGACCAGGCAAAAGTGGTCGCCGATCATTTCACGGCCCGTCGAGGGATCGAACTGCAGGTGCCAGATCTCACCGCGGTCGGGAACGCTCGGTGGGCGCCTCACCATTGCTCAGCGCCTACGGCCTGCATGTTGTCCCAGTCCGGGGCGAGCGAGTCTTTGGGCGTTTCGGCGATCAGCTGTGCCAGGCTCGGGCGCGTCATCGGTTTGATCACCAGGGCTCCCTCGACGATGTTGCACTCAACCTGACTACCGGCGTGCAGCTTGTTTTGGGCGACGAAGGCGGCGGGAACCGAAATGATCAGGGACCCCCCGGATTTACGCAGGGCAAGAGTGGTCATGAACATGCCTCCTGTTGAGGTTTTACAAAAGCATAACCTTTCGAGTTTTATTTTTGTAAAACCATTCGTCTCGAAGTGTGCCCATTCAGGGTCGTCTTGCAGGTCGCGCCGAGGTGCTTCTCGTAGGATGGGTTGAGCGAAACCCATGCGGTCCTGGCGATGGGGATCGCTCCGCTCGATCCTTCCTACAAAACCCCCGCCCAGGCCGAGAGCAGCAGAAGCACCGCCAGCGCCCGGTTCAGCCGCTGCAGCGCGCGCGGCGAGCGCAACAGCCGTGCGCTGCCGGCGCCGAGCCCGGCCCAGGCGCTCAGGCAGGGTACGCCGACCATGAAGAACAGCAGCGACATCAACTGGATGCGCAGCAGGCGGTCGTCGCCCTGGCCTGCGTAGACGCCGATCACCGCCAGGGCCACGGTCCAGTTCTTCGGGTTGACCAGTTGCAGCAGGGCCGCGTCCAGCAGGCCGATGCGCCGCGCCGGTGCGGCGCTTTCCAGGCCGGGGGGCGGACTGTGCCAGATCTGCCAGGCCAGCCAGGTCAGCCACAGCACCCCGGCGGCGGCCATGATGCCCTGCACCTGCGGCCGCCCGGCGAGCAGCTCGCCCAGGCCGCTGCCTACCGCCAGCACCACCAGCGCGGCGCCGCCGCAGCCGCCGAGGACGATGGGCAGTGCCGCGCCCCAGCCGTGGCGGGCGCTGTTGCTGAAGATCAGCAGGTTGGTCGGCCCCGGGGTGATGGCGGCGACGAAGGCGAACAGGAGGAAGGGCAGCCATTGCTGCAGGGCCTGGATCATGGCGTGGGCTCCGTGGGACGTGGAGCCGGCATGCTCGCAGCGGGCCGGGCGTCAGTCTGGAAGCTTTGAGCAGCGCTGCCGGTAATACGCCGGGGTAACGCCATAGGCGCGGCGGAACCAGCGGCCCAGGTGGCTCTGGTCGGCGAAGCCGAGGTCGGCGGCGACCTGTGCCGGAGCCAGGCCGCGGCCCAGCAACTGGCGCGCACGGGCCAGGCGCAGCTGGACCAGGTAGGCATGCGGCGGCAGGCCGAAGGCCTCCTTGAACGCGCGGCTGAGGCGGAAGCGGTCGCAGCCGGCGGCGCGGGCGAGGTCGTCGAGGTCGATGTCCTGCATCAGGTTGGCATGCAGGTAGTCCCGCGCGCGCAGGGCCGCCAGCGGCAGGCGCGGGTGGTTGTCGACGCGCTTGCGCCAGTGCAGGCGCCGGGTGAGGCCGCCGAGCAGCTCGTCCAGGGCGGCCTGGCGCACGATGCGCAGGTCCTGGCCGTGCACGGCCTGGAAGGCGGCGTCGATGGCGGCGGCCATGCGCGTGTCGTCGAACAGCACCTGGGGTACGCTCAACTGGCAATCGGCCGGGGCCTCCTCGAACAGCGCGCCCACCTCGCGCTCCAGCCACTGCGGGTCGAGGTAGAGCATGCGGTAGGTGAAGCCGCCGGCGGTGGGCGCGTCGCCATCGTGGATCTCCCCGGGCTCGAGGAAGAACACCTTGCCCGGCGTGCTGACGTTGCGCGCCTGGCGGCAGCGGAACTGCTGCACGCCGGTTTCGGTGAAGCCGATCAGGTAGCTGTCGTGCCAGTGCGGATCGTAGGCGTGGCCCTTGAAATGGGCGCGCAGGGTCTCGATGCCGGTGTCGGCATCCTGCGCCAGGTCGATCCAGTTGCCGCTGTGCATGCCGCGCCTCCGCCGCGCCCGCGAGTGGTTCAGCATACCCCGCGGGCGGGCGGCGTCTGGAAGATTTGTGCAGGCGGTCGTCAGGGCCAGGTGCCCTCCGGGTTCCAGGTCGAGACCATCAGCCGCACCTGGCCCTTGATGGCGGCGGCGGCGGGGTTGCCGTGGACGTCGCTGTCGATCGGCAGCAGCACCTGGATGCCGCTGCCGTCCAGCTCGCTGGCCTGCAGCGGGATGGTCGAGGTGTTCATCCCGGTGTTCTGCCAGGCGTAGCGGATGGTCCACTGGTCGCCGCCGTCGCTGGGGCGTTCCAGCTGGATGATCACGGTGTCGCGGTACAGGTAGCTGCCCTCGTAGTGGCTGTTGGGCCAGAAGCGCTTGTCGATCTCGTAGTCCGGCACCCGCACGCCGAGGGTGAGGCTGTAGGCCAGGCCGGGCAGTTCGGGGTCGACCTTGCCGAACTCGGCGAGGAACACGCTGGACAGGTACAGCTGCGTGCCCGGCTTCCACTGCGCCTGGGTGAGGCAGGCCGCGGAATCCTCTTCCGCCGTGCGCCGCGACAGGTACCAGGGCTTGCTGCGTGGCGAGGCCAGCAGCTCGATCTGGTAGAGCGCGTTGACCGGGGCGCCATCGGCGGCGTCGAGCACTTCCTTGGGCAGGCGCAGCTCGTCGACGTCCAGCCAGATGTCGACGCGCACGTTGCCGAACAGGAAGCGCACCAGGTTCTGGAAACTCTCCTCGCTGTTGACGATGCCGAAGAAGCCGGAGTGCGAGCGGTAGGCGAAGGCCTTGGCGCATTCCTCGCCGACCGTGCCGTCGGCGTTCAGGCCGTGCAGGGTGGCGTTCTCGATGCGCACCAGGCCGTCGCTGCCGTGGCCGACGAAGGTGCGCGACAGGCCCGCGGCCACCTCATAGTCGCTGCGGTTGGTGCCCACCATGCAGAACACGCGACTGGAGGGCAGGGCGCTTTCGGGCAGCAGGTCGACCTTCGCTGGCCAGGCGCCCGGCGGTGAAGGCGGTCAGCTCCTTGAGCAGGGCGACCACGGCGGCGGAGCCGGGGTTGGCCAGCATCACCGCCTTGAGCCCCAGGTCGACGGCCTTGCTGCCGACGACGTCGCGGATGCGCTCGCCCGCCTCGCGCAGGTCGCCGTCGGACTCCATCATCAGCAGCGACAGCGCGACGTACTCGCCGGGGTTGGCCGGGCCATACAGCAGGTGGCCATCGCCGAGCATGCTCACCGTCGAACCCTGGCGAACTTTCGGAAAGGGCATGTAGTTGAAAGTGAGGGCACCCTTGTGGATATTCGAAGTGTCGATGGCGAGGGAAACTATATAGGGCTCGCTATAACGGTCGAATAACAGGTCGGCATGTTTCAACAAGGTGAATTGGCCGAGGGTGATTGCAATACGGGAGTTGAAGCGATCGAAGGCCATCTTGGTACTTCCCTGTGGTGGCTTGGAGGGGGCGGAGGCCCGGCGTTCAGGCTGAAGCTAGCTTTCGCCCTGCGGGCTGTCCAACGCCATTGGGAAGTTTTTCAGTACTGATCCGATAATGAAATTAAGTAAGAGCTAATTATTGGGTTTGGTTATTTGATGTGTAAGTCTTGAATGACACGTGCTCCCGTATTTTCAACTTTGACGGATATTTGGCGGCGGTAATTACATACACTTGCGGTAGTAAAGCCGAGACCCTGAACAGGATGTCGGCGGTCGGCTGCTGTGCGCTACCCGCCGGGCTGTGCTACCACTTGCCGCTGGCACATCCACTACAAACAGGCGGTCCGCCATGGCGCTCGTGCTCTACGGTCACCCGTTTTCCTCGTACACCCAGAAGGTGCTGATGGCGCTGTACGAGAACCGGATACCCTTCGAATTCCGCTGCCTGGGCCCCGACACGCCGCAGCATGGCGCGGACTGGCTGCGGCTGTGGCCGCTGGGCAAGTTCCCGGTGTTGCTGGACGGCGAGCGCAGCCTCGCCGAGAGCAGCATCATCATCGAGTACCTGCAGCTCACCCGGGGCGGTCCGGTGCGCTGGCTGCCGGACGAGCCGCTGGCGGCGCTGGACGTGCGCTTTCTCGACCGCTTCTTCGACCTGCACGTGATGACGCCGGTGCAGCATGCCGTGGGCGGCGCCCTGACCGGCGATGCGACCAAGCGCCAGGAAGCCCTGGCCGACGCGGTGGAAAAGCTCGAACGCGCCTACGCCTGGCTGGAGGGCCAGTTGCCCGGCCGCACCTGGGCCGCGGGCGAAGCCTTCACCCTGGCCGACTGCGCGGCAGCCCCCTCGCTGTTCTACGCCGACTGGACGCACCCCATCGGCGAAAACTACCCGACGTTGCGCGCCTACCGGGCCCGCCTGCTGGCGCGCCCCTCGTTCGCCCGGGCGGTGGACGAGGCCCGGCCCTACCGCCCGCTGTTCCCGCTGGGCGCGCCCGACCGGGACTGAGCCGGGATGAAAAAGGCCGGCCCCGTCGAACGGGCGCCGGCCTGGCAGGGCAGCGATTGCGGGTCAGACGCCGGCGGGCGCCTCCAGCGCGCGCTTGCGCGCCAGCTCATACAACTGGCGCGCTTCGCCCACCAGCGGCACCAGTGCGGAAGCCACGCGCGCCGTTTCATGCACCAGCACATCATGGCCTTCGTGCACCTCCAGCACCCGCAGCAGGTCCTCCAGCGCGCTCAGCCGGCGCTCGGCCACTTCGTAGAGGTGCTCCGACGGCGCGGAGAGGTCGACATACAGCACGCTTTCATAGGCCTGGGCCTGCAGCGGTACCAGCTTGCGATCAGGCATGGCGCACCTCCGGGGCGGAGGCGAAGGGCAGGGCGGATGGCAAGGCACGCACAACGAACAGAGGGTGATGAGGCATTTCCGTTGCTCCTGGTTCGGAGGAAGGAGCCGCCCGCCCGGAAAGGGCGGCGGACCGTGCGGGGTCGCAGTACCGGTTAACCAGCGTAAAGACCGGCCAGGCCGAAGCCTGCCCCGCACGGCTCGCCATGGCTGCACATAGCAGCAGGCAAGAAAAAGCGCCTGTGCAAGGTGCATCGGCGCTTCGTGCACGCTAGTCATCGCCGGACTGCGATCCGGGCCACGGGATCGACCGTGGCAGGAACGCAATCTAGCGACGGGGTTTGTAGGCTCACAAGGGCGAATGTGGGTGGGAGATTTCGGATGGGGCAGGGGCCGATTTCGCTGAGATCAGCCCTTGCCATGCTGCTTGTTGAGCATCGACTGGATGTGCAGCACGGAGTCCTGGGTGCGCCTGGCCAGGTTGCGCACTTCGTCGGCCACCACGGCGAAGCCGCGGCCCTGTTCCCCCGCCCGCGCCGCCTCGATGGCCGCGTTCAGGGCCAGCAGGTTGGTCTGCTCGGCGATGCCCTTGATGACGCCCGCCATCTGGGAAATTTCGGCATAGGTGTTCTGGATGCTGACCTGCTCCCGCTCGCGCAGGGCCTGCGCGGCCTTCTCGTCGGTGATTTCCCGCGTGGCGCCGGTGACCCGCAACAGCACGCCATTGGCATCGCGCAGGCAGCGGCCGCGCTCGCGGAACCACAAATCGCCGCGGGTCTTGTGGCGCATGCGGTACTCGACGACGTACACGCGTTGCCCGGTGGGGTCGGCCATCATCTCGCCGAAGGCCTGCATGACCCGCTGCTGGTCCTCGGGCTGGGTGATGGCGAAATAGCTGTCCCAGCCATCGGGAAATTCCTGGCGGTTGTAGCCGATCAACGAGCGGAACTGATCCGACCAGCGAATCACGTTGGCCGGGTGGTCGGGGTTGCCATCGACCACGCTGAGGTCCCAGCACCCCTCGGTCAGCGTCTGCTTGGTCAGCTCCCAGACCTGCTGCTCCTCTAGAAGCCGCGAGCGTTCGGCCTCGACCGCGGCGGCCCATTCCTCGGCGCGCTTCAGGGCCTGCTCGGCCTCGGCCAACTGCCGCTCCCGCGTCCCGAGCGATGCCTGCAGTTCCTGCAGCCGGGTTTCATCGACGGGGGCGTGGCGTTCCGCCTGGTGCTCAAGAGTGGCGCGGTCCCGCTGCCAGTGGTCCTGGACGTCCTGCAGGGCCTGCGCAAGGTCCCGGTGGCGGCTCAGCGCGGCATACTCGGCCGGGTTGCGCCAGTTGCCCGCCAGCCACTGCCGGCACAGTTCGCTCACCTCACCCGCCAGTTCCTTCGCACCCTTTGCGAACCACATGCTTCGCCACTCCTCGTCGCTTGCGGTGATGCCAGATTAGTATGAAACCATATCTTATATGTAAAAGGAGCGGGTGAGGGAAGGGGGGTGGTTGTTTTTGGGTTATGGGTGGGGGAGGGTGTTGCTGCGATGATCAGGGCAGCCAACACCCGGAGTACTACGAAGCGTCAGCGGTCGCTCGATCGCACGGACACGCCGGACATATCGGATACCAACGCATCTCGCCTGCCCTCGGCGCTGCCAAGCGAGCCAAAGGCGAAGTCGACCGCGCAGAGCAGTTCCTCGGCGTTTTCCTGGCTGAAGACGAGAGGCGGGCGCATCTTCAGCACGTTGCCAAACGGGCCGGTACGGCTGACCAGGATGCCGTGCTGCCTGAGGGCGTTGACCAGTTGCCAGGTCTCCCAGGCGGCGGGTTCCCGCGTGAGCCTGTCACGCACGAGTTCCACGCCGACCCACAGGCCTTCACCGCGAATGTCGCCGATCAGCGTGTGCCGCCTGGCGAGGTCGGTGAAACCATGGCGAATGAAGTTGCCGACCGTGCGTGCGTTGTCCGGGAGCCTTTCGCCCTCGATCACGTCCAGCACCGCCGAAGCTGCGGCGGCAGCGGTCTGGGAAGCGGCGAAGGTGTTGAAGTAGAAGGCCGTGGCGCGGAAGGCGTCGAGGATTTCGCCCCTGCTCACCAGCGCGGCCACCGGGTAGCCGTTGCCCATGGGTTTTCCCAGGGTCACGATGTCGGGCGTAATGCCCATCAGGTCGTGGCCCCACAGCGTGCCTGTGCGGCCGAAGCCTGACTGAACCTCGTCGATGATGATCAGCCCGCCGGCTTTCCTGACCAGGGCGACTGCGCGCTGCAGCAGGCCCGATGGAATGTTGGGCAGGCCCTCGTTGGCGAAGATCGGGCAGAAGATCATGCCGGCAAAGCCGATACCCGCCGCCTCGAAGCTATCGATCGCGCCCTGGATTTCGGCGAGGTAGGCTTCGATGAGTGCCTCACCGGCCAAGCCGTCGAGCGGCCTGTAGGTTTCCGGGAACGGGACGCTGCGCACTTCGGTGAAATACTGCCTGTTCCGGTGCATCAGCGGCGAGACCTGATCCACCGCCGCCGTGTTGCCATGGTAGGCGTAGTTGCTGCAGATGATGCCGCGGCCCCGTCCCAGCATGCGGGCGATGCGCAGCGCCTGCTCGTTGGCTTCCGAGCCGGAACAGGTGTAGAGCACCTGGTCGAGGCCGCAGGAGAAGGTGCCAAGCAGCCGTTCCGAGTAGTCGACGATGTTCTGGCTCAGGTAGCGGCTGTGAACGTTGAGGGTCCGGTTCTGCCGGGTGATGGCTTCGGCAACGTGCGGGTGGCAATGTCCTACCACTGGAATGTTGTTGTAGCAGTCCAGGTAGCGCCTGCCGTCTGCGGCATACAAGTGGACGCCTTCACCTCTTACGAAGTGCAGCGGCTCGTCGTAGAACAGCGGGGAGGCGCCCATTGCCTTGTGGCGGCGCGCGAGAAGTTCGCGGGTTTCGCTCATTACGATCTCCAGCAATAAAAAGGCGGACGCGTCAGCGCCCGCAAAGGGCCTGGCCTGCGAGGTATTTCCTGGCAAGCTCGACAGTGCCGACCGTGTAGTCGTCGCCCATTTCCCGGGCGAGGTCCGTTCCGGGGTGCGAGCCCGCCCAGCCCATGATGATCAGCCGCCTGAACATCATCAGCGTTGGGATTTCGGCTACATCCTCTTCGCTCAAGGGCTCGACCTTTCGATAGCCCTCGACCCAGGCGGCGATGATGTTGGCGATATCGGGGTGGTTCTCGATGAAGGTTGCCGAAGAGGCGACGTCGTACAGGTACCAGCCAAAGCCGCTGTCATCGAAGTCGAGAACCCTTGCCTCGCCCTGGTCCACCAGCAGGTTCGCCAGGCGGAAGTCGGTATGAATGAGGCCGAAGCGGTCCGCGCCTTTCCCGTACTGCGCCAGGCGGCGTTGCATCAATGCCTCGGCTTGTTCGACGATCCCGAGCCCGGGCTTGTGCTTGCTGAAGCCGGCGCGCCAGTGGCCCCAGATCGGCGTATCGCCGAATGCTCCTTCGTAGTCCCAGACCTGGCGCTCGAAGAAAGCGGGGCGCTGCCATTGCCGCGAGTGGCGATGCATCCGCGCCGTGATCGCGCCCAGCTGGCGGAAGGCGTCGTAGAGGTTGTCCGGCTCCGGCTGGGTGCCTGTGATGAAGTCGAAGAGCACCACCATCCGGGCTTCCTTGAACGGCTCGGCGGCTACGTGTTGCACCAGTTCGTGATCGATGCCCGGCAGCGCGACGGGGGTTTCCACATCGGCTTCCTCGCGCAGCGCGCGCATCCAGGCCAGCTCCGAGCGGACACCGTCATGGGAGTGGTAGCCATGCCGGTGTACCCGCAGCACCCATTTGCGCTGTTCGGTCGCCACCAGAAACATGGCGTTCTCGGAGAGGCTGATCAGCCGCAGATCTGCATCCTGGGAGATGTTCCAGCGCGGTAGCGCCTCACGCGCGACTCTCGCCAGATAGTCTTTATGAAGAACTTCATTGATAGCGTTCACAGGGTGTACCTCTTTCTTGTCATGGGGGCGCGGCGGGTTACTGGCTGGCGCTCAGGCGTCCCCAGCGACGGCAGGCCGAGGTCAGAAGGAAGAGCACGACGATCGGAACCAGGATGAGCACATCCAGCTTGAAGGAGCAGGCCAGCACCGTCAGGGACAGGATGAGGGTGAGATAGGCCGTGGCGTTGCCGCCGATGGTCCGGTAGCTGCGTGGCTCCTGCGAGCGGGTGCGGCGTAGGCGCAGGAAGGCGCAGATGGTCAACAGGTAGGAGGACGTGAAGAGCAGGACCACGCCCAGCAGCACCCGCTCAGGTCCGATCAGCGACGTCGCGAAGCCCGCCACGGCCACGGCCAGGACGGCGAACACCGGTGTGCCGCGCGTATTCACCTGCGCCATGCCGGCTGGCAGGAAGCCTCCACGGGCCAGGTCATAGACTTGCCGAGACGCCGAATAGGTGATCGAGAAGAAGCTGGCGAGAAGGCCGAAAAGCGCGCCAAGCCCGATCCACATCGAGAACCCGGCGCTGTCGCCATTGGCTTTGCCAAGCGCGGCGAGCAGCGGATCGCCCGCCTGGGCAACCGCCTCTACGCCACCGGCACCAGGCGCGGCCAGGAGCACGCTGAACGCGGTCAGCGTCAGTACCAGCAGCGCAATGACCAGGCCACGGGAAATATCCCGGCCCGGCATCCTGGTTTCTTCCGAAGCGGTGATGGCCTGCTCGACACCCACGTACAGCCAGAGCGCGAACGGCATCGCATGGATAACGCCGCCCAGGGAGAGCGAGCCCAGTTCGATGTCGAGGTTGCTTGCCTGGAAGCGGGGCATCACCCCGGCGGAAAAGCCCAGCAAGGTCGCTATGGCGATCAGGCCGACGACCAGCGTCAGCCAGAGGGCATCCCTGGCGCCACGCAGATGAAGGAGCGTCACCGCGGTGAAGACGATGACCTTCAGCAGCAGCGGATCGATGGGCAGAATGGAGGCGGCATAGGCCACGATGAAGGTGGCTACCGCGCCAACGCAGGCCATCAGGGCAATGGCCATGGCGACGCTGACGAAACCGCCCAGGCGCTCGCCGAATGCCATTGCGACGTAGGTGCCCAAGCCTCCGGCGCTTGGCCAGGTGGCTGAAAGCTCCGAGACGCACTGCAACAGCCCGGCGTAGAAAACGCACATGACCGCAGTGGCAACCGCCATGTTGAGCCAACCGTAGGCCAGCCCGTAGTTCCACCCGGAAAACTGCCCGGCGACCACAATCGAAACACCGATTGCAGCGATGATGGGCCATCCGATCGTATTCTTGTGTAGTGACATCAAGAGCTCCTAAATCATCCTGCCGGTGCTCCACCCGGAGCCTCGGCAATCCTGCTGCTGCCTCTTGTTTTCCTTTCATTGGCAGCAGCCCAGTCCTCCCCGGCCGCGCAGAGGCAGTCGCCTGCTCTCCGTGCGTCTGGTCGGGCATTAGGGGCACTTGCCTGCGATGCGCAATGGCGAGTGAGCTTCCTGTTCCGGAAGCGGCTCCATCATGGAAATGGAGCGGTGCGGAGCGTTAGCAGATATCGGCAAGATTTGCGTGCCGGGGCGCGGGAGCCCTGGTTGCTCAGGACGTGCGGGGCATGCAGAGGACGAAGGCGGAAGGGGCGGGCAAGGAGCGTCGCCCCTGCCGTGGGGGAGGGGATTACGAGGCGGTTCTGTGCAGGGTTTGCGAAGGCAGTTCGCCAAACATTCGCTTGTAGTCGGCGGTGAAGCTGCTGAGATGCCAGAACCCCCAGTTGCAGGCGACGTCCTGGACTTTGACCTTCGCGCCTTCGTTCTGGCGAAGCTCTCGCCGAACCTGGTTCAGGCGGATGGCCCGCAGGTACTGGACAGGGTTGGTACCCGTGATCTCCTGGAAGCACATTTGCAGGGAACGGCGGCTTACTCCGACTATGCCGCAGAGCTCTGCGATCGTTACCGGTCTGTCGGTGTTCTCGAGGACGTATTCTCTGGATTTGTCCACGACACGTTTGTGCAGAAGCGTCCGCCGGTTCTTCTCACTGCTGCTGTCCACGTTCGAGAAAAGAGAGAAGAAAGAGGTCAGCAGCGTATGGCGCAGCCCTTTGCGGACTGCGGCGTAGGCGAGCAGCTCGGGTGTGTCCTGGAGTACGTGGAACACTGAATCCAGCAGGGTGCGCAGCTCCTCAAGCCCTGCGTTATCGCCATGCAGGCAGAGGCTTCCCCGGAGCATGGTTTCCAGGTCGAAACCTTCAGTGGAAATCGACAGCTGCGAGACCGATTCCGCACTCAGCGCAATGGACATGACATCGAGCGTAGGCGGGGTGCGGAAGTCCAGTTCCTGCCCGGGGCCAAGCGTTGCCGGCACGCTGGCCTCGGTGACTTGGGAACCGAAACGCGAAGCGCCTTGTTGAGCCATGGGAATGATGAACGTGCGCGCACCTCTCCAGGCGTGCCCCATCTGGTGCACGCATTGATTCGCGCGCTCACGGATGACCTGGACGTCGTCAATCCAGCACTCGGTGATGCTCCCGCTGTAATGGCCGGGGCTCAGCTGGTCGTATACCTGGTCCCAGCCACTGATGCTGCAGGCATGGTCGTCAATGTCGGTCGTGGAATGGCTTTGCACCTGGCACGCGGCTTCTGGCTGGGAGCGCCAGTTGGAAAACAGAGCGTCGCGATCTACGCAGGGATTGTTATTCATATTGGCACCCGTAACGCTATCGAAGTCTTTGCCGGCTCTGGCGTCGTAGGCTAGCGACCCAACGTATCGTGGATGGCGCCGACGCTACTATCAAAAATTGGCAAAGTCAGCAGATTACGGATGAGGTGCGCAGCGACCAGATGAGGCGTGGCGGGTGCACTGATCGCGAGCGCCCGGCGGCTGCCCGGCACCCTACCGATCGCTGGCCTGGGGATGGGCTCGCTTCACCCTCGCGACGGTCTGCTTTGTGGCCCGCCTGGATCACATCACCAGGCCAGGCGCGTGCCCGAGGCGCTGGCGGGCCTGAGCAAGCTCGACATCGCCAAAATACGAAGTGGACTCTTCAGGCGCGAGCGATCTTCTTCTGCAGGATCGCCGACGCTTCGTTATAGGCGCTCAGGAAGGCGTTGCTTTCGATCCAGGCCATTGCCATGTCTTCGTCTTCATCGTGGAAGATCTCGCGGTAGACGACCAGCAGGCCCATTATGAAATCGGTCGTAGCCTCTTCCGGTTCCTCGGCGACCACCAACTGCAGCACCGGGTATTGCAGGAACACCAGGCACATGGCGAGCAGACTGATGTCCTCTGCGTCTCTCATGGCCTCGAACAGATCGCTGAAATACACCGGGTCGAAGCCGTTCTCCTGGATGTCCTTGAAGTCGAAGGTGCTCAGGTCGAGTTCGAAATCGTCGAACGGCTCGTTGATCAGCGGGTTGGCCAGAAGCGGATGGATGGCATTGGCTTTCGGCTTGCCCATGCGGTTCTGCTTGGCCTTGGCTTTGGCCCGCTGGGCACGCTTTTTCTGTTTGTCTGAGGAGGCCATGGAGGCGAGTTCCTTCTTGGCTGGGTTCTGCTGTCGAATTTAGTGACTTCGAGCCCCGAACCGGATCGGGGCTCAGCCGCAACGCAATGGCCGTTCTCTGTCGGTCGTGACTGGCAGAACACGCCGCTCGGCGGCCAAGGGACAAGGGGTTGTCAGCGATGGCATAGCCTAACCGAGACGGGGACTGGGTGGCGAACGGGATGGGAGCGAGTGCATGAAGTTGCTCAAGTATGTGATGACGCATGACACCGGGCTGGCTCCCAACCCGTTCTTCGGTGTCTGTTCGCTGGCGCTTTGTACGCCCAATCATAAGAAAGCAAGGCTGTTGCCGGGGGACTGGGTTGTCGGTCATTCGAGCAAGTCGACAGGACATCGGCTGGTATATGCCATGCAATTGACGGAGGTACTCAGCATGGACGAGTACTTTAAGGCGTTTCCCGAAAAGCGCCCCGACCCCTGCGGCAGCCCCGAGCAGCGTTCTGGCGACAACCTGTACTTTCGCGAGGGCGGCGGATGGCTACGTGTGCCCTCTGCCGAGCACAATGACGTGGAGTCCTTTCTGAATGATCAAGGGCGTCCCGTGTATCTGGCGGAAGGCGAAGATCACTTCTGGTACTTTGGCGCCGCCAATCCCATGCCCGAGATTCAGGGCTTCGCCGATCGGTTTCCGTGGCTCATCAAGAATCGACAGGGCTTTAGCTATATCCATGATGCAGAGCGTATCCAGGCGTTCGCCCAGTGGCTCTCGTCATTGAAGCGAAGCGGTCGACTGGGTTCTCCGCGCGATCAGCAACCCATTGCGACAGACCGCTACCTGATTGCAGTCGATCCCGAGCCTGTTTGGCGCATTGATGGGGCGATTGCGAGTCATGGTCCATCGACTGTGGCACGCTGTACGCGTAGCGCCAGGCGAAAGCGTCCAGTCAAGCGGGGTTGCTAGGCAGGTACGTTCTGGGAACTGAGGTTCTTTGGCCAGGATGAACCATAGTCGGCGACAACTATCGATCCCTAGCAGATACCCGATGTGCATGCGTCTAGCTGTTAGCGAGCAATGGCTTTTGGGTGCCTAAAGGTAAAAGTTATATCCCGTATGCTTGAAGGCAACGGCCCAGATGAAAGGATGCATCATGACTTCGAGAGCTTGGCTTTGTGCAATCGCCTGCATTGCGCAAACCCTATCCATTCGATCAAGCGGAATTCGACGCGATAGTGAAGTCCTGGATGCTTGCGGAAAAATCACCAACCGAGGCGAGTGCGGCCTTGGAAGAGAAGGGCTTCAAAGTAAGACGCCGCAAGGCAGAGAAGTATTTTGACGATCAACGGGACTACCTATACGCCACTCCAGGTTGCCCGAATCGTCTGCAACCTGGAGTGGCGGGTCATCTTGGCCCTTGAGGACGAGAAGGTTGCAGAAGTCAAACCTTATGTATTTTCCCAATGTCTTTAGCGTCATCCGGCAAGCCAGGCATAGGTACCCGCTTCTGATCGATTGCAGCTCCTGTGTATGGCCCAAACGCACGTGTCGGATCACCGGCTCCATCTTCAGGCTGCCATATGGAGACAACGCCTTGCATTGCTTCCGTATGAAGGCCTCCCCGTATATTGGTGACGTCTGTTGTTTCCAGTCACACATCCATGTGGTCCGGGGCCACGAAGCCTTAATACCAGGAAGGAAAAGGCATTGACGGCTCCGTCGCATCGACGTGGCCTATATGGAACGCTGCAATGAGTAACCAATGCCACGCTTTCATCAGGCGGACCCCCGGCTCACCAGGAGCCATAGGGAACCCCGTATTTCTCGATATAGGCCTTGGCGGCGGGCTCCAACGGGCGATAGCGGCCGCCTGACTTCCCACCGTATGGCCCCAACGGCTCCACCTCGGCCTGAACATGAGCGACCGGTGTGGCCGGGAAACAACTACCGCTGACCCAGACCTTGACGACACCCCCTGGGGCCAGCATCACTGCCAAGGAGTCGCGATACTCATCAGCCCAACCGGTAATGGGGCAGTTGACCCGTTCACGCTTGCGCATCAGCTCACGGGCAGAGTCAGGAATCTCCACTGTGGCACGGTAGGTCTGGGGCTCCACCAGGGATTGCCAGCGCACGAACAGGCGTTGTGGCAGTTCAAGGGACAAGCTGACTCCTGCCCCCAGAATGTAGGGGCCCAGTTCTCGTGTGGGATCACCTTTCCCATTCTCAGGCTGCCAGATCGATACGGTTCCCTGCATGGCTCCCATGAACGTCGCTCCGCGTACATCGGTGACATCCGCCGTTTCCAGCCAGACATCCATATAGTCCGGGGCCACAAACCCCAGGTACCAAGAGGAAAACGGCATCGGTGGTTCCGTTGCTCCTGCCTGACACAGATAGAGCATCGTAATGAGTAGCCAATGCCTTGCTTTCATCATGCGGACCCCTTGCGATTGGGATGACGGGTCCGTTCGCCGGACGCAGCGGGGCGGTCGACGAACTGCACCTTCAGGCCACCGCTCATACCGGGATAGACGTTCCAATTGTCGGACTGGTGGACATAGTGGGCCCAGAGCAATTCTTGCTCAGCTGCGGTCAGGGCTATCGAGTGACCTTGCCCGGTGCTGGCCATCAGTTTCTCGGCAATTGATTGCAGGGGAGCAGGAATGGCTAGATCGGGGTCAGCATCGTCGATGGCCCTGAATGCAGCGCCAGCCCGCACCGACAATGCATGCATGATCCGCAAAGGAATACGCCCATACTCGCCACGAACCTGACGTTCCAGGCGCACTTGGGCATAGACATTCTTGCGCCGCAGGGGGCTTTCCGTGGAGCGAATCGAATAGCAGTCGACATAGAGCCTGCCATTGGACTGGCGAGGATCGATCAGCCCGTATTGGTTCCAGTGTTCCAACGCGGCGACGGCCTGGCGATAGGCCTCGGTTTCCTCGTCGGGCCTCTCCTTGTCCGCTTCGCTCACATAGGGTGGAGTCAGCAGCAATCGTTCTTCCATCAGCGCTGGGTAGTTGCCGCCCAGGTCGCCGTGGGCGCCTGGCAGGTAGGTATCGCGGAACCCCGGCTCGACGCTGTTGAGGGAGAAGTTGTGGCGCCGCTCGTCAGCGGCTACCAGGTGGATCACGCGCTCGGCGCAGCCTGGGGCCAGGTACAGCTCCAGGCCGCCATTGCGTGCGTCGTGAACGTCCCAGCCATCGGCCAGGGAGCCGATGGCTGCCAGGGTGTCGAACAAGCCGAGCACTCCGACTTGCACCCCATCCCCGATTTGCCAGCGAAAGCCCGGGGCCAGCGGCGCCTTCCCGGCATGCA
The DNA here is from genome assembly GCF_900187975.1 of Pseudomonas delhiensis. Lineage (GTDB taxonomy): Bacteria > Pseudomonadota > Gammaproteobacteria > Pseudomonadales > Pseudomonadaceae > Pseudomonas > Pseudomonas delhiensis. The sequence continues at coordinate 31,069 of NZ_FZPC01000011.1, read as the reverse complement.
GGGCCTGGGCTAGCAAGGATTTGGTGTCACGTGCCAGGTCATTGAGGAAATGCCGTGCAGCGGCGGCGCCACGGCTGAAACCAAACAAGTCCACTTTTACACAGGCGATCTGCAATGCCGGGTTGTTACCAGCGAGCTGGCGTATGCGTTTCAGCGTCTCCCGCGCAGCAAAGCTGATTTGCGCTTCCACCCCACGCTCGCCCGTTCCCAGCGCCATATCGGGAAAGGTTGCGTCCGGCTCGTTGGTCCGGGTACCCACTCCTGGTGCATAAACCCGTAGAGCAACCTCTCCAGCCGCGCGGTCCAGCGGTTGTTGGAGTTCGTCCCGGTATAGGTTGAACAACCGCCAGATATTCGTCGGTTGCCGTCCATAACTGCTGCGCGGGTCACGCTGGAAGTCGCGGCAGCGCATCAACATGGCCTGCTGATCCTCAGCGCTGTAGCCCAGCTCACCAGCCTGGCATTGCGCCCCGAGCTGGACGTTCTGCGCATTGTCTCCGGTGCCATCGAAGAACAGGCCCAGGCGCAAGGTAATGCCGGTGTCCTCCAGTTCTTCCTCTTCTTCCTCCTCTTCCGCGAGGCTGTTCGTAGCTGGCCTGGGGGCGGCTTTCAATGGCGCAGCGGCGGGCGGCATTGCGCCACCGGCGGGCGACGGGGCAGGCGCGTTGACGCTCCTCGATTGGGTAGAGGCGGGCATGGAGCTGGATGCGACAGTGGTGTATTGGGTGGCTGAGCCATACACCACGTGGTCCGGACATCCACAGAGGACTCTATCGCCCGTAGCAACATACGGCTGCTTTTCCGACCAGTCGAATGCCGTCCCATAGATGGGAAACGCCCCTTTGCATTTACGGCATAGGGCGAGGTCGCCCGTTTGAGCAATGGCTTTGTCGCCCTCGAACCAGGTTGTCGTGGCCGATATGACTTCGCCGTATGTGGTTTTATCTCCAAGACAGACTAGCGCCCTCAATCAGAATCCCTCGCATTGAATCATCCACTCCCGATCAGAACATCGGCGGTTTGCGAGGGTAGCCGAAGCTCTGTGGTTACCGATGTAGGATGCGTCCGAATTGCACTGATGTACGCCGACCTACGCTGCAGCAGCGCCGACCAGGATTCCCTAAGAGGGTTCGCTTACTGACCCAAGCTTCCAGCCTGGGTCAGAATCATCAGCGCAGGGGCCCGCAATCACGGAAATGGCTGCGGTACAACCGCCTCGCGGAGGCACCATCGCTAGAGCTGGGCGCCAGCATCACTGGAACATGCAGCATGGAACTCAACGCCGGACCTTCGGCTTGGGCCGGCCCTGCACGCACTTGAAGCGCGGGTTGGATTTGCAGATCACGTACAGCCGGCCGCGCCGCTTCACCACCTGGCAATCACGGTGGCGCAGTTTGGCTTTCTTCAGGGAGGCGAGGACCTTCATCACGCCCCCTTGTTGCCGACGAAGCCGGCGAAACGTTTGTTGAAGCCCGCCACGCGGCCCTCGGACTTGGTCTTGCGCTGCTCGCCGGTATAGACCGGGTGCGAGGCGCTGGACACGTCCAGGGTCATGTAGGGGTAGGTGTTGCCGTCGGAGTGGGTGTAGGTCTTGTCCGTCTGCACGGTGGAGCGGATCAGGTAGAACACGTCGGCGGAGGTGTCGTGGAACAGCACGGGACGGTAGTCGGGGTGGATGCCTGGTTTCATGGGGTATCTCCTGTATGTAATGTAATAATATTACATTTAATCGAGAAGAGTTCGCAACGCCACACGTCCGGTAGCTCAAGGCCGGGCCTTCCAGGGAGGCTGCCGCGGGCATGTCGATCCATCGGTGGGCCCGGTTTCCGGTCGTTGCCCAACCGCGGGGAGCGGCTCCAGCGACCAGTGCGCGGTCGCATGTGAAGGGGCTTGTTCCTGTCATCGGCGGTGTGGTGTCCAGCGTTCAGAAAATGGAACGCTGAGAGCCGTTCAGCGGGACTACCGGCGGTATCGTTGCGGAATTACCGTGGTTCTCGTCGGCGACGTCGAGCGCGCTGGAGGGCCCGCCCCAGGCCGCTTCAGCTTCGACGCCGGGACCGCTGGCCGATCGGCGCACCGCCGTTCCCGGTACCCATTTCCTTTCGTATTTGCCGGCAGCCATGGCAGGCGGCACGGGTTCGGCTTGCCCGCGATCCGTGAGCAGGGGCTGGGCCACCGCGCCCGCCCTGGTGGGCACCTTTCCGATTTCAAGAACAAGAGTACGGAGTACGATCATGAACCCGCACAACACCTCCCACGTCATCGAAGTCCCCGTCCTGATCGTCGGGGGCGGCCCGTCCGGCCTCACGGCCTCGCTGCTGCTGTCGCGCTATGGCATCCGCAACCTGCTGGTCAACAAGTACCGCTGGACCGCCAACAGCCCGCGGGCGCACATCACCAACCAGCGCACCATGGAGGTCTTCCGCGACGCGGGCGTCGAGGCGCAGGTGGTGGCCGCCGCCAGCCCCCACGAGCTGATGGCCAACAACGTCTGGGCCACCAGCTTCAGCGGCCAGGAACTGGGCCGCCTGCTCACCTGGGGCAACGCCATCGAGCGCAAGTCCGACTATGAGCTGGCCAGCCCCTCGGCCATGTGCAACATCCCCCAGCACCTGATGGAGCCGATCCTCGCCAACGAGGCCCTGCGCGCGGGCAGCGAGATGCGCTTCAACCACGAACTGCTGGACTTCACCCAGGACGGGGAGGGCGTCACCGCGCGCATCCTCGACCGCGGCACCGGGCGCGAATTCACCGTGCGCGCCCAGTACATGATCGGCGCCGACGGCGCCCGCAGCCGGGTGATGGAACTGCTCGGCATCCCGCTGGAAGGCGAGATGGGCCTGGGCTGCGCGGTGAACGTCTGGCTGCGCGCCGACCTGCGCCGCTACTGCGAGAGCCGCCCGGGCGTGCTCTACTGGATGGTCCAGCCGGGCAACGACTACTGGGTGGGCAGCGGCACCTTCATCTGCGTCCGCCCGTGGAACGAATGGGTGATGCTGTTCATGTACGACCCCGCCCAGGGCGAGCCGGACCTCGGCGAGGCCGCGGTGATCGAGCGGGCGCGGCGGGTGATTGGCGATGCCGACATCCCGGTGGAGATCCTCGCCACCAGCAAGTGGCAGATCAACCACGTGGTCGCCCAGCGCTACTCCGAGGGCCGGGTGTTCTGCTGCGGCGACGCCGTGCACCGCCACCCGCCGGCCAACGGCCTGGGCACCAACACCTCGGTGCAGGACGCCTACAACCTGGCCTGGAAGCTGGCCCTGGTGCTCAAGGGCCAGGCCGGCTCCGGGTTGCTGGACAGCTACTCCGCCGAGCGCCAGCCCGTCGGCCGCCAGGTGGTGGACCGGGCCATGGAAAGCGTGCGCAACATGCTGCCGATCTCCAACGCCCTGGGCTTCAAGCCGGGCCAGAGCGAGGCCGAGGGCTGGAACAGCCTGCACGAACTGAGCGCCGACAGCCCGCTGGGCCGCGAACGCCGCGCCGCCCTGGAACAGGCCATCCAACTGCAGCACTACCAGTTCAGCTGCCACGGGGTGGAACTGGGGCAGCGCTACCGCAGCGGCGCGGTGCTGGCCGACGGCAGCGAAGAGCCGGCCTACACCCGCGACCGCGAACTCTACTTCCACCCCACCACCTGGCCCGGCGCCCACCTGCCGCACGCCTGGCTGCACGACACCGCCGGGCGCAAGCTGTCCACCCTCGACCTCTGCGGCCAGGGCCGCCTGACCCTGCTCACCGGCCACGGCGGCGAAGCCTGGCGCCAGGCCGCCGAGACGCTGGCCCGTGAACTGGGCATCGACCTGGTGGCGCGCCGCATCGGCCTGGGCCTCGATTACGAAGACAGCTACGGCGACTGGGCACGGCTGCGCGAGATAGACGAGGACGGTTGCCTGTTGGTGCGGCCGGACCTGCATGTGGCCTGGCGTTCGCAAGGGGCGCCGGCGGATGCCGAGGCCCTGTTGCTGGGGGCGGTCAAGGCGGTGCTGGCGCGGGGCTGAGGTCTTCCCACGTTCCGCGGAGTAGCGGCCCAGGGAGGGGCCGCAGCGGTAATATGCGTGTTTCGTCGCCAGCGGATCCCAGTGATGCGGCCACCTCTCGAGCTGCATGGTTCCCGACGTGCCTTGGCCATCGCACTGCAGTCGTGATCGGCAGAGAACACCCGGGAGCCATCCGCCTCATCGACCAGGACACTGAAGGGAAAATCGCCATGCGACTGACCATCCGCAACGAACAGCCCGAAGACATCGACGCCATCACGCGCCTGACCACGGCGGCATTCGAAAACGAAGAACACTCAAGTCATACCGAGCAATTCATCGTCAACGCCCTGCGCCGCTGCGGGCAACTCAGCGTTTCCCTGGTGGCGGTAGAAGAGGGCAAGGTCATCGGCCATGTCGCCATCTCGCCGGTCCGAATCTCGTCGGGAGCAAGTGGCTGGTACGGACTCGGGCCGATTTCCGTATGGCCGGATCGCCAGGGCCAGGGCATTGGATCAGCCTTGATGAAAGCAGCGCTGGCGGAACTGCGACGCCTCGGCGGCATTGGCTGCGTAGTGCTGGGCGATCCTGGCTACTATGGCCGCTTCGGTTTCAAGGCCCACCCGAGTTTGGAACTGCCTGGAGTGCCCCGGGAATACTTCCAGGCGCAGGCATTTGCCGGCGGGTTGCCAACGGGGACTGTGCAGTACCATGAGGCGTTTGAGGCTGTCGAGTAACAGTGCGCCCCCTATTTTTCTACCCTGTACTAGTCAACTGGATGAACCAAGCAGGGGCATGCAATGAAACTTGTCGAGCGAACTGCATTGCGTGCGCGAAGAGGTGGGGCGCTCTCATCTATCTATGCCAAGGCTGCGGAGCGTAACGCCAGGCAGTTCCAGCTTCATCTTTGTGCTGCCGCAACGGCTTGGTCCTGCTGAACTCGCCATCGCTGATCGCCTTCATCCTTTCGCTCGCCGCGATTCAGTCTGGGATGTGGGCCTTCAATCGGGCGGTTGCTGAGAAGCTTGCGCAGTTGTGTGGCGCTGCCGAAGATTAAAAGCGGAAGGGCTGCTTACGGCCAGAAGCAGTCATTCGCGTTGCAAGCGACGACAGGCAACCTTTGCGTGTAGCTGTATCTGGCGGGGATGTCTCTTCGCGTACCGTCGTTGGCAGCAACATGCGCCACCGTATGCAACAGGCCCTAGTATCCCAGCCCGATGAAGTTTGAGCGGCGAATCGCGAGCAGTAGCGCTTAACTACCTATCCACCAACTCCGAGACAGACCAGTCTGCTCCTGTCCGGCTTTAGTACTCCACGGGGCAGCAATAGGGCTGAGTCGAGGCGGTGGCAACCGGCTTGCCGTCGAGGCTTTCGTTCAGTGCAGCCCTGACGTAATTGTGTGCCACCTTCATGGCCTCAAGGGCCACGCTGCGCTTATCGTCGATGGCGCCGGCGTAGATCAATATGCCATCAGGATCGACTACGAACATGTGGGGCGTGGTCTTGGCTCCGTAGAGTTTGGCCACGGCGGCGCCTGAGTCGATCAACAGGGCGGTGGGGCTGGATTTCATTTCTTCGAGCCAGGCATTCAACGCCGGCGCTGACCGGGCTGAAGCGCTGTTGGCGGCAGCGGTATTGATGGTCAGCCAGACGTCGCCTGTGTCGCTGGCGTCCTGCTGCAACGACTGCATAACTCCGCTGCGGTAGTGTTCCTGGGTGAATGGGCAGTCGGGGTTCATCCACTCCAGCACAACGGACTTTCCCTTGTAGCTGGATAGGGAAACCGCATGGCCGTTGCTATCGGTGGCGGTAAAGTTGGGAGCGGTGTGACCGACGATTGCCGCTGCGCCTGCTACGGCAGACCAAAGCGAGACCGCAAGAAAGGCGGTTATTGCAAGTAGCTTGGCTTTCATGCTGCGCTCCTTTGATAGGTAAGTTACTGATTTGCGCGAGGTAGGCTCGAGGCAATGGATTGTGCGTCGCCGCGTACGAGTGCAGCCCTCAGCAAATCCTTGGTCAGGAGTTCGGAAAGCAGCTCGGGCGATTCTCATGGCCTCGAGTGAACAGGCATGGCCTACATCAATCTAGTAGGCCGTGAGCGAAATGCCGGACTGGCCTGGCCATGCCGCCCCGAACGCTGGCTCTGGCCGTCTCGTGCCTGCGCGACCACACTGCAAGTCTTCACCTGCGGCATGGGCTGCCATGGGTCGATCTCTGCCGGTGGCGGGCAGAGATCGGTCAGTCGCGGCCGGCGGGTATAGGCCAGAAGCAATGGGTTGGGTTGGATTCGCCCTCACCTCGACACCACGAGTGCCAGACTGAAGGTACGTACCATATTCATCGATGAGAAGGAGTCCAGATATGAAGTTTATGCGCATTGGCGGCGACCCGGCCGAATCAGCCACCGTCACGGAATTTCAGTCTTCTACGATGCCACCGCTGCGCCAATAGCACTACCTGAAGTTCGGCCACAGATAGGCAATCAAGTATCGATTGGTCTCTTCATAATCACACGCAAGCTGAGACTGCTTGATCTCTTAGTACTGAAACCGGTATCGGAAAGCTTTTTTCGATCCTGAGTACTCCCGACGACTGAGAATGCAAAACTCATGCACTCACTCAGTGAGCACATGATGTGAACTCCCTTTCTGTGTATATCCCCATGAAGCTCCCCAACGACAGCCGCGATAGTTGGATAGACAGAAAATAAGCATTGAATATCGAACGCGGTTAAATCGGCTGATTATGTAGATGGCCTGCGTTGCGCATTGCGCTATAAATCAAATGATTTTATGAGTCAAAGATTTTTGCATTGGGAGCATTAAATAAACTTCGAGAAATATATAAATCACGCAATCAGTATAGAGTAAGTCAACCTCCAGGAGGTTGACTTCCCAATGCAAAATGCTACGCTTTATTTTGCAGTATTTATGTTCATATATAAATATATACAGAGGTGTGATCATGAAAGAAATTGAAATTTCTATCCCAGAAGATTTATCAGCACATGAAGTTGAGGTTTTTAAGCGTGCCGTAACTGCCATTGCCATTGCGTACAAAGAGCGGACGATAAGCATTGAAGATCATGAAAAATGCATAAAGGTTGTTGCTGAGTTCAGTAGTGGCGGCTCATCCTCTATGAAGCAGGCGCACGCTCTGCTCGAACATAGGCACGCATAATATTTCTGTGGCATCCCTAAACTCTCGGAGAGATTTCATGGAAGTAGCTCATGCAGAGATGCGTTTGGAGTTATTATGCGAGACAGTTAGATTTTCCGCAGAAAAAACACTTTTCTATTCCAATTTAAAATCAGTCAAAATTCGCTCCTTAAGCGATCTAGAATCAATTCCCCTAATTTCTAAAATAGATATTTCTAAAAGCGGGGCATCGATGCTCACCTGTCGCCCGGATGTTGGGTCGATAAATATTTCTAGCGGCACAACTTGGGGGGACTATCTGGATGCAAGTACTTTAGGGGGTGAACTTAAACTTAAAAATCTAGCAGAGCCTGCCTTTGTATACCGTTCACCAGAAGAGGATGACCTTTGCCGCCAGTTAACTATAAGTAACTTATCGGCCGGACTAACACTGAGGATAGATAATGGCACGCATGGCGCTAGACACTATAAGCACGCAAAAGAAATATCATTCCCACTACAAAAGCCATTTCACTATGCGGCGATTAAGAAAATAATTAGAGATTCTCCGAAGATCTTTGGTGAGTCTATTACTGGGGTTTGCGGTCCTTCAAATCAATTAAAAAACCTTGCAGCAATGCAGGATTTAGCTAAAGAAAAGATTTTCTCTCCTTTTGGCGGGCCAGATTATTTAATTGGCTATGGGAGCTTTGTTACTAGCAAGTGGCGAAAATTGCTCGGAGAGACATACTTAACCGAACTGACTGACGCATATGCGATATCAGAGATATTAGGCTCAGGCAGCCCGCAATGCAACATCTGTAAAGCATATCATGTTCAGCCATGGGTGATCCCGGAAATAATTAATCCATTAACAGGACTGCGAGCGCTGTCTGATTCCGGCGAACTTGTACTTACCTGTCTACTGCCGTTTTCAAGGGTGCAGCCAATTATACGCTATCGAACTGGAGATATAGTCAGGGTAAGAAAGTGCGCAATTGACTTTTCTTTTTTACCGTGCGGAAAAACAGGAGACTCCGTATTCTCAAAGGATGGGCAACTGGTAATTGGTGGATATGAATTGTTAGAAAGGCTAGATTCCATTGAGCAAATTAACAAGTGGCACACCCCAAATCAAAAAATGCTAGGAATACCTAGCTCCTATGGGCCTCCCAAGATTCAAGTGATGAGAGAACTCACCTCGGCTAAAAAAAGCCATAATGACCAAGCTAAGCCTGGCATCCGTATTGAACTTTCTAAAAATCATAAAAATGACAAATCCTTAAGAGATCTTATAAAAGGAATTATCAACTCCGACGGACATTCAGAAGAGATCTTTGTTGACTTCGGAGAAATAGACGAAAGTACAGTTCGGATGCCAAAGCAATGACAGGCGCACAACACTCAATTCTCGAAAGGCCTTATTCAATTCTCACCACATCCAATGGATCTATTTGGTATGGCTGCGGGAGCTTCAGCTCTAACTTTAGCTCGATAGGAGTTTCGGCAATTCTAGCTTACTCCCCCTCACACCTAACAATAGATCTATCCCCCACTAAGGTTCGATACGTTGACAACAGGCCGATTTGGAAGGTTTTTTCAGCACCTGACCCGGAGTATCAACAGGTCCTAAAAAAAAATGAATCCGTCATAGCAGAGACCTTTGGTAGGGTCGCAATTTTAAGAAAGAACGAAATAATAAAATCGGTCGAGCCTTGTTCGATATCTCAGAAATTTTTGGACAGTATTGGTCGACAGAGTGTTGATTTCCTGCACGTACTGAGTTTATTAGAGATTGAAATTGAGGAAATCGGAATTAGTGGGAGTTGCGGGGCCTTTTCGCCTATTTGCCTGCAGCATGAGGTTGACATTTGCTTTTTTGGATCAGAAAAATGTCAGCGCATTTGGCATCGAATTCGAGAGCTCTTAGATAAGAAGATCTTCATGCCAGCAGATAAATATGAACAGCGCTTCCGCTATGGAGAAATTGAATTTGATCCACAATTCAGCAGGAGTAATTCACATCAGATTATGGGGTTTGGAGAAATTTCCAACATTTCCATCGCTGAAAGTATGCTGCCTATCTCAGCTAGAGTAGTTGACGCAAGTGAATCAATTTTCTTTCCTGCTTATTATAAGACAACTGCTGGACCGTTGATTAGTTTTCGGGTTGGTCATCGAGGTCTATTTTCTTCTGGTGAGATAATAAAAATTCATGATCCAGTTAAGCTAATGTTAACTGTTAATGGAAAGGAGACTACTGCAATAGGAGTAGTTGGCCGCTCTTGGATTTCGTGATCCAGACCAAGCGATGTTTTCCCGACTCCTTCAAACGCGAAGCGGTAAACTAGAGGTTTGCTGGTTGGGCGTACCCAGTTGAGTCAAAAGTCTGATCGAAGATAATGAAACTATTCCCTTCAGTGTCTGGAATGGGACGTGCTCCTTGGTTAGGCCCCCTTGATGTTCAGCGCTTAAGAATTTCATATCCATGTTCGGTTTCGTTAAAAAAACCAGTCGCTCGCGTAAAATCGACGCCGGCGTTAGGTTGGCGCGCACGAGCAAAACATGAATAGATATACCTTGTGCTAGTTAGAGGTCAGCAGACATCGAAATTGTCACGATTGAGAATACAAAATTCTGAAAGCGCGGAGCAGGCAGTCCCGCCAGCGGCGATTCGGCCGCCATAGGGCGGAAGCTGCCTCTGGCCAGCGGCATCGTCCCATTGCAGGCGTTCGTGAGTGGCAGAGAACGGCCAATAGCGGACGGCATCTCTATAGATAAACCTGTCCCATCTCTCTTCCCTGAGTAGATTAACCCGTGCACCTAGGTCGCAAGTTAAGGGAAAGGGGTTGCCGGTTGCTAAGATGCTCGAAAACATGATTATCTTAGAAATCAGTTCGGCAACCTTAAATAATAAGCTCAATACTCTCTAAACCATCTAGTAGCAGAGCCAGTAGCGATCTGCCCACTCACTGCGGCGTAACTGCCATCCGTCCCTTGCTGGGTCTTGTTGTCAGCAGAGCCTTTGTAGGGGAGCGAAGCTAGATTATAGGTCCGTGCGTAGATGATCGCTCCCTGGGCATTCTTGAACTGAACATCCACCTCAAACTTGCACCCAAAGCCGATGTCCACGCCTACATTGTTGTTTCGTCGCATCTGGGCCAAGTGGGTTGCAAATGCAAACCAGCTTCCGTCGTTATAGATAATCAAATTCGACGGCGCATCCCAATGTCGATGATCGTCAACCCATGTCGAAAATTGGAAGTCAAAATTCACCCACCTTGCATCCAATACTGCTATCTTTGGCTTGGAAATCTCTACCAATTGAGCATCTTCGTTACTAATTTCTACTGGCTCATTTTTCATATATTTCGCTCTTAGTCGTTATTTGAAAATACAGAATCATTTGCCAAATAGCTTGGCGAGAAATTCTCAGTTTTACGCACTCAATACCAGAAATTATCAATGTGAAAATCCTGAGCTCTATAAGTCCTCACACGCTCTTTACGTTGGTGCATCTTCGGCCACAGCCATGATGGAGACTAGCCTATACGGCGACGTTTGCCTGATTTGCGCAACGCCGGAATCCCGCCCCATACGCGGTGCAAGCTATTAGGATATGTTCAAGGATCTGTGATTACCGCTCAGTCGGATCGGCGCCGGCAGCAGCGTTGAACAGGTAGGCGCCCATGTCTTTGAGCTGGCCCTTGCCTTGCTGAACCTCGTCAAGAATTTTGCCCGCGTAGACGCTGCTCCAGTTGGCAGAACCCTCAATTTCGGTCCATAGGTAGGTACTCTCGATATGAGCGTGGTTGGTCCGGTAGTACGCGATGCGGGGAAGGGGGCCAGCCTGAATCGTTACTAGATTCGTAGACACCACCGGATGACCGCTTCTGGCCGATAACTGCCAACCACCGACCTGTCCGCTCTGTTGCCCCCTTTAGTCCGAGCCCTGGCAAATCACTCACCTCCTCACATAACTCTTCCGCCCACCCGGCGTCAGGCAATAAACCCCGCCCCGAGGCCCCGTACAGAAACTACCGGAACCACAACCGCATTCGCTGGAGGCACCCGAAAAGCGCTGCAGGGACGGCGTGGCCTGGCTACCAGAACCGCTCGCCCCACCCAGATAGGCCGAACAACTCCGCTTCGATCCACTGATCGAGCCGTCATTGCAAAGGAATAGATCGCCATCGCACCGGGCAATCCCGCCCTTGCTACCGGAGCAGGGCTTATTGCCGGCGTGGGCCTGGAGCGAAAGCCCGGCAAGCGCGATGGCGAGGAGGAGGAAGAGGCGTAGCGGTCCTGGCACGTCGAGCATCCTTGCGGGTAATGGCCCGATGCTATCTCTCGGACCTATCCTCAGACAAGGAATTCGCCTTCAGTCTTTACCTTCGTCGTATATCCCGGTCGGTGCCGCCATTGCAGCGAACACCGGCCGGAAACGAACACACACAGGCTTATCAGGCCCCATTGGCCTCGAAGCTGTCACTGCGCGCCATGCGCCACATGCGCTCGTAGAACTCCCCCTCGATATTGCCGCTGAGCAGTTCGCCCGGCTTGAGGAAGTAGTGCAGGTGGGCGAACAGGCGGATTTCGCTGGAGGAGACGCGGCGCACCAGGTGCTTGGCTTCCACTTCCGAGGGGTGGCGCAGGCCGGCGGCGGCGAGCATTTCGGCCAGGGCTTTCAGGGTGTTGCGGTGGAAGTTGTAGACGCGTTCGGCCTTGTCCGGCACCACCAGGGCGCGTTGGCGCAGCGGGTCCTGGGTGGCCACACCGGTGGGGCATTTGTTGGTGTGGCAGCTCTGGCTCTGGATGCAGCCGATGGCGAACATGAAGCCGCGCGCCGAGTTGGCCCAGTCGGCGCCCATGGCCAGCACGCTGGCGATGTCGAAGGCGCTGACCACCTTGCCGCTGGCGCCGACGCGGATCTTGTCGCGCAGGTTCAGGCCGACCAGGGTGTTGTGCACGAACAGCAGGCCTTCGCGCATCGGCAGGCCCATGTGGTCGACGAATTCCACGGGGGCGGCGCCGGTGCCGCCTTCCTTGCCGTCGACCACGATGAAGTCGGGGAGGATGCCGGTTTCGTGCATGGCCTTGGCGATGCCCATGAATTCCCAGGGGTGGCCGATGCACAGCTTGAAGCCCACCGGCTTGCCGCCGGAGAGTTCGCGCAGGCGGACGATGAAGTCCAGCAGTTCCCGGGGCGTGCTGAATTCGCTGTGGCTAGAGGGCGAAATGCAGTCCTGGCCCATGGGCACGCCGCGGGTGGCGGCGATTTCGGCGGTGACCTTGTGCTTGGGCAGGATGCCGCCGTGGCCGGGCTTGGCGCCCTGGCTGAGCTTGATCTCGATCATCTTCACCTGCGGGCTGGCGGCCTGGGCGGCGAAGCGCTCGGGGTCGAAGCGGCCGTCATCCGTGCGGCAGCCGAAGTAGCCGCTGCCCAGTTCCCAGGTGAGGTCGCCGCCGTACTCGCGGTGGTAGGGGCTGATGCTGCCTTCGCCGGTGTCGTGGATGAAGTTGCCCATGCGCGCGCCCTTGTTCAGCGCGCGGATGGCGTTGGCGCTCAGCGCGCCGAAGCTCATGGCGGAGATGTTGAACACCGAGATGGAGTAGGGCTGCCTGCATTCCGGCCCGCCGACCATCACCCGGAAGGTGCTGGGGTCGGCCAGGGGCGCGGGGCGGATGGAGTGGGCGATGAACTCGAAGCCGGACTCGTAGACGTCGATGAGGGTGCCGAAGGGCTTGTCGGCGGTTTCCTGCTTGGCGCGGGCGTAGACCAGGCCGCGCTGGGCGCGGGAGAAGGGCAGGGCCTCGCGGTCGCCTTCGAGCAGGTACTGGCGGATTTCCGGGCGGATGCCTTCGACCAGGTAGCGGATGTTGCCGAGGATCGGGTAGTTGCGCCGCACCGCGTGGGGCGCCTGCAGCAGGTCGAACACGCCCAGCAGGCTGAGGGCGAGGGTCACCAGGGTGAAGGGCCAGACCCAGTCGTGCCCGAGGAAGGGCAGGCTGAACAGGGTGAAGAGCACACAAGCGGCGAAAAAGGCGTAACGGCTTAGCAGCGACAGGTTCATGGAATCTCCAGTCGTCGGGCTTGATCACGGGGGTGGGCTGCCGGCATGGCACAGCGGACCGCCATTGAGCATGGCAGGCGTTGCGCCGCTGCGCTCGGGCGAAGGCCAATGGGCTGGGCGTTGCGGGCGGATTCTTATGCTGTGGAAGGCTTGCGAGGCCGAACTTAGCCCGAAGCGGGGAAAAAAGAAAGCAAGCTAACGATATTTTCCGTCGCTGAGAAAGCTTGTGCCGCGAACTGCAACATTGGCGCGCCGGCCGCCGCTCGCTGGCGGCCGGCGGTGCGGATCAGAGCGTGGCCTTGACCTGCAGGCCGAAGACCAGGGCGTTGTCAATGTTCTGCCCGGAGAAGGCGCCCGGTTCGATCACGTACTGCACGTCCGGGCGCAGCAGCAACCAGGGCGTGGCCTGGTAGCCGTAGCTCAGTTCGACCAGGCGCTCGGCGTTGTCCAGGCCGGGGTAGGCCTGGCCGTTGGCCTCCTGCACCTCTCGGCTGCGCGGGTTGGGCACGGCGCGGCCGAAGCCCAGGGCCAGGGTGTCGCGCGGGCGTTCGGCGAAGGGCTGGTAGAGCACCACGCCTGCGCTGTACCACTTGCTGAAGGGCGAGGCCGCCGAGCTGGCCACGGAGGCCTGGCCGAACAGGTGCAGGCGCTGCCCCGGCAGGCCCTGTGCGTGCCAGACGGCCTGGTCCAGGAGGAAGTAGTGGCCGCCGCGGCCGGCCACTTCCTCGTCGCTGCCGATGCGCTGGGCGTCGGAGCTGTCGTAGTACCAGCCCAGCTTGTATTCGCCGGGCAGCTCGCCCAGGCGCTTGTGGACCAGTTCGATGGGCACCACGGTGCCGGTGCTGTGCTTGGGCGTGAGGTGCCAGGCCCGGCTGGAATTGCCGTTGCTCTCGGGGTCGACGTTGAAGGCCGCCACGCGCAGTTGCCAGGCCGGCGAGAAGCTGTACTTCAGGCGCACGCCCAGGTGGGCGTTGGGGTAGTTGGCCCAGCCGCTGCCGCCGGACATGTTCAGCGGGTGGCCGCAGAAGCCGGCGTTCATGAAGTTGCAGAGGATGCCGCTGTCCAGGCCGCCGAGGTCGTTGCCCATGGCCATGTAGCCGAGCTTCACGTCCAGCGCCGGGGTGAACAGGGTGCGCTCGTAGCTCAGTTCGGTGAGGCGGGTGTAGAGGCCGCCGTAGTTCTCCTGGACCGGCAGGCGGTTGCCCACCAGGTCGCCGGAGCCGTCGTTGCCGCGGCGGTCGTTGAGGGTCAGTTGCACCAGGCCGCCGTTGTCCAGGCCGTAGAGCTTGCCCAGGTCGAACTGCACGCCGAGCCTGAGGTTCTGCGAGTAGCGCGCCGAGCGCTTCAGGCCGCCGTCGGCGTTGTAGACGGTCTCGCCGCTGTATTCGCCGCTGAAGCGGATGCCCTCGTCGTCCAGTTGGTGGCGCAGGCCGCCCCAGTCGCCGGTCAGGGTCGAACGCTGGAGCGGCTCGTCGGCCAGGGCCAGGGACGGGGTGAGGCAGGCGGCGCCCAGCAGCAGGCGCAGGGAGGTGGAGGGGAGTCGCATGACGGAACACTTACCGGATGAGGGAAGACACGGCCCCCGGGGCCGCGCCGGAAGGAGGCGCCCGCCGGGTGGCGGGCGTCGGGTGGCGGGCGTCGGGTTCAGGGCAGGGCGTAGGCCAGCACGTAGTCGCCGCGGTCCGGCGACTGGCGGGCGCCGCCGGCGGTGACCACGATGTACTGCTTGCCGGTCTTGGGCGAGACGTAGGTCATCGGGCCGCCCTGGCTGCCCACCGGCAGGCGGGCCTTCCAGATTTCCCTGCCGTTGCCGCTGTCGAAGGCGCGCAGGTAGAAGTCCTGGGTGCCGGCGATGAACACCAGGCCGCCCTGGGTGGACAGGGTGCCGCCGAGGGTCGGCAGGCCGATGGGGATCGGCAGGTGCATGCGGATGCCCAGCGGGCCGGTGTCTTCCACGGTACCCACCGGCACTTGCCAGGCGATCTTGCGGGTCTTCAGGTCGATGGCGCTGAGGGTGCCGAAGGGCGGCGCCTGGCAGGGGATGCCGGCCACCGAGAGGAAGCGGTTCTTGTTCACCGCGTAGGGCGTGCCCTTGAGCGGCACCGCGCCCATGCCGGTGTTCAGCGCCTCGCCGCCGCCGGCGGCCTGGCCCTTGTTGGCCGAGGGGATCATCTGCACCCACAGGCCCAGGCGCATGTCGTTGACGAAGATGAAGCCGTGCACCGGGTCGGTGGACAGGCTGCCCCAGTTCATGCCGCCCAGGGAGCCGGGGAAGCTCAGCGAGAGGTCGGTGCCCGGCGCGGTGTACAGGCCGTCGTAGCGCATCTTCCTGAAGTCGATGCGGCACAGCAACTGGTCATAGGGAGTGGCGCCCCACATGTCCGACTCGGTCAGGGTCTGCGCGCCTATCTGCGGCATGCCGACGGACTTCGGCTGGGTCGGCGCGTAGGGTTCGTTGGGGATGTTGGCGGCCTTGACCGGCACTTCGTCGACCTGGGTCAGCGGCTTGCCGGTGGCGCGGTCGAGCACGTAGATCTGCCCGGCCTTGGTGCCGATCACCACGGCCGGCACCTGCCTGCCGTCGGCCATGGGGAAGTCCACCAGGCTCGGCTGCATGGGCAGGTCGAAGTCCCAGAGGTCGTTGTGCACGGTCTGGTACACCCACTTCTGGGCGCCGGTGGTGGCGTCCAGGGCCAGCACCGAGGCGCCGTAGGTGTGGTCGAGCTTCGTGCGCTCCACGCCGTAGATATCGGTGGAGGAGCTGCCCATGGGCAGGAAGACGGTGTTCATCGCCGCGTCGTAGGACATCGGCGCCCAGCTGTTGGGGGTGCTGCGCACGTAGGTGCCGCCCGCCGCCGGGGCCTGCCGGTCCTGCGGGTTGCCCGGGTCGAAGGCCCAGCGCATCTGCCCGCTGATGACGTCGAAGCCGCGGATCACGCCGCCGGGCATGTCGGTCTGGACGTTGTCGGCGACGCGCCCGCCGACCACCACCGTGGTGCCGGCCATCAGCGGCGCGGAGCTGAGCTGGTAGTAGGAATCCGGCACGTCGCCCAAGCCGGCCTTGAGGTCCACCTGGCCATTGACGCCGAAGCCCTGGCAGAAGGCGCCGGTGTCGGCGTCCACGGCGATCAGGCGGGCGTCGATGGTGTTGGTCAGCAGGCGGCGCAGGCAGTTGGCGCCGGCCGGCACGCCGACGGCGGTGACCGGGGTGCTGCCGGGCTGGCTGGGCTGGACGACGGCCCTGGTCGCGTCGAAGTAGGCCAGGCCGCGGCAGCGCTGCCAGACCTTGGACTGCGCGTTGATCTCGTTCTTCCACAGCTGCTTGCCGGTGTCGGCATCCAGCGCGATCAGGTTGTTGTGCGGGGTGCAGATGAACACCTTGTCGCCCACCTGCAGCGGGGTGAGCTGGTCCTCGGCGCCGTTGCCGTCGCTGACCGCGACATCACCGGTGTGGTAGGTCCAGGCCACCTCCAGCTTGTCGACGTTGCCGCGGTTGATCTGGTCCAGCGCGGCGAAGCGGCTGCCGCCCTCGGTGTTGCCGTAGTGGGCCCAGTCCTTCTGGGCGTGGGCCGGGTCCACCGGGGTCAGGCCGGGGCCGTCCCCGCTGGGGGCCACGCTGGGGTGGGCGACGAACATGTTGCCGGCGGCCACCGCCAGCAGCACGGCGAGCACCGCGGCCACGCCATAGGCGCCGCGCCCGCCGACGCCGCCGGAGGCGCGCACCAGCATGGGGTAGACCAGCGCCACCGCCAGGCCGATGGCGCCGAACATGAACAGCCGCGAGACCAGCGGCCAGAACTGCAGGCCGACGTCGGCCAGGGCCCAGAGGGCGGTGCCCGCCAGGAAGGCGCCGAACAGCCAGGCGCCGGCCGGCTTGCGCAGCGCCACCAGGACGCCGGCCAGGGCCATGGCCAAACCGCCGATGAGGAAGTACCAGGAACCGCCCAGGCTGGCCAGGCGTGCGCCGCCGGCGGCCAGGGCGAGGCCGAGCAGGGCGATGAGCGCCCCCAGGCCGACCAGGATGAAGGTGCTGGCGCCGGAGGCGCGCTGTGCTTGTTTCATGCCGGGAATCTCGCAGTGTGGGGGTGCGAATTATACCCTTAGCAAGCTAATTAACTAAATGGTTAATTGCATTTCGTCCGATTCCCGACCGGCCGGTCGCGCTCAGCAGGCGATCACGTTCACCGCCAGGCCACCCTTGGAGGTCTCCTTGTACTTGTCCATCATGTCGCGCCCGGTGTCGCGCAGGGTGTCGATGGCCTTGTCCAGCGACACCAGGTGCTGGCCGTCGCCGCGCAGGGCCAGCTGGGCGGCGTTGATGGCCTTGAGCGAGGCCATGGCGTTGCGCTCGATGCAGGGTACCTGGACCAGGCCGGCGACCGGGTCGCAGGTCAACCCGAGGTTGTGTTCCAGGCCGATCTCGGCGGCGTTCTCCACCTGTTCCAGGCTGCCGCCGAGCACTTCCGCCAGCCCCGCCGCGGCCATGGCGCAGGCCGAGCCGACCTCGCCCTGGCAACCCACCTCGGCGCCGGAGATGGAAGCGTTGAGCTTGCACAGGATGCCGATGGCGGCGGCGGTGAGCAGGTAGCGCTCGATGGCGTCCATGGGCGCGTCGCTCTGGTAGTGCGCGTAGTAGTGCAGCACCGCCGGGACTATGCCGGCCGCGCCGTTGGTGGGGGCGGTGACCACGCGGCCGCCGGCGGCGTTCTCCTCGTTGACCGCCAGGGCCCAGAGGTCCACCCAGTCCATGGCGCCCAGGGTGCTGGCGATCAGGTTGCCGCTGCCGGCCTCGTTCAGGCGGCGGTAGAGCATGGGCGCGCGGCGGCGCACCTTGAGGCCGCCGGGCAGGGTGCCCTCGGTCTCCAGGCCGCGGCGCACGCAAGCCTGCATTTCTGCCCAGATGTGCGCCAGGCCGGCGTGGATGTCCGCCTCGCTGCGCAGCGCCAGTTCGTTGGCCCACATCAGCTCGCTGATGCGCCGGAAGCCGTGGGCGTGGCACAGCCGCAGCAGTTCCTCGGCGCTGTGGAAGGGGTGGGGCATGGGGTTGTCGGGCAGGGCGCGGTCGGTGTTGAAGTCGGCCTCGTCCACCACGAAGCCGCCGCCCACGGAATAACAGGTGCGCTCGGCCAGCACGTGGCCGGCGGCGTCCAGGGCGCGCAGGCGCATGCCGTTGGGGTGGGCGGGCAGGCTGCCGTCGTGGAACACCAGGTCGCGGCCGGGGCTGAAGTCGATGACGTGCTCGCCGTCCAGGGCCAGGCTGTGCTCGGCGAAGATGGCATCCACCAGCGGCGCCAGGGCGGCCGGGTCGGCATCCGCCGGGTCGATGCCGAGCAGGCCGATCAGGCAGGCGCGGTCGGTGGCGTGGCCCTTGCCGGTGGCGCTGAGCGAGCCGTAGAGGTTCACCTCCACCCGGGCCACGCGGGTCAGCAGGCCGGCGGCGCGCAGGCGCTCGACGAACTCGCGGGTGGCGCGCATGGGCCCCACGGTATGCGAGCTGGACGGGCCGACGCCGGGCTTGAACATGTCGAAGACGCTGAGGGTCATGGTTGTGTTCCTCCTGTGTTCAAGCATGGACCTGTTTGGGAGGATGGTCGATTGGAGGGGAACGGGGCGGGTTCCTGGGGAGTCCAGCGTGGCCGGTGGAGACGATCGCGGACGGAGTCCTACGGCCGTGCTTCCTGGAACCGTAGGAGCGGACTCTGTCCGCGATTTGGCGGATAACGCCGTAGGCGTTATGCGCCCTACGGGGAGCCCGGGAGCTTCGTGGTTTCGCATCACTCCGGACGGTCCCCTCTCCCGCTTGCGGGGGAGGGTTAGGGAGGGGGTGCGGCGTCAGGGTTGGCAGAGGTGCGTGAGCGAAGTCCGTTCCCTCTCCCCAGCCCTCTCCCTGAAGGGAGAGGGGGCTGTCCCGAGCAAGCGGATAACGCAGCGTCAGCCGGCAAACTCGTAGGGCGAATAACCGTTCGCGGTTATCCGCCGTTGGCCGTGCCACCGGGGCGTCCGGCGTGGCCGGCGCCCTACGGGTTTCCAGAGAAACCACCGAGCGCACCGGAACGCCCCTTCAGAAGGCCGAGCGAAACCGGCGCTCAGGAGGTCATGCGACATGGATGTCGCGAGAGCCCCGATCAGCACAGGGACGTGCTGTCGGGGCGGGCCTCCGTGGCGGGGGAATTCGCGAGGGTAGCCCGGCTCCATCGGGCCCGTATGCGGGGCAAGCCTTTTTGGTTCCTTTTGTGGCGTTTGACAAAAGGGACTCGCCCGAGGGGGCGAAACAAGAGACATCAACGCACTCGGAGCGGCGCGCTACACCAAGCCCCCAAACCATTGGGCTCCCGCGTTCGCGGGAATGACGATTGGTAGAGAGGTGCGTGGGTAAGGTTCGCGAGCAAGCTCGCTCCTACGAAAAATTGCCCCTGGCTTACCCCTGCGCCTGCAGGAACAACGAAAACAACTCCGACTGCGACTTGATCCCCAGCTTGCTGTACATGTGCTTGCGGTGCACCTTCACCGTCTCCGCCGAGATCGCCAGCTTGCGCGCTATCTCCTTGCTGGAGCAGCCACTGAGCATCAGCCGGCCCACCTCCAGCTCGCGCGCGGTCAGCGGGGTTTCCAGGCGTTCCACGGTTTCTTCCAGGCGGCTCTGCCAGCGTGGCGCCGGGGGCGTGGCCTGTTCCAGCAGTTCGCGCTCGAAGGCCATGCGCTGGCGCATCAGCCCGGCCACCCAGGGGCGCAGCAGGTCGAGCAGGGCGGCCTGTTCGGCGCTGAAGCGGCCCTTGCTGCCCAGGGACAGGCAGAGGGTGCGCTCGGCGTCGAGCTGCACGTTGAACTGCACCTCGTCGGCTACCACGTTGAGGCGGAAGTAGCGCTGGTAGTAGTCGGTCTGCTCGAAGCATTCCGGGGCCACGTCGGCCAGGCGCAGCAGGCCGCTGCCCGGGGCTTCGCGGCTGGCGATGTAGAAGGGGTCGAGCAGGTACAGGCCCTTGAGGTAGTCCTGGAACAGCGGGTCGGGGCCGCCGTCCTCGCCCGGGCACTCGGCGAACACCTGCGGGCGGCCGTTGCTGAAGAGCAGCGCCACCCAGCTGTCGAATGGCACATACTCGTCGAGCAGGCGCACCAGGGCGAGCCAGAAGTTGGGCTTGTCCAGCGTCTCGATCAGCTGCCCGACCGAGCGGTGCCAGGCGATGTCCTGCAGCGTAAGGTTCATGCCTCTACCCCTGTTGGGTTACCACGTGGGCGTAATTACCCGGGCGCGATGGCGAACTGCATACTCGGTGAATGCCTTGCACCGGCCCGGCGCGCATTCTGACCCTTTTGCGCCGGGCGGTCATGTTTCCCTGGCCAGGACGGCTGATTCACCCAGAGCGCGGCGATCGAGGCCGGCGCCAGAACAACAGGAACTGCAATGAAGGTCGAACTCGTCCAACTGGCCGGCCGCGACGGCGACACCGCCTACAACCTCGGGCGTACCCTGGCGGCCATCCGCGCTTGCGCCGCGGATACCGACCTGGTGGTGTTCCCCGAGACCCAGCTGATGGGCTTCCCCACCGAGGACAACGTCGCCCGCCTCGCCGAGCCGCTGGATGGTCCCAGTGTGCAGGCCGTGCAGCAGGCCGCGCGGGAGCGCGACCTCGCCGTGGTGGTGGGCATCGCCGAGGCTGGCGACGACGGCCGCCATTACAACACCACGCTGCTGATCACCCCCGAAGGCATCGCCCTGAAGTACCGCAAGACCCACCTGTGGGCTTCCGACCGCGGCATCTTCACCCCCGGCGACCGCTACGCCACCGCGCTGTTCAAGGGCGTGCGGGTGGGCATCCTGATCTGCTTCGACATCGAGTTCCCGGAAAGCGCCCGCGCCCTCGGCCAGCTGGGCGCCGAGCTGATCCTGGTGACCAACGGCAACATGGACCCCTACGGCCCCACCCACCGCACCGCGATCATGGGCCGGGCCATGGAGAACCAGGCCTACGCGGTGATGGTGAACCGCGTCGGCGAAGGCGATGGCGGCCTAGTGTTCGCCGGCGGCAGCGCGGTGGTCGACCCCTACGGCCAGCTGCTCTGCGAGGCCGGCCGCGAGGAGTGCCGGCTGCGCGTGGAACTGGACCTGGCGCGCCTGCAGCAGTCGCGCCACGACTACAGCTACCTCGCCGAGCGCCGCTTCGAGCTGCCCGGCGAGTTGCGCGAGCACGCCGACGGCCTGCGCGAGCTGCTGATTCCGGGCTGAGCCCCGGAGGGCGCAGGGCCGCGCCGACCGATCTTCCCAAGCAGTACCGGCGGGGGAGCCCCTCCCGCCCGCGTCTCCCGGGTGAGGGGAGGCGCCCTTGCACGCGTCGATTTCGACTCTGCCATAACAACCACAACTCGGAGTAAGCAGTAATGGCTCGACTCAAGCGGACCCTCTCGCTGGGCGCGGTGGTGCTGTTCGGCATCGCCTACATGACCCCCATCATCGTCCTCGGCACCTTCGGCATCCTCGCCGACACCACCGGCGGCGTGGTGCCCGCGGCGTACCTCGTGGCCTCGGTGGCGATGCTCTTCACCGCGCTCAGCTACGGGCGCATGGCAGCCGCCTTCCCGGTGGCCGGCTCGGCCTACACCTACGTGCGCAAATCCATCAGCCCCAAGCTGGGCTTCCTCGCCGGCTGGGGCGTGCTGCTGGACTACCTGTTCCTGCCCATGGCCATCTGGCTGATCGGCGCGGCCTACCTGCACTCGGCCTTCCCGGCGGTGCCCCAGGCGCTGTGGGTGCTGGCCTTCATCGGGGTGACCACCGGCATCAACATCATCGGCCTGCGCCTGGCGAAGAACGTCAACGGCGTGCTGATGCTGGTGCAGTTCCTGGTGCTGGCGGCCTTCGTGCTGCTGGCGGTGCACTACGTGCTGGGCGACGCCAGCAAGCCGCTGTGGTCGCTGGAGCCCTTCTTCAAGGAAGGCGTGCAGCTGCCGCTGATCATGAGCGGCGCGGCCATCGCCTGCTATTCGTTCCTGGGCTTCGACGCGGTCAGCACCCTGACCGAGGAAACCCACGAGCCGCGCAAGAACATCCCGCGCGCGATCCTGCTGATCACCCTGATCGGCGGCTGCATCTTCATCGCCGCCAGCTACTTCGTGCAACTGGCGCACCCGTCCACCGCGTTCCAGAACGCCGACTCGGCGGCCTACGAGATCGCCCGCAACATCGGCGGCGACCTCTTCGTCAGCATCTTCCTCATCGGCCTGATCGTCGGCCAGTTCACCTCGGGCCTGTCGGCCCAGGCCAGCGCCTCGCGCCTGCTGTTCGCCATGGGCCGCGACGGCGTACTGCCCAAGGCCTTCTTCGGCACCCTGAGCGAGCGCTTCGGCACCCCGGTGGGCAGCATAGTGCTGTGCGGCGTGGTGGCCCTGCTGGCGTTGGAGATGGACGTGACCACCTCCACCTCGTTCATCAACTTCGGCGCCTTCCTGGCCTTCAGCCTGGTCAACCTGTCGGTGATCTTCCACTACTGGATCGCCCGCGGCGAACGCGGCCTGCGCGGCGCGGTGCTGTTCCTGGCGTTCCCGCTGATCGGCCTGGCCGCCGACCTGTGGCTGATGGCCAGCCTCGACCACCTGGCCATCTACCTGGGCCTGGCCTGGCTCACCGCCGGGGTGGTCTACCTGGCCGTGCTCACCGGCGGCTTCCGTCGGCAGCCGCCGGAGATGCACTTCGAGGAAGCCTGACTCAGGCCGGGTGCGGGCCGGCGTGCACGCGCCGGCCGCGCTCGCCAGCCACGGGCTCCGGCTCGGCGCCCGCGGCGAGGTCGCGGGCGTCGGCGTGCTCGGCGCTGGACAGCTCGCTGGCGTTGAAGCCGGTGATGCGCAGCAGCGCCAGGGTGCAGGCCAGCGAAACCACGGCGTAGAGCCCCGAGGCGATGGCCACGCCGACGATGCTGCCGCTGCTGTTGAGAATCCACTGGGCCAGCACCGGGGTGCCGCCGCCCACCAGCAGCGAGCACAACTGGTAGGCCAGCGACAGCCCGGTGTAGCGCACCCGGGCCGGGAAGGCGCGGGCGAGGATGCCGCCCACCGCGCCGTAGAACATCGCATGGGGCACAGTGGCCAGGCACATGCCCACGGCGGCTATCCAGTAGACCTTGGTTTCCACGGCGAAGAACATCGCCGGCATCAGGATGAACTCCGGCAGCACCATCAGGCACACCGCCTTGCGCATGTCGATGCGCGAGGTCAGCAGCGCGCCCAGCGGCTGGGTGATGAACTGCACCACCAGGGCGATGACGATGATGCTGAGGAAGGTGCCCTGGCTGTAGCCGAGGGCCTTGGTGGCCCAGGACAGGGCGAAGGTGCTCTTGAAGTAGGTGACGTGGATCACCGGCAGCACCCCGGCGCCCAGCAGCACGATCAGCCAGTGCTTGCGCAGCACTTCCGCCAGCGGCAGCTTCACGGTCTTGTTCTGCTGCAGCAGGCGCTTCATGTCCTCCGACTCCTCCAGCTTCAGGCGGATGACCATGCCGACGATCACCAGCACCGCCGAGATCAGGAACGGGATGCGCCAGCCCCAGAGGATGAACTCCGGCGTGGGCAGGGCGCTGAGGGCGAAGAACACCAGCGTCGCCAGCAGGTTGCCGGTGGGCGAGCCCTGCTGGGCGAAGGCGGCGTAGAGAATGCCCTTGCCCCTGGGCGCGCTTTCGCTGGCGATGAGGATGGCGCCGCCCCATTCGCCGCCCACGGCGATGCCCTGGATGACGCGCAGCAGTACCAGGGCGATGGGCGCCCACACGCCGATCTGCGCGTAGACCGGTAGCAGGCCGATGCAGGTGGTGGCGATGCCCATCATGATCAGGGTGATCACCAGGGTGGTCTTGCGCCCGATCCTGTCGCCCAGGTGGCCGAAGATGATGCCGCCCAGCGGACGGGCGACGAAGCCGGACCAGAGGGTGACGAAGGACAGCAGCGTGGCCAGGCCCGGGTCCATGTCGGCGGGGAAGAACACCTTGCCGAACACCAGGGCGGCGGCCAGGCCGTAGATGTAGAAGTCGTACCACTCGATGGTGGTGCCGATGAAGGAAGCGATACCGGCCTTGCGGGCCTTCCTGTGCTGTTCGGCGTCGGAGAGGGAAGTCGTGCGGGGCATGGGCGAGTCCTGATTATTGTTGTTGTCGCCGACATGCAGGCCCCGTCCGCGCCTTCGCTGGAAGGCGCGGGGCGGGGGGTGCAGCGTCGGTGTTTGCCCGGGATGGCTCGGAGTCTATGCGGCGCCCCCGCCGATCAATAGTTTTTTAATCTTATGGTGTGATAAGCGATTCCGTATCGACGCAGGCGTCGGCCTCGGCCTCGGCCAGGCACTCGCGCAGGGTGGCCAGGAAGCCCCGGGCCGCCTGCGGCGCGTCCTGTGCGGCGAGGATGGCGTGGATTTCCGAGCGCGCGCCGCTCTGCTCGATCTCCAGGTAGCTCACCTCGTTCTTCCAGGCCAGGCACAGCGTCTTGGGCAGCAGGGCCACGCCCATGCCCAGGCCGACCATGGCCGCGATGGTCTGCCACAGCCGCGCCTCGTGGCGGATGTGCGGGCTGAAGCCGGCGTCCACGCAGCGGGCGATGATCAGGTCGTGGTAGTGCGGCGACAGGCTGCGCGGGAACAGGATGAAACCCTCGTCGCGCAGCTCGGCGAGGTCGATGCGCGCCTGCCCGGCCAGGCGGTGGCTGGCCGGCAGGCAGCAGAGGAAGGGGTCGGCGACCAGGCATTCGGAGACGATCCCCGGCGGCAGCCTGGCCCAGTGCACGAAGCCGATGTCGATCTGCCCGCGCTGCAGCGCCAGGGCCTGCTCGGAGGTGTTCATCTCCATCAGCAGCACCTCCATGTTCGGCTGCTGCGCCTCGAAGCGCGCCATGGCCCGGGGCAGGCCGCGGTAGAGCATGGAGTTGACGAAGCCCACGCGCAGCTGGCCCACCGCGCCCTCGGCGGAAAGCCGCGTCAGGCGCCTCACCTTCTCGGCCTGCAGCAGCAGGTCGCGCGCCTCGTCCAGCAGCACCTGGCCGGCGTTGGTCAGCTTCACCGACTTGTTGTTGCGCACCAGCAGCTGGATGCCCAGCTGTTCCTCCAGCTTCTTGATGTCGAAGCTCAGCGCCGGCTGGGAGATGAACAGCCGCGCGGCGGCGCGGCCGAAGTGCAGCTCCTCGGCGACGGCGATGAAATAGCGCAGTTGCTTGAGGTCCATGGCAAGGCACCCGGGTTTCTACGATTTGTTTTTCTTATCGTGGATGATTTTTATTGTATTGGATACTTATCGTCACGCCCTCCTAGTCTCGGCGCCAGAACAAGACACGGAGACGCGCCATGACCGCTATGCCCGAGACAGGCCCCGAAGACGCCCTGAACATTCCCGACAGCCGGGGCATGAACCTGTACGCCTGCGACCCCTCGCTGCAACGCCTGCTCGAGGTCTACCTGCCGCCGGAGGTGCTGGCGCAGTGGCAGGGCACCCTCGAACGCCTCGGCGCCCGCGCCGGCGACGAGCTGGACGTGCTGGCGCTGTCGGCCGACAGGAACCCGCCCGTGCTGGCCCCGCGCACCCGCCGCGGCGAGGACCTGCAGAGCATCCGCAAGCACCCGGACTACGTCGCCCTGGAGCGCGTGGCCTATTCGGAACTCGGCCTGGCCTCCATGAGCCACCGCCCCGACGGCCCGCCGCCGCTGGTGAAGTACGCGCTCACCTACCTGTTCGTGCAGGCCGAGTTCGGCCTGTGCTGCCCGGTCAGCATGACCGACTCGCTGACCCGCACCCTGCGCAAGTTCGGCTCGCCCGAGCTGGTGGCGCGCTACCTGCCGTTGCTGGCCTCGCGCGACTTCGACAGCCTGTTCCAGGGCGCGATGTTCATGACCGAGCAGGCCGCCGGCTCCGACGTGGCCCGCACCCGCACCCTGGCGCGGCTGGAGGAGGGGGAGTGGAAGCTGTACGGCGACAAGTGGTTCTGCTCCAACCCCGACGCCGACCTGGCCATGGTCCT
This sequence comes from Pseudomonas delhiensis, assembly GCF_900187975.1. Lineage (GTDB taxonomy): Bacteria > Pseudomonadota > Gammaproteobacteria > Pseudomonadales > Pseudomonadaceae > Pseudomonas > Pseudomonas delhiensis. The sequence goes on along the minus strand of NZ_FZPC01000011.1, from coordinate 4,896 downwards.
GGCCCGCCCCGAAGGCGCGCCCGAGGGCATGAAGGGCGTGACCCTGTTCCTGCTGCCCAGGCACCGCCCGGACGGCTCGCGCAACGCCTACCGCATCCTGCGCCTGAAGGACAAGCTGGGCACCCGCTCCATGGCCAGCGGCGAAATCTGCCTGGAAGGCGCCAGCGCCTACCTGATCGGCGAGGTCGGCCGCGGCTTCCAGCAGATGGCCGACATGGTCAACATGTCGCGCCTGTCCAACGGCGTGCGCGCCGCCGGCCTGATGCGCCGGGCGCTGAGCGAGGCGCTGTTCATCGCCCGCCACCGCCGCGCGTTCGGCAAGCACCTGGTCGACATGCCGCTGATGCAGAAGCAGTTGCTGAAGCTGATGCTGCCGGCCGAGCAGGCGCGCTCCATGTTCATGCAGATCGCCACCCTGCTGCCGCGGGCCGACGGCGGCGACGCCGAGGCACAGAAGTGCGTGCGCATCCTCACCCCGCTCATCAAGTTCCGCGCCTGCCGCGATGCGCGGCGTGTCACCGGCGACGCCATGGAGGTGCGCGGCGGCGTCGGCTACATCGAGGAATGGAGCGATGCGCGCCTGGTGCGCGATGCCCACCTGGGCTCGATCTGGGAAGGCACCAGCAACATAGTCGCGCTGGACATCGCCCGCGCCGTCACCCGCGAGCAGGCCCTGGCGCCGCTGCACCGCTACCTGCGCGGCCTGCTGGCCGAGAGCGGCCTGCCGGACGCCAGCCACGCCCGCTTCGAGGCGCTGCTGGAGCGCAGCGTGGCGCTCATGGCCGAAGTGGCCGAGGGCCGCCAGAACGAGCAGGTGCGCCAGGCCGGCAGCGCGCTCTACCACATCTGCAGCGCCATCTTCATGGCCTGGGAAGCCGGCCGCCAGGCCAGCGACCGCCGACGCCTGGCCCTGGCCCACCTGGTGCTGCAGCACAAGCTGCTGCCGCGCGACCCGCTGGGCCCGCAGGGCAGTCCGGCCGTGCTGGCCCGGCTGCTCGACGAAGGCGAGCTGAGCCTGGACGAGGCCATGCAGCTGCTGCCCGCCTGACTCCCCGCAACCGACAAGAATCGACAAGCCAGAATCGACCGAAGAGAGTTGCCATGAACCACGAGACCGGTGCCCTGCGTGGCCTGAAAGTCATCGACCTGAGCCGCGTGCTGGGCGGCCCCTACTGCTCCCAGGCCCTGGCCGACCACGGCGCGCAAGTGATCAAGCTGGAACCCCCGGGCGGCGACGAGACGCGCGGCTGGGGCCCGCCCTTCGAGGGCGACACCGCGTCCTACTTCCGCGGCGTCAACCGCAACAAGAAGGGCATCGCCGTCGACCTCTCGCGGCCCGAGGGCATCGAGCTGCTGCTGCAGCTGCTGGAGGGCGCCGACGTGCTGATCGAGAACTTCAAGCCCGGCACCCTGGCGCGCTGGGGCATCGGCTACGCCGAGGTGCTCAGCCAGCGCTTCCCGCGGCTGATCCACTGCGCGGTGTCCGGCTTCGGCGCCGACGGCCCGCTCGGCGGGCTGCCCGGCTACGACGCCGCCATCCAGGCCATGGCCGGGCTGATGAGCGTGAACGGCGAGGCCGATGGCGGGCCGCTGCGCATCGGCCTGCCCATCGTCGACATGGTCACCGGGCTGAACGCCGTGGCCGGCATCCTGCTGGCGCTGCACGAGCGCGAACGCAGCGGGCGCGGGCAGTCGGTGGACATCGCCCTGTACGACTGCGGCATCTCGCTGCTGCACCCGCACCTGCCGAACCACTTCGCCTCCGGCCGCACGCCGCGGCGCACCGGCAACGCCCACCCGAACATCGCCCCCTACGACAGCTACCGCACCGGCACCGAGCCGATCTTCCTCGCCGTGGGCAACGACCGCCAGTTCGCGAAACTCTGCGAGTACCTGGGCGCCGGCGGGCTGGCGCAGGACCCCCGCTTCGCCGACAACGGCCAGCGCCTGGTCAACCGCGAGGCGCTCAAGCAGGCGCTGGAAGACCACCTGGCGGCGCGCGACGGCCGCGAGCTGGCCGAGCGGCTGATCCGCCTGGGCGTGCCCTGCGGCGCCGTGGCCACGGTGGACCGCGTGGTGGGGCACCCGCACACCCGCCACCGCGGCATGGTGGTGCAACTGGGCGACTACCGCGGCATCGCCTCGCCGGTGAAGCTCTCGCGCACCCCGGCCAGCTACCGCAGCGCGCCGCCGGCCCTGGGCGGCGACACCCGCGAAGTCCTCACGGAACTGGGCCTGGCGCCCCAGACCATCGAGGCCCTGTACCGGCTCGGCATCGTCTGCGGCTGAGCCCCCCAACCGCCTGGAGAACACATGAACAAGAACAACAAGAGCTCTGTTTTCCTCTTCACCACCCTGGCCGCCAGCGGCCCGGCCCTGGCCGACGGCTTCCTGGAGGACGGCAAGGCCAGCCTGGGGCTGCGCAACTTCTACATGAACCGCGACTTCCGCGACGGCGCCGGGCGCTCGAAGAGCGAGGAGTGGGCCCAGGGCTTCCTCCTCGACTACCGCTCGGGCTATACCGCCGGCACCCTGGGCGTGGGCCTGGACGTGCTCGGCAAGCTTGGCGTCAAGCTCGACTCCAGCCCGGAGCGCAGCGGCACCGGCCTGCTGCCGGTGCAGGGCGACGGCCGTGCGGCGGACGACTACGCGCGGCTCGATCCCACCGCCAAGCTGCGCCTGTCGCGCACGGAGCTGAAGCTCGGCGCCCTGGTGCCCAAGCTGCCCACGGTGCAGCCCAACTACGGGCGGCTGTTCCCCCAGGTGTTCCAGGGCGGCCTGCTGACCTCCAGCGAATTCGACGGCCTGACCCTCAACCTGGGCCGGCTGGACGAAGTGAGCCAGCGCAACGAGGCCGGCACCAGCGACCTGGCGCTGTACAACCGCAACGGCCGCTTCGCCGCGGCGGCGCGGGCCGACCACTTCTACCTGGGCGGGTTGGACTACCGCTTCACCGCGAACTGGACCGGCAGCTACCACTACGGCCAGCTGGAGGACGTCTACGACCAGCACTTCCTCGGCCTCAAGGGCCGCACGCCGATCGGCGCCGACAGCCTGGAGGCCGACCTGCGCCTGGCCATCAGCCGCGACGCCGGCGCCGGGCGCGGCGGGCGCATCGACAACCGCGCCTTCAACGGCCTGTTCACCTACCGCCTGCACAACGGCCACGCCTTCGGCCTGGGCTTCCAGGCGATGGACGGCGCCAGCGCCTACCCCTACCTGGACGGCACCGACCCCTACCTGATCGACTTCGGCCAGTACGGCGACTTCGCCGAGGCCGGGGAAACCTCCTGGCAGCTGCGCTACGACTACGACTTCGCGCCCCTGGGCCTGCCCGGCCTGAGCTTCATGACGCGCTACTTCAGCGGCCACGGCGCCGAGCCGACGGCCGGCGGCGGCAGCCGCGAATGGGAGCGCGACAGCGACATCCGCTACGTGCTGCAGGGCGGCCCGCTGAAGGGCCTGGGCCTGACCTGGCGCAACGCGACCTACCGCTCCGGCTTCAGCCGCGACGTGGACGAGAACCGGGTGTACCTGAGCTACGAGGTGGCGCTGTTCTGAGGGTGGAAGAGGGCGGGGCGCGGTCTATGCTTTCGGGCCGGCCCCGTCATCGGCAAAGGAGAACAGCATGAGCGACCGTCGCATCACCTTCTACCACTCCCCGCAAACCCGTTCCTCCGGCACCCTGGCGCTGCTGGAGGAACTGGGCGCCGACTACGACCTGCACCTGCTCAACATGCAGGCCGGCGAACAGCGCCAGCCGGCGTACCTGGCGATCAACCCGATGGGCAAGGTCCCGGCCATCCGCCATGGCGGGGCGCTGGTGACCGAGCAGGGCGCCGTCTACATCTACCTCGCCGACCTCTACCCGGAAGCCGGGCTGGCGCCAGCCATCGGCGACCCGCTGCGCGGGCCCTACCTGCGCTGGCTGGTGTTCTACGGCTCCAGCTTCGAGCCGGCGGTGACCGACCGCTCCCTCGGCCGCGAACCGGCGCCCCAGGCGCGCGGCCCCTACGGCGATTTCGAGACGGTGATGAAGGTCATCGACGCCCAGCTGGAGAAAGGCCCCTACCTGCTCGGCGAGCGCTTCACCGCGGCGGACGTGCTCTGGGGCTCGGCGCTGGCCTGGACCACGCATTTCGGCATAGTGCCGAAGACCCCGGCCATCGAGCGCTACATCGCGAAGGTCACCGCGCGTCCGTCCTTCACCAAGGTCGCCGAGCGGGATGCGCAATGGCATGCGGAACACGCCAAGGCAGCAGGCAAGCCGTAGGAGCGGATCTCATCCGCGATCCGCGCCGATACGTCCGGCTATCGCGGACAAGGTCCGCTCCTACGGGAAGGAATACCGTGCCTCCCGGCAACCTGTAGGAGCGGGCCCTGCCCGCGATTCGCGCGCAGGGCGCGCTCCTACAAGGGCACGGCGCATGGGCAACCCGAGCGGATCTTATCCGCGAATCGCGCCGATACGTCCGGCTATCGCGGACAAGGTCCGCTCCTACGGGGTGTCATGCCCTTGGGTAGGGCAATGAAATGGACTCCTCCCTCCTACGGCATCTAGGTGCCAGACTGATGTGTTGGCAACAGTCCCGGAGGGGGAGTCACGATGAACATTAAACGCATTGGCTTGGATCTGGCAAAACAAGTCTTCCAGGTGCACGCGGTCGACAGCCACGAACAGGTGGTGTGCCGTCGCCAGCTCAAGCGCGACAAGGTCCAGGATTTCTTCCGCCAGTTGGCGCCATGCCTGGTGGCGATGGAGGCCTGTGGCAGTGCGCACTACTGGGCGCGCGAACTGCGCCAGCTGGGACACGAGGTCCGCCTGATCGCCCCGCAGTTCGTCAAACCCTACGTCAAGGGCGACAAGCACGATGCCCACGACGCCGAAGCGATCTG
>NZ_FZPC01000022.1 GCF_900187975.1 Pseudomonas delhiensis | reverse complement strand
TCCTACAAAGGCACGGTGTCGGGGCAACCCGTAGGAGCGGATCTCATCCGCGAATCGCGCCGGAACCTCCGGCTATCGCGGACAAGGTCCGCTCCTACGGTGGGTCCCACCTCGACTGTAGGAGCAGGCCCTGCCTGCGATTCGCGCGCAGGGCGCGCCCCTACAAAGGCACGGTGCAGGGGCAACCCGTAGGAGCGGATCTCATCCGCGAATCGCGCCGGAACCCCCGGCTATCGCGGACAAGGTCCGCTCCGGTGGGTCCCACCTCGACTGTAGGAGCAGGCCCTGCCTGCGATTAGCGCGCAGGGCGCGCTCCTGCAAAAGCACGCCGCCGAGTTGGGCCGGCGTTGAAAAAACGGCACCTGCCCCGCGAGGGCCGGCGCCACCCATTACAAGAACAAGACGGGTGAAATCCCATGAGCAATCGCCTTTCGCTGCACCACCGCCACGCCCCGTATTCCCGCCAGGGGAGGGCCGCGGCATGACTACTTCCACCGCGATTCTTCGCGAGCAGCCACGCCTGCTCGCCACCCTCGGCCTGTGCTTCCTGGTCGCGCTGCTGGAGGGCCTGGACCTGCAGGCCGCCGGCATCGCCGGGCCGGGCATGGCCAGAGCCTTCTCGCTGGACAAGCTGCAGATGGGCTGGGTATTCAGCGCCGGCATCCTCGGCCTGCTGCCCGGCGCCTTCGCCGGCGGCTGGCTGGCCGACCGCGTCGGGCGCAAGCGCGTGCTGATCGGCTCGGTGGCGTTGTTCGGCGTGTTCTCCCTGGCCACCGCCCACGCCTGGGACCTGCACAGCCTGCTGGCGGCGCGCCTGCTCACCGGCGTCGGCCTGGGAGCCGCGCTGCCCAACCTGATCGCCCTGAGTTCCGAGGCCGCCGGCGCGCGCCTGCGTGGCAGCGCGGTGAGCCTGATGTACTGTGGCGTGCCCCTGGGCGCGGCGCTGGCCGCCGGCATCGGCATCGCCGGTTATGCCGGCAACTGGCAACTGGTGTTCCACGTCGGCGGCGTGGTGCCGCTGCTGATCCTGCCGCTGCTGGCGCTGTACCTGCCGGAATCCGGCGGGTTCCACGCCGCCGCGGAGGCCGGGAGCCCCGCCAGCCTGCGCCGCGACCTGCTCGGCCAGGGCGCCACCTGGCTGCTCTGGCTCAGCTACTTCTTCACCCTGATGGTGGTCTACATCCTCATCAACTGGCTGCCCAGCCTGCTGGTGGGCCAGGGCTTCAGCCCCAGCCAGGCCAGCTGGGTGATGTTCGCCCTGCAGATAGGCGCGGCCATCGGCACCCTGACCCTCGGCGTGCTGATGGAGCGCCTGCCGGCCTGGGCCACGGCGGCCCTGGTGTACCTGGGCATCCTCGCCGCGCTGGCCGGCCTGGGCCTGGCCGCCGAGCTGCGCAGCATGCTGCTGGCCGGTTTCGTCGCCGGCTTCTTCGCCACCGGCGGGCAGGGCGTGCTCTATGCCCTGGCACCCTGGTTCTACCCGGCGCGGGTGCGCGCCACCGGGGTGGGCGCCGCCGTCGCGGTGGGCCGCCTGGGCGCCATGAGCGGGCCCCTGGTGGCCGGGCAGATGCTCGCCCTGGGCACCGGCAGCGCCGGCGTGCTGCTGGCCTCGGCGCCGGGCATCGTGGTCGCCGCCCTGGCGCTGTTCCGCCTGGCTGCCCGGCGCCCCGCGCAACTGCCCGACTGATCCGACCTCGCCTGCCCATGCCGCCCCGCGCGGCAGGGCTTCGTACAACTACAAGAAAGTGAAGAGCACCATGCACAAGGCACCCCTGAACACCCTGGCCGCCGCCATCGCCCTGCTGTCCGCCACCGCGGCCGGCGCCGCCGGCTTCGTCGACGACAGCCATGCCGACCTGGTCCTGCGCAACTACTACTTCGACCGCAACTACCTGGGCGAGACGCCCCAGGCCGCCGCCCGCGAATGGGCCCAGGGCTTCATCCTCAAGTTCAGGTCGGGCTTCACCGAGGGCCCGGTGGGCTTCGGCCTGGATGCCCAGGGCATGCTCGGGCTGAAGCTGGACTCCTCGGCGGACCGCGCCGGCACCGGGCTGCTGCCCTACGACCCGGTCACCCGCGAGCCGGCCGACGACTACTCCGAGCTGGGCCTGACCGCCAAGATGCGCGTGTCGAAGAGCGAGCTGCAGGCCGGCACCATCAGCACCTTCCTGCCGATCGCCTTCGCCAGCCCCACGCGCCTGTTGCCGCAGACCTTCCGCGGCACCTACCTGCGCTCGCAGGACATCGACGGCCTGACGCTGCACGCCGGCTGGCTCGACCGCATCAACCTGCGCGATTCCACCGACTACCAGAAGATGAGCGTCGGCGCGCCCAACGGCCGCTTCAACGGCGCCGCCACCTCGGACAGGTTCATCTTCCTCGGCGGCGACTACGCCTGGTCGAAACAGCTGACGCTGAAGTACTACCACGCCGAGCTGGACCAGCTGTACCGCAAGGACTACTTCGGCTTCGTCGACGAGCGCGCGCTGGGCCCGGGCAGGCTGAAGAGCGACTTCCGCCTGTTCGTCACCGGCGAGGACGGCGCCGCCAAGGCCGGCAAGGTGGACAACCGCAACAGCGCGCTGATGCTCACCTACGCCTGGGCCAGCCACAGCCTGGGCGTGGGCTACATGCGCCTGGACGGCGACACGGCCATGCCCTACCTGTTCGGCACCGAGCCGCTGGTGATCACCGAGGGCACCCTGAGCTCCGAGTTCCTCAACCCGAAGGAGCGCAGCTGGCAGGTGAAGTTCGACCAGGACTTCGCCGGCGCCGGGCTGCCGGGGCTCAAGGGGATGCTGCGCTACGTGCGCGGCGACAACATCGAGCTGGCGAAATTCGGCGGCAGCGGCCTGACCGAGAGCGAGAAGGACGTCGAGCTGTCCTATACGGTGCAGAGCGGCAGCTTCAAGGGCGTGGCCTTCCGTGTGCGCCACGCCTGGTACCGCAACGACTTCGCCCCCGGCGCCACCCACCGCGACGACAACGAGCTGCGGCTGAACGTCGACTACACGCTGGCGCTCTGGTGAGCGCCATCAGCGCGCGGCATCCGCTTCGATGTTGACCGTGGCGGTCATGCCGGCGCTGAGGTGGATGTCCCCGGGCACCTCCCGCAGCTCGATGCGCACCGGGATGCGCTGGGCCAGGCGCACCCAGTTGAAGGTCGGCTCGACGTTGGCCAGCAACTGGGTGTCGGGCAGGGCGTTGCGGTCGGTGATGCCGCTGCTGATGCTCTGCACCCGGCCCTCGAGCACGCGCTCGCCGCTCATCAGCGTCACCCGCGCGCGCTGGCCGACGCGGATGCCGGGCAGCTTGGTCTCCTCGAAGTAGGCGGTGACGTAGAACGAGCCCTGGTCCACCAGGGCCATCGCCGCCTGGCCGGTCTGCGCGTAGTTGCCCTGGGCCAGGCGCAGGTTGGTCACCTGGCCGTCGCGCGGGGCGCGCACCTCGCTGCGCTGCAGGTTGATCTCGGCCAGGCGCGCCGCGGCCAGCGCCTCCTGGTACTGGCTGTTGGCGATGTTGGCGTTGAGCTGCGCGGTCTCGCGGTCCTCGGCGCTGATCGCCGCGCTGGTCAGGCGCCTGCGGCGGTCGGCCTCGCTCTGCCGCAGCAGGTATTCCTGCTTGCGCGTCTCGGCCAGGGCGCGGGCCTGGTCGAGGTTGGCCTGGTAGCGGTCGCGGTCGATGCGCATCAACAGGTCGCCGGCCTTGACCTTCTGGTTGTCGACGATGGGCAGCTCGGTGACCCAGCCGGACACGTCCGGGGCGATCACCACCACGTCGGCGCGCACCCGGGCATCCCGCGTCCAGGGCGAGAGCATGTAGTAGCGCCACAGCCAGAGCCCCGCCAGCACGGCGGCGGCGACCACCAGCAGGGTGGTCAGGACTCGCAGGAAAGCTCGCACGTCGGGCGCTCCTCGTTATCCGTTGGCGATGCCGGCGCACCAGGTGACGGCGGCCAGCAGCAGGGTGAACAACGCGCAGTCGAACAGCGCCTCGTGCCAGATCCAGCGCCCCGCCGGCGTGGCCTGCAGCAGCTTGCGCAGGGCGATGGTCAGGGCCAGGGCGACCAGCGCGTAGAGGAACATCGGGCTGACGTAGACGCCGCCCAGGGGCAGCTCAACCAGGCTCATGGCCGTCCTCCAGGCGGCACCAGGCGCGCCAGGTATGGCTCAGCTGGCGCAGGGCGGCGCGGGCCAGGCGGTTGTCCTCGTCCAGGTGGCTGGCGTCGTTGCGCAGGGCGGCGTCCAGCGTGTCGCAGAGTTCGTCCAGGCGCGCCTCGCGCCCCGGCGCCGGGCCGGCCTGGAGCAGGTCGCCCAGCTGGTCGAGGAAGGCCTGCCGGCGCTTGCGCAGCGCGCCCCGGGCGCCGGCCAGGCAGTGGCGCAGGTGCAGCAGCTCGCTGCCCATGTCCAGCGCCAGCAGGCCGTCGAGCCAGCGCCGCTGCAGGGCCTGGGGCAGCAGCGCGTAGTGCCGCGCCAGGCGCATCAGGCGGTCGGCCATGCGCCCGCCGAACCAGCTTTCCGCCTGGGCCAGCGGGTAGCGGGTGAGGCGCCCCAGGTCCAGCGCCATGGCCTGGCCCTGGCGGCGGATCACCCAGTCCGGCGGCAGCGCCAGCAGGCGGAACACCATGGCGGCGAAGCCCACGCCGATGACCGTGGCCTGGGCCGAGTTGAGCAGGCTGGCGAAGTCGTAGTGCATGTCGTTGCGCGGCGCGATGAAGGTGATGAACTGGATGGCGAAGGTGGTGGCGGTGCCGATCAGCGCCGGCGGCCCGGCCATGCCCAGGGCGGCGAAGAACAGCGGTACGCCCAGGGCCATGCACAGCAGCGGGAAGCCGTTCCACTGCGGCAGCAGCCACTGGTCGACCACTATGGCCGCCAGCAGCGCGTAGAGGATGCCGCGCAGGAAGCTCATGCTCAGCTCCACGGCATTGTCGCGGTTGGCGAACAGGCTGCAGAGGATGCCGGCCATGAGCATGCCGCCCACCGCCGCCGGCCAGGCGCTGGCCAGCCAGAAGGCGGCGATGCCCAGCAGCGCCAGGGCGCTGCGCAGGCCGTAGAACAGCGCCATCTGCCAGTCGCGGTGCCAGGACAGGCCGCTGCTGGCGTCGCCGCTGAACTCGCCGCTGGCCACCCCGGCGGCGGCCGTTTCGGCGGCCTCGGCCTTGACCAGCAGCAACGCGCAGCGCGCCAGGCAGTAGCGCAGGTCGTTGTGCAGGGCCTCGTCGGCGCTGGCCCGCAGCAGGCGGTCGCGCAGGTCGTGCAGCCGCTCGGGGGAATGGCTCGGCAGCAGCGCCAGCAGTTCGTCGGCCCAGGGGCGCAGCTGCGCTTCCGCTTCGGGCGTGAGCAACTGCCGCTGGCGCGACACCCCGCGGGCGGTGCGCAGCAGGCTCAGCACGTCGCGCGACAGGGTGCGCAGCGCCAGCGCCCGGCGCCGGCCCTGGTGCCCTTCGAACCAGGCGTGGTCGCGCTGGGCGTCGGCGGCGACGATGCGGCCGAGCAACTGCAGGATGCCCTCCGGCTCGCGCGCCTGGCCGCGCACCGCATTGGCTGCCGCCTGCAGGGCCGCGTCCAGGGTTTCGCGGGCGACCCGCGCGAGGTTCTCCTCGACCCTCTGCGGCCACAGGGTGGCGCTGACCACCGAGGCGCAGACGATGCCCAGGCAGATTTCCGTGCAGCGCGCCACGGCCTGGTCGAACACCTGCAGCGGCACGTTGATCGCCGGCAGGGCGATGATCGCCACCGTGTAGCCGGACAGCACGAAGGCATAGGACACATGGTTGCGCAGCAGGGTCGAGGCCGCGGTGCACAGGCCCATCCACAGCGCCACCACCAGCAGGAACAGCCAGGGCGTCTGGGCGAACAGCGCCATGATGACCACCGCCATGGTGGTCCCGACCAGGGTGCCGAGCAGGCGGAACAGGCCCTTGGCGACGACCATCCCGGACAGCGGCTGGGACACGATGAACACCGTCATCAGCGCCCACTGCGGCTGCTCCAGGTCCAGGCGGAACGACAGCCACAGGGCGATGCCGCCGGCCAGCAGTGTCTTGCCGGCGAAGCGCAGGGCGGGGCCGCTGGGGGCGATGAAGGCGGTCAGGGCAGGGCTGGCTAACACGGTGTCGACAGGCTCCGGCTGAGGCTTGCGGCCCGCCCAGGTGGCGGCAGGGGGGCTTGCGAACCCGTGTTTTCAGCATAGCCGATGACGGGGGAGGGGCATGGGCTCGCGCCTTTTGCAGGTGGGGTGGGCCTGGGCGACACCCATGTTGCCGTGGTCATGGGTATCGCTTCGTGTTCTGCCGGAACGTCGGTACCCGGGGATGGCGGCGGATAACGCCGTAGGCGTTATGCGCCCTACGGGGATTCGTGTAGGGCGAATAACCGTTCGCGGTTATCCGCCGCCATCCGTGCCACGGGGGCGTCCGGCGTGGTCGGTGAGTCCAATCGCGGACGGAGTCCGCTCCTACCCCGCCACGGCTGTCCCACCTGTAGGAGCGCGCCCTGCGCGCGATTCGCGGGCAGGGCCCGCTCCTACGTCCGTGCTTCCTGGAACCGTAGGAGCGACTCTGTCCGCGATCATGGCGGATCACAGCAACAACGTTCGGATATCTGCCAGCAGTTCCCCCAGGCGTTTGGTGAAGCGTGCCGCGGCGGCGCCGTTGATCACGCGGTGGTCGTAGGACAGCGACAGCGGCAGCATCAGGCGCGGCTGGAAGGCCTTGCCGTCCCACACCGGCTGGATGGTCGCCTTGCTCACCCCGAGGATCGCCACTTCCGGCGCGTTGACGATCGGCGTGAAGCCGGTGCCGCCGATGTGGCCGAGGCTGGAGATGGTGAAGCAGGCGCCCTGCATGGCGTCGGCCGAGAGCTTCTTGGTGCGCGCCTTCTCCGCCAGTTCCGCGGCCTCGGCGGCCAGCTGCAGCAGGCTCTTCTGGTCGACGTCGCGGATCACCGGCACCAGCAGGCCGTCCGGGGTGTCCACGGCGAAGCCGATGTGCACGTACTTCTTGCGGATCAGCGCCTTGCCGCTGGGGGCCAGGGAGCTGTTGAAGTCCGGCAGTTCCCTGAGCAGGTGGGCGCAGGCCTTGAGCAGGATCGGCAGGATGGTCAGCTTGGTGCCGGCCTTTTCCGCCACCGCCTTCTGCGCCACGCGGAAGGCTTCCACCTCGGTGATGTCGGCCGACTCGAACTGGGTCACGTGGGGCACGTTCAGCCAACTGCGGTGCAGGTTGGCGGCGCCGACCTGCATCAGGCGGGTCATGGCCACTTCTTCCACTTCGCCGAACTTGCTGAAGTCCACTTCCGGGATCGGCGGAATGCCCGCGCCGCCGCCGGCTCCCGCCGCCGGGCCCTTGGGCCGTTGCAGCTGCTCCTTGACGAACAGTTGCACGTCTTCCTTGAGGATGCGGCCCTTGGGCCCGGTGGCCTTCACTTCCGCCAGTTCGACGCCGAACTCGCGGGCCAGCATGCGCACGGCCGGGCCGGCGTGGACCTTGGTGCCATCGCGGCTGGGCGCGCCCACCGGCGGGGGCGCCTCGGCCTTGGCCGGCGCGGCGGCGGGCGCCGGGGCGCTGGGGGTGGCTTCCGGAGCCGCTGCCGGTGCCGCCGCCGCAGAGGCTGCAGCCGGGGCTGCCTCGCCCTCGGCTTCCAGTTCGAGGATTTCGTCGCCTTCCTTCAAGGTGTCGCCGAGCTTCACCTTGAGGGCCTTGACCACGCCGGCGGCGGGCGAGGGGATTTCCATGCTGGCCTTGTCGGACTCCAGGGTCAGCAGGCTCTGGTCGGCCTCGATGCGCTCGCCGACCTTGACCATCAGCTCGATGATCTCGCCCTGGCCGTTGCCGATGTCCGGCACCCGCACCGTCTGCACGCCGCCGCCACTTGCCCGCGGCGTTGGCGCAGGCGCCGGTACCTCGGCGGGCGCCGCCTCGGGCGCTTCGGCAGCCGGGGCGGGCGCCTCTGCCCCGGGGGCCTCGGCGGTGCCGCCCTCGGCCTCCAGTTCGAGGATTTCGTCGCCTTCCTTCAGGGTGTCGCCGACCTTGACCTTGATGCTCTTCACCACGCCGGCCTTGGGCGAGGGGATTTCCATGCTGGCCTTGTCGGATTCCAGAGTCAGCAGGCTCTGCTCGGCCTCGACCTTGTCGCCGACCTTGACCAGCAGTTCGATGACTTCACCCTGGCCGTTGCCGATGTCGGGTACGCGGATCAGCTCGCTCACGATGCGTCTCCTCAGCAGTCCAGGGGGTTGCGCTTGTTCGGGTCGAGGCCGAGCTTGACGATGGTCTCGGCCACCACCTTGGGCTCGATGTCGCCGCGGTCGGCCAGGGACTCCAGCGCCGCCAGGACGATCCAGCGGCGGTCCACCTCGAAGAAGTCGCGCAGCTTGCGGCGGGTGTCGCTGCGGCCGAAGCCGTCGGTGCCCAGCACCTTGTATTCCTTGCCCGGTACCCACTGGCGGATCTGCTCGGCGTACAGCTTCATGTAGTCGGTGGAGGCGATCACCGGGCCCTTGCGGCCTTCCAGGCACTGCTCGACGTAGCTCTTCGCCGGCTTCTGCTCCGGGTGCAGGCGGTTCCAGCGCTCGGTGGCCAGGCCGTCGCGGCGCAGCTCGTTGAAGCTGGGGACCGACCAGACGTCGGCACCGATGCCGAAGTCCTCGCGCAGGATCTTCGCCGCCGCCTCCACTTCGCGCAGGATGGTGCCCGAGCCCAGCAGCTGCACGTGGTGGGCGGCGTCCTTCCTGTCCTCCTCCAGCAGGTACATGCCGCGGATGATGCCTTCCTCCGCGCCGGCGGGCATGGCCGGGTGCGGGTAGTTCTCGTTCATCACTGTGATGTAGTAGAAGATGTTTTCCTGTTCCTGCAGCATGCGCCGCGCGCCATCGTGGATGATCACCGCCAGCTCGTAGGCGTAGGTGGGGTCGTAGGTGCGGCAGTTGGGAATCACCGAGGCGAGCACGTGGCTCTGGCCGTCCTCGTGCTGCAGGCCTTCGCCGTTGAGCGTGGTGCGCCCGGCGGTGCCGCCGAGCAGGAAGCCGCGGACCATGGCGTCGCCGGCGGCCCAGGCCAGGTCGCCGATGCGCTGGAAGCCGAACATCGAGTAGAAGATGTAGAACGGCAGCATCGGCTGGCGGTAGTTGCTGTAGGCGCTGCCGGCGGCGATGAACGAGGACATGGCGCCGGCCTCGGTAATGCCTTCTTCCAGTATCTGGCCCTTCTTGTCCTCGCGGTAGAACATCAGCTGTTCCTTGTCGACCGGCTCGTACAGCTGGCCGACCGAGGAGTAGATGCCCAGCTGGCGGAACATGCCCTCCATGCCGAAGGTGCGTGCCTCGTCGGGGATGATGGGGACGATGCGCGGGCCCATCTCCTTGTCCTTGATCAGCTGCGAGATGATCCGCACGAAGGCCATGGTGGTGGAGATCTCGCGGTCGCCGGTGCTGTCGAGCATGGCCTTGAGGGTCTCCAGCGGCGGCACCGGCACGCTGAAGGCGTTGCCCGGGCGGTGCGGCACCGAGCCGCCCAGCTCGGCGCGGCGCTCGGCCAGGTACTTGGCCTCGGCGCTGCCGGGCTCGGGCTTGTAGAAGGGCACCTTCTCCAGGTCGGCGTCGCGGATCGGGATGTCGAAGCGGTCGCGGAAGGCGCGCAGGCTGGCCACGTCGATCTCGTGGATGTTGTGGGCGATGTTCTTCGCCTCGCCGGTGCCGGTGCCGTAGCCCTTGATGGTCTTGGCCAGGATCACGCTCGGCTGGCCCTTGTGGTTCACCGCCGCGTGGTAGGCCGCGTAGACCTTGTAGGGGTCGTGGCCGCCGCGGTTGAGCTTCCAGACCTCGTCGTCGGAGAGATCCTTGACCATCTCCAGCAGCTCAGGGCGGGTGCCGAAGAAGTGCTCGCGCACGTAGGCGCCGTCCTTGGCCTTGTAGTTCTGGTAGTCGCCGTCCACCGCCTCGTCCATGCGCGCCTGCAGCAGGCCGGCGGTGTCCTTGGCGAACAGCGGGTCCCAGAAGCGCCCCCAGATGACCTTGATGACGTTCCAGCTGGCGCCGCGGAACACGCCTTCCAGTTCCTGGATGATCTTGCCGTTGCCGCGCACCGGGCCGTCCAGGCGCTGCAGGTTGCAGTTGACCACGAAGATCAGGTTGTCCAGCTTCTCGCGCCCGGCCAGGGAGATGGCGCCGAGGGATTCGGGCTCGTCGGTCTCGCCGTCGCCGAGGAAGCACCACACGCGCTGCTGGCCCGGGGGAATGAAGCCGCGGCTTTCCAGGTACTTCATGAAGCGCGCCTGGTAGATGGCCTGGATCGGCCCCAGGCCCATGGATACCGTGGGGAACTGCCAGAAGTCCGGCATCAGCCAGGGGTGCGGGTAGGAGGACAGGCCGTGGCCGTCCACCTCCTGGCGGAAGTTCTCCAGCTGCTCCTCGCTCAGGCGCCCCTCGATGAAGGCGCGGGCGTAGATGCCGGGGGAGGCGTGGCCCTGGAAGTAGATGAGGTCGCCGCCATGTTCCTCGCTGGGGGCGCGGAAGAAGTAGTTGAAGCCGATGTCGTAGAGCGTCGCCGAGGAGGCGAAGGTGGAGATGTGGCCGCCCAGGGACGGGTCCTTGTGGTTGGCGCGCATCACCATGGCCAGGGCGTTCCAGCGCACCAGCGAGCGGATGCGCCGCTCCATGAACAGGTCCCCCGGCATTCGCGCCTCGTGGCCCACCGGGATGGTGTTGCGGTAGGGGGTGGTGATGGCGTAGGGCAGTTGGGTGCCGGTGCGGCTGGCCAGCTCGCCCATGCGCGTCATCAGGTAGTGGGCGCGCTCTTCGCCTTCGCGGTCGAGCACAGATTCCAGGGCGTCCAGCCACTCCTGGGTTTCAACGGGGTCGATATCGTGCATTGCGGAATACCTTGCCGGTTGCGATGGGTCCACGCTTGTTCAGCGCCCCGGGCAATCCCCCGGCCGAAGGGCCGGAAAGCCGCTGGACCAATCGCCGGCAGGGCCGACGTCCCGGCTTGCGGGAGGTCGCTGGTCGCTGCGAAAGAAACCCGGGTGGTCGCTATAGCCTAGCTGGCGAGACGCGGGGCGCCACCGGCAATAAGTCGCAGAAGGCGCTTCAGGGCGCTTCGTCGCGCAGCGCCAGGCTCAGCTCCTGCAGGCGCTGCTGCAGGGCCTGCAACTGCCGGGACTGCTCGCGGCCGTGCTGTTCCAGGCGCGCCAGTTCCTCGCCCTGGGCCAGGTTGCGCTGCTCCAGCACCGAGCGGGCGCCTTCGGCCTGGGCCCGTTCCTGGCGCAGGGCTTCCATCGCCAGGGCGTGGCGGGCCAGTTGCTGCTGTTGCTCCTGCTGCTGGTCGCGCAGCAGGCGCGCCTCGGTGAGCAGGCGCTCGTTGTCGCGGTTCAGCCGTGTCAGCTCGTCCTGGCGCGCGGCCAGGCCCTGCTGCGTCTGGCGCAGTTCGCCCGCCAGCTGCTGCAGCTGGGCTTCGTGCTGGCGCTGTTGCTGTTCGCGCTCCTGCTTCGCGGCCTGGCGGTAGTGCTCCAGGGCGAGGCGGGCGTGGTTGTGCTTTTCCTCCAGCGCGGCGATCTGCGCGTCACGCTCGCGCAGGCGGGTTTCCAGGTCGCCGGCGGCCTGGCGCAGGCGGGCGCTGGCCAGCTCGCCCTGGTGCTTCTGCTGGCGGGTCTGCTCCAGCTGCTCGCGGGTTTCCCGCAGCTGCGTCTCCAGCGCCTGGTTCTGGGCCTGCAACTGCTCGATGCGCTGCTGGGCGGTGCGCACCTGCTGCTGGTAGTCCAGCCGCTCGCGGGACAGCCTGGCGCGGTCCTCGGCCACCGAGTCGCGGGCCTCCTGCTGCAGGCGCTCGGCTAGCTGCGCCACCAGGTTGCCCAGCTCCTCGCTGAAGGCGAGGGGACGCCCGGCGTCGCCGCCGGCCTCGGCTTCCAGCTCCTTCAGGTAGCGGTGGATGGTGGTCTTGGAGCCGGTGTTGCCCAGCTCCACGCGCAGGGCGTCGATGCTCGGGTTCTCCCCGCGGGCCAGTATGGCCATGCGCGCCTTCTGTACCAGCGCCTTGTTGATCCCGCCCCGTGCCATGGCTGCCCCCGTGATTTCGTAATGTACTACGTATCATGTAATTACATACTAAAAATGCGCGATGCGGAAGCGCGCGAAGGCCTGCACGCGCCGAATCCGTGGCGCGGTTCGCGTACGAGGTGCGGGCCTGGCGCCCGGGCGGCGGTGCGGGTTCAGCGCCGGCGGTTGATCAGACAGGCGGCGACCAGCGCTCCGCAGGTGGCGGCGAGGATGAGCGCGACCTGCCAGGGATGCTCGCTGGCGTAGTCGCCACCGCGGCGCAGCGCGCGCCGGCCCTGGTAGACCAGGCGGTCGCCGATGGCATGGCAGTCGTCCGTCAGGTGGCGCAGGCGCGCCTTGAACGCGGGGATGTCCTTGGCGGCCAGGTCGTGGCTGCCTTCGAGCAGCGCCCCCAGTTCGTCGACCAGTGTCTGCAGTTCGGTCACGCCGTCGTGCCGGCGGGAGGGAAACCATCGATGCGGGGTCATGGGGTTCTCCTGTGGTGTCTGGGTGAGGCTTCGTCCGGGAGTCCTGCGCTGCCCGGAAGCGTCCGTCCCCAGTAGGTTTAGCCGGTTTCATTCGGCAGAGGCCGGGGCAGGGCCAGGGTTCGGGGTTTCGGATGGGTGGCCGGCGGCTCAGCCGGCGCCATGGGCCCCGGCCAGCTGGCGGGCCATCTGCAGGTGCAGGCGCAGCACCGCCAGGTTGTTCTGGGCGAATTGCCGCACGTCCTCGTCGCCGGCCTGTTCCGCCGCCTCGCTGAACAGCCGCAGCGCCTCTTCCTGGGCGCGCACCTGGCTGTGGGCGAAGGCCGCGTCGAAGTCGTCCTGGCGCGCCTCCAGCTCCTGCAGCCTGGCGCGGCCGGCCTCGTCGGGCCCTTCGGCCAGTTGCAGGCGGCGGCTTTCGGCCAGGGTCTTGAGCTGGACGTTGGTCTTGGTGTTGTCGTCGATGAGGTGGACGGCGAAGGTCTTCACGTCCGCCGAGCGGCTTTTGCTCAGCGCCATCTTGGCCGCGTCTATGTTGGCCAGGCCGGCGGCCGAGGCCCGGCTGACGAAGTCCTGCACCCCGGCGTCCGCCGCCAGCAGCGGTGCGGATACCAGCAGGGCGCCCCAGAGCAGGGCGCCGCGGAGGATGCCAATGCCTTTCATGTTCGATGCTCCTTCCTCGTTGCGTCTACTGGATTGACGGGCACAGGCGGCCCGGGGTTCCGGCGGCTTGCCGGTGGAAATGCCGCGGGAAGTTGCCGGGCGGACATTGCCAGCGGAAAACAGGAAGCATTACCATTTGCTCATTCTTCGCGTTTATTCCCCCCATGCCCGCCAAACCACCGCGCAAGCCTGGGCTCTTCGAACACTACGAGGAGCTCATCGGAGCCTGGACCCGCCGCCTGCGCAACCGCGTCGATGCGGAGGACCTGGCCCACGACACCTACCTGCGCCTGCTGGAAACCCCGCAGGCCGCGGTGGCGCAGCCGCGCGCCTACCTGCACCGCACGGCGCGCAACCTGGCCATCGACGCCTTCCGCCGCGAGCAGGCGCACCCGCCGGTGGGCATCGAGCACCTGGACGGGCACGAAGCGCCCGACGGCGACCCGGAGACCACCATGCACGCGGTGCAGCTGGCCGGTTCCATCGAACGCGCCCTGGCCGAACTGCCGGCCAATTGCCGCAAGGTGTTCGTCTGGCAGAAGCTGGAGGGGCTGTCCCAGGCGGAAATCGCCGAGCGCCTGGGCTTGAGCAGGAACATGGTGGAAAAATACATGATCCGTACCCTGCGCCACCTCAGGGATCGCCTGGGCGATGCACCGTGATTCACCGTGATGAAGGACCAGCCAGTGAAACCCACCCTCAGGACCGTGCCGGGGAAACGCCCATGGCGCTGACCGAGCCGCCGCGCGACGCCGCCGCCCGCTGGTTCGCGCGCCTCCAGGACGGCGCGCTGGACGCCGCCGGGCAGGCCGCCTTCGAGGCCTGGCTGGCGACGCCGGCGCACCGCCACGAATTCGAGCAGCTGCAGCGCCTGTGGAGCGCCGCCGACCTGATCCCGGCGCAGCGCCTGCGCCAACTGGCCGCCGACGAGCCCATCGCCCTGCGCCCGCGCAGTGCACGGCGGCGCTGGCCGGCGTTCGCCGCGGCGGCCTGTGTGGCCGGGCTGGCCGCCGGCGTCGCGCTGTTCGGCGGCTGGGGCCGCGACTACAGCGCCGAGTTCCACACCGCCCTGGGCGAACGCCGCCAGGTGGAGCTGCCCGACGGCAGCCAACTGGAACTCAACGGCAACACCCGCCTGCAGGTGCGCTTCCGAGACCTGCGCCGCGACGTGACCCTGGAGCGCGGCGAGGCCATGTTCAGCGTCGCCCATGCCGCCGACCGGCCCTTCGTGGTCGACGCCGGGCTGGGCGCGGTGACCGTCACCGGCACGCGCTTCGACGTGCGTCGTGACGCCGGGGAAGTGCGGGTAGCGGTGGAGGAGGGCAAGGTACGGGTGGCCGGGCGCGAAGCGGCCGCCGCCGAACAGCTGCTGACCGCGGGGCTGGGCACGCGCATCGACGCCCGGGGGCGGGTGGCGCCGGCCGCGGCCACCGACGTCGCCGCACAGACCGCCTGGCGCGACGGGCGCCTGGTGTTCAACGGCGCGAGCCTGGCCGAAGTGGCCCGCGAGGTTTCCCGCTACCGTGCCCAGCCGCTGCGCGTCGCAGGGCCGGAAGTGGCGAAGATGCGCCTGACCAGCGTGTTCCGCGTGGACGACACCGACGCCTTGCTGATGGCGCTGCCGCACCTGCTGCCGGTCAGGGTGCGGGCCTTGCCCGATGGCTCAAGCGAAATAATTCTCCGTTAGATTCAGGTTTTCATCGCCCTGTTTCGTCTTCCCCGGCAAAGGCTCGCCAGGCCCCTTTCCTGCGAGCCGCCATTGGGACCTCAAGGAACAGGAACATCGTGACCAACCCTTCGCTTCGCATGCCTTCCCCCCGCGCCGGTCGGCGCCTTCTGCCACTGGCCCTGGGCCTGGCCATCGCCGCCGCCACCGGCCAGGCCCAGGCCGCCCAGGTGGACATCCGCCCGATGCCGCTGAACGACGCGCTCAAGCAACTGGGCCAGCAGGCGTCGCTGCAGCTGTTCTTCACCCCCGACCTGGTGGAGGGCAAGCAGGCCCCGGCGGTCAGCGGCGAGCTGACCCCGGAGCAGGCCCTGGAACGCCTGCTGCAGGGCAGCGGCCTGGACTACCAGGTGGTCGGCAACGGCATCGTCCTGCGCAAGCGCGCGGCCGGCGCCGACGAGCCGCTGCAGATGGAGTCCTCCGAGGTGAAGGTGGTCGGCGACTGGCTGGCCGACGCCCAGGAACGCGACGTGCAGAACCACCCCGGCGCGCGCACCGTGGTGCGCCGCGAGGCCATGCAGGAGAAGGGCGTGGTCAGCGTGCGCGAGGCGCTGCGCGGCATCCCCGGCGTGCAGGTGCAGGACAACAACGGCACCGGCGGCAGCGACGTCTCCCTCAACGTCGGCGTGCGCGGCCTGACCTCGCGCCTGTCGCCGCGCTCCACCATCCTCATCGACGGCGTGCCGGCCGCCGTGGCGCCCTATGGCCAGCCGCAGCTGTCGATGTTCCCCGGCGTGGCCGGCAGCTACGACAGCATCGACGTGGTGCGCGGCGCCGGTTCCGTGCGCTACGGCCCGCAGAACGTCGGCGGGGTGATCAACTTCGTCACCCGGGCCATCCCCAAGAAGTTCTCCGGCGAGGTGGGCACCACCGTCGAGCACGCCGGCCATGGCGGCTGGAAGCAGATGCAGAACGCCTTCATCGGCGGCACCGCCGACAACGGCATCGGCATGGCCCTGCTGTATTCCGGGGTGAAGGGCGACGGCTACCGCGACAGCAACAACCACAACGACATCGACGACGTCACCCTGAAGACCCACTGGGCGCCCACCGACGCCGACGATTTCGCGCTGAACCTGCACTACTACGACGGCACCGTCGACATGCCCGGCGGCCTGACCCAGGCGCAGTACGACCACGACCCCTACCAGTCGGTGCGCGACTACGACAACTTCCGCGGCCGCCGCAGCGACGGCTCGTTCAAGTGGACGCGCAAGATCGACGACCTGACCCAGCTGGAAGTGCTGACCTACTACAGCGACAGCTTCCGCGGCAGCGACATCGCCAACCGCGACCTCAAGACCCTCGCGTCCTACCCGCGCGACTACCACACCTTCGGCTTCGAGCCGCGCATCTCGCGGATCTTCTTCCTCGGCCCGACCACCCAGGAAGCCAGCGTCGGCTACCGCTACCTGAAGGAAGACATGGAAGAGCGCGCCTCCCAGGTGGCCCTGGTGAACAACGTGCCCACGCCGCAACCCGGCGCCGACGGCCACGTCTACCAGGACCGCACCGGCGGCACCGAGGCCAACTCGCTGTACATCGACGACAAGATCGACGTCGGCAACTGGACGGTGACCCCCGGCATCCGCTTCGAGCGCATCTCCACCGACTGGCAGGACCGCCCGGTGCTGGACAACAAGGGCAAGCCGGTGCAGGCGAAGAACCGCAGCAAGGACTACAACGAGCCGCTGCCGGCGCTGAGCGTGATGTACCACGTCTCCGACGCCTGGAAGCTGTTCGCCAACTACGAGACCTCCTTCGGCAGCCTGCAGTACTTCCAGCTCGGCCAGGGCGGCCGCGGCGACCAGACCGCCGACGGCCTGGAACCGGAGAAGGCGCGCACCTACGAGCTCGGCACGCGCTACGACGACGGCGCCTGGGGCGGCGAGGTGACGCTGTTCTACATCGACTTCGACGACGAGCTGCAGTACATCAGCAACGACGTGGGCTGGACCAACCTGGGCGCCACCAGGCACCAGGGCATCGAGACCTCGCTGCACTACGACCTGGCGGCGCTGGACCCGCGCCTGGAAGGCCTGACCGCCTACGGCACCCTGACCTACACCCGCGCCACCTACGAAGGCGAGATCCCCGGCTTCAAGGGCCGCGACCTGCCGTTCTACTCGCGCCAGGTGGCCACCCTGGGTCTGCGCTACGTGCGCGACCGCTGGACCTACAACGTCGATGCCTTCGCCCAGTCCAAGCAACGCTCCCCCGGCCCGAGCACCAACGCCGACGGCAGCTTCACCCACAACTACATCACCGAGCCGACCGCCGACGGCCAGTACGGCGACATCCCCGGCTACGCCCTGTGGAACGCCCGGGTGGGCTACGACTTCGGCCCGCAGCTGTCCAACCTCAAGCTCGGTGCGGGGGTGAAGAACATCTTCGACAAGGAGAGCTTCACCCGCTCCAGCGACAACAACGCCGGCATCTACGCCGGCCAGCCGCGGACGTTCTTCGTGCAGGCGAGCGTGGGGTTCTGAGCGGGAGAGGGTGCGGAGCTCGATCCGGGGTGAGGTATTCGGATAACGCCATGATCGCGGGCAGGGCCCGCTCCTACGGTTCCAGGAAGCACGGTCGTAGTAGCGGACTCCGTCCGCGATTGGACTCACCGGCGGCACGAAGTGGCGGCGGATAACCGCGAACGGTTATTCGCCCTACGGACTTGCCGGCTGACGCTGCGTTATCCGTTTGCTCGGGACAGCCCTCTCTCCCTTCAGCGCGGGCCGCGTAGGCGAGGGTTGGGGAGAGGGCACCGTTTGGCGTGAGTGGTAAGTCCGGCGTCAGCCGGAAACGCCGGCATCACCGGCTGGCACGACACTCACGCTGGGCACGGATAGCCCCCTCTCCCTTCAGGGAGAGGGCTGGGGAGAGGGGACGGAGCTCGATCCCAGTGATGGCGTTTCCCCTGACACCAAGCCCCCTCCCTAACCCTCCCCCTGAAGGGAGAGGGGACCGTTCGGCGTGAGTGGGAAGTCCGGCGTCAGCCGGAAACGCCGGCATTGCCGGCTGGTACGACACCCATCCTACGCAAGCCCCATATGCCAGGCTCATCCACCCGCCGGACTGAACCGACGGATAGCCTCCAGCACCGTTTCGCGATCACCACGCAAGGGCTGCCTGCCCAGGTACTCGACGAACCGCGGATCGTCCAGCAGCACAAGGAAGCGCTCGCCGTCCCCGGTCAGGCGTTCGCCGTCGCTGGGGGTGCCGACCTCGTTGCCGTGGTAGAGGCCTTCCAGCAGGCCCAGGCGGCGCATCAGGTCGGTGAGGATCAGCGCGTTGGCGATGACCACGTCGGCATCCGGCGCCTCCGCGCCCAGGCGGCGGTGCAGTTCGGCGTGGTAGTGGCGGGCGATGGCCTCCGCCGGGAAGGGGCCGCCGTCGGCGCGGCGGGCGCCGTCGAGCAGGCGCCTGGTCAGCTCCAGGTCGATCATGGCTTGGTTTCCGTCACGGCTCGTCTCTACCCAATACCCTAGACGAGACCGGCCGACGCAGCCGGGAGGTGCCGGCGGCGCCGGGCTGAGGTAGTCTGGCCGAATGCCGCCACCTGAAGAAACGCCCCCCGTGGAGTACCGCCTGACCACCCGCGACGCCGTGCTGGTACGCCCCAGCCTGGCGCTCTGCGAACCCTTGCGCCGGGCCCTGCAGGACAGCTACGCGGAGCACGCGCCCTTCCTCGACTGGGTGACGCCGCAGGTGAGCGCCGAGCAGGTGCTGCGCTCGCTCAAGGGCGCCATCGCCAACTACGCCGCGCCTCTGGCGGAGAAGCGCCTGTTCCTGCTCAGCGCCGACCGCGCCGAGGTGATCGGCTGCATCGGCCTGCAGCCCCGGGGCAGGGGCGACAGTTACGTGATCGGCTACTGGGCCAGTTCGCGCTTCGCCGGCCAGGGCTACCTGAGCGCGGCCCTGCGCGAGGTCTGCGCGCAACTGCCGCGGGCCTGGCTGTACCTCACCACGTCCTCGGCCAACCCGCGCAGCCAGCGCCTGGCCGAGGCCGCCGGCTTCCGCCTGGTGCGCACCCTGCGCGGGGCGCGCAACGATGCCTGGCACGGCACCCAGGACACCCTGGTCTACCGCCGCGCGCCCCGGGCCTGACGCACGCAGGCAGCGAACAGCGGGTCCTGCAGGTAGGCGACGTTCAGGCGCATCCAGGGGTTGGCCTGGCCGCGATCGGTGCTGAAGATGGCGCCCGGCGCCAGGGCCAGGCCCTGGGGCAGCGTGGTGCGGGTGAAGGCCTCGGCGTCGTCGATGTGCGGGAAGCGTGCCCAGAGGTACAGGCTCTGCTGCGGACGGCACAGCACCTCGGCGCCCAACTCGTCCAGCACCGCCAGCGCGGCGCGGGTGGCCTCGGCGACCTGGGCCTGCAGGCGGGTGAGGTGGCGCAGGAAGTAGCCTTCGCCCAGCGCCACGTCCACGGTGCGCTCGCACAGCTCCGAGCAACTGGTGTGCAGCAGCATCTTCAGGTTCGCCAGTTCCTCGATGCGCTCGCGGCTGCCGGCGATGAAGCCGACCCGCAGCGAGGCCGAGATCGACTTGGAGAAGCTGCCGACGTAGAGCGTGCGGCGCAGCTGGTCGAGGGTGGCGACCTTGATCGCCGAACTGGGCTTGAAGTCGGCCAGGGCGTCGTCCTCCACCAGCAGCAGGTCGTGCTCGTCGGCCAGCTTCAGCAACTGGTGCGCCTTCACCGGCGAGATGTCCGAGCCGGTGGGGTTGTGCCCCACCGATTGCAGGAAGAACAGCTTCGGCCGTTCGTGGCGCAGCAACTGCTCCAGCACCTGCAGGTCCGGCCCGTCGGCCAGGCGCGGCACGCTGAGCATGCGCGCGCCCTGCAGCTGCAGCTTGCCGAACAGCGGGTAGTAGCCGGGGTTCTCCACCAGCACCGCGTCGCCGGGGGCGACGAAGCGCCGGACGATCAGGTCCAGCGCATGGTTGGCGCCGTGGGTGGTGAGGAGTTGCCGCGGGTTGCCGTCGATGGCGTAGCCGGCCAGGCGGCGCACCAGGCTCTGGCGCAGCGCCGGGTTGCCCAGGCGGTTGCCGTAGCGGAACAGCGAATTGGCGTCGTTGCGCAGCACCTGGCGGGTGAAGCGGTCCAGGCGCATGTCCTGCAGCCAGGCCACCGGCGGGAAGCCTTCGCCCAGTGGCGCCCGGGCCGGCTCGCGGACGAACTGCTGGCGCATCATCCAGATGGTGTCCAGGGCGCGGGTGTAGGGCAGCGGCTCCTCGGCCTCGCTGCCGCGCGGGACGCTGGCGCGGACGAAGAAGCCCTTGCCGTGGCGCGCCTCCACCAGGCCCTGGGCGGCCAGCAGCTCGTAGGCGGTGATCACGGTATTCTTCGAGTGGCCGTGCAGGCGCATGTACTCGCGCAGCGAGGGCAGGCGGTCGCCGCGCTGCAGCGCGCCTTCGCGGATCTGTCGGGCGAGGGACTGGGCGACCTGTTCGGCGAGGGTCTGGCGGGGCACGGCGCTCTCCGGGAGTGTCATGGGTACAGTGTGGGTACTGTTGCGGCCAACTGTACCTTCATCGGCGGGACCAGTCATAGCACCTTAGGGCCTCGGGCGGCCCCGGCGCCGCCCGCATCCCACAAGAACCACAACGGACG
This sequence comes from Pseudomonas delhiensis, assembly GCF_900187975.1. Taxonomy (GTDB): domain Bacteria; phylum Pseudomonadota; class Gammaproteobacteria; order Pseudomonadales; family Pseudomonadaceae; genus Pseudomonas; species Pseudomonas delhiensis. The sequence continues at coordinate 115,256 of NZ_FZPC01000022.1, read as the reverse complement.
CCCACGATGCCCATCGATTCCCGCCTTCCCGAATTCCGCAACCTGTCGCCTCGCCAGCGCCTCGACCAGCTCGCGGCCCTGCTGCAGCTGCCCGAGCTGCAGCACCTGGCCGAACCCGGTGCGCTGCCGCTGGAGGTGGCCAACGGCATGATCGAGAACGTGCTCGGCACCTTCGAGCTGCCCTATGCGCTAGCCAGCAACTTCGTGGTCAACGGCCGCGAGCTGCTGGTGCCGATGGTGGTGGAGGAACCCTCGATCGTCGCCGCGGCTTCCTACATGGCCAAGCTGGCCCGCGCCGGCGGCGGTTTCCGGACTTCCAGCAGCGCGCCGCTGATGCGTGCCCAGGTCCAGCTGGTGGGCCTGGGCGACCCGTTCAACGCGCGCCTGGCGCTGCTGCGGCACAAGGAAGAGATACTCGAGCTGGCCAACCGCAAGGACCAGCTGCTCAACAGCCTGGGCGGCGGCTGCCGCGACCTGGAGGTGCACTGCTTCGCCGACAGCCCGCGCGGGCCGATGCTGGTGGCGCACCTGATCGTCGACGTGCGCGACGCCATGGGCGCCAACACGGTGAACACCATGGCCGAGGCGGTGGCCCCGCTGATGGAGCGCATCAGCGGCGGCCAGGCGCGCCTGCGCATCCTCTCCAACCTGGCCGACCTGCGCCTGGCCCGGGCCCAGGTGCGCATCGCCCCACAACAGCTGCAGTCGCGGGACTACAGCGGCGAGGCGGTGATCGAGGGCATCCTCGACGCCTACTGCTTCGCCGCCGTCGACCCCTACCGCGCGGCCACCCACAACAAGGGCATCATGAACGGCATCGACCCCCTGATCGTCGCCACCGGCAACGACTGGCGCGCCGTGGAGGCGGGCGCCCATGCCTACGCCTGCCGCAGCGGCCACTACGGCTCGCTGACCACCTGGGAGAAGGACGCCGAAGGGCACCTGGTGGGCAGCATCGAGATGCCCATGCCGGTGGGCCTGGTCGGCGGCGCCACGCGCACCCACCCGCTGGCCCAGCTGTCGCTGCGCATCCTCGCCGTGCAGAGCGCCCAGGAACTGGCGGAAATCGCCGTGGCCGTGGGCCTGGCGCAGAACCTCGGGGCCCTGCGCGCCCTGGCCTGCGAAGGCATCCAGCGCGGCCACATGGCCCTGCACGCGCGCAACATCGCCCTGGTGGCCGGCGCCCGCGGCGAGGAAGTGGACTGGCTGGCGCGGTGCCTGGTGGAAGCCGGCGACGTGCGTGCCGACCGCGCGGTGGAACTGCTGCGCGAAAGGCGTGGCGCATGAGCGGCTTCGTGAAGGTCGTCGAGGTCGGCCCGCGCGACGGCCTGCAGAACGAGCCCCAGGCGCTGCCGGTGGCGGCGCGCGTCGAACTGGTCGAGCAACTGGCCGACACCGGGCTGCGGCACATCGAGGCCGGCGCTTTCGTCTCGCCGCGCTGGGTGCCGCAGATGGCCGACAGCGGCGAGGTGCTGCGCCGCCTCGGGCGCAGGCCCGGGGTGCGCTTCAGCGCCCTGGTGCCCAACCAGCAGGGCCTGGAGGCGGCGCTGGCGGCGGGCTGCGAGGAGGTGGCGGTGTTCGCCGCCGCCTCCGAGGCCTTCTCCCAGCGCAACATCAACTGCTCCATCGCCGACAGCCTGCGCCGCTTCGAGCCGGTGCTGGCGCTGGCCCGCGAGCGCGGCGTGCGGGTGCGCGGCTACGTGTCCTGCGTGCTCGATTGCCCCTACGGCGGCCCGGTGGCGCCGCAACGGGCCGGCGAGGTGGCGCAGCGCCTGTACGAGCTGGGCTGCTACGAGATCAGCCTGGGCGACACCCTCGGCAAGGGCACCCCGGATGCCACTGCGCGGCTGGTGGAGCACTGCGCCGAACGTCTGCCGCTGGCAGCCCTCGCCGGGCATTTCCACGACACCTTCGGCATGGCCGTTGCCAACGTGCACGCGGCCTTGCAAGCCGGCGTGCGCACCTTCGACAGCTCGCTGGCCGGCCTCGGCGGCTGCCCCTATTCGCCGGGCGCCAGCGGCAACGTCGCCACCGAGGACGTGCTGCACCTGCTGCACGGCATGGGCTACGCCACCGGCGTCGACCTGCCGGCCGTGGCCCGCCTGGGCACGGCCATCAGCCAGCGGCTGGGCCGGCCCAACGCCTCGCGCGCCGGCCGCGCCCTGGCCGCCGCAGGCGGTGAGCGGCACCCCTGAAACAGCGCAACCGCAACATAACAACAAGAGCCCAACAGGGCAGGAGCCTTACCATGAACACCCACGAAACGGCGCCGTCGACGGCGCCTGGTCCCCATCCCGAAGCCCGGCTCTACGAGGTCTGGGGCGACACCATCGACAGCCGCCACCTGGCTGGCGCCATCGCCATAGGCGCCGCGGTCAGCCTGGGCGCCTTCCTGCTCGCCGAGCGGCTGTTCCTCGGCCTCGTCGACTCCAGCCAGATGGCCCGCGCCTACGCCATGCTGGTGGGCATCCTCGGCTGCCTGGCCGGCGGGGCGATCAGTGCCATGCTGTTCAAGCCCAAGCGCCGGGTGGTCGAGCATGTGGCCGACGCCGCCTGGCGCGAGCGGGCCCTGCGCGAGCTGGAGGCCGAGTACGGCGGCCTCGGCGAGCTGCGCGACCTGCCGCCGGAAGTGCTGGCGGAGCTGAAGGAGGTCCAGCTGTACGACCTGTTCGCCCAGGCCCACGGGGCCGCGGAGAAGCGCGCGCCCGCCGCGGCGCCGGCGATGGGAGGGGCGGCCTGATGGAGCTGTTCCTCGACCAACTGCCCGTCGCGCTGCTGATGGCGGTGATCGGCGCCGTGGCCTTCGCCGCCATCGGCCTGGTCTCCGGCAGCGACGAAACCACCACCCTGGCGCCGCTGACCCTGCTGGTGGTGCTGCTGGGCGTGGCCCCGGCCGGGGTGTTCGCCTTCTTCCTCGCCGGCGCGGTGGCCAAGCACATGACCCACGCGGTGCCCACGGCGCTGCTGGGCATCCCCGGCGACACCATGGCCACGCCGCTGATGCGCGAGGCGAACTTCCTGCGCAACCTCGGCGTGCCGCACATCGCACTGCGCAAGATGATCTCCGGCGCGGTGCTGGCGGCGTTCATCGCGGTGCCCCTGGCGGTGCTCTTCGCGGTGCTGCTGGCCCCCTTCGGCGAGGCCATCAAGCAGGCGGCGCCCTGGGTGTTCCTCTGCGCGGCCCTGGCCATCGCCTGGTTCTCCGCCGGGCGCTGGGCCGCGCTGCTGGCCCTGGGGCCCTTCGTGCTGCTGATCGTGGCGCTGCAGGCGCTGACCGCCCAGCACGGGGTGAAGCTGGCGGTCAGCTACTTCCTCGGCATCGCCGTGGGGCCGCTGATCGTCTCGCTGTTCGCCCTGCTGGCGCCGGCCGAACGCCAGCGCATGCGCCGCAGCGAGCCGCGCACCTTCGTCCTGGCACCGGACGTGAAGGGCTGGGACGGCTACTTCCCCAACCCGCTGAAGGTGCTCGACCGCCGCCAGACCGGCTGGACCCTCGGCACCGCCGCCGTCTCCAGCGCCACCTTCGTGTTCAGCCCGGTGGCCATGACGGTGATCCTCGGCGAGATCGTCGGCTCGCGCATCCGCCATGCCTACCACCGCCTGACCTCGGTGCTGGCGGCGCGCAACGGGGTGACCGAGTCCACCTACATCGCCGAGGCGCTGATCCCGCTGATCGCCTTCGGCCTGCCGCTCAGCCCGGTGGCGGCGGGCCCCGCGGCGCCGCTGTTCAACGCGCCGCCACGCTTCTACGTGGATGCCGCCAGCGGCCAGGTGCACAACCTGCACAGCCTGATGGAACCCTGGGAATTCCTGGTGTTCGGCCTGCTGGCGGTGCTGGTGGCGGTGCTGATCGCCTATCCCTTCGCGATGAACTTCGCCCACCGCGCGGCCTCGTTCGTCTCGCGGCGGGTCAGCCACGAGGCGGTGATCGCCACCTTCGTCGGCCTGATCCTGGTGATCGGCCTGTGGGAGGGCGGGTTGCTGGGCCTGCTGGTGATCCTCAGCGTGGGCCTGGTCGGCGGCCTGCTCGGCCGCTTCCTCGGCTTCAACATCGGCGTGCAGTTCATGGGCTACTACACCGCCGTCCTCAGCGTGCCGGCGCTGCTCGCGCTGGCCGGCTGAGCCATCCGGAGGCCGCCGCGCCTCCATCCCCGGCCGCGTCCCGCCGTTGCCCCGCAGCGGTGCGGCGGCCTTCGTCCCGAGAAAAGGAAACAACAACAATGACAATCCTTGCCAACCCGCTGTCCACCCCCGGCCGTCGCCTGTTCGGCCTCACCTCCGCCTGCCTGCTGGCCAGCGGCGAGAGCCTGGCCGGGGGCTTCGCCGAGGATGCGCAGGCCTCGCTGAACCTGCGCAACTTCTACATCAACCGCAATTTCGTCGACGCCGACTTCCCCCGCGCCAAGGCCGAGGAATGGACGCAGAGCTTCATCCTCGATGCCCGCTCCGGCTATACGCCAGGCGTCCTGGGCCTGGGCGTCGACGTGCTGGGCCTGTACTCGCTGAAGCTGGACGGCGGCAAGGGCACCGCCGACACCCAGTTGCTGCCGCTGCACGACGACGGCCGCCCGGCGGACGACTTCGGGCGCCTGGCGGTGGCGGCCAAGGCGCGGCTGGCCAACAGCGAGCTGAAGGTCGGCGAGTGGATGCCCAGCCTGCCGGTGCTGCGCGCCGACGACGGCCGCTCGCTGCCTCAGACCCTGCGCGGCGCCCAGCTCAGCGTGCGGGAGATCGACGGCCTGGGCCTGTACGCCGGGCAGTTCCGCAGCAACAGCCCGCGCAACGACGCCAGCCAGGACGACCTGTCCATGGCCGGGCGCCCGGACGCCACCTCCGACCGCTTCGACTTCGCCGGCGCCGAGTACCGCTTCAATGGCCAGGCCACTCAGCTGGGCCTGTGGCACGCGCGGCTGGAGGACATCTACCGCCAGCAGTACGTCAACCTGCGCCACAGCCAGGGGCTGGGCGACTGGCGCCTGGGCGCCGACCTCGGCTACTTCGTCGGCCGCGAGGATGGCGCCGCCCGCGCCGGCGAGCTGGACAACCGCACCCTGTCGCTGCTGCTTTCGGCGGGGCAGGGTGGCCACACCTTCTACCTGGGCCTGCAGCGGCTGTCCGGCGACAGTGGCTGGATGCGGGTGAACGGCAGCGCCGGCGGCAGCCTGGCCAACGACAGCTTCAACTCCAGCTACGACCAGGCCCGCGAGCGCTCCTGGCAGCTGCGCTACGACTACGACTTCGCCGCCGCCGGGGTGCCGGGGCTGACGTTCATGACGCGCTACATCCGCGGCAGTAACGTGCACACCCGCGATACCGCCGACGGCCGCGAGCGCGGGCGCGAGACGGAGCTGGGCTACGTGGTGCAGAGCGGCCCGTTCAAGCGCCTGAACCTGCGCCTGCGCAACGCCAGCATCCGCCGCGACTTCAGCAGCAACGCCTTCGACGAGTACCGGCTGATCCTCAACTACCCGCTCCCGCTGTTCTGACGCCCCTGGTCGGCCCGCCGCCCGTACCGGGGCGGCGGCGCTAGACTGGAGCAAACGGGGAGCGGGAGGCTCCCCCGCAGCCGGCCGCGCCGGCGCCACGGGGCAGTGGGGCGGCGCCGCTTTCCCGGAGGTGTGCCATGAGCATGTCCAGTCGTTTGCAGAGCTGCCTGTCGCAGCACCAGAGTCGCTACGATCTGCTGCCCCACGCCACGTCCATGACCACCCGCGAGGCCGCCCGCCGCGCCGGCGTGCCGCCGCAGCAGATGGCCAAGCCGGTGATCCTCGACGACTTCCAGGGCCACTGGCTGATGGCCGTGGTGCCAGCCAGCCGCCAGGTCGACCTGCACAAGGTGCACAAGCTCACCCGGCGCAACTGGCGCCTGGCCCACGAGGGCGATTTCTCCGCGCGCTTCGAGGACTGCGCGCCCGGCGCCATCCCGGCGGTGGGCAGCCTGTTCGGCCTGGAGACGCTGATCGACGAATCCCTGGGCGGGCAATCGGATATCTACTTCGAGGCCGGCGACCACAACGCCGTGGTGCACATGAGCGGCCGCCAGTACCTGGAGCTGATGCCCGAGGCGCGGCAGGGGCGCTTCTGCGAATAGCGCGGGCCTCGAACCTTTTCCGATCCTGCGCCGCTAGCGGCCGGCGGGCTCAGGCCGCGCCGGGAAGGGTAGACGGCGTGCACGATGCCGGTACGCGGCGCCCACCCCGGCCACCGCCGCCTGGCGCAGGGCCAGCAGGTCGTCGGTGACCAGCCGCGGCTGGTAGCGGGCCTGGGCGCGGGCCATTCGGGCGGGAGGCCCAGGCAGAGGAAACGAAGATGAGCGAAGTGTTCCCGCGCTACCGACTGCCGATAGAAAGCCAGACCAGGGCCCGGCCGGTAGCGAACAACCACCAGGTGCCGGACCCGCAACGCTGAATCCCGACCGCGCCCGCTACGAGCCGGGCCTTCCCACCGCAAGAGGAAAAGCGCAATGAGCAAGCCCTACGTCCGTCTCGACAAGTCCCAGGCCGCCGTGCTGCTGGTCGACCACCAGTCCGGGTTGCTGTCCCTGGTGCGCGACATCGAACCGGACAGGTTCAAGAACAACGTGCTGGCCCTGGCCGACCTGGCCAAGTACTTCAAGCTGCCGACCATCCTCACCACCAGCTTCGAGAGCGGCCCCAACGGCCCGCTGGTGCCGGAGCTGAAGGAACTCTTCCCGGACGCCCCGTACATCGCCCGCCCGGGCAACATCAACGCCTGGGACAACGAGGACTTCGTCAAGGCGGTCAAGGCCACCGGCAAGAAGCAGTTGATCATCGCCGGCGTGGTCACCGAGGTGTGCGTGGCCTTCCCGGCGCTGTCGGCCCTGGAGGAAGGCTTCGACGTCTTCGTGGTCGCCGACGCCTCCGGCACCTTCAACGAAGTCACCCGCGACGCCGCCTGGCGCCGCATGGAAGCCGCCGGGGCGCAGCTGATGACCTGGTTCGGCGTGGCCTGCGAACTGCACCGCGACTGGCGCAACGACATCGAGGGCCTGGCCGCGCTGTTCTCCGCGCACATCCCGGACTACCGCAACCTGATCACCAGCTACAGCACGCTGACCGCCGCCAAGTGAGCCCGGCGCGTACCGGTGCAGCGGTGCGCGCGGCCCAACGGACCGCCAACCGGGGACGCCCGGTTGGCGGTCTTTCCTTTCCAGGTTTTATCGCGCGCAGGGCAGGGAGGGCCTGGGGTTCTTCGTAGGAGCGAGCTTGCTCGCGAACCCCGGCAGTCACAGGCGCCCCGCGTTCGCGGAAATGACGAAGGGGGCAGGATGACGCCTGACTTCCAGAGCACTCAGGACAGCCCCCTCTCCCGCTTGCGGGAGAGGGCTGGGGAGAGGGAGCGGAGTCAACCCCATACCCCAAGCCACCGAGAGTCCCGTTCGCGAGCAAGCTCGCTCCTACAGAAGCCGGGAGCGGGCCACCCCGGCGACACCAATCCGTAGGGCGCATAACGCCTACGGCGTTATCCGCCGTTTTCATCAGGCACCGACAATCGCCCTACGGCGCAACCACCCCATCTCCCACCTGGCGCAGCAGTTCCACCAGCGTCCGCGCGCAGCCCGGCAGTGCCTCGCGCTCGCGCACCAGCACGCTGCGTTCGCGCACCACCCAGGGCTCGTCCAGCTGCAGGATGCTCAGCCCCATGCTGCGCTGGTGGCGGCGCGCGGCGGTTTCCGGGAGTACGCCGATGCCCACACCGGCCTCGATCATCCGGCAGGCGGCCTCGAAGCTGGCCACCTGGATGCGCAGGTTGAGGGTGCCGCCCAGGCGCTCCACCTGTTCGCGCAGGAAGCTCTGCAGGGTGCTGCCCTCGTGCAGGCCGACGTGGAAATAGCCGAGGGTGTCGGCCAGGGTGGGCGGGCGGCCCAGGCGTTCCAGGGCATGGCCGGGCGGCACCGCCAGCACAAGGTGGTCGGTGCTGAAGTGGAGGATCTCCAGGCCCTCGGCGCGCACCGGGCCGGCGACTATGCCCAGGTCCGCCGAGCCGTCGAGGATGGCCCGGACGATGTCGCGGTTCAGGCGTTCCTGCAGGTCCACGGTGACCGCGGGGCGCGCGGCGAGGAAGCCGGCCAGCACCTCCGGGAGGAACTCGGTGACCGCCGTGGTGTTGGCGAAGATGCGGATGTGCCCGGCCTGGTCGCCGCCCTGTTCGCTGAAGTCGTCCTTGAGCCGCTCCACCTGGCGCAGGATCAGCCGCGCGTGCTGCAGCAGGCGCTGGCCGCTGGGGGTCAGCTCGACGCCGCGGTTGTCGCGGTACAGCAGGCGGCTGTCGAGCTGGCTTTCCAGGGCCTTGATGCGGGCGCTGGCGGCGGCCGCCGAGAGGTGCGCGCGGCGGGCGCCCTGGGTCAGGCTGGGGGATTCGGCGATGTGCACGAAAAGGCGCAGGTCGGCCAGGTCGAAATGCATGGCGGGACGTCCGGATAGCGTTCGGTTTCGGTTAACGCTGGATTATTAAAATGCGGATTCCCTGAATGCAAGCCAACTTGCATGCTGTTCGGAAATTTCCCGGTCAGAGACACTGAGAATGAGCGAATCTTCCTACGAGGCCTGGATAGGCCGCAGCCAGGAAAGCCACGAGGCGCTGAGCACGCTGCTGGTCAGCCGCCTGGCCGCCACCCTCGGCGAGCAGGCCCCGGCCGCCGGCGAGGCGCTGCCGCCGCTGTGGCACTGGGCATTCTTCCAGGACGCAGTGGCCGAGGCTGGCCTGGGCGCCGACGGCCACCCGGCGCGCGGCGGCTTCCTGCCGCCGGCGGACGGGCGCAACCGCATGTGGGCCGGCGGCCGCCTGGAGTTCCACGCGCCGCTGCGCGTCGGCCGCGAGGCCAGCCGGGTGACCCGCATCCTGAACGTCGAGGAAAAGCACGGCCGCACCGGCGCGCTGCTGTTCGTCACCCTGCGCCACGACTACCTGCAGGACGGCCACCTGGCCCTGCGCGAGGAGCAGGACATCGTCTACCGCGAACCCAGCCCGCCCAGGCTCGGCGGCACCGAGGCGCTGCCCGAAGGCGCCTGGCGCGAGGCGGTGGAGCCCAGCCCGGTGCTGCTGTTCCGCTATTCCGCGGTGACCTTCAACGGCCACCGCATCCACTACGACTGGCCCTACGTCACCGAGGCCGAGGGCTACCCCGGCCTGGTGGTGCACGGCCCGCTGATCGCCACCCTGAGCCTGCGCGCCTTCTGCCGCGCCAACCCGCAGGCGCGCCTGCGCCGCTTCGCCTACCGCGGCCTGCGCCCGCTGATCTGCCCCGAGCCCTTCGAGCTCGGCGGCCGCCCCAGCGGCCCCGGCAAGGCCGAGGTCTGGGCCGGCAACGGCGCCGGCATCGCCCAGCGCGGCGAAGTGGAATTCGACTGAACCCCCATCGAGGAACCCCCATGAGCAGCACCCCGGAAGAACTGCAGGCCATCCGTGAAGGCGTGCGCGCCCTGTGCGCGGAATACGGCAGCGCCTACTGGCGCGAGATCGACGAGCGCAAGGGCTTCCCCGAGGCCTTCGTCAGGGCCATGACCGAGGCCGGCTGGCTGTCGGCGATGATCCCCGAGGAGTACGGCGGCTCCGGCCTGGGCCTGGCCGAGGCCTCGGTGATCCTCGAGGAAGTGAACCGCTGCGGCGGCAACTCCGGGACCATCCACGGGCAGATGTACAACATGTTCACCCTGCTGCGTAACGGCAGCGAGGAGCAGAAGCGCTACTACCTGCCCAAACTCGCCAGCGGCGAACTGCGCCTGCAGTCCATGGGCGTCACCGAGCCGACCACCGGCACCGACACCACCAAGATCAAGACCACCGCCGTGCGCCGCGGCGACAAGTACGTCATCAACGGCCAGAAGGTGTGGATCTCGCGCGTGCAGCACTCCGACCTGATGATCCTGCTGGCCCGCACCACGCCGCTGGCCGAGGTGAAGAAAAAGGCCGAGGGCATGTCGATCTTCCTGGTCGACCTGCGCGAGGCCATCGGCAACGGCCTGACCGTGCAACCGATCGCCAACATGGTCAACCACGAGACCAACGAGCTGTTCTTCGACAACCTGGAAATCCCCGCCAGCAGCCTGATCGGCGAGGAGGGCAAGGGCTTCCGCTACATCCTCGACGGCCTCAACGCCGAGCGCACGCTGATCGCCGCCGAATGCATCGGCGACGGCCGCTGGTTCATCGACAAGGCCAGCCAGTACGCCCGCGACCGCGTGGTGTTCGGCCGCCCCATCGGGCAGAACCAGGGCGTGCAGTTCCCCATCGCCGAAGCGCACATCGAGGTGGAGGCGGCCGACCTGATGCGCTGGAAGGCCTGCGCGGAATACGACGCCGGGCGCAACGCCGGCGCGGCGGCGAACATGGCCAAGTACCTGGCGGCCAAGGCCAGCTGGGAGGCGGCCAACGCCTGCCTGCAGACCCACGGCGGCTTCGGCTTCGCCTGCGAATACGACGTGGAGCGCAAGTTCCGCGAGACGCGGCTGTACCAGGTGGCGCCGATCTCCACCAACCTGATCCTTTCCTACGTGGCCGAGCACCTGCTCGAACTGCCGCGTTCCTTCTGAGCCGCGCCCAAGGACGACAAGCGATGAACAATACCCACGCCCTGGCCGAATTCCTCGCCGGCCTGCGCTACGAAGACCTGCCCGAAGCGGTGGTCGCGCGCACCGAAGACCTGTTCCTCGACTGGCTGGGCTCGGCCCTGGCCAGCCAGGGCCGCCACCCCATCCCGCTGTTCCAGCGCTACGCCCGCAGAATGGGCCCGGCCGACGGCCGCAGCCGCGTGCTGGTGGACGGCAGCGCCACCTCGGCGTACTTCGCCGCCCTGGTCAACGGCGCCAGCTCGCACCTGGTGGAGCAGGACGACCTGCACAACAGCTCGGTGCTGCACCCGGCCACGGTGGTGTTCCCGGCGGCCCTGGCCGCCGCCCAGGACCTGGGCAGGTCCGGCCGCGACCTGATCCTCGCGGCGGTCGCCGGCTACGAGGCGGGCATCCGCATCGGCGAGTTCCTCGGCCGCTCGCACTACCGCATCTTCCACACCACCGCCACCGTCGGCACCCTGGCCGCGGCCGTGGCGGTGGGCAAGCTGCTGGGCCTGGACGCCCGCCAGTTCGTGCACTGCCTGGGCAGCGCCGGGACCCAGGCCGCCGGGCTCTGGGAGTTCCTCCGCGACGCCGCCGACTCCAAGCAGCTGCACACCGCCAAGGCCGCCGCCGACGGCCTGCTGGCCGCGTACCTGACCGCGGACGGCCTGACCGGCGCGCAGAACATCCTCGAGGGCGAGCAGGGCATGGCCGCCGGCATGTCCAGCGACGCCGAGCCGCGCTGGCTGGTGGACGGCCTGGGCAGCCGCTGGGCGCTGGTGGAGACCTCGTTCAAGTTCCACGCCTCCTGCCGCCACACCCACCCGGCGGCGGACGCCCTGCTGGCGCTGATGCAGCGCGAGGGCCTGCAGGCCGAGGACATCGCCCGCGTCACCACCCGCGTGCACCAGGGCGCCATCGACGTGCTCGGCCGCGTGGTCGTGCCGCAGACCGTGCACCAGGCGAAGTTCTCCATGGGCACGGTGCTGGGCCTGATCGCCGTGCACGGCAAGGCCGGGCTGGTGGAGTTCGAACGCTTCGCCCTGCAGGACCCGCGCGTGGCGGCCTTCCGCGACAAGGTGGGCATGCAACTGGATGCCGAGGTGGACGGCGCCTACCCGCAGCGCTGGCTGGGCCGCGTAGAGGTGCTCACCATCGACGGCCGCCAGCTGCACGGCGCCATCGACGAGCCCAAGGGCGACCCGGGCAACAGCCTCAGCCGCGCCGAGCTGGAAGACAAGTTCCGCCGCCTGCTGGCCTTCGCCGGCGAGCGTGGCGAGGCCGAGGCCGCGCGGCTGATCGACGCCAGCTGGCGCCTGCATGCCCTGGAAAGCCTGGAAGCCTTCGCCTGAGTAGCCCGCGGCCCGGGCGGGCGGCCTCCGGAACCCGGGGGTTCACAGAGCGCGATGCGCCGCCCGCCCGGACCGTGGATACAGACCGACAGTGCCGCCCGCCATGGCGGCGCACGAGACACCTGGAGCACCCATGAACCCGCGTCCCCTCGACGGCATCACCGTCATCAGCCTGGAACACGCCATCGCCGCGCCGTTCTGCACCCGCCAGCTGGCCGACCTCGGCGCTCGCGTCATCAAGGTCGAGCGCCCCGGCGTCGGCGACTTCGCCCGCGGCTACGACGAGCGCGTGCGCGGCATGGCCTCGCATTTCGTCTGGACCAACCGCTCCAAGCAAAGCCTGGCCCTGGACCTCAAGCAGGCCGAGGCCCATGCCGTGCTGGAACAACTGCTGGGCCAGGCCGACGTGCTGGTGCAGAACCTCGCGCCCGGCGCCGCCGCGCGCCTGGGGCTGTCGTTCGAGGCGCTGCACGAACGCTTCCCGCGGCTGATCGTCTGCGACATCTCCGGCTATGGCGAAGGCGGCCCCTACGAGCAGAAGAAGGCCTACGACCTGCTGATCCAGAGCGAGAGCGGCTTCCTCTCGGTGACCGGCGGCCCCGGCCCGGACGAAATGGCCAAGGCCGGCTGCTCCATCGCCGACATCTCCGCCGGCATGTACGCCTACAGCGGCATCCTCTCGGCGCTGCTGCTGCGCGAGCGCACGGGGGAGGGCAGCCGGGTGGAGGTCTCAATGCTCGAGGGCATGGCCGAGTGGATGGGCTTCCCCATGTACTACGCCTTCGAAGGCCAGGCGCAACCGCCGCGCGCCGGCGCCGCCCACGCCACCATCTACCCCTATGGGCCTTTCCCCGCCGGCGACGGCAGGAACGTGATGCTCGGCGTGCAGAACGAGCGCGAGTGGAAGGTCTTCTGCGAGGTGGTGCTGCGGCGCCCGGAGCTGGCGACCGACCCGCGCTTCACCGCCACCAGCCTGCGGGTGGCCAACCGCGAGGCCCTGCGCGCGCTGATCGTCGAGGCCTTCGCCGACCTGAGCGCCGCGGAGGTGGTGGCGCGCCTGGAGCAGGCGCAGATCGCCAACGCCCACGTCAACGACATGCAGGGCCTGTGGCAGCATCCGCAACTGCAGGCCCGCGACGCCTGGCGCGAGATCGACAGCCCGGTGGGCCGCCTGCCGGCGCTGCTGCCGCCGGCCCGCAGCAACGCCTATGCGCCGCGCATGGACGCCGTGCCGGGCCTGGGCGAGCATACCGACGGCCTGCTCGCCGAGCTGGGCTATACCGCCGCCGACATCCAGCGCCTGCACGAGCAGGGCGCGGTGTGAGCCGAACCCGACCAAGGACCGCCATGACTGCCATCGTCCGTTCCGCCCTGTTCGTCCCCGGCAGCCGCCCGGAGCGCTTCGCCAAGGCCCTGGCCGCCGGCGCCGACGCCGTGATCGTCGACCTGGAGGACGCCGTCGAGGCATCGCTCAAGGCCCGCGCCCGCGACGACCTGGCGGCCTTCCTCGCAGCCAGCCCGCAAGCCCGCGTGCGGGTGCGGGTGAACGCCGCCGGGCACCCCGAGCACGCCGCCGACCTGGAACTGTGCCGGCGCCTGCCGGGCATCGCCGGCGTCCTCCTGCCCAAGGCCGAGTGCGCCGACCAGGTGCGCGCCGTGGCAGCCTGCGGCAAGCCGGTGTGGCCCCTGATCGAAAGCGCCCGCGGGCTGCTGGCGGTGGGGGAGATCGCCGCCTGCGCGGGCGTCGAGCGCCTGACCTTCGGCGGCCTCGACCTGGCCCTGGACATCGGCATGAGCAGCGGCACCGCGGCGGCGGGAACCGTCTACGACCAGGTGCGCCTGGGCCTGCTGCTGCACTCGCGGGTCAACGGCCTGCAACCGCCGCTGGACACCGTCTACCCGGCCTTCGACGACGCCGAAGGCTTCGCCGCGACCCTCCGCCATGGCCGCGACCTGGGCCTGGTGGGCGCCCTGTGTATCCACCCGAAACAGGTCGCCGTGCTCCACGCGGCCCTGGCCCCCGGCGCCGAGGAGCTGGCCTGGGCACGCCGGGTGGTGGAGGCGGCCGAAAGCGGCGCGGCGGCCTTCCAGGTGGACGGCCAGATGGTCGACGCCCCGGTCCTGGCCCGCGCCCAGCGCCTGCTGGCCAATGCCGGGGGCTGATGCCTCGAGGTTCGTGCGGCCGGGGATAATCGCGGACGGAGTCCTCCTACATCCATGCTTCCTGGAACCGTAGGGGCGGACTCTGTCCGCGATCATGGCGGATAACGCCGTAGGCGTTATGCGCCCTACGAACTATCGCGAACGCGGGGAACCGAGGTTCGCGAGCAAGAACTGGGCGTCCCCCTCGATCCTACGAAAAGCAAAAGCGCTTTTGCTCTGGCGTTTGGGACTTCCAGAGAAACAACCGAGCGCACCGGAACGCCCCTTCAGAAGGCCGAGCGAAACCGGCGCTCAGGAGGTCATGCGACATGGATGTCGCTAGAGCCCCGATCAGCACAGGGACGTGCTGTCGGGGCGGGCCTCCGTGGCGGGGGAATTCGCGAGGGTAGCCCGGCTCCATCGGGCCCGTATGTCGGGGCAAGCCTTCTTGGTTACTTCTTTGAGGTTCGGCTTCCCGACGTTTGAAAGAAGTGACTCGCCCGAGGGGCGAAACAAGAGACATCCACGCACTCGGAGCGGCGCGCTACACCCAAACCCAATAGACAGTTGCTCCTACGCCATCCCCGCCTGCGTAGCTTCCCTGTAGGAGCGCGCCCTGCGCGCGAATCGCGGGCAGGGCCCGCTCCTACAGTTCCAGGAAAGCACGGTCGTAGGAGCGGACTCCGTCCGCGATAGGCCGGGCCCCGCTGCGAAATCGCAGCTCAAATCCGCTCCTGCAGGGCATGTACACGTAGGGCGAATGACCGCTCGCGGTTATCCGCCTCACGCCCGCACTATGTCCCGCCCCGGCAGGAATCGCCCGAAGCCGCGCTCCTTGCCCAGCGCCTCGGCGAAGCCACCCTCGCGCCGGTAGGCCACCCGGCCGTTGATGACGGTGGCCTCCACCGCCGCGTCGTTGCGCTTGACCAGGCGCACCAGTCCGAGGTTTTCCATGGGCGCCTCGCTCACCTCGTCCAGCTCGTCGGTCAGGCCTTCGGGGTTGACGATCACCAGGTCGGCGCGGTCGCCCACGCGGAGGTAGCCGGCGTCCAGCCCGGCGAAGTCGGCCAGTTCGCCGGTCAGGCGCCGCACCGCGCGGCCGACGTCCATGAACGGCTGGCCGGCCAGCTCGGCGTCGCGCACGTACTTGAGCAGGCGCAGCGGGAAGTTGTACTGGGCGTGGGAGGCCAGGTGCGCGCCGGAGTCGGCGAAGCCCGGCTGCGTCCAGGGGCTGGCCAGCAGCCTGGCCATCACCTGCGGGCGGTGGTTGCCGTAGCAGGTGGTCCACTTCAGCGCGTTGCGGTACTGGCTGGCCAGGTCGAAGAAGGCGTCCACCGCATCCTTGCCCTGCTGCTGGCCGATCTCCTCGAAGTTGCGCCCGACGAGGCTCGCGTCCGGGCATTCGCGCACCCAGCAGTCGGACAGCCGGCGGTGCCACAGGCCCAGGCTGAGGGTGGCCTTGATGTCCTTGCGGAAGCGCTCGCGGAAGGCCGGGTCCTGGATGCGCGCGTAGAGTTCTTCCGGGTCCTTGATGTCGCGCAGCACTTCGCCGGCGCCGAACTCCTCGAAACCGTTCATGTTCAACCCCTCGATGCGCACCACGAAGGGCGCCGGCAGCGTCTGCCAGCGGAAGCGCCCGCGCAGCACGCGGTTGGCCAGCCAGCCGGAGGCGCGGGTGATGCGGTGCATGAAGGGCTGCGACTTGAGGTCCAGGGCGGTGAGCATGCTGCACTTGAGCGGCCGGCGGAACCAGCCGTGGGCCTGCCAGAGGAAGGCGAACACGTTGATCTTGGTCACCGCGTTGGGCGCGCCCTGCATCAGCGCGCCGCGCCGGCGCAGCACGGCGAACAGGCGGGCGAACTCCTTCCAGCTGGCGAAGGTGGAGGGCAGCGGGCTGGACCAGGCGCGCTCGCCGTCCATCTTGTCCAGCCGCGTGGTCATCACCGACAGGCCGAAGCAGCCGGCGTCCAGCGCTTCGTCGAGCAGTTGCTCCATGCGCCGCAGCTCGGCCTCGGTGGGCCTGGCGCCGCTGGTGGCGCGCTCCAGGCCCATCACCGCCACGCGCAGTTCGGAGTGGCCGAGGAAGGAGCACAGGTTCGGGCCCAGCGGCAGTTGCTCGTAGAAGGCGCGGTAGCCGGCGGCGTCGCGCCAGGTGCGCTTCTCCCGCAGGATCGGCAGCACCACCTCGCGGGGCACCGCCTCGACGCGGGTGAACAGGTCGGAGCAGTCCTCCGCCTCGCCCAGCACCATGCTGATGGAGCAGGAGCCCAGGGCCACCGTGGTCACGCCGTGGCGCACCGATTCCTTCAGCGCCGGCGCGGCTATCACCTCGGCGTCGTAGTGCGAGTGGATTTCCAGGAAGCCCGGGGTCACCCAGCTGCCGGCGGCGTCCAGCACCTGCGGGCAGCCGGCCTCGTCCAGCGGCGAAGCGCTGAGGGTATCGATGCGCCCGGCGCGGATGCCCAGGTGGCGCAGGGCGCCGGGGGCGCCGCTGCCGTCGAAGTAGAGGCCGTTCTTGACGATGATGTCGTAGCTCACAGGAGGCTCCAGGGAGACAGCAGCAGGACCCCGCTGACCAGCAGCAGGAGGTGGATGGCCAGGCGGAAGTGGCGTTCCGCGCAGCGCCGGTGCAGGTGCTCGCCCAGCCACAGGCCCAGCGGCAGCAGCGGCGCGTAGGCCAGCACCTGGGGCAGGGCCGGGCGCAGCCGGCCGTCGAGCAGGAAGGCCAGGGTGAGCAGGCCGTTCAGGGTGAACCAGACGCACACCAGGGTGGCGCGCAGGCGCGACTTGTCCAGCTGCTGGCCGGCCAGGGCGTAGACCAGCAGCGGCCCGCCGGAGGCGAACAGGCCCTGGCAGACGCCGGCGGCGCCGGTGGCCAGGCGCATCGCCCAGCCGGGCACCCGGCCGCGCGGCGTGCCCTTGGCGCTGCGCTGCAGCTCGCGGACGGCGAACCAGAGGATGAGCAGGCCGAGGCCGCGCTTGAGCAGTTGCGGGTCCAGCCAGGGCAGCAGCAGGTAGCCGGCCACCATGCCCAGCAGCATGCCCGGCAGCAGGGTGGCCAGCAGCAGCCGCCACTGCACCAGGCGGCGGTGGCGCCAGGCCAGGTAGCTGGTCAGGCCGACGTTCAGTGGCACCAGCACCGGCAGCAGTTGCTCGATGGGCAGCAGCAGGGCGCCGAGGGACAGCGCCAGCACCACGCTGCCGAAACCGGTGACCGCCTCCAGGGTGTAGGCCAGCAGGATGAAGCTGCCCAGGGCCGGCGCCACGTAGCTCATGGCGCTCTCCCTGCCGAAGCGGCCAGGCCCGGCAATGGCGCGCGGCGCGACCAGAACAGCGCCAGGCCGAGCCCGGTGAGCAGTTGCCAGCAGCCCCAGAAGGCGGCGATCAGCAGCATGCCGCCGGCCTCGGGGAAGAAGGTCAGGATCAGCGCCATGCCCAGCGCCGAATTGTGGATGCCGCTCTCCAGCGTCACCGCGCGCACGTCGGCCTCGGCCAGCCGGCAGGCCCGCGCGCACAGGTAGCCCAGGCCCAGGGCCACAGCGTTGAGCAGCGCCACCAGCCAGAAGAACAGGTGGAAGTAGGCGACGAACTGCGCGTAGTTCCTGACGAAGGCCATGACCACGAAGGCCGCCAGCACCAGCAGCGAGAACACCCGCATGGGCTTCTCCAGGCGCCGCGCCAGTCGCGGGCGGCGCCGGCCCAGGGCCATGCCGGCGAGCATCGGCGCCACCAGCACCAGCAGCACCGTGGCCAGCAGCTCCAGCGGGTCGATGCGGATCTGCGTGAGCAGCGCGCGGGTTTCAGGCGCAAGGCTTGCGTAGAGGGCGAAGTTGAACGGCGTGAAGAACCCGGCGGACAGCCCGGACACCGCGGTGACGCTGGCCGACACCGCGACGTTGCCGCGCGCCAGCCAGGTCATGACGTTGGAGAAGCTGCCGCTGGGGCAGGTGGCCACCAGCAGCATGCCCAGGGCCAGTTGCGGGTCGATCGGCAGCAGGTTGGCCAGCAGGCAGGCGCCGGCCGGCAGCAGCAGGAACTGGATGAGCATGCCGATCAGCGGCGCCTTGGGCGCGCGGACGATGCGGGCGAAGTCTTCGCGGCGCAGTTCCAGGGAGACGCCGAACATCATCAGCGCGATGATCGCGTTCAGGGCCAGCATCGAGGCGCCGGCGAATTCCAGGTGGACGGTGGGCATCAGCGCGCCTCCCGAAGGGGCGCGGGGCAGGGGGTGCAAGGCATGCGCGGCTCGTTTGTGTTTCTCGTTGTAATGGGCAAGGATACCCGCCCCGCGCCGCGCTTTGATGGCTCAAACAGGACTTTTTCCGGTTATTTCGGGACCATGCCCAACAACCCCTCGATCACCGTCCACTACGCCCAGGGCATCCTCCAGGCCGCCGCGCGCCTGGGCCTGCGGCTGCCCGCCGAACTGCGCGAACTGGGCCGCGAGGCGCGCATCCCGCTGGCGCGCCAGGACGAGCTGTGGGAGGGCCTGTGCGCGGCCAGCGCCGACCCGCTGCTCGGCCTGCGCCTGGGCAGCGCCCTGCAGGTCGGCCACCTGGACATGGTCGGCGCCCTGCTGATGAGCTGCGAGACCTTCGGCGAGGCCCTGGAGGCGTTGCTGGAGTACTACCCGATCATCGCCGAGGGCAGCGCGTTCAGCCTGCGCCACCAAGCCGGCGGCGTGGCCCTGGCCTACCAGCCAAGCTACAGCGTGTGCCGCGAGGCGCGGGTGGAAGCGGTGCTGGCCAGCCTGGTGCGCTTGAGCGCCTGGATCACCGGCGAGCGCGTGCGCCCGCAGGCGCTGCGCATCGGCCACGGGGCCCGCGGCGAGGCGGGCAGCTACCGCGAGTTGCTGGGCCTGCTGCCCGGGTTCGGCGCCGGCGAGGATGGCCTGGTGTTCGCCGATAGCGACCTGCAAGTGCCACTGATCCAGGCCAACGCGCCCATGCGCGAGCACCTGCGTCAGCTGGCCGACGCCCAGTTGCAGCAACTGGGCGCGCAGAGCCTGGCGGCCCAGGTGCAGGGGCTGCTGCGCGAACACCCGCAGTGGGGCAAGGAGCGCGTCGCCGAACGCCTGGGCCTCAGCGGCCGGCACCTGAACCGGCGCCTGGCCGAGGAGGGCAGCAGCTTCAAGCTGTTGCGCGAGCGCGTGCTGCACGCCATGGCCGAGCAGCTGCTGCAGGGCCCCGCGCGGCTGGCGGACGTGGCCGAGCGCCTGGGCTTCTCCGACGAGAGCGCCTTCGCCAAGGCCTTCCGCCGCTGGAGCGGGACCACCCCCGGCCAGTTCCGCCAGGGCGCGGACTGACTCAGGCGTTGGCCGCCAGGGCGCGCAGGCGCTCGCCGGCCACCACGATCTTGCGCTGGCGGTGGCAGCCCTGGCCGGGGTTGAAAGTCTGCAGTTCGATGCGCTTGCGGAAGCAGTCCACCTGGTCTTCCTGCAGGGGCTGGCCCTCGGCGGTCAGCAGGTCGCGGCGGATGCGTTCGATGAAGTTGTTCAGGCGCGTCGGGTCACGCCATTCGCTGGCCGGGATGGCCCAGGTGGTCAGCAGGCGCCGGCTTTCGTTGTCGCGCAGCCTCAGCAGCAGGCCGCCATCCGGGCGTTGCTGGAGGTCGATGCGATAGTCGCTGAACTGTTCGCCGAGAAGTTGCGGGGCCTGGCTACGGTCGTTGTGCATGACGCTCTCCCTTGGTATCCGTGAAGCCGATGGGAGAGCTGTTGCAGCATGCGTTCCAGCTTCGCTTGAAAATTTTCTCTTTTCAAATCAGCAGGTTGAGGAAAGGTAGCGAAAACGCGACCGTGCATTGCGCACGATCGCACAAAGCCTGCACGGCAGAATGCAAGGTTCCGGGCGCTCAGTGCTGCTCGTCGATCACGCCTTCCTGGTGGGCGGCGGACAGGTGCGGCTCCTGGCCGCTGTCGACCGGGTCCAGTTCCACCAGCTCCTCCAGTTCATCGGCTTCGCGGGTCACCACCGGATCGGGGTGCGGGGTATCCACGGGGCTTTTCATGGGGCATTCCTCCAGCGGGCATCGTGGCCCGTACCTCTGTTCAGACCCCGCCTGCGCGGGCGCGTGCGATCCATTCACATGCGCACAGTCCATCATGCACACAGTGTCGCGCGAAAACCCGCCTGCGGGAGGCCAAGCGAGGAACGGCAGGGAAAAGGGGCGGCTGCTAGAAGCCGCTGGCTCGTCGGTGCCCCGGCTCGTCCAGGTGCATGCCGAAGGCCAGCTGGAAGAATTCGGCGAGCTGTTCGTCGAGCACCTCGCCGTCCAGCGAGTCCAGGTCCGCGCCCAGGCGGCGCATGTGCTGGCCATGGGTGGCGTATTGCTCGTGGACCAGGCCCTGGAGTTCGGTATCGGCGACGATGCGGTAGAAGCTCGGCTGCTGGCTGCCGCCCAGGCGGGCGAACAGGCACAGTTGCAGGTGGTCGTCCTCGTCCACGAGCAGCTCGACCTGGCAGTCCAGGCCGCGGTCGCGGGCGAAGCGGCTGGCTTCCTCGAAGGCGGGCAGGGCCTTCTGCAGGACGTGGGTCTCGAAGGTGAAGAGGAAATCCTCCTCCGCGGGCCCCGAGGCCCTGGGTGCAGAGTCGTACATGCCGGCGGCTCCTGTGCGGGGGATTAGGAAACACGCAAACGGACCACGTGAACCCGGCGCTACACCTCGACCGCGCCGGACGACAACGCCCATGACACTTGCCTGGCGCCAATCTGTCAATGAGTTCCCCGGCATATGCGCGGCGCTGCAAATAGCCGGCGGTTAGAAGGCCGGTTCAGGGCGCCGGCGCGCCGGCCAGCGCGGGGAAGTCCCCGGGGGTGAGGGTTTCCCGCTCCAGCAGCAGGCGCGCGCCTTCCTCCAGGTCGGCGCGGCGTTGCTCCAGCAGGGCCCGGGCGCGGCGGAAGGCTTCGTCGATCAGCTCGCGCACGCACAGGTCCACCTCGCGGGCGGTCTGCTCCGAGTAGTCCTTCTCGCGCAGCCCCGCCAGGTGGCCGTTGTCGCCGCTCAGGTAGGGCGCGCTCTGCCGCTCCAGCACGGCCTGGCCGAGCTGCTCGCTCATGCCGAAGCGCGTCACCAGCTGGCGGGCGATGTCGGTGGCCTTGGCCAGGTCGTCGGCGGCGCCGGTGGAAATCTCCTCGAACACCAGGGCCTCGGCGGCGCGCCCGGCCAGCAGTACCACCATGCGGTCCTTGAGTTCCTGGCGGCCGATCAGGAAGCGGTCCTCGGTGGGCCGCTGCAGGGTGAAGCCCAGGGCACCGATGGCGTGGGGCACGATGGAGACCTTGTGCACCGGGTCCATGCGCGGCAGCGAGGCGGCGGCCAGGGCGTGGCCCATCTCGTGGTAGGCCACCACCTTGCGCTCCTGCGGCTGCAGCAGCCGGCTGCGGCGCTCGGCGCCGGCGACGATGCGCTCCACCGCGGCGGTGAAGTCGGCCATGCTCACCGCCTCGGCGCCGCGCCGGGTGGCGCCGATGGCGGCCTCGTTGACCAGGTTGGCCAGGTCCGCGCCGGTGAAGCCGGTGGTGATGGCGGCGATCTGCCCGCAATCCAGGTCGCGGGCGGCGCTGATGCGCTTCAGGTGCACCCGCAGGATGGCCTCGCGGCCGCGGCGGTCCGGGCGGTCGATGAGGATCTGGCGGTCGAAGCGGCCGGCGCGCATCAGGGCCGGGTCCAGCACTTCCGGGCGGTTGGTGGCGGCCAGCAGCACCACGCCTTCGCGCGGGTCGAAGCCGTCCAGCTCGGCGAGCAGCTGGTTGAGCGTCTGCTCCTTCTCGTCGTTGCCGCCGAAGGCGCCCAGCCCGCGCATCTTGCCCAGGGCGTCCAGCTCGTCGATGAAGATGATGCAGGGCGCGGCCTTGCGCGCCTGCTCGAAGAGATCGCGCACCCGCGCGGCGCCCACGCCGACGAACAGCTCGACGAACTCCGAGCCGGAAATGGAGAAGAACGGCACCCCGGCCTCGCCGGCCACGGCCTTGGCCACCAGCGTCTTGCCGGTGCCGGGCGGGCCCACCAGCAGGATGCCCTTGGGAATGCGCGCGCCCAGGCGGCTGTAGGTGGGGCGGTCCTTGAGGAAGGACACCACCTCCTGCAACTCGGCCTTGGCCTCGTCGATACCGGCGACGTCGTCGAAGCTGACCCCGGTGTCGCGCTCGACGAACACCCGCGCCTTCGACTTGCCGACGTTGACCATGCCGCCGAAGCCCTGCTTCTCGGCCAGGCCGCGGAAGAAGAACACCCACAGGGCGAAGATCAGCAGGAACGGCAGCAGCCAGCCCAGCAGCTTGGCCAGGCCGCTCTGGGTGACCCCGGAGAAGTCCACCTCGGCCTTCTCCAGCTGCGCCGCCAGCTGCGGCTCGACGCGGTTGGTGGTGAAGCGCGTGCGGCCCTGGATCGGCTCCTTGAGGGTGCCGCTGATGCGCTCCTGGTCGATGCGCAGGTCGCTGACCTTGCCGGCGTCCAGCAGGCGCTGGAACTCGCTGTAGGGAATCGGCGCCTCGGCCGAGTATTCACCCAGCCAGTTCTGCAACAGCAGCATGGCCACGAAGGCCACGAGGAAATACCCGAGGTTCCATTGGTGGTGCTTTTCCATGGCCATGCTCGCTCCCGTGCCGGCAGGGGGGATGGATGCACGCCGGGCTCCGGCGTCGGCACCATTCAGGCACGAACCGCGGCGCGGGGCCTTGGCCGGGATCAAACAAAGGCGGAGGCGGCGTGTCCGAAGGATAGCCGCCGTTGGCGGTCAGTGGCCGGTGAGTTCGGCGAGCAACTCGTCGCGCAGCTGCGGCATCCCTGCCTCAACCGGCGTGCTTTCCGGCCGCCCGCTCGAAGACGCTTTCCGCCCACTGGTTGAGGCTCTTGCCTTCGGCTTGTGCGGCGAGGCTGGCGGCGGCATGGACCTCGGGGCGGATGCGCAGCATGACCTTTGATGTCGCGGACACCGGGCAGGCGGCCGACGAAGATGTCGTTGCGGTCGTCGAATTCTACGCGCGCCGCGTAGCCCTTGTAGGTCATGCAGTTCATGGTTCAACTCCGGCCCGGCGGAGAAATTCGCGGGCCTCTTCGACTGGGTACTTCTTCGCTTCCTTGCCCGGGTGGAGGACCAGCGCTTCGATGTCGGCGAGGGCCAGCGACGTACTTGTGGGCGTGCGGAAGAGGGTTTCCAGTGCTCTGGCGTGGCGATTCTTCGTCCGGCGAATGCTATCGCTGGATGATGGCATTTCATGCCGGCGAGATCGTGGAGCACCGTAGGATCCGGCCGGGCACCAATGCCTTCCTCGGGGCGAACTTGCCGGGGAACTGCTCGACCAGGGCGCAGGCCAGCTCGTCGAAGCGCATCGGGATATGCCCGCCCCTTGGCGCAGGCGGGCCCCGGCGCAGTATCCTTCGCGCTCCCCCCAGCGCCATGAGCCGACCATGATCGAATTCCACAACGTCACCGCCTTCCAGCAGCAGACCCGCGTGCTCGACGGCTTTTCCCTGCGCATCGAGGACGGCGAGAAGGTCGCCATCCTCGGGCCCAACGGCGCCGGCAAGAGCACCCTGCTCAAGCTGATCAGCCGCGAGCTGTACCCGGTGGAGCGCGAAGGCAGCCACCTGAAGCTGTTCGGCAGCGACACCGTCAACCTGTGGGACCTGCGCAGCCGCATCGGCTTCATTTCCCAGGACCTGCAGGACGACTACACGCCCTACACCCAGGCCCTGGACGTGGTGGTCTCCGGCTTCTTCGGCTCGATCGGCGCCCACGGCCACCTGCAGCCCAGCGAGGCGCAACTGCAGCAGGCCCGCGAGCTGCTCGCGGTGGTGGAGATGGAAGGCCACGAGCGGACCATGTTCCAGCGCCTGTCCACCGGCCAGAAGCGCCGCCTGCTGCTGGCCCGCGCCCTGGTCCACGCACCGCGCGCGCTGATCCTCGACGAGCCGGCCAACGGCCTGGACATGGGCGCCAGCCTGGGCATGCTGCGCCTGTTGCGGCGCTTCTGCGGCGCCGAGCACGCGATGATCATCACCACCCACCACATCGACGAGATCATCCCCGAGATCGAGCGCGTGGTGCTGCTGGACCGCGGCCGCATCGTCGCCGACGGGCCCAAGGCCGAGGTGCTGACCAGCGAGCGCCTGTCCGCGCTGTACCAGACGCAGCTGCGCATCAGCGAAGAGGACGGCTGGTATCGTTGCTGGCATGCCTAGCCCGTAGGGCGCCAGGTTTGAGGTTGGCGGCGGATGACCGCGAACGGTTATTCGCCCTACGGATTTGTTCATGCATCTCTGCCAACGCCTCTCCTCGGTGTGGGGCGGAATCCCGTTGGGCATTGGGAGTTGGGTTACGTAGGACTCCGTCCGCGATCAGGTTCCCGGTGGAGCGGGCGCTCCACCGGGAGGGCACTTGCCAGGTTAGCTGCGCCCGCCTCCATGGCTGTGCTGCCCGCCCTTGCGGCCGGCTTCGGAGGCTTTCTCACGGTCGTTGGCGAAGTTGCCGCCGCTTTGCTGACCGCCTTTCTTCCCTGCCTCGGAGGCTTTTTCGCGATCGTTGGCGAAGTTGCCGGGGTTGGTGTTTTTGGAAGTCATGAAAGTGCTCCTCGGATGCATCGCATCCATTGGGTGGGCCGCCAGTCGGCCCACACAGTTACTGGGAAGGCAGCTCCGGAGAATGGTTCGAAGAAGTTTCGCCAGTGGTTGAAGCCCCGGCGCGGCCCGGCTGGATCAGGCGCCCGAAGGCGTGCGCGAGGGGCCGAGCAGGTCGATGACCTCCTGGTCGTCGAGTTGGTGGAAGTCCCGGTAGTAGTGGCCGACGGAGTGGAAATCCTCCGGTGTCAGCAGGCATACCAGCTCGTCCACCAGCGGCCGCAGTTTCTCCACGGTGGCCGGCGGCCCCACGGGCACGGCGAGGATGATGCGCCGCGGGCCGTCCTCGCGCAGGGCCTGCAGCGCCGCACGCACGCTGTTGCCGGTGGCCAGGCCGTCGTCCACCAGGATCAGGTCGCGGCCACGGCGTGACGCCAGCGGCTGCCGCCCGCAGTAGCGGACGCGGCGGCGCTCGATTTCCCGCAGCTGTTCGGCCAGGCGCCGCTCGAACCAGCCGGGCGCCACGCGCAGCTGGCGCAGCAGGTCCTCGTCCTTCACCCACCTGGGCGGGTCGCCTTCCACCACGGCGCCCACGGCGTATTCCTCGTGGCCGGGCGCGCCTATCTTGCGCACCAGCAGCAGTTCCAGGGGGTATTGCAGGGCCAGGGAGATTTCATAGGCCACCGGCACGCCGCCGCGGGGCAGGGCCAGCAGCAGGGGCTCGTGCATGGGCCGTTCGCGCAGCGCCTCGGCCAGGGCCTTGCCGGCGTGCCGCCGGTCGTCGAATGCGTTCATCGTCAGACTCCGAAGGGGAAGGTGTCCGCCGCGCCCGGCGCCGCCTCGCCGGTGCCGGGCTGCAGCGGGGTGACCGCGGTGGTCCGGGCGAACCACAGGTAGGCGTCGAACTGTTCGCCCAGCACCGCCTCGTAGTAGTGGCTGCGGCGCTCGCTGGCCGGCCGGTAGATCACGCCGATGGCGCGCTGCAGCAGGGTGCTGGCGAGCTGGCCGCGCAGCGTCGCGTGCACGGCGCCACGCCAGTCGGTCAGCGAGGCCGCCATGCCGGCGCGGGCGAAGCAGCGTTCCCAGCTTTCCTCCAGCGCCGGGCGCACCTGCTGGATGCGCAGCGGGCCGTTCCAGTCGTCGGCCGCCGCCACCTCGCCGCTGTCGGTGCCCATGCCCAGCAGCACCGCCGCGTCGCCCCAGGCGATGCGGCACAGCTGGCCGAGGTTGAACTCGCCGCGCCAGCCCATGGCGGTGGCCGAGGCGTCGCCGATGTGCGAGTTGTGCGCCCAGACCACGGCCCGGGCCTCGCGGCCGCGGTGGCGCAGCAGCTGCTTGAGGGTGTCGAACATGTGGTTGTCGCGCAGGTTCCAGCTGGAGGCGCTGGCGCGGTACATCAGCCGGTAGTACTGCTCGGCGGCGCGCACCACCCGGGCGTTCTGCGCGGCATCGAACAGGCCTTCGCCGCCGCCCAGGCTCTCCAGGCGGGCCACCAGCAGGTCGTTGAGCTGCTCGACCACCGCCGCCTCGCAGGAATCCCCGTCGCCCCATTCCACCCGCGCGCCGTAGGCCGCCGGGTCGTCCTGCCAGGGCGTGAGGCAGGCATAGCGCTCGCGGGCCTCGCGTGCGCGGGGCGGGTCGTGCAGCTCCAGGTACTGCAGCACCGCGGCCATGGAGGCGCGCAGGCTGTAGATGTCCAGGCCGCGGAATTCCACGCGTTCGGCGATGGGCAGGCCGGCATTGTGGCGGCGCAGCCAGCGCACGAAGTCGAGCACCTCGCGGTTGCGCCACATCCAGCTGGGGAAACGGCTGAAGGCGGCGTCTTCGTCGGGCTGGCCGGGGTAGTCGCGGACGTGGCGGTCCAGGCGCGCCGTGTCCGGCCAGTCGCCCTCGATGGCGACTATGTTGAAGCCGTGCCGCTCGACCAGCTGGCGGGTGATGGCGGCCCGCGCCCGGTAGAACTCCGAGGTGCCGTGGCTGGCCTCGCCGATCAGCACCACCCGGCCGTCGGCGTAGCGCGAGAAGAAGCCGCCGAAGGTCGCCGCGTCCGGATCGGGCAGCGGTTCGGCGGCGTGGCGCAGGCGCTCGACCAGGCGTTCGCGCTCGGCTTCGCTGGGGAAGGAAGACATGCTGCGTACCTCGTCCCGTGGCTCATTCTGGTTTTGAGAAGGCGGCGGGGCGGGCGTTCAGGTTTTCAGTGCGGCGGCAGGCGGCCAGGGCGCGGACGGGCCGGGGTTTGCTGGGGGCACGCGGCCCCGGCGAGGCTCGGGAAATCCCTAGCTGGCCTTCTGGTGCATGGCCGAGGCCGGCCGGTCCTTCTGCAGTATCGCCAGGTCCAGCGTCTGGCGCAGCTCCAGGGCCAGCCTGGCCACGGCGCGCAGGCTGTTCCAGTCCTGCCGCGGGATCTTCGGCACGGTCAGTTCCACGTCCGTGGAATTGGGCGCGAGCAATTGCACGGTCATCGAACCGTCCGCCTCGAGCGTGCAGCGGCAGCCGTAGGGCGCGAAGCTGTCTTCGAGGATACGTTTGGCCTGCAGGTAGGTTTGCATGGAAGGACTCCGGGTAGTCGATTCGCTCAGACGTGCCCGCGCAGGGCCCGGGGCCTTTCGGCCCGCTCACGCCGAAAAGCCGACGCCAGGAAATGAACGATAGCCGGCTAGCGAACCGTTGTTATAACTTTTTCTTATAGCAATAACCGCATTCCGGCATGCCCATCCGCCGCAGCCGGTCGGCGACCGCGGCTGAACCCTGGACCTGCGCACAGGTCAGCCGGAGACCACGCACCGCTGGCGCCGAGCCGCGGACAGCTCAAGCGTTGCGACGAATGGCCGCCGCCGGCGGCAGCCCACCCAGGAGGCACAGGACCATGGCGCAAGCCCCGCGTTTCCGCATCCACTACGAGCTCGAAGGCCAGCCCTGCACCCACGAGGTGGAGGCCCCCGGCGGCGACCTGACCCCGGACCAGGCGCGCTTCCAGCTGGAAAGCCTGCACTCGGACGCCAACCCGGCGGACATCACCGAGCTGCGCATCGTCCCGCTGACCCCCGGCGAGGGCGCGACCGGCCCCGGCGACGGCTGGCAGGCCGGCGCCCCCGATGGCGCGGCCTGAGCCTCAGAGCGGTTCGGCGAGGCTTTCCAGGTAGGCGCCGAAGCCGCCGTGGGCGCGGTAGTCGCGGCGGGCGCTGGTGGTCACGCAGGTCTGGTGCGTCCAGACGATGCGGGCGCCGCAACGCTCCAGGTCGCGTACCAGGTGCAGGTCCTCGTCGCAGGGCAGCGGGCGGAAGCCGCCGGCGCGGCGATAGGCGAGGGCGCACACGCCCAGGTTGGCGCCGTGCACGTGGCGGTGGCCCTCGCGGGGCTGGTAGTGGCGCAGGTAGCGCGCCCGCACTTCGGGGGCATGGGCCGACCAGTCGTCCAGGCGCACCGTGCCGCACACCGCCTCGGCGCCGAAGGCCAGTTGGCGCACCAGCCAGTCGGGGCCGACGCAGCTGTCGGCGTCGGTGCAGGCCAGCCAGCGCGCGCCCAGGCCCAGCAGGTGCTGGGCGCCGGCGCGGCGGGCCTGGCCGACGTTGCGCGCCGCCAGCGGCAGCACCGCCACGCCCAGCTCGGCGGCGATGGCCGCGCTGCCGTCGGTGCAGCTGTCGAGCACCGCCAGCACGCGCACCGGCTCGCCGCCCAGGGCCGGGTGGCGGGCCGCTTCCAGCAACGACAGCAGGCAGCCACGCAGGCGGCCTTCCTCATTGTGCACCGGCACCAGCACGCCGATCACGGGGCGGCCCCGGCGCTGTCGTCGAACCACAGTTCCAGGCGGAAGTCCGGCTCCAGGTGGCGAACCCGCGCCGGCGCGCCCATGGCCTCGGCGAGCAGGGCATGGACGTCGTCGCCGGCCATCTCGCAGCCCTGGATCGGGTGGCGCCAGTGGCAGGCCACCAACGCGCCGCCGCGTTCCAGGCTGGCGGCGGCGCGTTCGCAGGCCAGGCGCCAGGCCGGCGGGGCGAGGTAGTAGCCCAGCTCGCCGAGCACCACCAGGTCGAAACGGCCGGCGGGCCAGTCCTGCGGCAGGCCGCCCTGGCGTACGCGGGCGTGGTCGCAGCTGGCCAGGCGCTGGCGCGCCAGGCCCACGGCGGTGGCGCTGGGGTCGCTGCACAGCAGCTGGTCGCAGCGCTGCGCCAGTTCGATGCTCAGCTCGCCGTTGGCGCAGGCCGGCTCGAAACCGCGGGCGAAGCGCGGGCGCGGCAGGCAGGCCAGCAGCAGCGAGCGCTTGCGCCGCTCGTACCAGCGGGTGCGAAAGGCCCAGGGGTCGGGATCGCCGGCGTACAGCGCCTCGAAATGGCTGGCGGGCAGGCTCACAGGAAGTACACCTCGAAGGGTTGGCTGAGGGTTTCCAGCAGGTGCGGGCCGAGGATGGGGGCGGCGCCGCGGCTGGGGTCCGCCTGCAGTTGGCTGGCATGGGCGGCGATGGCCCGGCGCTTGCGCCACAGGGCGCGCTCGTCCAGGTCCAGGCGCCGGGCCCGCGCCCAGGGCAGGCGCGGGTCGCCGGGCTCGGCCCAGTGCCAGGCCCAGATCGGCACTTCGCAATGGCGCGCGCCGCG
This sequence comes from Pseudomonas delhiensis, assembly GCF_900187975.1. Lineage (GTDB taxonomy): Bacteria > Pseudomonadota > Gammaproteobacteria > Pseudomonadales > Pseudomonadaceae > Pseudomonas > Pseudomonas delhiensis. Next base: position 86,035 of record NZ_FZPC01000022.1, on the reverse strand, counting down.
GGCGGCGGCCGCCGCCGCGCAGGCCAGGCCGACCTGTTCGTGGTCCGGGTGGCCGTCGTGGCGCCAGGTGCTGACCAGCCTGTCGCCGGGGCGCAGCAGGCCGCGCAGGGCGGCGTCGAGGGTGGCCGCAGCGACCTGGCCATCGGCCATGCGCAGGCGCCGCCAGTGCAGGCGGGGCAGGTCCAGGCCGAGGCGGGCGAGGGCCTCGCGGCTCTCCTGCGGGCGCACTTCGCGCAGGCGCTCGCGGGGCCACAGGGGCGAGCCGGGGTGGCTGGCCTCGCCGTCGGTGACCGACACCAGCAGCGTCTCGCCGGCCATAGCGCCCAGGCTGGCCAGCAGGCCGCCGCAGCCCAGCACCTCGTCGTCGGGGTGCGGCGCCACCAGCACCAGGCGCCCGCCGCCCAGCAGCGCCGGCGGGGTAATCCGCGGCAGTCGCTGCAGGCCCGGCCAGGTGCGCCAGGCACCGGGCGCGGTGCCGGCGCCGGCCGCGGCGATCGGGTCCTGTGCCGCGCTCATAGCGCCCAGGCCTCGGTGGCCTGGGCGGTCAGGCGCAGCCCCAGGCAGGCCAGGTCGCGCTCGCCATGGCTCTGGCGCAGGAACACCGGCAGGTCGGCGGCCAGTTGGGCGAAGTGCTGGTCGCGGCAGAAGGGCGTGGCGCCCAGCGCGCGGCCGACGTGCCACTGCACCGCCTCCACGGCGCCCTCGACCTGGGCCCGCACCCGCCGTGCGCCGAGTTCGGCGCAGGCGTCGGGGTTGTCGTCGATCCAGCTGGCGCATTCGCGCAGCGCGCCGGCGGCGCCGGCCAGGGCGGCGTCCACCGCGCCCAGGTGGGCCATGGCGTGGGGATCGTCGGTATGCCCATGCTGCAGGTAGCTGGCCAGGCGGCTGGCGGCGCCGTACCAGCAGGCGGCGATGCCCGCCGCGCCGTGCCAGAAGCCCGGGCGCTCCAGGTAGGCCAGCGGTCCGCCCACGCAACGCGCCTCGGCCGCCTCGAAGGTGACCTCGACGCTGGCGGTGGCGGCCATGCCCACGGCGTTCCAGCCGCCCTCGGCGACCCGCACGCCGGGCTGCGCCAGGTCCACCGCCACCAGCTGCGGGCGCTCGTCCTCGTCACGGACGCTGACCAGGGCGCGGTCGACCTGGGCGGCGCCGGAGCACCAGGGCTTGACCCCGCTGATGCGTACCTCGTCGCCCCGGCGCGCCTGGATGCGCACCAGCCGGGCCGGCGGGTCGGCGGCCCACACCGCCCAGATGCCGGGGCGGCGCGGCACCTCGGGGGCCAGCTCGGCGAGGATCGCCAGGGCGTCGGTGTGGCCCTCGTACAGCTTGAGCAACGACAGGTCGCTGCCGGACACCGCCGCCAGCGCCTGCCAGCGCTGCAGGGTCAGGCCGCTGCCGGGGCGGGGCAGCTGGTCGAGGCCGGCGGCGCACAGCTCGCGCAGGCGGCTGCCCAGGGTGGCCGGCTGGCGGTTGAGGTCGCGGGGGAGTTCGAAGTCGGCGAGGGCCTGCAGCAGGCCGATGGGCAGGTCGTGGGGCATGACGGCTCCGGCGAAGGTCGTTTCCCAGCCGACCGCCATGCAGCGCCGCAGGTTCAAACCGAACGCCGAACGCGCCGCCTGCGCACCGCCGGGAAAAAAGCCTGAACTCCGCCGCCGCGCCCGCCCCCAAGCAAGAGCCAGCGCGCCCATGGGCGCCGCCCACCTGATCAGGAGATGGACAGATGACACAGAAGAAAGAGTCCGGCAAGCACAGCCAACTGGCGGGGACCCAGACCACCGACCGCGGCAACGGCAACGAGAAGCTCGAACAACTGGAGCGCTACCGCGAGGACGCCACCGGGCAGCCCCTGACCACCAATACCGGCACGCGCATCGCCGACAACCAGAACACCCTGAGCGCCGGCCCGCGCGGCCCCTCGCTGCTCGAAGACTTCATCATGCGCGAGAAGATCACCCACTTCGACCACGAGCGCATTCCCGAGCGCGTGGTCCACGCCCGTGGCTCGGCGGCCCACGGCTACTTCGAGGCCTACGACGATTGCAGCGCGCTGACCAGGGCGGCGTTCCTCGGCAAGGCCGGCAAGCGCACCCCGGTGTTCGTGCGCTTCTCCACCGTGCAGGGGCCGCGCGGCTCGGCCGATACCGTGCGCGACGTGCGTGGCTTCGCGGTGAAGTTCTACACCGAGGAGGGCAATTTCGACCTGGTGGGCAACAACATGCCGGTGTTCTTCATCCAGGACGCGATCAAGTTCCCCGACTTCGTCCACGCGGTGAAGCCCGAGCCGCACAACGAGATCCCCACCGGCGCCTCGGCCCACGACACTTTCTGGGACTTCGTCTCGCTGCAGCCGGAGTCGGCGCACATGGTCATGTGGCTGATGTCCGACCGCGCCATCCCCATCGCCTTCCGCAACATGCAGGGCTTCGGCGTGCACACCTTCCGCCTGGTCAACGCCAATGGCCAGAGCACCCTGGTGAAGTTCCACTGGCGGCCGAAGTCCGGCACCTGCTCGCTGGTCTGGGACGAGGCGCAGAAGCTCGCCGGCAAGGACCCGGACTTCAACCGCCGCACGCTCTGGGAAGACATCGAGAAGGGCGACTACCCCGAATGGGAGCTGGGCGTGCAGCTGATCGCCGAGGACGACCAGGACAAGTTCGACTTCGACCTGCTCGACGCCACCAAGCTGGTGCCCGAGGAACAGGTGCCGGTGCAGGTGCTCGGGCGCATGGTGCTGGACCGCAACCCGGACAACTTCTTCGCCGAGACCGAGCAGGTGGCCTTCCACGTCGGCCACATAGTGCCGGGCATCGACTTCACCAACGACCCGCTGCTGCAGGGCCGGCTGTTCTCCTACACCGACACCCAGCTGCTGCGCCTGGGCGGGCCGAACTTCAACCAGATCCCCATCAACCAGCCGCTGTGCCCGTTCCACAACAACCAGCGCGACGCCTTCCACCAGCACACCCTGCATCGCGGGCGGGCCTCCTACGAGCCCGACTCCATCGACGCCGGCTGGCCCCGGGAGACGCCGCCGGCGGCGCGCCAGGGCGGCTTCGTCAGTTACCACGAACCCATGACCGGCACCAAGGTGCGCGAGCGCCCGGACTCCTTCGGCGACCACTTCAGCCAGGCCGCGCTGTTCTGGCACAGCCTGAGCGAGGCCGAGCAGAACCACGTGGTGGCGGCCTACGCCTTCGAGCTGGGCAAGGTGGAGCGCCAGGCCATCCGCGAACGCGAGGTCAACGAGGTGCTGGCGAACATCGACGCCCAGCTGGCCGCACGGGTGGCACAGCGCATCGGCGTGCAGGTCACCGCCCGGGCCCCGCGGCGCACGCCGCCGCAGCCCTCGCCGGCGTTGAGCCAGGTGAACCTGCTGCCCGGCGACATCCGCTCGCGCAAGGTGGCGATCCTGATCGCCGACGGCGCCAGCGAAGGGGAGGTCGGCGACATGCTCCAGGCCCTGGGCGCGGAGGGCGCCAGCGCCAGGCTGATCGCCCCCACGGCGGCGCCGGTCAAGGCCGGCAGCGGCGCCACCCTGACGCCCCAGGGCACCTGGGACGGCCTACCCTCGGTGGCCTTCGACGCGGTCTACGTGCCCGGCGGGGTGGCGGTCACCCTGGGCGCGGACGGCGCCGGCATGCACTACCTGCTGGAGGCCTACAAGCACCTCAAGCCGCTGGCCTTCAGCGGCGACGGCCAGGCCCTGCCGGGGCAGCTGGGCCTGCAGCCGGACGATGGCCTGGTGATGGGGGCGACGGTGGCGGACGTGTTCGGCGGGTTGAAGAACGCGTTGCTGCAGCACCGTATCTGGGCCAGGGAAGCGCAGGTGGGGGCGCTGCCGGCATGAGGTGAGCCCGGGTGGGAGCGCGGTGTTTGGGCCAGCGGCGGATAACCGCGAACGGTTATTCGCCCTGCCGGCCGGCTGACGCAGCGTTATCCGCCGTGGCGCGCTTCGAAGGCCATGCCCGGCTGTTCGGCCAGGCGCCGCTGGAAGCGCAGGCGTCCTTCGACCCCTTCTCCGACTTCGAGGGCTTCGCACTGCGCCTGCGCGACGTCGACGTGTTCAACTGGCAGCAGGACGTGGCCTGTTCCGCTCCATATGGGAAGCCCTGGTCGGCGGCGGCGAGACGCTGCTGAAGAACCAGCGCAAGGACCCGTTCGCTACCCGCGTCGACCTCAGCGGCAACATCCATGACCAGGACGTCAGCGCTTTCCAGGCCTTCCTCGGCATCCTGCGCAATGCCTTCATCCAGGCGTTCAATGCGCGCTACGAGCGTTCCGCCCCCGGGGACTGAAGCGCCCGCTCAATGGCTGGTGGAGTCCCGGCTGCCGCCTTGCGCCTGTGGGTGGGCGAAGGCGGCCGCCGACTGGCGTTCGGCGCTGCGCGGCGGCGTGGGCATTGCCTCGACGTTGCGCAGCTCGCGGACCGGGAAGGCGAAATCGACGCCCAGTTCCTTCACCCCGGCCAGCAGCCGGAGGTTGATCTGCTGCTGCACGTCCATGTAGCGGTTGTAGTCGGCCGTCTGCATGATGTAGACGACCTCGTAGAGCAGGCGGCTCTCGTCGAAGGCGAGGAAGTGGGCACGGTCGAACTTCGCCTCCGCCTGGGCGTCGATGATTTCCTTCACCAGCTCCGCCACCGCCTTCGCCTTGTCGGCCGAGGTCCGGTAGCTGATGCCGAACTGGAAGACGATTCGCCTGGTGTTCATCCGCTTGTAGTTATGCAGCGTCTGCTTGAGCAGTTCGGTGTTGGAGCAGACGATCTGCTCGCCACTGAGGCTGCGGATGCGCGTGGTCTTGAGCCCGATGTGCTCGATGGTGCCGGCCACGTCGCCGAACACGATGAAGTCGCCGATCTCGAAGGGCTTGTCGAAGCCGATCGAGAGCGACGCGAACACATCGCTCAACAGGGTCTGCACGGCGAGCGCCACCGCGATGCCGCCCACGCCCAGGCTGGCGACCAGGGCGGTGATGTCGACGCCCAGGTTCGCCAGGATGGAAAGCAGCATCACGGCCCAGACGACGATCAGGATCACCACCGAGAGGAGGGTCGTCATCACCGGGTTGCGGATGCCCCCGAAGCGCGAGCGGGCCAGTTCCCCGGTCCACAGGCGCACGCAGGCGTCGAGCCAGAGGGCCACCTGCAGCGCCAGGACGACGAACCAGCCATGGGCCAGGGCCGCCTCCCAGTTGGCGGGGAAGGCGACGAACTTGAGGGCCAGCATCAGCGAGAAGACGAACAGCAGGAAGTTGCTGGTCCTGTTCGCGATGGCCGAGGCATAGCGGGCCCATTGGCTCGTCCGCGCCTCCAGGCGCTTTCTCAGGGACCCGAGGAGCAGGCGAAGCAGCCCGAATGCGACCAGGACGGCGACTATCACCAGCAGCAGGTGGCCGAGAAAGGCCAGGTCGAGCCAGGCATTCAGCGGTGCCATGGTATTCCCCCTTGTCGACTCGTCTGAATAGTTTTGTCGGGGCGGGGCGGGAGAAGTTCAGGAAAATGGCCCGCTGCGCCCCGGGCGGGGCGCCCGGCGCCGCCGGGGAGATCTTCTGAACTCTCGGCCGTGGCGCTTTTCCACCGAGGGCGACACCAGAGAGGCTTTGGGGGCTCAGCCCCGGGAGAGAACGTGATGAGCAGCAAGAACACCATCGTGCAGAAACCCCGTCCCGGTCCGGTGGCCGAACATGACGACCCGCCGAAGGCGCCGGTGCGCGAGCGCCGTGGCGAGCCGCGCCGGCCCGGCCCGGTCATCGAGACGCCCGAGGAGGATGCCGACGGCCCGGGCGGCCCTTGCGCCAGCACCCCGGAATACGAACCGGACGACGTCGACATCCAGGGGACCGGCGATGAGAAGCGCCCCGGCTAGGGGGCGGGGGCGGGCCTCCCGGGCCGCGCGCGGTGGGGCCCGCCCCCGGGGCGCCGCCCAGGAGGCGCCCGGGGCCCCGTCCTTTTCCCGCTTCGCCCAGTGGCTCTCGGTTTGGGCCGGGCGCCCGCCGACCTTCGCCGTGGCCTGCGCCCTGCTGGTGGCCTGGGCCGTCAGCGGGCCCTTCTTCCACTTCAACGACACCTGGCAACTGGTGATCAATACCTCGACCACCATCGTCACCTTCCTCATGGTGTTCCTCATCCAGAACACCCAGAACCGCGACACCGACGCCCTGCACATCAAGATCGACGAGTTGCTGCGCACCACCCGCGCGGCCCATGACGCCCTGATGGGGCTGGACGAGCTGGACGCCGAGCAGTTGCAGAAGCTGCGCGACACCTACCAGCGCATGGGCGAGGACGCCGGCGCCGGGGAAACGCCCCAGTGCGTGGCCGACGAGGAGCAGGCCGAAGGCGACGAACCGCCGCCCCGCTGACCTCCACCGACACCCGCCGAGGACCACCGCCATGCCAAGCCTTCGCACCCTCGGTCTCTGCCGCGCCTTGCCGTGCCTGGAGGACGATGGCTGCGAGGCGCCGCCGTCGCCCGCCGGCTGAGCGCCGGCCCCCTGGGCTTCAACCAGTGGCTGCTGGTGCTCGGCGGCCTCCTGCCCACCCCCGGGCTGACTTCCGCCTACCTGCGCCTGCTGCCGGTCGGTTCCTCGCTGCTGTACCTGCCATCGGCCCGCTGGAGCCGGACCTGTGGCAGGCGGACATCGGCCGCATCAGCCCCTGGCTGGAGCGCCTGGCCGGGGCCGCGCAGCGTGGTGGCGCCGAGCCCCCGCCTGCACGGGCTGACCACCCAGCCGCTGCTCGACCGCTACGAGCGCGCCCAGCTCAGTTGCCGCCCTCGGGAATGATGGAGATCTTGCCGTTCTTCTCGAGGATGGCGAAGCGGATCTGCTCCATGCGCTCCAGGCCCTGGGTCTGGCGCGCGGCGAGCAGGATGTCCTCCTCCCGCAGCCGCGCCTCGGCCAGGCGCGCGCGCAATGGCCGGCCGTACTCGACGATGAGCGTCGGCGAGCCCTCGATCAGCCGGTCCACCGCCGGGTGGCGCAGCTTGAGCAGCGACAGGCCGACGTCGATGACGATCAGCGTGACTATCACCAGCGCCGCGTTGATCAGCGAGAAGTCGTTGCCCAGCAGGGCCTGCTGGGTGGCCTCGCCGATGATCATCAACAGCAGCAGGTCGAAGGTGGTGATGTCCGCCAGCGACCGCCTGCCGGCGATGCGGAAGAGGATCAGCAACAGCAGGTAGATGGCCGCGGCGCGCAGGACGGATTCCATGGGGCACCTCCTCAGGGGTAGATCAGCTGGTTGAACTCCAGGGCCTGGCCGGCGCCTTCCACCCGGTAGCCGAGCAGGCCCGGCTCGTCGGGCAGCAGGGTCAGGAACAGGTGCCACTCGCCGCGCTCGTCGTGCCGCCCGCGCAGGGCCAGGCCGCCGCGCCAGCTGTCGCCGCGCAGCATCGGCTGCAGGCTCTGCACGCTCTGGCGGGCGAGGAAGTCGCCGCCCAGGCGCAGCTCGGCCGGGCTGCCGGGGGCGCCCCGCAGGCGCACGTGCAGGTTGTGGCTGGCGCCGATGCGGCCGAAGCGCTCGTATTCGACCTGCAGCCGGCCGTCCTGGCTGGCCAGCTGGCGCGAACTCAGCGGGCCGCTGGCGAACAGGCCGCTCAGGGCCACCAGCACGATGCCCAGCAGCACGACCAGCCCCAGGCGTTCCAGGCGCCAGGCGCGGCGCTGGCTGGCCATGTGCTCGTCGACCGGGTAGCTGCGCTCGCGGAACGCCTGCGCGGGCTCTGCCGGCGGGGGCCGGGGATGCTCTGTCATGGCGTGTACCTTCGTTTGGCCGCTCTTTTGCTGCGACTGCGACGGCGCCGCTTGGTGCCGGCCAGCTTACCGGCGGAAGCGCTGGGCATTTTGCAGCGCGGCCGCGGGCGGGCAGCGCATTCTGCTGATGTCGCCCTGCCATGACCCGCGGCGCGGGTGCTCTGCGCCGGGGGCCGCGCCCGGCGCGGGGGTGGGCGTGGTTCTTGCTGGACTAGAGGAAGGAAGCATTCACCGACGGGGGACGAGCCATGAGCGAAACGGACAAGGTCGTACTGCTGCTCGCCGAGCAGGCCGACCAGTTGTGGCGCCTGGAGCAACTGCTGCTGGACCACGGCTACGCGGTGCTGAGCGCCGTGGACAGGATACAGGCGCTGGAGCACCTGTCCTCGTCGGTGGTGATCGACCTGATGCTGGTGGACGAGCCCTTCGCCGGGCCGCTCACCGGCGCCGCGCTGATCGAGGCCTGCCTGCCGCTGCGCCCGCTGATGCGGGTGCTGGTGCTGACGCAGAACACGGAGCGTTCCACGCTGCACGCCCAGGCCTACCCGGTGCTGCTCAAGCCGGTGGGCCTGGAGGAGCTGGGCCTGGCGATCGCCGTGGCGCTGCGCAGCCCGCCCGTGCAACCCTGGCTGTGAGGGGCGCGCCTGCCGCGGCGAACGGGCCTGAGCCCGGCCATTCCCTGCAACCGCCTTCGCGGAGGAGGACACCCATGGGTCCCAGCCCCCCGTACCTGGTCAGCTACATCCTCGACGACCAACCCACCACCCTGGCGCTGCACCGCGACGGCGAGCTCGATGCCGGCGCGGCACTGGACTTCCTGCAGGGGCTGCACGGCACCGCCGCGCGCATCAGCGACGTGCAGGTGAGCCGGGTCAAGCGCAGCCAGGAGCGCGACACCACTCCCGGGCACTACCGCCGGCCCTGAGCCTTCAGGCCAGGCGGCGCAAGGTCAGCAGCACCGCGGCGATGCGCTCCACCTGCCGGTAGGCGGGCTGCTCCAGTTCCTCGCCGAACACGTCCGGGTCCAGTTCCTCGTAGCGCCATTCCCAGCCGGGGCGGGCCGCCAGCAGCCGGCTCGCCTGGCGCCACAGCGGCGCCTCGCCGTCGATGACCGCGGCGCCCGTGTAGAGCAGCAGGCTGCCGCCGGGGGCCAGGCGGCCGAGGGCGCTTTCGAGGATGCGCAGCGACAGCTCCGCCCCCTGGGAACCGCCGCCGTGGCGGTAGGTACGCTGGGCTGGGTCGAGCATGTAGGGCGGGTTGGCCACCATCAGGTCGAAGTCGCCGGCCAGGCCCTCCAGCAGGTCGCTGCGGCGCACCTGCAGCTGCGGCGCCTCGGCCAGCAGCGCGTTGACGCGGGTGAAGGCCAGGGCGTGGGGGTTGATGTCCACGGCGTGCACTTCCGCCCGCGGGCAGGCCCCGGCGAGGAGGATGGCGCCGGGCCCGGCGCCGCAGCCGATGTCCACCGCACGATGGACGTCGCGGCTGTCCAGTGCCTGCAGGTGCTGGCCGATGGCGCGGGCGAAGCGGTAGGTGTCGGGGCCGAAGAACACCGCCTCGGCCTCCTGGGTGGGGTAGGCCGAGTGCACGAACAGCTGGTCCTCCAGGCTCGACCAGCGCACCTTGCTGCGCCAGTGGCGGCCGTCCCGGTGCAGCAGGTCGGCGGCCGCCAGCAGGGAGAACAGCGGGCGCTCGAGCTGGCCGTCGGCGAAGGGCCGGCTCCAGCCGAAGATGTCGCGCAGGTCGCGGGCCAGGGCGTTTTCCTCGCGGGCATTGACCCGCGCATGGCTGGCCGGGCTCACGGTGACGAAGGCGTAGCCTTCCCGGCGCAGGCGCAGCCCCAGCGCCAGCAGGGCCTCCAGGCGCGGCGGCAGTGCAGTCATGGGGCCACCCCCAGGTCCTGGCTGAACAGGCGGGTGGCCAGCAGGCCGAGGGGCGTCCAGTGGCGCTGCGGGGCCAGCAGCGGCAGCAGGTGCTGGCGACGCTGGTGCGGCACCAGCTGGGCCAGTTCGCGGCGCAGCCGGCGTTCCTCCTCGTCGAGGTCGGCCGGCGCCGGCTCCAGCGCCAGCGGTCGCGGCGGCGCGTGCCGGACCGGGGCGGGCGAGGGCGCCCAGCTGCCGGCTATCCAGTCGTGCAGCAGCTGCTGCTCGTAGCCATCGAAGACGCCGAACATGGCGGCGTCGGGGCCGCTGACCAGGCGCCAGAAGCGGCTGCGCGCCGGGTCGGCGTCGCGCAGGATCCAGCCTTCCTGCTGCAGCGCCCGCAACAGGGCGGCCACGCCCCAGGGCTGGACCAGCCACTGGTTGAGGGTGCGGCCCTGGATGCGCGTGCGGTCGCTGTGCTGGTGGCGGGCGAAGGGCTGCTTGCGCTCCAGCATGGCCAGCAGTTCGTGGTCCAGGTCGAAGCCGTCGATCACCTGGGTACTGGACAGGCCGACGTCGTTCAGCCCCATGCCGGCCCGCACCCGGGCGAGGAAGGCCGCGCGCCGCGGTTTGTCCGGCAGGTGGTTGAACAGCGTCTGCAGGGCCCGCCGGGCATGGCCGCAGCTGGCGTTGTCGATGGTCACGTGGAGGCGGAAGTAGGTGGGGTCTATGCCCAGTTCCTGCAGTTCCCAGGTGGTCACCAGCAGGTGCAGCGGCGGCAGCTCGTAGCCCAGGTTGTAGCCGATCAGCTCGGGCAGGCGCTGCCCGGCCAGGCAGCCCAGCGCCAGTTGCACCGTGCCCTGCAGGTAGTGCTCGGCGGACAGGTCGGACGTGCCGGCGCAGCCCAGGCTTTCCAGCAGGTGGCGGTAGATCAGCACATGGTTGCAGCCGGCCACGCCGCGGCCCAGCTCCTCCAGGTAGGTGTGCACCAGCGGCAGCAGCCGGGCGTCGCCGGCATGGGCCAGCACGCCGTACAGCCAGGCGCCGTCCACCAGCTTGGTGGGGGCCACGCCGCGCAGGAAGTGGAGCGCGTGGGCACGGTTGCGGAAGTAGCGCCGCGGGGCGCCGGCATGCCGCTCGGCCAGGTAGCGCGCATAGTCCCGCGCGGTGCGGGCGGCGCGCGCGTCCAGCCACTGCGGCCAGGCCGCCGGGGTGTCGGGCAGGTCCACGGGCCGCTCGGTCGCCCGTTGCAGCTGCCGTTGGAGGAAGGCGTCGGCCGCCGCCAGGTGCTCCTCCGGCGCGTGGAGCAGGGCCGCGTGCAGCGAGCGGGCATCGACCGCCTCTTCGCGGGGCGGGGTGCAGGGCAGGTTCATGGGGCGGCTCCTCTGGCGATGGCTCCTGAAGAGTGCGATCGGCGCCGGCGGCGAAGGTTTCAACGATCGGCCCGAGCGGGCGCGCGCAGGAAAGACGGAACCCGGGGCCGGGCCGCGGCGTCGATCCTGTAACCCTTCCGGCAGGGATCACCATGGCCGCGACGCCCGCGTATCCACCGGCCCGCTTCGGCATCGAGGAGGAGGCCTTTCTTCTCGACGGCGCCAGCCTCGACCTGGCCCGGCACGTCCCGCCCGACTGGGTGCCGGCCTGCCGCCGGGCGCTGGGCGACTGCTTCGCCGAGGAAATGTTCCAGTGCCAGGCGGAACTGGTCAGCCCGGTGTTCCGCCAGTTGGGCGAGGCCGTCGCCTTCCTCGCCCGCGGCCGCGCGCAGCTGGCCGACCTGGCCCGCGCCCACGGCCTGCGCAGCCTGGTGGTGGGCACGCACCCGTTCAGCCGCCTCGCCGATGCCGCGCCCAGCGAGCAGCCGCACTACCGCGCCTTGTTCGAGGACTACGTGCAGCCGGCCCGCAACAGCCTGCTGTGCGGCCTGCACGTGCACGTGGAGGTGCCGCCCGGGCAGGACCGGGTGGCGCTGATGAACCGGGTGCTGCCCTGGGCGCCGCTGCTGCTGGCGCTGAGCTGCTCGTCGCCGTTCTGGCAGGGCCGCCACACCGGGCTCGCCAGCTACCGCCGGGCGCTGTCCGGGCAATGGCCGCGGATGGGCATGCCGCCGTGGTTCGCCGACGAGCCGGCCTACCAGGCGCACCTGAAGCTGCTCCACGCCCGGGGCCTGATGCGCGAGCCGGGCCACGCCTGGTGGTTCCTGAGGCCCTCGGCGCGCTACCCGACCCTGGAGTTGCGCATCAGCGACGCCTGCCCGCGCCTGGCCGACGCGCTGTGCATCGCCGGGCTGTTCCGCGCGCTGCTCACCCAGGCCATGGCCGATGCCGATGCCGGTGACCCGCACCTGGCGCGCGCGCTGCTGGCGGAGAACTACTGGCAGGCCCAGCGCCACGGCTGCCGGGCGCGCTTCCTGCTGGCCGACGGGCGCTGCGTCGACCTGGCGCAATGGCTGGCGCAGGCCTGGGCACAGTGCGCGGCACCGGCCCGCGCCGGCAACGAATGGGCCTACGCCCACGCCTGCCGGCTGGCCCGCTCGGGCGGCAGCGCACAGCGGCAGGTGCGCAGCCTGCGCCGGCATCTGGCGCGCGGCGGCGATGTGGCGGAGGCACTGCAGGAGCTGGTGGCCGAATTGCTGGAAGAGAACCGCCAGGTGCCGGAGGGCCTGCCCCTGAATAGCCGGTGAGCCCGATCGCGGACAGAGTCCGCTCCTACAGCTCCAGGTAAGCACGGACACAAGCGCGCCCTGCCCGCGATTTCGCGCGCAGGGCGCGCTCCTACAGGGGAATGGCATGACTCGGGCTGCGTAGGAGGACTCCGTCCGCGATGACCCGCGGCCACGCCAATCATCGGGTATGGGCGGAACCACGCCCCAGCCGTTCGTCGCGCCGATGGCTCGACCGGGCTTCGCCGCGACTCAGCAGAATGTCCAGCCCGGAGGCCCCCGCAACCAGGAGAGCACGCCCATGTCCACGCACATCATCCATTTCACCGGCCCGATCAACTCGTCCACCTGCGGCAACCTCATCAGCACCTGCACCCGCGCCCTGCAGCAGGGCGCCAGCCACCTGCAGCTGAACATCGCCACCATGGGCGGCGACTGCAGCTACGGCTTCACCCTGTACAACTACCTGCTTGCGCTGCCGGTGCAGGTGGACACCCACAACCTCGGCACCGTGGAGTCCATGGGCAACATCCTGTTCCTCGCCGGCCAGGTGCGCACCGCCTGCCCGTACAGCAAGTTCCTGTTCCACCCGTTCCACTGGTCGCTGCATGGCGCGGTGGACCATGCGCGCATGGCGGAGTACGCCATGAGCCTGGACTACGACCTGAAGCTCTACACCGACATCGTCGCCGAGCGCACCCGGGGCGCGGCGCAGCGCCTGGACATTCCCAGCTACCTGATGGCCTACCCGCGCATCCTCGGGGCGCAGGAGGCCATCGCCTGCGGCCTGGTCGAGCGGGTGGACGCCATGCCCATCGCCGATTCCACCTGCCAGTGGACGGTGCACGCCTGACGCCGGGGCAGATTGTTCGAACCCCGCCGGCGTCGGGGGGCCCTACCAGCGCGGGTTGCGGTCGGCCTGGGCGCGCAGGCGCTCGCCGGCCACCACGATCTTGCGCGGCCGGTGCTGGTAGTTGCCGGGGACGAAGGTGCGCAGCTCGATGCGCTTGAGGAACCAGTCGACGTTGTCCGGCTGCAGCGGGCCCGACTCGGTGATCAGGTCGCGGCGGATGCGTTCCACCAGGTTGTTCAGCAGGACGTCGTTTTCCTGCTCTTCCTTGTGCAGCACGCGCAGGGCGATGCGCTCGCCGTTGGCGTCGTGCAGGTCCATCAGCACCGAGCCGTCGGGGCGGAAGGTGAATCGCGGGGAATAGGCGCGGAACTGGTTCTGCAGGTGTTCGATGGCAGCGTTGGAGGTGGCAGGCATGACGTGCTCCCTGTTGGTTGGACGGTGGTCGATGGCTTTGCAGCAATCGTTCCGTCTCTGTCGTCATCCTCAACCAACTGTTTCCATTGGGCTTTTTATTGAAGCGATGGCCCCTTGATACTTGCGCATTGCAAAGCGGCGGGATCGTCCGTCGCCTTACTGCATGCCAGGATGATGGCCAAGTGATGCCGAGGCGAGCCACCTCGCCCCGGCAAGGTCCCGCGGCGCCGACCGTTCGTCCGGCCTGGCGTTTTTTTGGGCGACAAGAAAGCGGCGCGCGGGCCCGCAGTCCCGCTAAGTGGATGAAGCGCGGAGCGCTTTCGTCGATCAGGCATTCTGCATGGCCGAACGATGGCTCCCCGCCACCCTGTTATCGCCGGCTGCCGGCGCTACCTTTGCTCAAAGACATTCCTTTCCTGGGAGGGGCCTGCAGATGACCCACTTCACACGCGGTGAAATCGAAGACCTGTTGCAGCACAACCACCCGGCGTTCCGCTTCAGTTGCTGCCGGCAGCTCGATGGCTGCTACGCGATCAGCCTGCGCCACCCGTCGCAGGGCAGGGCGCCCGCCACCGTGGTGGGCATCAGCGGCGAGGAACTGTGCACCGCCGAGCAGGTGGAAAGCCTGGGCCAGGAGCTGATCCGCACCTACGACGCCGCCTGAACCGCGGCGGCCTCGCCCGCACGAAAAGCTGAACTCCCCGCTGGCGTCCGGCTCAACCCAGGTAGAGCTGACGCACGGAGGAGCCTGGAGATGAAACCCGATATCTGTGCCTGCCCCGGCTGCATCTGCGAGCTGGACGATGCCGCCGTGCGCGAGGGCGACCGCTACTTCTGCTGCCAGGCCTGCGCCCAGGGCCACCCCGGGGACCGGCAGTGCAAGGACCCCGAATGTCCCTGCGCCGACCGCGGCAAGGCGAAGAAGAGCCAGGAGCAGCAGCTGGACCACTCCCTGGAAGAAACCTTTCCCGCCAGCGACCCCATTTCCCCCTGAGGCCGGCGCCGCTGCCTGCCCGGCAGCCCGAGGCCGGGGCAGGGCGGCGCCCAGCGAGAGGAGAAGGCCATGAACGACGAGCGCAAGCACAGCCAGCCCCGGGAAATCGACGACACCGAGGACCGCATGGGCTCGGTGCGCGAACTGGATTTCGACGAGGAGCGCGCCCAGGGCCGCATCGGCGACGAGCGCCCGCGGCGCGAGGTGAACGAGGAGTTCACGCCGGAACGGGCGGCCGAGATGGGCATGACCGGCGGCGAGACCCTGGTCGACGGCGACTACGAGGACCATGTGGACAGTGACGACCTGGCCCCGGAGACGCTGCTCGACGAGGGCAGCGAATCCGAGCTGGAACCGGCCGACGACACGCCGGTGGACCGCGAGCTGCGGGTGGTGGGCGAGGAGGAGATCGGCGGCGGCATCGGCCTGGACGAGGCCGAGCTGGGCCGCTCCGCGCCGCTGGACGGCAAGCCCTGGACCGACCGGGTATCGCCGCCGGACACTGACGAAGAAGAACGCTGAACGCCCCAGCCACGGAGGAAGCACCGATGGCCAGTGACACCTCCAGCCTGGAGGAATACGCCCGCCGCCGCGACTTCGGCGGTACGCCGGAGCCGCGCGGCGAAGCCCCCGGGCGGCATGCCGGGGAACTGGCGTTCGTCATCCAGAAGCATGACGCCAGCCACCTGCACTACGACTTCCGCCTGGAACTGGACGGGGTGCTGAAGAGCTGGGCGGTGCCCAAGGGGCCCTGCCTGGACCCTTCGGTGAAGCGCCTGGCCATCGAGGTGGAGGACCACCCGCTGGAATACGCCGGCTTCGAGGGCCACATCCCCGAGGGCCACTACGGCGCCGGCGACGTCATCGTCTGGGACCGCGGCCGCTGGGTCCCCCTGGGCGACCCGCGCCAGGGCCTGGAGAACGGCCACCTGAAGTTCCGCCTGGAAGGCGGCAAGCTGCACGGCAGCTGGAACCTCATCCGCACCCGCATGGCCGGGCGCAAGCCGCAGTGGTTCCTGGTCAAGGGCCGCGACGACGAGGCCCGCGACTTCCCCCGCCACGACATCCTCGCCGAGGCGCCGCAGAGCGTGCTCAGCGGGCGGACGCTGCCCGGCGAGGCGGCGCCGCCGCCGAAGCGCGCCATGCCGGCCAAGGCCCCGCACAAGGTGGCCGGCGCCATGCCCGAGCACATCTCCCCGGAACTGGCCACCCTGCTGGATGCGCCGCCCGAGGGCGACTGGCGCTACGAGCTGAAGCTCGACGGCTACCGCATCCTGGCGCGGGTGGCGGACGGCAAGGTGCGCCTGCAGACGCGCAACGGCCACGACTGGTCGGAGCGCCTGCCGGACATCTGCGCCGGGCTGCGGGCCCTGCCGCTGCGGTCGGCCTGGCTCGACGGCGAGATACTGGTGGTGGACGAGGAGGGCCGCCCGGACTTCCAGCGCCTGCAGAACGCCTTCGACGTGGGCGCCAGCGACGAGGTGCGCTACACCCTGTTCGACCTGCTCTGGCTGGATGGCGAGGACCTGCGCCGGCAGCCGGTGGAAAAACGCCGAGCGGCGCTGGCCGCGCTGCTGCAGGGCAACGCCAGCGACCGCCTGCGCTACTCGGAGGACTTCACCGACGATCCGCGCAGCATCCTCGACAGCGCCTGCCGCCTGGGCCTGGAAGGGCTGATCGGCAAGCGCGCCGGCAGCGCCTATGTAGAGCGCCGCTCCACCGACTGGATCAAGCTCAAGTGCAAGCGCCGCCAGGAATTCGTCATCGTCGGCATGACTCCGCCCAAGGGCAGCCGCCAGCATTTCGGCGCGCTGCTGCTGGGCCTGCACGACGACGAGGGCGAGCTGCGCTACGCCGGCAAGGTGGGCACCGGCTTCGACGCCGCCACGCTGAAGCGGGTGCACGCCAGCCTGCGCCCGCTGGCGCGCAAGACCTGCCCGCTGGCCGCGCCGCCCCGTGGCCAGGCCTACCGCGACGTGACCTGGCTGCGCCCCGAGCAGCTCTGCGAGGTGGCCTTCGCCGAGATCACCCGCGAGGGCCTGGTGCGCCAGGCGGTGTTCCACGGCCTGCGCAGCGACAAGCCCGCCAAGGCCATCGTCCAGGAACGCGCCAGCCCGGCGGCCGGGGTGGCCGGCAAGGCGGCGAAACCCGCGGCCAAAAGCCCGAGGAAGGCAGCACGGGACGACGCGAAGGTCGCCGGCGTGGCCATCACCCACCCCGAGCGGGTGATCGACGCCGCCAGCGGCCTGCGCAAGCTGGACCTGGCGCGTTACTACGAGAGGGCCGCCGAATGTATCCTGCCCTGGCTCGACGACCGCCCGGTGTCGCTGCTGCGCGCCCCGGACGGCGTCGGCGGCGAAGTCTTCTTCCAGCGCCACGCCTCGCGCAACGCCATGCCCGGCGTGGAACAGCTGGACCCGCGGCTGGACCCCGGCCACGCGCCGCTGCTGCGCATCGCCACCGCCAGGGCCCTGGCCGGCGCCGCGCAGATGGGCGTGGTCGAGCTGCACACCTGGAACGCCCGGGTGGACGACCTGGAGCACCCCGACCGCTTCGTCCTCGACCTGGACCCCGACCCCAGCCTGCCCTGGGCGCGGATGATCGAGGCCACCCGGCTGACCCTCGCCGTGCTGGACGAGCTGGGCCTGGCCTGCTTCCTCAAGACCAGCGGCGGCAAGGGCATGCACGTGCTGGTGCCGCTGGAGCGCCGGCACGGCTGGGACGAGGTCAAGGACTTCGCCCACGCCATCACCTGCCACCTGGCAAGGCAGATGCCGGACCGCTTCAGCGCCGTGGCCGGGCCGAAGAACCGCGTGGGCCGGATCTTCGTCGACTACCTGCGCAACAGCCGCGGCGCCAGCACCGTGTGCGCCTGGTCGGTCCGCGCCCGCGAGGGCCTGCCGGTGTCGGTGCCGGTGGCCGAGCGCGAGCTGGACTCGTTGAAGGGGGCCAATGCCTGGACCCTCGGCACTATCGATGAACGCCTGGCGCTGCGGGGCAAGGACGATCCCTGGGCGGGCTGGGGCGATGTCCGGCAGCGCCTGACGCGGAAGATGTGGGAGCAGTTGGGGCGCAGCGCCGATGACGATGGCGGATAACGCCGTAGGCGTTATGCGCCCTACGCTCGAAAGAATCCGCGTCTCCCATGTTGCCCCCCATTGTAGGAGCGGGCCCTGCCCGCGAATCGCGCGCAGGGCCCGCTCCTACAAGGTATGGCATGGCTCGGGCAGCGTAGGATCACGTGGCCGCGGCTCACGGCTTCTCCCCATCCACCAACTGTTGCGCGATCTCCCGCTGGTGGTAGAGCTGCGGCTGCCAGTGCCGGGCGAAGCGCTGCAGTTCGGCGTCGCTGCCGTCGCCGGCCAGGCGGTCGAAGAGTTCCACCGCCTGGCGGCTGGAGGCCAGTTGCGCCTCGGCGTAGTCGCGGTCGAAGCGCTGGCTGTTCGCCAGTTGCTCGCGGGCCTGGGTGGCGCGGGCTTCGCGGGTTTCGTCGCGGGGCGGAAGCAGGCCTTTCCTGCGCGCCAGTATCCGCAGGTCTTCCTGCAGGCGCTGGTGCTGGTCGATCAGCCCCTGGGCCTGGTCGCGCACCGCGGTGGTGTGGCCGTGGTCCAGGGCCAGGCGGGCGCGGGCCAGTTGCTGCTGGCTGTTGGCCAGGGCGCTGGCGACGAAGGTGGCGTGGGGTTCGCTGGCGGGGGCGGCGTGCGCCAGGCCGATGCAGCACAGGCAGGCGAACAGCAGCAGGGGAATGCGCGCGGCCATGGGCCTTTCCTCCGGTGGTGGGCTGTGCTGGGTGGACGCCCGCGGTGGCCGCAGGTTCAGAAAACGCGGCCGGCGGGCCGCTGGCGGAAAAAGCTGAACTCCACCGCCCGCTGCCGGCCGAACCCTGTGACCGGCGGGGCTGCGGCCCCGCTCCCTGACACCGAGCCGAAGGAGACCTGCGATGAGCGACCAACCCTGCGCCTGCCCCGGCTGCCAGTGCAGCCTGGGCGCCGCCGCCGTGTTCGCCGAAGGCCGCGCCTATTGCTGCCAGGCCTGTGCGGATGGACACCCCGACGGCGAGAAGCACTGCCAGGACCCCCACTGCCACTGCGGCGAGGCCGTGCCGCCACGCGGCTGACGCCCCGACACCGACCGGCGCGCGCGCCGGAGAGGAGAGCGACCATGAGCGACAAACTACCGCCCCAGCACCAGGACCAGCAGCCCGGCCGCGAGGAGGCCATGCAGCCGCCGCCGGAGTTCGCCTCGGAAAGCTACCGCGCCGCCGGCAAGCTGGAGGGCAGGGTGGCGGTGGTCACCGGCGGCGACAGCGGCATAGGCCGCGCCGTGGCCCTGACCTTCGCCCGCGAGGGGGCCGACGTGATGCTGCTGTACCTGGAGGAAACCGAGGACGCGACCAGGACCTGCCAACTGATCGAGGCCTGCGGCCAGCACTGCCTGGAGCTGGCCGGCGACGTCGCCGATGCCGGCTTCTGCGCCGAGGTGGCCCGGCGCCTGGAGGAACGCTGGGGGAGGGTGGACGTGCTGGTGAACAACGCCGGCGAGCAGCACCCGGCCGCTTCCCTGGAGGACATCAGCGAAGAGCAGTGGGAGCGCACCTTCCGCACCAACATCTTCGGCATGTTCCAGCTGACCAAGGCACTGCTGCCGCTGATGGGCGAGGGCGCGGCCATCGTCAACACCACCTCGGTCACCGCCTACAAGGGCAACCCCAGGCTGATCGACTACTCCTCGACCAAGGGCGCCATCACCGCCTTCACCCGTTCCCTGGCGCTGAACCTCGTCCAGCGCGGCATCCGGGTCAACGCAGTGGCCCCGGGGCCGATCTGGACGCCGCTGATTCCCTCGACCTTCAGCGCCGAGGAGGTGGAGACATTCGGCAGCAATACCCCGATGGGGCGTCCGGGCCAGCCCGACGAACTGGCGCCGGCCTACGTCTACCTGGCCTGCTCCGACTCCTCGTACATGAGCGGCCAGGTGCTGCACGTCAACGGTGGCACCGTGGTCAATGGCTGAAGCGCACGCGGCCCCCGGCGCGCTATCGCACCAGGGGCCGCGGGGCTCAGGCCTTGCGCAGGGCCTCGATCAGTTCCTGCTTGCGCATGCTCGAGCGGCCGCGGATGTTCTGCCGGCGCGCGCGTTCCAGCAGCTCCTGCTTGTTCATCGCCTCCAGGCGCTGGCCGGGGCGCGGCACGCCGTGCCTGGTGGCCACCGCGCGGCGCGCCGAGGAACGCCGCGATTCGGCCTTGGCACCCGGGCTCTTCTTCTGGCCCGAACCGCCGGAGCGCTCGCCGCCGCCGGACTGCTTGTTGACGGTGGCCCAGGCCCGCGCTTCGGCCTCGTCCCTGGAGACGCCGCGCTCCTCGTAGCTTTCCTCGATATGTTCGGCCTTGCGCTTCTGCTTGTCGGTGTACTTGTCTTTGCTGCCTCGGGGCATGGCTGTTCTCCTTTGTCGGCCGCTTCACTGCGGGGTTCGTTCGGGAGAGGCCGCAGCGCCGCGCGGCGTTCAGCGATTCGGACGGACGGCCGCCCCGGGCGGGGAAAACGCCTGAACTCCGGCCCCGGCCCGGGGGCCTAGATACACGAGGCGGCCGGTGGCGCCGCCGTTTTCCCACAGGCGAACCGTGGAGAGACCGCCATGCAAGGCTCCAGCACCCCCGTTCCCGAACAGGTGGAAAACTTCAAGCAGGAAGTGCTGACGCGACTGCGCTACGACGTCGGCAAGGACGCCGCCGACGCCTACGCCCACGACTGGTTCGAGGCCCTGGCGCTGGCGGCCCGGCGCTACATCGTCGATGGCTGGGACGAGGCCAGCCACAGCATCGACCGCGGCCGGCGCAAGCGCGTCTACTACCTGTCGCTGGAGTTCCTCATCGGCCGCCTGCTGATCGACAACCTGAGCAACCTCGGGCTGCTGGAGATCGCCCGCGAGGCGCTGCTGCAACTGGGCGTGGACCTGGAGCAGGTGCGCCTGGCCGAACCCGACGCGGCCCTGGGCAACGGCGGCCTGGGGCGCCTGGCGGCCTGCTTCATGGAAAGCATGGCGACCCTGGACATCCCCGCCTACGGCTACGGCATCCGCTACGAGCACGGGCTGTTCCGCCAGAGCATCGCCGACGGCTGGCAGCAGGAACAGCCGGAGACCTGGCTGGACTTCGGCAACCCCTGGGAGTTCGAGCGCCCGGAATGCAGCATCAGCATCGGCTTCGGCGGCAGCGTGTATGCCCTCAACGGCAGCGACGGCAGCGCGCGGCAGCACTGGGAACCCATGGAGCGCCTGCGCGCGGTGGCCTACGACATGCCCATCGTCGGCTGGCGCCGGGCCGGGGTGAACACCCTGCGGCTGTGGCGCGCCCGTGGCGAGGAAACCCTCAAGCTGGACCGCTTCAACGCCGGCGACCACCTCGGCGCGGTGGCCGACACGGCGCGCGCCGAGAGCATCTCGCGGGTGCTCTACCCGGCGGACAGCACCGAGGCCGGGCAGGAACTGCGCCTGCGCCAGGAGTACTTCTTCGTCAGCGCCTCGCTGCAGGACCTGCTGCAGCGCCACCTGGGCCAGGGCCTGGCGCTGGCCAGCCTGCCGGCGCGGGTGGCCATCCAGCTCAACGACACCCACCCGGCCATCGCCGTGGCCGAGTTGATGCGCCTGCTGCTGGACGACCACTACCTGCAGTGGGAACAGGCCTGGGGCCTGACCGTGGCCACGCTGTCCTACACCAACCACACGCTGCTGCCCGAGGCCCTGGAGTCCTGGCCGGTGGCGCTGATGGAGCGCCTGCTGCCGCGGCACATGCAGATCATCTACCTGGTCAACGCCTTCCACATCGACGCGCTGCGGGCCAAGGACATCCACGACTTCGCCCTGCTGCGCGCGGTGTCGCTGATCGAGGAGGACAACGGCCGCCGGGTGCGCATGGGCAACCTGGCGTTCCTCGGCTCGCACAGCGTCAACGGCGTTTCCGCGCTGCACACCGAGCTGATGCGCGAGACGGTGTTCCGCGACCTGCACCGCCTGTACCCGGCGCGCATCAGCAACAAGACCAACGGCGTGACCTTCCGCCGCTGGCTGTTCCAGGCCAACCCGGAGCTGACCGGGCTGCTCTGCGAGTGCCTCGGCCGCGAGCTGCTCGACGACCCCGAGCGGCGCCTGCGCGGCCTGGAGGCCCACGCCGGCGACGCCGCCGTGCAACGCGGCTTCGCCCAGCAGCGGCGGCACAACAAGGCGCGCCTGGCGCAACTGGTGGAGGAGCGCCTGGGCATCCGCCTGGACGTCGAGGCGCTGTTCGACGTGCAGGTCAAGCGCATCCACGAGTACAAGCGGCAGTTGCTCAACCTGCTGCACGCCGTGGCGCTGTACCAGGACATCCGCAACGACCCGGCCGCGCCGCGGCTGCCGCGGGTGAAGATCTTCGCCGGCAAGGCCGCGCCCAGCTACCACCAGGCCAAGCTGATCATCAAGCTGGCCAACGACATCGCCCGCATCGTCAACGACGACCCCACGGTGCGCGGGCTGCTCAAGGTGGTGTTCATCCCCAACTACAACGTCAGCCTGGCCGAGGCCATCATCCCCGCGGCGGACCTGTCCGAGCAGATTTCCACCGCGGGCCTGGAGGCCTCGGGCACCAGCAACATGAAGTTCGCCCTGAACGGCGCGCTGACCATCGGCACCCTGGACGGCGCCAACGTCGAGATGTCCGAGCGCATCGGCCTGGAGAACCTGTTCATCTTCGGCCTCACCGCCCAGCAGGTGGAGGCCCGCAAGCATGCCGGCGAGCTGTCCATGGCCGGCGAGATCGCCGCCTCGCCGCGCCTGCAGGAGGCGCTGCAGGCCATCGGCTCAGGGGTCTTCTCGCCGGACGACGCCAACCGCTACACGGCCCTGGTGGAGGGGCTGCGCCACGACGACAGGTTCATGCTCTGCGCCGACTTCGAGGCCTACTGGCAGGCCCAGGCGCGCGTCGAGGCGCTGTGGCGCGAGCCCGCCCGCTGGTGGCACGCGGCGGTGCTGAACACCGCGCGGGTCGGCTGGTTCTCCTCCGACCGCACCATCCGCGAGTACGCCGAGGAAATCTGGAAAGTGCCGGTGGGCGGCTAGGGCCTACCAGAAGCCGCCGCCGTGGCGGCGCGCCAGGTAGTCCAGGCTCAGGCCGAAGCCGGCCTGGAAGAAGGCCTGCAGGCGGGTGTCCAGCACCATGCGGTTGAGCGAGGCCAGCGGCCCGACGATGCGCTCCGGGGCGCCGCGCCCGCCGTAGTGGTTCTCGTGCACCAGGCTGGCGCTCTGCGGGTCGGCGCTGATCAGGCAGTGGCAGTCCAGGCCCTCGCCGGGGCGGCGGGCGTGCAGGCCCAGTTCGGAAAGCCCGCCGGCGCCGCGGTGCAACCCCAGGTGGCAGAGCAGCCCGTGGTCGCGGGCGTACTCGCCGGCCGCGGCGAAGGCGGGCAGGGCCACCTCGGTCAGGGCCTGCTCGTAGGCGTGGGCGAAGTCGTTTTCGTCGCTGTTCATGGCGCATCCCTTTGTTCGGCGATTGCCGGGTTTGGACCGGCGCGGCGGCGAAACGCGCGGACCGACCGCCGGGCGGTAGTGCCGGCGCTACCGCCGGGAAAATCGTTCAAACCATCGGCCGGCGCGGCAGTCTGCAACAGCAATACCCCTTCGCGGAGAGGCCCATGGAGACCCTGTCGCGCATCGCCGAGGCCCTGCTGGCGGAGTTTTCCGACCTGAGCGAGCTGGAGCAGATCACCCGCGCCTGCTTCCGCCTGGCGCTCGCCGCGCTGCTGGGCGGCCTGCTGGGCTACGAGCGCGAGAGCCAGGGCAAGGCCGCCGGGCTGCGCACGCACCTGCTGGTCACCCTGGGCGCCGCGCTCTTCGTCATGGCGATCAGCGAAGGCGGCGCCGGCGACGACGCCATCAGCCGGGTGATCCAGGGCATCGCCGCGGGCATCGGCTTCCTCTGCGCCGGCACCATCCTCAAGGACAGCGCCGACACCGCGCGGGTGAAGGGGCTGACCACGGCGGCCGGGCTCTGGCTGAGCACCGCCATCGGCATCTGCGTGGGCCGCGGCCATTCGGCCACCGCGGTGCTCGGCACCCTGCTGGCGCTGGCGGTGCTGCACAGCCTGCCGCGGCTGTTCGAGCGGCCGCAGGTGCCCGATACATCGGAGAAGCGCCATGTTCCGTGACTTCAGCGGCAGCAGCGCCTGGACCGACGCCATGCGCGACGGCGGCGCCTACGTCGGGCTGATCCAGTACCAGCCCAAGCGCGAGGGCGCGCCGGTGGAAGTGCTCTGGGTGTTCGCCCCCGGCAGCCGCAACGCGGCCGAAGCCGAGGACGCGGCCCGGCGCATGCTGGCGCGCATCCGCGACATCAGCGCGGACGGCCGCGTCCGCTTCGACGATGGCATCTCACTGTAGGAGGCGCACATGGCGCGCGTGATCTGGAAGGGCGCTATCAGTTTCGGCCTGGTGCACATCCCCGTGGGGCTCAACAGCGCCAGCCGTTCCGGCGGCACCGACTTCGACTGGCTGGACGAGCGCAGCCTGGAGCCGGTGGGCTACAAGCGGGTGAACAAGGTGACCGGCAAGGAAGTGCCCAGGGAGCGGATCGTCAAGGGCGTGGAGTACGAGAAGGGCCGCTACGTGGTGCTCAGTGAGGAGGAAATCCGCGCGGCGCGCCCGCGGGCCACGCAGACCATCGACATCCTGCGTTTCGTCGAGCGCGGCGAGATTCCCCTGCCGTACTTCGACACCCCCTACTACCTGAGCCCCGAGCGGCGCGGCGAGAAGGTCTACGTGCTGCTGCGCGAGACCCTCGCGCGCAGCGGCAAGGTCGCGGTGTGCCAGCTGGTGCTGCACAGCCGCCAGCACCTGGCGGCGCTGCTGGCCGACGGCGAGGCGCTGCTGCTGATGACGCTGCGCTGGCCGGGCGAGGTGCGCCCGGTGGGCGAGCTGGCGCTGGAGCTGGACGACATCGCCCTGGACAAGCGCGAGCGCGAGATGGCCACGCGCCTGGTGGAAGACATGAGCCAGGCCTGGGACGACTCGGCCTTCAAGGACACCTTCAGCGACGAGATCCACGCCCTGGTGGCGCAGAAGGCCGCCAAGGGCCAGCTGGAGGAAGTGCCCGGCGCCGAGGCGCCGCAGGCCGGCGAGGGCGCCGACATCATCGACCTCACCGACCTGCTGCGGCGCAGCCTGCGCGGCAACGCCAAGGGCGCTGGCGCCAGGCCGGCGGGCAAGGCCAAGGCCAGCGAGAAGCCGGCCGGGGAAGCGCCGCGCGCTGAGCCGGCCCGCCGGCGAAAAGTCTGAACTTGCCGGCTGGCCCAGCCTCGGAAAGCATGGGGCCGCAGGTTGCGGCCGACGATCATCGGATCGCTTGGCGAGGAGGGCGCAGCGATGAATTCGGACCTGCACGGGCGCGCCAGCGCCGCGGCCAAGGCGCCGCGCATCGCCATCGAGGGCATCGAGCCCCAGGTCGAGGGCGGGCGCTTCGCCGCCAAGGCCATCGCCGGGCAGCGCTGCCCGGTCAGCGCGCGCATCTTCATGGACGGCCACGAGCAACTGGGCGCCGAGGTGACCTGGCGCCTGGCGCCGGACGAGGTCTGGCGCAGCCAGCCGCTGGCCTGGCAGGGCAACGACCTGTGGCAGGCCGAGCTGCTGCCGCCCCACGAGGGGCGCATCCAGTTCGTGATCCAGGCCTGGCTGGACCGCTACGCCAGCTTCCGCCACGACCTGGAGAAGAAGTACGCCGCCGGCCAGGCCATCGACCTGGAGCTGAGCGAAGGCGAGCAGCTGCTGCGCGAGGCGCGCCAGGCGGCCCAGGGCGAGCCGGCCGAGCAGCTCGACGCCCTGCTGGCGCGGCTCGCCGCCGAGCAGCCCCGCGACGGCCGCGTGGCCCTGCTGCTGGCCCCGGCCACCCTGGCGCTGATGCAGCAGGTGCAGCCGCGCCTGCACCGGGTGCGCAGCCCGGTGCTGGGCCTGGAGGTGGAGCGGCCGCTGGCCGGCTTCGCCAGCTGGTACGAGCTGTTCCCCCGCTCCGAGGGGGCGCGGCCGGGCGTGCACGGGCGCTTCGAGGACGTGCGCCGGCGCCTGCCGGAAATCGCCGCCATGGGCTTCGACGTGCTCTATTTCCCGCCCATCCACCCCATCGGCCGCAGCCACCGCAAGGGCCCCAACAACAGCCTGCAGGCCGGCCCGGACGACCCCGGCAGCCCCTACGCCATCGGCAGCGGGGAGGGCGGCCACGAGGCGGTGCACCCGCAGCTGGGCAGCCTGGAGGACTTCCGCGCCCTGGTGGCCGATGCCCGCGCCCACGGCCTGGAGGTGGCCCTGGACTTCGCCATCCAGTGCTCGCCCGACCATCCCTGGCTGCGCCAGCACCCCGGCTGGTTCAGCTGGCGCGCCGACGGCAGCATCCGCCATGCCGAAAACCCGCCGAAGAAGTACGAGGACATCGTCAACGTCGACTTCTACGCCGCCGACGCCGTGCCCTCGCTGTGGCTGGCCCTGCTGGAGGTGGTGCTGGGCTGGGTGGCCCAGGGCGTGACCCTGTTCCGCGTCGACAACCCGCACACCAAGCCGCTGCCGTTCTGGGAATGGCTGATCGCCGAGGTGCGCCACCTGCACCCTGAAGTCATCTTCCTGGCCGAGGCCTTCACCCGCCCGGCGATGATGGCGCGCCTGGGCAAGCTCGGCTTCAGCCAGAGCTACACCTACTTCACCTGGCGCAACACCAAGCAGGAGCTGCAGAGCTACTTCGAGGAACTCGGCCAGCCGCCCTGGCGCGACTGCTACCGGCCCAACTTCTTCGTCAACACCCCGGACATCAACCCCTTCTTCCTGCAGCGCAGCGGGCGCGCCGGCTTTCTCATCCGCGCCGTGCTGGCGGCCACCGGCTCCGGGCTGTGGGGCATGTACTCGGGCTTCGAGCTGTGCGAGGCGGCGGCCATCCCCGGCCGCGAGGAATACGCCGACTCCGAGAAGTACCAGCTGCGCCAGCGCGACTACCGCGCGCCGGGCAACATCGTCGGCGAGATCACCCGGCTCAACCGCATCCGCCGGGAGAACCCGGCGCTGCACAGCCACCTCGGCTTCCAGGCCTACAACGCCTGGAACGACAACATCCTCTACTTCGGCAAGCGCACCGCGGACCTGGACAACTTCGTGCTGGTCGCCGTGTGCCTGGACCCGGACAACGCCCAGGAGGCCGACTTCGAGCTGCCGCTGTGGGAGTTCGGCCTGCCGGACGCCGCCGCCATGGGCGGCGAGGACCTGATGAACGGCCACCAGTGGACCTGGTACGGCAAACGCCAACGGATGCGCATCGAGCCCTGGCACCTTCCCTTCGGCATCTGGCGCCTGCACCCGCAGCGCCGGTAGGAGTCGCCCATGGCCAGACGCCTGAGAAAGCCCCGTCCCTTCCTGCACGACCCGCTCTGGTACAAGGACGCGGTCATCTACCAGCTGCACGTGAAGTCCTTCTTCGACGCCAACAACGACGGCATCGGCGACTTCCCCGGGCTGATCGAGAAGCTGGACTACATCGCCGACCTGGGGGTGAACACCCTCTGGCTGCTGCCGTTCTACCCCTCGCCGCGCCGCGACGACGGCTACGACATCGCCATGTACCGCGGCGTGCACCCCGACTACGGCACCCTGGCCGACGTGCGCCGCTTCATCGCCGCCGCCCACGCGCGCGGCCTGCGGGTGATCACCGAGCTCGTGATCAACCACACCTCGGACCAGCACCCCTGGTTCCAGCGCGCGCGGCGGGCGAAGAAGGGCTCGCGGGCGCGGGAGTGGTACGTCTGGTCCGACAGCGACGAGCGCTACGCCGGCACCCGGATCATCTTCGTCGACAGCGAGACGTCCAACTGGACCTGGGACCCGCTGGCCGGGCAGTACTACTGGCACCGCTTCTACTCGCACCAGCCGGACCTGAACTTCGACAACCCCCAGGTGCTGCGCGCCGTGCTCGGGGTGATGCGCTTCTGGCTCGACCTGGGCGTGGACGGCCTGCGCCTGGACGCCATTCCCTACCTGATCGAGCGCGAGGGCACCAGCAGCGAGAACCTGCCGCAGACACACGCCGTGCTCAAGCGCATCCGCGCCGAGCTGGACGCCCATTACCCCGACCGCATGCTGCTGGCCGAGGCCAACCAGTGGCCGGAGGACACCCGGCCCTATTTCGGCGGCATGGACGACGGCGGCCCCGGCGACGAATGCCACATGGCCTTCCACTTCCCGCTGATGCCGCGCATGTACATGGCCATCGCCCAGGAAGACCGCTTCCCCATCAGCGACATCCTGCGCCAGACCCCGGCCATCCCCGACAACTGCCAGTGGGCCATCTTCCTGCGCAACCACGACGAGCTGACCCTGGAGATGGTCACCGACGACGAGCGCGACTACCTGTGGAACTACTACGCCGCCGACCGCCGCGCGCGCATCAACCTGGGCATCCGCCGGCGCCTGGCGCCGCTGGTGGAGCGCGACCGGCGGCGCATCGAGCTGCTCAACAGCCTGCTGCTGTCGATGCCCGGCACGCCGACGCTGTACTACGGCGACGAGATCGGCATGGGCGACAACATCTACCTGGGCGACCGCGACGGCGTGCGCACCCCCATGCAGTGGTCGGTGGACCGCAACGGTGGCTTCTCCCGCGCCGACCCGGCGAGCCTGGTGCTGCCGCCGATCCTCGACCCGCTGTACGGCTACCAGAGCGTCAACGTCGAGGCGCAGCTACGCGACCCGCATTCGCTGCTCAACTGGACGCGGCGCATGCTCGCCGTGCGCAGGCAGCAGAAGGCCTTCGGCCGCGGCAGCATGACCCTGCTGTCGCCGAGCAACAGGCGCATCCTCGCCTACCTGCGGCAGTACCGCGGCGAGGAGGGCGAGGACAGCCTGCTGTGCATCGCCAACCTGTCCGGCGCGGCCCAGGCGGTGGAGCTGGAACTGGCCGAGTTCGAAGGCCGCGTGCCGCTGGAAATGCTCGGCGGCGCCGCCTTCCCGCCGATCGGCCGGCTGACCTACCTGCTGACCCTGCCGCCCTACGGCTTCTACTGGTTCTACCTGGCCGACTCCCAGCGCATGCCCAGCTGGCACCGCCAGCCCGAGGAGCGCCTGCCGGAGCTGCCCACCCTGGTGCTGGGCCAGCGCCTGGAGGAACTCATGGGCGGCACGCCGCGCGAGTTGCTGGAGAAGGATTCGCTGCCGCGCTACCTGCCGCGCCGGCGCTGGTTCCCCCATGCCCGGGCGCTGCCCGGCAGCGTGCGCCTGCTCTACGCGCTGCCGCTGGAGGAGGGCGACGCCGCGCCGCTGCTGGTGGAGCTGGAATACCGCGACGGCGAGCTGTGCGAGCACTACCAGCTGCCCCTGGCCGCGACGCCGGAAAAGAGCAGCAGCGGCTACGACCTGCCGCAGCAGCTGGCCATGGCCCGCCTGCGCCGTGGCCGCCGCGTCGGCCTGCTGACCGACGCCCTGAGCCTGCCGCGCTTCAGCCGCGCCGTGCTGCAACTGCTGCGCCAGGGCGCCACCCTGGCCGGCCCGGGCGGCGAGGTGCAGTTCGTGCCGCAGCCCGGCCTGGCCGGGCTGGAGCTGGCCGAGGAGGCCCCGGTGCGGGTGCTCGCCGCGGACCAGTCGAACACCTCGGCGCTGCTCGGCGACGGCCTGCTGCTCAAGGTGCTGCGGCGCGTCTCGCCCGGCCTGCACCCGGAGGCGGAAATGGGCGCCTACCTGAGCCGCCACGGCTTTGCCAACGTCGCGCCGCTGCTGGGCGAGGTGCGCCGGGTGGACGAGCAGGGCCAGGCGCACACCCTGATGCTGCTGCAGGGCTACCTGAGCAACCAGGGCGACGCCTGGACCTGGACGCAGAACAACCTGGAGCGGGCCATCCGCGAGGCCCTGGCCGCCGGCGCCGCGCAGGCCCCGGAGTTCGATGCCCTGGACGAGCTGCGCGGCTTCGCCGCCACCCTCGGCCGGCGCCTGGGCGAGATGCACCAGGTGCTCGCCGAGGGCGTGGACGAGCCGGACTTCGCCCCGCGGCGCAGCGGCCCGGCCGATAGCCGCGCCTGGCAGGAGGGCGTCGGCGCCCAGGTCGGCCAGGCCCTGCAGGCGCTGGAAGACGCCCCGGGCCTGGACGAGCGCGGCCGCGCCCAGGCCGCCCGCCTGCTGGAGCTGCGCGACGAACTGCTGCTGGCGGTGGGCAACCTGGCGCGGCTGGCCGAGGGCGGGCTGATGATCCGCGTGCACGGCGACCTGCACCTGGGCCAGGTGCTGGTGGTGCAGGAGGACGCCTACCTGATCGATTTCGAGGGCGAGCCCAACCGCTCGCTGGAGCAACGCCGGGCCCTGAACAGCCCGATGAAGGACGTGGCCGGGGTGCTGCGTTCCTTCGACTACGCCGCCGCCATGGCCGAGCGCAACCTGCAGAGCGCCGACGTCTCGGAGGAGGCGGTGCAGGTGCGTCGCGCCATCGCCCAGCGCTACCGCACCCAGGCCCGCGACGCCTTCCTCGATGCCTACCGCCTGGCGGCCGCCGGGCTGCCCCACGAATGGCACGGGCGCGAGGGGGAGGGCGCGGCCATGGCGCTGTTCAGCCTGGAGAAGGCGGCCTACGAAGTGGTCTACGAGAGCGGCCACCGGCCCGACTGGGTCGGGGTGCCGCTGCTGGGAATGCTGGAGCTCGCGCTCCACCTGCTGGGAGGAAGGACATGACACAGGCGTCGCACGACGACGAACGCAACCACCTGGAACGGCTGCAGCGGGCCGAGCACGGCGACCCCTTCGCCTTCCTCGGCGCGCACCCGGAGGGCGGCGGCTGGCGCGTGCGGGCCTGGTTGCCGGGGGCCTTCGCCTGCGAGCTGCTGGGCCGCGAGGGCGAGTTCCTCGCGGCCATGGAGCAGCAGGACGCCAGCGGGCTGTTCAGCGCCCACCTGGCTGCGCGCCAGGCCTACCTGCTGCGCATCCACTGGCCCGAGGGCGAGCAGATCACCGAGGACCCGTACGCCTTCGGCCCGCTGCTGGGCGACACCGACCTCTACCTGTTCGCCGAGGGCAACCACCGCCACCTCGGCCAGTGCTTCGGCGCCCAGGCCATGACCCTGGACGGCGTGGCCGGGGTGCGCTTCGCGGTGTGGGCGCCCAACGCCCGGCGCGTGTCGGTGGTGGGCGACTTCAACGCCTGGGACGGGCGCCGCCACGCCATGCGCCTGCGCTACCCCAGCGGCGTCTGGGAGCTGTTCGTGCCGCGCCTGCAGCCCGGCGAGGTCTACAAGTATGAAATCCTCGGCCCCGGCGGCCTGCTGCCGCTGAAGGCCGACCCGCTGGCGCTGGCCACCGAGCGGCCGCCGGCCACCGGCTCGCGGGTGGCCGAGCCCACCCCGCGGCAATGGCGGGACGCGCGCTGGATGCGCGAGCGCCACGGCCGCCAGGGGCCGCAAAGCCCGCTGGCGATCTACGAGCTGCACGCCGGTTCCTGGCAGACCCTGGACGGCCGGCCGCCGAGCTGGGACGAGCTGGCCGAGCGGCTGATCCCCTACCTGCAGGACATGGGCTTCACCCACGTCGAGCTGATGCCGGTCATGGAACACCCCTTCGGCGGCTCCTGGGGCTACCAGCCGCTGTCGCTGTTCGCGCCCACCGCGCGCTACGGCAGCCCGACGCAGTTCGCCGCCTTCGTCGAGCGCTGCCACCTGGCCGGCATCGGCGTCATCCTCGACTGGGTGCCGGCGCATTTCCCCACCGACGAGCACGGCCTGGGGCAGTTCGACGGCACCGCGCTGTACGAGTACGCGCACCCCTTCGAGGGCTTCCACCCGGACTGGGACACTTACATCTACAACCTCGGCCGCACCGAGGTGCACGGCTTCCTGCTGGCCTCGGCGCTGCACTGGCTGCGCGAGTACCACGTCGACGGCCTGCGCGTCGACGCCGTGGCCTCGATGCTCTACCGCGACTACTCGCGCAAGGAAGGCGAGTGGATCCCCAACCGCCACGGCGGGCGCGAGAACCTGGAGGCCATCGAGTTCCTCCGCCACCTCAACGAAGTGGTGGCCGCCGAGGTGCCCGACGCCCTGGTGATCGCCGAGGAATCCACCGCCTGGCCCGGCGTCAGCCGGCCGGTGGCCGAGGGCGGGCTGGGCTTCTCGCACAAGTGGAACATGGGCTGGATGCACGACACCCTGGCCTACATCCGCGAGGACCCGCTGTACCGCGGCTACCACCACCACCGCCTGACCTTCGGCCTGCTGTACGCCTTCACCGAGCGCTTCATCCTGCCCATCTCCCACGACGAGGTGGTGCACGGCAAGGGCTCGCTGCTGGCCAAGATGCCCGGCGACCGCTGGCGCCAGTTCGCCAACCTGCGCCTGTACCTGAGCCTGATGTGGACGCACCCGGGGCGCAAGCTGCTGTTCATGGGTTGCGAGTTCGGCCAGTGGCGCGAATGGGACCACGACGACCAACTGGACTGGTACCTGCTGCGCTACGCCGAGCACCTGGGGGTGCAGGCGCTGGTGCGCGACCTCAACGGCCTGTACCGCGGGCTGCCGGCGCTGCACCAGCTGGACGACGGCCCCGAGGGCTTCCACTGGCTGATCGGCGACGACCAGCGCAACAGCGTCTACGCCTGGCTGCGCCTGGACCGCGAGCGTTCGCCGCTGCTGGTGGTGCACAACTTCACCCCCCAGCCGCGCGAGGGCTACCGGGTGGGGGTGCCGCTGCAGGGCGCCTGGCGCGTGCGCCTGAACTCCGACGGCGCCGCCTACGCCGGCTCCGACGCCGGCAGCCGCGAGCGCTGCGAGACGCTCCCGGAACCCTCCCATGGCCAGCCGTACTCGCTGCTGCTGGACCTGCCGCCGCTGGGCAGCCTGATCCTGGAACCGGCTCCCGATGCGGGGCTGTAGCCACGGGAGCGCGGGCCAACGGCGGATAACCGCGAACGGTTATTCGCCCTACGGGCCAGGGAGGCATGGATTCATCTGCGATTTCGCAACGGGGCTCGGCCTATCGCGGACGGAGTCCGCTCCTACTGTTCCAGGAAGCACGGATGTAGGAGCGGGCCCTGCCCGCGATTCGCGCGCAGGGCGCGCTTCTACAGGGGAATGGCATGGCTCGGGCGTAGGAGCGGACTCCGTCCGCGATTGGACTCGCCGGCCATGCCGGACGCCCCGGTGGCACGGATGACGGCGGATAACCATAACCGGTCCGAAGCACGACCCCCATCCTACGGCGCATTCTCCGCCGCCCGCGCCAGGCGTCGCTGGCGGCGGCGCAGGCGGCGGGCCCGGCGTTCCAGCCAGAGGTAGACCAGGCAGGCGAGGAACAGCGGCACCAGGAAGTACAGCACCCGGTAGCCGATCAGCGCCGCCAGCAGGGTGCCGCGGCCCAGGTGGTCGTGGAGGATGGCGATGAACACCGCCTCCAGCACCCCCAGCCCGGCGGGCACGTGCAGCACCACCCCGGCGATGCTGCTGATCAGCAGGGTCGCCAGCACTTCCGTGTAGCTGGCCCTGTCCGGCAGCAGCACGCTCACCAGCAGCGCCATCAGCGACCAGTTGGCCGCCCCCATGGCGCCCTGCAGCAGCGCCAGGCGCCAGCTCGGCAGGGCCAGGCTGTACTGCCGCCAGCCCCAGGCGCGGCGCCGGGCGAAGCGGCAGGCCAGGGGGTAGGCCACGCTCAGGGCCAGCAGCAGGGCGCCGATCAGCCGCAGGCCGTTGCGGCCCACCGACCAGTCGTCCGGCAGGTCGGGGTAGCCGGCGACGAACAGCGCGCCGGCCAGCAGCAGGTAGCCGTACCAGTTGGTCACCAGGCTGAAGCTGAGGATGCGGGTGATGTCCGCCGCGCTCATGCCCAGGCGGCCGTACAGGCGGTAGCGCAGGGCCACGCCGCCGACCCAGGAGCTGAGGTTGAGGTTGAAGGCGTTGCACACGAAGGCCACGGTGAACACCCGCCGCACCGGCAGCGGGTGGCCGATGTAGTAGCGGCTGAGCACGTCGAAGCTGCTGAACACCGCGTAGCTGGCCAGGCTGATGGCCAGCCCCAGGAGCAGGGTGGTGGCGCGGTACTCGCGCAGCAGGTGGAACACCTCCTGCCAATCGGTGGCGCGGATCAGCAGGAACAGCAGCACCGGCAGCAGCACCAGCAGGGCGATGGAGAACCCGCGCCGGGCCAGCTTCCAGGCCTGCTTGTGCCGCTCCCGCGGCGCGGCGGCGTTCATGGCCGCACCCGCGGGGCGTCCGCCGCCGGCTCGCCATCCAGCCCCCGTGGCGAGCGCAGCTTCTGCCGGTGCGCCGGCAACTGCCCGGCGATGGCCGGGAAATGGCGCAGGAAGTGGAAGCTCAGGAACACCAGGGGCGCGCGCCACCAGTAGCCGCGGCGCGCCACCTTGCGGCTGATGCGCCGGCAGTTGTCGCGGGCCAGGGCGTCCAGGTGCGCTTCCAGCGCCTGGGCGAAACCCGCGTCGTCGATCATCAGGTTGCCCTCCAGGTTCAGCGACAGGCTCAGCGGGTCCAGGTTGCTCGAACCCACCGTGGCCCAGCGGCCGTCGGCCACCGCCACCTTGCCGTGCAGCGGGCGGTCGCAGTACTCGTAGATCCGTACGCCATCGCGCAGCAGGGTGTCGTAGAGCAGCTTGCTGCACAGGCGCACCAGCGGCATGTCCGGCAGGCCCTGGAGGATCAGGCGCACCTCCACGCCGCGCTGCGCGGCCTGGCGCAGCGCCCGCAGCAGGCGGTAGCCGGGGAAGAAATAGGCGTTGGCGATGGTCAGCCGCCGGCGCGCGCCCTGGATCGCCGCCAGGTAGTGCCGCTCGATGGCCGTGCTGCGCGGGCCGTTGTCGCGCAGCACCAGGCAGGCGCGGGTCTCGCCGGCCAGGCTCGGCAGGCCGGGCGGCAGCCGCTCGGGGGTGCTGCCGTACTCCTCCAGCAGGGCCAGGCTGGCCTGGCGGATGTCCTGGGCCACCGGGCCCTGCACCAGCACCGCGTAGTCCTGCTTGGCCATGGCGCCGAAGTCGGCCAGGTGGTCGGCGCTGAAGTTGATGCCGCCGACGAAGGCGGTGCTGCCGTCCACCACCAGCAGCTTGCGGTGCAGGCGGCGGAACAGGTTGGTGCGCAGGCCCAGCAGCCGCGGGCGCGGGTCGAACAGGTGCAGGCGCACCCCGGCCTCCAGCAGGCTGCCGATGTAGTCCGTGCCCAGGTCGGCGGTGCCGTAGCCGTCGACGATCAGCTCGACCCGCACGCCGCGCCGGGCCGCCGCCAGCAATGCCTTGCGCAAGGCCAGGCCGACCTTGTCCTCGTAGATGATGAAGGTCTCCAGCAGCACCTCGCGGCGGGCCCTGGCGATGGCCTCGAACACCCGCGGGTAGAAGGCCTCGCCGTTGACCAGCAGTTCGACGCGGTTGCCCGCGTGCCAGCGCTCGTTCATGGGCTCACCTCGGCGAGCAGGGGAAGATGGTCGGACAGGTGCGGCCAGGGCCGGTTGCCCAGCACCTGGCTGGCGTGCACCCGCAGGTTGCGCAGGTAGATGCGGTCCAGGCGCAGCAGCGGCCAGCGCGCCGGGAAGCTGCGCGGGGCGCCCGCCTTGTGGGCGAAGGCCGGCGCCAGGCCGCAGCCGGCGAGCAGGGCGCCGGCCTGGCAGCGCCAGTCGTTGAAGTCGCCGGCGACGATCAGCGGCGCCTGGGCGGGGAGGCTTTCCACCAGGCGGCAGAGCAGCGCCAGTTGCTGCCGCCGCTGCGCCTCGCGCAGCCCCAGGTGCACGCACACGGCGTGCAGCGGGGCGCCGCCGGGCAGGTCGATGCAGGCGTGCAGCAGGCCGCGCTGCTCGTTGCCGGCGATGGAGATGTCGTGGTTGTCGTGGCTGAGGATCGGGTAGCGCGAGAGCAGGGCGTTGCCGTGGTGGCCCTCGGGGTAGACGGCGTTGCGGCCGTAGGCGAAGGCCGGCCACATGCTGTCGGCGAGGAACTCGTAGTGCGGCGTGGCCGGCCAGCCGGGGTGGCGCCCGGCGTGCAGCTGGTGCTCGCCGTGCACTTCCTGGAGGAACACCAGGTCCGCCGCGGTGGCGCGCACCGCCTCGCGCAGCTCGTGGAGGATGAAGCGGCGGTTGAAGGCGTTGAAGCCCTTGTGGGTGTTCACCGTCAGCACCCGCAGCGAAAGGCCGCAGGCCGTCGCCTGGCCGGCGCCGGCGCGGGCCGGCTGGTTCATGCCCAGCCCTCCACCGCGGCGCCCGGCACCTGCTGCTGCGGCAGGTGGACGTCGAGCAGCTGCATCAGGCGGAAGGCATCGAAGGGCGCGCGCACCTTGATGTCGTTGTCGAAGTAGCAGTACAGCTCGCGGTGCCGGCGGTCGCCGCGCCTGTCCGCGTCGATCAGCTCGGCATCCGCGGGCTGCAGGCCGTTGCGCCACAGGCGGATGCGCTCGCACCAGCGGCGCAGGGCCTTCTCGCCGTAGCCGCTGGCATAGAGTTCCTCGGCGCCGTGCAGGCGCAGGTAGGTGAAGTCCGGGGCGGTGAGGTCCTCGGCGTAGGGCCACTTCGACGGCGCGTCGGCCATTACCAGGGCCACGCCGTGCCGGCGCAGCTGGTCGGTGAACCCGGGGGTGCAGAAGCTCTTGTGGCGCACCTCCAGGGCGTGGCGCAGGGGGAAGCGCCGGCCTGGCGGGCGCTGCCCGTGGCGCAGGCGCTCGTCCGCGGAGCCCGCCAGTTCGGCCGCCGCATGGCTGTCGCGCGGCAGCAAGGCGAGGAAGTCTTCCAGCAGTTCGCCGCTGTAGGCCAGGCTGGGCGGCAGCTGCCAGAGGAAGGCGCCGAGCTTCTCGTCCAGCTCCAGGGGGCCGGAGGCGAAGAAGTTGGCCAGGCCCTGTTCCGGCTCGCGCAGGCGCCGCAGGTGGGTGACGAAGCGCGGGCCCTTGACGCTGAAGCGGAAGCCCTCGGGGGTCTGCGCCTTCCACTGGCGGTAGCGCTCGGGCGTCTGCAGGCCGTAGAAGGAGCCGTTCAGCTCGATGCTGGCGAAGGCATGGGAGGCATAGCGCAGCTCCTCGCGCTGGGGCAGGCCCTTGGGGTAGAACTCGCCGCGCCAGGGGGCGTAGCGCCAGCCGGAAATGCCGATGTGCAGGCCGTCCGTTCCCATGGCGTCACTCCGTGGCGGGCGGCGCCGGCTGGCGGACGCGTTCCTCGTCGCCCGCGGCGGCGTGCCGGCGCTGCGGTTGCAGCTCCACCTTCACCCAGCCGGTCCGGCGCTGGTCGAACGCCTCGAAGGCGGCGATGGCGTCGCTGATGGGCTTGACCTGGGTGAGCACCTTGGCCGGGTCGATGCGCCCGCTCAGCACCAGTTCGATCAGCTGCGGGATGTACTTGCGGTGGTGGCAGTTGCCCATCTTCAGCGTCAGGTTGCGGTTCATCGCGATGCCGATGGGGAAGGTCCGCGAGTCCGGCCCGTACACGCCGATGATGCCGAGGGTGCCGGCCTTGGCCAGGCCGGCCACCGCCCAGTCGAGCACCTGGGCCGGCGCGTTGCCCGGCGTCCAGGGCGACTCGTGGCCTTCGCTGGGCGCCGGGGTGACCTCGCCGTGGCTGCGCTCGGCATCCACCCCGACGGCGTCGATGGCGCGGTCCACGCCGATGCCGTCGGTGAGCCAGAGCAGCGCCTGCAGCGGGTCCTCGCGCTCGAAGTCGATCACCTCCGCGCCCTGCTGGCGGGCCATGTGCAGGCGGTCGGGGTGGCGGTCGATGGCGAACACCCGCGAGGCGCCCTTCAGCAGCGCGCTGGCGATGGCGAACTGGCCCACCGGGCCGCAACCGAACACCGCCACCGTGTCGCCGCTGCCCACCTCGGCCAGCTCGGCGCCGAACCAGCCGGTGGGGAAGATGTCGGACAGCAGGATCGCCTGGTCGTCGCTGATCTGCGAGGGCAGGCGGATGAGCCCGATGTTGGCGTAGGGGATGCGCGCCTTCTCGGCCTGCAGCCCGTGGAACGCGCCGTTGGCCTCGGGCCCGCCGAAGAAGGCGGTGCCGGCGCGCTGGCCGCCGGGGTTGGCGACGTCGCACTGGGCGTAGTAGCCGGCGCGGCAGTACACGCAGTTGCCGCAGGCGATGGTGGAGGGGACCACCACCCGGTCGCCCACCTGCAGGTTGCGCACCTCGTCGCCCAGTTCCTCGACTATGCCCACGCCTTCGTGGCCGAGGATGGTGCCGGGCCTCATGCCGCCCACGCTGCCGCGCACGAAGTGCAGGTCGGTGCCGCAGATCGCCGAGGCGGTGAGGCGCACGATGGCGTCGTTGGGCTGGCGCAGCGTCGGCTCCGGGACCTCGTCCAGGCGGATGTCGCCGACGTCGTGGAATACCACAGCTTTCATGTCGTTCTCCCGCTGTGCGGACGGCCACGGCCCGGGCGGCGCCGTGGCCAGGGGGCTGGTCAGTGGGCCTGGGCCACGCCGCGCAGCACGGTGTCGCTGGCCTGGGCGTCGCGGCAGGCGGCGATGTTGCCGAGGGAGACCACGCCCACCAGGCGCTTCTCGCGGGTCAGCACCGGCAGCCGGCGCATCTTCACCTGCGCCATGTTGCGGGCCACGTGCTGCACTTCCTCGTCCTCGAAGCAGTAGTGGATGTCGCCGCTCATCACCCGCGACACCGGGGTATCCACCCCCAGCCCGGCGGCCACCGCGCGAACGACGATGTCGCGGTCGGTGACCATGCCCACCAGGCGGTCGCCGTCGTTGACCAGCAAGGCGCCACTGTCGATCCGCGCCATGGCCGCGGCCGCCTCTTGCAGCGAGGTGTCGGGGGCGGTGGTCTGGACGTTGCGCGTCATGATTTCGCTGATTTTCATGCTGTCCTCCATAGCGGTTGCGGTTGGGGACGCCTTCGCGGGCGCCTATAGCTTCCGACTGGACGCCGGGGGCACCGTTCAGGCGGATTTCATCCGATTGTCCGGGGGAGGGTGTGCTGGCGCCGAAAGCGGATAACACAGCGTCAGCCGGCAGGTTCGTAGGGCGAATAACCGTTCGCGGTTATCCGCCGTCGTTCCATGCACCCAGGCCCGACGCAAACGGCGGATAACGCCGTAGGCGTTATGCGCCCTACGGGAAACCACGCCCGTCACCCATCCCCCTCCTTGCGCAACACGAACAACGCCAGCGCCCGCGGGCCCAGGTCGAAGGCGGCGTCGAAGCCGTGCACCAGGCCGTCGTCCAGGGCCGGCGGCTCGGCCATGGTGTCCAGCAGGCATTGCCAGTCGCGGCCCTGGGCCACGCCGGGGAGTTGGAACTGCAGCGGCTCGTGGTGGGCATTGAGCAACAGCAGCAGGGTGGCGTCGGCGCCGCTGCGGCGGATGCCGGTGGGTTGCGCGCGGCCGTCCAGGAGCATGCCCAGGCAGCGGGCCTGGGGCGTTTCCCAGTCTTCCTGGGTCATCTCGCGGCCGTCGGGGGCCAGCCAGGTCACATCCTTCACCCCCAGCTCGGCGTTGTACTCGCCGACCAGGAAGCGCCCGCGGCGCAGGATCGGGTAGCGCCGCCGCAGGCGGATCAGGTAGCGGGTGAAGGCCTGCAGCTGGCGGCCCTCGTCGTCGAGGTTCCAGTCGATCCAGCCCAGTTCGTTGTCCTGGCAGTAGACGTTGTTGTTGCCCTGCTGGGTGCGGCTGAACTCGTCGCCGGCCAGCAGCATGGGGGTGCCCTGGGCCAGCAGCAGGGTGGCCATCAGGTTGCACATCTGCCGCAGGCGCAGCTGGCGGATCGCCGGGTCGCCCGTGGGGCCTTCCTCGCCGTGGTTCCAGGAACGGTTGTCGTCGTGGCCGTCGCGGTTGTCCTCGCCGTTGGCCTCGTTGTGCTTGTGGTCGTAGGACACCACGTCGCGCAGGGTGAAGCCGTCGTGGGCGGTGATGAAGTTGACCGAGGCGTAGGGCCGGCGGCCGCGGTGGTTGTACAGGTCGCCGGAGGCGGTGAGGCGCCGCGCCAGGTCCGGCAGCTGGCCCTCGTCGCCGCGCCAGTAGCTGCGCAGGGTGTCGCGGAAGCGGTCGTTCCATTCCACCCAGCCGGGCGGGAAGCGGCCCACCTGGTAGCCACCGGGGCCGCAGTCCCAGGGTTCGGCGATCAGCTTGCGGTGGCTGAGCAGCGGGTCCTGGCGGCAGGCCACCAGGAAGCTGTGGCGCTCGTCGAAGCCTTCGGCGTAGCGGCCGAGGATGGAGGCGAGGTCGAAGCGGAAGCCGTCCACGCGCATCTCGGTGGCCCAGTAGCGCAGCGAGTCGGTGACCATCTGCAGCACGCAGGGGTGGCTGAGGTCCAGGGTGTTGCCGGTGCCGGAGTCGTTCACGTAGTAGCGCCGGTCGTCGGCCTGCAGGCGGTAGTAGGAGACGTTGTCGATGCCGCGCATGCTCAGCGTCGGGCCCAGCTCGTTGCCCTCGGCGGTGTGGTTGTAGACCACGTCGAGGATCAGCTCGATGCCGGCGTCGTGCAGGTGCGCCACCATTTCCTTGAACTCGTTGACCTGGCCGCTGGCCAGGTAGCGGGCGTGGGGGGCGAAGAAGGCGATGCTGTTGTAGCCCCAGTAGTTGCTCATGCCCTTTTCCAGCAGGTGCTTGTCGTCGACGAAGCCGTGCACCGGCAGCAGCTCCAGGCTGGTGATGCCCAGGTGGCGCAGGTGCTTGATCAGCTCGGCGTTCATCAGCCCCGCGCAGGTGCCGCGCAGGCGCTCGGGCACCGCCGGGTGGCGCATGCTGATGCCGCGCAGGTGCGCCTCGTAGAGCAGCGTCTCGTCCCAGGGGATGCGGGTGAACTGCTGCTCGCCCCAGGTGAAGGCCGGGTCGATGACCTTGCACCTGGGCACGAAGGGCGCGCTGTCGCGCGTGTCGAAGCTCAGGTCCGCGTCGGGCGAGCCGATGGTGTAGCCGAACAGCGCCTCGGACCAGCGCAGCTGGCCCACCAGCTGGCGGGCGTAGGGGTCGATCAGCAGCTTGTTGGGGTTGAAGCGGTGCCCGGCGTCCGGCTCGAAGGGGCCGTGCACGCGGTAGCCGTAGATCTGCCCGGGGTGGGCGTCGGGCAGGTAGCCGTGCCAGATCTCGTCGCTGTATTCGGGCAGCTCGATGCGTTCCAGCTCGCGCTTGCCGCTGGCGTCGAACAGGCATAGTTCGACGCGGGTGGCGTGGGCCGAGAACAGCGCGAAGTTGACGCCCAGGCCGTCCCAGGTGGCACCCAGGGGGAAGGGACGGCCTTCGGTGACTCGCGAGTGCGAGCGTTTGCTCATGAGGGGGTCCTCTGCTTGCCGATGGGGCGGGGAAGGCGCCGGGCTCAGCCCTCGTCAGGGCGCTCGGGGTCGGCGGCGGGCAGCTTGCCCTTGCGCCGCGGCGGTTTCTGCAGCAGGGCCGGCTTCTCCGGCGCCTCGCCGGGGGCCTCGCGCTGGGCGATCTGTTCCTGCTCGGCCTCGGCCAGGCTGCGGGCCATCCGCCAGTGGCGTTCGGCCTGGCCCTCGGGGCGGCCTTCGGATTCCCAGATCTGGTGGGCCAGTTCGCGTACCCGGCGTTCGTCGATGTTCATGGGCTTGCCTCCTCGTCGGCGCAGGTCAGCAGGTTGGCCGGCAGCTCGCCCAGCAGGGCGGCCACCGCCAGTTCGGCGTCGTCGTCGCGGTGCCCGCCGACCAGGCCCTGCCAGTGGCGGCCGGCCAGCCCGGCCGGCAGGCGCACGCGGGTGTCGCCCCAGCGCTCGGCGTCCACCCGCGGCAGCGGCGTGTCTTCCAGCAGGCCCGCGCACAGCCGCGGCACCAGCACCAGCAGGTGCCGGCCGGCATGGCTTCGCAGGAAGGCGAGCAGGCAGCCGGCGTGCTCGCCGTGCAGGTCGAGGGGCTGGTAGCCGCCGTGCTCGAACAGTTGCGGCCAGCGCCGGCGCAGCTGCAGCGCCTGGTGCAGCAGGGCCTGCTTGATGCGCCCGTCGCGCCAGTGCTCCAGCAGCTGCGGCCAGTCGGGGTTCGCTTGCAGGGTGGCCTGGCGCCGGGCGTAGTCCGGGGTGCGGCGGTTGTCCGGGTCGACCAGGCTGAAGTCCCAGAACTCGCAGCCCTGGTACAGGTCCGGCACCCCGGGGGCGGTGCAGCGCAGCAGGCACTGGGCCAGGCCGTTGAGGGCGCCGGCGGGCATCAGCGCCCGGGCCGCCGCGGCCACGGCGCCGCGCAGTTCCCGGCCGGCGGGTTGCAGGAGCAGGGTGTCGAGGAAGTCCGCGCAGGCGCTTTCGTAGGCCTGCACGGGGGCGCTCCAGTCGGTTTCCAGCTTGGCTTCGCGCAGCGCCTTGAGCTGCCACCGGGCGATGCGTTGGTGGTAGGCGCGCAGCCCCTCGGCGTCGTCCTCGGCCAGCTCGTGAGGCCAACTGGCCAGCAGGCACTGGTAGAGGATCAGCTCGTCGCCGCCGCTGGGCGCGGGGGGCGTCCCGGGGTGGCGCAGGGCCGCGGCCAGGGGGCGCCACTGCGCGACCTGCTCGGCGAACCAGGGGGCGCGTTCGCTCAGCGCGGCCAGGCGGGCGCGGCAGTCCTCGCCGCGCTTGTGGTCGTGGGTGGCGGTGGCCAGCAGGGCGCGGGGGAATTCGGCCAGGCGCACCTGGCAGGCGGCGTGGAATTCCGCGGGTGGCGCCGCCAGGCGCTGCGGGTCGAAGCCCACGTCGTTGCGTCCCAGGGCGGCGGCGTGGCGGTAGCAGGCGGTGTCTTCCAGGGCCTTGGCGGCGATGGGCGGGGTCAGTTGCTGGAAGCGCGCCAGCACCTGCCGGCGCTTCTGCCGCAGCGGCCCGGGCGGCACCGCGCGCAGGGGCTCGCCGCCCAGCACCCGGCCGAGCCAGGCCAGGGTGCGCCGGTCATGCTCGTCCAGGCGTTCCTCCGCGGCGCCGCGGGCCTGTTCGAAATAGCGCCGGTCCTGGGCCGAACGGCCGCAGGCGCCGGCGTAGGTGCGGTACACCGGGAAGGCCCGCAGCAGCTGGAACAGCGCGCGGCGGATGGAGCCCAGGGGCAGGTCACGGCTGGCCAGGTCGGTGCGCGCCAGTTGCCAGAGCTCCTGGGCCATGCCTTCCAGGTCGCCGGCGAAGGCGCCGCCCAGCACCCATTCGCGGGCCGCCAGGCGTTCGTCGTCGAAGCCCTGGCGGCGGCCGCTGGTCTGCTCCCAAAGCGCCCGCAGGGGGATTTCGCCGCGCGGGTCGTGCTGCAGCAGCGACACCTGGTTCATGAAGTCGTAGCCGCTGCTGCCGTCCACCCGCCAGTCGGCCGGCAGCCGTTCGCCGACGGCGAGGATCTTCTCCACGTACAGCGGCGCCGTTCCGTCGCGGAATGCCCGGCGCAGGCGCCGGCAGTAGCCGCGCGGGTCGGCCAGGCCGTCGACGTGGTCGATGCGCAGGCCGTCCACCAGGCCTTCCTGCATCAGTTGCAGGAGGTAGGCGTGGCAGGCGCCGAACACGTCCGGCAGCTCCACGCGCAGGCCGACCAGTTCGTTGATGTCGAAGAAGCGCCGCCAGTTGATGTCGTCGGCCGCCACCCGCCAGTTGGCCAGGCGGTAGTGCTGGTGCTCCAGCAGGCGGTGCAGGGGCCGCCAGTCCTGGCCCTCGGCCACCTGGTAGAAGCCCAGCAGGCGTTCGCACAGCGCCCCGTCGCCCAGCAGTGCCGCCAGGCGCCGGCACAGGGCGGTGGCCAGCACGCGGGCCTGGGGGTGGCCGCGCAGTTCGGCGAAGCGCGGCGCCAGTTCGTACAGCGGGCCTTCGCCGGCATGCACCAGGATCATCCCGTAGGTGGCCGGGCACACCGGGAAGCACTGCTCGCCGTAGTGCAGCTGGAAGCAGCCGGCGTGCTCGGCGAAGCCCAGGCGGATGCGCCCGGCCCGCAGTTCGTCGAAGTAGTCGCCGCCCAGGCAGGGCAGCAGCACCTGGCGGTCCAGCAGCGGGTCGTCGCTGCGCCAGTGGATGTCGAAGAAGTGCGCGTAGGGGCTGGCCAGGCCCCAGCGCAGCACGTCCTGCCACCAGGGGTTGGCCTGGCCGATGCGCATGTGGTTGGCCACGGTGTCGACGATCAGCCCCATGCCGCGCAGGCGCAGGCCGCCGACCAGCCGGCGCAGGGCCGCCTCGCCGCCCAGCTCGGGGTTGATGCGGGTGGGGTCGACCACGTCGTAGCCGTGGCCGGAGCCGGGCTGGGCGGTGAGCAGCGGCGAGGCGTAGAGGTGGCTGATGCCCAGTTCGGCGAAGTAGTCCAGCCAGGGCAGGGCGTCGTCCAGGGTGAAGTCGCGGTTGAACTGCAGCCGCAGGGTGGCGCGGATGGCGTTCATGAGTCGTGCCCCCGGCGCG
This sequence comes from Pseudomonas delhiensis, assembly GCF_900187975.1. Lineage (GTDB taxonomy): Bacteria > Pseudomonadota > Gammaproteobacteria > Pseudomonadales > Pseudomonadaceae > Pseudomonas > Pseudomonas delhiensis. The sequence continues at coordinate 42,233 of NZ_FZPC01000022.1, read as the reverse complement.
CCTGGTCCAGGCGTTCCAGGCGCGCGTTCACCGCGGGGATGTCGAGCATCTGAGCGGCCCGGGCCGGGTAGCGCCGGCGCCAGTTCGGGTGTTCGTCGCCGGGGCCGGGCAGGTTGGGCTGCTCGATGCTGCCCAGGGCGTCTTCCAGGGGCAGCAGCACCAGCGGCGCCGGGGTGCGGCCGACGAACTCGATGGCGCCGTCCAGCGGCTCGCGGGCGATGCCGTTCCCGGCCAGCGCCCGGGCCAGGCCCTGGACGTCCCGCTGGCGTTCCTCGCGGTCGTGCCGTGCCTGTTCCTCGCTGCGCTGGCCCAGGCGCTCGCGCCAGTCGATGTCGTGGCCCTGGCGCCAGCCCTCCAGGCTCGGCAGGTCGTGGGTGGTGGTGGTGGCCAGGGCCGCGTCCGGCCAGTGCGCCGGGGCGTGGAAGTGGCCGCCGGCCTGCTCGAACAGCAGCACCCGCATGCCCAGGATGCCGTGTTCGGCGAGCCGCTCACGCAGGCCCCCGGGGATGGTGCCGAGGTCTTCGCCGATGATCAGCGCCCGGGCCCGCCGGGCCTCCAGGCAGATGAGCCGGAGCAGGTCGTCCAGCGGGTATTCCAGGTAGGCGCCGGCTTCCGGCGGTGCGCCCTCGGGGATCACCCACAGGCGGCGCAGCCCCAGCACATGGTCGATGCGCAGGCCGCCGGGGTAGCGCAGGTTGGCCCGCAGCATCTCGATGAAGGCGCGGTAGCCGTGCAGGCGCAGGCCGTGGGGCGAGAAGGCGCAGATGCCCCAGTTCTGCCCGGCGCGGTTGAGCACGTCGGGCGGGGCGCCGACGCTGACCCCGGCCAGCAGTTCGTCCTGCCGCATCCAGGCCTGGCTGCCGCGTGGGTCGGCGCCCACCGCGAGGTCGGCGATCAGGCCGATGCCCATGCCGGCGTCGCGCGCCGCCCGCTGGGTGTGTTGCAGGCAGCGCGCCAGCAGCCATTGGCAGAACTGCTGGAAGTCGATTTCCTCCGGCTGTTCGAGCATGAACTGGCGCACGCCTTCGGCCTCCGGGCGGAGGAATGCCGCCGGCCAGTGGCGCCAGTCCAGGCCGTCGCCGGCCTCGCCGCGGCGGCGTTGCAGGGCCTGGAAGCAGCAGTGCTGCAGCAGGGCCTCGCCACCCTCGTGGCGGAAGCGCTGGAAGTCACGCTGCAGGCCGGCGTCGGCCCGGGCGAAGCCGCCATGCAGTTGCCGCAGCAGGCGCTCGCGGGCCCGGGCGCTGCCTGGCCAGTCCACCAGGGGCAGGCTTTCCAGCTCGTGCAGTTCCTCGCCCAGCCCGGCCTCGGCGATGGCCTGCTCCACCGCGGCCTGGCCGAAGACCTGGCGCGGCGCGGCGTGCAGTTCGTTGAAGAACAGCCGGCTGGAGGGCGAGTAGGGGCTGCAGGCCTGGCGGGCGGCGGCGAACATGGCATGCAGCGGGCTGATGGCCAGGGCGTCGGCGCCCTTGGCGGCGGCGCTGCGGGCCAGGGCCTCCAGCGCCGCCAGGTCGCCCAGGCCACCGTCGCCGGGCTCGCGCAGGGCATACAGCTGCGCCGCCAGGCCCCAGGCGTGGCGGCGCCCATCGCAGAGTTCCTGCACCTGGGGGCAGCGGGGCGGGGCGACGGCCAGGCTCAGCTCCCGCTCGGCCAGTTGCAGGCGGTAGTAGCCGCATCGGGCCACGGGGGGCAGGGCGCTGGCCTCGTCCAGGCGCCCCTCGATGTCCTCGCCGTGCTCGGGGACCAGCCGGAACGCCTCGTTGGGCCTGGCCAGGGGGCCCAGTTGCAGCGGCCGGCCCTGGTCCAGGGTCAGCAGCGAGGGCGGCGCGGCGCGCTCCTGGCGCACCTGGCCGAGGCTCTGGCGCAGCTGCCCGGGGCTCTGCGCCGGCAACCCCAGGGCCTCCAGCACCTGGCGCAACACCTCGGGGCTGGCCTGCTGCGGGCGGTTGTCGGCATCCACCCAGTCGAGCTTCAGGCCCGCCTCGCCGGCCAGTTCGCGCAGCAGCGCATCGCTCATGGGCTGTCCTCCAGGCTCAGGGCCAGGCTGCCGGGGGCGAGCCGGCCGGCGCGGTAGTCGGCGACTTCCTGGCCTTCGCAGAAGAGGATCTGCGTCTGCGCCGCCGGCGCCTCGACGAAGACTTCCTCGCTGCCCAGGTTGAGCTCGATGCGCCACAGGCTGCCATCGCCCAGGCGCCAGCGCGCGCTCACCGCCGCCTCGCCCAGGGGCACCGCGCCCAGGGCGCGGGTGCCGTCCAGGCGTGGGATGAGCCAGGCGTGGCGCAGCTCCAGCAGGCGCCGGTAATGGGCGCGCCAGGCGCTGTCGGCGTGTTCCGGGCGCGGCCGCGAGGCGACGAAGGTCTCGTAGTCGTTGGGCTCGGGGAGGGCGCCGGAGAAGCGGCCGAAGGCTGCGAACTCCTGGCGCCGCCCGTCGCTGACCGCCTTGGCCAGGTCGCCCTGGTAGTCGGTGAAATAGAGGAAGGGGTTGCGCTCGCCCCATTCCTCGCCCATGAACAGCATCGGCACCATGGGCGCCAGCAGCACCAGGGCCACCGCCACGCGCAGGCGCTCGGGACGGCTCAGGGCGATCAGGCGCTCGCCCAGGGCGCGGTTGCCGACCTGGTCGTGGTTCTGCAGGAAGGCCACGAAGGCCAGCGGCGACAGCTCGGCGCTGGGTTCGCCGCGCACCCGCCCGCGGTAGTCGCGCTGGCCCTGGAAGACGAAGCCCTCGGCCAGGCAGGCGCACAGCTTGGCGGTGGTGGCCCCGGCGTAGTCGGCGTAGTAGCCCTCGCGCTCGCCGGTCAGCAGGTGGTGCAGCACGTGGTGCAGGTCGTCGTTCCACTGCGCGTCGAAGCCCTGGCGCAGCAGGCTCGCCTGGTTGTCCTCGTTCTCCAGCACCAGGTGCAGGTGGCGGCCCTGGGCGGCGCTGCGGGCGCGCCCGGCCAGCTCGACCAGGAAGGCCTTGTCGGCGATGGCGTGCACGGCGTCCAGGCGCAGGCCGTCGACGCGGTAGTCGCGCACCCACATCTCGGCGTTGCCGATGAAGAACTCGCGCACCGCCGGGCGGGCGAAGTCGATGGCGTGGCCCCAGGGCGTGGGTTGCTCGCCGAAGAAGCCCGAGGCGTATTCGCCCAGGTAGTTGCCCTGGGGGCCGAAGTGGTTGTAGACCACGTCGACGAAGACCATCAGGCCCAGCAGGTGGGCCTGGTCGATCAGCCGCCTGAGGTTCTCCGGGGTGCCATAGGCCGAGGCGGGGGCGTAGGGCAGCACGCCGTCGTAGCCCCAGTTGCGGCGCCCGGGGAAGGCGTTGAGCGGCATCAGTTCGATGGCGGTGACGCCCAGTTCGACCAGCCCCGGGAGGAAGTCGAGCAGGGCGCCGAAGCCGTCGAACAGGCCCACGTGCAGTTCGTAGAGCACCGTCTCGTGCCAGGGCCGGCCGCGCCACTCGCGGCTCTGCCAGGCGTAGGCGGTGGGGTCCTGCACCAGGCTGTCGGCCTCCACGCCGCCGGCCTGGGCCCGCGAGGCCGGGTCGGCCACCGACAGCCGCTCGTCGATGCAGAAGCGGTAGGCGCTGCCGGCCGCGCAGGGGATTTCCAGGCTGTACCAGCCGTCGTCCAGGGCCTGCATGGGCAGGCGGCTGCCGTCGCCCAGCTGCAGGTCCACCCGGCGCGCGTCCGGCGCCCAGATGGCGAAGCGCGTCAGCCCGTCGGGCTGCGGCAGGGCTCCGGCCCGGGGCATCTGGCGGCTCATCGGCGCACGCTCACGGGCAGTTCCGCGAGCAGGTCGCGGTACAGCCGGGTATAGGGGCGCACCGCCTTGCTCCAGTACTGCGGGGCTTCCATGGCCTTGCAGCGCATGGCGTTGAGCAGTTCGGGGTAGCGGTGGATGTTCAGCGCGCGCTGCACCGCTTCGAAGTAGCTGTCCGGGTCGCCCTCGCGGAACAGCAGGCCGGTGACGCCGTCGACGATGGTGTCGGCCAGGCCGCCGGTGCAGCGGGCGATGGGCAGCGAGCCGAGGCGCTGGGCGTACATCTGGCTCAGCCCGCAGGGTTCGTAGCGCGAGGGCATCAGCAGGAAGTCGCTGGCGGCGTAGATGCGCCGCGCCTCGGTCTCGTCGAAGCCGATGCGCACGCCGACGCGCCCCGGGTAGCGCTCGGCCAGTTGCGCCATGGCCCGCTCCAGCGGCGGCTCGCCGCGGCCGATCGCCACCAGGCGGCCGCCGGCCTCGACCATGCGGTCGGCGATGGCCAGGGTCAGGTCGATGCCTTTCTGCTGCACCAGGCGCGAGACCACGGCGAACAGCGGGCCGCGCCCGGGCAGCAGGCCGAAGCTGCGCTCCACGTACTCGGCATTGCGCCGCTTGCCTTGCAGGCGGCGGGCGTCGAAGCGCGCCACCAGGTGCGGGTCGCTGCGCGCGTCCCAGCTGGCGTCGATGCCATGGGTGATGCCGCTCAGGCGGCCTTCCCGGCGGCGCTGCGCGAGCACGCCCTGCAGGCCGCAGCCGAAGGCCTCGCCGGTGATCTCGCGGGCGTAGGTCTCGCTGACGGTGGTGATGTGGCTGGCATGGTTGATGCCCGCCTTGAGGAACGACAGCTTGCCGTAGAACTCCATGCTCTCCGGCAGCCCGGCGTGCTCGGGCAGGCCCAGCTCGGCGCAGCTGCCCAGGGGGCAGGCGCCCTGGTAGCCGAGGTTGTGGATGGTCAGCACGCTGGGCGTGGCCTGCCCGCGCCAGGCCATGTAGGCCGGAGCCAGGGCGCTGGGCCAGTCGTTGACGTGGAGCAGGTCGGGGCACCAGCCGGGGGTGGCCAGGCCGGCGGCCATGTCGGCGGCGGCCAGGCTCAGGCGGGCGAAGCGGATGTGGTTGTCCGGCCATTCGTTGCCGGCGTCGTCGCCATAGGGCGTGCCCTCGCGGTCGTAGAGTTCGGGGCAGATGACCACGTAGACGCGCAGGCCGTCGGCCAGTTGCAGCTCGCCGATGTCGCAGGGCGGCAGCGCGGCCTGGCCCGGCAGGTGGCCGACCACCCGGCAGGCGACCGCGCCCTTGAGCACCTGGCGGTAGCCGGGCAGCAGCACGCGGATGTCGTGCTCGGCCAGCAGCGCCCGCGGCAGGGCGGCGGAGACGTCGCCCAGGCCGCCGGCCTTGACGAAGTCGGTGAGCTCCGATGTGACGAAGAGGATCCGCCTGCGCCGCACGGGGGTGACTTCCGCCGTCAGGGAAAACGGCGGCAGCGTAGGTGGGCAGGGGTCTTCCAGGCGGGCATCGGCCAGCAGGTTTCGCATCTTCCACTTCCTCTTTGCAGTGGGCCGGACAATCCTGCCGGCCTTCGTTGGGAGTCTCCGCTTCGCCGGCGACCTCTTCAGGGGGACCGGGCCGCGCGGTGCGAAGTTTCGATTTTCTGCCGGGCCGGGCCGGCGTTCGCCGCTGCGGAACGCACTGCGGGGCAGGCGGCCCGGGCCCAGTACGCAAAGCAGGCTCCGTACCAGGCGGTGCGCTTGTTTCAGGCCGTTGATTCAGAAGGGGAAATGGTGGGTCTGATGGCGTTGTGATGCGGGCGCGTTGCACGACCGGGATGGAGGTGCCGCGCATTTTGCAGGGGTGGGTGGGGGCCGTGGTTTTGTTCGATGATTCGTGCGGCCGCGCCGGACGCCCGGTAGCACGGCCGACGGCGGATAACCGCGAACGGTTATTCGCCCTACGGACTTGCCGGCTGACGCTGTGTTGTCCGACTGCTCGGGACAGCCCTCTCTTCCTTACAGAGAAAGGGGCGGACTTCGCCCACGCACCTCTGCCAAACCCTGACGCCGCTCCCCCTCCCTAACCCTCCCCCGCAAGCGGGAGAGGGGACCGTTCGGTGCGCTGCGGCACCACGAAGCTCCCGGGTTCCCCGTAGGGCGCATAACGCCTGCGGCGTTATCCGCCGGGAGGATTTCGCCCAGGTGTTCCCGGGTCATTCGCCAGTGGCGTTCGGCCTGGCCGCTGGGGCGGCCTTCGGCTTCCCGGATTTCGCGGGCCTTCTGGCGTATCTGCGCCTCGCGGTCCTGGTCCGTCGCCCTGTCCTCGCTTCATCGACTCCGTAGAACCACTGACTGCGGGCACAGTCGAGTGTTCATACGCCACGCACGAAGGGAGCGGCCGCATGATCCACGCCGAGAATCGACGTATCGTCATCGCCACCTCGCCGCAGGCCGACCCTGCGCCCGAGGACGCCTGCAGCAACCGCGAGCTGGCCCGCTGGCTGGCGGAAATCCAGGGGCTGGAGTTCTTCGACGGCCCGCCCGCGGCACGGGACCCGCGGCGACGCTACTACTGGGTGCCCAGCGACACCCTGGTGGGCCGCGAGCAGGCCCGCCGGCTGGGCGTGCAGGGGCCGCTGGACCTGTTCGGCGGCTATGTCGAGCAGGCCCACCAGGCCGGCAAGGCGATCGTCCACCCGCTGATCGAGCACGCCGCGCTCACCCCGCGGGGCTGGGCGGCCGGCTTCGCCGAGCGGGTGGCGTCGGTGGTGCTGGATGGCCACAGCGCGTTCTGCCGCCAGGACGCCTGGCGCTGCGCCAGCGCGCGCCTGCCGCGTGGCCCGCAGCGGCTCAAGCCGGCGGGCGGGCGCGGCGGCCTGGGGCAGCGGGTGGTGGCCGACGCGGACGAACTGGAGGCGGCGCTGGCCGGCTACGACGAGGCGGACTTGCTGGCCGGCCTGGCCATCGAGGACGACCTCGCCGAGGTGCGCACCCTCAGCGTCGGCCAGGCCCAGGTCAGCGGCGTGCTGCTGTCCTACCATGGCTTCCAGCAGCAGAACCGCAATGCCCGCGGCGAGCTGGTCTACGGCGGCTCCGACCTGCTGGTGGTGCGCGGCGACTTCGACGCCCTGCTGGGGCTGGACCTGGCCGCCGAGGTTCGCCTGGCGATCCAGCAGGGCCGGGCCTTCGACCGCGCCGCCAGCCAGTGCCTGCCGCACTTCTTCGCTTCGCGGCGCAACTACGACATCGCCCAGGGCGTGGATGCCCGGGGCCGCCAGCGCAGCGGCGTGCTGGAGCAGTCCTGGCGCGTGGGCGGCGCCACCGGCGCCGAGCTGGCCGCCCTGCAGGCCTTCGTGGCGGACCCGGCGCTGCAGGCGGTGCGCGCCTCGTCCTTCGAGATCTTCGAGGACAAGGCGCTGCCGGCCAACGCCCGGGTGATCTACCGCGGCCCCGACCGGCATGGCGACTTCCTGCTGAAATACGCAATGGTGGAGGACCTATGACGCCTTATGACGAGCGCATCGACATCAACGTCGACTCCCTGCGCCTGCAGGGCAACTTCCTCAGCCCGCGTACCCATGTGCCCGGCGTGCTCTTCGTGCACGGCTGGGGCGGCAGCCAGCAGCGCGACCTCAGGCGCGCCCGCGGCATCGCCGGCCTGGGCTGCGTGTGCCTGACCTTCGACCTGCGCGGGCACGGCGCCGAGGAGCGCCAGCGCGAGTGGATCACCCGCGAGCACAACCTGCGCGACCTGCTGGCCGCCTACGACCGCCTGGCCGCGCACCCGCAGATCGACCCCGGGGCCATCGCCGTGGTCGGCACCAGCTATGGCGGCTACCTCGCCTGCATCCTCAGCGAGCTGCGCAAGATCCGCTGGCTGGCCCTGCGCGTGCCGGCGCTGTACCGCGACGAGGACTGGGACCGGCCCAAGCGCGAGCTGCCGCGGGACGACCTGATGGCCTACCGCTCCAGCCGCGTGCCGGCGGCGAGCAACCGCGCCCTGCGCGCCTGCGCCGCCTTCACCGGCGACGTGCTGCTGGTGCAGTCGGAGCACGACGACTTCATCCCCCGCGCGACCATCCTCAGCTACCGGGCCGCCTTCCAGCAGACCCACTCGCTGACGCACCGGATCATCGACGCGGCCGATCATGCGCTGAGCACCGAGCTGGCCCAGGACGCCTATACCGACATCCTGGTGCGCTGGATCACCGAGATGGTGGTGGGCGAGCGCGCCAACCGCCTGGTGCTGGGCTGACGCGGGCCGGGGCGGGGCCGCCCCGGCGGCCGCCGTCACCTGGAGGGGGGCGCCGGGGCCGGGCCCTGGACCATCCGCAGGTGCTGCCGGTCTGTGAGATGGCCCCGGGGCATGGGGCCCACAGGGTTGACGGGGCCTGGCGGGGCGGGTTCAGACTTTCCACCCGGCGGGCCCCTTTTGGCGGCCGATGAGGTGCGCCCCGCGAAGCTGTGCTTTGCTGAAGCGATTCGGTGGAGGAACGCCATGTCAGGAACGATCGCCAGCAACGCGCAACTGGTGGAGGACGCCCGCTATCGGTTGCTGATGGAGGCGGTGACGGACTACGCCATCTACATGCTCGACCCCAACGGCCTGGTCGGCAGCTGGAGTTCCGGGGCACAACGGCTCAAGGGCTACGAGGCCCGCGAGATCATCGGCCGGCATTTCTCCTGTTTCTACCTGCCCGCCGACCGCGAGGCGGGGCTGCCCGAGCGGGCGCTGGCCACCGCGGCTCGCGAGGGGCGCTACGAAAGCGAGGGCTGGCGGCTGCACCGCGACGGCTCGACCTTCTGGGCCCACGTGGTGATGGACGCGGTGCGCGACGACAGCGGCGAGCTGCTGGGCTACGTGAAGATCACCCGCGACCGCACCGCCCAGCACGAGACCGAGCAGGCGCTGCGCCGCAGCGAGGAACAGTTCCGCCTGCTGGTCAACGGCGTGTCCGACTACGCGCTGTACATGCTCGAGCCGGACGGCCGGGTGGCCAGCTGGAACTCCGGGGCGCAGCGGATCAAGGGCTACCGCCCCGAGGAGATCATCGGCCGGCATTTCTCCTGCTTCTACACCGTCGAGGATTGCAACGACGGCGTACCCGAGCGCAGCCTGAACATCGCCCTGGCCGAGGGGCGCTACGAGGAGGAAGGGCTGCAGGTGCGCAAGGATGGCAGCCGCTTCTGGGCCAACCTGGTGATCGACCCGGTCCACGACGACGCGGGCACTCTGCTGGGCTTCGCCAAGATCACCCGCGACATCACCGACAAGCGCTACGCCCAGGAGGAGCTGGAGCGGGCGCGCAACGAGCTGATCCAGTCGCAGAAGATGGAGTCCCTGGGGCAGCTCACCGGCGGCGTCGCCCACGACTTCAACAACCTGCTCACGGTGATCATCGGCGGCCTGCAACTGCTGCACCGGCACCTGCCGGCCGACGCCGAGCGCGTCCAGGACATCTGGCGCAACGCCCTGGAGGCCACCCGCCGCGGCGCCCAGCTGACGCAGCGGATGCTCGCCTTCGCCCGCAAGCAGCGGCTGTTCCCGCAGCCGATCGAGCTGCCGACGCTGCTGCAGGACATGAGCGAGCTGCTGCTCAGCTCGCTGGGGCCGACCATCACCATCGAGACGCGTTTCCCCCTGCACCTGAACCGGATGATGAGCGACCAGAACCAGCTGGAGCTGTCGATCATCAACCTGGCGACCAACGCCCGCGACGCCATGCCCCAGGGCGGCGCCATCACCATCTCGGCGCGCAACGAGACGCTGCTGGACGGCCAGCGCACCAACCTGGCCGGCGGCGACTACGTGTGCCTGGCGATCTCCGACACGGGGCAGGGCATGGATGCCGAGACCCTGCGCCGGGCGGCGGAGCCCTTCTACACCACCAAGGCCACCGGCAAGGGCACCGGCCTGGGCTTGTCCATCGTCCATGGCATCGCCCAGCAGCAGGGCGGCGCGCTGATGCTGCACAGCGCGCCGGGGCAGGGCACCACCGCGGAAATCTGGCTGCCGGCGGTGCTCCCCGCGGTGGACGGCGAAGAGGACGCCCAGGAAATTGCGGCCCAGGCGGCTATGCCGGAAAGGGTGGAACTGAGCGTGCTCATCGTCGACGACGACCCGCTGGTGCTGACCGGCACCGCGGCCCTGCTGCTGGAGCTGGGCTGCGAAGTGCGCCGCGCCGACTCCTCGCAGCATGCGCTGGAGCTGCTGGCGAAGGAGGGGGAGGCGTTCGACCTGCTGCTGACCGACTACGCGATGCCCGACCTGGACGGCATGCAGCTGATCCAGCGCGCCCGGCAGGCGCTCCCGACGCTGTGCTGCGTGCTGATGACCGGCTACCCGGCACGCCTGGAAGGCTGCCCCGCGTCACTGCGGCGCCTGGCCAAGCCCTTCGACCGCGAGCAGTTGCTGGCGCTGCTGGTGGAGGTGCAGGCCGAGGCCGGAAAAACCGAACCAAACTGACGCGGCGCTTCCAAAGCAAGGGTGACAGCCACCCTTGCCCAGGAGGTACGCCATGGTCCCTTTCATCCAGCTCCAGCGGCTCATCCAGCTCCAGCGGCCCCAGCCCGAGCAGCCGCCGACGCTTCCCGACCGGGAAAGCCAGGTGCCCGAGGAGTTCCCCGAGGAAGTGCCCATGCGGCAACCCCCGGAGGAGCCGCTGCCGCCGCCGCACTCACTGCTCCAGGTATTCGCCGCTGCCGGCCATGCTCTGCCCCCAGAGTTCCAGGAAGGCGAAGGCCGTGGTCAGTAGCGCCAGGAAGCCGAAGCCGAGGATGCACGAGGCGTAGAACACCGCCGAGCGCCGACGCAGGTGCATGAACACCGGCAGCCCGCTGAACAGCAGGAAGGCCGAGCAGGCCGTGGCCAGCGCCGCGGCGAGCAGCATCACCCAGCGGTAGGGCACCAGCGCCACCACCCCGGCCAGCATCAGCGGCACGGCGATGGTGGTGGTGAAGGCCATGCTGCGGCCGATGTCCGGCCGGCTCTCGGTGCGGAACAGCACCCAGCGCACCAGGTAGGCCATGATCACCACCCCGCAGAGAAAGCCCAGGTAGCACCACAGCGCCAGCAGCGCCCCGCTGCTGGCGCTCAGGTATTGCACCTGGTCGTTGCCCGGCAGTTGCCAGCCCACCTGGGTGGTGCCGATGAACAGGCAGACCGCCGGGATCAGCGGCAAGGCCAGCCACAGCGGCACGAAGGCCCGCGGGTGGCGGTCGACGCTGGCGCTGAGGTCGCCCCAGGCATGTTTCGGTTGGGTCAGCAGGGTCGTGAACGGGATCATCGATGAGCCTCCTTCCGTTGCGGCGGGCCGTCAGCGGGAATGTTTGGTGGGGTCGTCCGGCCGTTCGCTTTCCAGCAGCGAGCCGGGGTCCTCGTTGCCCGGGTCGTTGATGCCGCCGGCGGGCGGCGGCGTGGTTTCCTGCAGGGGGATGTCCATCGGCAGGACGGTGGCCCCGGACACCTCCTTGAGCCGCGGCAGCAACTCGTCGCGGAAGCGTTGCTGCTGCTCCTCGGACAGCGCGGCGAAACCGTGTTCGAGGATGTAGCGGGCGAGTATCTCCTCGCGGCTGTCCGGCTCCAGGCTGCCCTGGGCGAACAGTTGCCGCAGCGCAGCCGTGAACGCGGCGTCCCGATGGTCGTTCCAACCCATGTGCCAGTCCTCCTGTCGGTCGGTGGATGCCCGCGGGCATGCGGCCGGCGGTCTCTCGGAGGACTGGGGGGGCGGTGGCCACGTTCAGCCACCGGGACGAACGGTAGGTCGCCGCGGCGCCGGTCCAGGCGATGGAACCTTGGCCGCGCGGGCCGGCCCACCGCAGACATCGAACGAGCCGAGGAGGTGCGCCATGACCACGTTCGTATCCCTGATGCTGATCGCCGCCGCAGTGATCATCGTGCTGCTGGACCTGTGGGCTATCGTCAGCGTGTTCCGCAGCGACAAGGGCGTGAACGCCAAGGCCCTGTGGGCGCTGCTGATCGCCATTTTCCCGGTGCTGGGCCTGGCCATCTGGGGCATCGCCGGGCCCCGCGGCCTGGCCCAGCCGCCCGGCTCGACGGAACAGGGCGAGTGAGCGGGAACGGCCGGTTCAGTCGGGCTGCAGCGGGTTGTGCGAAGTCTTCAGGCGCTCTATCTGCTCGGCCGGTGTGCCGATCAGCAGGTGGGCGAACAGCCAGGGCTCCATGCCCATGCAGCGGGCGTGGATGCACAGCTCGGCCCAGCCCTTGCGCAGGCGGTAGGCCTGTTCGTCCTCGTTTTCCTCGAGGCGGGAGCGCTTAATCTCCTGCGCCAGGGCAGGGATGCGACGAAGAAACTCCGCCACCGCAGCCTGCTGCTGCGCGGGACTCAATAGGGTTCGCATGGAGGGGGGAGCAACCTGACAGGAGGGAAGGCCCCGAAGACAGCCGGGGAAGAGTGCTGCGGAAGAACTGGAAAAGTAATCCTCTGACCACGATGACTCAAGCGAAAAAAGGTATTGGTTGAAATTATGAATACGAGGCAGAGCAGGGAAATCGGGGGATTATCCGTAGGCCGCGTATTCAGCGGATTTCGGGATGGGTGGCATTACCTTGATATCAGCATGATGCGGCCTGCCGCTGCGCCTTCTTCATGCAATATGCAGGAATCGACTTTATAGGCTCGATATTTCGAACATGGCTTGCGCAGCCCCTGGCGCTCTGCCTGAATGATTCGGGCGAACTCCCCTTACTTATGGCCCCAGGGACGGGGCGCTTCTTTTGTCCTTTTGCATCGCCTGCCCGCGCATTTCGCCGCATTCTTCCTTCCCATGGAGCACCTGCAACGAGGGCCGCGCGCAGTCGCCGGCGCGGCACGATCGACATTGGCGAAAGTGCTGGCCGGCAGGAAGGCTGAAGATGGCCTCAGCGGATAGTGAGATGTCTGCGCAACGCCTTGAGTCTTTCCAGTTCCGCGGCCGAAGTGCCGATCAACATATGGGCGAACAGCCAGGGCTCCAGCCCGGTGCACCTGGCTTGCGCACAAAGTTCGGCCCAGCCTTTCCTGAGTCGATAGGCGTCCAGGTCTTCATCGCTGGCCAGTTGTGAAAGTTCTATCTCCCTGGCCAGGGTGGGTACCAGGCGCAGGTAGACATCGACCGCCTCTTTTTGCTGTTGCGGGGAGAGCAATCTTTCCATCGGGCGACTTCACGTTCCAGGGGTTGATTTCTGCAAGACGCCGACAGGTTTGCGGAAAGGAAAACTAAGGCAAGCACCGGGCTGTTTCAAGTTGGAAAACCGGCCGGAAGAGATTTTGAATATAACCTTGGCAAAGTGTGTTCCGAATGCCCGGTTATATGCAGGAAAACCACCCGCAATAGCGTCACGATAGCCACTGGATATCAGGCGAATTGCACGACGACATGGCAAAATGCATGCGGTATCAAGGCCTTGCGAGGGCTTTCAACAGTATTTTCAATGGATGTGGCATCGCCCTGGAGTTGTTCCTAGAATCCTTCTGGTTCCTTTGTTCAGATGCCTTGCTTCAGGGATGAAGCTTCTTTTTCATTCGGTTCCCCCCAATAAGCCCCAGGGCCCGGCGCGGCCCTCCGACCGCGCCGGGGCAAGGTCACTTGCGTGCCTCGCCGTGGCTGTGCTGGCCAACCTGGCGGGCCTTTTCCGAGACCGGTTGATGTCGCTGCGCACGTTGCCGCCGGTGGTGCCGCTGCCCTGGCGGCCGGCCGGCTGGCCGAGCAGCGCCGCCTTGACCTGGCAATGGCCGCTGAGCCCGCGCTTGAGCATCAGCGCCGCGGCGCCCACTTCCAGCCAGCCCTGCAGGCCGCCGCGACGGAAGCCGTTGCGCACGCCGGCCAGGCCCAGGGCCACCGAGAACAGCCGCTCCCAGCGGCCCAGGTTCGGTGTACTCATCTGTTGTCCCTCCGTCTGTTCGGTGAATGGGCGTCAGGCCGCCTGCAGGGCCTTGCCGATGGCCGCGTCGAAGGCCGGCAGGTCGTCGGGGTTGCGCGAGGTGACCAGGGTCCAGCCCCGGGCCGGGCAGACCATGACCTCGGCGTCCACCCAGTCGGCCCCGGCATTGACCAGGTCGGTGCGCACGCTGGAATAGGAGGTCAGCGTCTTGCCGGAAACCACGCCGGCGTCGATCAGCAGCCAGGGCCCATGGCAGATGGCGGCGACTGTCTTGCCGGCCTCGGAGAACTCGCGGACCAGGCGCTGCGCATCGGCATCCTGGCGCAGGGTGTCGGCGTTCACCGTGCCGCCGGGAATCACCAGGGCATCGTAGTCCGCGGCGCTCAGGCCCTGGAGACGGGCATCGGAGGTCACCTTCAGGTCCTTCTCGCTGTCCTTGAGCCAGGTCTGGGCCTCGCCGCCCTCGACGCTGCCATGGGTGACGCTGGCGCCTTGCTCCTTCAGGGCCTGCAGCGGGCGCAGCAACTCGTCGCGCTCGATGCCGGCGTTGGCGGTGATGATCAGGACCTTCTTGCCTTGCAGGTTCGTACTCATGGTCGGGCTCCTTCGCTGAACGGTGGCTGGCCACGCTTCGCGGCGCGGCACTCACCAGGGTTTGGAACCCCTGGCGGCGACGAGTTCGAAAGAATTGCCCAACGGAAAAGGCGCGCCGTTGCTCGGTGCGTTCGAACCCCCGGCCGGCCCGGCAGTCGCAACAGGCAGGACCGGCGGCGAACGCCGGCAAGCCATCGACCCACGCGGGAGACACGCCATGAGCTACGACTGGGACCTGATCGAACAACTGCTGCTGCACGCCCAGCAATGCGCCGACGAACCCTACAAGGCCCGCGAGTACGGCGAGGAAGTGGCCGAGGAACGCATCGCCCGGGGCGAGCCCCTGGAAGGCAGCGTCGACCACGTCAAGCGCGTGGCGGGCGACCTGGAAGGCGTGCTGTTCGATGGCGGCTTCATCCAGGACCGGCCGCGCGACCACGGCGGCACCGGCAACAACTTCGAGCTGACCGACCGCGGCCTGCGCCTGCTGACGCTGATCGGCCGCAGCTTCCCGGAGCACCTGGTGTTCCGCCGGCTGCTCGACGAGCAGGGCGAGGAGGCACTGACGGCGGGCGCCTTCGACGCCCTGGCCGCCCGCGCCGCCCGGGACCGCGTCGACGACAAGCCGATGGCGTGAGGCGAGGTCAGGGCGGGGATGGCTGCGGATCGTTCCATGTTGCAACGCAGCCGTGAACATTCCGGTCGATAGCCGGAGAGAACTTGCTTCAAATATTCCGCATATACCTGGCACTACGAAAAATGCGGTTTTTACCCCCATGCAGAGAACAAGATCGTATTGGCAGGCATGTTCACAAGGCTCCCGGCCTGGAACGCGTAGTTTGGGCCGGATGGGCTGCCAGCGCATATGCGATATCGCCGTATCGAATGAGCGAGCCTGGAATGAAGATTGAAAACGAGGTGATTTCCCCGAAGGCCTGCCTTATGGTTCGGCAGGCATATCCGAATGTATGCTTTCGGCACTCCAGGTGTTTGGATTCGCAGAGTGCGTCCGGTATATTCTTCGATTGGAAAAACTTTTGTTGAAGAGGTTTCCCATGTCCAAGCTGGCAGAATTTCGCGCGGCCGAAAAAGCGCTCGCCGAACAGATCGCCCATCTGGAGTCGCTGAAGAACGACGACAAACTCCAGAAGGAAATCGAGTTCGAGAAAAAACTGAAGAAACTCATGGAGGCCTATGGAAAATCACTGCGCGACCTGATCCTCATCCTCGATCCGCAGGCGCTCAGCGCCGCGCCTTCGCGCGCCGACCGGGGCGCGAAGACGCGGCGTCGCGAGCGAGCGATCAAGGTCTACCGGAACCCGCACAGCGGCGAAGTCGTGGAAACCAAGGGCGGCAACCATAAAGTGCTGAAGGCCTGGAAGACGGAATATGGCGCCGACGTCATCGATTCCTGGCTGCAGAAGTAAGTACCTTCGGGAAGTTGCTCCGCTAGACCCGGCTAGACTTTTGGGATCAGTGACGCCCCTGCGTCCTGGCGCGCTTTCTTTCAGGGTTTCATTGGTGTTCCGTCACCGTGGCGATAGTGGTTCTGCCATGGTTTGCCTTTCGCTCGTATGATTCAAGTCGTGCACCTGGCCGGCGCTGTATCGCGGCAGGAATGTGTATCTGCAGGCTGGTCAGGAAAGCCGGGGCCGCCATCTTCGCCATCAATTCAACGCACTTGCGGGGGTGTCGCTGTTTTCCTGGGCGACCATGACCGGGCTGCTCGACGGGGGCGCGCCTGTCAGGGCGACGGGCTGTAGAGCCTGGGCAGGCTGTGGTGGGGAACGTGGATGAGGTTGAGTTGGTAGCGGCGCGCCCATTCCACGGTCAGCGCGGTGGGCGCCGAGAGGCTGACCAGGGTGCCGACGCGGGCCCGCACCGCCTTGTGGACGAGTTCCAGGCCGCAACGGCTGGTGACGACGACGAAGCCCTCGGCGGGGTCGACGCGCGCCTGGGCCATGGCGCCTATCAGCTTGTCCAGGGCGTTGTGCCGGCCGATGTCCTCGCGGCACAGGCGCACTTCGCCCTGGCCGTCGAGGTACAGGGCGGCGTGCAGGGCGCCGCTGCCGCGGGCGGCGGTCTGGGCGAGGCCGATGCGCTCGCGCAGGCCTTCCAGCAGGCCCGCCTCCGGCAGCGGCGCGAAACGCAGCGGGGTCAGCGCCGGCAGCGCCTGGTCCAGCGCCTCGACGCCGCAGATGCCGCAGCCGCCGGTGCCGGCCAGTTGCCGGCGGCGCTCCTTCAGCGCCCAGAAGGCGCGGTTGGCTATTTCGACCTGCGCCAGGTACGCCTCGCCGGAACGGCTGACTTTCATATCGTGGATTTCATCCAGGGACGTGACGATTTCATTGGTCAGGCTGAAGCCCCTGACGAAATCTTCCATATTGCCGGGCGATACCATCATCACGGCCTGGTTGATGCCGTTGTAACTGATGGCCAGTGCGGCCTCCTGGGCAAGTACGGCCTCGCCGATAATCCAGTTCTCGCCCAACTCCACATAACTGTAGGCTTGCGCGGGGTCGGGTGGCGCATTGATGTCGGATGTATCGGTTCGCGTTTCGTCGATCAGCACCATCACGACACCCTTGAGTCCTGTTGCCTGTCTTTCAGGTTACGCACGTGGCCAAATAGCGTCCAATCGCTTCTTCCGATCCGCCGATAAGACATCTCTATGGCGCAAACGACGTATTGCATGGGGTTTGAAAACGGCTTCAGGGCTACGGGCGGCTAGCCGCCGGTCACGTTCATGAAGCGGAGGATCTGCACCTCGCCGCCGACCTCGAAGTGGTGGCGCTGGGGCTTCAGGCGCATGGCCTGGCGGATCGCCCGGTCCAGCCGCTCGGCGTCGCCGGGGTGGGCGCGCAGCACCTGCTTGAGGTCGGCCGAATGTTCGTTGCCCAGGCACAGCAGCAGGCGGCCCTCGACGGTCAGGCGCACGCGGTTGCAAGTGCCGCAGAAGTTGTGGCTGTGCGGCGAGATGAAGCCGATGCGGATGTCCGGCGCCTCGGCCAGGCGGCAGTAGCGGGACGGGCCCTGGGTGGATTCGGCGGATTCGATGAGGCTGAACTTCTCGCCGATGCGTTCGCGCACCTCGTCGCTGGAGCAGTAGGACTCGCCACGCTGGTGCTCGCTGATGACGCCCAGGGGCATTTCCTTGATGAAGGAAATGTCCAGCTGGCGGTCGATGGCGAAGCGCACCAGGTCGACCACTTCGTGGTCGTTGCGGCCCTTGAGCACCACGCAGTTGAGCTTGGTGTGGCGAAAGCCCGCGCGGCGCGCGGCGTCGATGCCGGCGATCACCTGGTCGAGGTCGCCGGTGCGGGTGAGCGCCTTGAAGCGCTGCGCATCCAGGCTGTCGAGGCTGATGTTCAGCCGCGCGAGGCCGGCGTCGTGCAGCGGTTGCGCCAGGCGCTGCAGCTGCGAGCCGTTGCTGGTCATGCACAGCTCGCGCAGGCCGGGGAGGGCGGCGATGCGCGCGCACAGCTCGACGATGCCCTGGCGCACCAGGGGCTCGCCGCCGGTGAGGCGGATCTTGCGCGTGCCCAGGGCGACGAAGCGCTCCGCCACGCGGTACAGCTCGTCGAGGCTGAGGATGCGCTGGCGGGGCAGGAACTGCATGTTCTCGGCCATGCAGTACACGCAGCGGAAGTCGCAGCGGTCGGTCACCGACATGCGCAAGTAATCGATCTTGCGATTGAAACCGTCGATGAGTTCGCCAGTGGTGTTGTTCAATTCAGAGTTGCCTCTCGAGTTGATCGCTCGTTGCTCTTTGCACGCATGCATTGATGTTTCAATCAATAACCTGGCGATCTTCGGAATGAGGCTAGCCAGCCACTATTGGAGCGTCAAATTGCTTTTGATTACCGGTTGATAAGAACGCTCTATCAAGTGGCTCAATTATCCTGGAAAACGCTCTGGATCGGGAGCGGGAGGGCTGATAGACGGTTCTGATCGGGGCGTAATTTATTTCGATTGGACGCAATGTCTGATTCTCAATAGCCTGAGATCACAAGGCGAGCCAATGTCTCTCCGGTTTCCAGGCCACGGCTTTGGAAGATGAACCCGAATGCAACTTCAATTCGCGGCGAAGAAGAAGTTTCGCCCGCAGTAGTTGCTCGTCCGGAGTTCGATATCGGTACGCCCGTAGTGTCGCCTTTTTCTGCCTGAGAACTTTCATTCTCTGCGTGTAATCGAGGAATGCCTGAATGAGCCAAGACGAACACATAAGGAGCTATACCGCGCCGGCCGCCGGCTGGGGCGCGCTCAAGAGCGTGACCAAGAGTTGGCTGGGCAGCGAGAACGCCGTCAAGAACCTGCGGGCGATGCTCAAGACCAACCAGAACAGCGGCTTCGACTGCCCCGGTTGCGCCTGGGGCGAGTCCCCCGAGAACGGCCTGGTGAAGTTCTGCGAGAACGGCGCCAAGGCGGTCAACTGGGAGTCCACCGGGCGCTCCGTCGACCCCGACTTCTTCGCCAAGTACAGCGTCAGCGCGCTGGCCGGGCAGAGCGACTACTGGCTCGAATACCAGGGCCGGCTCACCCACCCCATGCGCTACGACGCGGCCACCGACCACTACGTGGAGACCACCTGGGAGGAGGCCTTCGCCCTGGTCGCCCGGCACCTGAAGGCGCTGAAGTCGCCGGACGAGGCGGAGTTCTACACCTCCGGCCGGGCCAGCAACGAGGCGGCCTTCCTCTACCAGCTGTTCGTCCGCGCCTTCGGCACCAACAACTTCCCCGACTGCTCGAACATGTGCCACGAGGCCAGCGGCCTGGGCATGGCGGAAACCCTCGGGGTGGGCAAGGGCACCGTGGTCTTCGACGACCTGGAGAAGGCCGACGCCATCTTCGTCATCGGCCAGAACCCCGGCACCAACCACCCGCGCATGCTCGAACCGCTGCGCGAGGCCGTGCACCGCGGCGCCCAGGTGATCTGCATCAACCCGCTGAAGGAGCGCGGCCTGGAGCGCTTCCAGCACCCGCAGCACCCCCTGGAGATGCTGAGCAACGGCTCGGAGCCGACCAACACCGCCTACTTCCGCCCGGCCCTGGGCGGCGACATGGCGATGTTCCGCGGCATGGCCAAGTTCCTCCTGCAGTGGGAACGCGAGGCCCAGGCCAACGGCGAGCCGCCGGTGTTCGACCATGCCTTCATCCGCGAGCACACCAGCGGCCTGGACGCCTACCTGGCGGCGGTGGACGCCACCCCCTGGGAGCACATCGTCGGCCAGTCCGGCCTGAGCATGGCCGAGCTGGAGCTGGCGGCGCGCATGTACCGCCGCGCCGAGCGGGTGATCATGTGCTGGGCCATGGGCCTGACGCAGCACCGCCACTCGGTGCCGACCATCCAGGAGGTGGTCAACCTGCAGCTGCTGCGCGGCAACGTCGGCAAGCCCGGCGCCGGCCTGTCGCCGGTGCGCGGCCACAGCAACGTGCAGGGCGACCGCACCATGGGCATCGACGAGAAACCGCCGACCTGGCTGCTGGACGCCCTGGAGAAACGCTTCAAGTTCAAGGTGCCGCGTGGCCACGGCGACAACGCCGTGCTGGCCATCCAGGCCATGGAAGCCAGGCGCGCCAAGGTGTTCCTGGCCCTGGGCGGCAACTTCGCCCAGGCCACCCCGGACACCCCGCGCACCCACGCCGCGCTGCGCAACTGCGAGCTGACCGTGCACATCGCCACCAAGCTCAACCGTTCGCACCTGGTCACCGGCCGCGACGCGCTGATCCTGCCGTGCCTGGGCCGCACCGAGGTCGACCTGCAGGCCGACGGGCCCCAGGGTGTCACCGTGGAAGACACCTTCAGCATGGTGCACATCTCCCACGGCCAGCTGAAGCCGCGCTCGCCGCACCTGCGCTCGGAGCCGGCGATCATCGCCGGCATCGCCAAGGCCACCCTGGGCAACCAGCCGATCGACTGGGACTGGGCCATCGCCGACTACGGGCACATCCGCGACCTGATCGCCGACGTCATCCCCGGCTTCGCCGACTTCAACGCCCGGCTGCGGCACCCCGGCGGCTTCCACCTGGGCAACGACGCGGCCGAGCGGGTCTGGAAGACCACCAGCGGCAAGGCCCGCTTCACCCCCAGCGAACTGCCGCAGGAGCTGGTCAACCAGGCGGTGCTGGCGCGCGGCGAGCGGCCCGACCTGATCCTCCAGACGCTGCGTTCCCACGACCAGTACAACACCACCCTGTACGGCCTGGACGACCGCTACCGCGGGGTGTTCGGCCTGCGCGAGGTGGTCTTCGCCAACGAGCGGGACATCCGCCGCCTGGGCTTCGCCCCGGGCGACAAGGTCGACCTGGTATCGCTGTGGGAAGACGGCATCGAGCGTCGCGTCAGCGGCTTCCAGCTGGTGGCCTACGACCTGCCGGCGGGGCAGGCGGCGGCCTATTACCCGGAAACCAATCCGCTGGTACCGCTGGAAAGCTATGGCGAGCGCACCTTCACGCCGACTTCCAAGTTCATCGCGATCAGGCTCGAGAAAGCCCGGGAAGACAGCCTGATTCATTGCGCCCTAGCGCCGATTCCCACCACCGGCCGGGGCCGCGCGCCCCGGCCTCATTCCCCTGCAAGGAGAACCCCGATGGAAAGAACCCTCGGTGCCCTGGCCTGCGCCGCCGGCCTGCTCATGGCCGCTGGCGCGTCCGCCGCCGCCAACCCACCGTGGTGCTGGTCCACGGCGCCTTCGCCGACGCCTCCAGCTGGAACGGCGTGACGCGCATTCTCGGACACGACGGCTACAGCGTGGTGGCCGCCGCCAACCCGCTGCACGGCGTCGCCAGCGACGGCGCCTACGTCGCCAACATCCTCGCCAGCCTGAACACGCCGGTGGTGCTGGTCGGGCACTCCTACGGCGGCAACGTCAAGGCGCTGGTCTACGTCGCCGCCTTCGCCCCGGAGGCGGGGGAGAGCGCCGCCGACGTGCCCGCCGCACGCCAGCGGAGTCGGGGATCGAGGAGGGGAGCCAGGCGAATGCCTGGCTCCCGGCCTGACCAGCCACGTATGAAGGCGAGCAGTGATGGTGTCGGCCTGGGTGGTCGGCATCCCGTGCGGGAAGCCGGGACCCAGTGGTCCCTGTCGTGGCCGTCCCAGACCAGGCTCGAGCGCCCATGCCCGCGGCGCACGAACGGCTCGGGCCGTTTCATCGCCCGGCCATCCGGTCACTGCAGGATTGAAGTAAGCTTCAAGGTCAACGCTTTCCCCGAGGGTGCTGCATGAGAATTGGAGAACTGGCGAAGCTCAGTGGGCTGGCGCCTTCGCGCATTCGCTTCTACGAGGCGAGCGGCCTGATCAACTCGGTCGAGCGCAAGGCCAACGGCTACCGCGACTACGCCCCGGATACCCTGTGGATCCTGGAGATCATCACCGGCGCCCAGGGTGCGGGCTTCTCGCTGGAGGAGATCCGCCACCTGCTGCCGCTGAACCCCAGTGGCTGGAAGCACGACGAGTTGCTGGAGGGGCTCAAGCGCAAGGTGGGAGAGATCGAGGTGCTGCAGAAGCGCCTGGCGCAGAGCAGGGCGCAGTTGCTCGTGGCCATCGAGAGCATCGAGAACAAGCCCGAAGGGATGCAATGCGCCGACAACACCCAGCGGGTGCTGGACCGCCTGCGCCAGGAAATGGACGTGGCGGCGGAAAAGAAAAGTCAGGCCATGCGGGCCTGACTTCGACTGCCTGCAGCTGACGCTGCGGCGTCAGTTCCTGCCGACGAGGGTGTTCAGCGGCCTGGGCGCATAGAGCGCGCTCTGGAACTGCGGAACGTATTCGTACTTCATCATCTTCCCGAGCTTCAACGCCCTGATGTAGGCGGAAAGTTCCCCGTCGCCGAGGATCAGCCGCGCCGAGTCGCCATCGGTGCTGGATGCATGGCTGAGCTGGCGCGAAACCGCATAGCCATAGGTCAGTTCACCCTTCGGGTCGGTATTGGTGAAACTGTTGGTGACCCACTCGTCATCCTTCGAGAGGTCGGCCAGTTTGTCGGCCTTGAACACGACATCCACTTTTCCGGTCCGGCTATCGACGATGTCGTAGGCCACGCTGCGCTCGTCTTCCCTGACATCGATGCCGGTGAGCCACTTCGGCAGGTTGTAGCCCACGACGCCGCGGACTCTTGCCAACTCGGTATTCACCGGAAGTTTGAGCACATAGCCCCAATAGTCCCTGGACAGCGACTGGCCGATCAGCGAGATGGGGCCGAGGTTGGACTTGCCGGGCTTGTTGGTGATGATGGAAAGCGCGACTTCGTTATAACTGTCGTTGTCGCAGTAATGGTAGGAATAAGCGGTAAAGGCCACCAGGCCCCGCCCCGGCCAGACCTGCAGCGGCTGCACCTGTTCCAGTACCCTGGCCGGCATCAGTTCCTTCAACTTCGCCAGGTCCGCCGTATAGACGGCGGTGACCCTGCTGTTCCTGTAGTAGAAGTTCGGCGAGTAGGATTCGAAGCCTATGTCCACCTTCGTCTTGGCAAGCCCCTTGAACCAGCTCAGGTCGACATCCGGCGCCTCGGCGGCGATGACCGAGAGGGGCGGGTTGGAACGGTAGCGGTCATACAGCCCGCCCTTCACCACGGGGACTTCATGGCCGGCGATGTCGATGAGGGTGGTCTCCGGCTGGCTGTTCGTCGCTGTGGCGTCAGCCCAGGCAGAGGCTGTGACGAAAAGTCCGGCTATTGCGGCAACACTTCCGAGTTTCACTGTCGAGGGTCTCCAGGGTTGGGCATGGGGCTTGGGGCACGCTGTCCAGCAGCTTGCGGAAGGCACCCTAACCTTCAACTGAACTTCAAGGTCAAGAGGTGGACCTGGGGCTTTTTCCCTGGCGACGAGTGGGGGAGGGGGTGGCCATCGAGGCGGTGGAAAAGCCTCTTGACCTTGAAGTTGACTTCAAGGTTACGGTAGCGCAGTCGCCCAACCTGGAGCCCGTGATGACCCCCTTCACTGCGTTGACCCTGCCCAATGGGGCAGTCATTCCCAACCGCCTGGCCAAGGCCGCCATGGAAGAGAACATGGCGGACAGGGACCATGCCCCCTCGGCGGCGCTGATCCGCCTCTACCGCGCCTGGGCCGAGGGCGGGGTGGGCCTGATGATCACCGGCAACGTCATGGTCGATCACCGCGCCATGACCGGGCCGGGCGGGGTGGTGCTGGAGTCCGGGCGCTTCGGCGAGCGCTTCGGCGCCTGGGCGCAGGCCGCGCGCTCCCAGGGTGCCCAGGTGTGGATGCAGATCAACCACCCGGGCCGCCAGATGCCCGCGGCCTTGAAGCAGGACACCATCGCCCCCTCGGAGGTGCCCATGGACCTGGGCAACTTCTCCAGGCAGTTCATCCCGCCACGGGCGATGACGGAGAAGGACATCGCCGAAGTCCAGGCACGCTTCGTCAGGACGGCCGTGCTCGCCGAACGCTTCGGCTTCACCGGCGTGCAGGTCCATGCCGCGCACGGCTACCTGCTCAGCCAGTTCCTGTCGCCGATCACCAACAAGCGCACGGACCAGTGGGGTGGTTCGCTGGAGAACCGCGCCCGGCTGCTGCTCGACGTGGTCAGGGAAATCCGCGCGGCCGTGGGCGCCAGCTTCGCCGTGGCGGTGAAGCTCAACTCGGCCGACTTCCAGCGCGGCGGGTTCAGCACGGACGACGCGAAGAAGGTCATCGCGCTGCTCAACCCCCTGGGGGTGGACCTGATCGAGCTGTCCGGCGGCAGCTACGAAGCGCCGGCCATGCACGGCCAGGCCCGCGACGGCCGCACCCTGGCCCGGGAAGCCTATTTCCTGGAGTTCGCCAAGGACATCTCGTCCGTCGCGCGGATGCCGGTCATGGTCACCGGCGGCGTGCGCCGGCTACCGGTGGCGGAGCAGGTGCTGGACAGCGGCATCGACATGGTGGGCATGGGCACCGCGCTGGCCATCGACCCCAACCTGCCCAGGGACTGGCGGGCAGGGCTCGGCAACGCGCCCGTGCTCAGGCCCATCACCTGGAAGAACAAGGTGCTGGCCTCGGTCGGCTACATGGCGATGGTGAAGCACCAGCTGCGCCGCCTGAGCCTCGGCAAGCTGGCCAACCCGGATGTCGCGCCGGCGCTGGCGCTGCTGGAGCAGCAGCTGGATACCCAGGTCCGCAGCTGGCGCTATCGGCGCTGGGTGAGAAGCCTCGGCGCCTGATCCGGGCCCTGGCCGACGCGGCCTCGTGCGTGCTGGTCAGCGCTCAGGCGCCCCGGGGCGCTTGCGCGCGCGAGGTGAGCCAGCCCAGCAGGGCGGCGAGCAGCAGCACCGCCGCGCTCGCCACGAAGGTGGCGCGGTAGCCGCTGCCATCGAACAGCAGGCCGCCCAGGGTGGAGCCCAGGGCGATGGACAGCTGGATCACCGCCACCATCAGCCCGCCGCCGGCCTCGGCGTTGCCGGGCAGGGCCCGGGCGATCCAGCTCCACCAGCCGACCGGGGCCGCGGTGGCCAGCAGGCCCCACAAGCCCAGCAAGGCCGCGACGGCGAAGGCCCAGGCGCCGAAGGGGATCAGCGCCAGGGCGATCGCCGCCATCAGCGCCGGCAGGACGATCAGCGGCCCGAACAGGCTCCGCTTCAGCAGCGTACCGATCAGCAGGGTGCCGATGAAGCCGGCCACGCCGATGACCAGCAGGATCAGCGAGAGCGTGGAAACCTCCACCCGCGTCACCGTTTCGAGGAAGGGCCGCACGTAGGTGAACAGGGCGAACTGCCCCATGAAGAAGGCCCCGCAGGCGCCCATGCCCAGCGCCACGGCGCGGTTGCCCAGCAGCCTGAAGGGGTTGCCGGCGCCCGGCGAGCGCTCCCCGGCTGGCATGGACGGCAGGCTGGCCCACTGCCAGGCGAGGGCCAGCGCCGCCACCGGCACCAGGCAGAAGAAGGCGCCGCGCCAGCCGATGACCGCGCCCAGGTAGCTGCCCAGGGGCGCCGCCATCACGGTGGCCAGGGCATTGCCGCCATTGAAGATGGCCAGCGCCCGCGGCACCTGCCGGGCGGGCACCAGGCGCATGGCGGTGGCCGCCGACAGCGACCAGAAGCCGCCGATGACCACGCCGATGAGCGCACGGCCGAGCAGGTAGGCCAGGTAGTTCGTCGCCAGCGCGACCACGGCGCCGGACAGCGCCATCACCCCGGTCAGCGCCAGCAGCAGCGTCTTGCGGTTGAGGGTGCCGGCCAGCGCGGGGATCGACAGGCTGGTCAGCACCGCGAGGGCGCCGGAAATGGCGACGCCTTGCCCGGCCATGCCTTCGCTGACGCCCAGGTCGGCGGCCATGGGCGTGAGCAGGCTGACGGGCATGAACTCGGAGGCGATCAGCGCGAAGACGCACAGCGACATGGCGAAGACGCCGCTCCAGTAGGCCGGCTGGGTCTGTTGCGGGGTAGTGGCGGTGCCCGCGGGGGCATCGAGGGTGTGGGCTTTCATGGACTTCTTCTGGGGTTGCGGGCGCACCGGCAATGAAGGGTGTGGCTTTCGCCGGCGGCGGGTGACTTTTTCGTGGGTGAATGCTCCCGTAGAAGGGCGGCCATGACTAGCTAATCAATGCTTAAAGCGGCTATAAGCCCACCTAATCAATGCTTCGATCCCTCCTCCAAGCGCGCTAGCGCCTTTGCCGGCGCTCCACCCGCAGCGCGTCGAGCACCAGGGAAAAGGCCGGGGAGGGCTGGCGCCGGCTCGGGTAGTAGAGGTGGTAGCCGGAGAACGCCGGGCACCAGTCCTCCAGCACCCGCTGCAGGCGCCCCTCGGCGAGGTGGGGGGCGAACTCCTCCTCCGGCAGGTAGGCGATGCCCACGCCGGCGAGCGCGGCGTCGGCCACGTGCACGGTGGTGTTGAACACCAGCTGGCTATCCACGTGCACCTTCAGCTTCTTGCCCCGCCGCTCGAACTCCCAGGCATCCACGCCGCCATAGGTGGGAAAGCGGATGTTGATGCAGCGGTGCCCCACCAGGTCGCTGGGTGTCCTGGGGATGGGGTTGTCGGCGAAGTAGGACGGCGCCGCCACCACGGCCATGCGCAGGTCAGGGCCGATGGGCACGGCGATCATGTCCCGGTCGAGGGTTTCGCCGAAGCGCACGCCCGCGTCGAAGCGGTCGGCGACTATGTCGCGGAAACCGTAGTTGATGTCGAACTCGAGGCGGACGTCGGGGTATTCCCGCAGCAGCGGCATCAGCCTGGGCAGCAGCGTCGTCTTCAGGACGTGGTCGCCACAGGTGATGCGCACCGTGCCGCCCGGCTTGTCGCGCAGCTCGGTCAGGGCGTCCAGCTCGGACTCGATTTCGTCGAAGCGGTGGCCGATCGCCTGCAGCAGGCGCTCGCCGGCGGCGGTCAGCGAGACGCTGCGGGTGGTGCGCGTCAGCAGGCGGATCTCCAGCCGCGCCTCCAGCCCGGAGACGACCTGGCTGACGGCGGACTGGGTCACCCCCAGGTGCGCCGCCGCCCGGGTGAAGCTGCCTTCCCGGGCCACCACCACGAAGGCCATGAGGTCGTTGAAGTTGTGCCTGGCCATGCCGCGCCCCTCTGAACTGATTAGCCCAGTTTATAACCGCATTAAGCATTCATTACCTAATCAATGGCTCGCGCTTGCGCGAGAATGCCCCCATCCCCTCGCCAGAGGGGTTCTTCAACCAGGGGCGCGCGCCGCCCGCCAATCGAAAGAGAGGGTCCGGTGAAAAGACTCATCGTGTTGCTCGGGCTGCTGCTCGCTTCGTTCATCGCCATGGGAGCCGATATGTCCAAGGGTGCAGACAACTTCTACAAGAGCGACAAGGTGACGGTGCAGCCGGTCGTCTTCAGGAACCAGTACCAGTTGAACGTGGCGGGCAACCTCTTCCTGCCCAAGGGCCTGGGGGAGGGCGCCAGGGCTCCCGCCATCGTCGTCGGCCACCCCATGGGCGCGGTGAAGGAGCAGAGCGCCAACCTGTACGCGCAGAAGCTGGCCGAGCAGGGCTTCGTGACCCTGTCCCTGGACCTGTCCTTCTGGGGCGGCAGCGAGGGCCAGCCACGCAATGCCGTGCTGCCCGACCTGTACGCCGAGGACTTCAGCGCCGCGGTGGACTTCCTGGGCACCCGCCCCTTCGTCGACCGCGAGCGGATCGGCGCGCTGGGCATCTGCGGCAGCGGCAGCTTCGTCATCAGCGCGGCGAAGATCGACCCGCGCATGAAGGCGATCGCCACCGTCAGCATGTACGACATGGGCGCGGCCAACCGCAACGGGCTCAGGCATGGGCAGACGCTGGAGCAGCGCAAGCAGGTGATAGCTGCGGCGGCGCAGCAGCGCTACGTGGAGTTCAGCGGCGGCAAGACGCTGTACACCAGCGGGACCGTGCACGAACTCAGCCCCGACACGCCCGCCATCCAGCGCGAGTTCTACGACTTCTACCGTACCCCGCGCGGCGAGTTCACCCCGGCGGGCGCCTCGCCGGAGCTGACCACCCACCCGACCTTGAGCAGCAACGCCAAGTTCATGAACTTCTACCCGTTCAACGACATCGAGACTCTCTCGCCGCGCCCCATGCTGTTCATCACCGGGGCAGAGGCGCACTCCCGGGAGTTCAGCGAAGAGGCCTACCGCCTGGCCGGCGAACCCAAGGAGCTGTACATCGTCCCCGGCGCGGGCCACGTCGACCTCTACGACCGCGTGGAGCTGATCCCCTTCGACAAGCTGGGCCGCTTCTTCCGCGACAACCTGAAGTAGCTGCCGGGAGGAAGCCCTGGAGGATCAGGCAAGAAAGCCGGCGGAATGATCTACGGCTTCGGCCGGCCCCGCCGGGAAAATGAATCTCACGAAATGCAGAGGCCCAGACGTCCGGTCGGGAACGCGCCGTCCGGCCAGGCCCGCGTGCTCATGAGATATGGCATTTCCCATCGGCGAAAAGCTCCCGGAGGCCCCATGGAAAGCATCGATCTGCTGGTCCTGCGTACCGCCCGCGACTGGCTCGCCGCCGGCGAACGGGTGCTGCTGGTGACCGTGGCGCGCACCTGGGGCTCGTCGCCGCGGCCGGTGGGCTCGATGATGGCGCTGCGCAACGATGGCCGGGTGGCCGGCAGCGTTTCCGGCGGCTGCATCGAGGACGACCTGATCCATCGCCATACCACCGCCCATGGGGGCGACGGCTTGCCGGAAGCCTTGCCGGCCCTCGTGCAGTACGGCATCAGCGCCGATGAAGCCCATCGCTTCGGCTTGCCTTGCGGCGGCACGCTGGAGCTGGTGCTCGAGTTCATGCCGTCCCTGTCGTCGCTGGAGCGGTTGCTCGCGCGGCTCGACGCGGGCAGCCTGGCGCGGCGCATCCTGGACCTGAATAGCGGGCAGGTGACCGTCGAAGGCGCCTCGACGCCGGAGCGGTTCCTCTTCAACGGCAGGCGCATGGTCAACACCCTGGGGCCCGGCTACCGCATGCTGCTGATCGGGGCGGGCGCCCTGGCCGAGTATGTCGCCACCATGGCGCTGTTCAACGGCTTCAAGGTCACCATCTGCGACCCCAGGGCCCAGTACCTGGACGCCTGGAGCGTGGAGGGGGTGGAACGGGCCAGGGGAATGCCCGATGACGTGGTCAGGGCGTTCTCGCCCGACCTGCGCACCTGCATCATCGCGCTCAGCCACGACCCCAGGCTCGACGACCTGGCCTTGCTGGAGGCCCTGCAGAGCCCGGCCTTCTACATCGGCGCCATCGGCTCGCGGCGCAACAGCCAGAGCCGGAGAGAGCGGCTGATCGAGCATTTCGGCGAGACGGAGGCGTCGCTGCGCCGCTTGCGCGGGCCGATCGGCATCTACATCGGCAGCAAGACGCCGCCCGAAATAGCGGTCAGCGTCATGGCGGAAGTCCTCGCCGCCAAGAACGACGTGTCGCTGCCCGATGAGCTTTCCGTGTCCCAGGCGAAGCACGCCAGGGATCCGCTGCGGTTCACCCCGGCCCTCTCCCGGAGGGAGAGGGGGCCGTTCGGTGTGAACGGATAACGCAGCATCGGCCGGCAAACTCGTAGGGCGAATAACCGTTCGCGGTTATCCGCCGCTGGCCCGGGTACCGATGCCAGACGATTGGCGCGGCCGGAGGCCAATCGCGGACGGAGTCCGCTCCTACGCCGCCACCGCTGTCCCACCTGTAGGAGCGCGCCCTGCGCGCGAATCGCGGGCAGGGCCCTACGTCCGTGCTTCCTGGAACCGTAGGAGCGGACTCTGTCCGCGATTCGGCGGATAACGCCGTAGGCGTTATGCGCCCTACGGGGAGCCCGGGAGCTTCGTGGTTTCGCATCGCGCCGGACAGTCCCCTCTCCCGCTTGCGGGGGAGGGTTAGGGAGGGGGTGCGGCGTCAGGCCCGAGCAAGCGGATAGCGGAGCGTCAGCCGGAAAACTCGTAGGGCGAATAACCGTTCGCGGTTATCCGCCGTTGGCCGATGCGCCGATACACGATGCAAACGGCGCTCAGGAGGTCATGCGACATGGGTGTCGCTAGAGTCCCGATCAGCACAGGGACGTATACACCCAGGCTCAGGCCGCGCCAGGCCCGGCGAAGTACTGCTCGTCGCTGACGTGCTCCATCCACTCGACGTTCTTGCCGTCCAGGGCCTCCTGGATGGCGATGTGGGTCATCGCCGTGGTCGCCGACGCGCCGTGCCAATGGCGGTGGCCGGGCGGGCACCAGATGACGTCGCCGGCGCGGATCTCGACGATGGGCTCGCCTTCGCATTGCGTCCAGCCGCAGCCTGCCGTCACCACCAGCGTCTGGCCCAGCGGGTGGCTGTGCCAGGCGGTGCGGGCACCGGGCTCGAAGGTGACGCTCGCACAGGAAACCCGGGAGGGTGCCGGCGGGGCGTTCAGGGGGTCGATGCGTACGGTCCCGGTGAACCATTCCGCCGGGCCTTTGATGGAGGGCTGGGAGCCTGCGCGCTTGAGTTGCATGTGAATCACCATGGCTGAAAGAGGAGGGCACTGACAGGGAATGCCAGGAAGGCTTTCAGTCTGGAGCGAAGTCGATTAGCTTTGTAGATGGAAAATTCAGGATGCTTTGGTGCAGCAGATTCACCTATGGCTCGCGATAACCTCAACGATCTGCAAGCCTTCGTCCTGGTGGCGAGGGAGCGCAGCTTCACGAAAGCGGCCGCCCGGCTCGGCATGTCCCGCTCGGCGCTGAGCCACGCCATCCTCGGGCTGGAGGAGCGCCTGGGCGTGCGCCTGCTCACCCGCACGACCCGCAGCGTATCGCCGACCGAGGCGGGCAGTCGGCTGCTGGAGACCGTGGCGGCGCGCCTGGACGAGATCGAGCAGGAACTGAGTTCGCTCGGCGCATGGCGCGAGAAGCCGGCGGGAAAGGTGCGCATCACCGCGCACGACCACGCGATCGCGACCGTGCTCTGGCCACGGCTCCTGCCATTGCTCGAGCAGTACCCCGACATCGAGGTCGAGCTGTGCACCGACTACGCCCTGGTCGACATCGCGGCACAGGGCTTCGATGCCGGCGTGCGGGTAGGCGACCTGGTCGACAAGGACATGATCGCCGTCCGCCTCACCCCCGAGCTGCGCATGGCGGTCGCCGGCTCGCCGGCATACCTGCAGGCCGCCGGCACCCCGGGCACGCCGCAGGACCTGGCCCGGCACCGCTGCATCAACCTCCGGCTGCCCACCCATGGGGACCTGTACGCCTGGGATTTCGAGAAGGACGGGCAGGGCGTCAAGGTCCGGGTACGTGGGCAGGCGGTGTTCAACAACACCTACCACATGCTGCAAGCCGCGATCGATGGCGTCGGCCTGGCCTACGTGCCCCATGACCTTCTGGCGCCTCACATCGAGGCGAAGCGGCTGGTCCCGGTCCTGGATGACTGGTGCCCGGTGTTTCCCGGCTACCACCTGTACTACGCCAGTCGGCGGCATGTTTCGCCGGCGCTGGGCCTGGTGATCCAGGCGCTCAGGGGGGCAGAGGGTACGGAAGGCCTGCAAGGCGGAAAGCGCGCCTGACGACCGAAATCACGGCAAACTTCGAGCATCCATTAATCGGACTTGTATCAAGAAATCATCTTTTCTTTGAGACCGATCAGATTCAACGCCATCGGGGGGCGGGGATAACATCCGGGTGAATACATATCGAAGAGCGACAAGCCAATGCATCGGTCCGTCAGCAAGACGCTTATACTCTGCGAGAACGCAGGCAATATAATCGAATACACCCGGATGATGAATGTTCTGGGCTTCTTCAGCCTGACGCTTTGTGCCAATGTGAAAGAAGCATTGAGCATGGTCAGGGAGGGCAGGTCTTTCGACTACATGATCTATGATGATTTCAGCTATGGCGTGCGCGGCTGCATGGAAGTGAAAGAGCTGGGGCGCAGGATCCAGCACATCATTCTGCTGGCGGATGTGACGGAAACGCGACGACTGTCCATGTTGCGCTGGGCATGGGTGAACAAGGTTCCGCTACTTGGCTTGCTTCCGCGGCCGATGAACATCTATCAACTCGAAAACCTCATGTCCTTCCATCATCGGGTGCGTGACATTGCCGAGCCCGGTCGCCATGCCGCTGCAATGCCCTCGGCACCTCCAGGCCCGCTGCCGCGAGTGAATTGATTCAGCCTGGTACCCGCCGCGAAAGCCTTTTCCGGCGGGCCTCGCGGGCGAAACCGAGTGCGCCGGAAATAGGCCCCGCATGATTCGAGTTCATCTCATCCGGAGCCTGTTCGTGCCGTCAGATGAACTTGACTTCCTTCGATTGCCCCATCTGCGCGATGAGTTCCATGGCTTGGTCGCGGGCCCGCTCCGAGTCATAGAGGTGGCTGGTGATGATTTCTTCGTTGGCTTTATCCTTCAGCGAAAAATAGTTCTTTCCGCTGGAGTGGATAACGCGCTTGTATCGGTCCGGGCTTGCACAGACCTGACTCATGCGTTCGATCGCGCCGACTGCATCATTCTTGCTGTCATAAGCGGAACTTTCAATCAGCATCCGGCCTTCGGGGCACCTGAGCCGGAAACGGAAGGTTCCGGTGGAGTTTGCTTTTACTTCGTACCAACTGCTCATTTCACTAAACCTGCAAAGGTTGATGGGGAAATGATAAGTCTGGATGAGCGCTATGGATGGGTAAACTGGACAGGTATGAAACCCGCTGTTTAATGATGATACTGTCTCGCTTTTAATTGGGAAAAGTTCGAACCCGGACTTTCCCAGGCCATCGCTCGATCAACGCTTCTCAGGGTAGGCTGCGCACTGATCCGGGATACGAAGGCCGAGCCGTTTTCATGGGCGTCTCATGGATCGCCACCTCCCGCGGTGAACTCCGTCCACGGCCCTGGAGAGCCGAGAAGAGCTGCCATTCGCGCTGGATGATGTCGTAGGGCACATAGACGGTGAGGGGCTTGCTGCTCGCGAGCGACGCGGGCAGCGGCAGGTGCGGCAAGTAGATGCCGACCGTAATGCCCACCACGGCCTGGTCGGCGCCGTAGACCGGCCCGCCGGACATGCCTTCCACTACCGGTGCGTCGCTGAGGGCATAGCGGGTGCGGTCACCCTCCACGTCCAGGCGCACCCGTTGCGCCTTGCTGGTACCGGTCCCCTTCAAGGTGCCCAGGAAAGGGTTCTGCCCAACGGTGTTCAGGACTTCGCCGGTTATCGCCGGACGCCAGACGGGTGGCCTGCCCTCGGCGTCCCGGCGAATGAACACCAGGTCGCAGCCGGTGCTGCAGTGGTGGACCACATTGCGCAACGAAGGGATGTGCGCTGCGCTGACCGCGTAGTGCGTGTTCCACTGTACCGCGCTGCCCATGTAGAGCAGCGCCGCCGCACCACTCGAGCTGACCGGGAAGTAGCCGGGCAGCGGCTCGTCGGGTGATACGCTGCGGACCGCGCCCGTGCAGCCGGCCAGGGCTGCGGATATGGCGAGACCGAGAAGCCTGATCCAGAGACGCGACATGGCCCATCTCCCGCAAACACCTCTTTACGGAAGAATAGGATCGGTCCTGGTCTTTTATCGGTCGCGTCAGTCGTCTTTTGGCGTGAGCGGTTCGATATGACGACTGAATCACATTCAGCCCGGCCCAACGCTGGTCGCATCCGGCCAGCCGTGTGCTTCGGTACCGTCAGTTTCCCTTGTGCTCCATGGCGGAAATCCGGTTGGCCATCTCGTGCCTTGCCAGATAACCGATGAAGGCGCCGACCTCCAGGGGCGCGCTCAGGCCGAAGCCCTGGGCGCGGGAACAGCCCATGTCCCGCAGCAGAATCGCCTGCTCGCCGGTTTCGACGCCTTCGGCCACTACCTGGATCCCCAGCTTGGCGCCAAGGCTCAGCGAGGTTTGCACGACGGCGTGGGAGGCCGGGTTGGCGATCTCCTGCACGAACATCCGGTCGATCTTGAGCTCGGAGAAGGGCAGCGAGACAAGTCGCTTCATCGTGGACCGACCGACGCCGAAGTCATCCATGCTGACGCCGATGCCGCATTTGCGAACCCCGGAAAGCCGGACCGCGAGCGCTTCCAGATCCGGCGCGGCGACATCCTCGGTGATCTCGATCTTCAGCAGGTGCGCGGGCAGGCCGGATTGCCTCAGGCGTGCGTCAAGGCTGCCTGGCATGTCCGCGCAGGACATTATCGTTGCCGAGGCATTCACCGAGATCGGGCACTGGATATTGAAGGATTCCAGTGTCAGGAGCAGGTTCTGGGCCTGGTCGAGCACGAACTCGAACAGGTCACGCTCCAGTCCGAGCCGAATCAGGGGCGGCAGGAAGTGCTCCGGAGCGATCTCTCGCCCCTGGTACCGCCAGCGCACCAGTGCTTCCGCGCCCACGATCCTCCCCGTATCGAGGTTGAACTGGGGCTGCACCACGATGCGCAAGCCATCGCTCATGCGTAGCGCCGCTCTCAGCGCTGCCTCGGTAAAGTCGATGGTCTCTGCGGTAACGCGCAGCGAGGAACTGTCAGCTAGGCGGTGGCGGTGGGGAAAGCGCATTTTCCATCTCGTCTGAAAGAGTTTCCAGGGAAGCGATTTCGGACTCCCACTGCTCGACATAAAGCTTGCGACGCTTGTGTGAGGCCAGCAGGAATTTGTTCATGATCGAAATGAACGCATTCTGTTCGGATTCGTTGAGTTTCGAGAACTCCAATAGCGCGCTGGTGACAGCGCGATATTTTGATTTGCGCATGTGCTTCCTTGGTTTGTCTTCTTTCTAGTGATTGAGCCAGACCCGAGAACTGAATTCCGCGTCATAATCTGGAACCTGTGGTCGTGTTGCCGGTTATTTCGCCAACGAGCCGGATGGAAATGAAAGCGACTCAGCTTGTCGCGTAGGTTTTCCCTTGCTGGATATTGGGAGCTTCCGGAATAGAGGATTCCGCCGGCTGGCAGGAATCCACTATTCCCGTTTCATAGGCGAAGCGGAACAGGTCGGCATCCCGGGTGATTCCAAGCTTGCGCATGGCGCTGGACTTCTGGGAACTGACGGTTTGCTTGGTACGCTTCAGCTGATTCGCAATATTGTTGATCGAGAGGCCTGAGACATACAGGCGAATGACTTCGGACTCCCGGCGCGTGAGCTTGTGGCTGGAGCTGCGCGAGCCATTGTTATGGGAAAGCTGCTGGGCCGCCGCCTTGAGTTGCGGCGAGATGTAGGTGGCGCCGGCATATACCGCATGCACTGCGGAAATGAGGTGGCCGACGTCATCGACCTTGTTCAGCACCGAGCCAACGCCCAGCTTGAGTATCTCGGTGATGATCGCCGAGTTGTTGATGGTCGTGAATACGATGATCTTCAGGTCGGGATAGCGACGGCGCAGGAAGGACAGCATGGCTATCCCGTCTCCCGCGCTGCCACCCGGCATGACATAGTCGGTTATCAGGATGTCGCAACTGAGCGTGGAAAGAAGTTCTATGACTTCAGTCGAGTTCTTCGCTTTGCCGACGATTTCCAGTGTGGGGATGGCCGCAAGCTCATGGGTAACACCCAGAAGCACTGCAGGATGGTCGTCAGCGATGATGATCTTGATCTTCATGATGTTCTCCGAGCGCCTGTGGCATGCTCGATCCGAGAGCCGATACTGCATGGGTATCAGGCTCCATAAGAATCAGGGTTGGTACGAGGGTTGCCCGCCTGGCGTGGTTCAAGTCTGAAATTCGCTTGGCGGGCACGCCCTATTCTTTGGCTGCCTGGCTGCCGCGTAGCCACTGGGTCAACTGGCCGGCGCTCGAGTAGGCTTTCAGGATGGCCTGGTAGCCATCGAAGCGGTTGGCGACCTCGCTGATCCGGTTGTTGTTGTGGTCGCTCTCGGCGATCAGGACATCCAGCAAGGTGCGTCGGCCCAGGTGGTACCACTGCTCGAAGAAGGCCTTGCGCACGGCATCGGTCTCGCTGGTCAGGTCGCGGTACAGGTCTGCCCGGGCGAGCAGGGTGATGGCGTCCTGCTCGGCGGTGCGCGTCTCGAACTCCAGGTCCAGTTGCTGCTGGGCCTTGCGCTCGCGCTCGGCGTCGGCGCGCATCAGTGCGGCCTCACGCGCGGCGCGGGCGGAGCCGCCGCGGAACAACGGCCAGTTCACGGTCAGCATGGTCTGCCAGGGTTGTTCGCGACCCAACTGGTCCTCGCCCGTCGTTTTGCTGACCACCCAGTTCAGTTGCGGCTTCTCGCCGGCGCGCAGCGATTCGGCGTGGCGTTCGGAAGCGTTGGCTTCGTGCTCGGCCTGCCGCAGGGTCGGGTGCTGTTGCGCCGCGGCCAGGAGGTCGTTGAGGTTGGCGCTGACCAGGGCCCAGTCGCCGTTTTCGGGCAGCTTCACCGGCGCGTCGCCGATCAGCTTGCGCAGCTGGATCTCGTTGTCCCGTTCACGGGCCCGCGAGGCGTCGAGGCTGGCCTGGGCCTCCATGAGGCGGGCACGGGCCTGGGTCAGCTCGCTGGAGCGCCCACGGTCGGTGGCGACGATCTCCTTGAGCATGCCCACCAGGGTACTCATGCGCTCGACATAGTGCTGGCTGATGGCGCTGACACGGCGGTTCTTCTCCAGCTCCACCACGTTCAGCGACACATCGCGGGCCAGGGTCTCGAGGCTGGCCAGGTACTTCTGGTCGGCTGCGCTGTTGAGCTCCTTGCGGCTGCCGATGGTGTTGCTGGTACGCCCCCAGTCGAACACGTTCGTGGTCATGTTCAGGTTGATGGCCTGGGGGTTGGTGCTGTCGTTCGAGGCGCCACCCAGCGAGGCCGGCCGGCTGTTCGCCCCCACGTCGATCTGCGGCCAGCGCTGGCCCTGGGCTTCGCGGACCTCGGCTGCGGCGGCCGCG
Organism: Pseudomonas delhiensis; assembly: GCF_900187975.1. GTDB lineage: Bacteria > Pseudomonadota > Gammaproteobacteria > Pseudomonadales > Pseudomonadaceae > Pseudomonas > Pseudomonas delhiensis. Next base: position 5,800 of record NZ_FZPC01000022.1, on the reverse strand, counting down.
CGCTCGGCATGGGCCTGGCGCAGCAGTGGGCTGCGGTCGATGGCGCGCTCCAGCGCACCCGAGAGGGCCGTGCGAATCTCGCTCTCCTGTATGCTGCCGCTGTTGCGGCGGCGTACGGCATCGGGGTTGTCCCTGAGCCACTCGGAGAAGTGCACGGTGCCGCGCCCCTTGTCGGCGCTTGCCGGCGCGGCGGGCGAAGCCATGCGGCCATTGCCATTGCCATTGCCATTGCCATTGCCGTTGGCACTCGTTGTGGCCGGTGCGGCCAGCGCACGCGCGGCCTGCTTCGGCGTGTCATCCGCCGCTTTCAGGTTGACGTCGCTCGCGGCTTTCAGGCCGATGTCGCGCGCGGCCTTGAGTTGAACGTCCTGGGCCACGGGTTGTGCCAGCAGGCTCTGCGGCAGCAGGAGCATGCCGCTGGCCATTACCATGAACAGGGTCCGCAGGGGCCAGTCGCGACGCGCGGACACGGCCGGTGTGATCTTCGTGGAATGCATGCTCCGTTACCTTTCGCGGAAGGCTTCTTTGGCCTTGAAAATGGGCTTCAGGAGGTAGTCCAAGATGGTTTTCTCACCGGTGCGGATCTCCACCGTGGCGGTCATGCCTGGGATGATCGGCAGGCGCTTGCCGGCGGACTCCAGCCAGCTGGTGTCGGTGAGCACCTGGACCCGGTAATAGGTGGCGTCCGGACGGCCGGCGGCGAGCTTCTTCTCGTCCTGCAGGGTGTCGGGGCTGATGTGCATGACGGTCCCCTTGAGGCCGCCGTAGATGCCGTAGTCGTATGCCGAGACCTTGACCGTGGCCGGCAGGCCAGGGCGCAGGAAGGCGACGTCCTGCGGCTTGATCTGGCCCTCGACGATCAACTGGTCCTCCAGCGGGACGATTTCCATGACGTCTTCGCCGGGCTGGATGACCCCGCCGATGGTGCTGACGCGAACGTTCTTCACGGTCCCGTACACCGGGGCATAGATCGTGGTGCGTTCGAGGACGTCCTTGCGTCCGACCAGCCCTTCGGCGACCTGCGCGACTTCGAGCTCGATCTTGACCAGTTCGCTGTTCGCCTCGCCCTGGTAGCGGTTGCGTCGTTCGACCATCTGGATCTTCAGGTCGTTGGCCTGGCGCCGCATGCGCAGGATCTCGACCTCCGAAAGCAGGCCGCGGGCGGCGAGGGGCTCGGCCAGGGCGATCTCTTTCAGGATCAGGTCATGGCTGTTCTGAAGCGCCCTGATGCTGTCTTCCAACGCCTGCTTGCGAGCGTTGTAGGCATTCGTCTCCTGCTCGATCATCAGCGTCTCGGCCTGGAGTTCCTCCGGGAAGCGCAGTGGTTGCTGATAGGCCTCCGCCTGCAGGCGCGCCATCATGGTCTTCAGGCCCACCAGCTTGGTGCGCATTTCCTGGTAGGTGGATTCGGCGCGGATCGGGTTGATCTTGATCAGCGGCTGGCCCTTGTCGACGATGTCGCCTTCGCGAACGAGCAGTTCGTCGATGATGCCGCCCTCCAGGCTCGAGATGAGCTGTTCACGGCTCTTCGAGACGATCTTGCCTTCGCCCTGGGTGATTTCTTCGACCCGGGCGAAATGCGCCCAGGTCAGGCCTGCGATCAGCAGCGCGCCGATCACCCCCAGCACCAGGCGCGAGCCGGGGGTGGACTGGATCAGCAGCGATTCGCGAAGATCGCTCATGAAGGCCGCATCGCCGGGTTTCAGCGCTGCGTCCTTGGGGGGGCGTCGGAAAGGACGCGAGATTGCATTGAGCATGTTGCTGTTCCTCAGCGGGCGATACGGGAGGTGGCTTCCACCTTCGCCGCGGGGTTCGTGTTCGGGCGGGCCGCTACCGGTTGTGCCGGGGCCGCTTTCTGGCTGGGCGCCGGGTCGTTCGACGCGGTCAGCGCAGCGATGATGTCGTTCTTGGGGCCATCGGCCACGATGCGGCCCTCGTCCACCACGAGGATGCGGTCCACGAGGTTGAGCAACGAGGTGCGGTGGGTGACCAGGACCAGGGTCTGGCCTTCGGTGGCGCGTGCCAGGTGCGACATGAAGATCGCTTCGGTCTGCGTGTCCATGGCGCTGGTGGGTTCGTCCAGCAGCAGTGTCTGCGGGCGGGCCAGCAGGCTGCGGGCGAGGGACACGAGTTGTCGCTGCCCACCCGACAGGCCTTCGCCCATCTCGCCGATCGGCAGGTTGATGCCCATGGGGTGCTTCTGCGCGACCTGGTCCAGGCCGGTCAGCTTCAGTACCCGCAGCAGCTCGTCGGCAGAGGCGTCGGGGCGGCCGATCATGATGTTTTCCCGCAGCGTGCCGTAGAACAGGCGAGCATCCTGGCCGACGTAGCCGACCGCGTTGCGCCAGTCGGCGGGGTCGATCTGCTCGACGTCCAGGCCAGCCATCAGCATCTGTCCGGCGGTGGGCCGATAGAGGCGGGCGATCAGGCGCAGCAGCGTCGACTTGCCGCTGCCGATCTTGCCCAGGATGGCCACGCGCTCGCCCGGCCGGATCGCCACGGTGATGTTTTCCAGCACCGGCGGGTTGGGCTTGTCCGGCGGCGCCGGATAGGAGAACTGGACGGCCTTGAGTTCCAGGTTGCCCTGCAGGGAGGGTTGCTGGAGGTACTTCTTCTCCGGCTCGCGGTCCAGGGGCATCTCCATCAGGCGGTTCAGGGTCGACAGGGCGGCCTTGGCCTGCTGGAAGCGCACGGCGAGGCCGGCTACCTGGGTGAGGGGAGCCGTGGCGCGGCTCGCCAGCATGACGGTGCCGATCAGCGCACCCTGGGAAAGATCGCCGGCACCGATGAGGTAGACACCGATCACGACCAGTACGACGGTCTGCAGCTGCTGCAGGAAGGTCACCAGGTTCAGGGCGGTGCTGGTCAGCTGGCGCGACTTCATCGAGGTGCTCGCGGCGGCGGCGCTGAACGCTTCCCAACGGCGCGTCATGTGGCCTTCGCCGCCCACGGACTTGAGGGTTTCCATGCCCTCGACCGACTCCAGCAGGACACCCTGCTTGAGCGAGGACTCGCGGAGGTTTTCACGCATGGTGCGGGCCAGCGGCCACTGGATCGCGACACTGATCGCCAGGATGCACGGCACCATCAGCAGGCACACCCAGCCGAGCGGGCCACCGATCATGAAGATCACGCCGACGAACAGCAGTACGAACGGCAGGTCGGAAAGCGCCGCCAGCGTGGCCGAGGTGAAGAAGTCGCGCACGGATTCGAATTCGCGCAGCTGGTTGGCGAAGGCGCCGGCGGAGGAGGGCTTGTGCTCCATGCGCACGCCCAGGGCCTGGCGAAAGAGGCGTGAGCCGAGCACCAGGTCCGCCTTTTTCGCGGCGACATCCAGCAGGTGGGCACGCAGGTAGCGGGTGGTCGCCTCGAAGCCCATGGCAATGCACACGCCGATCGCCAGCGACCAGAGCGTGACGTAGGCCTGGTTCGGCACGACCCGGTCGTACACGTTCATGGTGAAGAAGATGCTGGCCAGGGCAAGGATGTTGACCAGGACCGTCGCGATCGCGGCGCTCCGGTAGTAGCGGCGGTAGTGCCACAAGGTGCTGAACAGCCAGTGGCCCGCGGAGCGCGGCGTCTCGTCGCCGGCGCGGGTGTCCACCTTGGCGCTCGGCTTCACCAGGATGGCGTGCTCCGAGTACCACTCGGAAAGCTCCTGCCCATCGATCTCGACACGGGTGTCGGTACCCATTTCCGGCAGCATCACCTGGTAGACCAGCTTCCCTTCGGCGTTGCGTCGGGAGCCGAACAGAACGGCAGCGCCCTGGTCCTTGCGCAGCAGGATGATCGGCATCAGGTGCTGGGAGAACTCATGGGCACGGCGACGCACGATACCGGTGGTGAGGCCGGCATTGCTCAATGCGGTCTGTGCCTGGGAAGGCGTCAGCAGGTTGCCCTTGGGCAGGCCGGCGCACAGGCTTTCGGCGCTGCGCGGTACGCCCTGGTGCTTGCAAATCCACAGTGCGGATTCGAGCAGCGTGTCGAGCACTCGCGTGGGAGGCGGAAGCGTCAATGACGCGTCCTGCTGGTTGGGGTGTTGGTTTGCCGATGACATCTCTGTGCTCCTTTGGGTTCTGGAGTGGCGGCAGCCGGGTGCCACCTTTCGAGGCGTCGCAGATCCTGGACCGGGGAGAGGTTGCCAAGCCGCGCAAGCCGCAAGGGCAGGTGTCAGGGGGAAACAGCGGTTCGAAGGAGAAGGCCCCTGTGCCTACCGATGGGTCAGAATTTTGGGGTTTGGCAGGGGGCAGCGTCTGTCGGGCCAGTTCGAATACGGCCCAGAGGGATTGAGACGAGTACGAGACTCCCGTTTTGACGGAGAAACGCATGCGCGAGGGGGCACGGGAAGAGAGTCCATCCTCTCCCCGTACCGGGTTGGCGACAGCGCGGTTGCCTCGCCCTTCACTCCCCGCTGCGAGCCCGGTTTCGCAGCGGGAAGCCGGCAGGTCCATCTGCCCTCAGGGGGCAGCCGCCTGAAGCCGGGGGTGGGTCCGCTACACCCCCTGATATGCAGCGGGCCTCCTGACCGCAGGCAGGCCCTGGACGGTCAAAGGGCCGACTTGCAGACCGGAGCTTCCGCGCGGGAGATCGCATGCGTCTGCTCGCGGGCGCCATTCAGGCTGCGTTCCGCCTCTTCGCGCCCCACCGAAACGGGCTGGCCCTTGGCATCCTCGGACACTTTCACGAAGTAGGTCTTCCCGGCCTCCAGGCTCACGCGGTAGAGCTCTTCGGTCTTGCCGCGATACAAGGGTGCCTCGTTCTGGTAGGCGCCGAGCAGATGCTGGCCAGGCGGCAGGCAGAAGGTGGTGAAGCCGCCCGGAAGCAGCGAGGTGTGGAAGTGGCCGCCTATGTAGACATTGGCCCCGGTGGGCTTGGCCGCCGCGGAAGCCGGGCGGTAGTAGATCACCCGCGCCTGGTCCGGCGCTGCGGGAGGTACCGCGCGGTACGCTTCGCCGAAGACCTGGGGCTTGCTGGCCTGCCCGGTTTGCGCCAGCGCCAGGGAGGGTACCAGGAGTCCCGCCAGCACAACGGCCAGGGCAAGCTTCCGGTATCGGGTTTGGATTCTCATATCTTCCTCAGGATGAAAACGGACCCCGCGGTCGACGCGGGATCCTTTGCTTGAGAAAAGCCGGGGGCGGTGTCCGCCGCCCCCGGCGAGCGGGTTACATCTGCACGGTGACGCCCTGTTGGACGAGGATCTCCGCGGCCAGCTCGGTGTGGTGGTAGACCTCGTAGACGACGCCCGCGGCGGTGACATCGCCGAGCAGTTCCCAGTCGCCGACGTCCATGCCGTTGGGCAGCAGGTCGCTGAGCTGGACGGTGTCGCCGACGTTGCCCTTGATCGCCAGCTGTACGCTGTCATCGTTGATGAAGGCGCCACGATGGCCGGTGTCGAGGACGTCGCCCAGGGAGACCTTGAGGGTGTTGTTGCCCGAACCGGTGATGTCGATCACCTCGACGGAACTCAGGCGGCCCTGCCAGGCGGACAGGTCCAGCACCTGGTTGGCGCCGGTCAGCTTCAGGGTGTCCACGCCGGCGTTGCCTTCGATCACCTTGATGTCCTGCAGCACGCTGACGTCGCCGATGGTGAACACGTTGTCCTTGGTGGTGCCGTAGACCTCGGCCACATCACCGGTCAGGACGTAGTTCACGCTCGGAGCGCTGCCCGTGTTGGCAAAGCCGGACAGGTTGCCGGCCTGGTCCACCAGGGCGGCGCTGGCCGAGCTGACCGCGCCCACTTCCAGGCTGACGCTGCCGGCGATGATGTCGACCGCGGTCAGGGTGTACTCGAAGCGCTGGG
>NZ_FZPC01000019.1 GCF_900187975.1 Pseudomonas delhiensis | reverse complement strand
ATGCTTTTTCATGGCCTCACCCTCACTGTCGCTGGCCTCTTAGAATGCCACCGTGGCGCCTCGACGCCTCGGTGAGGGTGAGTCCATCCAATTACGAGAAGCCGTGCCGCCTGCGCCCGTACCGCGAACGGTTACGCAAAACGAAAACGCCGGGCATCCGCCCGGCGTCTTCGTTGCCTCGGCCCCGTCAGCCCAGGTTCTTGCCCAGCAGCGCATGGTACAGCTCGCTGTCGCCGAGCACCCCGACCACGCGGCTCTGCTCCTGCAGGACCAGCTTGTGGCCGGTCTGGTAGCGGATCTGCAGGGCGTCGCGCATGCGGATGCTGACGTCCACCAGGGTCGGCTCGTGCTTGAGCTTTTCCACCGGGTCGCCCGGGCGCCATTGCTGCAGGTCGATGATGTTGCTGCCCTGGCGCGCGGTCTTGATCTGGTTGGTCTCGGTGAGGCCGATCCAGCAGTCGCGGCCCTGGTCGAAGCACACCTCGCCGTCCTGCCGGCGGCACTGGTCCAGGCCGCGCATCAGGCTGGAGCCGCACAGCACGTTGAGCGGGTTGGTGTGGGCGACGAAGGTGCGCACATAGTCGTCCGCCGGGTTCAGCACGATTTCCTCGGGCTTGCTGTGCTGGATGATGCGGCCGTCCTTCATGATGGCGATGCGGGTGCCGATCTTCAGCGCCTCGTCGAGGTCGTGGCTGACGAAGACGATGGTCTTGTGCAGCTGCCGTTGCAGCACCAGCAGTTCGTCCTGCAGCTGCTGGCGGATCAGCGGGTCCAGCGCCGAGAAGGGTTCGTCCATCAGCAGGATGTCGCCGTCCATGGCCAGCGCGCGGGCCAGGCCGACGCGCTGCTGCATGCCGCCGGAGAGTTCGTCCGGGCGCTTGTCGCGCCACTGCGACAGGCCCACCAGTTCGAGCTTCTCGTCGATCACCTTCTTCCGCTCGGCGGCCGGGCGGCCCTGCATCTCCAGGCCGAAGCCGATGTTCTCGGCCACGGTCAGCCAGGGCATCAGGGCGAACTTCTGGAACACCATGGCGATGCGCTTGGTGCGCATGGTCTTGAGGGTCGCCGGCGAGCAGTTGGCGACGTCCACCTGCTGGCCTTCGTGCTCGATCAGCAGCTTGCCGCGGCTGACCGTGTTGAGGCCGTTGATGCAGCGCAGCAGGCTCGACTTGCCCGAGCCGGACAGGCCCATCATCACGCAGATCTCGCCGCGCTCGACGTCCAGGTTGGCGTCCTCCACGCCCAGCACCTGGCCGGTGCGCTTGAGGATTTCCTGGCGGCCCAGGCCTTCGTCGAGCAGGCGCAGGGCTTCCTTGGTGTTCTTGCCGAAGATCACATCGACGTTCTTGAATTCAATCGCAGCCATGGTTGCTTACCTCCCCCGCAGCGAGCGTTGCTTGCACACCCGGTCGAGCAGGATGGCGAGCAGGACGATGGCCAGGCCGGCCTCGAAGCCCAGGGAGATGTCCGCGGTGTTCAGCGCGTTCACCACCGGCTTGCCGAGGCCGTCGGCGCCTACCAGCGCGGAAATCACCACCATCGACAGCGACAGCATGATGCACTGGGTGATGCCGGCGCCGATGCTGGGCATGGCGTGCGGCAGTTCGATTCGGGTCAGCAGCTGCCAGCGCGAGCAGCCGAAGGCCTTGCCGGCGTCCATCAGCTCCGCCGGCACGTCCTGGATGCCCAGGCAGGTCAGGCGGATGGGCGCGGCGATGGCGAAGATCACGGTGGAAATCAGGCCCGGCACCACACCCAGGCCGAACAGCGTCAGGGTGGGGATCAGGTAGACGAAGGTGGGCACCGTCTGCATCAGGTCCAGCAGCGGCCGCAGCGCGGTGTAGAACCAGGGCTTGTGCGCCGCGAGTATGCCCAGGGGCACGCCGATGGCGACGCACACCAGGGTGGCGAAGATGACCTGGGCGAGGGTCTCCATGGTCTCCTGCCAGTAGCCCAGGTTGAGGATCAGCAGCAGCGAGGCCAGGGCAAACAGCGTCAGGCCGACGCTGCGCTGGATGAAGTGCACCAGGCCCACCATGATGGCGGTGAGCAGCAGCGGGTGGAACCACAGCAGGCCGCCGGTGACACCGTGGATGAGGAACTCGAGGACGTCCGAGATCTTGTCGAAGACCGCCGAACCATGGCGGGTGAGCCAGTCGACGAAGGCGGCGATGTGCTCACCGAGGGGGATCTTGTGTTCAGTCAGAAACATAGTGCGGGCCCATCAAGCAAGGTGGAAGCGACCGGCCAGGGTCACTTGGCGAAAGCGACCTTGGCCGCGGCGAGCGCCGGCTTGCCGTCACGCGTGGTGACGCCAGCCAGCCAGGCATCGAGCAGTTCCGGGTGATCCTTCAACCAGGCCTTGGCCGCGTCCTCGGGCTTCTTGCCCCCGTTGAGCACGGCGTCCATCAGTTTGTTTTCCATGTCCAGGGTGAAGGTGAGGTTGGTCAGCAGCTTGCCGACGTTCGGGCATTCCTGGACGTAGCCCTTGCGCACGTTGGTGTAGATGGTCGCGCCGCCGTAGTTGGGGCCGAACACGTCATCGCCACCCTGCAGGTACTGCATCTTGAAGCGGGTGTTCATCGGGTGCGGTTCCCAGCCCAGGAACACGATCCACTGGTTGCGCCGGTCGGCACGGCCCACCTGCGAGAGCATCCCGGCCTCGCTGGACTCCACCAGCTTGAACTTGCCGAGGTCGAACCGGTTCTTGTCGATCATGCCCTGGACCAGGCGGTTGCCGTCGTTGCCCGGCTCGATGCCGTAGATCTTGCCGCCGAGCTTGTCGGAGAACCTGGCGATGTCGGCGAAGTTCTTCAGCCCGCCGTCGTAGGCGGCCTGGGTGACCGCCAGGGTGTACTTGGCGCCCTCCAGGTTGGCCCGCACGGTTTCCACCGAGCCGTTGTCGGCGTAGGGCTTGATGTCGTTGGCCATGCTCGGCATCCAGTTGCCGAGGAAGACGTCGAGGTCCTTGTTCGCCAGCGAGCGGTAGGTCACCGGCACGGAAAGCATGTTTACCTTGGTGGTGTAGCCGAGCGATTCCAGCACCTGGCGAGTGGTCGCGGTGGTGACGGTGATGTCGGTCCAGCCGACGTCGGAGAAGCGAACCGTGCCGCACGACTCAGGTTCAGCGGCCTGAACCACCAGCGGCGCACTCAGGGACACTGCCAGCAGCAAAGACTTGCAACCTTTCATGAGCGTACTCCTCTGCGGGGTAGGGCGATCTGCGTGGGTTTCTAGGTGGGCCGCGCCGGGACGCGGGCCCTTTCTTCGTCGATTCGGAAACGATCATGGAACAGGAAAAATCCGCCGCATACCGGGTGCGTCGCAACCAGTGCAGGCGAAGTCGCAATCAGCACCAGGGGTGTCGCATCCAGTTCCACGGCCCTGTTCCGGCGGCCCGGGGACGTCGCCTTCACTGCTGGACGACGGCCTTGGACGGGGCCTGGGCGCGCGGCTGCACGCCCTTGAGCCAGGCGTCGCGCACCTGCGGGTTGGCCTGCAACCAGTCCTTGGCGGCCTGGCGCGGATTGCTCCGTTCATTGAGCACCGCGTCCATCAGGCGGTTCTCCATGGCCAGGTCGAATTTCAGGTTGCGCAGCAGCTGCGCGACGTTCGGGCATTCATCAAGATAGCCGGCCCTGACGTTGGTGTAGACGGTGGCACCGCCGTAGTTCGGGCCGAAATAGGCATCGCCGCCTTCCAGGTAGCGCATCTGCAGGCGGGTGTTCATCGGGTGCGGTTCCCAGCCGAGGAAGACGATCGGCTGCTTGAGGGCGCCGGCGCGGCGCACCGAGGCGAGCATGTCGGCCTCGCTGGACTCCACCAGCTTGAAGTCGCCCAGGCCGAAGGCCTTGTCGGCGATCATCTTGCGGATCAGCTGGTTGCCGTCGTTGCCCGGCTCGATGCCGTAGATCCGGCCGCCCAGCTGCTCCTTGAACTTCGCGATGTCGGCGAAGCTCTTCAGGCCGGCGTCGTAGGCGTACCGGGGAACGGCGAGGGTGTACTTGGCGCCCTCCAGGTTGGCCCGCACGGTCTGCACCGAGCCATTGTCGGCGTAGGGCTTGATGTCCGCGGCCATGCTCGGCATCCAGTTGCCGAGGAAGACGTCGATGCGCTTCTCGGCCATGGCCTTGTAGGTATCGGGAACGGAGAGACGCTCGACCTTGGTGCGGTAGCCCTGTTCGCTGAGCACCAGGCGGGTGACGGCGGTGGTGACGGTGATGTCGGTCCAGCCGACATCGGCGAAACGGACCAGCAAGCAGGACTGTGGTTCGGCGGCCTGGGCCAGGCCTGAGCAAAGAACGGGTAACGCCAACAGCGACAACAGAAGACACTTCATGAGGTCAGCCTCTAGCAATTACGGGGAGGGGTCAAGCACAGGTCCGAAGGCGAAACCCTAGCCGTTCGTCGACCGTTCATCATGAAACACCCCGAAATATGGGGCTGTCGACTGATTGATGCTGTCTATCGACTGCGTCTCAAATTCGTAATTATTTGTCGCATGAGCGACACCGGCTGGCACGATTCTTCCCATGTCGCACGCCGCGGCGCTTTTGGATAAGGCCAAGTCGGTGCCGGACGCCGGCTCCACCGGCCGAGGGCCGATGATGCCCCGCATCGGGAGCGCCCGCGGGCGCTCCGCATCAGCCCAGTTCCTGCGGAGGCCGGCATGGCTATCAGTGTGTTCGACCTGTTCAAGATCGGTATCGGCCCCTCCAGCTCGCATACCGTCGGCCCCATGCGCGCCGCCGCCCTGTTCGTCGGCGCCCTGCGCGAACGCCAGTTGCTCGAGCGCGTCGAGCGCATCGAAGTGAAGCTCTACGGCTCCCTTTCCGCCACCGGCGTCGGCCACGGCACCGACCGCGCCGTCATCATGGGCCTGATGGGCGAATGGCCCGACCGCATCGACCCCGGCCAGATCGCCCCGCGCATGGCCGAGCTGCTCGGTAGCGGCGAGCTGATCCTGGCCGGCGAGCGGCGCATCCCCTTCGACTGGGTCCGCGACATGCGCCTGCTGGAGGAGAACCTGCCCTACCACCCCAACGCCATGAGCCTGGCCGCCTACGAAAACGGCCAGGAACTCCATGCCGACACCTACTACTCCATCGGCGGCGGCTTCGTCGTCGACGCCGAGCAGGCCGCCGCCGGCTCCCTCGACCAGGACAGCACCCGCCTGCCCTACGACTTCGACAGCGCCGCCGAACTCCTCCAGCTGTGCCGCCGCCACAACCTGCGCGTCTCCGAGCTGATGCTCGCCAACGAGCGCATGTGGCGCAGCGACACCGACACCCGCGACGGCCTCATGCGCATCTGGCGCGCCATGCAGGACTGCGTCAACAACGGCCTCAAGGCCGAGGGCATCCTCCCCGGCGGCCTCAACGTGCAGCGCCGCGCCGCCCGCCTGCACCGCAACCTGCTGGAGATCGGCAAGCCCAACGTCATCGGCTCCACCCTCAGCGCCATGGAGTGGGTCAACCTCTACGCCCTGGCGGTCAACGAGGAGAATGCCGCCGGCGGGCGCATGGTCACCGCGCCCACCAATGGCGCCGCCGGCATCGTTCCGGCGGTGCTGCACTACTACATGCGCTTCAACCCCGATGCCAGCGAGCAGGACGTGGTCGATTTCTTCCTCGCCGCCGCCGCCGTGGGCATCCTGTGCAAGAAGAACGCCTCCATCTCCGGCGCCGAGGTCGGCTGCCAGGGCGAGGTCGGCTCCGCCTGCGCCATGGCCGCCGCCGGCCTGGCCGAGGTCCTCGGCGCCAGCCCCGAGCAGGTCGAGAACGCCGCCGAGATCGGCCTGGAGCACAACCTCGGCCTCACCTGCGACCCCGTCGGCGGCCTCGTCCAGGTGCCCTGCATCGAGCGCAACGCCATCGCCGCGGTCAAGGCCATCAACGCCGCCCAGATGGCCCTGCGCGGCGACGGCCAGCATTTCATCAGCCTCGACCAGGCCATCCGCACCATGCGCGACACCGGCGCCGACATGCACGACAAGTACAAGGAAACCTCCCGCGGCGGCCTGGCCGTCAGCATCATCGAGTGCTGACCCCGGCTCGCCCATCCGGGGAGCGGCGACGCCACCTTTTGGCGCACCGCGGCCCATCCGGGAGCACGACAGGTGAGCGTTACTTTCGGAAAATGATGGCACCCAGCGGCGACCGCCGCAGTGCTACCAAAGTCCCCAGGCCCCGCGCCCCATAGGCATTTGCGACATGCCGGAGGTCGCATCCGGGCTCCCAAAAGCGCCGTTCCCAGGCGCTTTTCTTTTTTTATTGAACACCCAATCAACATAGGCACGGCATTTGCCTTGCTCTTGGCAAGCGTTGGTGACCTGCGGGTCACCCAGGCAGAAAACAAGCATAAGAAAGCCCCTCAGGGGCGACCGTGACTAGCGTGAGGAGATCGAGCATCATGAGTGCTTTCAATACCGGAGTTCCCCCGCAAAACCGAGCTCCTCAGTCCATCGGCTTCCTGCTGCTGGACAACTTCACCCTGATCTCCCTGGCCTCCGCGGTGGAACCGCTGCGCATGGCCAACCAGCTTTCCGGCAGGGAGCTGTACCGCTGGCACACCCTCACCCTCGACGGCCGCCAGGTATGGGCCAGCGACGGCCTGCAGATCACCCCCGACGCCAGCACCGACGCCGCCCCGCCGATGGACAGCCTGATCGTGGTCGGCGGCGTGGGCATCCAGCGCAGCGTCACCCGCGACCACGTCGTCTTCCTGCAGACCCAGGCGCGCCTGGGCCGCCGCCTCGGCGCGGTGTGCACCGGCAGCTGGGCCCTGGCCCGCGCCGGCCTGCTCGACGGCTACGACTGCAGCGTGCACTGGGAATGCCTGGCGGCGATGCAGGAGGCCTTCCCGCGGGTGGCCATGAGCACCCGCCTGTTCTCCATCGACCGCAACCGCTACACCTCCTCCGGCGGCACCGCGCCGATGGACATGATGCTGCACCTGATCGGCCGCGAGCACGGCCGCGAGCTGTCGGCGGCGATCTCGGAGATGTTCATCTACGAGCGCATCCGCAACGAGCAGGACCACCAGCGCGTGCCGCTCAAGCATATGCTCGGCACCAACCAGCCGAAGCTGCAGGAAATAGTCGCGCTGATGGAAGCCAACTTGGAAGAGCCCATCGACCTCGACGAGCTGGCGGTCTACGTCAACGTCTCGCGGCGCCAGCTGGAGCGGCTGTTCCAGAAGTACCTGCACTGCTCGCCGTCGCGCTACTACCTGAAGCTGCGCCTGATCCGCGCGCGCCAGCTGCTCAAGCAGACCTCCATGTCGATCATCGAGGTGGCCTCGGTGTGCGGCTTCGTCTCCACCCCGCACTTCTCCAAGTGCTACCGCGAATACTTCGGCATCCCGCCGCGCGACGAACGCCAGGGCCAGCCGATCGGCCAGCCGGTGATGGTCATGCCGATCCCCCAGGACCTGGCGCTGATGCCGCACTCCTCGGCGATCTCGGCGCTGAGCCAGGCGCAGGGGGAATCGACCTTCGCCAGCGTGCGGGTCTGAGCGGGATTCTCACCTTGTAGGAGCGAGCTTGCTCGCGAACGGTGCCGGCCGGTGGCATGGGTGTTTCAGGCCACCTCCGCACCCTCTCCCTAACCCTCTCCCGCTTGCGGGAGAGGGTTAGGGAGAGGGTGCTCTTCAGAATGCGCACCAAACCTAGCCGGCAGAACACCGTTACCGCACAGCGGATCGAAAGCTCACCCGCTCGCCACAGCACTCGCCACGCACTTGTCCCGCCCGCTGCGCTTCGCCTCCAGCAGCGCTGCATCGGCGCGGCTGAGGGTTTGCGAGTAGCTCTCGCCCAGGCGGTATTCGGCCACGCCGAAGCTGGCCGTCACCGACAGCGCCTCGGTGCCCACGCGCACGGCCAGCGAGCGGATGTCCTGGCGCACCCGGTCGATCACCTGGCCGGCGTCGGCCAGGGCGGTTTCCGGCAGCAGCAGGAGGAATTCCTCGCCGCCCCAGCGCCCGCACAGGTCGTACTGGCGCAGCGCAGCCTGCATGGTGCAGCCGATCTCCACCAGCACGCGGTCGCCCACCTCGTGGCCCCAGGTGTCGTTGACCTGCTTGAAGTGGTCGATGTCGAGGATCACCAGCACGTAGGGCTTGCCGTGGCGCTGGGCGCGCTCGCTTTCCTCGCGCAGGCGCTCCATCAGCAGGCGGCGGTTGCCGATGCCGGTCAGCGGATCGTGGGTGGAGGCCTCGCGCAGCGCCACGTTGAGGTCGCGCATCATGTTCTGGTAGCGGTCGGAGATCCGCGCCACCTTCTCCAGCTGGCGCAACTGCTTGTGGTAGCGCTCCGACAGCGTCGAGTTCTGCGCCCGCGCCATCGACTGGAAGCCGTCGGAAATCCGCGCGATGCGCTCCAGGCGCGCGAGCTGGTCGAGGGACTGCTGGTGCTTGAGGAACAGCGCCTCGCGCAGCGGATGGTCGAGGTACTGCGGGTCGGCCAGCAGCTCTTCGATCAACAGGTCCAGCTCGCGTTCGCTGTTCATGGCATCACTCGTCGTAGGGCTGTATGACGAACGGGAAGCTACAGTCTTCGCGGAACTCCTCGGCCAGCTCGGCGACACGCTCGTTGCGGCGGTCGTAGTGCCAGCTCACCTGGGTCTGGCGGCCGCCGGCATGGGCCTCCTCGAGCAGGTCGAAGATATCCATCATCGCCTTGATCGAGCTGGTATTGAGGTATAGCAGACGCAGGTCCAGGGACAACGGGCGCTGCGCTTCGGCGAGGAAGCGTTGCACCCACTCGATCACCTGGCCGAAGAGTTCGTAGGAGTTCTCGGGATAGGAGTCGCCCTGCATGGCCAGGACGCCGGCGTCCCAGTCACCGTGGATCGACGGGGTGGACTGGGTGCCACTGATGTGAAGGTCACTCATACCTTTGTATTCCTGAAACGCGTGGTCAGATCACGGCGCGCAGACTGAAGAAGGCGCGCCCGTCGGGTTGTTCGGTAAGGGAGGTCTGCAGGGGCGCGCTGGACTTGCGGGCGATGTCCAGCAGGCCCAGGCCCGCGCCGCTGCTGGCCCCGGCCTCGCGCGGGCGGCGCAGCTGCTCCTTGTAGGCCGCCTTGAGCTGGGCCTTGTCGAGGCCGGCGATGTCCTCGATGCTGCGCACCAGCTCGCGGCCGTCCGCCAGCTCCACCAGGTTGCCGGCGGAAACCACGTAGTGGCCGTCCTCGTTGCGGGCGATGGCCACCGTGGCCGAGGCGTCCAGGTCGCCATAGCCGCGCTGGGTGGCGTAGTGGCGGATGTTCTGGGTCATCTCGATGTAGACCGCGAAGACGTCCATGGCTTCACTCGGGTGTGCCTGCTCGGCCTGCATGTAGTTGCGCAGGGCGTGGCCGATCTCCTCGATCAGGCTGCGCGAGATCGGGCCGTTGAAGCACAGCAGGATGCGTTGTCGGGTGTAGCTTTCACGCATGGCCAACAGGTCAAGTGTCTCCATGGCGTACTCCTACTCGAATCGGAAGGACAGGATGGTGATGTCGTCGCGTTGCGGCCGCTCCCCCTGATAGTCCGCCAGGGTAGCGGCAAAAACCCGCGCCTGCTCGGCCAATGGCAGGCGTGAATGACGGCGCAACAGTTCGGCGAAGCGGCTGTTGCCGAAACCGAAGCCGTGCTCGCCGCCGGCCTGGTCGAGGAAGCCGTCGGTGCACAGGTAGAAGGTCCAGCCCGGCTCCAGCGGCAGCTGGATATTCTCGTACTCTCCCTGGCGCTTGTCGCCGATGGCGCGGCGGCCGCCCTTGTATTCGCGAACCTCGTCACCATTGCTGGCGAACAGCGAGATCTTCGCCCCGGAGAAATGCAGCAGCCGGCGGCCATGGTCGACGCGCACGAAGCCGGCGTCCATGTTGGTGGCCAGGGCCTGGGTCACCCGCTCCTGGCTGATCATGCCGCGCATCACCTGGTCGGTCTCGCGCAGGATGGCCGCGGGGTCGTGGCTCTGCACGCTGTCGATGGCATGGTCGATGGCGGCCAGCGCCAGCATGGTCATGAGCGCGCCGGGCACGCCGTGGCCGGCGCAGTCGACCACGCCGATCAGGCTGTCCTCGCTGCCCTCGCGGTAGATGTAGAAGTCGCCGCCGACCACGTCGCGCGGTTTCCACAGCACGAAATGGTGCTGGCCCAGGGACGCCTGCAGCTGGCGGTCGGGCAGGATGGCGCGCTGCAGCAGGCTGGCGTAGTCGATGGAGTCGCCGATCTTCTTCTGCGCCGCGGCCATCTCGCGGTTGGCCTGTTCCAGGGCCTGGGTGCGCTGGCGCACCTTGTCCTCCAGGTCCTCGGTGTGCCGGCGGACCTGCTCGGCCATGCTGGCGAAGGCCTCGGACAGCTCGCCGATCTCGTCGCCGCGGGATTTGGGCAGCGGGTTGTCGTACTGCCCGGCGGCGATCGCCTTGGCCGACTGGCGCAGGCCGCGCAGCGGCTTGAGCAGCAGCAGCTCGACGGTATAGGCGAAGCCCAGCAGGAGCAGCGCCAGCAGCCCCGCCAGGGTGCCCGCCAGCGGCCAGATCCAGCGGCTGTCGAGCACCTGCGCGGCATGCAGGTCGACGGCGCTGAGCACGTGCCAGCGCAGCTCGGGAATGTACGCGGTGGCCAGCAGCTGCTGCTTGCCGTCGAGGGTGGCCCAGAAGGTGCGCACCTCGCCCGGGTGCGCCTGGGCGTCGTCCAGCACCTGGCGCAGGCCCTTGCGCTCCTCGTCGCTGGCCAGCAGGTCGAAGACCCGGTGGCCGCCGCTTTCGGCGGTGCCGGCGCCGGAGCTCAGGGCGATCAGCTTGCGGTCCGGGTGCGCCTGGATGGCGCCGTCGGCGTCGACGATCATCGGCGTCACCCCGGCCTCGCGGCGCGAGATGAACTGGTCGAGGAAGGCGGTCAGGTCCAGCCCGCCGCCGGCCAGGCCGACCTTGTGGTTGCCGGCGATGACCTGGACGTTGAACCAGACCTTGGTGGCGCGCAGCTTGGCGTCGTAGTTGACGTTGATGTTGTAGGGGCTGTCGCTGGCCATGGTCGCGAAGTACCAGGCGTCCTGCGGGTCGTCGCGGCTCAGGGTGTAGCGCGGGGCGTTGGACAGCGGCGAGGTGGAATCGTTGAAGTAGTAGTGCAGCGAGGAGTCGACGATGACGAAGTAGGAGTATTCGCCCTGGTCGCCGCGGTAGCCGTCGGCCTCACGGAAGAAGCGCGTGCGCCGTTCGGAGTTGCCCTCTTCCAGCAGCCAGTCCTGGGTCACCACCGACTCGGCCAAGCGCCGCGACAGCGACAGCTCGCGGATCACCGGGGCGAGGATCTTCTGCTGGTTGAGCAGGGTGAAGTTCTTCGCATAAGCCAGGCCGAAGTGCGTACGGATGTCCTCCATCGCCTTCCAGCCGAGCAGCACTGCGGGGACCAACGCCAGAACGCAGGCCAGTAACAGCGCTACCACCGATTTGCCGCGCAATCCCCATCGTGCCGCCATGGCCGTCCCCAGAAATCCTGTTCGCCGAGTCAGTGTCGTTCTTTTGGCGAAAGCGCAATTGTGCAGGCGAGCCTTGCCCCAGGCAATGCAAATTAATGGCTAATTGCCATATTTTTGACGTCACCCGGTTGACTCATTCTAGACGCGATTTCCCCCGCCGCCACGGCGCCACCGGCGGCCGGGGCCTCAGCTGGCGGCGAAGGCCGCGCGCAGCTCGTCCAGGCTGGCGAAATAGTGCGCCGGGCCCTCGGCCAGCAGCTCCTCGCGGCTGCCGAAGCCATAGCCGACGCCGGCGGCGCTCAGGCCGTTGCGGTGCGCGCCGACCAGGTCGTGCTTGCGGTCGCCGATCATCAGCGTCTGCGCCGGGTCCAGGCCTTCGAGGCGCAGCAGGTGCTCGATCAGCTCGACCTTGTTGGTGCGGGTGCCGTCCAGCTCGCTGCCGTAGATCACCCTGAAGTGCCGGGCGAAATCGAAATGCCGGGCGATCTCGGCGGCGAACACCGTCGGCTTGCTGGTGGCGATATAAAGAGTGCGCCCCTGGCCACCCAGCAGTTCGAGCAACTCACCGACGCCCTCGAACACCCGGTTCTCGTACAGCCCGGTGTCCTTGAAGCGTACCCGGTAATGGTTCACCGCCTCCCAGGCACGGGCCTCGTCGAAGCCATAGGTGCTCATGAAGCACTGCAGCAGCGGCGGCCCGATGAAATGCTCCAGCCGGCGCAGGTCCGGCTCGTCGATGCCGAGCTGGGCCAGGGCGTACTGGATCGAACGGGTGATGCCCTCGCGCGGGTCGGTGAGGGTGCCGTCGAGATCGAAGAGGATGTTCTGGTAGTGCATGGGCGAGGCTGGGGCAGGAAGAATCGAACAGAAAGCATACCGCCGGCCTGCGTACCGACCAAACGCGGATGCCATGAGTTCCTACCCTTTTTCTGAAGTACCTTTCAGGTCCCATGAAAATCAATGGGTTGGAGAGAGCCCTGAAAAAAGGGTTATGCGTGTGTAAATGGTACTTTCCCGTGGGAAGTCAGGGAGTTGCGGAGTAATATCCCTACTTCACTGCCGTGTAGGCAGCTAAGAAAAGATGGAGCGCTATGCGGCGCGCTTGAACAAACTTCACTGCCGTGTAGGCAGCTAAGAAATGGAGGTAAGCGCCTCCGGGAAGCTTGTAATTCTTCACTGCCGTGTAGGCAGCTGAGAAACAACGACGCCGCCGTGTGTTCATCGTCGCAAGCTTCACTGCCATACAGGCAGACAGTGCTCAGTCAACCCCACGCCTATCCGGCATACCCCTCGGCAATATGCCGGTCCTTCAGCTTCACATAGTTGCCCGCGGTATAGGCGAAGAATGCCCGCTCCTTGTCGGTCAGCGGGCGGGCCTTCTTAGCCGGGCTGCCGACGTAGAGGAAGCCGCTTTCCAGGACCTTGCCCGGCGGGACCAGGCTGCCGGCGCCGAGGATCACTTCGTCCTCGATCACCGCGCCGTCCATGACGATGCAGCCCATGCCCACCAGCACGCGGTTGCCCACCGTGCAGCCGTGCAGCAGCACCTTGTGGCCGACGGTGACTTCGTCGCCGATGGTCAGCGGGAAGCCGTCGGGGTTGTAGGGGCCGGCGTGGGTGATGTGCAGCACGCTGCCGTCCTGGATGCTGGTACGGCTGCCGATGCGGATGCGGTGCATGTCGCCGCGCACGGTGACCAGCGGCCACACCGAGCTGTCGGCGCCTATTTCGATGTCGCCGATGAGCACGGCGCTGGGGTCGACGAAGACGCGCTCGCCGAGTTGCGGCGTTTTACCCTGATACGAACGTATGGCCACGATAGCTTTCCTTCAGGCTGCGGATGACGCCGATTGTATTTAAGATGGCCGGGTGTTTCCTCAGCCAAGGTTGCCACCGTGAGCGCGAACCCCCTTCTGCAGAACTACGACCTGCCGCCCTTCTCCGCCATCCGCCCCGAGCACGTGAAGCCGGCCATCGAGCAGATCCTCGCCGACAACCGCGCGGCCATCGCGCGCATCCTCGCCGAACAGGGCGCGACCCCGAGCTGGGACGGCCTGGTCCTGGCCATGGACGAGCTGCACGCGCGCCTGGGCGCCGCCTGGAGCCCGGTCAGCCACCTCAACGCCGTCTGCAACAGCGCCGAGCTGCGCGAGGCCTACGAAGGCTGCCTGCCGATGCTCTCGGCCTACTGGACCGAGCTGGGCCAGAACCGCGAGCTGTTCAAGGCCTACGAGGCCCTGGCCGGCAGCCCCGCCGCGGCGAGCTTCGATCTGGCGCAGAAGACCATCCTCGAACACGCCCTGCGCGACTTCCGCCTGTCGGGCATCGACCTGCCGGCCGAACAGCAGCAGCGCTACGCCGAGATCCAGGCGCGCCTGTCCGAGCTGGGCAGCCGCTTCTCCAACCAGTTGCTGGACGCCACCCAGGCCTGGACCAAGCACGTCACCGACGAGGCGGCCCTGGCCGGGCTGACCGACTCGGCCAAGGCGCAGATGCAACAGGCCGCCCAGGCCAAGGGCCTGGACGGCTGGCTGATCAGCCTGGAATTCCCCAGCTACTTCGCGGTGATGACCTACGCCCAGGACCGCGCCCTGCGCGAAGAGGTCTACGCCGCCTACTGCACCCGCGCCTCCGACCAGGGCCCCAACGCCGGGCAGAACGACAACGGCCCGGTGATGCAGGAAATCCTCGACCTGCGCCAGGAGCTGGCGCGCCTGCTGGGCTATGCCAACTTCTCGGCGCTGTCGCTGGCGACCAAGATGGCCGAGTCGCCCGAGCAGGTGCTGCACTTCCTGCGCGACCTGGCGGTGCGCAGCAAGCCCTACGCCCAGCAGGACCTCGACCAGCTCAAGGCCTACGCCGCCGAACAGGGCTGCGCGCAGCTGCAGAGCTGGGACTCCGGCTACTACGGCGAGAAGCTGCGCGAGGCGCGCTACAGCGTGTCCCAGGAAGCGCTGCGCGCCTACTTCCCGGTGGACAAGGTGCTGTCCGGCCTGTTCGCCATCGTGCAGAAGCTGTACGGCATCCAGATCCGCGAGCTGCACGACTTCGAGCGCTGGCACCCGGACGTGCGCCTGTTCGAGATCGAGGAGCACGGCCAGCACGTCGGGCGCTTCTACTTCGACCTCTACGCCCGCGCCAACAAGCGCGGCGGCGCCTGGATGGACGGCGCCCGCGACCGCCGCCGCGACGCCGCCGGCCAGCTGATCGCCCCGGTGGCGTACCTGGTGTGCAACTTCACCCCGGCGGTGAACGGCAAGCCGGCGCTGCTGACCCACGACGAAGTCACCACCCTGTTCCACGAGTTCGGCCACGGCCTGCACCACCTGCTGACCCGCGTCGAGCACGCCGGCGCCTCGGGCATCAACGGCGTGGCCTGGGACGCGGTGGAGCTGCCCAGCCAGTTCATGGAGAACTGGTGCTGGGAACCCGAGGGCCTGGCGCTGATCTCCGGCCACTACGAGACCGGCGCCCCGCTGCCCCAGGACATCCTGGAGAAGATGCTGGCGGCGAAGAACTTCCAGTCCGGCCTGATGATGGTGCGCCAGCTGGAGTTCTCGCTGTTCGACTTCGAACTGCACACCAGCCACGGCGACGGCCGCAACGTGCTCGACGTGCTGGAGGCGGTGCGCGACGAAGTGGCGGTGATGCGCCCGCCGGCGTACAACCGCTTCGCCAACAGCTTCGCGCACATCTTCGCCGGCGGCTACGCGGCCGGTTACTACAGCTACAAGTGGGCCGAGGTGCTGTCGGCGGATGCCTTCTCGCGCTTCGAGGAGGAAGGCGTGTTCAACCCGCAGACCGGCGCAGCCTTCCGCGAGGCCATCCTGGCCAAGGGTGGCTCCCAGGAGCCGATGGCGCTGTTCGTCGCCTTCCGCGGCCGCGAGCCGTCGATCGACGCGCTGCTGCGCCACTCCGGCCTGACCGGGGAGGCCGCGTGATGGCCGAGGTGAAGAAGCGCTTCATCGCCGGCGCCGTATGCCCGGCCTGCAGCGAGCAGGACAAGATAGTGATGTGGGACGAGGACGGCGTGCCGCACCGCGAATGCGTGGCTTGTGGCTACGCCGACACGCTGAATGCCCAGGGCCAGTCGGTGCCGAAGGAGCTGGCCACGCGGGTCAACGTCACCGGCCTGAAGAAGCCGGCCGATCCGAAGGTGCAAGGGGTGCAGTTCTTTCCCAATCCGAAGTTGAAGAAGAAGGATTGAGGTAGGGGCGGGCTTGCTTGCGAAGGGGGCTCACCTGTGGTTTCGGTGTGTTGGGCCGGCCCCGCTCCCTCTCCCTAACCCTCTCCCTGAAGGGAGAGGGGACCGTTCGGCGTGTTCGGGGGGTTCGGCGTTAGCCGGCTTGTACCGAGCCTCCGGCTAACACCGAGTCCCTTCTCGGCACGGACTAGCCCCCTCTCCCTTCAGGGAGAGGGCTGGGGAGAGGGTACGGAGGTGACCTGAAACACCCATGCCACCGGGAAGCACCGTTCGCGAGCAAGCTCGCTCCTACAACCCCTTCCCCCTCCTCACCAACCACTCCTCCAGCGCCGCCGCCGGCAGCGGCCGCGAGAACAGGTAGCCCTGGGCCACCGGGTAGCCCTGCTGGCGCAGCAGTTCCAGTTGCGCCTCGTCCTCCACCCCTTCGGCGATCACCATCAGCTCCAGGCTGCGGCCGATGTTCATCACCGCGTCGGTCAGCGCCTGGGCCGCCGTGCCTTCGCGCAGGTCGGCGACGAAGCTGCGGTCGAGCTTCAGCTCGCGGATCGGCAGGCGGTGCAGGTAGCCGAGGCTGGAGTAGCCGGTGCCGAAGTCGTCCATCGACAGGCGCACGCCCAGGCCGTGCACCGCGCGGAGGATGTCGAGGGTCGCCGGGTGGTTGTCCAGCAGCATGCCTTCGGTGATTTCCACCACCAGGTCGCTGCCGGCCAGGCCGTTGCGGCGCAGCAGGTCCTGCAGGCGGGCCGGCAGGTCGGGGTCGCGGAAGTCGGCGGGGGACAGGTTGACCGCCACCGCCGGGATGTGGATGCCGCGCCGGCGCCAGTCGGCCAGTTGCCGGCAGGCCTCGCGCAGCACCCACTGGCTGAGCTCGCCGATGATGCCGCACTCCTCGGCCAGGGCGATGAAGCGGTTCGGCGCCACCGCGCCGAGTTGCGGGTGGCGCCAGCGGGCCAGGGCCTCCACGGCGTGCACGCCGCCGTCGCCCAGGCGCACCTGGGGCTGGTAGTGCAGGCTCAGCGTCTGGCGCTGCACGGCCTCGCGCAGCGCGCTTTCCAGGGCCAGGCGCTCCTGGGCGCGCTGGTTCATTTCGTCGCTGAAGAAGCGGTAGCTGCCACGGCCGCCGTTCTTCGCCTGGTACATGGCGATGTCGGCGCGGTGCAGCAGCGTCTCCATGTCCCGGCCGTTGCTGGGGAACAGGCTGATGCCGATGCTCGCCAGGGTGATCAGGCTGACGCCGCCCACCCGGTGCGCCAGGGCCAGGCGGGCGAGGATGCGTTCGGCGACCTGCGAGGCGAGCAGGGCGCCGCAGTACGGCAGCACCACCACGAACTCGTCGCCCGACAGGCGCCCCACCAGGCCCTGCTCGCGCACCACCTCCTGCAGGCGCGCCGCCACCAGGCGCAACAGCTCGTCGCCGACCGGGTGGCCGAGGGAGTCGTTGATCTGCTTGAAACGGTCCAGGTCGATGAACAGCACCGCCATTTCCGCCTCGTCGTCCTCGATGCGCGTCATCGCCTGCTCGGCCTCGGCCAGCAGCAGGCTGCGGTTGGGCAGGCCGGTGAGGGTGTCGTAGAAGGCCAGTTGGCGGATGTGCGCGCGGGCCTCCTCACGCTCCAGGGCCAGGGCGACGAGGGGCAGGCTGACGTCCACCAGGCGCAGGTGCAGCTCGTCCGGGCCGCGGCACTGCTCGTAGTAGAAGGCGAAGGTGCCGATGACCCGGCCCTCGCTGTTCTTGATCGGGCTCGACCAGCAGGCCTTCAGCCCCGGGGGCACCAGGTGGCGGTAGTCGTCCCACAGCGGGTCGCTGGCGATGTCGCTGACCATCACCGCCTTGCCACGGTAGGCCGCGGTGCCGCAGCTGCCGGCGCGGGGGCCCATGCGGGCGCCCTCGATGGACTGCGAGAAGTCCTCCGGCAGGCTCGGCGCGGCCAGCGGGTGCATGCGCCCCTGGGCATCCACGCGCAGGATCGAGGCCTTGACCTCCGGGGCGATGCGTTCCACCTCGCGGCACACCAGGTCCATCACGTCCACCAGCGGGCGCTCGCGCACCAGGGCGTCGAGCACCTTGTTCTGCAGCACCTCGTGCAGCTTGGTGTGGGTGATGTCGGTGAGCAGCATCACCGAGTTCACCGGCTGGCCGCGGGTATCCAGGATAGGGTTGGCCACCACCGAGCACCACAACGGCCGGCCGATCAGGTCACGCACCAGCTCCTCGCTGCGGAACAGCCCGGCGCCGGCCTGGCGCCAGCGCCGCACGCTGGCCTGGGGCACCTGCAGCAGCTCGGAGGGGTAGCGCCCCAGGGCCTGCTCGGCGTTCCAGCCGAACATGCGGCTGAAGCCGGCGTTGACATAGAGGATGCGCCCCTCGCGGCCGGTGACGATGACCGCATTGTCGGTCTCGTTGGCGGCCAGCGAGAGCACGTCCATCTGCTCGCGCTGGCGGCGCTGCAGGGTACAGTCCTTGACGAATGCTGTGAGCAGGCGCTTGCCGTCGAATTCGATGTGCGAGATCGACATAGAGCCCCACAACCGGCTGCCGTCGCGGCAGCGCATCGGCACCTCGCTGCGGCTGCCGGCTATGCCCTCGGTGTCCAGGCTGGCGTCCAGGCGCGGGCGCACCTCGTCGGGCAGCAGCAGGCCGACGTCCTGTCCCAGCACCGCCTCGCGGGAATAGCCCCAGAGGCGCTCGGCGGCGGCGTTGAACAGCAGCACGCGGTTGTTCTCGTCGAGCACCACCACACCGTCGATGGCCTGTTCGAGAATCTGCGCGAAGACGTCCGGGAGCTGGTCGTAGGGCATTGCTGGCATCCATCTCGGAAACGCACTTGGGCTCTCTTCCTGCATGACAGTGCCCTCGGGTGGCCCACCAGGAAAGCGTAGTGGCTGAAATACTGGCACGACTAATAGCCATTTGACATATCGCCTGGGTCGCCTATCTCGGAAACATTGGAGGGCCACAGCGCCGCCCGGCGGACTAGGCTATTAGGCATTTCCCGGAAGGAGCCCGCAGTGCCCCCTCGACCCCTCTTCGACAGAAATCCCCCGGGCTCCACCGCCGACAGGGAGCGCAGCGGACGTGCTTGACCGCTACCAGTTGCTCCAGTCCCTGCGCGCCACGCGCATCTCGCGCATGCCGGTGAACCCGGTGCTGCAGGAAGTGGCCTCACCCACCGGGCAATTGCTGTTCTTCCTGCTGCTCGGCGGCGGCCTGGTCTACACCTTCGGCAACCTGGCCCTGGACATCCTCGCCCAGGGTGGCCAGCTGCGCCCGAACGGCACCCTGCTGGTGCTGGCCCTGGCGCTGCTGATCGCCCTGGGCTTCGAGTTCATCAACGGCTTCCACGACACTGCCAACGCGGTGGCCACGGTGATCTACACCAACGCCCTGCCGCCGCAGGTGGCCGTGGGCTGGTCGGGGCTGTGGAACCTGCTCGGCGTACTCTTCTCCAGCGGCGCGGTGGCCTTCGGCATCGTCACCCTGCTGCCGCTGGACCTGCTGTTGCGGGTGGACAGCGACGCCGGCCTGGCGATGATCTTCGCCCTGCTCGGCGCCTCCATCCTGTGGAACCTCGGCACCTGGTGGCTGGGCCTGCCGGTGTCGTCGTCGCACACCCTGATCGGCTCCATCGTCGGCGTGAGCCTGGCCCACGGCGTGCTGAGCGGCGAGCTGGGCATCGACGGCAGCGCCTGGGAGCAGTTGCAGAAGGTCGGCTACGCCCTGCTGCTGTCGCCGCTGCTGGGCTTTATCGGCGCCGGCCTGCTGCTCCTGGGCATGCGCGCGGTAGTACGGCGCAAGATGCTGTTCAGCGCCCCGCAGGGGCGCCGGCCGCCGCCGCTGGGTATCCGCGCGCTGCTGGTGCTGACCTGCACCGGGGTGTCCTTCGCCCATGGCTCCAACGACGGGCAGAAGGGCATCGGCCTGATCATGCTGATCCTGGCCGCGCTGATGCCGCTGAGTTTCGCCGTCGACCGCAGCCAGGCGCCGGCCCAGGTGCAGCAGCTGCGCGAGCTGGCGCACCGGGCCGAGCTGCAGTTGCGCCGGCTGGCCCCGCAGGACATCCCCATGGCGCCGCGCCAGGTGCTGCTGGACTACCAGAACGAGCAGCGCCTGACCCCCGAGGTGCTGCCGGCGCTGGCCGCGCAGCTGCACAACATAGGCGCCCGCCTGCGCGGCCACGACGACCTGACCGGGTTGCCCGACGACGAGGTGCTGGCGCTGCACAACGAGCTGTACCTGAGCGTGGAGAGCATCCGCCAGCTCGACCGCACCGAGCAGCTCTTCGACGTGGACACCTGGAGCACCCTGCAGGCCCTGCGCGACCGCAGCCTGGACACCGTCCAGTTCATCCCGCCGTGGGTCAAGGTGGCGGTGGCCCTGGCCCTCGGCCTGGGCACCCTGGTGGGCTGGCGGCGCATCGTCACCACCGTCGGCGAGGGCATCGGCAAGCAGCCGCTGACCTACGCCCAGGGCGCCAGCGCGCAACTCACCGCGATGCTCACCATCGGCGCGGCGGATATCTACGGCCTGCCGGTCTCCACCACCCAGGTGCTCTCCTCCGGCGTCGCCGGGACCATGGCCGCCAACGGCAGCGGCCTGCAATGGCAGACCCTCCGCAACATGCTGCTGGCCTGGGTACTGACGCTGCCGGCGGCGATCTGCCTGGCGGCGTTGCTGTACTGGTCGTTGCGGGTGCTGATCTGAACGGGCGCGGCCGGAGCCTTCGGCTACGAATGGCCATTCGCCCCAACGTAGGGCGCATAACGCCTACGGCGTTATCCGCCGCTTGACCTTGGCGCCATGCGCGCTTCGGGCTCGGCCAAGACGCCGGACATGAGGCCGGTGCAGCGGCGGATAACCGCGAACGGTTATTCGCCCTACGTCGAGGGAGGGCTGAACGTAGGGCGCATAACGCCTACGGCGTTATCCGCCGCTTGACCTTGGCGCCAGGCACGCTTCGGGCTTGGCCTCGGAGCACCTGCTTCCGGGCGCTTCGGGCTCGGCCGAGACGCCGGACATGAGGTCGGTGTAGCGGCGGATAACCGCGAACGGTTATTCGCCCTACGCCCAGCCCGCCATCCATCGGTGGGGGGCTGTCATTCGGAAAATGATACTGTATTTATATACAGTATTTTTCGGAGCCAGCTCATGTCCAGCATCCTCCCTCCGCGTGGCCGCGGCACCGCCAGCAATCCGCACAACCGCTTCGCCCCGACCCGCAGCGAGGTCGAGGACGATGGCTGGTACCAGGACGAGGCGCCGCCCTGCCGCGCCACCGAGGTGCGCAGCGAACAGGCGAAGACGGTGATCAGCCGCAACCAGTCGCCGGACGTCGGCTTCGACCGCTCGGTCAACCCCTACCGCGGTTGCGAGCATGGCTGTATCTACTGCTTCGCGCGGCCCAGCCATGCTTACTGGGACCTGTCGCCGGGCATCGACTTCGAGACGCGGCTGATCGCCAAGACCAACCTCGCCGAGCGCCTGGAGGCCGAGCTGAGCAAGCCCGGCTACGTGCCGCGGCCCATCGCCCTGGGCATCAACACCGACGCCTACCAGCCGCTGGAGCGCGATCAGCGCCTGACGCGCCAGGCGCTGGAGATCCTGCTGCGTTTCCGCCACCCGCTGCACATCATCACCAAGGGCTCGCTGATCCTGCGCGACCTCGACCTGCTGGGCGAGCTGGCCAGCCTCAACCTGGTCAGCGTGGCCTTCAGCCTCACCACCCTGGACAACGAGCTCAAGCGCATCATGGAGCCGCGCACCGCCAGCCCCGGCGCGCGCCTGCGCGCCATGCGCACCCTGCACGAGCACGGCGTGCCGGTCAGCGCGGTGCTGGCGCCGATGATCCCGATGGTCAACGACATGGAGCTGGAGCGCCTGCTGGAGGCCGCCCGCGACAACGGTGCGCGCTCGGCCGGCTACATCCTGCTGCGCCTGCCGCTGGAGATTGCCGAGCTGTTCCAGCAATGGCTGCAGGCGCACTTCCCCGACCGCGCCGAGCACGTGATGAGCCTGATCCGCCAGAGCCGCGGCGGCAAGGACTACGACAGCCGCTTCGGCACGCGCATGCACGGCGAGGGCGCGTTCGCCGACCTGCTGGCCAGGCGCTTCCAGGTGGCCGCGCGGCGCCTGGGGCTGGACCGCCGCGACTATGCCGGGCTGGACTGCTCGCTGTTCCAGGTGCCGCGGGCGCAGATGAGCCTGTTCTGAGGAACCGTGACATCGTCCGGCCATGATAGCCTGTCGATATCGCCCGCGATCATGCCGTTAAAATCTTGCTAATAGCCGAGATAGAGCGTTTGTTTAATTTTCGATTAAGCTGGCTGGGCTAGGTTCCTACAACCGGTGACCGAATGGTCACGAAAGACTTTTCCGACAGCTTGTGTCTTTTCCCCCAGGGCGGAACGTCGGCAAGCATGGGAAAATTCATCGTCACTCTTCGAGGCTCATACATGAACGACAAAACGCACGGTGAGGAGCACATCACGGAGAACGCCGACGAGGCCCTGCGGCACATCGTCGAAGGTTTCCGCCAGTTCCGCGAGGAAGTCTTCCCGCAGCAGGAAGCGCTGTTCAAGAAGCTCGCCCATGCGCAGAACCCGCGCGCCATGTTCATCACCTGCGCGGACTCGCGCATCGTCCCCGAGCTGATCACCCAGAGCTCGCCGGGCGACCTCTTCGTCACCCGCAACGTCGGCAACGTGGTACCGCCCTACGGGCAGATGAACGGCGGCGTGTCCACCGCCATCGAGTTCGCCGTGATGGCCCTGGGCGTGCACCACATCATCGTCTGCGGCCACTCCGACTGCGGCGCCATGAAGGCCGTGCTCGACCCGCAGACGCTGGAGCGCATGCCCACGGTCAAGGCCTGGCTGCGCCACGCCGAGGTGGCCAAGACGGTGGTCGAGCAGAACTGCGGCTGCGCCAGCCACGAGACCCTGGGCATCCTCACCGAGGAAAACGTGGTGGCCCAGCTCGACCACCTGAAGACCCACCCCTCGGTGGCCGCGCGCCTGGCCAGCGGCCAGCTGTTCATCCACGGCTGGGTCTATGACATCGAGACCAGCCAGATCAAGGCCTACGACGCCGAGGCCGGCCGCTTCCGCCCGCTGGACGGCGAAGGCCCGATCCCCATGGCGACGCCGCGCCCGCGTTATAGGCAATAAGGGCGGCTGCAAGCTGCAAGCTGCAAGCTGCAAGCTGCAAGCTGCAAGCTGCAAGCTAGGAGCGTAGTCCCCCTGCTCCCTGGGCCTATGCGTTTCGTAGGAGCGAGCTTGCTCGCGAATGGGCCCCGCTGCGGAGTGTGTTCGCGAGCAAGCTCGCTCCTACGAAGAGCATCCCGGCACGGCCTGCAAGACAGTTGCTCCTACCAGGCTCTTCGCTCTTGCCTGCAGCCTGCAGCCGCTCCTGATCAATTCAAATGCAATTCGACGCCGAAACGCCGCGACAGGCACGGCCACTGCTTCCAGGCGGTGACCGTCTGCGGGTCGCTCAGGCGGGCGCGGTAGGCCTGTGCCGCGGGGCTGGAGAAGACGCTGTCGTCGAGCATGGATTCCACCGCATGGTGCACGGCCTCGTCCAGGCGGTTGGCGAAGGGCTCGCCGATCAGCTGGTGCGCCACCAGGTTGGCCACGGTGGTGTCCAGCGGGATCAGCGGCTGGCCGAAGTGGGCGATGTAGCGGTCGTTCACTTCCTCCACCAGGCGGTGCGCCAGGTAGGCCTCGTCGAGCAGCGCGTCCAGGCCGTCGTGGCCGGCCAGCAGGTCAGGCGGGGTCAGGAAGAAGTGCTCGGCGACCTTCAGCACCGGCTTGATGCGCGCCTCGATGCCGGCATTGCGCGCCACGCTGGTGGCGGCTTCGAGGAACTCGGGGACCTGCTCGATATAGGCATGGACGAAGCGGGTGAGCACCTGGGTGGCGTCGTCGCCGCTGAGGTTGATGCTCGGGTGCAGGCTTGCCATCTGGCTGTGGATGAGCCGCGCCAGGTGCCCGTTGCGCGTCTCGAGCTGGTGGGCCTGCTGAATCAGTTCGCGCAGTGCTGCGATATTCATGACAACTCCAAGACAACTCGATTTGGAAGGTGAAGAAAGACCTTAGCCGGGTGGGTCCGCCAGCTAAGACGCGATCGTCATAATCGCGCAACCTTTATGCGGTTCGGGCATATCAAGCCGCCACCATGGTAACGCAAAGCCACGATTGGCGTGGGTTTGAGAGCATCTTTCGCAATTGACGGCGACTTTTTTACGCTGCGTTGTTATGTCGCGCACCCTGTCTATACTCCGACTCGACACACCTGAACCTGATGAACCCGGCCTGCCTTGCACGTGCCGAGGCTCGGCGGTCAAAGTTTGCTGTCTTGGCGGTCGCTCCCTTGGCCGCTGGCATTTGCCGGCGGGATAAGAACAACGATAAGGGGAACCCGAATGCTGCGACATCCGCGTACCTGGATGGGCTTGCTGTCGCTCCTCGTGTTCGCTCCGGCGCACGCCGCCTGGACGGTGAACATGACCCCGGGGGCGACCGAGGTCAGTCGTAACGTGTTCGACCTGCACATGACCATTTTCTGGATCTGTGTGGTCATCGGCATCATCGTCTTCGGCGCCATGTTCTGGTCGATGATCGTCCACCGCCGTTCCACCGGCCAGCAGCCGGCGCATTTCCACGAGAGTACCGCAGTGGAGATCCTCTGGACCGTGGTGCCGTTCCTGATTCTGGTGGTGATGGCCATCCCCGCCACCCGCACCCTGATCCACATGTACGACACCACCGAGCCGGAGCTGGACGTGCAGATCACCGGCTACCAGTGGAAGTGGCAGTACAAGTACCTGGGCCAGGACGTGGAGTTCTTCAGCAACCTGGCCACCAGCCAGGAGCAGATCCACAACAGGGACCCCAAGGACGACCACTACCTGCTGGAAGTGGACAACCCGCTGGTGCTGCCGGCCGGGGTCAAGGTGCGCTTCCTGGTGACCTCCAGCGACGTCATCCACTCCTGGTGGGTGCCGGCCTTCGCGGTCAAGCGCGACGCCATCCCCGGCTTCGTCAACGAGGCCTGGACCAAGGTCGACGAGCCCGGCATCTACCGCGGCCAGTGCGCCGAGCTGTGCGGCAAGGACCACGGCTTCATGCCCATCGTGGTCGACGTGAAGGCCAAGCCGGAGTTCGACAAGTGGCTGGCCGAACGCAAGGAAGAGGCCGCCAAGCTCAAGGAGCTGACCAGCAAGGAGTGGACCAAGGAAGAACTCGTCGCCCGCGGCGACAAGGTCTACCACACCATCTGCGCCGCCTGTCACCAGCCCGAGGGCCAGGGCATGCCGCCGATGTTCCCGGCGCTCAAGGGCTCGAAGATCGTCACCGGGCCCAAGGAACACCACCTGGAGACCGTGTTCAACGGCGTCCCGGGCACGGCCATGGCGGCCTTCGGCAAGCAGCTCTCGGAAGTGGACATCGCCGCGGTGATCACCTTCGAGCGCAACGCCTGGGGCAACAACGACGGCGACATGGTCACACCGCAAGACGTAGTGGCCTACAAGCAGAAGCAAAAATAACGAGGAGCCTGCGATGAGCGCTGTGATCGACCATCCCGAGCATTCGCACGCCGGCGAGCACCACCACGGCCCGGCCAAGGGCCTGATGCGCTGGGTCCTGACCACCAACCACAAGGACATCGGCACCCTGTACCTGTGGTTCAGCTTCTGCGCCTTCCTCCTCGGCGGCTCCTTCGCCATGGTGATCCGCGCCGAGCTGTTCCAGCCGGGGCTGCAGATCGTCGAGCCGGCCTTCTTCAACCAGATGACCACCATGCACGGCCTGGTGATGGTGTTCGGCGCGGTGATGCCGGCCTTCGTCGGCCTGGCCAACTGGATGGTGCCGCTGATGATAGGCGCGCCGGACATGGCCCTGCCGCGCATGAACAACTTCAGCTTCTGGCTGCTGCCGGCGGCCTTCGGCCTGCTGGTGAGCACCCTGTTCATGCCCGGCGGCGGCCCCAACTTCGGCTGGACCTTCTACGCCCCGCTGTCCACCACCTTCGCCCCGCACAGCGTGACCTTCTTCATCTTCGCCCTGCACATGATGGGGATGAGCTCGATCATGGGCGCGATCAACGTGATCGCCACCATCCTCAACCTGCGCGCCCCGGGCATGACGCTGATGAAGATGCCGCTGTTCGTCTGGACCTGGCTGATCACCGCCTTCCTGCTGATCGCGGTGATGCCGGTGCTGGCCGGCTGCGTGACCATGATGCTGATGGACATCCACTTCGGCACCAGCTTCTTCAGCGCGGCCGGCGGCGGCGACCCGGTGCTGTTCCAGCACGTGTTCTGGTTCTTCGGCCACCCCGAGGTGTACATCATGATCCTGCCGGCCTTCGGCGCGGTCAGCGCGATCATCCCGGCGTTCAGCCGCAAGCCGCTGTTCGGCTACACCTCGATGGTCTACGCCACCGCCTCGATCGCCTTCCTGTCGTTCATCGTCTGGGCGCACCACATGTTCGTGGTCGGCATCCCGCTGGTGGGCGAGCTGTTCTTCATGTACGCCACCATGCTGATCGCCGTGCCCACCGGGGTGAAGGTGTTCAACTGGGCCTCGACCATGTGGCAGGGCTCGCTGACCTTCGAGGCGCCCATGCTGTTCGCCGTGGCCTTCGTCATCCTCTTCACCATCGGCGGCTTCTCCGGGCTGATGCTGGCTATCGCCCCGGCGGACTTCCAGTACCAGGACACCTACTTCGTGGTGGCGCACTTCCACTACGTGCTGGTGCCCGGGGCGATCTTCGGCATCTTCGCCTCGGTGTACTACTGGATACCCAAGTGGACCGGGCACATGTACGACGAGACCCTGGCCAAGCTGCACTTCTGGCTCTCCTTCATCGGCATGAACATGGCCTTCTTCCCCATGCACTTCCTGGGGCTGGCCGGCATGCCGCGGCGGATTCCGGACTACAACCTGCAGTTCGCCAATTTCAACATGGTCTCGTCCATCGGCGCCTTCCTGTTCGGCACTACCCAGCTGCTGTTCCTGTTCATCGTCATCAAGACCATCCGCGGCGGCAAGCCGGCCCCGGCCAAGCCCTGGGACGGCGCCGAAGGCCTGGAGTGGACGGTGCCCTCGCCGGCGCCCTACCACACCTTCAGCACCCCGCCGGAAGTGAAATGAACCGCCCTTCGTAGGAGCGAGCTCGCTCGCGAACCCGGCCCCGCTGCGGAGCTGTTCGCGAGCAAGGGCTAGGCGCCCCCCTCGCTCCTACAGGAGACCCGACATGAGCGACGGCAATATCGAGACGCGCAAGCTGGTCACCCGCCTGCTGCTGGTGGTGGTGGCCATGTTCGCCTTCGGCTTCGCCCTGGTGCCGATCTACAACGTCATGTGCAAGGCCCTGGGCATCAACGGCAAGACTTCCGGAAGCGCCTACCAGGGCGGCCTCCAGCAGGTGGACGTGGCGCGCCAGGTGAAGGTCGACTTCGTGGCCAACAACAACATCGACATGGTCTGGGAATTCCGCCCCGAGAGCGAAATGATCGTGGTGCACCCCGGGGCGGTGAACCAGATGCTGTTCGTCGCGCAGAACCCCACCGACAAGCCGATGACCGCCCAGGCCATCCCCAGCATCGCGCCCTCCACGGCCGCGCGCTATTTCCACAAGACCGAGTGCTTCTGCTTCACCCAGCAGGTCCTGCAGCCGGGCGAGCGCATCGAGATGCCGGTGCGCTTCATCGTCGACCGCGACCTGCCGGCGGACGTCCACCGCATCACCCTCGCCTACACGCTGTTCGACATCACCGCACGCAAGCCACCGGTGGCCAGCAACGACCGCTGACCGGCCCAGGAGAACAAGAATGGCAACCCACGATCCCTACTATGTCCCCGCGCAGAGCAAATGGCCGATCATCGCCACCATCGGCCTGCTCACCACGCTGTTCGGCATCGGCACCTGGATGAACGACTACAGCGCCGGCAAGGAGGCCTCCCATGGGCCCTGGATCCTCTTCGCCGGCGGGCTGATCGTCGCCTACATGCTGTTCGGCTGGTTCGGCAACGTGATCAAGGAGAGCCGCTCCGGGCTCTACAGCCCGCAGATGGACCGCTCGTTCCGCTGGGGCATGAGCTGGTTCATCTTCTCCGAGGTGATGTTCTTCGCCGCCTTCTTCGGCGCGCTCTTCTACATCCGCCACTTCGCCGGGCCCTGGCTCGGCGGCGAGGGCCACAAGGGCATCGCCCACATGCTCTGGCCGGAGTTCCAGTACACCTGGCCGCTGCTGAGCAACCCGGACAACAAGCTGTTCCCGCCGCCCAAGGAAGTCATCGAGCCGTGGAAGCTGCCGCTGATCAACACCATCCTGCTGGTCACCTCCAGCTTCACCGTGACCTTCGCCCACCACGCACTGAAGAAGAACCACCGCGGCCCGCTGAAGCTGTGGCTGGCGATCACCGTGGCGCTGGGCGTGGCCTTCCTGTTCCTGCAGGCCCACGAATACCACGAGGCCTACAGCGAACTGGGCCTGACCCTCGGCTCGGGCATCTACGGCACCACCTTCTTCATGCTCACCGGCTTCCACGGCGCCCACGTGACCATAGGCGCGCTGATGCTGAGCATCATGCTGATCCGCATCCTGCGCGGGCACTTCGACGCCGAGCACCACTTCGGCTTCGAGGCGGCCAGCTGGTACTGGCACTTCGTCGATGTGGTCTGGATCGGGCTGTTCATCTTCGTGTACGTGCTTTGAGGAAGCACACCTTTGTAGGAGCGAGCTTGCTCGCGAACCAGCCCCGCTGCGGAGTCGTTCGCGAGCAAGCTCGCTCCTACGAAAAGCTCAGAAGGTAGCGGAAGTGACCAGCTGTCCGGAGTAGAAGCCCCAGGCGACCAGGGCCAGGGTGAGCGCGGCGAGGATGACGCGCACGGTGAGGGCGTTGACCACGCGGGAACCGTGGCCCTCGTCCTTGACCAGGAAGAACAGTCCGCTGAACAGGCTGGCCACGGTGGCCAGCAGCAGAACGACGATCGCGGCCTTGAGCATGACGTGGCTCCGATTGCTGAGGGGGTAACTTGCAGTATAGCCAGCACGCCATCGACTCCCGCCCGCGCCACGGCGTGGCGGCGGTCTTCCGGCCGGGCCTGGCGCCGACCCTGGTGGTCCTGGCGCTGCTCCCGCTGCTGGTGGCCCTGGGCTGCTGGCAGCTTTCCCGCGCCGCCGAGAAGCGCGTGCTGCTGGCCGCCGCCGAAGCGCGCCGCGAGGCCGCGCCGATTCCCGTCACGCAGCTCGAGGCCCTGGCCGAGCCGGCCTACGTGCGGGTGCGCCTGCAAGGCCGCCTGGACGCCGAGCACACCCTGCTGCTGGACAACCGCACCCGCGACGGCGCCGCCGGCGTCGAGGTGCTGCAGCCCTTCCACGACAAGGCCAGCGGCCTGTGGGTGCTGGTCAACCGCGGCTGGCTGCCCTGGCCCAACCGCCGCGTGGCGCCGGCCGTCGATACGCCCGGCGGCGAGTTGCTGCTCGATGCCTGGGCCTACGTCCCGCCACCCGGCGGCCTGCAGCTGGCCGATGCCCGGCAGCAGGCCTGGCCGCAGCTGGTCACCCGCGTCGACCCGGACGCCACCTGGCAGGCCCTGGACCGCAACGGCCTAGCCCTGGAGCTGCGCCTGGAACCGGGCGACGCCGCCTTCGAGACCAACTGGCCGGTGGTCGCCATGGCCCCCGAACGCCACACCGGCTACGCCGTGCAGTGGTTCGCCATGGCCACCGCCCTGTTCGCCCTCTACCTCTACCTCGGCATCCGCCGCGCACGGGAGAAGCCCGCCCATGACCAGCCTGACCCTCGATGAAACCCAGCTGCGCCGCCGCAACCGCGGGCGCCTGCAGCTGCTGCTGATCCTCGCCGTGGTATTCGGCCCGATGCTGCTGGCCACCGGCATGTACAAGTTCCGCTTCTGGGTGCCGGAAAGCCGCAGCTACCACGGCGAGCTGATCGCCAACGGCAGCACGCCCGCCGACCTGGGCGTGCAGGCCGACGCCGCCAGCGACCGCTGGCAGCTGCTGGTCACCGCCCCCGCCGCCTGCGCCGCCGACTGCCAGCAGCTGGTATACCTGGCGCGGCAGATCAACATCGGCCTGAACCGCGACGCCAACCGCGCCGAACACGCCCTGGCCGCCGCCCAGGCGCTGCCGGCGGAGTTCCAGGCGCAGCTGGGCAAGGACTACCCGCGCCTGAAGCGCTACGCCCTGCAACCGGCCGCCGGCGAGCAGGCGCCGCAGCTGTGGATAGTCGACCCCCACGGCAACCTGGTGCTGCGCTACGCCGCCGGCGCCAACGGCAAGCAGATCCTCGGCGACCTGCAGCTGCTGCTCAAGCTCTCCCACATCGGCTGAGCGCAGGCCACGACAACGACA
Source organism: Pseudomonas delhiensis (assembly GCF_900187975.1). GTDB lineage: Bacteria > Pseudomonadota > Gammaproteobacteria > Pseudomonadales > Pseudomonadaceae > Pseudomonas > Pseudomonas delhiensis. Next base: position 131,503 of record NZ_FZPC01000019.1, on the reverse strand, counting down.
AGAACGGGGGCTGTGCATGACGAACACACCGCGTAAACCCGGCTTCCACGTCGCCGCCTTCGCCACCGCCCTGGCGCTGGTGGTGGTGCTGCTCGGCGCCTACACCCGGCTCACCCACGCCGGCCTGGGCTGCCCGGACTGGCCCGGCTGCTACGGCTTCATCCACGTGCCCAGCAGCGAGGCGCAGCTGGCCCACGCCGAGCAGCACTTCCCCGAGGCCCCGGTGGAGGCGCAGAAGGGCTGGAACGAGATGATCCACCGCTACTTCGCCGGCACCCTCGGCCTGCTCATCGCCGGCCTGGCGGTGCACGCCCTGCTGCGCCGCGGCCGCGACGGCCAGCCGCTGCGCCTGCCGTTGCTGCTGCTGGGCGTGGTGATCGCCCAGGCCGCCTTCGGCATGTGGACGGTGACCCTCAAGCTGTGGCCGCAGGTGGTCACCGCGCACCTGCTCGGCGGCTTCACCACCCTGTCGCTGCTGTTCCTCCTCGCCCTGCGCCTATCCGGCGCCGTGCAACCGCTGCAGCGCGCCGGCGCGCCACGCCGCCTGGCGGCCTTCGCCCTGGCCCTGGTGGCGCTGCAGATCGCCCTGGGCGGCTGGGTGAGCAGCAACTACGCGGCGGTGGCCTGCATCGACCTGCCCATGTGCCACGGCCAGTGGTGGCCGCAGATGGACTTCGCCAACGGCTTCCACCTGACCCAGCACATCGGCCCCAACTACCTCGGCGGGCAGCTCGACAGCGACGCCCGCACGGCCATCCACATGACCCACCGCATAGGCGCCTTCTGCGTGGTGGCGGTGCTGCTGGTGCTGGCCTGGCGCATGCAGCGCGTAGGCCTGATCTACCCCACCGCGCTGATGCTGCTGGCGCTGTCGCTGCAGGTCGGCCTGGGCATCAGCAACGTGCTGCTGCACCTGCCGCTGCCGGTGGCGGTGGCGCACAACGGCGGCGGCGCCTGCCTGCTGCTGAGCCTGGTGCTGGTCAACTACCGGCTGCGCTCGCCGGTCACCGCCGCCAGCATCGCCAGGGCCGGCCGGGCCCGCGCCCTGCCGGCGCTGGAACGGCCGGTGGCCTATCCCTCGCAAGGCTGAACCCTACTCAACGAACGGAGAGTCGAACATGGCCAGCGTACTGAGCGGCACCCGCAGCCAACCCGGCTGGCGCGATTACCTGGAGCTGACCAAACCCAAGGTGGTCCTGCTGATGCTGATCACCTCGCTGATCGGCATGCTGCTCGCCACCCGCAGCGGCGTGCCCTGGACGGTGCTGCTGTTCGGCAACCTGGGCATCGGCCTGTGCGCCGGAGCGGCGGCGGCGGTGAACCACGTGGTGGACCGGCGCATCGACTCGATCATGGCCCGCACCCATCGCCGCCCGCTGGTGGAGGGACGCCTCTCGCCCAGCGTGGCCCTGGGCTTCGCCCTGCTCCTGGCGCTGGCCGGGATGAGCCTGCTGCTGACCTTCACCAACGCCCTCACCGCCTGGCTGACCCTCGCCTCGCTGCTGGGCTACGCGGCGCTGTACACCGGCTTCCTCAAGCGCGCCACGCCGCAGAACATCGTGATCGGCGGCCTGGCCGGCGCCGCCCCGCCGATGCTCGGCTGGGTGGCGGTGACCGGGCACCTGTCGGCCGAGCCGCTGCTGCTGGTGCTGATCATCTTCGCCTGGACGCCGCCGCACTTCTGGGCCCTGTGCCTGCACCGCAAGGACGAGTACGCCAAGGCCGAGATCCCCATGCTGCCGGTGACCCACGGCGAGCGCTACACCAAGCTGCACATCCTGCTCTACAGCCTGGTGCTGTTCGCCGTCAGCCTGATGCCCTTCGCCATCCACATGAGCGGGCTGGTCTACCTGCTGGCCGCGCTGGCCCTGGGCGCGCGCTTCCTCGACTGGGCCTGGGCGCTGTACAGCGACAGCAGGCCCCATGCGGCCATCGGCACCTTCAAGTACTCTATCGCCTACCTGTTCCTGCTGTTCATCGCCCTGCTGGTGGACCATTACCTGCCCATCCACATCGCGCTGTAACAGGAGTCGTAGGGCGAATAACGCTCCGCGTTATCCGCCGTTTGGCCTTGGCCCCAGACGGCTCCGAGGTTGACCTGGGAGTTGGCTGCAGGCTTGGGTGTAGCGGCGTATGACCGCGAACGGTTATACGCCCTACGTCCATGAACGCCCCTCGACCGCTCCCGACCACGAGAACCCCATGTCCCGAGTCAACAAGACCGTCCTCATCCTGGTAGCCATAGTCGCCGTCATCCTCGGCCTCACCGTGCAGAAGGTGCTCACCGAGAAACACCGCCTCGACCCCGCCGCCCTGCTCGACGCCGGCATCGTGCTGCTGCCGCAGAGCCGCGAGGTGCCGGCCCTGACCTTCCAGGACCAGGACGGCAAGCCGTTCGACACCGCCAGCCTCAAGGGCCGCTGGAGCCTGCTGTTCTTCGGCTACACCTTCTGCCCGGACGTCTGCCCCACCACCCTGGCGCAACTGCGCGAGCTGCAGGGCAAGCTGGCCCCCGAGGCGCGCGAGAAGCTGCAGGTGGTGTTCGTCAGCGTCGACCCGCACCGCGACACCCCGGCGCGCCTGAAGGAATACCTGGGCTTCTTCAACGCCGGCTTCCAGGGCCTGGTGGGCAGCGACGAGGCCATCCAGAAGCTGGCCAACGCCATGAGCATCCCCTACATCCCGGCCGACACCAGCAAGCCCAACTACACCGTCGACCACAGCGGCAACCTGGTGGTCATCGGCCCGGACGGCACCCAGCACGGCTTCATCCGCGCCCCGCTGAACAACGCCAAGCTCGCCGAACAGCTGCCCAAGGTGCTCGCCGACCAGGGCTGAGCCATTCGCCGGCACGCAGCCGGCCCATTCACCGCGCTGCTTTGTCGCAGCCAGGCAACGGCCACCCTTGGGTGGCCGTTCTTTTTTTTCATCACCCGCCTGCACAGCCTTGGACCAGGCCGTTTTTCCAGGCCTGCCCCGTCGCCAGCCCGAAAGCCAGGAAACATGCGCCGTGAGGCGCTTGCTGAGGATTTCCTGACTCTGTAGTCAATGTAAAAAATCTGCTACGGAATTCCAGGCATCAGGGATCACTCATATTTCAGATTAAAAACATTAATTAACACCTATAGATGCGCCTGAGGCAGGATTGACGGGCCTCTCACCGGGTTGCCGGGGGTTCTGACGAGCGGACATTCACGCCAGGGATAGCATTCTCCCCCGGTCACAATAGGCAATTAGGCTAAAAGCCAGGGCGGCAGCGCCCCTTGCCGGAACGGGGGAACTGCGAGTCCGAACGTGACTTGTAGTTCTTTTTTAGTACTACTTCAGAACTTCTTGCCGACCCAGTGGCTCGATTGCACAATGCCGCCGCCCAGCGGGTTCTGGACCCGCCCTTATCGCGGCATGCGTTGCCAGTTCGACAACCCGGCCGCCTTCCGGCGCCGGACTACTCAAGGATCACGCAGGAGATTTGTGAGTGCAGATCGGTGTCCCTCTCGAGACCCATGCCGGTGAAACACGGGTCGCCGCCACCGCTGAAACCGTCAAGAAACTGGTTGGCCAAGGCCACCAGGTGATCGTTCAGAGTGGCGCCGGCGTCAACGCCAGCCAGCCGGACAGCGCCTACGAGGCCGCCGGGGCGAAGATCGGCTCCGCCGCTGAAGCCCTGGGCGCCGAGCTGGTGCTCAAGGTGGTCGCCCCCAGCGCCGAGGAACTGGCGCAGATGAAGCCGGGCGCCGTGCTGATCGGCATGCTCAACCCCTTCGACAACGACAACATCGCGCGCATGGCCGAACGCGGTATCACCGCCTTCGCCCTGGAAGCGGCGCCGCGCACCTCGCGCGCGCAGAGCCTGGACGTGCTGTCGTCGCAGGCCAACATCGCCGGCTACAAGGCGGTGATGCTCGCGGCCAACCACTACCCGCGCTTCATGCCCATGCTGATGACCGCCGCCGGCACCGTGAAGGCCGCCCGCGTGCTGATCCTCGGCGCCGGCGTCGCCGGCCTGCAGGCCATCGCCACGGCCAAGCGCCTGGGCGCGGTGATCGAGGCCTCGGACGTACGCCCGGCGGTGAAGGAGCAGATCGAGTCGCTCGGCGCCAAGTTCGTCGACGTGCCCTACGAGACCGACGAGGAGCGCGAGTGCGCCGAAGGCGTCGGCGGCTACGCCCGCCCCATGCCGGCCTCGTGGATGGAGCGCCAGGCCAAGGCGGTGCACGAGCGCGCCAAGCAGGCCGACATCGTCATCACCACCGCGCTGATCCCCGGCCGCAAGGCGCCGACCCTGCTGCACGAAGCCACGGTGCAGGAAATGAAGCCCGGCTCGGTGGTCATCGACCTGGCCGCGGCCCAGGGCGGCAACTGCCCGCTGACCGAGGCCGGGCAGGTGGTGGTCAAGCACGGCGTGACCCTGGTCGGCCACACCAACCTGGCCGCCATGGTCCCGGCGGACGCCTCGGCCCTGTACGCGCGCAACCTGCTCGACTTCCTCAAGCTGACCCTCTCCGCCGAAGGCTTCAAGGTCAACCTGGAAGACGACATCGTCGCCGCCTGCCTGATGTGCCGCGACGGCCAGGCCGTGCGCAAGAACGGCTGAGCCCTCCTTAATAAAGAAGAACCCGCCGGGCTTCTGCCCGGCCTAGAGACCGGTGAAAGACGATGGAAGAAATGCTGATCTCCCACGGGATCTACAACCTGATCATCTTCGTGCTGGCCGTGTACGTCGGCTACCACGTGGTATGGAACGTCACCCCTGCCCTGCACACCCCGCTGATGGCGGTGACCAACGCCATCTCGGCGATCGTCATCGTCGGCGCCATGCTGGCCGCCGCCCTGACCGTCACCCCGCTGGGCAAGATCATGGGCACCCTGGCCGTGGCCCTGGCCGCGGTCAACGTGTTCGGTGGCTTCCTGGTCACCCGCCGCATGCTGGAAATGTTCAAGAAGAAAGCGCCGAAAGCGCCGGCGGAGAAGCACTGACCATGAGCATGAACCTCGTCACCCTGCTGTACCTGATCGCCTCGGTCTGCTTCATCCAGGCCCTGAAGGGCCTGTCGCACCCGACCAGCTCGCGGCGCGGCAACCTGTTCGGCATGATCGGCATGGCCATCGCCGTGCTCACCACCGTGGGCCTGGTGTTCAAGCTCGGCGCGCAACTGGCCGAGGGCGACAACGCCGCCGCCGGCATCGGCTACATCCTGGTCGGCCTGCTGATCGGCGGCAGCGCCGGTTCGATCATGGCCAAGCGCGTCGAGATGACCAAGATGCCCGAACTGGTCGCCTTCATGCACAGCATGATCGGCCTGGCCGCGGTGTTCATCGCCATCGCCGCCGTGGTCGAGCCGCAGTCGCTGGGCATCGTCCAGCACCTGGGCGACACCATCCCCACCGGCAACCGCCTGGAGCTGTTCCTCGGCGCGGCCATCGGCGCCATCACCTTCTCCGGTTCGGTGATCGCCTTCGGCAAGCTGTCCGGCAAGTACAAGTTCCGCCTGTTCCAGGGCGCACCGGTACAGTTCGCCGGCCAGCACCTGCTGAACCTGGTGCTGGGCCTGGCCACCCTCGGCCTGGGCCTGGTGTTCATGTTCACCGGCAACCTCGCCGCCTTCGCCCTGATGCTGGCCCTGGCCTTCATCCTCGGCGTGCTGATCATCATCCCCATCGGCGGCGCCGACATGCCGGTGGTGGTGTCGATGCTCAACTCCTACTCCGGCTGGGCCGCGGCGGGCATCGGCTTCTCGCTGAACAACTCGATGCTGATCATCGCCGGCTCCCTGGTGGGCTCCTCGGGCGCGATCCTCTCGTACATCATGTGCAAGGCGATGAACCGCTCGTTCTTCAACGTCATCCTCGGCGGCTTCGGCGCCAGCACCGACGACGCCGGCCCCGCCGGTGCGAAGGAAGCCCGCCCGGTGAAATCCGGCTCGGCCGACGACGCCTCCTTCCTGCTGACCAACGCCGACAGCGTGATCATCGTTCCCGGCTACGGCCTGGCGGTGGCCCGCGCCCAGCACGCGCTGATGGAGCTGGCGGAGAAGCTGACCCACCGCGGCGTCACCGTGAAGTTCGCCATCCACCCGGTCGCCGGCCGTATGCCGGGCCACATGAACGTGCTGCTGGCCGAGGCCGAAGTGCCCTACGAGCAGGTGTTCGAGATGGAGGACATCAACTCCGAGTTCGGCCAGACCGACGTGGTGCTGGTGCTGGGCGCCAACGACGTGGTCAACCCGGCGGCGAAGAACGATCCGAAGTCGCCGATCGCCGGCATGCCGATCCTCGAGGCCTACAAGGCCAAGACCGTGATCGTCAACAAGCGCTCGATGGCCAGCGGCTACGCCGGCCTGGACAACGAACTGTTCTACCTGGACAAGACCATGATGGTCTTCGGCGACGCCAAGAAGGTCATCGAGGACATGGTCAAGGCCGTCGAATAACGACAGCTGTCGATCCACGAGACACCGGCCGCGCGCCGGTGTCTTGCTTTGCCGCAAAGGAAAACCCTCTGGACTTTGGTAGTAAGGAAAGCAGTGGCGGGGCGATTTTTCGACCTTGGTATAAGGGCGAAAAATCGCCGAATCCCTAGACTGGCCCCCTTGCACTCCCCATAAAGCCTGAGGTTTTTCCATGTACCGTGATCGCGTGCGCCTGCCTTCCCTGCTCGAGAAGGTGATGACTGCTGACCAGGCCGCAGCCCTGATCCAGGACGGCATGACCGTCGGCATGAGCGGCTTCACCCGCGCCGGCGAAGCCAAGGCCGTGCCGGAAGCCCTGGCGCAGCGCGCCAAGCAGCAGCCGCTGAAGATCAGCCTGATGACCGGCGCGAGCCTGGGCAACGACCTCGACAAGCACCTGACCGAGGCCGGCGTGCTGGCCCGGCGCATGCCCTTCCAGGTCGACAGCACCCTGCGCAAGGCGATCAACGACGGCTCGGTGATGTTCATCGACCAGCACCTGTCGGAAACCGTCGAACAACTGCGCAACCACCAGCTCAAGCTGCCGGACATCGCGGTCATCGAAGCCGTGGCCATCACCGAGCAAGGCCACATCGTACCGACCACTTCCGTGGGCAACTCGGCCAGCTTCGCGATCTTCGCCAAGCAGGTGATAGTCGAGATCAACCTGGCGCACAACACCAACCTGGAAGGCCTGCACGACATCTACATCCCGACCTACCGGCCGACCCGCACGCCGATCCCGCTGACCCGCGTCGACGATCGCATCGGCAGCACCGCCATCCCGATCCCGCCGGAAAAGATCGTCGCCATCGTCATCAACAACCAGCCGGACTCGCCCTCCACCGTGCTGCCGCCGGACAGCGAGACCCAGGCCATCGCCAACCACCTGATCGACTTCTTCAAGCGCGAAGTGGACGCCGGCCGCCTGGCGAAGAACCTCGCGCCGCTGCAGGCGGGCATCGGCAGCATCGCCAACGCGGTGATGTGCGGCCTGATGGAATCGCCCTTCGAAGACCTGACCATGTACTCCGAAGTGCTGCAGGACTCCACCTTCGACCTGATGGACTCGGGCAAGCTGCGCTTCGCCTCGGGCAGTTCCATCACCCTGTCGAGCCGCCGCAACGCCGACGTCTTCGGCAACCTGGAGCGCTACAAGGACAAGCTGGTGCTGCGCCCGCAGGAAATCTCCAACCACCCCGAGGTGGTGCGTCGCCTGGGGATCATCGGCATCAACACCGCGCTGGAGTTCGACATCTACGGCAACGTCAACTCCACCCACGTCGGCGGCACCAGGATGATGAACGGCATCGGCGGCTCGGGCGACTTCGCCCGCAACGCCCACCTGGCGATCTTCGTCACCAAGTCCATCGCCAAGGGCGGCAGCATCTCCAGCGTGGTGCCCATGGTCAGCCACGTCGACCATACCGAGCACGACGTCGACATCCTGGTCACCGAGCAGGGCCTGGCCGACCTGCGCGGCCTGGCGCCGCGCGAACGCGCCCGGGTGGTCATCGAGAACTGCGTGCACCCCTCCTACCGCGACGCCCTGGCCGCCTACTTCGAGGCCGCCTGCCAGCGCGGCGGGCACACCCCGCACATCCTGCGCGAAGCCATGAACTGGCACATCAACCTGGAAGAACGCGGCCACATGCTCGCCGCCAGCTGATCCGGCACGCCGGCGGGCCATTCCACAAAGAATGGCCCGCCAGGCTGGACAGTCGGAAAAAAACCACGTAAAAACACTCTCGAACAGTTTTTTATCCCACAGCGACTGTTCCACTTCTCCTACTGCCAACCCCGGCAGCCCCTCTGAAAACCCCGCATTCCCCGCCATCTGCGCACCAAAACGGAGCACAGCGGTACAGTTCGCACCAAAAACGCCATTACAGTTCGCTGAAACAATTCGCTGACGCTATTTAATTCAAGGCAACTGTACCTATCGCGGCTGACTAAAAAGTCAGAAGATACGCCTCAACAACTTCCGCAACCCCACTACCCGCCAAAAGCGGGAAGGACGAAAATCATGGAACGTACCCTCGGTTCCGCCAACGTCAGCAGCATCCGTTCTTCCTCCACCGCCCACCGCAGCCTGGTCGGCACCGTCCGCCTGTGGCAGCGCCGCATCGAGAGCCGCCGCCAGCTGGCCCGCCTCGACTCGCGCCTGCTGGCCGACGCCGGCATCAGCGAAGCCCAGCGCTACGCCGAGCTGAACAAGCCGTTCTGGAAGTAAGCGGAAGCGCTGAACTGTCAGGCAGTAGATAGACAGTTCGAAACTGTACTGGTGAAAGGCCGCTAGATTGAGCGGCCTTTCTGCTTTTCCAGGCCCGCATCGGCAAACAGCAGCTCCCGGTACAACCCGGCCCAGCGCCGCCCCATGGCGTCGGCGGTGAACAGTTCTTCGTAGCGCGCCTCGGCCTTCCTGCCCATCTCGGCGGCGCCTTGCGGGTGCTCCCATATCCAGCGCATCGCCTCGCGGAACGCCTTGGGCTCGCTGGGCGGCACCACCAGACCGGTCAGGCCGTGCACATTGATGTAGCTGGTGCCGGTACCTATCTCGCTGGAGATCATCGGCTTGCCGTACATCGCGCCCTCCAGCAGGGAGATGCCGAAGGCCTCCGAACGCAGGTGCGACGGAAACACGATGGCGCGGCTCAGCTGCAGCAGCGCCACCTTGTCCACTTCGCTGACCCGCCCCAGGAAGCGTACGTGGCCCTCCACTCCGAGGGCGGCGGCCTGCGCCTTCAGCTCGGCTTCCAGCGGCCCGGCACCGACCACCACCAGCGGATAGCCGGTCCCCTGCACCGCCTCCAGCAGGATGTGCAGGCCCTTGTAGTAGCGCATCACCCCGACGAACAGGAAGAAGCCTTCCCCCACCCGCTGGCGCCAGCCGTCCAGGCAATTCGCGTCGGGCTGTGGATAACCCGTCTTGTCCAGCCCGTAGGGAATCACCTCGGTCTTGCCCGGGAAACGACGCAACACCTCGCTGGTGGCCAGGTAGTTGGGCGAGGCCGCCACTATGCGGTCGGCGCAGCCGAGGAAGCTGTTCATCAGCGGCTGGTACAGCCTGAGCAGGTGGCGCTGGCGAACGATGTCCGAGTGGTAGGTCACCACCATCGGCTTGCGCACCCCCGAGAGGAAATGCACCAGGTCCATGAACGGCCAGGGGAAGTGGAAGTTGATGATGTCAGCCTCGGCGGCCAGGGCGCGGAAGCGCGGCAACACGCTGTAGGAGAACCCCGTCGAGGCCAACTGCAGGTCCAGGCGCGCACGGTGCACCCGGTGCCCGTCGACCTCCAGCAGGGCCGGCTCGGGGTTGGCGCTGAGGGTGAGCACCTCGTTCTCGATGCCATGGGCCTTGCCGCTGCGGCAGAGCTGGTTGATCACCTGTTCGATCCCGCCCACGGAATCGGGCAGGTAGGTCTTGAAGAAATGCAGAACGCGCATTCAACCCTCCATGGCCTGTCTGTAGGCCTCGACGGTGATGCGGGCGCACGCCTGCCAACTGAAAGCCACGGCACGGTCCAGCCCCAGGCCCCGCAGGCGTGCCCATTCGTTCTCGTCCTCCAGCAGCCGCCGGATGGCATCGGCCATGCCCTGGGCATCCTGCGGTTCGACGAAGCAGCCGGCCTCTCCGGCCACTTCCGGCAGCGACGAGGTGCGCGCCAGCACCGTCGGCACGCCACTGGCCATGGCCTCCAGCACCGGCAGCCCGAAACCCTCGTAGAGCGACGGGAACAGCAGCAGGCGCGCCCCGGCGAGCACACCCGCCAGGGTGTCGTCGTCCAGGTAGCCGAGCAGGCGCACCTGGCCGCCAGCCAACGCCGCGGCCAGCTCCGCGCTCAACTGCTCCTGGCGCCAGCCGGCCATGCCGGCGATCAGCAACGGGTAGCGCTCGCGCATGGCGGGCGGCAGCAAGGCATGGGCACGCAAGGCCTGCTGCAGGTTCTTGCGCGGCTCCAACGTGCCCACGCAGATCAGGTAGCCCCCGGCCTCCAGGGCCAGTGGCGCCAGTACAGTTCGCAACTGTTCAGCCGTGCGCGGCCGGAAACGCGCTGCGCAGCCCAGGGGCGCGACCATCACCCGCTCCGCCGGCAGGCCGAAATACTCCTGCAACTCCGCACCGACGAAGTGCGAATCCACCAGGATGCGCCCGGCCCGGGCCACGCCTTCGCCGACACGCCGCTCGATCTCAGCCAGGCGGTTACGCGGCTGGGTCTGGGGATAACGCACATGGGTCAGGTCATGTACCGTCATGACCATGGGGCCGTCGAACTCCAGCGGCCACAGGCTCGGCTCGTGGTACAGCTGCACATCCCGCTCGCGCAGGCCGCGGTCGAAACGCTGCTGCTCCAGCCAGCGGCGGATCCGGTAGGCGCCCGGCACCCGCCTGACCGCGGAGCTCCAGCGCGAATAGCCCGGCAACGCCGCCCGCGGCAGCGCCCTCGACCAGCCCCAACCCTGGAAATAGTCGAGGCGCACGCCGGGCTGCTCGCCCAGGGCCTGCGCCAGCGCCGCCACGTACTGGCCGATGCCGGTACGCGGGGCCTGGAGGATGCGGGTGTTAAGCGCAACCTTCATGCTGTTCGTCCTTTTCCGGCGCCCCTCCCAAAGGCTGTTGCCACTGCGCCTGCACTACACGCGCGATGAGTTGCTGGCTGGCCTCACGCCATCCGATCCAGCGCCACTCGGAAACCTGCCGTAGCGCCGGGAACTGGCCCGACTCTTCGAAGCGCTCCACGAGCGCCGCGAGGGAGTCCGGCTGGTCCAGATCGAAATAGGCCATGAAGTCGCCGCCGATCTCACGGAATACCGGGATATCGCTGGCCATGGCCGGTAACTGGCGCTGCATGGCCTCTACCAGTGGCAGGCCGAAGCCTTCGACGAAAGACGGGAACACCAGTGCCTTGGCGTTCGCATAGGCGTGCTCCAGGCCTCGATCGTTGAGCTTGTGGAAAACATGCAGGCGCTTGTTCAATTCCGGATGCCGGCGGATGCGGGCGATCAGGTCCTCGCACTTCCAACCGACGCGCCCGATGATGCACAGGTGAACCGGGGAGCCACGCGCCCAGAGACGCTCGAAGGCGTCCAGCAGATAGGCGTGGTTCTTTCGCGGTTCTATGGTGCTGACCATCAGGTACACCGGCGCACCCGCCTCGAACAGCCGCAGCAGGCGCGGATCGATACGGCCGGGACGGTCGGCCAGGTCCAGTTCCGAGCCCAGGTAGAAGTGGTCGAACCAGATCTGTCCGGCCACCGCCTCGCCTCGACGGCGGACGATCTCGGCACGCAGTTGGTCGCGGATGGTGGTGGAGATGCACATGAAGCCATCGGCCATTTCGGCGATCCAGTCGAACCAGCGGTCGAAGACACGGACCAGGCCGGCATCGCAAAACTGCGGATGCGTAGAGGGGATGAGATCGTAGATCACCGAGACGACGCCCACGCCCTGTGCCTTGAGACGCTCGGCGACGGGGAAGAAATCGGCATGCCAGGACGAGTCGAGCAGCAGCAACTGGTCGCCCGGCTGCACCTCCATGGCTTGCACGCGCTCAGGTACCACATGGTTGCGCGAGGCATAGGTGGCGAATCGCAGCGGCAGGGTGAAGCTCAGGCTGGCCAGCTTGCAGAGCATGTAGAGAGCCCGCCGCGCATTGTGCCAACGGTTCATCGGCCAGCGCCGCTCCAGGCGCGCGTGCCACATCCAGTAGTCGTTACGCAGTTGCTCCAGGGCCACGCGCATGCGGCTGTGCCAGGGCAGGTCGCGACCGGACAGGGGCGCCAGCGCCAGTACCCGGAACATACGCCCGCGCAGGAAGACCACGGGTATGCACTCGACTTCGGCCTGGACCGCATCGAGATTACGGATGACATTGCGCACGACGCGCTGGATGCCCGAGTTCACTTCGGGGTGTTCGAAGACGTATGTGCATTCGATGAGTATGCGGGTCATGGCAGGCTGCGCCTCAGTTCGAGCACTTCCGCTGCAGCGCCCAGGCGCTCGACCGCAAGCTCCGCCCCCAGCCAGGAATAGCCGACGAAGTTCTCGTGGCTGGCGTTGGCCACCTGGAACAGCATGGCGCAGTCGCGCCATTCGTAGCTGCCGTCCAGGTGCGAGTCACGCCTGGAAAGGCTCAAGGAAACCGAGTAGTTGCCTGGTCCCAGGCGCATCGGGAAGCTGTATCGATACAGGATGCGCTCACCTGCCCGGATATTCTCCAGCGTCTGCTTCAGGCGGTAGGAGTTGATGCCGTACATGGCCTGGCCCAGGCGGTCCTTGAGCATGAACCCCAGCACCAGTTGGCTGATGTCCTGGGTCGCGCGGACCACCACTTCCAGCGTCACTTCGCTGCCCACTTCGATGATTTCCACCGAGGTATCCTGCTCCAGCAAGCGCACCGACTCGACCTCGACCTCCCCGGTACCGGAAATGGTCCGCGTCTTGCCGTTGGCCAGCATCTCCTGGCGTACCCGATGGTTGAGGCCGGCCGTCATGCGCGCATGGTAGTAGTCCATGACCATCTCCGGCTCGCCCTGCTGCACGACCCTGCCGAACTCCAGCAGCACAGCGCGATCGCAGATGGACTGGATGGCGAAGCGGTCATGGGACACGATTAGCAGCGTGGTGCCGTCGCGGCGGAAGCTACGGATGCGCTCGAAGCTCTTGTGCTGGAAATAGGCATCGCCCACCGACAGCGCCTCGTCGACGATCAGCACGTCAGGGCGCCTGGCGGTGGCCACGCTGAACGCCAGGCGCATCTGCATGCCGCTGGAGTAGGTGCGCACCGGCTGGTCGATGGCGTCACCGATCTCGGCGAAGGCCTCGATGGCCGGCATCAGTTCCTCGATTTCCTCGCGCTGCAGGCCCTGCAGCTGCGCGGCCATGAATACGTTCTGGCGGCCGGTGAATTCCGGGTGGAAGCCCATGCCCAGCTCCAGCAGCGCCGAGACCCGCCCGCCGACGCTGCAACTGCCGCGGGTGGGCAGGGTGGTGCCGGTGATGATCTTGAGCAGCGTACTCTTGCCGGCGCCATTGGAGCCAACCAGCCCTACCGCTTCGCCGGGCGCGATGTCCAGGTCGATATCCTGCAGCACCCATTTCTGCTGGTGGCGTGGTCGGGCACAGGGAGACAGCCATTCGAGCAGCCGGGCCCAGCGCGAGGGGTATTGGCGGTAGGCCTTGCCGAGTTGCTGGATACGTATGTGGCCCATCAGAGTTCGTCCACCATCTCGCCGGAACGGCTACGGAACAGCGCCAGCGCCAGGATGCACAGCACCAGGGCCGAGAGCAGCAGCGGCAGCAGGTCAGTCCATACGGGCCAGTGGCCATATAGGAAGAGGTTCTGGTAGGACTGGATCAGCGGCGTCATCGGATTGAGCTGGATCAGCCTGCGGATGCTTTCCGGCAGGATGCTGGTCGGGTAGACGATGGGCGTGAACCAGAACCAGAACTGCAGGAGAATGCCGAACAGTTGCCCAACGTCGCGGAAGAACACGTTGAGCACGCCCAGCAGCATGCCCAGCCCGCAGGCGAACAACAGTTGCAGCAGGAGCAGGACGGGGAAGGCCAGCAGGGCGATGCCGGGCAGCCGGCCAGTGATGGCCAGGAAGCCGCAGAACAGCGCGAAGATGATGGCGAAGTTCACCAGTGCGTTGAGCACGCTCACCACCGGCAGGCAGATGCGCGGGAAGTTGAGCTTCTTCAGCAGGTTCGCGTTGTCCAGGAACATCGTCAGGCTGCGCCCGACCACCTCGGAGAACAGGCCCCAGGTGAGCAGCCCGGAACAGATGAACACGCCGAATGCCATGCGGTCATCGACGCCCGGCAACCGCGCCCGCATCACCTCGGAGAAGATCACCGTGTACACCAGGATCATCGCCAGCGGGTTGAGCACCGTCCAGGCCGCGCCCAGCATCGAGCCGCGGTAGCGCGACTCGAACTCGCGGCGCACGCTGCCGGCGACGAAGCCGCGGTATTGCCAGATTCCCTGGAACATCCTCGCCAACATCTAGCAGGCCCTGCCGTACTGATCCTCGAAGCGGACGATGTCGTCCTCCCCCAGGTATTCGCCGCTCTGCACCTCGATCATCACCAGGTCGATGACGCCGGGGTTCTCCAGGCGATGCTTGTGCCCCGCAGGGATGTAGGTGGACTCGTTGCTGTTCACCAGGCGCACGCCCTCGCCATTGGTGACCTTGGCCATGCCACGCACCACTATCCAGTGTTCGCTGCGGTGATGGTGCATTTGCAACGACAGTGAGGCCCCCGGCTTGACCACGATGCGCTTGATCTTGAAGCGCGGCCCTTCCTCCAGCACCGTGTAGGTTCCCCACGGACGGCTCACGGTGCGGTGCAGGCGATAAGCCTCGTGCTCGCTGTCCTTGAGCTGCTTGACCACCTTGCGCACGTCCTGGGCGCGCTCGGCGTGGGCGACCAGGATGGCGTCTGCGGTATCGATGACGATCAGGTCGGACACTCCCACGGTGGCCACCAGGCGGTCGTCGCTCTGCACGTAGGTGTTGCAGGTATCGACGAACACCGCGTCGGCGGCTGCGCGGTTGTTCTGCGCATCGGGCTCGACCAGCGCGCTCAGCGCCCCCCAGGAGCCGATGTCGCTCCAGTCGAAGGCCGCCGGAACCACCGCGACGCGCTCTGAGCGCTCCATCAGTGCGTAGTCAATGGAAATGTCGGGGAAGGCGGCGAAATGCTCGCCGCTCAGTTCCTGCTGCACCACCTGGCCCAGTTCGTCGCCGCTGCTGGCCTCGTGGCAGGCGATGGCGCTGACGAGGATTTCCGGAGCGTGGCGTTCCAGCTCGCCAAGCAGCGTGGCGACGCTGAAGCAGAACATGCCCGAGTTCCAGAGGAAATCACCGCTGTCGAGGAATTGCCGGGCAGTCTCCAGGTCGGGCTTCTCCACGAAACGCCGAACCCTGGCACCGCGGCCCTCGTCCAGTTGCTCGCCCATCTCTATGTAGCCGAAACCGGTCTCCGGCGCCGTGGGCACCACGCCGAAGGTGACCAGGTGACCGGTCTCGGCCAGGGCGGCCGCGCGCTCGACCGCCCGGCCAAAGGCCTCGAGGTCGCGGATCAGGTGGTCCGCCGGCATCACCACCAGCAATGCCTGGTCGCCGTGCCTGGCGCGTACTGCCAACGCCGCCATGGCGACCGCAGGCGCCGTATTGCGCCCCACCGGCTCCAGGACGAAATGTCCGCGCTGTCGCAGCTTGGCGGCAAGGAAGTGATCCTTGCTCTGGAAGTAGTAGTCGCGGTTGGTCACCGTAACTATCTCGCCATCGCTGGGCAGAAGGCCGGCTGCCCGGCAGTAGGTCTTGTGCAGAAGGGTCTGGCCATCGGGCAGCGCCATGAAGGGTTTGGGCTGCCCCTCGCGGGAAACCGGCCACAGACGCGTCCCGGCCCCACCGGAAAGAATCACAGGAACCAGCATGGCGCTACTCCTTGTCGACTCGCCGCAGGTCGGCATCCACCATCATGTGAATCAGATTCTCGAGGCTGGTCCTTGGACTCCAGCCCAGCACCCGTTCGGCCTTGGCCGGGTTGCCCAGGAGCACGTCGACCTCCGCGGGGCGGATGAAGGCCTGGTCGACTACCACGTGGTCCTGGTACTTCAGGCCGACGTAGTCGAAGGCGATGCGGCACATTTCCCGCACCGTGGTGGTCACGCCCGTCGCCACCACGTAGTCATCGGGCTTTTCCTGCTGCAGCATCAGCCACATGGCCTCGACGTAGTCGCCAGCGAAACCCCAGTCGCGCTTGGCGTCGATGTTGCCCAGGCGCAACTCCTTCTGTTTGCCGAGCTTGATCCGCGCCACGGCGTCGGTGACCTTGCGGGTCACGAACTCGATGCCGCGCAGCGGCGATTCGTGGTTGAAGAGGATGCCGCTGGAGGTGTACAGGCCGAAGCTCTCGCGGTAATTCACCGTGATCCAGTGGCCGTATAGCTTGGCTACGCCATAGGGGCTGCGCGGGTAGAAGGGGGTGTTCTCGTCCTGCCGCTCGGCCTGGATCAGGCCGAACATCTCGCTGGTGGAGGCCTGGTAGAATCGCGTCTGCGGGCTGAACTGGCGGATCGCCTCGAGCAGGTGGGTAACCCCCAGGCCGTCGACCACGGCGGTGGTGATCGGCTGGTCCCATGAACTGCCGACGAAGCTTTGCGCCGCCAGGTTGTAGATTTCATCCGGCTTGGCCTTGATGACCGCGCGCTGGATGGACGAGGCATCGGCCATATCGCCATCCAGATAGACCAGCTCCGATTCGATGCCCAGCTCGCGCAAACGCCAGCGAGTATCGGAGCTGCGCCGGGCCACCAGGCCGTGCACGCGGTATCCCTTTTCGAGCAGCAGTTTTGCCAGGTAGGCACCGTCCTGGCCCGTCACTCCCGTGATGAGTGCGTTTCTTGTCATTGTCGCTACACCCGTGATGCCCAGTCCGACAGGATCGCCGTCAGGGTCTGATTTATCGTTATGTCCGGCTTCCAGCCGGTCGCCTCGTGCAGCTTGGAATGACTGCCGCATACTCGGCGTTGTTCCGCACGGCGCATGCGTGCGGGGTCTTGCACCAGTTCGATCTCCACCTGGGCGAGATCGGCCAGTTGCTGGATCAGGTCGCGAATCCGCCGTTCTTCACCGGAGCAGACGTTGTAGACCTGTCCGGGGCGGCCGCGTTCAAGCAAGGCGAAGTAGGCCGAGACCACATCGCGGACATCCAGGAAGTCGCGGCTGACGTCGATGTCGCCAACCAGCAGCCGAGGCTCCTGCAGGCCTGCGCGGATCAGAGCGATCTGTCGTGCAGCACTGGCGATGACAAAGTTCTCCTTCTGCCCGGCGCCCACGTGGTTGAAGGGCCGCGCGACCATCACTCGCCAGCTTTCGGTCATGCCCCACTGCAGGCAGAGGTGTTCGGCCGCCAGCTTGCTGACGGCATAGGGGTTGCGAGGCGCAGGCAGAAGGTCTTCGCGGATGGGAAGACGTGCTTCGTCCACCTGGCCATAGATGTCCCCGGAACTGACGTAGAGGAAGTCCCCGGAGAAATCGAGGGCCTTGAGCGCCTGCAGCAGGTTGAGGGTACCCAGGAGATTGACCTGCAGCGTACCCGCGGGATCGCGAAACGCTTCCGGGACGAAGGTCTGCCCGGCGAGATGGATGACGGCATCCGGGCGCTGACTGTAACCGGCACGCACCGCTTTCGGATCGGTGAGGTCGGGGCGCTCGGGCACCTCTAGCAGCTCCCACACGCTCTCGTGCTGATCAAGCCAGGTTCGGATATGGTGTCCGACGAATCCCGTGAGGCCGGTGACCAATAGGCGCTTTCTCAAGAGAACCCCTTGTCATGAGCACCCAGGGAACATCCGGCAGGTGCTACGAGCTGGAAAGGTGCCTGCAGAAGTCGCGAAAATGATGCGATTAGGATTCTTCTGCTGTTGTACTTATCTCGTTAACCTGTAGTAAATGAATGACAAATTCAACCTAAAGCTGAGTGACCGGTCGGTTCTGCTTCAATTTTTCATACATGGTACTTAAGCACTTTTCGAAGCCGGCTGCGCTGTGTTTAGAATGCGGCCGCCAGCGCTTGCAACCTGTCCAGTCCGACAACCCGGTCGTCGACTGGACAAAAGCCCCACCCCGGCCGCCAGGGTGGTAACAAGAACAATACACAGGCACGGCCTGTAAGGCGCTGCCGGCAGAGCCTGCGCAGTGTTGTAGGACCGTATGGACTTCATCCTGTTTTCGGATATTGGCGAGAGCACCATCGACAGCAGTCTCGGCACTCCCGAGTACAGCTATTTCTTCGTTCTCAAGGCCTATCTGCCGGTTCTGCAGGCGCTTGGCGAAGTACATCGCCCGCAGAGCCTGCAGGAGCTGGAAGCCACCGCCCGCCGGCTGCGCGCGGCCGGGCGTGATTGCCTGACACTATTCTTCGGCCCACCGCACAAGGCTCCGCTTTCCCTCGCCTGTCCCATCCTCTGCGTCATCGCCTGGGAATACGACAGCATCCCCAACGAAACCTGGAACGATGATCCATGCTCGGACTGGCGCTACGTGCTCAGCCGGCATGGCGGGGCGATCAGCCTGTCGTCGCACACTGCCCGGGCGATCCGTGCCTCGATGGGGGAGGGCTTCCCGGTGATTCCCCTGCCGACACCGCTCTGGGAAACCTATGCCAGCCTCGGCGGACAATCGCCAGCCAACGCCATCATCGAGCCGACGAAACTGCAGATTCGTGGCTGCATCCTCGATACCCGGCTGCTGGGCCTGTCGGCCGACGGACTCATCGCACCGATACATGACATTCCCGCCGTCGCCGACGAGCCCATCGAGCCCATCGAGCCCATTATCGAAGCCGTGCCGGCACTCACCTGGCGACGGCGCGCGCTGATCACCCGGCATTACCTCCTGATGTGGTATCGCGAGGCCGTGCGCGACCTCGTGCCCGCCGCGCTGCGCCGGGGCCTGAGCCGACTGCTGCGGCGCCCCAGCCCGCTAGCGCCGGCCGAGCCGCCCGCGGCATCCTCGGCAACCGTGATCGAGGAGCATCCCCAGGCGCAGTTGCCGGATACCTCGCAACTGGTCGAGGTCCAGGTAGAGGGCGTGGTCTACGTCTCGGTATTCAACCCTGCGGATGGGCGCAAGAACTGGGAGAACCTGGTCACGGCCTTCTGCTGGGCGTTCCGCGACACTGCCGACGCGACCCTGGTGCTCAAGATCACCCAGAAGGACCTGGCCAGCTACTACGTTCACATGCTGACCCTGTTGTCGCAGTTGGCCCCCTTCGCTTGCCGTGTCGTAGTCATGCACGGCTTCCTCGACGACGAACAATTCCAGCGCCTGCGCGAGGCCACCAGCTACTACGTCAATGCCTCGCGCTGCGAAGGCCTGTGCCTTCCGCTGATGGAGTTCCTGGCCTGCGGCAAGCCGGCCATAGCCCCGGCGCACACCGCGATGGAGGACTACGTCGACGGCGACCTGGCCTTCGTCATCCCCGCTTGCCGCGAACATGCCGTATGGCCCCAGGACACTCGCCTGAGCTACCGGACCGTACGCTACCGTCCGGACTGGGGCGCACTGAAGCAGGCATACCTGGACAGCCACGAGATTGCCCGGCAGGCCCCGGAGCGCTATCAGGCGATGTCCATGGCCGCACGCCAGCGGATGCGCGAATTCGCCGGCGAGGAGCGTTTCGCGAACGAGCTGGGTGAGTTCCTCGGCACCTTCCTGGGCACCGGCAGGCCCGACAAAGCCGTCGCAGGGGACGCGGCATGCTGATCCTCATCCATTCGGAAACCAACCGCAACAACGTCCGCGAGAACCTCGGCAAGCCCGAATACAGCTATTACTTCGTGCTGAAGGAGTTCCGCCCGCTACTCGAACGCCTGGGCCAGGTGATGGAAATCAGCGATCCGGACGACCTCGTCGATCGGATCTACGCCGACTGCCTGCGCCGCGGCGAGGAGTGCATCTTCCTGTCCTTCTCGCCACCGCATCGCACGCCCATTCATTACCGTTGCCCGACCATCCCGGTGTTCGCCTGGGAGTTCAGCGTCATCCCTTACGAAAGCTGGTACGGCGAACCGCGCCACGACTGGCGCCTGGTGTTCGACCGGCTGGGCGCGGCCATCACCCATTCCAGCTTCACCGTCGACTCGGTACGCCAGTCCATGGGCCCGGACTTCCCTGTGGTGAGCATCCCAGCCCCGGTCTGGAACCGCTTCGCCGCCCTGGCGGCCCGTCTGCAACGCAGGCTGGTGGCCGAGCAACTGGAATTGCAGGTCGACGGCCTGGTGATCGACAGCCGCGTGGACGACGTGGGCGGCTATGCCCCCGAACCCCATCGCGATGCGCCACGCATTGACTTCGAGGCCTCGCGCGGAAGGCAGAAACTGCGCCTGGACGGGGTGATCTATACCTCGGTGTTCAACCCCTACGACGGCCGCAAGAACTGGATCGACATGCTCGGCGCCTTCTGCTGGGCCTTCCGCGATTGCGAAGACGCCACCCTGGTGCTCAAGCTCACCCACCACTGCATCGACGATGCGCTGGCGGACATGCTCCACCACCTCTACAAGCTCAGGCCCTACCGTTGCCGCTT
This sequence comes from Pseudomonas delhiensis, assembly GCF_900187975.1. Classification (GTDB taxonomy): domain Bacteria; phylum Pseudomonadota; class Gammaproteobacteria; order Pseudomonadales; family Pseudomonadaceae; genus Pseudomonas; species Pseudomonas delhiensis. The sequence continues at coordinate 110,950 of NZ_FZPC01000019.1, read as the reverse complement.
CGTGCTGATCCACGGCTACCTCGAGGACGCCGACTACGAACGCCTGGTGGAGGCCACCGGCTACGTGGTCAATACCTCCTACGGCGAGGGGCAGTGCCTGCCGCTGATGGAGTTCATGTCCTGCGGCAAGCCGGCCATAGCCCCGCGCAATACGGCGATGCTCGATTACATCGACGCCGACAATGCCTTCGTGGTGGATTGCACCGAGGAACTCACTGCCTGGCCCCATGACCCGCGGGCGGCCTACCGGACCCTGCGCTACATCACTAACTGGGACTCGCTGCTTGCGGCCTACCAGGAAAGCTACCGGGTGGCGAAGGAAGATCCCCAGCGCTATGCGCACATGAGCGAGGCCGCAGTGAACGCCCTGCAGGCGTTCTGCAGCATGGAACAGGCACAGGCCCGGCTGTCGGCCTTCCTTGCCGCCCTGCGGGCCCGCAGGGCGGTAACGGGCGATGAGCCATGCGCAAGTCTGTGACCATTGCATTTCCATGCCGATCATCGGCTTGCCCCGGACATGGCCAACCGGCAGCGGAGGAGGGGGCGTCATGCATCGGTTACCGATGACAGACCGCCAGGGCCACACACCCGGCCGGCGTATCCAGGACATCGAGTTGCTGCGGGCGCTCGCCGTGGTCAGCGTGGTCGTGCACCATGCCCATGGCAATCTGTTCCACTGGCCCACGCCGCTGTTCGATGCCTTCTTCCGGCGCTTCGAGCTGTGGTGGGGCGTCGATCTGTTCTTCGCCATTTCCGGCTTCGTCATCGCCCGGGACCTGATTCCCCGACTGCTGGGCTGCAACGGTATCGCCGAGTTCTGGCGCAACAGCGTGCAGTTCTGGGTCAGGCGCGCCTTCCGCCTGCTCCCCTCGGCCTGGCTCTGGCTGCTGCTGATGCTGCTGGCCTGCCGCTTCCTGAACGAATCGGGCGCCTTCGGCACCTTGTCCGCCAACCTCGCCGCAACACTCGCGGGGATACTGCAATACGCGAACTTCCGCTTCGCCGACAGCTTCTTCCGCTACGAGTACGGCGTCAGCTTCGTCTACTGGAGCCTGTCGCTGGAGGAGCAGTTCTACCTCCTGCTGCCGCTGCTGATATTCGTCTCGCGCCGCTTCCTGCCCTGGATCCTGGTAGGGGTGATAGCCGCCCAGTTCTTCGTCTGGCGCACGCCCTTGCTGATGGTGCTGCGCACCGACGCCCTGGCCTGGGGCGTGCTCCTGGCCCTGGCCAGCCACAAGGCCTTCTATGTACGCCTGGAGCCGACCTGGCTGTTGCGCTGGCGCCCCCTGGGGCTGATCCTGGCGGCACTGCTGGTGCTGGGTTTGACGCGGGTGTCCACCGAGCAGCACCTCTGGTCCGTCTGGCGTATCGGGGTGATCGCCCTGTTCAGCGCGGCCCTGGTCTGGTTGGCTTCCTACGATCGTGGCTACCTGGCCCTTCCCGCGCCCCTGCAACGCCTTGGCCTCTGGCTGGGCAGCCGCTCCTATGGCATCTATCTCATCCATATCCCGGCATTCTTCCTGACCCAGGAAATTGCCTTCCGCCTGTATGGCGACAGCGCCCTGGACGGTACCCATACCCTGCTGTTCCTGGTCCTAGCCATCTGCACCATCGTCCTTTGCAGCGAAGCGAACTACCGCTATGTCGAGTTGCCGCTCAGAGCACGCGGCACCGCCATTGCCCGGCGTTTCTCGACCGAGGCGCCGCCTACCGCAGGAGACATCCGCAATGAGACAGCCTAGCCGTCGTCGCGTCCCCGTCGAGTTTCCCGGCTGCGCAGACAAATCCCGCATTTCCCCGCTCGGAACGCTTCTGGAGAACTGGCCATGCTGAACCGGCTGAAGAATTTCCTGACCACTCCTGCCGCTCCAGCGGCGAAGGAAAGCACGGGCAGCGCCGCCGAGCCACATGTGGACCCATACATGCTGGGCCTCAAGGATGCAGCCCTGAGCGGCTGGTTCGACCAGCAGAACGGCGAGCTCTACCGCGGTTTTCCCGTGGGCCCCGAGGACACCGTGCTGGATGTCGGTTGCGGCAACGGCGGCAATGTGCACTTCTGCGCCATGCGTGGCGCGCGCATCATCGTGGCCGACATCGACGCCGAAAAGATCGAGGCCACCCGCCAACGCCTGGAAGGAAGCGCGGCCCGCAGCGTCGAGTGCCTGGTGACCGACAGTGCTCCGCTACCGATTCCGGACGCCTCCGTCAGCCGCGTGGTCAGCACCGAGGTCATCGAGCATGTGGACGACCCCCAGGCCTTCCTCGCCGAGTTGGTCCGCGTGGGGCAACCCGGCGCCCTCTACCTGCTTTCCGCCCCTCATCCCTCCTCGGAGGAGCTCCAGCGGGGCTTCGCCGCCGACGATTATTTCCGCAAACCCAACCACGTGCGGGTGATCGGCGAGCAGCAGTTCAGGGACTGGGTGACGGAAGCGGGCCTGGAAGTCGTCAGCCACGGCCAATATGGTTTCTATTGGTCTTTGTGGATGCTGTTCTTCTGGGAGGCCGGCGTCGGGTTCGAGAATCCCGACCATCCGCTGCTGCACAACTGGACCAGGACCTGGGACGTCCTGCTCGATTCGCCTCGCGGCGCCGCCATCAAGGAGGTGCTGGACCAGGTGGTCGCCAAGAGCCAGGTGATAGTGGCGCGCAAGCCGTGATGCAAGCGCCTCGCCACCGACAGGGAATGTGAAGGATGAGAAGCCCGGCATTGTCGAGCAACCGGCACTTCGGTCTGGAATGGCTGTGGAGCCCCGCGCGTCGCAGCATCGCCTACGCTTTGCCGCTGCTCATGGCCGTGGCCCTGGTGCTGTATCTGTATCCGGATACCTTCCTGGCCGGACATGGCAGGTTCTTCGAGGGCGGCGATGCGGCCTCTCACGTGTCGGGGTGGCTGTTCTTCGAACAGGACCACTGGCATTTCCCGCTGCTGAAGACGGATCGCCTCAACTACCCCGACGGCATCAGCATTGCCTTCACCGACAGCATCCCGCTGCTGGCCCTGCCGCTCAAGCTGTTCGCCGGGGTGTTGCCCGCGGGCTTCCACTACTTCGGCCTGTGGCACGCCATCTGCTACCTGCTGCAGGCAGCCGCCGCGGTTTTCGTGATTCGCTCACTGGGTATCCGGCATCTTCCAGGTGCCCTGCTCGCGGCGGGTTTCGCCCTGATCTGGCCGGCCCTGACGCACCGCCTGGGGCACACGGCGCTCATGACCCAGGGGCTGCTCCTGCTGGCCCTGGGCACCTATCTGAGGGGCCATTCGGAAACATGGTCCGTTCGCCGAACCTGCACGGCATTCATCGCGATCACCGCCAGCGCCCTGCTGGTACACCCCTACCTGTTCGCCATGAGCTATCCGCTCCTGCTCGTCTATCTGGTGAGCCAGTGGTGGGCTGGAAGCCTGGACCTGAAACGCGCCTGCCTCTGGCTCGCAGGCTCGCTCGCGGTGCTGTTCATCCTCCTCCTGGCGGGCGGCTATCTCATCGGCAAGGGCGCCGCCGCCGGCGGCTTCGGCATCTATTCACTGAACCTGCTCTCGCCTTTCTGCGGTGGCCTGCTGTGTTCCAACCACTACGCAACACCGGGCCAGGATGAAGGCTTCAACTACCTGGGCGCTGGTGTCCTGCTGTTGCTGGCCACCAGCGCGCTGTTGGAGCCCCGTGCGTTCCTCCGTTCCGCGGCGCGCCATCGCTACCTGTTGCTGGCCCTGCTGGCACTGACTCTCTACGCGGCCAGCAACAAAGTGTTCGTTGGCCAGCATGAGTTGCTGGACATCCACCTGCCCCGGTTCGCCGAAGCGCTGGCCGGCATCTTCCGGGTAAGCGGCCGTTTCTTCTGGCTGGTGGGCTACAGCATCCTGTTCTTCGTCCTGGCCGTACTGCTGCGCCGTCGCAGCCTCGCGCTGTTGCTGCTGATGTCCGGGGCGCTGGCATTGCAGTGGTACGACACCCGCCCGTTGCGCGACCGCGTCCTGTTCCAGACACGCCTCCCCACCACCGTTGACATCGCGCCCTGGCGCACGGCGCTAGCCGGCTTCGAGGAAATCGACGTCTATCCCGCCTATGGCTGCAGCCTTCCGCCCACCACGGACGACGACTACGTGCGCTACCAGTACCTGGCGGCGCAACTGGGCCTTCGGATCAATACCGGCTATACCGCCCGCGCCGCGACGGATTGCACGAAAAAGAACAGGCTGGTCGACGGGCCCGCACTGCCCGGCCATCTGTACGTGAAGCTGGGGCACCTGCACAATTCGCTGGATCTACCGCCGTTGTTCCGCACTGCGCTCAATGCCGGGCGCTGCATGCTCGACAGCCAGCATCTCATCTGCATGAACATTCGGCCATCGCAAAGCTGGGCTACCGTAGCGACACCGCTGGACAGGCGGAATTCGGACCTCCGGATACGCTGGAAGGCTGAACAATTGCCCAGCCTGATCGGCCAACTGCGCAATGGGCGCCTGGTTCCGCGCAAGCAGGGTGAGGCGGGCTATCTCAGCTATGGTCCCTACATTGCCCTGAGCGAAGGCGTCTATTCGTACCGGATCAACTACCTGAGCGATGCTGACGAAACCATGACAGTCGGTACCTGGGATATCGTCGGGCAAGATGCTGGCGGGCACTTTGTCACCCTGTCCAACGGTCCGCTGGCCGGCACCCACGGCGAACTCCGGCCGGTCGCCGGGATGGTGGCCTTGAAAGCCCCGCTGCAGAAAGTCGAATTGCGCCTGCTGAGCAATGGCGCAGACCTGCAACTCTCCGACCTGGAGATTTCCTCGGGCCTGCCTACGCCACAAACCGCCCAGCGTGCGGCCGATTGAGGCCGCGCCTGCCATATCCCGAATAACAAGAGCGACACAAGCCACGGACGAAACGACATGACCAGTGAACTCCACGCCGCGCCCCGGCAGAGCCTCATCCACCGCCCGCAGCTCGACACGCCGCTGGTATTGTCGCTGGTGGTGCCCGTCTACAACGAGGCGGAGACCGTCGCGCTGTTCGTCGAGCGCGTCGAGCAGGTGTTCGCCGATCCTGATGCTGTGCGAGTGGAGTACGTCTTCGTCAACGACGGCAGCGAGGACGAAACGCTCGATATACTCCTGCTGCTGCAACGACGTATCGCGCGGATCAGGATCGTCGACCTGAGCCGCAATTTCGGCAAGGAAGCGGCCCTGAGTGCCGGTCTGCGTTGCGCCACGGGCCAGGTGGTGGTGCCGATCGACGTCGATCTCCAAGACCCGCCTGAGCTGATCCCGACCATGGTCAAACGCTGGCGGGAAGGCTATGACGTGGTGCTCGGGCATCGCATCGATCGCGCCTCCGACTCCTGGGCCAAACGGGCGTCGGCCAACTGGTTCTATCGCATCCACAACAAGATTGCCGATCCGGCGATTCCCGAGAACGTCGGCGACTTCCGTCTGATGGACCGCCAGGTCGTGGATGCGCTGAACGACCTGCCCGAGTCCCGGCGCTTCATGAAAGGTCTGTTCGCCTGGGTCGGGTTCCGTACCACCCATATCGACTACAGCCGCCCGGAAAGAGTGGCCGGAACCAGCAAGTTCAATGGCTGGCGCCTGTGGAACTTCGCCCTCGAAGGCATCACCAGTTTCAGCACCGATCCCCTGAAGATCTGGACCTACCTCGGCATCGCCGTGTCCCTGAGCGCCTTCCTGTTCGCCATACTGATCGTCCTCAAGGTGGTGCTCTTCGGCATCGACGTGCCCGGCTACGCCTCGCTGATGGTCGCCGTGACCTTCCTCGGCGGCCTGCAGCTCATCGGCATCGGGGTGCTGGGCGAGTATCTCGGCCGCACCTACCTGGAATCCAAGCGCAGGCCCGTATATCTCGTCCGGCGCATCTACGAAGCAGAGGACTGAGCATGGACCTCAAGGAAACCGACATCCTGGGCGAACACATCGCCGACCACTGGTATTACCGATCCAAGCGGGCCGCTGTACAGCAGTTTCTCGGTGACATGCGCCCCTCGAGCATCCTCGACGTGGGCGCCGGCTCCGGCTTCTTCTCCCGCGCTCTGCTGGCCGAAGGCAGCGCCGGCGAAGCCTGGTGCGTGGACATCAGCTACCCGGCGGACTCCGATGCCAACGAAGCCGGGAAGCCGATCCGCTTTCGTCGCTCGGTGGACCGCCTGGACTCCGACCTGGTGCTGCTGATGGATGTCCTGGAGCATGTCGACGACGATGTCGGCCTGCTTCGCCACTACGTCGAGAAGGTGCCCCGCGGTGCTCACTTCCTGATTTCCGTACCGGCGTTCCAGTTCCTCTGGAGCGATCACGATGTATTCCTCGAACACAAACGTCGCTACCGGCTCACCGATATCGAACGGGTCGCAGAGCAGGCCGGGCTCGAGGTGCTGAAAGGCGCCTACTACTTTGGCGGCGTGTTCCCGATAGCCGCCACCCTGCGCCTGTTCGAGCGGCTCCGGGGTGGTGCCGTGCGCCAGCCCAGATCGCAGCTCAAACGACACAACGGGGTGGTCAATGCAGCCCTGCAGGCGGTATCCATGGCGGAGTTGCCGGTACTGCACTTCAATCGTGTCGCCGGCTTGACAGCATTCTGCCTGGCTCGGCGCCCATGACCCACGACGAGAGCCTGTCCGTGCACCGTCCGCTTCGCAGCCGCCTGCTGAAGGAGGTGCTGCTCGCCGCCCGCTTCGGTGTCGTCGGCGTAGGCGCCACCGTACTGCACATCGGCATCGTCTGGCTGCTGCTGTCCCATACGGCATGGCCGGCGCTGCTCGCCAACCTGGTCGCCTTCCTCTGCGCGTTCGGCCTGTCGTTCTCCGGCAACTACATCTGGACCTTTTCCGCACCGGGCTCGCCAAGCAGGGCGATGCGCCGCTTCTTCCTGATTTCCTTGAGCGCCTTCCTGGCCAACAGCGGCTTGCTGGCTGCGCTGCTGGCCGTCGGCTGGCTTTCTCCGCGCCTGTCCGCCATCGCGTCGGCCGCCGTGGTACCGGGCATCACCTTCCTCGCCAGCAGACTCTGGGGGTTCAGACACTAGCCATGGAGCGGACATTGAAAACCGCTGGCAACAGCCTCGCGATGCGCACTTCAGCCGTTCCACGTCATTCATTGTGGATCCCGGTGCTGCTGGCCTGCCTCCTGTTCCTGACCATTGGAGGCCCGTCCATTCTGCTGCCATCGAACATCGACTGGCTGATGCGCGGCTTCTTCGACCCACCGACCAATCTGCTGGGGTGGGAGTTCTTCCGTGAAACCCCCTTGCTGCAATTCCCGCTGGGCGCCAATCCACGCTATGGCATGGAGCAGGGAAGCTCCATCGTCTTCTCCGACTCGCTGCCACTGTTCGCCCTGCCATTCAAACTGATCGGTCCGCTGCTACCCGACAGCTTCCAGTACTTCGGCCTGTGGGTGCTGACCTGCATGGTGCTGCAGGGGGTATTCGGTTACCTGACGCTATCGCGTTTCGTCGAAGACCGACGTCAGCTGTGCCTGGGCACCAGCCTGCTGTTGCTGCTGCCACCCTACCTGATGCGTTTCTCGATCCACCTCGCGCTGGGTGGTCAGTGGCTGCTCATGGCCGGGCTGTACCTCTATTTCGACAATGCCTACCGAGCGCGCTTCTGGTTGGTGCTGCTGGCGGTCGCCACCCTGACCCACGCCTACCTGCTGGTCATGCTCGGCGCGATCTGGGGCGCCGATCTGCTGCAACGCCTGCTGCGGCGCGAGGCGAGCCTTGCCCGCTGCATCGTTTGCGGGCTGACCGGTTGCGCCCTGGTCCTGACGATCATGTGGCTCCTGGGCTACTTCATGCTTGGTTCGTCGCCGGCAGCGACGGGCTCTTACGGGCGAATGAACCTGCTGTCGCTGATCGATTCCCGAGGGGCTTGGTCGCGGGTGCTGCCCGGACTGCAGCTCCCCTTCATCGAAGGCGACGGTTTCGCCTACATGGGTGTGGGTATGCTGGGGCTGCTGGCCATCGCCTGCCTCCTGGCAGTCGGCCGCCGCGGGCAATGGAGTCACACGCGCATATGGCCTCTGATCGTGATGAGCGTTCTCCTGCTGTTGGTATCGCTGACCAATACAGTGAGTATCGGCCACCACACCCTGATCCAGTTCGAGATACCGGACTGGGCTGTGCGTCTGTACCAAGTATTCCGTTCGCCGGGCCGGATGTTCTGGCCAGTGTTCTATCTGCTCAGCGTGACGATCATCGCCATCGTCTGCACTCGTACCCGGCCGCAGGTCGCCCTGGGCCTGCTCGCCGTCGCCCTGGTCGCGCAGATCTACGACCTGTCCAACGCGCTTGCCGGTACGCGCAATCATTTCCAAGGGCACTGGAACAATCCCCTGACCTCCAGGTTGTGGACCGAACTCGGTTCCCGCTACGACAAGGTGCTCTACATTGCGCCAACCAACCTTCCACCGGACTTCATCCCCCTTTCGAACTTCGCCCTGCACCACGGCATGTCGATCAATGCCGCCAACTTCGCCAGGGTTGATACCGAAGCCCAGGCAAGGACCCAGGCCGCCCTGGCAGCCCAGGTGCAGGCAGGCACCTACGATCCCAAGGCCCTCTATGTCTTCAATGATCTTGCGCTCTGGGACCAGGCCCTGCAGTCACACGGTGCGGACGACGCGATGGGTGAGCTTGATGGCATCAAGCTGCTGCTCCCGGGCATGGGCCAATGCGAAGGCTGCCGGGATGCCGGCTTCGTGCCTCTGCGCTGGGGCTTCTGGCCGGCCGAACGTCTGCCCACGCTCATCGGCCAGCTGCGCGATGGCCGCCTGGTGGTCCAGCCCGGCATCTCGGGCTACCTGAGTTATGGTCCATACACCCACATTCCCCAGGGTAAGCTGCGCTACCGTGTCACTTACAGCGCCAACGGTAGTCCATCCCAGCCGGTGGGCAACTGGGACGTCGTCAGCAATGCGGCGACCCAGGTGACCACCCTGGCTCAGGGCCCGCTGATGGGGACCGAAGGCGAACCCAGGACGCTGGAGGGCATTCTCGATGTGGCAACGGCCAGTTCGAGCGCGGAAATCCGCACCTTCAGCAATGGAGCCAGCGAACTGGCGTTGATCAGCGTCGAACTCCTGCCTGAGCGCTAGGGAATATTCGCCCGCACAGTAAGGCGCCGGAACGGCATAACAGTGTCCCTGGCGGCCTAGACTGTGCCGGAATGATCGTCGGCGCTTGTGTCTGTTAGGACCACGCCCGGGGCGTGCATCCTGTCCTTCCGTCGCCAGAAGGACAACCACATGAACCGGGTTCTCGCTCCCTTCCGTTCGTCTGCCGGTTCACGCCTGGACGCCCAAAGCCCGTGGCGGAAGATCGCTGGTCGGATCGACATGTACCTGCAAAACGCCCGCACCCGCCACCAGCTCGGCCAGCTCGGCGAACGCGAGCTGGCCGACGCCGGCATCGACCGCTGCCAGCGCGAGCGGGAACTTTCGAAACCGTTCTGGCGCTAACCGGCTGGTCGTCGCGGGCTGGCTCCGCTAGTCTGCATCGGTAACGCGCGGCAGCGTTGGCCGCGCGGTTTCATCTCGACTGGGAGTGTCCATCCATGAATCGTCTGCGCCTGCTCACCGCCGCCGCCCTGCTCACCTGCGCCAGCGGCGCCTTCGCCTCCAGCTTCATCGTCACCACCGATGCGCTGGTCGGCGCCACCAAGGCCACCTCCGACGGTACCACCGACATCACCAACTCCTTCCGCGACGACAAGATCGTCCTGGACGCCCGCGACGATGCCGCCACCTTCGTCGCCACCCAGGGGCAGGTGCGGGGCGCGCACCTGGAAGCGGCGCTGCGGCACATCCGCGGCAAGCTGCCGAGCCTGGCCGCCAACGACCTGCAGCTGGCCCAGGCGATCCTGGTCATCTGATTCCCCGCCCCACCTGGCCCGGAGGCGCCTTTTCAGAGCATCTACCGGGCCTGCGAGGCTGGCTCTTGCCGGCGCATTCCGTTAGCCTTGTCGGCTGTGCTTTTCCGATCGCCATAGCCCATGCGCAGCCTGCTACTCCTGCTCACCGGCCTCTGCCTGGCCACCCCCGTGCTGGCCTTCGAACAGACCACCATGTTCGTCGCCGGCAGCAGCTACGTGACCAGCAAAGTCACCAGTACGCCTTTCGAGAACAAACTGCTCGGTGCCGCCCGCGATGATGCCGCCAGCTACGTCGCCACCGACGGTCAGGTGCGCGGAGCGCGCCTGGAACAGGCGTTGCGCTGGCTGCGCAAACAGCATCCGGAGCTCGCGGCGAACGATCGGGAACTGGCCGAAGCCATTCTTGCCCAATAGTCAGTCGTGTGCAGCGTCCGCTGCCGTTTCGGAGACTCCCATGCGCCTCAGCTCGATCCCCAAGAGCCCCCTGATCCTCGGCCTGCTGCTGGCCGCCTGTGCCTCCAGCGCCCAGGCCCAGTCGGTCATCCGCCTGTTCAACATCACCACCAACGCCATCGGCCGCAGCGTGGACTTCACCTCCGACACCACCACCTCGATCCGCGACATGAAGATCGTCCGCGACGCCCGTGACGACGCCGCCAGCTTCGTCGCAAGCCAGGGCGCCATCCGCGGTGCGCAGCTGGAAGCGGCACTGAAGGTGGTGCGCGAGCAGCTCCCGGAAGCGCGCGATGCCTCCGACCAGCAACTGGCCGAAGCCATTCTCGCTCTGTGATCCCCCGCGGCCGCCGCTGGCTGGCGGCACTGAGCCTGCTCGCCGCCGCCAGCGCCCAGGCCGACCTGCACCTGGCGCTGCAGCCCGACGGCCTCGCCCCGGCACAGCGCCAGGCCAGCCAGCAACTGCTGGATGACGTCCGCCAGGCGCTGCCGCCGGCCTTCGTCCAGGCCCTGGACCGCCGCGTCGAGGTGGAGTGGCGCGACGACCTGCCGGGCAATGGCATGGGCCAGGCCCTGCGCCCCGGCGCCATCGCACTGAACCGCAAGTACCTCGCCGCCCTCGCCGACGGCAGCGCCGCCACCCTCAAGACCGGCCGCAGCCATGGCACCCTGCGCCGCGAGCTGCAGGCCACGGTGGTCCACGAGCTGACCCACCTGTACGACCGCGGGCGCCTCTGGCTGCCCGCCGAGGCCCGGCTGATCCAGCGTTGCACGCGCCAGCAGGGCAGCATAGGGCGCATCGGCGAGGGCGCCGAGTGCCGCGGCCAGGCCAACCGCCGCTTCACCCTCTCCGACGACCCGCGCCTGCTCGACCTCGCCGGCTGGCCACAACTGGCCGGCAAGCGCGGCCAGCGCGAGCACGACAACCGCTTCGTCCTGCGCAGCCCGGACCGCTACGAGCTGAGCAACCCGCGCGAGTTCGTCGCGGTGAACATGGAGTACTTCGTCCTCGACCCCAGCTACGCCTGCCGCCGCCCGGCGCTGTACCGCTACTACGCCGAGCGCTTCGGCGAGCGCCCGCAGCGCCAGGCCTGCGAACAGTCTTTCGCCTACCTCAACGCCGGCCGCGACTTCGGCCGCCAGCCGCTGGGCCGGCTGGACCCGGAGCGGGTCTACGAGGTCGACTACCTGCTGGCCGAGGCCAACGACCAGTGGGTCAGCCGCTGGGGCCACGCCATGCTGCGCCTGGTGGTCTGCGCCCCGGGCCGGCCGCGCGGCCCGGACTGCCGGCTGGACCTGGACCAGCACCTGGTGCTGTCCTACCGCGCCTTCGTCGGCGACCTGCAGCTGTCCAGCTGGGACGGCCTGACCGGCTCCTACCCGTCGCGGCTGTTCGTGCTGCCGCTGTCCCAGGTGATCGAGGAATACACCAAGATCGAGCTGCGCAGCCTGGCCTCGATCCCGCTCAGGCTCAGCCGCCAGCAGATCGACGAGCTGGTGGAGCGCGCCATGCAGGTGCACTGGGGCTACGACGGCAACTACTACTTCATCTCCAACAACTGCGCGGTGGAGACCCTCAAGCTGCTGCGCAGCGGCATCCCCGACGCGCGCCTGCAGGACCTCGACAGCATCACCCCCTACGGCGTGGTGGAGATCATGGAGAACCGCGGCCTGGCCGACGCCAGCGTGCTCGACGAGCCCAAGCGCGCGCTGCGCCTGGGCTACCGCTTCGACTCCTTCCGCGACCGCTACCAGGCGATGTTCGAGGTGCTGCGCCAGCGCCTGGACATCCCCCAGGCCAAGGTCGAGGACTGGCTGGCCCTGCCCGCCAGCGAACGCCGCGCCTGGTTCGACAAGGCCGACCTGCGCGCCAGCGCGGCCATGCTGCTATTGGAGCAGGCCTCGCTGCGGCGCCAGCTGCAGCTGGCCCAGGACGAGCTGAAGCGCCTGTACCTGGGGCACCTCAACGATGCCCGCGCCGACCCCAAGCTGGTGGCGGCGGGCAAGACGCTGCAGCAGATCCTCGACGACAGCGGCTTCCTCAGCCAGCCGGCGGAGCTGCTGGACAGCGGCTACGGCCTGCCGCAGCCGGGCGAGTCGACGCGCCTGGAGCAGCAGACCCAGGCCCGCCAGGCGCGCCTGCGCCAGCTCAGCGACAACCTCGACCAGGAGGTCCGCGCGCTGCTGGAGCCGGAGCGCCGCGAGGAGTTGCAGGCCCTGGAGGCCAACCTCAAGCAGCTCGGCGCGCACCTGCGGGCGCTGCACAAGGCGGCGGGCGGGTTCGAGTTGCCCTGAGGTCTCGCTCTTGTAGGAGCGAGCTTGCTCGCGAATGGTGTGCACCGGTGGCTTCGGTGTTTCGGTCCAGCTTCTTTCCCTCTCCCCAGCCCTCTCCCTGAAGGGAGAGGGGGCAGTCCGTGCCGGCTGCAAGCAAGGTTCCAGCCGGACACCACAATGTGTCCGGCTGACTCGACAACAGCCAAGCACTCCGAACGGTCCCCTCTCCCTTCAGGGAGAGGGTTAGGGAGAGGGAGCGGACTAGATCCAGAGCTCAGGTGCCGCCGGTGAATACCATGCAAGCCCGCTCCCACAACAGCCACCCCAAACGAAAAACGCGCCCGAAGGCGCGTTTTCCATCAACCGGGAAGCGCCTCAGCGGCGCCCCTCCAGCTTGAAGTAGAAGACCTTGGTCGCCTGCCGCGCGACGATGCGGCCGCCGCTGACGCGGGGTTCGAAGCGCCAGGTGTCCATGGCCTGGCGCACGGCGCTGTCGAACATCCGCGGCGGCGAGGAATCCAGCACCTGGATGTCGTCGATGCGGCCGTCGGCGGTGATGGTGAACAGCACCTTCACGTGGCCTTCGATGCCGCGGCGCTGGGCCATCAGCGGGTACTTCGGCGAGTCCATGCGCAGCGGCTTGATGTCGCTGTCGTTGAGGCTGCCGGTGGGCAGGCCGGCAGGGCCCTGGGTGCCGGTCGGGGCGGCCTGGGCGCCCGGGGTGCTCTGGCCCACGGTCGGGGCGGCCGGGAGCGGCGGCGGGGCGGGCGGCGTCGGCTGGGCCTGGGTTTGCTCCACCGGCTCGGGTTCGGGCTTGGGTTTCGGCTTGGGCTTGGGCGCCTTCTTCGGCACCGCCTTTTCCACCGGCTTGGGCTTGGGTTTCGGCGGCTCCGGCTTGGGCGGCTCGACCACCGGCTCCGGCGGCGTGGGTTGCGGCGGCTGCGGCTCGGGCGCGGCGGCCGGCGGCTCCTTCACCGGCTCGGGCTTGGGCGGCAGCTGCACCACGGTGACCTGCATGGTCGGCACTTCGCCACGGCCGAGGTTGAGCTCGTCGGGGCTGGGCATGGCCCAGACCAGGCCGGCGACCACCCCCAGGTGCAGCACCAGGGACAGCCCGGAAGACTTCCACCAGCCAGCCGGCTGGGGCGGCTGCTCCGCCTCTTCCACGCCTTCCACGGGCGCGGCGTAGGGAATCAGCAGTTCCTCGGCGACGGCCACTTCCTCGTCGCGGCGGGCGCCGGAGCAGTCCACCAGGCGCAGGTTGGCTTCACTGCCACGCTGGGCGTTGACGCAAGGCAGCGAGAGTCCTTCGTCGCTGTCGGAGGACGAAGGAAGTTCCGCGGCGGACGCGACGAGAGCAGAGCCCGCCGGCGAGCGCGATTGCGATGGCGCCATGGGAGAAGCCTGTGGGGAAATGACCAGAATCTGATAATTATTATCATTCGCCCCGCCGATGGCAACCTTATTGGCCATCGGCCAACCTGGCACAGGTCAACATTTGCTGCTGCAGCGCCTGCAGATCCTGCTCGGCGTCGAAGATCAGCTCCAGCCGATTGTCCCGCCGCCAGGCGCTGGGCTGCCAGGGTTCGGCGCCCGTCAGCCGGTTGCAGGCCTGCCAGCCGTCCTCGCAGTGCAGCACCGCCTTGGCCCGCAGCAGACCGCCCAGGCCGGCCAGCCAGGCCTCCACCGCCGCGCGGCGGAAGCGCCAGTCGGCGTGCAGGCGCCAGCCGACGGCCTGGCGCCCGCCCTCGCTGTGCACCTGCCGCAGGGGCGCGGCGCGGGTGAGCAGCACGGGCAGCTCGGCCATGGGCGCCGGCAGCTCCGCCGCTGCGTCCGATCCGATATTGGCGACGAACGGCAGGCGCGCGAAGGGCAGACGCCCCTGCTCGGTCCAGACCTGCGGCAGCGCCGGCAGGTCGGCTTGCAGCCGTTCGCGGGCCGCCTCGTCCAGCCCTTCGCTCTTGTTCAGCACCAGCAGCGCGGCATCGGCCAGGGCGTCCCGTTGCGCTTCCGGCAGCGAAGCGCCTGCGGCCAGCGCCGCGGCATCCAGCACCAGCAACAAGGGCTGTGGCGCCAGCACGCCGCGCCAGGGCGCCTCGCCCAGTTGGCGCAGCAGGGTGCGCGGGTGGCCGAGGCCGGAGGGTTCGATGAACAGCCGCTGCGGCCGCGCCTTGCGCAGCAGGCGGGCGAGGCCGACCTGGAAGGGCGCGCCGTTGACGCAGCACAGGCAGCCGCCGGCCACCTCGCCGATGGCCACGCCGTCGGCGTCGGTGGCCAGCAGCGCGGCGTCCAGGCCGACCTGGCCGAATTCGTTGACCAGCACCGCCCAGCGCTCGCCTGCCGGGCGCTGGGCCAGCAGGTCGCGGATCAGGCTGGTCTTGCCGGCGCCCAGCGGGCCGCCGATCACATGGGTGGGAATCTGTTCGAGCATGGCGCCATGTTGCCGCCTGACGAGGGCGGGGAAAAGCGCTAGAGTCGGCCCTTCGCTCAAAGGACCCCGTCTTCATGCGTCTGCCGGCCCTGCTCCTGTCGTCCTGCCTCGCCCTGCCCGCCCTCGCCCACGCCGAAGCCTGCGTGGTGCACAGCCGCGGCAGGAACCTCGACGTGAAGGTCTGCCAGCAGAACCGCAGCATCCCGGCGAAGCTGTTCCACGAGGGCTTCTGCCAGCCGCAACTGAAGGACCAGCAGGTCGAGGTGGCCTACGCCGACGCCTGCCCGACCGGCGCCTTCGGCATCTGCGCCAACGCCCAGGTGCCCAACAGCCCCTACCGCCAGGACATCCACTACTACGGCGTGGCCAGCGACGCGCGCTTCCTCCAGCCGTTCTGCGAAAGCCAGAGCAAGGGCCGGTGGCAGGCCGGGCAGTGAGCGTCACGCGCCTGTCATGGGCGGCTGCTCTACTGCTGGTCGGGTACCTCACACCCACTGGCACCCCACGCCAGAGAAGATCTTGGTGATAGGGCCGCCCCGCGCGGCCCTCTTTTTCGCCCCCTGCCATCCGGACCGGCGGTAGCGCCGTTCGTCCGCGCAAAGGTGTCTTGCGCAGCCGCCCCTTCTGTCAAAAGGTCACATCCGCTAAGTTTTCAGAGCGTGAGGTACCTTGGGGGTTACGCATGAGCACGTCTATGAACCTGGACGGCCCCTTCTATCCACCGGCGCTGGGGGCGCCGGAACGACTCAGCGCGGAGCAGTTGCGCGCCTCGCTGGAAATCACCATGGCCGAGCACGGCGGCGGCGCCGTGTGGCTGTTCGCCTACGGCTCGCTGATCTGGCGCCCGGAGTTCCCGGTGGCCGAGGCCAGCCGCGCGCGGGTGCACGGCTACCACCGCGGGCTCTACCTGTGGTCGCTGACCCACCGCGGCACCCCGGAAATGCCCGGCCTGGTGCTGGGCCTGGACCGCGGCGGCTCCTGCGGCGGCTTCGCCTACCGCCTGCCGGACGACGACCTGGACGCCAACCTGTTCGCCCTCTGGCAGCGCGAGATGCCCTACGCCTCCTACCGCCCGGAGTGGCTCAGCTGCCGCCTGGAGGATGGCCGGCGGGTGCGCGCCCTGGGCTTCGTCCTCGAACGCCACCTGCCCAGCTACGCCGGCTCGCTGCCGGACAGCATCGTGCAGCGCGTGTTCGACAGCGCCCAGGGGCATTTCGGCAGCACCCGAGAATACGTCGAGCAGACGGCCAGCGCGCTGCGCGCCTGCGCCATGCCCGACCTGAACCTGGAAGCCCTGCTGGCGCGCTGCTGCGCCAAGGCCCCCGGCTGAGTCAGGGCGCCGGCTGGCGCACCTCGACCGGCTGCGCGGGCGTCTCGTCCAGGCCCCAGGCGGGCTCGTCCGCCCAGTCCTCGCCGAAGATCTCGATGGGGTGCTGGGTACGGCTGGAGCCATTGCCGCAGCCCATGGCCGAGGCCGGGCAGTAGCGGTCGCAGCCCCAGCAGATGCGTTCGGGGTGGGCGGGGTGCAGGGGGAATTTCTTGGCCATGAGGTTCACCTGAAGGGAGTGGGCCCAGCTTCGATTCAACGCCTGCCGGGCCCCTGCGTACTTGTCGCGGATCAAGAAGTGCTGGAATAAGCAAATGCGACATAAGCAAAGCATTTTTTATTCCTTAATTTATTGACGAACCCCACCTACACTGTCTCCCCATGACGACTTTCAGGGGGATGAACCCATGCGCAGCGACCGCGTCCGCTATGTCCTGGTGCCCGGTTGGCACGGCTCGGAGGACGAGCACTGGCAGAGCCACTGGCAGCGCGCGCTGCCCAACGCCTCGCGGGTGGAGCAGCGCGACTGGGTGGCGCCGCGGCATGTCGACTGGGTCGCCGAGCTGGACCGCGAGATCCGCCGCCTGCCCGGCCGCGTGGTGCTTATCGCCCACAGCCTGGGCTGCGTCACCGTCGCTTCCTGGGCCCGCCGCGCCGGGCCGAAGGCCCTGGCCCAGGTCTCCGGCGCCCTGCTGGTGGCGCCCGCCGACGTCGAGCGCGAGACCTGCCATGCGGCGCTGCGCAACTTCGCCCCCATCGCCCTGGACGCCCTGCCCTTCCCCAGCGTGCTGGTGGGCTCGGACAACGACGCCGCCTGCAGCCCGCAGCGCGCCCTGCAGCTGGGCCGCGCCTGGGGCGCCGAGACGCTGGTCCTGCCGAACGCCGGGCACATCAACGTGAAGTCCGGCCACGGCGCCTGGGAGGCCGGCTACCGCCACCTGTTCCGCCTGCAGTACCTGATCGACCAGCGGGAGCGGCGCCGGGCCTGAGCGGCCGCGCCGGCTGTTGCGGGGAGCGCGCCCTGCGTTCGAGCGTAGGGCGAATAACCGTTCGCGGTTATCCGCCGCCGGCCGGAACAGAGGTGCCCGGGTCGATTGGCGGATAACGCCGTAGGCGTTATGCGCCCTACGGGTTGGATGGGGCGGCGTAGGAGCATCGCGGATAAATCCGCTCCTACAAAAAACCGGCGTTTTCAGTCTTCTTCCTGCACCGCCTTGTACCCACTGGCCAGGCGCTGCTGCACGTCCTGCGGCACGGGGCTGTAGTGGCTGGCTTCGAGGGTGAAGAAACCCTGCCCGGCGGTGATCGCCTTCAGCCGGTTGGCGTAGCCTTCCAGTTCGGCCAGCGGCACCTGGCCGCGCACCAGGGTGGCGCGGGCCGACAGCGGCTCGGTGCCCAGCACCTGGCCGCGGCGCCCGGTGAGGTCGGCGGTGATGTCGCCCAGGCGGGCTTCCGGCGCCGTCACCGCGATGTTCACCACCGGCTCCAGCAGCATGCCCCCGGCATTGCGCAGGGCGTCGAACATGGCCTTGCGCCCGGCGGCCTGGAAGGCGATGTCCTTGGAGTCCACCGAGTGGCTCTTGCCGTCGAACACCGTGACCTTCACGTCCTCCACCGGGAAGCCGGCCAGGGGGCCCGCGGCCAGCGCCGCGCGCACGCCCTTCTCCACCGAGGGGATGAACTGCCCCGGGATCACCCCGCCCTTGATCGCATCGACGAACTCGAAGCCGGTTCCCCGCGGCAGCGGCTCCACCCGCAGGAACACCTCACCGAACTGGCCGGCGCCGCCGGTCTGCTTCTTGTGCCGGCAGTGCCCCTCGGCCGGGCGCGTGGCGGTCTCGCGGTAGGGCACGCTGGGCGGGCGGGTGTTCACTTCCAGCTTGTAGCTGCCGGTCAGGCGTTCCAGCAGGTAGCGCAGGTGCAGCTCGCCCATGCCGCGCAGCACGGTTTCCTGGGTCGAGGCGTTGTAGTCCAGGCGCACGCACGGGTCCTCGGCCAGCAGGCGCTGCAGCACCTCGGCCAGGCGCTGCTCGTCGCCGCGGCGGCCGGCCTCGATGGCCAGGCCCTGCATGGGCGTGGGGAAGTCCAGCGGCGCCAGGCGGATGTGGTCCTCGTCGTGGGAGTCGTGCAGGACCACGTCGAATTCCAGTTCCTCGACCTTGCTCAGCGCGCCGAAGTCACCGGGGACCAGCTGCGGCACCTCCTCGTGGCGCTTGCCCTGCAGGCGCAGCAGGTGGCCGACCTTGAACGGCTTGCGGCCATCCCCGGCGAACAGTTGCATGTCGCGGCGCACGGTGCCCTGGTGCACGCGGAACACCGCCAGGCGGCCGACGAAGGGGTCGATCACCACCTTGAACACATGGGCCAGCACGTGGGCCTCGGGGTCCGGCTGCGAGCGAAAGGGCCGGGCGCCGCCCTGCTCGTCCAGGCGCTCGAACAGCGGCGGGTTGCCCTCGGCGGGGTTGGGCGCCAGCCGCGCCAGCGTCTGCAGCAGTTCGTCGACGCCAGCACCGGTGCGCGCCGAGACGAAGCACAGGGGGATCAGGTGGCCTTCGCGCAGGGCCCGCTCGAAGGGTTCGTGGAGTTCCTCCGGCTGGATCGAGCCCTGCTCCAGGTAGCGCGCCATCAGCTCCTCGTCGACCTCCACGACCTGGTCGACCAGCGCCTGGTGCGCCTCCTCCACCGAGGAGAAGTCCGCCTCGCCGGCGGGCGCGAAGAAGCAGTCGGCCACCCGCGTGGCGCCGCCGGCCGGCAGGTTCAGCGGCAGCACTTCCTTGCCGAAGGCCTCGCGCAGGTCGGCCAGCAGCGCCGGCAGGTCGACGCGCTCGGCGTCGATCTTGTTCACCACCAGCATCCGGCACAGCCCGCGCCCGGCGGCCCAGTCCATCATGCGGTGGGTGTTCAGCTCGATGCCGTTCTGCGCGTTGACCACCACCAGCGCGGTCTCCACCGCCGCCAGGGCCGGCAGCGCGTGGCCGATGAAATCGGGCAGGCCGGGGGTATCGATGAGCTGGACGTGCGCGCCCTCGTATTCGAAGTGCGCCAGCGCAGCGGACAGCGAATGGTGGTAGTCGCGCTCCAGCGGGTCGGCGTCGCACAGGGTGTCACCGCGTTCCAGCGAGCCCATCGCGGGGATGGCGCCGCTGCGCTGCAACAGGGCTTCGGCGAGCAGGGTCTTGCCGCTGTCGCCATGGCCGACCAGGGCGACCGTACGAATCTGTTCGACCGGGTAGTTCGACATGGGGCACCTCCCAGGCAGGGTAACGGGAAGTATAGGTAGCACCCCGGAGCGCCCTGAGCAAAAAACAGCCAGCCGTCGCGAGCCCAGTGGGCATGCCCGCCACAGCCGTTTCACCACAGCTTTTCCACAGCTTGCTGAAGGCTGCTTCCACAGCCGTTGTGGACAGTTCCGCAGGCCTGCCTAAGACGCCGGAGACCCTTGTGCCACGGGACTTCAAGCCTAACGCTGGCGATTTTCCGGGCAGCCTTGAGCAGGCCCCGGAAAGCCTGTCCAGCGGCAGTTTATCCACAGCTTTACCACAGGCCGTTCAACAGAAGCCGTGGACAGCCCGCGACCATTA
This sequence comes from Pseudomonas delhiensis, assembly GCF_900187975.1. Classification (GTDB taxonomy): domain Bacteria; phylum Pseudomonadota; class Gammaproteobacteria; order Pseudomonadales; family Pseudomonadaceae; genus Pseudomonas; species Pseudomonas delhiensis. The sequence goes on along the minus strand of NZ_FZPC01000019.1, from coordinate 91,020 downwards.
GCCGCCGGTCTTTTTCCGCAGTGCCCACGGACAGGGCTGTTGGCGAAAAAACCAGCAATGCCCGGCAGGCCCCGCCGTTTCGCTCGCGCAGCCATTCACCGACAGCTTTTCCACAGCTTTCCCGCGCCTCGCTCCACAGCCTTTGTGGGCAACTCGCCGGCGGCCGGAAGCCGATGGCAAGTGCTTGAAAATCAAGGCACGCGGGCAAATTCAGGTCAAAAAACGTACAGCCGAGCGCAGGCCTCGCCGGGCCTCGCGCCAAGGCATTCATGCACACTTTATCCACAACGCGGCCAACAGATTCCGGGGGCAGAATCCGGCCCGCCGGGCAAACGCCGAGCGCCTTGGCCCGGCCCAGGCGCCAAGCGGCCGCAAGCCACCTGCGCACAGCCCGGCCACAGGCTGCGCACAGGGTTTTCGACAGATTCGGTGGACAACTCAGGCGGCGGCGCCCATCACCTCGCGGATGTCCCGCGCCAGGGCCTCGACGCGCTCGATCTCGGTGTCCCAGGAACACATGAAGCGCGCGCCGCCGGCGCCGATGAAGGTGTAGAAGCGCCAGCCGCGCTGGCGCAGGGCTTCCAGGGCCGGCTCGGACATCTGCAGGAATACCCCGTTGGCCTCCACCGGGAACATCAGTTGCACGCCCGGCACGTCGGCCACTCGTTGCGCCAGCAGGCGCGCGCACTGGTTGGCGTGGTTGGCGTAGTGCAGCCAGGCGTCGTCCTGCAGCACCCCGACCCAGGGCGCGGCGAGGAAGCGCATCTTCGAGGCCAGCTGGCCGGCCTGCTTGCAGCGGTAGTCGAAGCCCTCGGCCAGCTCGCGGTCGAAGAACAGGATGGCCTCGCCCACCGCCATGCCGTTCTTGGTGCCGCCGAAGCACAGCACCTCGACGCCGGCCTTCCAGGTCAGCTCCGCCGGCGAGGCGCCGAGGAAGGCGCAGGCGTTGGAGAAGCGCGCGCCGTCCATGTGCAGGTGCAGGCCCAGCTCGCGGCAGGTGGCGCTGAGCGCGCCCAACTCGTCCGGGCGGTAGACGGTGCCGACCTCGGTGGCCTGGGTAATGCTCACCACGCGCGGCTTGGGGTAGTGGATGTCCTGGCGCTTCAGCGCGATCTCGCGGATCGCCGCGGGGGTCAGCTTACCCTGCGTGTCGGTGCGCGCCAGCAGCAGCTTGGAGCCGTTGGAGAAGAACTCCGGGGCGCCGCACTCGTCGGTCTCGACGTGAGCGGTCTCGGCGCAGATCACGCTGTGGTAGCTCTGGCACAGGGCGGCCAGGGCCAGGGAGTTGGCGGCGGTACCGTTGAAGGCGAAGAACACCTCGCAATCGGTCTCGAACAGCTCGCGGAAATGGTCGGAGGCGCGCGCCGTCCACTGGTCGTCGCCGTAGGCCCGCTCATGGCCGCGGTTGGCCTCGGCCATGGCGGCCCAGGCTTCGGGGCAGATGCCGGAATAGTTGTCGCTGGCGAATTGCTGGGAATTGTCGAACATCGAAAGCTGCCTCGGGGAAAGTCATCCACAGGCAGCGTAGCGAAATCGTGGCTTTTGTAGGAGCGAGGTTGTTCGCGAAGGGCGTTTCCCGGAGAGCATGGATGTCGAGCTTTAGAACGCCCTCTCCCCAACCCTCTCCCGCAAGCGGGAGAGGGAGCTATCCGGCATGAACAATACAGTAGGAGCGGGCCCTGCCCGCGATTCGCGCGCAGGGCGCGCTCCTACAGTTGAGACAGGAGGTGGGTGTGGGATAGGACCTGTCCGCGATTATCCGCCGTTGCTCATGCCGATCAGGGCAGCGCCGTCAGCTTCATCTGCTCGACGATGGGCACGAATAGCTGGCGCATGGACTGGGTGCTGCCGCCGTTGGGCTTGTCCGGGGTGCTCAGGGTCAGCACGTAGCGGCCCTTGATCAGCCCGGTGAGGCTGGACTCGCCGGCCTCGCCCTTGGCCGGGGCGACTATGCCCAGGGGGTCGCCCATGCGGGTGGTGTCAATCACCGGCAGGTAGTCCTCGCCGCCGAACTTGTCGGCGGTGCCGTTCCTGATCGCGGTCTCGCGGGTCTTGTTCAGCAGCGTCAGGCTGGAATGGGTCATGTCGCGCAGCTTGTCCTGCACGCCGCGGTAGGCGATGGCCTGCTCGCTGTTGGCGTCCTGGGCCGGGGCCGGCATGCCTGTGTCGATCAGGCTGATCTCCAGGTGGCGGCTGCCGTCGGCGGTGCCGTAGACCAGCTTGGCGTCGTTGTAGCCGCATTCGCGGGAGATGAACGGGTAGCCGTACATTTCCTTGCTCGGCGGCAGGGCCTTCTCCAGCGGGTGGCCAGTGCAGCTGTCGGCCGGCACCGCGGCGGTCTTCTCGGCCTTGGCCTTGTCGTCGCCACCGCCGCAGCCGTGGAGGGTCGCGCCGAGCATCAGGGCGCTGAGCAGGATCAGGGAGCGTTTCATGGCGTCCTCGGGTTTGACAGTGGCGGCATTCTAGCCGCTGGGCGGCGCGGCGTGCAGCAGTGGCCCTGTGGCAGCCAGGTGCATTTTCGGGTCGGGAACGGACATCTTTTGCCCGGGGCGGGCAGCCGAGAATCGGCAGGGCGGGGCGACGGCAGTCAGGGCAGCCTGCTTTTCTTGTTCTTCTGCGACATGCGCGGGGGCGATGCCGGCCCCAAGCTTACACCCTTGTCGATGTCGCGCCGACGCCTTCGCGGCCGCCGCGGGCCCGGCGCAGACGAAGCAGGGACGGGCGGTGCAGCGCGCGGGTAGGTTTGGGCATTTTGACGTCGCAAACAGGCAAATGGGGGGGCGGGCTATTGAGCACAATCGATCACAACTGGCTAATACCGACCCCTTCGCGCCGAGCCCCGCAGGCCCCCGGCGCGGGCGGTCAGGGCAGCCTCCACCCACAAGCGACGCGCCTGTCGCACGGAGACCGCGATGTTCAGCAAGCATGACCAGATCCAGGGCTACGACGACGAACTCTTCGCCGCCATGGCCGCCGAGGAAGAACGCCAGGAAGACCACCTGGAGCTGATCGCCTCGGAGAACTACACCAGCAAGCGCGTCATGCAGGCCCAGGGCAGCGGGCTGACCAACAAGTACGCCGAGGGCTACCCGGGCAAGCGCTACTACGGCGGCTGCGAGCACGTGGACAAGGTCGAGCAGCTGGCCATCGACCGCGCCAGGCAGCTGTTCGGCGCCGACTACGCCAACGTCCAGCCGCACTCCGGCTCCTCGGCCAACTCGGCGGTGTACCTGGCGCTGCTCAACGCCGGCGACACCATCCTGGGCATGAGCCTGGCCCACGGCGGCCACCTGACCCACGGCGCCAAGGTGTCGTCCTCGGGCAAGCTGTACAACGCCGTGCAGTACGGCCTGGACACCGCCACCGGGCTGATCGACTACGACGAGGTCGAGCGCCTGGCCGTGGAGCACAAGCCGAAGATGATCGTCGCCGGCTTCTCCGCCTACTCCAAGACCCTCGACTTCCCGCGCTTCCGCGCCATCGCCGACAAGGTCGGGGCGCTGCTGTTCGTCGACATGGCCCACGTCGCCGGCCTGGTGGCCGCGGGCCTGTACCCCAACCCGCTGCCCTACGCCGACGTGGTCACCACCACCACCCACAAGACCCTGCGCGGCCCGCGCGGCGGCCTGATCCTGGCCCGCTCCAACGAGGAGATCGAGAAGAAGCTCAACTCCGCGGTGTTCCCCGGCGCCCAGGGCGGCCCGCTGATGCACGTGATCGCCGCCAAGGCGGTGTGCTTCAAGGAAGCCCTGGAGCCGGAGTTCAAGGACTACCAGGCCCAGGTGATCAGGAACGCCAAGGCCATGGCCGAGGTGTTCATCGACCGCGGCTACGACGTGGTCTCCGGCGGCACCGACAACCACCTGATGCTGATCAGCCTGGTCAAGCAGGGCCTGACCGGCAAGGAAGCCGACGCCGCCCTCGGCCGCGTGGGCATCACCGTCAACAAGAACGCCGTGCCGAACGACCCGCAGAGCCCCTTCGTGACCTCGGGCATCCGCGTCGGCACCCCGGCCATCACCACCCGCGGCCTGAAGGAAGACCAGTGCCGCGAGCTGGCCGGCTGGATCTGCGACGTGCTCGACCACCTGGGCGATGCCGACGTCGAGGCCAAGGTGGCCACCCAGGTCGCCGGGCTGTGCGCCGACTACCCGGTCTATCGTTGAGATTCCCGCGGCATCTTCCGTAGGAGCGGGCCCTGCCCGCGAATGGCCGAAAGCATCGCGGGCAGGGCCCGCTCCTACGGGTAGAACGCCGCGACACGAGATTTTCAGGAGCACCCACATGCAACGCTACTCCGGCTTCGGCCTGTTAAAGCACTCACTGAGCCACCACGAGAACTGGCAGCGCATGTGGCGCACGCCCACGCCCAAGCCGGTGTACGACGTGGTCATCGTCGGCGGCGGCGGCCACGGCCTGGCCACCGCCTACTACCTGGCCAAGGAACACGGCATCCGCAACATCGCGGTGGTGGAGAAGGGCTGGCTGGGCGGCGGCAACACCGCGCGCAACACCACCATCGTCCGCTCCAACTACCTGTGGGACGAGTCGGCGCAGCTCTACGAGCACGCCATGAAGCTGTGGGAGGGCCTGTCCCAGGACCTCAACTACAACGTCATGTTCTCCCAGCGCGGCGTCTACAACCTCTGCCACACCCTGCAGGACATGCGCGACGGCGAGCGCCGCGTCAGCGCCAACCGCCTCAACGGCGTGGACGGCGAGCTGCTGAACGCCCAGCAGGTGGCCGAGGAAATCCCCTACCTGAACTGCACCAAGAGCGCCCGTTACCCGATCATGGGCTCCACCGTGCAGCGCCGCGGCGGCGTGGCCCGCCACGACGCGGTGGCCTGGGGCTTCGCCCGCGCCGCCGACGCCCTGGGCGTGGACCTGATCCAGCAGACCGAAGTCATCGGCTTCCGCAAGCAGGACGGCGCGGTGATCGGCGTCGAGACCAACCGCGGCTTCATCGGCGCCAAGCGCGTCGGCGTGGTCACCGCCGGCAACTCCGGGCACATGGCCAAGCTCGCCGGCTTCCGCCTGCCGATCGAATCGCACCCGCTGCAGGCGCTGGTTTCCGAGCCGCTGAAACCGATCATCGACAGCGTCATCATGTCCAACGCCGTGCACGGCTACATCAGCCAGTCGGACAAGGGCGACCTGGTCATCGGCGCCGGCATCGACGGCTACAACGGCTATGGCCAGCGCGGCTCCTACCCGGTGATCGAGCACACCCTGCAGGCCATCGTCGAGATGTTCCCGGTGCTCTCCCGCGTGCGCATGAACCGCCAGTGGGGCGGCATCGTCGACACCACCCCGGACGCCTGCCCGATCATCGGCAAGACGCCGGTGAAGAACCTGTTCTTCAACTGCGGCTGGGGCACCGGCGGCTTCAAGGCCACCCCCGGCTCGGGCAACGTCTTCGCCGCCACCCTGGCCACCGGCGAGCCGCATCCGCTGGCCGCGCCTTTCTCCATCGAACGTTTCCACTCCGGCGCGCTCATCGACGAGCACGGCGCAGCGGCCGTAGCTCATTGAACATTCGCCCGCAGGGCGACAACTGATTCCCCTCTCCCGCTTGCGGGAGAGGGTGCCCGAAGGGCGGGAGAGGGTGGTTCGGCGAAGAGCCGGCGCCCCACCTCCCACGGAAGGCAACCCCGGAGGTTTAGACCATGCTTCACATCTTCTGCCCCCATTGCGGCGAGCTGCGCTCCGAAGAGGAATTCCACGCCAAGGGCCAGGCGCACATCCCGCGCCCGCTGGACCCCGGCGCCTGCACCGACGAGGAGTGGGGCGACTACATGTTCTTCCGCGACAACCCGCGCGGCATCCACCACGAGCTGTGGGTGCACGCCGCCGGCTGCCGGCAGTACTTCAACGCCACCCGCCACACCGTGACCTACGAGATCCTCGAAACCTACAAGATCGGCGAGAAACCCAGCGTGACCAGCGCCGAGAAGAAACCCGCCGCCCAGCCCGCAGTCGCGAAGGCCTGAACATGAGCCAGATCAATCGCCTTTCCCGTGGCGGTCGCATCGACCGCAGCAAGCCGCTGACCTTCACCTTCAACGGCCAGCAATACCAGGGCTTCGCCGGCGACAGCCTGGCCGCCGCCCTGCTGGCCAACGGCGTCGACGTGGTCGGCCGCAGCTTCAAGTACTCCCGCCCCCGCGGCATAGTCGCCGCCGGCGCCGAGGAGCCCAACGCCATCCTGCAGATCGGCTCGCGCGAGGCCACCCAGGTGCCCAACGTGCGGGCCACCCAGCAGGCCCTGTACGCCGGCCTTGCGGCCAGCAGCACCAACGGCTGGCCGAACGTGCAGAACGACCTGATGGGCGTGTTCGGCAAGGTCGGCGGCAAGATGATGCCCCCCGGCTTCTACTACAAGACCTTCATGTACCCGCAGTCCATGTGGCTGACGTACGAGAAGTACATCCGCAAGGCCGCCGGCCTGGGCCGCGCGCCCACCGAGGTCGACCCGGACAGCTACGACTGGATGAACCGCCACTGCGACGTGCTGGTGGTCGGCGCCGGCCCCGCCGGCCTGGCCGCGGCCCTGGCCGCCGCGCGCAGCGGCGCCCGGGTGATCCTGGCCGACGAGCAGGAAGAGTTCGGCGGCAGCCTGCTGGACACCCGCGAGACCCTCGACGGCAAGCCCGCCGCCGAATGGGTGGAACAGGTGCTGGCCGAGCTGAAGTCGCTGCCGGAAGTGGTGCTGCTGCCGCGCGCCACGGTGAACGGCTACCACGACCACAACTTCCTCACCATCCACGAACGCCTCACCGACCACCTGGGCGAGACCGCGCCGCTGGGCCAGGTGCGCCACCGCGTGCACCGCGTGCGCGCCAAGCGCGTGGTGCTGGCCGCCGGCGCCCACGAGCGGCCGCTGGTATATGCCAACAACGACCTGCCGGGCAACCTGCTGGCCGGCGCCGTCTCCACCTATGTGCGCCGCTACGGCGTGGCGCCGGGCAAGAAGCTGGTGCTCTCCACCAACAACGACTACGCCTACCGCGTGGCCCTGGACTGGCAGGAAGCCGGCCTGGAAGTGGTGGCCATCGCCGACGCCCGCGCCAACCCGCGCGGCGAGTGGGTGGAAGAAGCCCGCAAGCGCGGCATGCGCGTCATCACCGGCAGCGCGGTGATCGAAGCGCGTGGCAGCAAGCGCGTGACTGGCGCCAAAGTCGCCGCCATCGACCCCATCCGCCTGAAGGTCACCGCCCCCGGCGACTGGCTGGACTGCGACCTGATCGCCAGCTCCGGCGGCTACAGCCCGGTGGTGCACCTGGCCTCGCACCTGGGCGGCAAGCCCGAGTGGCGCGAGGACATCCTCGCCTTCGTCCCCGGCGAAGGCCTGCAGAAACGCATCTGCGCCGGCGCCGTGAACGGCGTGTTCCGCCTCGCCGACAACCTGCAGGACGGCTACAACGCCGGCACCCAGGCCGCCGAGGACGCCGGCTTCAAGGCCGCGCCCGGCGAACTGCCGAAGGCCTCCGAGCGGGTCGAGGAGCCGACCGTGGCGCTGTTCCAGGTGCCCCACGAGAAGCCCACCTCCCGTGCGCCCAAGCAGTTCGTCGACCCGCAGAACGACGTCACCGCCGCGGCCATCGAGCTGGCCTGCCGCGAGGGCTTCGAGTCCATCGAGCACGTCAAGCGCTACACCGCGCTGGGCTTCGGCACCGACCAGGGCAAGCTGGGCAACATCAACGGCCTGGCCATCGCCGCCCGCGCCCAGGGCAAGAGCATCGCCGAGACCGGCACCACCATGTTCCGCCCGAACTACACCCCGGTGACCTTCGGTGCCGTGGCCGGCCGCCACTGCGGCCACCTGTTCGAGCCGGTGCGCTTCACCGCCCTGCATGCCTGGCACGTGAAGAACGGCGCCGAGTTCGAGGACGTCGGCCAGTGGAAGCGCCCCTGGTACTTCCCCAAGGCCGGCGAGGACATGCACGCCGCCGTGGCCCGCGAATGCCGCGCGGTACGCGAGTCGGTGGGCCTGCTGGACGCCTCCACCCTGGGCAAGATCGACATCCAGGGCCCGGACGCCCGCGAGTTCCTCAACCGCGTCTACACCAACGCCTGGACCAAGCTGGACGTGGGCAAGGCCCGCTACGGCCTGATGTGCAAGGAAGACGGCATGGTCTTCGACGACGGCGTGACCGCGTGCCTGGCGGACAACCACTTCGTCATGACCACCACCACCGGCGGCGCCGCCCGCGTGCTGGAGTGGCTGGAGCTGTACCACCAGACCGAATGGCCGGAGCTGAAGGTGTACTTCACCTCGGTCACCGACCACTGGGCCACCCTGACCCTGTCCGGCCCCAACAGCCGCAAGCTGCTGGCCGAGGTCACCGACATCGACCTGGACAAGGACGCCTTCCCCTTCATGACCTGGAAGGAAGGCAAGGTGGCCGGCGTGCCGGCGCGGGTGTTCCGCATCTCCTTCACCGGCGAGCTGTCCTACGAGGTGAACATCCAGGCCAACTACGCCATGGGCGTGCTGGAAGCCATAGTCGAGGCCGGCAGGAAGTACAACCTGACCCCCTACGGCACCGAGACCATGCACGTGCTGCGCGCCGAGAAGGGCTTCATCATCGTCGGCCAGGACACCGACGCCTCGGTGACCCCGGACGACCTCAACATGGGTTGGGCCGTGGGCCGCACCAAGCCCTTCTCGTGGATCGGCTGGCGTGGCATGAACCGCGCCGACTGCCTGCGCGAGGACCGCAAGCAGCTGGTCGGGCTGAAACCCACCAACCCCATGGACGTGCTGCCCGAAGGCGCCCAGCTGGTGTTCACCACCCAGCAGTCGATCCCGATGAACATGGTCGGCCACGTCACCTCCAGCTACATGAGCAGCACCCTCGGCTACGGCTTCGCCCTGGCGGTGGTCAAGGGCGGCCTGAAGCGCATGGGCGAGAAGGTCTACGCGCCCCTGGTCGACGGCCGGGTGATCGAGGCGGAAATCTGCAGTTCGGTGTTCTACGACCCGAAAGGCGAACGGCAGAATGTGGATTAAGAGCAGCTGCAAGCGGTAAGCGACAAGCCGCAAGCGAAGGCCAAGCCCTCCTCCGACGGGGGGAGGGTGAGAGGATTCCAGGGCGCACAGCGCCCCGAGGTGAATACGAATGAGCAAAGCGAACGTCTACCAGCAATGCCCCGAGGCCGGGGTGAAAGTCGAGACCCCGCTGCACCACGCCGAGCTGGACAAGCTGGCCTCGCGCAGCGTCGCCAACGCCGGCGTCACCCTGCGCGAGAAGAAGCTGCTCGGCCACCTGGTGCTGCGCGGCAGCGCCCATGACGCGGCCTTCGCCGAGGGCGTGCACAAGGCCCTGGGCCTGGAGCTGCCGGTGGCCCTGACCCTGGTGGCCAAGGGCGACACCTCGCTGCAGTGGCTGGGCCCGGACGAGTGGCTGCTGATCGTCCCCGGCGGCGAGGAATTCGCCGTCGAGCAGAAGCTGCGCAAGGTGCTCGGCGAGGAGCTGCACTACTCGGTGGTCAACGTCGGCGGCGGGCAGACCCTGCTGGAACTCACCGGGCCGAAGGTGCGCGAGCTGCTGATGAAGTCCACCAGCTACGACGTGCACCCGAGCAACTTCCCGGTGGGCAAGGCGGTGGGGACCATCTTCGCCAAGTCCCAGTGCGTGATCCGCCACACCGGCGAGGACACCTGGGAACTGGTGGTGCGCCGCAGCTTCGCCGACTACTTCTGGCTGTGGCTGCAGGACGCCAGCGCCGAGTACGGCCTGCAGATCGCCGCCTGATCCCGGCGGGCGGGCCAGCCGGCCCGCCCTCCCGCGTCGCCACCGGAGCCACGCCATGAGCCGCACCCCCGATACCTGGATCCTCACCGCCGACAGCCCGAGCCTGCTCGGCACCGTCGACGTGGTGACGCGCCACCTGTTCGAACGGCAGTGCTACGTCACCGAGCACCACTCCTTCGACGACCGCCTGGCCCAGCGCTTCTTCATCCGCGTGGAGTTCCGCGCCCCGGACGGCTTCGACGAGGCGGCCTTCCGCGCCAGCCTGGCCGAGCGCGTCGAGCCCTTCCAGATGAAGACCGAGCTGACCCCGCCGGGCTACCGCAGCAAGGTAGTGATCATGGTCTCCAAGGCCGACCACTGCCTGAACGACCTGCTCTACCGCCAGCGCATCGGCCAACTGCCGATGGACGTGGCGGCTGTGGTCTCCAACCACCCGGACCTGGAGCCCCTGGCGCGCTGGCACGGCATCCCCTACCACCACTTCGCCCTCGACCCGCAGGACAAGGCCGCCCAGGAAGCCAAGGTGTGGCAGGTGATCGAGCAAAGCGGCGCGGAACTGGTGATCCTCGCCCGCTACATGCAGGTGCTCTCGCCGGAGCTGTGCCGCAGGCTGGACGGCTGGGCGATCAACATCCACCACTCGCTGCTGCCCGGCTTCAAGGGCGCCAAGCCCTACCACCAGGCGTACCAGAAGGGCGTCAAGCTGGTCGGCGCCACCGCCCACTACATCAACAACGACCTCGACGAGGGCCCGATCATCGCCCAGGGCGTCGAGGCCGTGGACCACGCCCACTACCCCGAGGACCTGATCGCCAAGGGCCGCGACGTCGAGTGCCTGACCCTGGCGCGGGCGGTGGGCTATCACATCGAGCGGAGGGTATTCCTCAACGCCAATCGGACGGTTGTCCTTTAAAGCGGCTGCAGGCTGCAAGCCACAAGCTGCAAGCGGGGGCCGCATGTCGAGCCCGCGCCGAACAAGCCCCCTCTCCCGCTTGCGGGAGAGGGTTGGGGAGAGGGGCTCTTCATGCACCTCCCGCCACCCGAGCAACACCGACAGACCCGCCGGCTGCCAGCTGTACCCCGGCCCTGTCGCGCAACAGACGACATCCCAGTGCAAAGCCGCGTGGCCGCCGTGCCGCGCATTTGTACCCACAACGACAAAGAGGAATGCGTATGTCTGGCAATCGTGGTGTGGTTTATCTCGGCCCAGGTAAGGTCGAGGTGCAGAACATCCCCTATCCGAAGATGCAGGACCCGCAGGGCAAGCAGATCGACCACGGGGTGATCCTGCGGGTGGTCTCCACCAACATCTGCGGCTCCGACCAGCACATGGTGCGCGGCCGGACCACCGCGCCCACCGGCCTGGTGCTGGGCCACGAGATCACCGGCGAGGTGGTGGAGATCGGCCGCGGCGTGGAGACCATGAAGATCGGCGACCTGGTCTCGGTGCCCTTCAACGTCGCCTGCGGCCACTGCCGCACCTGCAAGGAGCAGCACACCGGCGTCTGCCTGACGGTCAACCCGGCCCGCGCCGGCGGCGCCTACGGCTACGTCGACATGGGCGGCTGGGTCGGTGGCCAGGCCGAATACGTGCTGGTGCCCTACGCCGACTTCAACCTGCTGAAGCTGCCGGACCGCGAGAAGGCCATGGAGAAGATCCGCGACCTGACCTGCCTGTCCGACATCCTGCCCACCGGCTACCACGGCGCGGTCACCGCCGGCGTCGGCCCGGGCAGCAGCGTGTACATCGCCGGTGCCGGCCCCGTGGGCCTGGCCGCTGCCGCCTCCGCCCGCCTGCTGGGCGCCGCGGTGGTGATCATCGGCGACGTCAACCCGACCCGCCTGGCCCACGCCAAGGCCCAGGGCTTCGAGATCGCCGACCTGTCCAAGGACACCCCGCTGCACGAGCAGATCGCCGACCTGCTGGGCGAGCCGGAAGTGGACTGCGCGGTCGACGCGGTGGGCTTCGAGGCCCGCGGCCACGGCCACTCGGGTTCGCAGCACGAGGCCCCGGCCACCGTGCTCAACTCGCTGATGGGCATCACCCGCGTGGCCGGCCAGATCGGCATCCCGGGCCTGTACGTCACCGAGGACCCGGGCGCGGTGGACGACGCCGCCAAGCACGGCAGCCTGAGCATCCGCTTCGGCCTGGGCTGGGCCAAGTCCCACAGCTTCCACACCGGCCAGACCCCGGTGATGAAGTACAACCGCCAGCTGATGCAGGCGATCATGTGGGACCGCATCAAGATCGCCGACATCGTCGGGGTGGAAGTCATCACCCTGGACGAGGCGCCGAAAGGCTACGGCGAGTTCGACGCCGGCGTGCCGAAGAAATTCGTCATCGACCCGCACAACCTGTTCCGCGCCGCGTAACCCGCGGCCAGCGCTCCGACCGCGGCGTCCCCCGCCGCGGTTTCTCTCCAGGGGAGCCTTCGGGCTCCCTTTTTTTGCGCCGCGCCTACAGGGACACCCCGTACCTCAACGGCCCCCTCGACCTAACCCTCTCCCGGAGGGAGAGGGGACCGCTCGGCGTGTGCGGGGAGGCTGGAGTCAGCCGGAGACAAAGGACCCACAGCCGGCACGAGCCGCATGCTCTTCGTAGGAGCGAGCTTGCTCGCGAACAAACGCGGTGCCATGCGGTTCGCGAGCAAGCTCGCTCCTACGAGAAGCCGTGCCCCCAATAAGGTAGGAGCAGCACGGCCGGCGAGTCCGGACTAAGCTGACGGCTCCCCTTTCCCGGAGCCCGCCATGTCGCTGACCAGCCTTCTCGTCCCCTCGTTCACCCACATGCTCACGAACCTCTCGCAATGGCTCGACAAGGCCGCCGCCCATGAAAGCGCCGCCGGCAACGACGTCGACGGGCTGATGGCGCAACGCCTGGCGCCGGACATGTACCCGCTGGCCGCGCAGGTGCGTTTCGCCTGCTTCCAGGCGCTGGAGCCGGCCTACCGCCTACGCGGCCTGGCCGTTCCGCAGGCGTGGCTGCAGGTGCGCAACGACGGCTGGGCGTCGAACGAGCGGCCGGGCACCCTGGCCGAGGCCCGGGCCTGCATAGCCGAGGCGCTGGCAGCGCTCGCCGACCTGCCCGGCGATGCGCTCGATGGCCGGCCCGAGGCGCCGATCGCGCTCGACCTGCCCAACGGCATCGTCTTCGACATGGACAGCGAGCAGTACGCCCGCGACTGGTCGTTCCCGCAGTTCTATTTCCACTGCATCACCGCCTACGCCATCCTGCGCAGCCTGGGCGTCGAGCTGGGCAAGGCCGATTACGTCGCACACGCGCTGGCCTACGTCCGCCCGGGCACGCTGCCGCAGGCCTGATGCCGGCCTACAGGCCCAGCTTCTGCGCCATGCGCTCGATGGCCTGGCGCTGGAAGGCGCGGAAATCCGCGTCCGGCTGCTGGCCTTCGAGCATCGGCAGGAAGGGGTCGACCACCTCGGTGGCCACCCCGGCCAGTTCCTCGATCACCGCGTGGCCGCAGAAGGGCACGTAGGCTTCGGCGTAGCCGCCCTCGTGGACCAGCACCAGGCGCCCCTCGCACAAGCGCTCGGCGGCCTCGCGCACGCTGCGGGTGAGGGCGCGGAAGGTCTCGCTGTGGGCGAGCATGCGCGCCAGCGGGTCCACGCCGTTGGCGTCGAAGCCGCAGGCCACCACGATCAGCTCCGGGCGGAAGCGCTCCAGGGCCGGCACTATGATGCGCTGCATGGCGTGGCGATAGGCGTCGTCGCCGCTGCCGGGGTACAGCGGGACGTTGACGTTGGCGCCCAGGCCGGCGCCTTCGCCCTGCTCTTCCACGGCGCCGGAGCCCACCGGGAAGCAGTCGGCCTGGTGGATCGACAGGGTCAGCACGTCGTCGCGGCCATAGAAGATCGACTGGGTGCCGTTGCCGTGGTGCACGTCCCAGTCCAGCACGGCGACGCGCCGGATGCCGTGGCGCGCCTTCGCCGCCTCCACAGCCACGGCGATGTTGGCCAGGTAGCAGAAGCCCATGCCGCGGTCGGCCAGGCAATGGTGGCCCGGCGGCCGCGACAGCGCGTAGGCGTTGTCCAGTTCGCCGCTGAGCACCGCGTCCACCGCGGCGATGGCCAGTCCGGCGGACTGCCGGGCGATCTCGTAGGTGCCGGGGCCGACCATGGCCTCCTCGCCCAGCTCGCCGTGGCCGGCGTCGCTCATGGCCTTGAAGCGTTGCAGGTAGTCCAGCGGGTGGACGCGCAGCAGGTCTTCCTCGCTGGCCAGCGGCGCGCTGGAAAGCTTGAGTTTCGCGCTCAGGCCCGAGACGTCCATCAGGCTTTTCAGCCGCCGCTTGCTCTCCGCCGACTCGGCGTGGCCGCTGCCGGCCGGCGGCTGCAGCCAGCCGCCCACCGGGAGAATCAGCGCGTGCAGCCCGGCGGCGTGCCAGAAGCAGCGTTCGTCGAAGAAGAATCCGGTCCGGCGGCTCATGCGCGGGCCTCCGCCAGGGTGCGCTGGCGCTTGCGGCTGAACGCCCAGTAGACCGGCGAGACCACGCCCAGGCCGACGATCCAGGAGATGTCGGCGCCGTTCATGGCGCGCGCCACCACCCCGGTGTACAGCTCGGTGGACATGAACGGCACCTGCACCAGGATGCCCAGCACGTAGCAGTTCACCGCGGTCCAGTTGAAGGTGCCGTAGATGCCGCCGTCGCGGCGGAAGAACGACAGCACGTCGTACTGGCCGTGGGCGACCAGGTAGTAGTCGACCAGGTTGATCGCGCTCCAGGGCACCAGCACGTAGAGCAGCAGGAGGATGAAGTTGGTGTAGTTGGCCATGAAGTTGTCCTGGCCGAGCAGGGCGATGGCCAGCGAGCCGCCGAACAGGCTCAGGGCGATCAGCGCGCGCCAGCCGGCGCCGGCCACCCAGGCCGGGATCAGCGTCTGGCCGACGGTGATCGCCGAGAGCGTGCCGCAGTACAGGTTCATCGCATTGGTGGCGGCGATGCCGATGGAGAACACCGCCACCAGCACGGCGCTGAAGCCGCCTGTCATGCCGATCAGCCCGGCGACCACGTCGCCGCCGTCCAGGCACAGGCCGACGATCACGCCCAGGAGCATGGGCAGGATCGAGCCCAGGCAGCAGCCCCAGTAGCTGGACCAGAACGCGGTGCGCGCGCCGGTGTCCTGCGGCATGTAGCGCGAGTAGTCGGAAACGTAGGGGGCGTAGGCCAGCTGCCAGAGCGCGGCGATCGACAGCGCGCCGAGGAAGCCCGGCAGGTTGAAGCCGTTGCGCTGCAGGAAATCCGCCGGCAGGCCGTGGATGAACAGCACCCAGGCGAAGCTGACCAGCAGCACCGCGCCGGACAGCCAGGACATCAGCCGGGTATAGCCGTGGATCAGGCGATAGCCGAAGACGGTGGCGACGACGCTGACCGCGCCCACCAGCAGGATGCCGGCGTTGGTGGCCACGGCCGGGAAGCGTGCGTGCAGCGTCTGGCCGCCGAGCACCAGGTTGGAGGCGAAGAAGCCCAGGTACATGATCACCACCAGGGCCACCACCAGCAACGAGCCGAAGGAGCCGAACTGGCCGCGCGTCTGCACCATCTGCGGCACGCCCAGCTGCGGGCCCTGGGCCGAGTGCAGGGCCATGAACACCCCGCCGACCAGGTTGCCCAGCACCAGCGCCAGCAGCGCGGCGACGAAGGACAGCTGGAACACGGTGACGGCCAGCGCCCCCGTGACCACGGTGAGCAGCATGATGTTGCTGCCGAACCAGATGGTGAAGAGGTCGCGGGCGCGGCCGTGGCGTTCGTGCCGGGCGATGGGCTGGATGGTGCTCAGCTCCAGGGTCGCCGCCGGGGTTTGCGTCGTTGTCATTGTGGTTCTCGCAAGGCAAGGCGGTGCCCGGCACGCCGGGCACTCGGGTTGGCCGGGGGCCTCAGCGGGCCGCCCAGGCGTTGAAGCGCAGTTCCAGTTCCTCGCCGTGGTCGACCCAGAAGGCCGAGTCCACCGAGCGGGCGCCCTGCAGGTTGGCCGGGGCGGTGGGCAGGGCGGCCTGGACGTCGGCCGGCAGCAGTGCCAGGGTGCCCTTGTGCACCGGGCCGTAGGGGATGTTCTCGGAGAACACCTTCTGCGTCTGCGGCTGGCTGGCGAAGGCGATGAACTTCTCGGCCAGGGCCTTGTTCGGCGTGCCCTTGACCACCGCCCAGTATTCCGGGTCGTAGAGGCTGCCCGGCCAGACGATGGCCAGCGGCACGCCTTCCTTCTGCGCGGCGGCGATGCGGCCGTTGTAGGCGGCGCTCATCACCACGTCGCCGGCGGCCAGCCACTGCGGCGGTTGCGCGCCGGCTTCCCACCACTGGATGTAGGGCTTGATCTCGTCGAGCTTCCTGAAGGCGCGGCTGACGCCCTCGGCGGTGCCCAGCACCTTGTACAGGTCCTCGGGTTTCACGCCGTCGGCCAGCAGGGCCACTTCCAGGGTGTACTTGGCGCCCTTGCGCAGGCCGCGCTTGCCCGGGTACTCCTTGACGTTCCAGAAGTCCGCCCAGGAGGTCGGCGCCTTGGCCAGGCGCTTGCTGTCGTAGGCCATGACCATGGACCAGACGTAGGTGGCCACGCCGCACTCGCTGAAGGTGCCGGGGACGAACTGCGACTGGTCGCCGATGGCGGCCGGGTCGATGCGCTCGAACAGGCCCTCGTCGCAGCCGCGCAGCAGTTCGGGGCTTTCCACCTCGACCACGTCCCAGGTGACCTTGCCGACGTCGACCATGGCCTTCACCTTGGCCATCTCGCCGTTGTACTCGCCGGCGACCACCTTGCCGGCGCCGCTGGCATCGAAGGGTTTGAAGTAGGCCTTGTCCTGGGCGGCCTTGGTGGCGCCGCCGAAGGAGATCACCGTGAGATCCTGCGCCTGGGCGGCGCCGGTGGCGGCGAGGACCGCGCAGGCGAGGATGCAATGCAAGGACGATTTCATGGAACGAACTCCCACAGCCGGTTGGCGTTGTTGGTTTGGATTGCTGGGCAGTTGCCGAACGGGCGGCAAAAAGGTTCCACGGCGCGGGCCTGCATGGGCCCGCGGCGTTGTTGTTCGTTTTTCGTTGGCGCGAGCTGGCCCGCGAACCGCGGGAGCCGGGCCCGCTGGCGAATCGCCCCGGTGAAAGAGCGTTCGCGAGCAAGCTCGCTCCTGCAAGGTCGTGCCGTGCCTTAGAGCACGCCGATCTCCTTCCCGGTGCGGTCCACCGCGATGCGCGTCTTGTCCACCAGCTCGTCCAGCTCGGCGCGGCCGGCCACCAGGGCCGGGGCCATGATCATGCGGCCGAGGGTGGAGCGGATGATCACGCCTTCCTCGAAGCCGATGGTGCGGCAGCGCCAGGCCAGGTCGTTCTCGTTGTCGAAGCGCTTGCGGGTGGCCTTGTCCTGCACGAACTGCAGCGCCGCCACCAGGCCGGCGCCCTGGATCTCGCCGATCAGCGGGTGGTTGCCGAACACCTCGCGCAGGCACTGCTGCAGGTAGGGGCCGGTGTCGTTCTTGACCTGGGTGACGATGCCCTCGTCGCGCAGCGCCTTGAGGTTGGCCACGGCCACCGCCGCCGCCACCGGGTGGCCGGAATAGGTCAGGCCGTGGGCGAACACGCCGCCCTGCTCCACCAGCACCTCGGCGATGCGCTTGCTCAGCACCAGGCCGCCCATGGGGATGTAGCCGCTGGTCAGGCCCTTGGCGATGGACAGGGTGTCCGGCTCGAAGCCGAAGTGCTGGTGGGCCATCCATTCGCCGGTGCGGCCGAAGCCGCCGATCACTTCGTCGGCGCACAGCAGCACGTCGTACTTGCGGCAGATGCGCTGGATTTCCGGCCAATAGCTCTCCGGCGGGAAGATCATGCCGCCGGCGCCCTGGAAGGGCTCGGCGATGAAGCCGGCGACGTTCTCGGCGCCCAGCTCGAGGATCTTGTCCTCCAGCTGCTGCGCGCAGCGGCGGCCGAATTCCCCGGGGGTGAGGTCGCCGCCGTTGGCGAACCAGTAGGGCTCGTCGATGTGGGCGATATCCGGGATCATGCCGCCCATCTCGTGCATGAACTTCATGCCGCCCAGCGCGGTGGCCGCCAGGGTCGAGCCGTGGTAGCCGTTCCAGCGGCCGATCATGATCTTCTTCTGCGGCTTGCCGAGGATCTGCCAGTAGCGGCGCACCGTGCGGATCAGCACCTCGTTGGATTCGGAGCCGGAGTTGGTGTAGATGGCGTGGCTGTAGTGGCCCGGCAGCAGGCTGAAGAGCAGCTCGGACAGCTCGATCACCGCCGGGTGGGTGGTGTGGAAGAACATGTTGTAGTACGGCAGCTGGTCCATCTGCGCGCTGGCCGCGGCGGTCAGGTCCTTGCGGCCGTAGCCGAGCTGGGTGCACCACAGGCCGGACATGCCGTCCAGGTAGCGGTTGCCGTCGTTGTCCCACAGGTACAGGCCCTCGCCGCGCACCATCACCCGCGGGCCTTCGGCGTTCAGCGCCTTCTGGTCGAGGAAGGCGTGGATGTGGTGGGCCGCGTCAGCCGCCTGGTAGTCGCGGGTCTCGCGTTGCGCATTGCTGTTGTCGGTCATCGACTTTCTCCTAGTTCCCTCGGCGGTGCTCCGGCAACCGGCCTGAGGGGTTGGCAGGGGATCGAGGGCGACGGACTTACCTGGGCAGTCTCACCGGCCGTCTCGAGCGGTTCGCCGGGGCAGGACGGGCCGGCGGTGCGCCGCCGGCCCTGCGCCTGCCCTCAGCGCAGCTGGAACCAGGTGGTTTTCAGCTGGGTGTACTTGTCGAACGAATGCAGCGACAGGTCGCGGCCGAAGCCGGACTGCTTGCCGCCGCCGAAGGGGATCGCCGGGTCCAGGGCATCCACGGTGTTCACCGACACGGTGCCGACGTTCAGCCGGCCGGCCACGCGGTGGGCGCGGTTGAGGTCGTCGCTCCACACCGAGGCGGCCAGGCCGAAGGGGCTGTCGTTGGCCAGGCGCAGGGCCTCGTCCTCGCTGTCGAAGGCGGTCACCGCCAGCACCGGGCCGAAGACCTCCTCGCGGGCCAGGCGCTGCTGCGGGTCGACATTCGTGAAGATGGTCGGCTCGATGAAGTTGCCCGAGCCGTTGAAGCTCAGCTGGCGGCCGCCGCAAGCCAGGGTCGCGGAGCTGCCGCGGGTTTCCTCGATGAAGCGCAGGATGCTGGCGGTCTGCCTGGCGTCGACGATGGCGCCGGCGCGGCTGGCCGGGTCCAGCGGGTCGCCCGGGGCCCAGTCGCGGGCCTTGGCGATCAGGCGCTCGACGAATTCGTCGTGGATGGAGCGCTCCACCAGCAGCCGCGAGTTGGCCGAGCAGACCTCGCCCTGGTTGAAGAAAATGCCGAATGCCGCTTTTTCAGCCGCAAGATCGAGGTCGCGGCAATCGGCGAACACGAGGTTCGGGCTCTTGCCGCCACACTCCAGCCACACCTGCTTGAGGTTGGACTGGGCGGAATACTGCATGAAGTACTTGCCCACTTCGGTGGAGCCGGTGAACACCAGGCAGTCCACGTCCGGGTGCAGGCCCAAGGCCTTGCCGGCCTGCTCGCCCAGGCCCGGCACCACGTTCAGCACGCCCTCGGGCAGGCCGGCCTCCAGGGCCAGCTCGGCCAGGCGCAGGGCGGAGAACGGCGACTGCTCGGCCGGCTTGAGCACCACCGAGTTGCCGGCGGCCAGGGCCGGGGCCAGCTTCCAGGCGGCCATGTCGAGGGGGAAGTTCCACGGCACCACGGCGCCGATCACGCCCAGGGGCGCGCGGGTGATGGTGGCCAGGGCGCTGGACGCGGTGGGGGCGACCTGGTCGTAGAGCTTGTCCAGGGCCTCGGCGTACCAGGAGAAGACGCCAGCGGCGCCGGGCACGTCGATGTTCCAGGCGTCCATCACCGGCTTGCCCATGTTCAGCGAGTCCAGCAGGGCCAGCTCGTCGCGGTGGGCCAGCATCAGCTCGGCCAGCTTCAGCAGCACGGCCTTGCGCTCGCGCGGCGCCATGCGCGCCCAGGGGCCCTGCTCGAAGGCGCGGCGGGCGCTGCGCACGGCGGCGTCGACTTCGGCCGCGCCGCAGGCGGCGACGTTGGCCAGCAGGCGGTTGGTGGCCGGGTCGATGGAAGCGAAGGTGGCGCCGTCGGCGGCGGCCACGCGGCGGCCATCGATCAGGGCGGCGTCGATGAAGGTCTGGCGGGCTGCACGCTGCTGCCAGTCGCTGAGTTGATACACCAGGGCACTCCTGCTCACGAGCAATTATTGTTTTGTTCTGTGGTGCCCTGATGGTCGCGCATGCCCCGGCGGAGGAAAAATATTAAATATGTCTTCGGGGTATATGAAAAAGCTGGGCAGGCGCGCACCGGCAAAGTGCGCCATGCTGGGTTATGGTGCGGCACCTGGAGGCGCTTCGACGCTCACTGGCGCCTGCCGGCGGGCCCGAACCTTGCTTCCCGATGAACCGATGACACAACGAGAGCGCGCACGCCACCGGCGAAGCCGCGCCATAGAGGTCTTGCAGTGGCTTCCTATACCTTGCGGCAACTGAAGTATTTCGTGACCACCGTGGAATGCGGCAGCGTGGCCGAGGCCTCGCGCAAGCTCTACATCGCCCAGCCGTCGATCTCCACGGCGATCAAGGGCCTTGAGGAGAGCTTCGGCGTGCAGCTGTTCATCCGCCACCACGCCCAGGGCGTGTCCCTCACCCCCAGCGGCGCGCGCTTCTACCGCAAGGCCCAGGAACTGCTGCGCATGGCCCACGAGTTCGAGCAGAACGCCCTGGCCGACAACGACGTGGTGGCCGGGCAGATCGACCTGGCCTGCTTCGAGACGGTGGCGCCGCTGTACCTGCCGCGGCTGATCGCCGGCTTCCGCGAGCGCTACCCGGGGGTGGAGATCCGCATCCGCGACGGCGAGCAGCAGGAACTGGTGCAGGGCCTGACCTCGGGGCGCTTCGACCTGGCCCTGCTGTACCGCCACGACCTCGACGGCACCATCGAGACCGAGCCGCTGATGCCGGCGCAGCGCCCCTACGCCCTGCTCCCGGCCGACCACCGCTTCGCCCGCCAGGCCCAGGTATCGCTGCGCGACCTGGCGCTGGAACCGATGATCCTGCTCGACGTGCAGCCCAGCCGCACCTACTTCGTGAGCATCTTCGAGGAACTGGGGCTGACGCCGAACATCGCCTTCAGCTCGCCCTCCATCGAGATGGTGCGCGGCATGGTCGGCCAGGGCTTCGGCTTCTCGGTGCTGGTCACCCGGCCGCATTCGGAATGCACCTACGACGGCAAGAAAGTGGTGATGGTGAACATCGCCGAGGACGTCAGCGCCTCCGGCCTGGTGGCCGCCTGGCTGAAGCGCGCGCAGCTGACCAAGCCGGCGCGGCTGTTCGTCGACTATGCCCGCGAGGAGCTGAGCGGCGGGGTGGTGTCAGAGCCCGCACACAAGCCTTCGTAGGATGGGTTGAGCGGAGCGATACCCATCGCCACGACGCATGGGTTTCGCATACGGGGCTGAATGCCAACCCTTGATAGGAGCGGGCCCTGCCCGCGATTCGCGCGCAGGGCCCGCTCCTACAGGGGAATGGCGTGGGTGAGGCGGCGCCTCCGCCCTACCCTCCGTCCAGCGCCGCTGCCCCGCGGCCGGCACAAGCGCTACAATCCCCGGCCTTTTCCGTTGTCCGGCTTCGGCCCCTCGTCATGCTTGTGTTGAAAACCCGTGTGCAGCGCCTGGTGGCGCTGGCCCTCTCGCTCCTGGAACGCTACCCGCGGCTGATCGCCCTGTTCGGCTTCTGCTCGGGGCTGTTCAGCTTCATGATGGTCGACCGCCACCGCGCCGGCTTCGCCCGCGTCATGGCCATCGTCATGCTGATCAGCTGGCTCTGGCTGATGCTGGAGAACCTGCTCACCCAGCGCTTCAAGGAGCGCTTCGGCTGGTCGGTGCCGCCGGGGCTGCTGCGCTACGCGACCCAGCTGATCCACCAGGAAAGCCTGTTCTTCGTCCTGCCGTTCTTCTTCGTCACCACCACCTGGAACAGCGGCCAGGCCCTGTTCACCGGCGCCCTGGGGCTGGCCGGGCTGATCGCCATCACCGACCCGGTCTACTACAAGTGGCTGGCGCCGCGGCGCTGGACCTTCCTCGGCTACCACACCCTGACGCTGTTCGCCGTGCTGCTCACCGCGCTGCCGCTGATCCTCCAGCTGAGCACCCCGGAAAGCTACCGCTGGGCGCTGGGCATCGCCGTGGCGCTGTCCTTCCCCAGCCTGGTGGTGTCGGTGGGCATCCACAAGTGGTGGCGCTGGTTCGCCCTGCTCGGCCTGACCCTGTGCATCGGCGTGGTCGGCTGGTTCGGCCGCGCCTGGGTGCCGCCCTCCACCCTGTGGCTGGCGGAAATGGCGGTCACCGAGCAGTTCGACAACAGCCAGCGCACCCCCGGCGACAGCGTCGAGCAGGTCAGCGCCGCGCAGATCCGCAGCCAGGGCCTCTACGCCTACACCGCCATCAGCGCCCCGCGTGGCCTGGACGAACGCATCGTCCACGTATGGCGGCACAACGGCCAGGAAGTCGACCGCATCGCCCTGGACATCCACGGCGGCCGCGAGGCCGGCTACCGCGCCTGGACGCACAAGCAGAACTTCCCCGGCGACCCGGTCGGGCGCTGGCAGGTGCAGGTGCTCACCGAGGTCGGCCAGGTGATCGGCACCCTGCGCTTCGAGGTCACGCCCTGACCGCCCGGTTCGCTTGACCGCGCCCGGGCCGCTCCCCTAAAAGGACCGGATACCCGCGCCGAGAGCACCGAGCATGACCGACTCCGCCTTGCACCCCTTCGACCGCGCCCTGGCCCTGGAGGCCGACGCCGGCGACGCCGACCTGTTCCATGGCCACACCAGCGACGACTACTGGAACATGGTCGGCCCCTTCGGCGGCATCACCGCCGCCACCCTGCTGCAGGCCGTGCTGCGCCACCCGCGGCTGCTCGGCGCGCCCATCGCGCTGACGGTGAACTTCGCCGCCGCCATCGAGGCCGGCGCCTTCGCCGTGCGCGCCACGCCGATCCGCACCAACCGCTCCACCCAGCACTGGCTGCTGCAGCTGAGCCAGGTCGACGCCGACGGCGTGGAGCAGGTCTCCACCACCGGCACCGCGGTCACCGCCCTGCGCCGCGAGACCTGGAGCGAACTCGACCTGGTGCGCCCGCAGGCCGAGGCGCCGGCGCAGACGCCGCCGCTGAACACCAGCGGCAAGGGCGTGGCCTGGGTGCAGCAGTACGAGATGCGCGCCATCGACGGCGCCTTCCCCGGCACCTGGGACGGCAGCGGCGAGCACAGCCGCACCCGCCTCTGGCTGCGCGACGCCCGGGCGCGGGCGCTGGACTTCCCGGCCCTGGCGGCGATGAGCGACATCTTCTACCCGCGCGTCTGGCTGCGCCGCGCCACCCCGGTGCCGGCGGGCACCGTGTCGATCACCACCTACTTCCACACCGACGCCGCGCAACTGGCCGAAGTCGGCAGCGGTTACCTGCTGGGCGAAGCCCGCGGCCAGGCCTTCCGCAACGGCTATTTCGACCAGGCCGCGGAGTTGTGGAGCGAGGCCGGCGAACTGCTCGCCACCAGCAACCAGATCGTCTACTACAAGCAGTGACGGCAGGGGCCGGGCGCCGCGGCGCCCGGCCTTGGCAAAAAGCCAGCATGGTTACAAAAACGTAAGATTGCATCGCTATAAACGACGGCCACTTCCAGAAGAAAAAAGGTCGTCGCCATGTCGTTCAAGCCTTCCCCGCTGGCGTTCAGCATCGCCCTCGTCCTCAACGCCTCCGTGCAGGCCGCCCCCAGCGGCCCCATCGTCATCAGCACGCCCAGCACCAGCAAGCGGACGCTCTCCGGCGAGGCCAGCCTGCAGGTCACCGCCAGCGGCAGTATCACCGCCAGCGACAAGACCGTCGCCCTGAAGGACGCCACCAGCGGCGCCGGCGTGGTGGTCGACAACAGCGGGCAGATCACCGCCACCGCCGGCCGCGCCATCGAAAGCTCGGGCAACACCGCCACCACCCGCGACTACCGGATCTACAACCGCGCCGGCGCCGGCATCAGCGCCACCGACGACGCCGTGCGTGTGAAGGACGGCTTCGACAACGGCAGCCTGCTGCTGGACAACGCCGGCACCATCCGCTCCACCGGCGGCGGCCAGGCGGTGGACTTCGACGACCTGCGCAGCGGCGTGCCGGTGACCATCGTCAACCGCGCCGGCGGGCTGATCCACGGCGACGCCAACGACGGCATCCGCCCCGGCGCCAACGCCACCATCGGCAACTACGGCGAGATCAGCAGCGGCGACATGATCGACGCCGACGCCAAGAACGACGGCATCGACTTCCAGGACGCCGAGGGCGGCAACGTGGAGAACCACGGGTTGATCTCCGGCGGCCGCCACGGCATCACCACCGACGTCGGCGCCACCCTGGTCAACTACGCCGACGGCGTGCTCATCGGCCGCAATGGCTCGGGCTTCGGCTCCGACGGCAACGGCACCGTCACCAACTACGGGCGCATCACCGGCGCCTACAACGGCCTGGTGCCCGATGGCGACGGCGATGGCGTGGACATCGACCTGATCGGCCACATCGAGAACCACGGCATCATCGAAGGCACGGGCGCGGCCGGCATCAAGGACGGCTCGCCGAACGCCAGCGAGGGCATCGCCATGGGCGGCGGCAGCATCTACAACGCCGCCGGCGCGCTGATCAGCGGCGCCAGCCGCGGCATCCTGGTGGACGATGGCAACGGCAACGCCGGCTACGCCGCGGTCACCCTGGAGAACCACGGCACCATCGAAGGCCTGGCCTCCAGCGGCGTGACCCTGGTGGGCGACTTCGCCGACAGCGTGATCAACGACGGCCTGATCCACGGCGGCAACGGCATCGCCCTGGAGCTGGGCGGCGGCGACGACAGCCTCGCCCTGCTCGCCGGCAGCCGCTTCGAAGGCCTGGTGGACGGCGGCGATGGCAGGGACCTGGTGGCCTTCGACGACGCCCGCGGCGGCAGCTTCGGCCAGAGCCGCGGCTTCGAGCGCCTGGAAGTGCGCCAGGGCGCCTGGACCCTCACTGGCGCCGGCGACTTCAGCGAAGGCAGCGAGGTCTTCGCCGGCGCCCGGCTGACCAACCAGGGCGGCATCGCCGGCAGCCTGCGGGTGGACAGCGGCGCCAGCTACGCCGGCAGCGGCAGCGTCGGCGGCCTGGACGTCAGCGGCACCCTGCTGGCCAACCCGCAACAGGGTGCCGCCCAGGTGACCGGCGACCTGGCGCTGCGCAGCGGTTCGACCCTGGCCTACGGCGTGGAGGCCGACGGCAGCCATGCCACCCTGCAGGTGGACGGCCACGCGACCTTGGACGGCGCGCGCCTGGCCCTGCAGGCCGGCCCCGGCAACTACCCCTGGCAGAGCGGCTACCAGGTGCTGAGCGCCAACGGCGGCGTCGACGGCCGCTTCGCCGAGGTCAGCAGCAACTTCGCCTTCCTCACCCCGAGCCTCAGCTACGGCGCCAACAGCGTGGACCTGCAGCTGACGCGCAACGACGTGCAGTTCGCCGACCTGGCCAGCAGCGGCAACGGCCGCGCCGCCGCCAACGCCCTGCAGGGCCAGGGCCTGGGCACCCTGTACGATGCGCTGATCAGCAGCGACGCAGGCAACGCCGGCCGCGCCGTGGAGCAGCTGGCCGGCGCCGGCAACGCCAACCTGGCCGCCGCCACCCTGGCCGGCAGCCAGGCGGTGGGCAGCGCCATGCTCGGCGCCCTGCGCCAGCTCGGCGGCGGCCTGCTGGTGGCCAGCGACGACCGCGACACCCCGCAGCTGGCCGCCCTTGGCGTGCCCAGCGAAGCGCGCAACCTGAACGACCCCAACGCCGCCGGCCGCCTGTGGCTGCAAGGCATCGGCAGCCACGGCCAGCTCGACGGCGAGCACGGCAGCGGCGACCTCGACCAGAACACCGGCGGCACCCTGCTGGGCGCCGACTGGGCAGTGGACGGCCACTGGCGCCTGGGCGTGCTGGGCGGCTACTCGCACACCGACCTCGACGGCCAGGGCGGCACCGCCGGCGACATCGACAGCTGGCACCTGGGCACCTACGCCCTGCGCCAGGACGGCCCGCTGGCCCTGCGCCTGGGCGCGGCCTACAGCAGCCACGACGGCGAGAGCAAGCGCCGCATCGAGTTCGACGGCTTCAGCGACCGCCCCAGGGGCGACTACGACGCCCACGGCTGGCAGGCCTTCGCCGAGGCCGGCTACCAGCTCGGCGACGGCCGCCTGAGCGCCGAGCCCTACGCCAACCTCGGCTACCAGTACTACAAGCGCGATGCCTACGACGAAAAAGGCGGCGCCGCGGCCCTGCACGTGGACGAGCAAAGCCAGCACAACGTCAGCAGCACCCTGGGCGTGCGCACGGCCTGGCTCGCCAGCCTGGACAACGGCATGAGCCTGACCCCGCGCCTGGGCCTGGGCTGGCGCCACACCTACGGCGACCTGGACAGCAGCACCCGCCAGGCCTTCCTCGCCGGCGGCGGCGCCTTCAGCGTCCAGGGCACGGCACTGGACCGCAACAGCCTGCTGCTGGACCTGGGCCTGGACCTGGGCCTCTCGGCCCGCCACAGCATCGGCCTGGCCTACAGCGGCGAGAAAGGCAGCCAGGCGCAGAACCATGCGCTGGTTGCGCAGTGGCAGATGGCGTTCTGAAACGCCGCGTAGGGCGTATAACCGTTCGCGGTTATACGCCGTTTCACCGAGTTCATGCCCGGCTTCGTGGTTGAACTCGGAGCGCCCGGAAAGAGGTGCTCCGTGACCGAGCCCGAAGCGCGCCTGGGATCAAGGTCAAACGGCGGATAACGCCGTAGGCGTTATGCGCCCTACGCCCGGCCTCGGTATTGGAGACAACATCCCCCTCCTCGGCAGGTGCCCAGAACGTAGGGCGAATAACCGTTCGCGGTTATCCGCCGCCTCGCCGTCCTTGTCGACGACACCGAGGTCGAACTGGAGCGGGAATTGGTCATCACCCAAGCCAGACCCGGCTCGTGACCGGGTCATGGTGAAACGGCGTATAACCGTGAACGGTTACAACGTCTCCTCATCCTCCCCCGGCAACTGCTCATCCAGATGCAACCAGGCAACCCGGCTCTTCACCCAGACATGCCGTTGCGGCGGCGCCACCTCCGGATGATCGAAGGTCGCCACAGTCACATCCAACGTTTCCGGCGTCCGCTCCGTCTCGAACACCACCTGCGCCCCGCAGTTGCCGCAGAACAACCGCCGATTGCCCGGACTCGACACATAGCAGGCCGGCTCCCCCTTCAACCAACGAAAGCTACTACGCGGCACCGTCGCCCAGGTGACCACGATGCCGCCGCTGCTGCGCCGGCAGATGGAGCAGTGGCAGTGGCCGACGTCGTCCAGCTCGGCGGTGAATTCGTAGCGCAGGGCGCCGCAGTGGCAGCCCCCCTGGTGGGTCTGGCTCATGGCCGGGTTCCTCAGTCGTATTCCGCTGCCTCGTGGTCGCCCAGCAGGCGGCGCTGGCGGGGTGTGCAGGCGGCCAGCACTTCGGGGTCGAAGCGCCAGTCGAGATAGGGCGAGAACTTCTGCGCCACCATGCGCCGGCCATAGTGCACCTGCAACAGGTAGCGCGTGCGCCGGCTGGTGTTGCGGCTGCCGGAGTGCCACAGCTCGCTGCGCAGCAGCAGGCAGTCGCCGGCTCGGCACAGCACCGGCTCGGCCGCCCTGCCCCGCCAGTTGCGCTCGTCCGGGCGCGGCGCGCGGCCGGCGCGGTGGCTGCCGGGGATCACCCAGGTCGGGCAGAGTTCATGGTCTATGTCGTCGAGGTAGACCTGCGCCGTGCAGATGAACATCGGCAGCTCGAAGCCGCCCAGCAGCAGCGCCTCCGGCAGGCGCAGCGGCAGGTGGTCCAGGTGCATGTCGCTGCCGATGAAGCCGGGGTGGCAGCGCCAGGCGGTCTGGCCAATGACGTGGCAGTCCTCGCCCAGGGCCGCCTCGGCCACCTCGATCAGCCCCGGCGGGTCGAGGTACGGCAGCCAGCGCGGCGAGCGGTTGAACACGCACTTGTAGTGGTCCACCAGGCCCTCGTAGTCCCAGTGGATCGGCCGCAGTCCGTCGATCAGCCCGCGCACCTCGGCGACCTGCGCGGCCTCCAGCAGGCCGGGCAGCAGCACGAAGCCATCCTCGTGCAAGGCGTGCAGCGCGTTCATGCTTCCAGCCCTCCCCTGCCCAGCTGCGCCTGGGCCCGCTCCAGGGCGGCGAGGAAGGCGCCCAGGGCTTCGCCGGGCTCGGCGCCCTGGCGCGTCACGCAGTGGAATTCCGAGTGGTAGGCCAGCTGCGCCGGGCGGATCGCCCGCAGGCGCCCCTCGGCGGCCCAGGCGGCGGCGTAGGGCGTCGGCAGGTAGCCGATGAAGGTGCCGCTGAACACCAGGTTGGCGATGGCCTCCATGCTGTAGGCGGTGGTCGTGCGGTTGAACTCCAGGCCGTGGGGGCGCCGGCTCTCGGCCATGTAGCCGCGGCCGACGTAGTCGGCGGCGCAGATCGCCTCCAGGTCCGGCTCGTCGTCGGCGCGGGCGAAGAACGGGTGACCGGGGGCGCAGTAGAGATTCTGCTCTTCGCTGAACAGCAGCTGGTAGCGCAGCCCGGACAGGCGATGGTGGAAGGCGCCGATGGCCAGTTGCAGGCGCTCCTCCAGCACGGCGTTCTCCAACTCGTCCGGGCGCTGGGTGTGCAGGTTCAGGCGCACGCCGGGGTTGCCCTGGCGGAACAGGCGGATGGCCAACGGCAACGGCCAGCAGTGCTGCCCGACCACGCCGTCGACGCAGCCCAGGTACAGAGTCTCACGGTCGCGCCCGCCAAGGCCGGTGACCTGCTCGCGGAAGCGCTCGATGTCGACGAACAGGCCCTGGGCCGCGTCGTACAGTTCCTGCCCCTCCTCGGTGAGCTGGAAGCCGCTGCTGCCACGGCGGCACAGCGAATAGCCCAGGCGCAGCTCGAGGTCGCGCACCAGCACGCTCAGGCGCGACAGGCTGGTGTTCAGGCGCACCTGGGCGGCGGTGAAGCCGCCGGCCTCGACGATGGCGCAGAAGGTGCGCAGCAGGCGCAGGTCGATGTCGGAAAGGTTGCCGAGCATGAGGGTTCTCGCGGCGGCGGGCGCAGGTCTTCGTTATAGCCCCGCGGGCGCCGCCGCGTGAACCCCCGCGGCGGTCAGCGGCGTTGCGCGAGGGCGTCGGCGAGGATGCACAGCAGCTCGAACATCATGGTCGCGCCGACCAGCGCGGTGGCGCCGCCCAGGTCGAACGGCGGCGAAACTTCCACCACGTCCGCACCGACCAGGTTCAGGCCCTGCAAGCCGCGGACCATGTGCTGCGCCTGCAGCGTGGTCATGCCGCCGATCTCCGGGGTGCCGGTACCGGGGGCGAAGGCCGGGTCGAGCACGTCGACGTCGAAGCTGACGTAGGTCGGCCCGTCACCCACCACCCGGCGCGCCTCGGCGAGTGTCGCCTCGACGCCCAGCGCGGCGAACTCTTCCATGTGGATGACACGGATGCCGCATTCCTCGGCGAAAGCCTCGTCGTCCGCCGAGTACACCGAGCCGCGGATGCCGATCTGCACGGTGCGCCGCGGGTCCAGCAGGCCCTCCTCGATGGCGCGGCGGAACGGCGTGCCGTGGGTGTAGGGGTTGTCGCCGAAGTAGCGGTCGTTGGTGTCGGAATGGGCGTCGAAGTGGACCATGCCGATCGGCCGCTCGGCGGCCAGGGCGCGGAAGATCGGCAGCGTCACCAGGTGGTCGCCGCCCACCGACAGCGGCACCGCGCCGGCGGCGTGGATTCGCCGGTAGAAGCCCTCGATGCGCTTGAGCGCGTCGAGCAGGTCGATGGGGTTCACCGGGGCGTCGCCCAGGTCGCCGACGCGCACCAGGTCGTAGGGCGCGATGCGGCTGACGTGGTGCACCTTGCGCATCAGGCTCGACTGGTTGCGCACCTCGCGCGGGCCATGGCGGGCGCCGGCGCGGTTGGTGGTGCCGCCGTCCCAGGGCACGCCGACCAGGGCGATGTCCAGCTGGGCCGGGTCCTCGAAGATCGGCAGGCGCATGAAGCTGGGGATGCCGGCGAAACGCGGGATCTCGGCGGCGTCCAGGGGTTGCGGGTAGTCATGGGGCACGGGGTCGTCTCCTGGTCGGGAAGGGCTGTCCGGCTAGCCTGGACCACCCCGTGGCGGCGGCAAATCCCGGATGCGGCAACTCGACTTTCGCCGCCGCGAAAGTGCCTTGTAGGCCGCGCCACCCGGGCGTTTCAGCCCATCCTGGCGAAACCGCGGCGCAGCCTCCTCCGGTTTGCCTCCCCTGCCCCGCCGCGATCTTTTCGGCACCGCCAAGTGCCTGATTCGTATACGTATGTTATCGTTGTAAACACTGTATACAGCGTAAACGGACTGCTCAGAAATTGACCACCGTAATCTCCTTCCGCGCCGATGACGCCCTGGCCAGGGCCCTGGACCAGCTGGCCCGGGCCACCCACCGGGACCGCCCCTACCACCTGCGCCAGGCCCTGGCGCAGTACCTGGAACGCCAGAGCTGGCACGTGGCGGCCATCGACGAGGGCTTGGCCGACGCCAACGCCGGGCACCTGCTGCCGCACGCGGAGATAGAAGCCAAGTGGGGGCTGGCATGAGCCTGCAGTGGACGCACAAGGCGGCGGCCGACCTGGACGGCCTGTACGACCACTACGTGGTGCTGATCGGCCCGGAGAAGGCGCTGAAGGCCGTCCAGGACATGGTCGGCCAGGTGAAGGCGCTGGCCGACCTCAGCCTGAGCAGCGTCGGCCGGCCCAGCGAGGTGCCCGGCGTGCGCGAATTGCCCCTCGAACGCTGGCCCTACCAGGCCGCCTACCGGGTGAAAGGTCGCGATGTACAAATTTTGCGCATCGATTCTGTGGATAATCCGGGGTAAAAGTGGTCACACGGTTACAAAATATTTCAAAGTATTGACTTATTTGGTTTGTACAAAAATAGATCAAATGAATCACACAAGGTAATTTGGTCTGTTTGTGACCATAAATCTCAACATCGATCTAGTTACGACCTAACTCTGATAAATCGTCTTTTCATGTAGCGACGCATTTTTCCGAGATCGGAACTTTTCCCGGCATTTCCCTGTCCACTTTCCTGACTTTCCCGGCCATTTCGCCGCCCTGTCCGACGACCCGACCATGCCCAACACAGCCTCCCTCCGCGCCCTCTGCCTGGGCCTGCTGCTGCCCGCCGGCGCGGCCTTCGCCTGGAACGCCAACGACGCCCAGCAACAGCAGCAATGGCAGGAGCAACAGCGCCAGCAACAGGAACAGCAACGCCAGATGGCCGAGCAGCAGCGCCGGCAGAACGAGGAACAGCAGCGCCGCCAGCAGGAGCAGCAACGCCAGCAGCAGGAACAGCAGCGGCAGATGGCCGAGCAGCAACGTCGGCAGATGGAGGACCGGCAGCGCCAGCAACAGGAGTTCCAGCGCCAGCGCGACGAACAGCGCCGCCAGGCCGAGCAGCAGCAGCGCCAGGAAGCCCAGCGCCGCCAGCAGGAACAGCAGCGGCGCTGGCAGGAAGAACAACGCCAGCAGGCCGAGCGCGACCGCCAGTGGCAGGACGAGCAGCGCCGCCAGGCCGATGAGCGCCAGCGCCAGTGGGAAGAGGCGCAACGCCGCCAGCAGGAACAGCGGCAACGCGAATGGGAAGACGCCATGCGCCGCCAGGAGGCCGAGCGCCGGCACTGGCAGACCGGCCAGTACCTGCCGCCGGAATACCGCGCGCGGCGCTACTACGTCGAGGACTGGCGCAGCCGCCAGTTGCCGCCGCCGGCCTATGGCTACCAGTGGCAGGAAGTGGACGGCGACTACCTGCTGATCGAACTGGCCAGCGGCCTGATCCAGCAGATTCTCAGCGGCCAGCGCTGAGCGGCGCCGGCACCTCGGCGGGCTGTCGCCGACGGGGCCGCGGGTGGCTGTGTGAAGCGCCCGGGCGTGAGAGGATGGGCGGTCTTTTCCACCTGCCATCGGAGCCTCACGCCATGGACCTCACCTGGAGCTGCCAACACCACAGCGAACTGAGCAAGGAGACGCTGTACGCCCTCCTGCGCCTGCGCTGCGAGGTATTCGTGGTGGAGCAGAACTGCCCCTACCAGGACATCGACAACCAGGACCTGTCCGGCGACACCTGCCACCTGATGGCCCACGAGGACGGCCAGCTGCTGGCCTACCTGCGCCTGCTCGACCCGGCGACGCACGACGGCGAGGTGATCATCGGCCGCGTCATCACCGCCGCCGCCGGGCGTGGCCGCGGCCTTGGCCACCAGTTGATGCAGCGCGCCCTGGACGAGGCCGCGCGGCGCTGGCCGGGCAGCCCGGTGTACCTCTCCGCCCAGGCACACCTGCAGGGCTACTACGGCCGCTACGGCTTCGTCGCCGAGGGCGAGGTGTACCTGGAAGACGACATCCCGCACATCGACATGCGCCGCCCGGCCTAGAGCCAGTCCAGGGTCAGCAGCAGGCGCCGCGAGCCCGGCGCCGGGCAGGGCGAGCGGTGGACGATGCCGGCGCCCTCGTTGCCGATCCATTTCTCGCCCTTGAACAGCCCCACGTCGCCCACCTCCAGGCGCTGGATGCACGTCGGCTCAGCCTCGCCGAGGCGATCGCGGGGCAGGGCGCCTTCCTCCAGCCATTCGCTGGCGCAGCCGGCGTAGCTGGTGACCAGCCGCAGCGGCACCTGGTCGACATGGAAGCGCGGGCACATGGCCCGCTCCAGCGCGCGCAGGCGCAGGCCCACGCGGCGCGCGCCGGTGAGGCAGGCGAAGGCTTCCACCAGCCAGGCCAGGTCGTTGGCGAAGAGCGCGGCGCCGGGGCCGTCGCCGAATAGGCCATCCAGCTGCCGGCTGCGCCCGGCCTCGTCCAGTTCGAGGTTCGCCTGACAGCCGTAGAGCGTCTCGCCGGCGAGCAGGTGGGCGGCGAAGGCCGCCACGTCCGGGTACAGGCGGCGGCGCCAGACCGCCAGGTTGACGTCGTCGCGCAGCACCTCGGCGAGCACCTGCGGGTCGTCGCCCAGCACCTGGCGCGGCGTGCGCCGCAACTGCGGGGCGAGCATCAGGCGTCCTCCGTCCAGGACTCGAAGGGGTCGGCCAGGCGCGCCCAGGCCTGGGGCCCGGCGGCGAACTCGGCGTCGTCCAGCAGGCAGGCGTCGAGCGCTTCCTCCAGGCGCTCGAAATCGATGCCCTGGCCGATGAACACCAGTTCCTGGCGGCAATCGCCGGTGTCGGCGTTCCAGTGGCGCAGCACCTGGCGCAGGCCGTCCTCGTCCTGCGGCCAGCGTTCCTTCGGCACGAGGCGCCACCAGCGCCCGGCCAGGCCGTGGCGCATCAGGCCGCCGGCCTGGGACCAGCTGCCGGCCTCGCGGTAGCGGCTGGCCAGCCAGAAGAAGCCCTTGGAGCGCAGCAGCCGGCCGTTGGCCCAGGGCTGGGCGAGGAAGGCGTGGAAGCGCTGCGGGTGGAAGGGCCGGCGCGCCCGGTAGGCGCGGGAGGCGATGCCGTATTCCTCGGTCTCCGGCACGTGCTCGCCGCGCAGCTCCTTGAGCCAGCCGGGGGCCTGGGCGGCGCGCTCGAAATCGAAGCGGCCGGTGTCGAGGACCCATTCCAGCGGCACCTGGCCCATGACCATGGGGCGGATCTCGGCGTCGGGGTTGAGGCCGCGGAGGATCGCCAGCAGCTCCTCGCGCTCGTCGCTGGAGATGAGGTCGACCTTGCTGACCAGGATGACGTCGGCGAACTCCACCTGGTCGATCAGCAGGTCGGCGATGGAGCGCTGGTCTTCCTCGCCCAGGCTCTCGCCGCGGCTGGCCAGGCTGTCGCTGCCCTGGTAGTCGCGCAGGAAGTTGAGGCCGTCGACCACGGTGACCAGGGTGTCCAGCCGCGCCAGGTCGGACAGGCTGCGGCCCTGTTCGTCGCGGAAGGTGAAGGTCTCGGCCACCGGCAGCGGCTCGGAGATGCCGGTGGACTCGATCAGCAGGTAGTCGAAGCGGCCCTCGGCGGCCAGCCGTGCGACTTCCTCCAGCAGGTCCTCGCGCAGGGTGCAGCAGATGCAGCCGTTGCTCATCTCCACCAGCTTCTCTTCGGCGCGGTTGAGGCTGACGTCGCGCTGTACCTGCGCGCCGTCGATGTTGATCTCGCTCATGTCGTTGACGATCACCGCCACGCGGCGGTGCTCGCGGTTCTTCAGCACCTGGTTGAGCAGGGTGCTCTTGCCGGCGCCGAGGAAGCCGGAAAGGACGGTGACGGGTAGGCGTTGGTTCACGGTGGTGGCTCTCTTTTCTGATGTTCTTCAGGCGTCGCGCAGGTGCTGCTCGCGGCGCTCCTGGCGTTCCTTGGCCTCGACGCTGAGGCTGGCGGTGGGGCGCAGCAGCAGGCGGCGCAGGCCGATCGGCTCGCCGGTCTCGGCGCACCAGCCGTAGTCGCCGCGGGCCAGGCGCTCCAGGGCCTGGTCGATCTTGTCCAGCAGCTTCTTCTCGCGCTCCAGCAGGCGCAGTTGCCACTGGCGCTGCTCCTCGCGGCTGGCGACGTCGGCCTCGTCGCCGGGCCGCTCGTCCTCGCGCAGCGCGTCGAACTCGCCCTCGATGCGCGCCTGCAGCTCCTCGCGCTGGCGCAGCAGCAGGGTCTGGAAGAAGGCCCGCTGGGCTTCGTTCATGTAGGCGCTGGCGGGTTGGGCCAGCAGCTGCCGTTCGCTGAGGACCGGCTCGGGTTGCGGGGTCATGGCGGCCTCCGGAAGGGTGGGATCGAATTGTTATAATATAACATTTCAGTTTCGACAATCCGACGGCGTACCATGGACGCCCGCCAAGCCCGCCCCGAGGTCCCGATGAAAGCCGCCGCCCTGACGCTCTGCCTGCTGCTCCTGGCGCCCCTGGCACAGGCCGCCGGCGAGCCGCCGCTGCCGTTCCCCGGCCTGCCGCCGGCGGCCTGCGCCTGGCTGGCCAACGTGCTGGCCTGCATGGACCGCGACGGCAGCCACTACAGCGTCGCCACCCTGGGCCACGACACCTACCTGCGCGGCTTCGACGCCGCCAGCGGCCAGCGCTGGGCGCAGACCGGCACGCGCTACGGGCGCCTGACCTTCTTCAGCGGCGTGAGCAGCGACGGCCAGGTATGGGTGGGCTCCAGCCGCGGCATCGGCTGGACGCACATCAGCCGCTTCAGCAGTTCCAGCGGCGGCCAGGCGAAGCTGACCTGCGGGCGTGTGAGCGGGTGCAGCCAGCAGGTGCGGTAGGGCGCATAACGCCTACGGCGTTATCCGCCGTTTGACCTCGATCCCAGGCGCGCTTCGGGTTCGGCCACGGAGCACCTGTTTCGGGGCACTCCGAGCTCGACCGCGACGCCGGGCATGAGCTGGGTGTAGCGGCGTATAACCGCGAACGGTTATACGCCCTACGTCTAGGGTGGGCCAGGCGTAGGGCGCATAACGCCTACGGCGTTATCCGCCGTTTGACCTCGATCCCAGGCGCGCTTCGGGTTCGGCCACGAAGTACCTGTTTCCGGGCACTCCGAGCTCGACCACGACGCCGGGCATGAGCTGGGTGTAGCGGCGTATAACCGCGAACGGTTATACGCCCTACGCCTTCCCCTGCTCCCGTATCGCCGCCAACAGGCTCCCCACCGGCGGGCGCTGGCGGAAATAACCGTGCAAGCCATCGAAGATCGCCCCGGCCAGGGCCTGCTGGTGCCGCGCATCGTGCAGGCGTCGGCAGTCGGCGTCGTTGGAGATGAAGCCGGTCTCCACCAGGATCGAGGGGATGTCCGGCGACTTGAGCACGGCGAAGCCGGCCTGGTCGACGCGTTCCTGATGCAGCCGGGTGATACCGCCCAGGCTGCGCAGCACGCTGTGGCCCAGGTCCAGGCTGGAGGCGATGGTGGCGTTCAGCGACATGTCGAGGATCACCTTGGCCAGCGCCGGGTCCTTGTCCTGCAGGGGCAGGTTGCCGCTGGCGCCAATCAGGTCGGCGCCGTTCTCGCGCTGGGCCATGAAGCGCGCCAGGGTCGAGGTGGCGCCGTGCTCGGAGAGGGCGAACACCGAGGCGCCGGAAGCCGTGCGGCGGGGCGCGGCGTCGGCGTGCACCGAGACGAACATGTCGGCGTTGCAGCGCCGCGCCACCTCCACGCGCTGGCGCAGCGGGATGAACACGTCGACGTTGCGCACCAGGCGCGCCCTGAAACCGGGTTGCCGGTCGATGCGCCGGGCCAGGTTCTGCGCGATCAGCAAGGCCACGTCCTTCTCCCGCTCGCCGCGCGAGCCCAGCGCGCCGGGGTCCTTGCCGCCGTGGCCGGCGTCCACCACCACGAGGATGTCGCGGCCCTTGCCGCTGGCCTTCGCCGCGGCCACTGCGGGCGCCGCGGCCGGCGCCCGCGCCGGATGCAGGTCGAGCACCAGGCGATGGCCCCTGCCGGCCTGGGGTTCCAGGGCGAAGGCCTGCAGCCGCACCGGCTCGGCCAGGTCCAGCACCAGGCGCGTGCCGCCGTCGGCCAGGCGTCCGCTGCGCAGGCCGCGCAGCGGGCCGGACGGGGCAGGGGAGGCCAGGGGCGCGCCCAGGCCGGCGCCTTCCAGGTCGACCACCAGGCGTTCCGGCGCGGAAAGGCTGAAGGTGCGGTAGTGGAACGGACCGTCGAGATCCAGCACCAGGCGCAGGCCGTCGCCGCTGGGCTCGCTGCGGGCGCCCAGCAGGCGCGGGCCGGCGAGCAGGTCCAGGGCGGGGAGCCAGGCGGCGCTGGCGAGCAGGCTTTGCAGCAGGCGGCGTCGATTCATGGCGCTTGCAGGAAGGAGGAGGAAGCAATACGTTATATTATAACATTCACGAGCACCAGCCATTCCCCATGACCGCCTTCCTCCCGGACGTCGCCAGCCAGGCCGCGTCCGACACCCTCGCCCTCGACTGGGTCGGCATGCAGGGCATCGCCCTGCCGCTGCGCCTGCACGGCGAACGCCTGGGCGCGCTGGCCGACGCCGGCGTCAGCCTGGACGACGCCGCTGCCCGCGGCATCCACATGTCGCGCCTGTACCTGGCCCTGTCCCGCCTGGAGCGGGCCGAGCTGGGCCCGCGGCTGCTGCGCGAAGTCCTCGACGACTTCCTCGCCAGCCACGCCGGCCTGTCGCGCCGCGCCAGCCTGCGCCTGGCCTTCGACGCCCTGCTCGAACGCCCGGCGCTGGTCAGCCCGCTCAGCGGCTGGAAGCGCTACCCCTGCGAGGTCCACGCGCAGCTGGACGAGCAAGGCCTGCGCCTGGAACTGCGCCTGCGCCTGGCCTATTCCTCCACCTGCCCCTGCTCGGCGGCCCTGGCCCGCCAGTTGATCCAGCAGCGCTTCGCCGCGGACTTCGCCGGCGGCGAACCGAGCCACCGGGACGTCCACACCTGGCTCGGCAGCAGCGCCGGCATTGTCGCCACGCCCCACAGCCAGCGCAGCTTCGCCGACCTGCGCCTGCACCTGCGCGAGGGCCTGGACAGCCTGCCGCTGCGCGAGCTGCTCGACTGCGCCGAAGCCGCCCTGGGCACCGCCGTGCAGACCGCGGTGAAGCGCGCCGACGAGCAGGCCTTCGCCCTGGCCAACGGGCAGAACCTGATGTTCTGCGAGGACGCCGCCCGCCGCCTGCACCGCGCCCTGGCGCAACGCGACGAACTGGACGCCTTCGGGCTGACCGTGGTGCATGCCGAAAGCCTCCACGCCCATGATGCCGTGGCCCGCAGCCAGTGGCGCCGGGAGGCCCCATGATCCATTGCCAGGCCCTGCAGTGGGGCCCGCCGCGCCTGCCGCTGACACCGCCGCTGAACCTCGACCTGGCCGCCGGCAGCCTGACCGCCGTGGTCGGCGCCAACGGCTGCGGCAAGAGCAGCCTGCTGAAGGTCATCGCCGGCCTGCAGAAGCCCCTGGCCGGGCGCGTGCGGGTGGAATTGCGGCCGCGGGAAATCGGCTACCTGGTGCAGCAGCAGGCCCTCGACCGGCAGTTCCCCATCAGCCTCGGCGAGCTGGTCGGCGCCGGCTTCTGGAACAGCCGCCTGCCCAGCGCCGGGCGCCGCGAACAGCTGCGCCGGGCGCTGGCCGAGTGGCAGCTGGAAGGCCTGGAGCAGCGCCCGCTGGCGGCGCTCTCCGGCGGCCAGTTGCAACGCGCCCTGCTGGCCCGCCTGGGGCTGCTGGACAGCCCGCTGCTGCTGCTCGACGAGCCCGACGCCTGCCTCGACGAAGCCGGCCAGGCGCTGCTCTGGCAACGCATACAGGCCTGGCACCGCGAGGGCCGCACCCTGCTGCTGGTCTGCCACGACCTGGCGCTGGTGCGCGAGCGCGTGCCCGACTGCCTGCGCGTGGCCGCCGAGGGCTGCCGCCACGGCCGCTGCCGCGACCTCCTGGGCCCGGGCGGCCTGGCACGGGTGGCATGATGGCCCTGCACGCGCTCTGGCAGCCCTTCGTCGAATTCGCCTTCATGCGCCGCGCGCTGCTCGGCGGCGTGGTCCTGGCGCTGAGCGCCGCGCCGCTGGGCGTATTCCTCATCCTGCGGCGCATGAGCCTGGTCGGCGACGCCATCGCCCACGGCATCCTCCCCGGCGCCGCCATCGGCTTCTGGCTGGCCGGGCTGTCATTGCCGGCGCTGACCCTCGGCGGCCTCGGCGCCGGCCTGGCGGTGGCCGGCCTGGCGGCCTGGGTGACGCGCCACACCGGTCTGCGCGAGGACGCCAGCCTGGCCGCGGTCTACCCCATCTCCCTGGCCAGCGGCGTGCTCCTGCTGGGCCTGGCCGGCAAGCGCCTGAACCTGCTGGAGCTGCTGTTCGGCTCGGCCCTGGCGGTGGACCGCACGACCCTGCTGGGCATGCTCGGCGTGGCCGCGCTCAGCCTCGGCGTGCTCGCGCTGATCTACCGCAGCCTGCTGCTGGACAGCCTCGACCCGCTGTTCCTGCGCAGCGTCAGCCGCCTCGGGCCCTTCGCCCACGGGCTGTTCCTGGGCCTGGTGGTGCTCAACCTGGTGATCGGCTTCCAGGCCCTGGGCGCATTGATGATGGTCGGCCTGATGATGCTGCCGGCCGCCGCCGCGCGCTTCTGGAGCCGCCGCCTGCCGGCGCTGCTGGCCCTGGCCGCGGGCATCGGCGCGCTCTCGGTGTGGCTGGGCCTGGCGGCGTCCTACGCCTGGTCGCTGCCCAGCGGGCCGGCCATCGTCCTGCTCGCCGGCCTGTTCTACCTGTTCTCCGTGCTGTTCGGCCCGGTGCACGGCCTGTTGCGCCGCGGCCTGCTGCCCATCCCGCAATGACGTCCCCTTCGAGGAAAACCACCATGCGTGTCCTGCTGCTCCTGCTCGCGCTCTGCCTGCCCCTGTCGCTGCCCGCCGCCGAAAAGCCGAGGGTGGTGACCAGCTTCAGCATCCTCGCCGACATGACCCGCGCGGTCGGCGGCGAGCACATCCAGCTGAACAACCTGGTCGGCCCCGACAGCGACGCCCACACCTACGAGACCACCCCGGACGACGCCCGCGCCGTGCGCCAGGCGCAGCTGGTGGTGGAGAACGGCCTGGGCTTCGAGCCCTGGCTCGACCGCCTGGTGAAGAGCACCGAGACCGGCGCCAGGGTCATCCAGGCCAGCCACGGGGTGATCCCGCGCAGCCTGGAGGAGGACGGCCGGACCATCCCCGACCCGCACGCCTGGAACAACCTGGCCAACGCCGACCTCTACGTCGGCAACATCGCCAGGGCCCTGGCGCAGATCGACCCGGCCAACGCCGCCGACTACCAGCGCAACGCCAAGGCCTACCTGGAGCAGGCCCACGCGCTGCTGGCCTACGCCAAGGACAGGCTCGGCAAGCTGCCCGCCGACCGCCGCACCCTGGTCACCTCCCACGACGCCTTCGGCTACCTCGGCCAGGCCTACGGCCTGAAGCTGCTGGCGCCCCAGGGCCTGTCCACCGAGCGCGAGGCCTCGGCCACGGAAGTCGCCGAGCTGATCCGGCAGATCCGCGAGCAGCACATCCGCGCGGTCTTCGTGGAGAACATCAAGGACCCGCGGCTGATGCGGCAGATCGCCGAGGAAAGCGGCGCGAAGATCGGCGGCACCCTGCATTCCGACGCCCTGGCCAGCGAAGGCCCGGCCAGCACCTACCTGGGCCTGTACCGCAGCAACGTCGACACCCTGTACCAGGCGCTGGGCGACTAGAGCACCAGGCTCAGGCGCAGGCGGTCGCGGCAGGGAATGCCGTTCTCGACGATGGGCTCGGGATAGTTGAGGCGGAAGTAGTCGGGCTCCACCGCGCAGATGCGAAAGCCCATGCGCTGGTAGAGCCCCAGCTGCGCCAGGCTGGAATTGCCGGTGGCGATATCCAGCCGCAGCGCCCCGGCCGCCCGCGCCGCCTCGATGGCCGCCCCCAGCAGCCGCTTGCCCAGCCCACGGCCCTGCCAGGCCTCGTCCACCGCCAGGTTGGTGACCTCCAGCACGCCCCAGCTCACCGGCGTCAGCGCCAGCACGCCACGCACCGCATCGCCATCGAGCAAAGCCAGCAGACGCGACTGCGGCAGGTAGCGCTCGACCTGCCCGCGGCTGGGGTCGGCGAGCAGCAACAGGGGCCAGGGGGCCTGGTCTAGGGGGAGTTCCTGGAGGGCGAGGGTGGGCACGCGAAGGCTTCCGGGCGGTGGCGGAGGGGGATATTGTGCCGCAGTGGAGGCGAGGTTGCTTGCGAATGGAGCGTCCCAGGATTGGTATTTCAGGATGACTCCGCTCCTGCGGTTCCAGGAAGCTCGGGCGTAGGGGCAACTGTCTTGCGCCCCGCGCCGATATGCTCTTCGTAGGATGGGTCGAGCCTTGGCGAAACCCATGCGGCCATGGCGATGGGTATCGCTTCGCTCAACCCATCCTACGCCGCACCCTTGCAACCCGTAGGGCGCATAACGCCTACGGCGTTATCCGCCAATGGTCCCGGACACCGCTGTTCCGGCCGGCAGCGGATAACCGCGAACGGTTATTGCCCTACGGTCGAGCATGGTTGCAGGACCTTGTCCGCGATAGCGGGATCCCCCGGTGCAATGCAGGGCGTATAACCCCCTTCGCGGTTATACGCCGGCGTTCATGAATGGCCGAATGGCACGGCTTTTCGTAGGAGCGAGCTTGCTCGCGAACCCGCATCGGCACGGACTCCAGTTCGCGAGCAAGCTCGCTCCTACAGGGGACGTGCCGGCGCGACGCATGCTCTTATGGAGTGAAGATCCGATCTTGAGCAGACATCCCTGTCGATACTCCTCTGCCCAAGGTCAGCCCCGGCCCGGCCATCCTTGGCCGGTCGTTCGCCGGGCGAAGCATGCTCTTATGGAGTGAAGATCCGATCTTGAGCAGACATCCCTGTCGATACTCCTCTGCCCAAGGTCAACCCCGGCCCGGCCATCCTTGGCCGGTCGTTCGCCGGGCGAAGCATGCTTCGCAAAGACTCCGGCTCACCCACATTTCGAATATCCGCAGTTCAGGCAGGTCGCGCAGCCGTCCATCTGTACCACCGCCATGGTGTTGCACTTGCCGCACAGCTGGGCGCCGGCGGGGAAGCCTTCGCCGGGTTCGGCCTTGTTGGTGCCCTGGGCCGCTTCGTAGGCCGCGCGTTTCTCGGCCAGGTACAGGCGCTGTTCCTCGTCGATCTCCAGGCCCTGCATCAGGCCGATGGCCACTAGGTGGCGTTCCACCACCGCGCCTATCTCGGCGACGATGGAGGGCATGTAGATGCCGCCGCGCTTGAGGTAGCCGCCGCGCGGGTCGAACACGGCCTTCATTTCCTCGACCAGGAAGGTGCAGTCGCCGCCCTTGCGGAACACCGCCGACATGATGCGGGTGAGGGCG
Source organism: Pseudomonas delhiensis (assembly GCF_900187975.1). Lineage (GTDB taxonomy): Bacteria > Pseudomonadota > Gammaproteobacteria > Pseudomonadales > Pseudomonadaceae > Pseudomonas > Pseudomonas delhiensis. The sequence goes on along the minus strand of NZ_FZPC01000019.1, from coordinate 49,402 downwards.
ACTATCCACTGGAAGTGGTCCATGTTCTTCGAGTTGATGAAGATCTCGAAGGGCCGGCGCTGCTCGTAGGGGGTGCCCGGGTTGAGCACCACGTCGTTGATGGTCACGTAGAGCGCGTGCTCGAACAGCGGCGACTTCACCTTGTAGGTGGCGCCCACCAGCATTTCCGGGCGCTGCAGGGTTTCGTCCATTTTCACCACGGCGGCCGCCGCCGCGGCTTCGGCGCGGGCCTTTTCCTCGGCCACGTCGACCACTTCGAAGCCCTTGATCTTCTGGGCGATTTTCACTGTCATCTGCGATCTCCGCGGCTCAGAACTTGCCGTAGTAGCCTTCTTTCAAGGCGTCGAACAGGTTCGCGGCGCTGTGCACCTCGCCGTCGTACTCGACTTCCTCGTTGCCCTTGAGTTCCACCGTGCTGCCGTCTTCCAGCTCGAAGCGGTAGAGGGTCTTCTCCAGGTCGGCGTCCTTGACCAGCACGCCCTGGAACGCCGCCGGGTTGAAGCGGAAGGTGGTGCAGCCCTTCAGGCCCTGGCGCCAGGCGTAGAGGTAGATGTCCTTGAACTGCTCGAAGGGGTAGTCGGTGGGCACGTTGGCGGTCTTGGAGATGGACGAGTCGATCCACTTCTGCGCCGCCGCCTGGATGTCCACGTGCTGCTGCGGGGTGATGTCGTCGGCGGTGACGAAGTACTCCGGCAGGCGATGCTTGCCGTCCTCGGCGTCGGGCACGGCCTTGGCGTCGACCCTGGCGCGGTAGGCCAGCAGCTCGTAGCTGAACACCGAGATCTTTTCCTTGGTCTTGCGCCCGGCGCGGATCAGGTTGCGCGAGTAGTGGTGGGCGAAGCTCGGCTCGATGCCGTTGGAGGCGTTGTTGGCCAGGCTCAGGCTGATGGTGCCGGTGGGCGCGATGGAGCTGTGGTGGGTGAAGCGCGCGCCGTGCCGGGCCAGGGCCTCGACCAGCTGCGGGGCGTGCTCGGCGATGCGCTGCATGTAGCGCGAGTACTTGGCGTGGAGCACGCGCCCGGGCACACGGTCGCCCACTTTCAGGCCGTCGGCGGCCATTTCCGGGCGCTTGCGCAGCATTTCCGCGGTCACTTCGTAGTCCTGCGCCAGCACCGGCGCCGGACCTTTCTCCAGGGCCAGGTCGAGGGCCACTTCCCAGCCCACCAGGGCCATCTCGCGCGCCACTTCCTCGGTGAACACGCAGGCCTCGGGGCTGCCGTAGCGCAGCTTGAGCATGGTCAGCGTCGAGCCCAGGCCGAGGAAGCCCATGCCGTGGCGGCGCTTGCCGAGGATTTCCTCGCGCTGCTGGGCCAGCGGCAGGCCGTTGACCTCCACCACGTTGTCGAGCATGCGGGTGAACACCCGCACCACCTCGCGGTAGCGCTCCCAGTCGAAGTGCGGCTCCTCGCCGAAGGCGTCGACGACGAAGCCGGTGAGGTTCACCGAGCCCAGCAGGCAGGAGCCGTAGGGCGGCAGCGGCTGCTCGCCGCAGGGGTTGGTGGCGCGGATGGCCTCGCACCACCAGTTGTTGTTCAGTTCGTTGACGCGGTCGATGAGGATGAAGCCCGGCTCGGCGTAGTCGTAGGTGGACACCATGATCATGTCCCACAGGTGCCGTGCCTTGACGCGCCCGTAGATGCGGCAGGCGACGCGGCCGTCGTCGCCGACCAGGTAGTCGTCGTGCACCGGCCAGTCGCGCCAGAGCACCTGGGCCGGGTCGTCCAGGTCGACCTCGTCGACCTCCTTGTGGTGCACCGGGAACACCAGCGGCCAGTCGGCGTCGGCCTGCACCGCCTGCATGAAGTCGTCGGTGACCAGCAGGCTGAGGTTGAACTGGCGCAGCCGGCCGTCCTCGCGCTTGGCGCGGATGAACTCGCGCACGTCCGGGTGGGCGACGTCGAAGGTGCCCATCTGCGCGCCGCGGCGGCCGCCGGCGGAGCTCACGGTGAAGCACATCTTGTCGAAGATATCCATGAACGACAGCGGCCCGCTGGTGTGCGCGCCGGCGCCGGACACGTAGGCGCCGCGCGGGCGCAGGGTGCTGAACTCGTAGCCGATGCCGCAGCCGGCCTTGAGCGTCAGCCCGGCCTCGTGGACCTTCTGCAGGATGTCGTCCATGGAGTCGTGGATGATCCCGGAGACGGTGCAGTTGATGGTCGAGGTGGCCGGCTTGTGCCCCTGGGCGCCGGCGTTGGAGATGATCCGCCCGGCCGGGATGGCGCCGTGGCGCAGGGCCCAGAGGAAGCGTTCGTACCAGTGCTCGCGGGTGGCGGCGTCGGGCTCGACCTCGGCCAGGGCGCGGGCCACCCGCTGCCAGGTCGCGTCGACGGTGGCGTCGATGGGCGTGCCGTCCTTCTGCTTGAGCCGGTACTTGCTGTCCCAGATGTCCTGGGACGCCGGCTGCAGTTCGAGTGCCGCCTGGTCTATGCCCTGCGGGCGAGCATCGGTCTTGGCCATCCGCTGAAGATCCTCCCGTTTGGTGCGCGGCCGGCTCAGCCCAACCGCAACATCTAGTTATCCAGTAAATACACGAAACCACATATTGTGTATTTAGCCCAGCAGGAGACTAGTCCCCAAAAGGAGTATTTGCCTATGAGGCGATGGGACGCAGGTGGAAAGTGTAGGAGCTGGGCGGACGGGACGCGGGATTCGTGGAAGGGCGGGGCGGATATCTGCTGAACGGGGTGCGTTGCTTTTCGCAGGATCGAGGGGGGCCTGGTTCCTGCTCGCGGAAGGCGTGTCCCGGTGACGTAGGCGTGGGGTCAAGAGCACCCTCACCCCAACCCTCTCCCGCAAGCGGGAGAGGGGGCTGTCCTCTGCAGGAGGGAACGCCGGAGTCATCCTCGCACCTTCGTCATCCCCGCGAAGAGCGTCTCGGTGCAGCCGTAGGGCGCATAACGCCTACGGCGTTATCCGCCGTTGCCCCCGAAGCGGATGGCCGCGAACGACCATATGGCCCCTAGAGCTTCTCCAGGCACCCGGCGAACTCATCAGCCAGGTTACCCAGCAGCCTCTCATAGCCATTGGCGTCGACCTTGACCGCCACGCCCAGGTCGTCCAGCTCGGCCAGTTGCACCGGCAGGCCGGCGCTGAGGGTATCGGCCAGGCGCGGGCGGATCGGCGGTTCGCTGAAGATGCACGACGGGCCGGCCTTCTGCAGCTGCGCGCGCATGGCGGCGACGTGGCGGGCGCCCGGCTGCACGTCCGCGGACAGGGCGAAGACCCCGGTGTGGCGCAGGCCGTAGGCTTCCTCGAAGTAGTCGAAGGCCTCGTGGAAGACGAAGTAGGGCTTGCCCACCAGCGGCGCCAGGCGCTGCTTCAGGCGCGCGTCGAGCTGCTCCATGCGCTCGTCGAAGGCCTTGAGGTTGGCCTGGTAGCGCCCGGCGTTGAGCGGGTCGGCGATGGCCAGGTCCTCGGCCATGCGCGCGGCGATGGCCTGGGCGTTGGCCGGCAGCAGCCAGAGGTGGGCGTCCACGGTGCCGGGGCGGTGGTCGTGATCATGGTCCTCGTAGTCCGCGTGGCCCATGTTCTCGAAGTTGACGAACTTGCGCAGGTGCATGCCCGGCAGCTCCTGCACCGCCACGCTGGGCGCCTGGCGGGCCTGCAGCGGCTTGTCGAGGAACACCTCCATGTCCGGGCCTATCCAGTAGAACAGCTGGGCCTCGCGCAGGCGGCGCACGTCCGAGGGGCGCAGGGCGTAGCTGTGCGGCGAGGCACCGGGCGGCAGCAGCACGTCGGGGCTGCCTTCGCCGTCCTGGACGGCGGCGGCGATCAGTTGCAGCGGCTTGATGCTGGTCAGCACCTTGACCTCGGCGCTGGCGCCGAGGCTGGGGAGCAGGGTGCAGCAGGCGAGGAGCAGGGCGGAAGGGCGCAGGGACACGGCGGACTCACACGGGAAGGGAGGTAAAGGGTAATATAATAACGTCTCCGTACCCGAGCGTCGTCGCCGCATGTACAAGTTGATGCCCACCACCCCGCTAGCCTGCCGCCCGCACGACCACGCCAACTGCGTGGCCGGCGCCCTGGCCGAGGCCGACGCGCTCTGCGCGCGCCAGGGCGTACGCCTGACCGAGCTGCGCCGGCGCGTGCTGGAGCTGGTCTGGCAGAGCCACAAGCCGCTGGGCGCCTACGACATCCTCGCCGTGCTCAGCGAGGCGGACGGCCGCCGCGCCGCGCCGCCCACCGTCTACCGGGCGCTGGACTTCCTCCTGGAAAACGGCCTGGTGCACCGCATCGCCTCGCTCAACGCCTTCGTCGGCTGCAACAACCCCGAGCACGCCCACGAGGGCCAGTTCCTCATCTGCCGCGCCTGCCACACCGCCATCGAGCTGGAGCAGCCGGCCATCAGCCAGGCGATAGTCGCCGGCGCCGAGGGCGTCGGCTTCGTGGTGGAGACGCAGACCGTCGAAGTGGTCGGGCTCTGCGCCGCTTGCGCGCCCAAGCAGCGGGAGGCCTGATGAGCCAGCCCCTGGTCCGCCTCGAAGGGGTGGGCGTGCGCTATGCCGGCCAGGCGGTGCTGCAGAACGTCAGCCTGAGCATCGCCGCCGGCGAGATCGTCACCCTGATCGGCCCCAACGGCGCCGGCAAGACCACCCTGGTGCGCAGCGTGCTGGGCCTGCTCAGGCCTGACAGCGGCACGGTGTGGCGCCAGCCGAAGCTGACCATCGGCTACATGCCGCAGAAGCTCCACGTCGACCCCACCCTGCCGCTCTCGGTGCTGCGCTTCCTGCGCCTGGTGCCGGGCGTGGGCCGCGAGCAGGCCCTGGCCGCGCTCAAGGAAGTGGGCGCCGCGCACGTGCTGGAAAGCCCGCTGCAGACCGTCTCCGGCGGCGAACTGCAGCGCGTGCTGCTGGCCCGCGCGCTGCTGCGCAAGCCGCAGCTGCTGGTGCTGGACGAACCCGTGCAGGGCGTCGACGTGGCCGGCCAGGCCGAGCTGTACCGGCTGATCACCCGCCTGCGCGACCGCCTGGGTTGCGGCGTGCTGATGGTCTCCCATGACCTGCACCTGGTGATGAGCACCACCGACCAGGTGGTCTGCCTGAACCGCCACGTGTGCTGCCACGGCCACCCCGAGCAGGTCAGCGGCGACCCGGCCTTCGTCGAGCTGTTCGGCCAGGACGCCCGCAGCCTGGCGGTCTACCACCACCACCACGACCATTCCCACGACCTGCATGGCGAGGTGGTGCCGCAGCGCACCGGCCTGGCCATCCAGGGCAAGCTGCGCCCTCTACAAGGGCAGGTCCACAAGCACGGCCCCGACTGCAACCATGGCTGATTTCCTTCTCTACGCGCTGCTGGCCGGGCTGTCCCTGGCGCTGGTCGCCGGCCCCCTGGGCTCCTTCGTGGTCTGGCGGCGCATGGCCTATTTCGGCGACACCCTGTCCCACGCCGCGCTGCTCGGCGTGGCCCTGGGCTTCCTGCTGGACGTCAGCCCGACCCTCGCGGTGACCGTCGGCTGCGTGCTGCTGGCCGTGCTGCTGGTGACCCTGCAGCAGCGCCAGCCGCTGGCCGCCGACACCCTGCTGGGCATACTCGCCCACAGCACCCTGTCCCTGGGCCTGGTGACCCTGAGCTTCATGAAGGAAGTGCGGGTGGACCTGATGGCCTACCTGTTCGGCGACCTGCTGGCGGTGAGCCAGGCCGACCTGCTGTGGATAGTCGCCGGCAGCGCCCTGGTGCTGGGGCTGATCTGCGGGCTGTGGCGGCCGCTGCTGGCGATCACCGTGCACGAGGAGCTGGCGCGGGTCGAGGGCTTGCCGGTCACCGCCATCCGCCTGGCGCTGATGCTGCTGATCGCCATCGTCATCGCCGTGGCCATGAAGATCGTCGGCGTGCTGCTGATCACCTCGCTGCTGATCATCCCCGCCGCCGCGGCCCAGCGCCACGCCCGCAGCCCCGAGCAGATGGCCGCCGGCGCCACCCTGGTGGGCCTGGTGGCGGTATGCGCGGGGCTTGCGCTGTCCTGGTTCAAGGACACCCCGGCCGGGCCGTCCATCGTGGTCAGCGCGGCGGCGCTGTTCCTGCTGAGTTTTGTCCTGCCGCGGCGGACGGTGTAGAATTTGTCGATTTTTTGATCAATCGAGAATGACTGGCATGAAGTCCCTTGCCCTCCGTCTGCTTTCCGTCCTCTCCCTCGCCCTGCTGCTGGGCGCCTGCCAGAGCCTGCTCGGCCAGGCGCCGGGCGGTTCCGGCTTCGAGGCCCGCCTGGCCGCCGGCCAGTTGGAAGCCGCGCAGCTGCAGCTGGGCCAGGAGCACGAGGACGCCGCGCAACTGGCCGAACGCCGCCAGCGCCTGGCCGACGCCTACCTGCAACGCAGCCGCGAGGCCCTGCAGGCCGGCGACGTCAACGGCGCCAGCAACGCCCTGGCCCGCGCCCGCTCGCTGATGCCGCGCGCCCCGGCGCTGGCCGCCGACGTCAAGGACATCGGCCAGCCCAAGGCGCCCGCCCCGGTCAAGTGCGAGCCCTGAAAACCGCGTCCGCCCGTCTTATTCCCTTTCGCTCGGCCCTTATCCGAACAAGGATTAATCGGCTATAGGAAAGCAGGGTAAAATGCGCGGTTTTTGCCGAGCGCCTACGCTCGTTTGCCAGGACACCCCGGCAGAGCGCGCCATTCCCACACTTCGCCGTACCCACAAGGTTCGCCACGTGATCGAATTCCACGACGTCCACAAGACCTACCGCGTCGCCGGCCGCGACATCCCGGCCCTGCAGCCGACGAGCCTGAGCATCGGCGCCGGCCAGGTGTTCGGCCTGATCGGCCACTCCGGGGCCGGCAAGAGCACCCTGCTGCGCCTGATCAACCGCCTGGAAGAGCCCAGCGGCGGGCGCATCGTCATCGACGGCGAGGACGTCACCGCCCTCGACGCCGACGGCCTGCGGCGCTTCCGCCAGCGCGTCGGGATGATCTTCCAGCACTTCAACCTGCTGGCCTCCAGGACCGTGGCCGAGAACATCGCCATGCCGATGAAGCTGGCCGGCACCTTCAGCGCCGCGCAGATCGCCGCGCGGGTGGACGAACTGCTCAAGCGCGTGGGCCTGCAGGACCACGCCCGCAAGTACCCGGCGCAGCTTTCCGGCGGCCAGAAGCAGCGCGTCGGCATCGCCCGCGCCCTGGCCTGCGGGCCCAAGCTGCTGCTCTGCGACGAGGCCACCAGCGCGCTGGACCCGCAGACCACCGGCCAGGTCCTGCAGCTGCTGGCGGAAATCAACCGCGAGCTGAACCTGACCATCGTGCTGATCACCCACGAGATGGACGTGATCCGCCGCGTCTGCGACCGCGTGGCGGTGATGGACGCCGGGCGCATCGTCGAGCAGGGCGAGGTGGCCGACGTCTTCCTCCACCCGCAGCACGAAACCACCCGCCGCTTCGTCTTCGAGGCCGAGCGCGTCGACGAGGACGAGCAGCACGACGACTTCGCCCACGTGCCGGGGCGCATCCTGCGCCTGACCTTCCGCGGCGAGGCCACCTACGCCCCGTTGCTGGGCACCGTGGCGCGGCAGACCGGGGTGGACTACAGCATCCTCGCCGGGCGCATCGACCGCATCAAGGACCAGCCCTACGGCCAGCTGACCCTGGCCCTGGTGGGCGGTGACATGGAGGCGGCCATGGCCCAGCTGAACGCGGCCGAGGTGCATGTGGAGGTGCTGCGCGCATGAACGACTTCTTCATCAATATCGACTGGTCGGAAATCCTCCAGGCCAGCATCGACACCTTCTGGATGCTCGGCGGCTCGCTGCTGTTCACCGTCATCCTCGGCCTGCCCCTGGGCGTGCTGCTGTTCCTCACCGGGCCCCGGCAGATGTTCCAGAACCGCGCGGTCTACGCCCTGCTGTCCTTCGTGGTCAACGTGCTGCGCTCGCTGCCGTTCATCATCCTGCTGATCGTGATGATCCCCTTCACCGTGCTGATCACCGGCACCTCCCTGGGCGTCGCCGGGGCCATTCCGCCGCTGGTGGTGGGCGCCACGCCGTTCTTCGCGCGCCTGGTGGAAACCGCCCTGCGCGAGGTGGACAAGGGCATCATCGAGGCCACCCAGGCCATGGGCGCCAGCACCCGGCAGATCATCTGGAACGCCCTGCTGCCGGAGGCCCGCCCGGGCATCATCGCCGCCGTCACGGTCACCGCCATCACCCTGGTGTCCTACACCGCCATGGCCGGCGTGGTCGGCGCCGGCGGCCTCGGCGACCTGGCCATCCGTTTCGGCTACCAGCGCTTCCAGACCGACGTCATGGTGGTCACCGTGATCATGCTGCTGGTGCTGGTGCAGATCCTGCAGACCGTCGGCGACAAGCTGGTGGTCCACTTCTCGCGCAAATAACCACAAGGCCCGCGGGCCACAGGAAAATCCCAAAAGGAGCGATCCATGAAGAAACTGCTTGCCGCCTTCGCCGCCACCGCGGCGCTGTCGATCACCGGCGCCCACGCGGCCGAAACCCTCAGCGTGGCCGCCACCCCGGTGCCGCACGCGGAAATCCTCAACTTCGTCAAACCCATCCTGGCCAAGGAAGGGGTGGAGCTGAAGGTCAAGGAATTCACCGACTACGTGCAGCCCAACACCCAGGTCGCCGAGAAGCGCCTGGACGCCAACTTCTTCCAGCACCAGCCGTACCTGGACGAGTTCAACAAGTCCAAGGGCACCAGCCTGGTGGCCGTCACCGGCGTGCACATCGAGCCGCTGGGCGCCTACTCCAGCAAGTACAAGAAGCTCGACGAGCTGCCCTCCGGCGCCACCGTGGTGATCCCCAACGACGCCACCAACGGCGGCCGCGCCCTGCTGCTGCTGGCCAAGACCGGCCTGATCAAGCTCAAGGACGAGAAGAGCATCACCGCCACCCCGAAGGACATCACCGACAACCCGAAGAACATCAAGGTGCGTGAACTGGAAGCCGCGACCCTGCCGCGCGTGCTGAACCAGGTCGACCTGGCCCTGATCAACACCAACTACGCCCTGGAAGCCAAGCTGAACCCGACCAAGGACGCCCTGGCCATCGAGGGTTCCGACTCGCCCTACGTGAACATCCTGGTCGCCCGCCCGGACAACAAGGACAGCGACGCCATGAAGAAACTGGCCGCCGCCCTGCACAGCCCCGAGGTGAAGCAGTTCATCCTCGAGAAGTACAAGGGCGCCGTGGTTCCGGCCTTCTGATAGCCGACCGCACCTTTGAAGAAGCCGCGCCCCGCAAGGGCGCGGCTTTTTTCTTGCCTGTAAACAAGCTGCAACGGCGGGGGCCTATAACGACCTTTCCACGACTTCTTTTTCGCTTAACAGACCGCTTTTCCAGATTCAGGCAGGGGAGAGCGGTCTTTTTTTGCCTGCGATTCACGCCAGCGCCCTCGGCTCTCGTAGGAGCGAGCTTGCTCGCGAACGGTGCCTCCCGGCTGCTTCGGCGCCATGGCTTGACTCCGTTCCCTCTCCCTAACCCTCTCCCTGAAGGGAGAGGGGACCGTTCGGTGTGCGCTGATGTTTCGGCATTAGCCGGCTCGCACCGAGTGTCCGACTAACACCAAATCCCTTCTCGGCACAGACTGCCCCCTCTCCCTTCAGGGCGGGGCGCGCAGCCGAGGGCTGGGGAGAGGGCGCTCTTCGAACAAACACAGAGGCCCGTCTGGACATCCGTTCGCGAGCAAGCTCGCCCCCACAAAAGCCCCCTCGACAACCCCCAGTGATCTTTATATTCTGCACAGCGAAACATAATTCCGTTAAAAACCACAATTACAACGGAGACGCAAAGCATGTCCGAGGTAGTGCAGGTCGAACGTCATGGCGACGTGGCCCTGATCAAGGTCGACAATCCCCCGGTCAACGCCCTGGGCCTGGCCGTGCGCGCCGGGTTGCTGCGGGCCTTGCGCGAGGCCGAGGCGGATGCCGCGGTGCGGGCGGTGGTGCTGGTCTGCGCGGGGCGCACCTTCATGGCCGGGGCCGACATCAAGGAGTTCGGCAAGCCGCCGCGGGCGCCCTCGCTGCCCGAGGTGGTCGAGGCCATCGAGGCGTCCGCCAAGCCCAGCGTGACGGTGATCCACGGCACGGCCTTGGGCGGTGGCCTGGAAGTGGCGCTGGCCTGCCACTACCGCATCGCCCGGGCCGACGCCCAGGTCGGCCTGCCGGAAGTGAAGATCGGCCTGCTGCCCGGCGCCGGCGGCACCCAGCGCCTGCCGCGCCTGGTCGGCGTGGGGCGGGCGCTGGACATGATCGTCTCCGGCAACCCGGTCAAGGCCCCGCAGGCCCTGGAATACGGCATCCTCGATGCGATCGTCGAAGGCGACCTGGCCGAGGCCGGCCTGGCCTATGCCCGCCGCCTGCTCGACGAAGGCCGTGGCCCGCGCCGCACCGGCGAGCGCCAGGTGGAAGGCGACGCCGCGCTGATCGCCGCCAGGCACGCCGAGGTGCAGAAGCGCATGCCCGGCCTGTTCTCCCCGCTGCACTGCGTCGCCGCGGTGGAGGCCGCCACCCGCCTGCCCCTGGCCGAGGGCCTGAAGCGCGAGCGCGAGCTGTTCCAGGAATGCCTGGCGTCGCCCCAGCGCGCCGCCCTCATCCACGCCTTCTTCGCCGAGCGCGAAGCGGCGAAGATCGCCGGCCTGCCCGCCGACACCCCGGTGCGCGAAGTGCGCACGGCCGCTGTGATCGGCGGCGGCACCATGGGCGTGGGCATCGCCCTGTGCTTCGCCAACGTCGGCATCCCGGTGAAGCTGCTGGAAGTCGACGACGCCGCCCTCGACCGCGCCCTGCAGCGCGCCCGCGCCACCTGCCAGGCCAGCGTCGAGCGCGGCAGCCTGACGGCCGAAGCCATGGAGAAGCGCCTGGGCCTGATCCAGGGCGTGCTCGACTACGCCGCGCTCGCCGAAGTGGACCTGGTGATCGAGGCGGTATTCGAAAGCCTGGACGTGAAGCGCCAGGTGTTCGAACGCCTGGACGCCGTGTGCAAGCCCGGCGCCATCCTCGCCAGCAACACCTCGTCGCTGGACCTCGACGCCATCGCCGCCTTCACCCGGCGCCCGCAGGACGTGGTCGGCCTGCACTTCTTCAGCCCGGCCAACGTCATGCGCCTGCTGGAAGTGGTGCGCGGCCGCGAGACCAGCGCCGAGGTGCTGGCCAGCGCCATGCAGCTGGGCAAGCGGCTGAAGAAGGTCGCGGTGGCGGTGGGCGTGTGCGACGGCTTCGTCGGCAACCGCATGATCTTCCAGTACGGCCGCCAGGCCGAGTTCCTGCTGGAAGAGGGCGCCAGCCCGGCGCAGGTGGACAGTGCCCTGCGCGACTTCGGCATGGCCATGGGCCCGCTGGCGGTGCGCGACCTCTCCGGGCTGGACATCAGCCACGCCATCCGCGAGCGCCAGCGCCCCGGCCTGAAGCCCGGGCAGACCCTGCCCACGGTGCTCGACCACCTGTACGCCGCCGGCATGCTCGGGCAGAAGAGCGGCGCCGGCTTCTACCTCTACCCGCAAGGCTCGCGCACCCCGCAGGACAACCCGGCGCTGCCGGCCATGCTGGAGCAGGCCGCCGCCGCGCGCGGCATCGCCCGCCAGCCGGTGAGCGCCGAACACATCGTCGAGCGCTGCATCTTCGCCCTGGTCAACGAGGCCGCGCGCATCCTCGACGAGGGCATCGCCCAGCGCGCCAGCGACATCGACCTGATCTTCCTCAACGGCTACGGCTTCCCGGCCTGGCGCGGCGGCCCGCTGTTCCACGCCGACAGCCTGGGGCTGGACCAGGTACTGCAACGCATCCGCGAGTTCCACCAGCGCTTCGGCGCCTGGTGGGAGCCGGCCCCCCTGCTCGAACGCCTGGTGGCCGAAGGCCGCCGCTTCGCCGACCTCTGAGGACCCGCCATGGACATCCACTTCACCCCCGACGAACTGGCCTTCCGCGACGAGGTGCGCGCCTTCCTGCGCGCCAAGCTGCCCGCGGACATCGCCAGCAAGGTGCGCCTGGGCAAGCACCTGACCAAGCAGGACCACCAGCGCTGGCAGCGCCTGCTCAGCGAACAGGGCTGGTACGCCACCCACTGGCCGGTGGAATTCGGCGGCACCGGCTGGAACGCCGTGCAGAAGCACATCTTCGAGGAGGAATGCGCCGCCTTCGGCGCGCCGCGCACCATCCCCTTCGGCGTGAACATGGTGGCGCCGGTGATCATCAAATTCGGCACGCCCGAGCAGCAGGCCCACTACCTGCCGCGCATCCTCGACGGCACCGACTGGTGGTGCCAGGGCTATTCCGAGCCGGGCGCCGGCTCCGACCTGGCCTCGCTGAAGACCCGCGCGGTGCGCGACGGCGACCACTACATCGTCAACGGCCAGAAGACCTGGACCACCCTCGGCCAGCATGCCGACTGGATCTTCTGCCTGGTGCGCACCGACCCGGAAGCCCAGCAGCAGCGCGGCATCAGCTTCCTGCTGATCGACATGCAGTCGCCGGGCATCACCGTGCGGCCGATCATCACCCTGGACGGCGAGCACGAGGTCAACGAGGTCTTCTTCGACAACGTGAAGGTGCCGGTGCAGAACCTGGTGGGCCGCGAGAACGAAGGCTGGACCTGCGCCAAGTACCTGCTCACCTACGAGCGCACCGGCCTGGCCGGCATAGGCGCATCCAAGGCGGTGCTGGCGCACCTGAAACGCGTGGCCAGCCGCGAACTGTGCGACGGCAAGCCGATGCTCGACGACCCGCTGTTCCGCGCCCAGGTGGCCGAGGTGGAGATGCAGCTGATGGCCATCGAGATGAGCACCCTGCGCATCCTCGCCGCGGCCCGCGAAGGCGGCGTGCCGGGGGCGGAAAGCTCGATCCTCAAGGTCAAGGGCACCGAGATCCGCCAGGCCATCAGCCACCTGCTGCGCAAGGTCATCGGCCCCTACGCGCTGCCCTTCATCGAGGAGGAATTCGAGCTGGGCGCCGAGCCGCTGCACGCCGACTACGCGGCGGCGCCGGCCAGCCAGTACTTCAACCTGCGCAAGCTGTCGATCTTCGGCGGCTCCAACGAAATCCAGAAGAACATCGTCTCGAAGATGATTCTCGAGCTGTGAGGGCGTGAGCATGGACTTCAAACTCAGCGAAGAGCAGCAGATGCTGCAGGACACCGCGGCGCGCCTGGTGCGCGACGAATACGCCTTCGACAGGCGCGAGGCCTTCACCGCCAGCGAGCTGGGCTACAGCGCCGGCTTCTGGCGCCAGCTGGGCGAGCTGGGGCTGACCTCGGTGTCGCTGCCCGAGGCCTACGGCGGCTTCGGCGGCGGCGTGGACAGCATGCTGGTGCTCACCGAACTGGGCCGCGGCCTGTGCCTGGAGCCCTACCTGCAATCGGTGGTGCACGCCGGCGGGCTGCTCGCCCAGCTGGGCAGCGAGGCGCAGAAGGCAAGCTGGCTGCCGCGCATCGCCAGCGCCGAGGCGCAGCTCGCGGTGGCCCTGGAAGAACCGCAGAGCCACTACCAGCTGCACGACGTGCAGACCCGCGCGGAACAGGCCGGCGACGGCTGGAAGCTCGGCGGCCGCAAGGCCGTGGTGATCGGCGGGCAGAGCGCCACGGCGATCCTGGTTTCGGCGCGGGTATCCGGCAACGCGCGGGACGAGGCGGGCATCGGCCTGTTCCTGGTCGATCCGCAACAACCCGGTGTGCAGCGCCGCGCCTACCCGACCCTCGACGGGCAGAAGGCCTGCGAGCTGTTCCTCGACGGCGCCGTCGCCGAAGCCGTCGGCACGCCCGGCGAAGCCTTGCCGGCGCTGCGCTACCAGCAGGGCCGCGCCATCGCCGCGCAGTGCGCCGAGGCCCTGGGCAGCATGCAGGAAGCCTGTGCCCTGACCCTCGACTACCTGAAGACGCGCAAGCAGTTCGGCGTGCCCATCGGCAAGTTCCAGGTGCTGCAGCACCGCATGGTGGACATGCGTAGCGAGCTGGAACAGGCCACGTCCATGGCCATCCTCGCCGCCTGCGTGGCCGACCAGGAAGACGGCGCCGAGCGCAGCCGCACCCTGGCGGCGGCCAAGTTCATCGTCACCCGCGCCGGGCGCTACATCGCCGAACAGGCGATCCAGCTGCACGGCGGCATCGGCATGACCTGGGAGTACGTGCTGGCGCACCACGCCAAGCGCCTGGTGATGCTCGGCCACCAGTTGGGCGACGACGACCATCACCTAAAGGCCTATGCGGGGTTGATGGAGGTGGCCTGAGGCAGGCCTGCGGCCCCCCACCTCAACCCTCCAGGAGAGGGTTGGGGTGGGGGAAGCGGCGTGCTCACGAAGTGACGTAGGGCGTATAACCGTTCGCGGTTATACGCCGCTACACCGCACCTGAAGGCCGACGCCAAGGTCGAACTCGCAACGCCCTGAAACCCTGGCCAGGCGGCGTATAACGCTCCGCGTCATACGCCCTACGACATGCTCACGAAGCGAATCAGGCGCCGAGGCTCTCGATATCCCGCGCCAGCATCTCCAGCTCGTGGGCCAGGGTGCCCTTGAGCGTCTCCTCGCTGAGCTGGAAGGAGGGCGCGCCGCAGGTCAGCGCCATCAGCCCGCCGTCGGCCAGGCGCAGCGGCACGCCGGCGGCGCGCACGTTGCGGTCCCAGTCGCCGAGGGAGAGGCAGAAGCCGTGCTCGCGGTATTCCTCGAAGGAGTGCTCCAGCGAGGCGCGCAACGCCTGCCAGTCGCCCTCGTGGCGGGCCTCCAGGGCCTGCAGCAGGTGCTCGCGCTCCTGCTCCGGGGTCGCCGCCAGGTAGGCGCGGCCGGCGGCGGTGGTGGCCAGCGGCAGGCGCACGCCGGCGTCCATGCGCAGGGAGGTGGCTTCCGGCGGGCGGCAGTTCTCCACGTAGATCATCGACAGCCAGTCGCGGCAGGTCAGGCCCACGGTGGTGTTGGTGCGGCGGGCGAAGACCTCCATGTACGGCTTGGCCAGCTGGCGCACGCGCAGGTTCGACACGTAGGCGTAGCCCAGGGCGAGCACGCCGGAATCCAGCTGGTACTTCTCGTGCTGCTGCGAGTAGCTGAGGTAGCCGAGCCTGGTCAGCGTGTACGTCATGCGCGACACGGTCGGCTTGGGCAGCCCGGTGATCCGCGCGATCTCCTGGTTGCCCAGCACCACCGAGCCGTGGGTGAAGGCGCGCAGCACGTCCAGGCCGCGGGCCAGGGCCTCGACGAACTTGCGGTCCTTGGGTGCGCTGGGGTCTTCGAAATCGTCGCTCATGCTGCCTCGGCATCGGGAAAGGGGGGCCGGAGCGGCGTCCGGCGCGGGCGAACGATAGCAGATCGGCATGCCGCGGACAGCAGGGGCGGCACGCCATTGCATGCCCAAAGGCTATCGCATACCATCGATTTCGACATCATGTTTCGCAGAGCAGAACAACAATTCACTGATGGAGGGCGCCGATGCCCGTCACTGCCGAAAGTCATGTCGCCGCGCAATTCGCCGCGCGCGGTTACCGCAACGTCCACGACCTGCTGCGCGACGCCAGCCGCGAACACCCCGGGCGCCCGGCCTTTTCCTGCGCCGGCGGCAGCCTGGACTTCGCCGGGCTGGAACGCCAGGCCGACGCCTTCGCCCGCTACCTGCGCCACTGCGCCGGCCTGCAGCCCGGCGAACGCCTGGCGCTGATGCTGCCCAATTCCCTGCAGTACCCCATCGCCGCCTTCGGCGCGCTCAAGGCCGGGCTGGTGCTGGTCAACACCAACCCGCAGTACACCGCCGGCGAGCTGAGCCACCAGCTGCGCGACTCGGGCGCGGTGGCCATCCTGCTGCTCGACCGCCTGCTGCCGCTGCTGCGCAAGGTCCAGGGCGAAAGCGCGGTGCGCCAGGTGCTGCTGACCTCGGTGGAAGACCTGGAAGCCCCGCGGTACGCCTGCGACGAACCCGACGCCAGCCGCTTCATGCAGGCCCTGCGCCTGGGCGCCGAGGCCCCGCCGCTGGACGCCGAGCAGGGCCTGGAGCGCCTGGCCCTGCTGCAGTACACCGGCGGCACCACCGGCCTCTCCAAGGGCGCCATGCTGACCCACTACAACCTGCTGGCCAACGTCATCCAGACCCTGGAGCTGTTCATGCGCCCGGGCCTGCTCGACCCGGCCACCGACGTGCGCATCGCGCCGCTGCCGCTGTACCACATCATGGCCTTCTCCACGAACTGCCTGAGCTCCGTGGCCATGGGCCTGCACACCGTGGTGATCCGCGACGGCCGCAACCTCGACGAGATCATCGAGGCCATGCGCCGCTACCCCTTCAGCCTGCTCAGCGGGCTGAACAGCCTGTTCGTCGGGCTGATGAACCACCCGGCCTTCGAAAGCCTCGACTTCAGCCACCTGAAGTGGGTGACCAGCGGCGGCGCGCCGCTGAACCTGGAAGTCGGCCGGCGCTGGCAGGCGCTCACCGGCGCCCCGGTGCTGGAGGGTTTCGGCCTGACCGAGGCATCGCCCGTGGTGTGCACCAACACCCGGCTGACGCCCTACCGCGAAGGCTTCGTCGGCCAGCCGCTGATCGATACCCAGGTGCGCATCCTCGACGAGGACGGCAACGACTGCCCGCCCGAGGTGCCCGGCGAGCTGTGCCTGCGCGGCCCGCAGGTGATGCTCGGCTACTGGCAGCGCCCGGAGGAGACCGCCCAGGTGCTGGACGCCGACGGCTGGCTGCGCACCGGCGACATCGCCCTGCAGGACGCCAACGGCCTGCTGAAGATCGTCGACCGCAAGAAGGACATGATCCTGGTGTCGGGCTTCAACGTCTTCCCCAACGAGGTGGAGGACGCGGTGATGCGCCACCCCGGCGTGCGCGAGTGCATCGCCATCGGCGTGCCGGACCTGCGCAAGGGCGAGTCGGTGAAGCTGTTCGTCAGCCTGCGCGACCCGGCCCTGGACGCCGCCGCCATCATCGCCCACTGCCGCGAGCACCTCACCGGCTACAAGGTGCCGAGCTTCGTCGAGATTCTCGACGAGCTGCCCAAGACCTCGGTGGGCAAGATGCTCCGCCGCCAGCTGCGCGACCTGGAAAAACAACGGAACCCCACGGCGTGACCCCAGCGACTAAGGTGAAGACAAGCCAGTCAGACGGGGGCCACCAGCCCATGCCAGAGAGCAACCTTCCCGCGTTCCGGCGCATCGGCGTGATCGGCGCCGGTGCCATGGGCCGCGGCATCGCCCAGCTGTTCGCCAGCGCCGGGGTGCCGGTGCAGCTCTACGACAGCCGCGCCGAGAGCATCCAGCAGGCCCTGGCGTTCAACCGCGAGCTGCTCGAACGCGCCGCCGCCAAGGGCAGGCTCGACGCCGATGCCCTGGCCGCCACCCTGCAGCGCCTGCGCCCGGCCCACGGCCTGGACGAGCTGGCCGGCTGCGACCTGCTGATCGAGGCCATAGTCGAGGACCTGGGCGCCAAGCAGGCGCTGTTCGCCGAGCTGGAGGCGCGGGTGGCCGGGGACGCGGTGCTGGCCAGCAACACCTCGTCGCTGTCGATCACCCGCATCGCCGCGCGCTGCCACCACCCCGAGCGGGTCGCCGGCTTCCACTTCTTCAACCCGGCGCCCTTGATGCGCATCGTCGAGGTGGTGCGCGGCCAGCGCACCGCCGAGGCGGTGGTGACGCGCCTGTCGCGCCTCGCCGAGCAGGCCGGGCACTTCCCGGCGGTGAGCCCGGACAGCCCCGGCTTCATCGTCAACCACGCCGGCCGCGCCTACAGCACCGAGGCCCTGCGCATCCTCGGCGAGGGCATCGCCAGCGCCGCGCAGATCGACCGCATCCTGCGCGACGGCGCGGGCTTCCGCATGGGCCCCTTCGAGCTGTTCGACCTGACCGGGCTGGACGTTTCCCACGCGGTGATGGAATCGCTGTACCAGCAGTTCTACCAGGACCCGCGCTACCTGCCCTCGCCCCTGGCGGCGCAGCGGGTGGCCGCCGGCCTGCTGGGGCGCAAGAGCGGCGAGGGCTTCTACCGCTACCAGGATGGCCAGCCGATCCGCGAGGCCGAGCCGCAAGCCGAACCGGTGCTGCTGGACCGCCCGTTCTGGCTCGACAGCCAGGACCCGGAACTGCGCCACCACGTCGGCCAGCTGCTGATCCAGGCCGGACTGGTGCTGGAGAGCGCCGAGGCGCCCTCGGCCCGGGCCATCTGCCTGGTCACCCCGCTGGGCGAAGACGCCAGCACCCGCATCGACGCCCTCGGCCTGCCGCCGGAGCGCAGCCTGGCCCTGGAAAGCTTCGGCGACCTCGACAAGCGCCGCGTACTGATGCGCCAGCCGGCCCTCGACCCGCAGCTGGAGGCCCAGGCGCGCCAGGCCCTGGGCGCCGACGGCGTGCCGGTGGAGGTGATCAACGACTCCGCCGGCTTCGTCACCCAGCGGGTGATCGCCAGCATCGTCAACCTGGGCTGCGAGATCGCCCAGCGCGGCATCGCCACCCCGGTGACCCTCGACCGCGCGGTGCAACTGGCCCTGGGCTACCCCTTCGGCCCGCTGGCCTTCGGCGAGCACTATGGCGCCGCGCGCATCCTCACCATCCTCCAGGGCCTGCAGGCCTGCTACGGCGAACCGCGCTACCGCCCCAGCCCCTGGCTGCGCCGCCGCGTGCAGCTGGACCTGCCGCTGCACGCCCCGGATGCCGCGGACTGACCCCGGAGCCCCTTGTAGGAGCGGGCCCTGCCCGCGATTCGCGCGCAGGGCGCGCTCCTACAGGGAAACTACGCAGGTGGGGATGGCGTAGGAGCGGACTCCGTCCGCGATAGGCCCAGCGCTGGCCCTGCCGGCGAAATCGCGGATAAATCCGCTCCGGGAGACATGCTTCACAACCACCGGAACCGCCCATCCGCAAGCTGCTCCAACGCCGCCTGGCGCTGCGCCGCGGGCAGGGCGCCGAGCCTTGCGGCCTGGGCGTAGAACGCCGGCCAGTCGCCGTCGACCTGGCGGTACAGCGCGGCGAAGGCCGGCACCCACTGGTCGTAGAGCGCGAAGGGCAGCAGCGTGGCGTTGTTCAGCGGCCCGTCGATCCAGCCATCGAACAAACCCTTGCCGCCCCAGCGCCGGGCCACCAACTGCCGGTATTCGCTACGCAGGCGCTCGAACTCGGCGGCCTTGCGCGCCCGCATGGCCTCCGGCGGCAGGCCGCTGGCGTAGAGCGCCTGCAACCGCGCCCGGGTCGCCAGCACCAGGGCCGCCAGCGCCTCGCGCTGCCGCGGCCCCGTGTCCGCCGGCAGCGGTCGGCCGCGGGAAGCCAGCCACTGGCGCAGCCCCTCGCGCTGCACGAAGACCGCCAGGGACTCGTTGAAGGCGGTGTCGCCGGGCAGGTACAGGCGCTGGTGGGCCAGCTCGTGGAAGATCAGCTCGGCCTGGTGCGCCTCGTCGCCGAGCATGGTGCTGAGGATGGGCGCGTCCTCGCGCCCGGGGATGGTGAAGGCCGCGGCCGCGCCTATGCAGGTGTCCAGGCCCTGGCGCTGCAGCTCGGCCGCCGCGCGGCGGGCGGCGTGGGGATCGTAGAAGCCCAGGTAGCTGACGCAGCCGGCGCGGGGAAAGCAGCGATCGCGCGGCCGCAGGGAGAACTCGTCGGTGGCGAACAGGTTCCACACCGCGTAGTCCCGGCCCAGGTCGGCGTAGCGGCGGTAGCTGGCGTTGTCCGGCAGGTCCAGGCGGCGGCTGGCGAAGTCGCGGGCGGCCACGGCGGCGGCGAGCAGGCGCCGGGTGCGCGGGTCGGTGCCGGGGTCGGCCAACACCTCGGCCACCGGCAGGGCGTTGGCCAGCACTTCCCGCTGGCCCTGGTGCAACTGCTCCTGGTAGCTCTCGGCGGCGCAGGCCATCAGCAACGGCAGGCACAGGCAGGCCAAGGTGCAGGGGACGAAGCCCATGGCGCACCTCCATGCCCGTTGACCCGGGGCAGGGGGGCCATGAGGGCCCGCGGAAAGTCAAAAAAACGACTATCTACGGGTGAGATTAGCGCAGGCTGACGAATTCGCCGGTTTTCAGTCGCACCAGGGCCACCTGGCGCTGCTGCGCGGGCAGGGCACCGAGCTTTTCGACCCGCGCATAGAACGCCGGCCAGTTGCCGCCCACCTGGCGCAGCAGGGTGGCGAAGGCCGGCACCCACTGGTCGTAGAGGCCGAAGGGCAGCAGCTTGGCGTTGTTCAGCGGGCCGTTCACCCAGGCGTCGTAGGGGCACTTGCCGGCCCATTCGCGCTGGCACAGCGCGCGGTAGTCGCGGCGCAGGCGCTCGAATTCGGCGGCCTTGGCGGCGCGCTTGTCGGCTTCGGGCAGGTCGCGGGCATAGAGTTCCTTCAGACGCTCGCGGGTATCCAGCACCAGGCGGGTGAAGCCTTCGCGCTGGCGCACGCGGCTCGCCTGCTCCGGCGGCAGGCCGCGGAAGGCGCGCCAGCGGCGGCCGCCCTCCTGCTCGACGAAGCTGGCATAGGACTCGTTGAAGGCGGTGTCGCCGGGCAGGTAGAAGCGCTGGTGGGCCAGCTCGTGGAACAGCGTCTCGGCCAGGCGCTGGTCGTCCCAGCGCAGCATGCTGCTGAGGATCGGGTCATCGAACCAGCCGAGGGTGGAGTAGGCCTCCACGCCGCCGACGTAGACGTCCCAGCCCTGCGCCTTCAGGCGCTGCGCCTCGGCCTTCGCCCCGGCCTCGGCATAGTAGCCGCGGTAGGCCACGCAGCCGGCGATGGGGAAGCAGTGGGTGAGCGGCTGCAGCGACAGTTCCGGCGCGGCGAACACGTTCCACACCACGTAGGGCCTGCGGATATCGCTGTACAGGCGGTAGCTGCGGTTGTCCGGCAGGGCCAGCTCGGCGCTGGCGAAGGCGCGGGCCTCCTGCGACAACGCCAGGCGCTGGCGCAGCCTGGCGTCGCGGGCGGGGTCGGCGACCACCTCGGCCACCGGTTCGCGGGCCGCCAGCAACTGCAGCTGGCCGCTGCCCAGCTGGCCGTAGTAGCCGGCGCTGGAACAACCGCCCAGCAGGAAGAACGCCAGGCAGGGAACCCAGCGGGGCAATCGGCGGTCGAGAAACGCAATACACGGGCGGGCGGGCATGCGCGGCACATTAGCACAGGCCCCTCACCGCCGCTGCCTCGCACAACAAGACTGCCCTGGAGTGTACCCATGCGCCCGCTGCTGCTCGCCACCGGCCTGCTCGTCCTGAGCGGTTGCTCGCTGATCCTGCCGCAACCCGACCCCAACCGTGCCTGGATCGACCTCGACACCACCGGCCAGAGCGACCTCTCGGCCCTGGAGGTGGACGACAAGCCCTGGCACAGCACCCGCTACTTCGAGGTCGACCCCGGCCAGCACGAGTTGCGCGTGCGCTACCAGTTCCAGGTCGAGCCGCAGAACATCGGCTCCGAGGCCGCGGTTTCCGAGGCGATGTGGCGCGACTGCCAGCTGACCCTCAAGTACAAGGACTTCGGCGCCGGCCAGCGCTACCGCCTGGAGACCGGCAGCATCGGCTTCTACCCCTGGGCGCGGCTCTACGACGACCAGGCCAACGAAATCGCCCGCGGCCGCACCGGGCGCTGCGAGAAGGTCTGAGCCACGCGCCGCGGCGCCGCCCAGGGGGTATGCTGGAAGGATTCCCCGCTTCGAGCGACACCGCCATGCGCAAACTTCCGCTGCTGTTCCTGCCGGCCCTGCTGTGTGCCTGCGCCGGCCCGCTGCCGGCCCACGACCCGCAGCTGGCCTGGGTCGACCTCTACACCCAGCCGGCCAACACCCTGCTCGCCGAGCGCCTGGACAACCAGGTGCTGCGCGACGGCCGCTTCTTCCAGGTGCCGCCGGGCAAGCACGAGCTGGAGGTGCGCTACCAGTACGAGATCCCCGGGGGAGGCGGCGGCGGGCTGGCGATGAGCGACAACACCACGCAGATCACCTGCCGCGTGTGGCTGACCTACGACAACTTCGCCCCCGGCCAGCGCTACCGCCTGGAAGTGCGCCCGCAGCTGCGCAAGGCCCTGGCCCTGCTCACCGACGCCAACGGCCAACTGGTGGCCAAGACCGACTTCCAGGGGCGGATGAACTGCGGGCTGTTCTGAGCCGGGCGGCTCAGTCGTCGTTCTTCTGGTAGATGATCTTGCGCGTGCCGCCCTCGCAGCTGCCGACCACCATGCTGGGGTCCTTCACCTCGGCGTTGGTGACTATCTCCAGGGTGTAGGAGGTCACCCCGGCGGACTGGATCTTGGTCTCGATCTCCGCCTTGAGTTCCTCGCACGGCTTGGTCTTCGCCTGGGCGGCAGCCGCGCAGGCCAGGGCCAGCATCAGCACGGCGAACTTGCTCACGGTCATGGCATTCCCTCGTCAGCCCCACCACGGGGCGCCCTATCCTAACGAGAGACAGCGCGGCGGCGACAGAGTGCCCGACAGCAAGAGGGGCGCCACTGGCGCCCCTTTCGCGGTCCCGCGGCGGCTTCAGTGCCGCGAGTAGACGATCTCCTTGCTGCCGCCCTCGCAGGTGCCGACCACCTGGCGCCCGCCGCCCGCGCCCTTGTCGACGATCTCCAGGGTGTAGCCCGAGACGCCCTTGGCCTGGAGCTTGGCGTCGATCTCGGCCTTGAGCTCCTCGCACGGCTTGCCGGCGGCCAGGGCGCTTCCCGCCAGGGCCAGCAGGCCGGCGGCCAACAACACTTTCTTCATGGCTGATGCTCCTTCGCTGAACGAATGGACGAAGGGCCCGCTGGGCCCGTGTGAACGGCCGCGCCACGGCGGCCATGCAAGCCCCCGGCGCCCCGGCCCGCGGGCGCCCGGCGGCGAATGCCGGTCAGCTGTCGGCGATCTTGAAGCCAACCTTCAGCGTCACCTGGTAATGCCCCACCGCACCGTTCTCGATATGCCCGCGGGTGTCCACCACCTCGAACCATTCCAGGTCCCGCAACGACTTCGAGGCCTCGGCCAGGGCGTTGTTGATGGCGTCCTCGATGCTGGTGCGCGAGGAACCGACCAGCTCGATCTTCTTGTAGGTGTGATGGTTCGACATCGGGTGCTCCTTGGCGCGCCTGGCGGCGCACAGTGCTGAATGTCCTCGTAGGACACTAGCCGAGCCCTGGAAGTGCAGCAAATTGCCGCCAGCGGCCAATGGCCACGCGCCAGGGCGCGGCCAGGTCAGCCCAGCTCGCCCCGCAGCCAGCGGGCCAGGCGTTCGGCGCGGGCGTCGGTGCGTCGCGCCGGGGCCCACAGCGCCAGGCGCGCGGCGGTTTCGACGAAGCCCCAGGGCGCGGCCAGGCGGCCGGCGGCGAGGTCGTCGGCCACCAGCGCCTGGGGGGCGATGGCCACGCCCAGGCCGGCCACCGCCGCTTCCAGCAGGTAGTACAGGTGCTCGAAGCCCTGGCCCAGGCGCAGCGCGCCGGCGTCCAGGCCCTGGGCGAGCGCCCACTGCGGCCAGGCCTGGGGCCGCGAGGTGGTGTGCAGCAGTGCCTCGCCCAGCAGCGCCCGGGGCGCGGCCCGCTGCAGCTCGGCGAAGCGCGGGTGGCGTGGGCTGAGCACCGGGCCGATGCGCTCGGCGGCCAGCTCGAACACCTGCATGTCCGCCGGCCACGGCGGCTCGGCGAACAGCAGGGTGGCGTCGACGCCGCCGCGCCGCGGGTCCTGCTCGCCCTCGCTGGCCGACAGTTGCAGGCGCAGCTCCGGCAGCTCGCGGTTGAGGCGGTCCAGGCGCGGGATGAACCAGCGGGCCAGCAGGCTGCCCGGGCAACCGAGCACGAAGGGCGCCTCGCCGCCGGCCTGGCGCAGTTCGGCGCAGACGCGGCGCAAGCGCTCGAAGGCATCGCCGCTGGCCTCGCCCAGGCGGCGGCCGGCATCGGTGAGTTTTACGCCGCGCCCGTCCTTGGCCAGCAGGGCCACGCCGAGGTCTTCCTCCAGTTGCCGCAGCTGCCGGCTCACCGCGCCGTGGGTGACGTGCAGCTCGGCTGCCGCCTGGCTTACGCCGCCAAGGCGGGCCACGGCGTCGAAGGCGCGCAGGGCGTTGAGCGGGGGAAGGTCGCGGCTCATGGCGTTCAACCTGTGAGTTTTCCTGACATGCCTGGGCGATCTTATCGCTTTTCCCGCCCGCCCGGCAGTCGTATCCTCGGCACATTCCGTAGGAGCAACGGTCTTGCGCCGAGGTGCTCTTCGTAGGATGGGTTGAGCTTGCGAAACCCATGCGGTTGCGCTGATGGGTATCGCTTCGCTCAACACCATCCTACGAAAAGCCGTGCTTCCCTGGAGGTGTAGGAGCGGGCCCTGCCCGCGATCGCGCCCAGGGGCGCTCCTACCTACCGACACCAGAGGAACCTTCCCATGTCCACATTGCGCACCGGTCCCGACGCCAAGGGCCTGTTCGGCAGCTTCGGCGGCCAGTACGTCGCCGAGACCCTGATGCCGCTGATCCACGACCTGGCCCGCGAGTACGACAAGGCCAAGGAGGATCCGGAGTTCCACAAGGAACTGGCCTACTTCCAGCGCGACTACGTCGGCCGCCCGAGCCCGCTGTACTTCGCCGAGCGCCTGACCGAGCACTGCGGCGGGGCGAAGATCTACTTGAAGCGCGAAGAGCTCAACCACACCGGCGCGCACAAGATCAACAACTGCATCGGCCAGATTCTCCTGGCCAGGCGCATGGGCAAGCAGCGCATCATCGCCGAGACCGGCGCCGGCATGCACGGCGTGGCCACCGCCACCGTGGCGGCGCGCTTCGGCATGAAGTGCGTGGTCTACATGGGCACCACCGACATCGACCGCCAGCAGGCCAACGTCTTCCGCATGCGCCTGCTGGGCGCCGAGGTGATCCCGGTCACCGCCGGCACCGGCACCCTCAAGGACGCCATGAACGAAGCCCTGCGCGACTGGGTGACCAACGTCCACGACACCTTCTACCTGATCGGCACCGTGGCCGGCCCGCACCCCTACCCGGCGATGGTCCGCGACTTCCAGGCGGTGATCGGCAAGGAAACCCGCGAGCAACTGGCCGAGAAGGAAGGCCGCCTGCCCGACTCCCTGGTCGCCTGCATCGGCGGCGGCTCCAACGCCATGGGCCTGTTCCACCCGTTCCTGGATGACGCCAGCGTCAAGATCGTCGGCGTGGAAGCCGCCGGCCACGGCATCGAGACCGGCAAGCACGCGGCCAGCCTGAACGGCGGCGTGCCCGGCGTGCTGCACGGCAACCGCACCTTCCTGCTGCAGGACGAGGACGGCCAGATCATCGACGCCCACTCCATCTCCGCCGGCCTGGACTACCCCGGCATCGGCCCGGAACACGCCTGGCTGCACGACATCGGCCGCGTCGAGTACACCTCGATCACCGACCACGAGGCGCTGCAGGCCTTCCATACCTGCTGCCGCCTGGAAGGCATCATCCCGGCGCTGGAGTCCTCCCACGCCCTGGCCGAGGTGTTCAAGCGCGCGCCGAACCTGCCCAAGGACCACATCATGGTGGTGAACCTGTCCGGTCGTGGCGACAAGGACATGCAGACCGTCATGCACCACATGCAACAGGAGCAGAAAGCATGAGCCGCCTGCAGACCCGCTTCGCCGAACTGAAACAGCAGAACCGCGCCGCCCTGGTGACCTTCATCACCGCCGGCGACCCGGGCTACTCCACCTCGCTGGACATCCTCAAGGGCCTGCCCGAGGCCGGCGCCGACGTGATCGAGCTGGGCATGCCGTTCACCGACCCCATGGCCGACGGCCCGGCGATCCAGCTGGCCAACATCCGCGCCCTGGGCAACGGCCAGAACCTGGCCAGGACGCTGAAGATGGTCCGCGAGTTCCGCGCCGGCAACGACAGCACCCCGCTGGTGCTGATGGGCTACTTCAACCCCATCCACTTCTATGGCGTGGAGCGCTTCATCGCCGATGCCAAGGAAGCCGGCGTCGACGGCCTGATCATCGTCGACCTGCCGCCGGAGCATAACGAGGACCTGTGCCAGCCGGCCCAGGCCGCGGGGCTGGACTTCATCCGCCTGACCACCCCGACCACCGACGACAAGCGCCTGCCCACCGTGCTGGAAGGCAGCTCGGGCTTCGTCTACTACGTCTCGGTGGCCGGCGTGACCGGCGCCGGAGCTGCGACCCTGGAGCACGTCGAGCAGGCCGTGGCGCGCCTGCGCCGCCACACCGAGCTGCCGGTGGCCATCGGCTTCGGCATCCGCACCCCGAAACACGCCGCCAGCGTCGCCCGCCTGGCCGACGGCGTGGTGGTGGGCTCGGCGCTGGTGGACAAGATCGCCAGCGCGCAAAGCTCCGCCGACGCCGTCGAAGGCGTGCTGGGCCTGTGCCGCGAACTGGCCGAGGGCGTGCGCAAGGCGCGCTGACAGGCCGGGTTCGCGAGCAAGCTCGCGCCTACGAGGCGCCGGCGAACAGGTTGCATAATGGGCCGCGTGTTTCCCGCAGCGGCCCCATGCCCATGAACCTGCACAGCCTCCACCACGTCGCCCTGATCTGCTCCGACTATCCGCGCTCCAGGCGCTTCTACAGCGAAGTCCTGGGCCTGCGGGTGATCGCCGAGACCTACCGCGCCGAGCGCGACTCCTGGAAGCTCGACCTGGCCCTGGGCGAGGTGCAGCTGGAACTCTTCTCCTTCCCCGGCGCGCCGCCGCGGCCGTCCTACCCCGAGGCCCAGGGCTTGCGCCACCTGGCGTTCGCCGTGGAGGACCTGGACGCCGCCGTGGCCGAGCTGGAAGGCCAGGGCGTGCGTTGCGAGCCGATCCGTTGCGATGGGCTGACCGGCAAGCGCTTCACCTTCTTCGCCGACCCGGACGGGTTGCCGTTGGAGTTGTACGAGCGTTGATGGACAGGCCGCCGGCCTGTCGGCCGGATCGCGGATGAATCCGCTCCTACCTTACAGGCAGGCACGGCTTATTCGCGAATGGTGCTTGCCTGGGACTTTGGGGTTGGGCTTTAGAGCACCCTCTCCCTAACCCTCTCCCTGAAGGGAGAGGGGACCGTTCGGCATGCGCTGTTATCTCGACGCTCGCCGGCAAGCTCGGTGGTATCCAGCAGAAACCATATCCCTTCTCGGCACGGACTAGCCCCCTCTCCCTTCAGGGAGAGGGCTGGGGAGAGGGGCTCTTAGACCTGACACCGATCCTCCAGCCAGCAGCTGAGAATCGCCTCCGTACGGACAGGCACGGCTTCTCGTAGGATGGCGTTGAGCGAAGCGATACCCATCGCCATGGCGGAGAGCCGCGAACGGGTCGCCATGGCGCGAGGAGCGTTCAAGGTCAGGCGGCGTATAACCGCGAACGGTTATACGCCCTACGTCTCTGGGTTATTCCCCTTCGGGCCAGCGCAAGCGCTGTTCGCGATGGAGCCGCGTCCCGCGTTCGCGGGAACCCCATGGACAATTCAAGCCGGCATCGCCGCGTCGCCCAGGGCGTTGCGCAGGCTGGCCAGGTCGCGCAGCGGCGGGGCGCCGAACAGGCGGCTGTATTCGCGGCTGAACTGCGAGGGGCTCTCGTAGCCCACGCGGTGGCCGGCCACCGCCACTTCCAGGCCCTCGGAGAGCATCAGCCGGCGCGCCTCCTGCAGGCGCAGCTGCTTCTGGTACTGCAGCGGGCTGAGCGCGGTGACTTCCTTGAAGCGGTGGTGCAGGGTGGAGGCGCTGAGGTTGACCTCGCGGGCCAGGTCCTCGATGCGCAGGGCCTTGTCGAAGTTGCGGTTGAGCCATTCGATGGCGCGGGTCACCCGGTGCGTCTGGCTGTCGGTCATCGCCAGGTCGTGCAGCAGGTGGCCCTGGGGCCCGCGCAGCAGGCGGTAGAGGATCTCGCGGGTGTACAGCGGCGCCAGCATGGCGATGTCGCGCGGGCTGTCGAGCAGGCGCATCAGCCGCAGCAGGGCGTCGAGCACCGAGGTGTCCAGGCGCTGCAGGTAGATGCCGCGGCCGGCCGGGCGCGGGGTGCTGCCGGCCAGGCCGGCGTCGGCGATCAGCCGCGTCAGCTCGCCCGGGTCGATGTCCAGGCGCAGCGACAGGTAGGGTTTTTCCGGCGAGGCGTCGACCACCTGGCCGCACACCGGCAGGGTCACCGAGACCACCAGCAGGTTGAGTTCGTCGTAGCGGTAGATTTCCGGGCCGACGCGGATTTCCTTGCTGCCCTGGGCGATGACGCACAGCGCCGGGCGGTACAGGGTGGGCATGCGGCCTTCGCTGGGCTGCTCCATGCGCGCCAGCGACAGCGCCTCGATGGCGGTGTCGTGGACGCCGGAGAGGCTGTTGCAGTGGCGCTCGATGATATCGGCCAGTTCCTGGCGGCTGGCGGTGACGAGGTCGTGGGGCTGCGACATACGGGGGCCTCCGAAAGTGGCGGCGTCCAGCTTACGCCCGGGCGGGCGCGGGAAGTGTGACAGGGCGACGGGCGCTGGAGGATCGGGCAAGCAATCGGCAGGATCGTACAAGCCGGCCTGCGTGGGAAGCCCCCATCATGCCAGCCAGGCCGGGGAATCCGCCGCTTCGGGCAAGGCGGCGCGGATGACGCAGGATCAGGCAAGAAGCCGGCAGCATCCGTCTACCGCTGGCCAGGGCCCCGCCCCTACTCTGGCACAACCGGGCCGAGCCCCCATTCCAGTGCCCGGGACAGGAGGAAATCGCCCATGGCCATTCGCCAACCGCTCGAACACCACCTGCTGATCCGGTCCCGCCCCGGCCACGAGGCCAAGCTGGCGCAGTTGCTGGACCGCCTGATCAGCGCCGCGCACCAGGTGCCCGGCTGCCAGTCCTACGAGGTGCTGCTGCCGGCCACCAGCAGCGACTTCTGGCGCCTGCGCGGCCGCTGGGCCGACGCCGAAAGCCTGCAGGCCTACCTGGAACTGCCGCTGCAACAGCTGCTGGGGGAAATCCTCCAGCACCACGCCCTGAGCCTGCACACCCACCTGGACGCGCCGCGCGAGGATTCCCGCGCGGCCTGAGCCCCTTCAGTACTCCATGCGCCAGCCCAGGGTGAAGGTGCGCCCGCGGCCCTGGTAGTCGTAGAGGTAGGCCGGCCCGTAGGTCGGCGAATAGAACAGCGTCGCCCGCTGCCCCCACACGGTGCTGTACTCGCGGTCCAGCAGGTTCTGGATGCCCGCGCTGAAGGTGCCGAACCCCGTCTTGCGTTCCCCCATCAGGTCGAAGGTGGTGTAGCCGTCGATCTCGTGGTCGGCGTCGTCCTTCAGGTTCATGGCGTGGTTGGCCTGCAGCCGCGCGCTGTTGAGCTCGTCGTTCCAGCCGACGAAGGCGGTGGCCTTGGACAGCGAGGCGTAGCGCGCGTCGCGCTTGATCCAGTCGCCGTCGGCGTCCTCTTCCTCGGAACGCACCAGGTGCAGGGTGGTGCCGCCCTGCCAGCCGTTCTCGAAGTAGCGCGTCAGCGCGCCCTCGAAGCCGAAGTCGCGGCTCTTCTGGTCGACCACGTCGATGGTCAGGGTGGCCTGGTCGGTGGTGATGACCTTGTCCGACCAGATGTAGTACAGCGCGGTCTGCGCCTGCCAGTTCATGTCCGCGTAGCGCCAGCCCAGCTCGACCTGGCGGCTCTTGATGCCGGCCAGCGGGTTGTCGTCCACCGACAGCCCGGGCTTGCCGTAGTACTTGGCCGGGTCGGGCAGGTCGAAGCCCTCGCTGTAGTTGCCCCACAGCTGGTGGCCGTTGTGGAAGTCGTAGATGGCGCCGAGGTTGAACAGGTTGACCTGGTAGTCGTTGCTGCCGCCGGGCACGCCCTTGAAGTCGTCGACCTCGACGTCCATCTTCTGGTGCCGCGCGCCGCCGGAGAGGGTCAGGTCGTCGGTCAGCTTCCAGTCCAGCTGGCCGTAGAACGACAGGCCGTCGACCACGTAGCTGGGGTAGCGCGGCGCGCTGCTGGCGGTGCTCAGGTCGAGGCCGCCGCTCTGCGAGGAGACCAGCTGGTCGAAGGTCTTCTGCTCGGCGTTGAAGCGCTCGTGGTCCAGGTCCACGCCGTAGGTGAACTTGAAGGCGTCCCACTGCTTGCTGAACAGGCCCTTGAGGCCGCTGACCTCGAAGTTCTGCTGCGAGGCGGCGAAGTACACCCCGTTCACCCCGGCCGGCTTGCCGGCGTTGTAGTAGGGGAAGGGGTAGAAGTTGTCGTCTTCCTTGCGGTAGTAGGCCTGCAGGTAGAAGTCCTGGTCCAGCAGGTTGGCGTGGTGGTAGTTGGCGTTGAGCAGCAGGCGGCGGGTCTGCGGCTCCAGGTCGGTGTCCATGCCGCTGCGGATCTGCGCGTCGTCCAGGTCCGACGGGGCCTTGTAGTTCAGGTGCGGAAAGTAGATGCCGGTGCTGCCGTCGTTGCCCGAGTCGTAGTACTGGGCCAGCAGGTCCAGGCTCTGCTCGTCGGTGAACTGCGCGGTGAGGTTGCCCATGACGTCGACGGTGCGGTTGTACTGCAGGTCGGTCTGGGTGTTGTCGATGAAGATCTGGTTGCCGGCGCCATCGTAGAAGGCCTCGTTCTTCTCCGCCGAAACGCCCAGGCGGCCGCTCAGGCGGTCGGTGCCGCCGCTGACCGACTGGGCCAGGCGGGTGGAGAGGTCGTCGCTGTTGTTGAAGCCGCTACTGGCGCCGAGCTGGCTTTCGAAGCGGGCGCCGCCGGGCGCGCCCTTCCTGGTGATGATGTTGATGATGCCGCCGGTGGCGCCGCCGCCGTAGATGGCGCTGGCGCCGGAGAGCACCTCGATGCGCTCGACGTTGAACGGCGAGATGCTGTCGAACTGCCGCGACAGGCCGCGGGAGCTGTTCTGGCTGACGCCGTCGATCATCACCAGCACGTTGCGCCCGCGCATGTTCTGGCCGTAGTTGGTGCGGCCTTCCGGCGCCAGGTCGAGGCCGGGGACCAGCTTGCCCACCGCTTCCTTGAGGCTGACGCCGGTGTCCAGCTGTTCGCGCAGCTGGGCCTGGTCGACCACCCAGACGGTGCCGGGGATGGAGCTGATGTCGGTGGGGGTGCGCGCGGCCACGCTGATCTGCGTCGGCGCCATGCTCAGCGGCTCGCCGCCGGCGGCCTTCTCGCGCTGCAGCACGACGGTGCGCTCGTCGCTGAAGCTCCAGCGCATGCCGCTGCCGGAAAGCAGCCTGTCCAGCGCTTCCTCGCGGCTGTAGCGGCCATCCAGGCCGGGGCTCTTCAGGCCCTGGACGTCCTCGGAGTTGAACAGCAGGTGCAGGCCGGCCTGGTCGGCGAACTGAGTCAGGGCGCTGTCCAGGCTGCGCGGCGCGATGTGCAGCTCGAGGTCCCCGGCGGCCAGGGCCAGGGGGCTGGCGCCGCCGAGCAGGGTGGCCAGGGCCAGGGCGCGGTACAGCAGGGAGAGGCGGTGATGCATGCGGGGGTTTCCGTTCTTGTGGGCGTGGGCGCGTTTGTTGGGAATTCTTCGCGTTCATGCCTACGACGAAACGGGGTGGCTGACCTTGCAGTGGGGGATCGAAAAAATTTTCATTTGCAGGGGACGGCTGTAGGAGCGAGCTTGCTCGCGAACAGCGCTTACCGGCAGCTTCGGTGTGTTGGTTTGGCGCCGCACCCTCTCCCCAGCCCTCTCCCTTCAGGGAGAGGGCTGGGGAGAGGGTGCTCTTCAGCCCCTACGAAGAAACCGGCCTAACCACCACCAACCAAGGCAACCGCGTCACCCGCACCGGCTGCAATCGCTGCAACGTCTGCAGCAACGCATCAGGATCATCCAAATCGAACACCCCGCTGACCTTGTGCCGACGCAGCACCTCGTCAGTCAGCAGGATGCGCCCCGGCAGGTAGCGCTCCAGCTCCGCCAGCACCTCGCCCAGCGGGCGCTGGTTGAAGATCAGCTTGCCGCGCTGCCAGGCGCTGGCGCTGTCCAGGTCCAGCGGCTGCACCGGGCCGGGGGCGGCCTGGTAGGCCAGGCGCTCGCCGGCGGCCAGACGCACCGCCGGTTGGCCGCCGGCCTCCACCCGCACCACCCCCTCGGTCACCGCCACCTGCACGCCCGGCCCGCGGCTGTCGACGTCGAAGCGGGTGCCCACGGCGGTCACCTCGCCATCGCCCGCGTGCACCACGAAGGGCCGCTGGGCGTCCCTGGCCACCTCGAACAGCGCCTCGCCGCCATACAGATGCAGGCTCCGACGGCTGGCGGAGAAGTCCACCGACAGCGCGCTGGCGCTGTTCAGCCAGACGCGGCTGCCGTCGGCCAGCTCGACCAGCCGGCGTTCGCCGGTGCGGGTGGCGTAGTCGGCGTAAATCCCGGCCACGGGCGTGGGCAGGGCCACCGCCACGGCCAACGCGGCGACGCAAGCGGCCGCCGCCACGACAGCCAGGCGGCGCGGGCGCAGCAGGCGGTGGCGGCGGGCCGCGCGGGTGGCCGGCAGGGCGCCCCACAGGGCTTCGGCGCTGCGCGCGGCGCTTTCGTGCGCGGGGCTTTGCGCACGCCACTGGGCGAATTCGCGGCGGCGGCCGGCCTCGACGCGGCCGGAGTGCAGCTCCACCAGCCAGTCGAGGGCCTGGTTCTCCAGGTCGATGCGGCTCATGGCTGGGCCTCCTGCTGTTGCAGGTGGTCGCGGCAATGGCGCATGGCCTGGACGATGTACTTGCCCACCATGCTCTCGGAGACGCCGAGGCGACGGGCGATCTGCGCGTGGGTCAGGCCGTCCAGGCGGTTCATCAGCAGCGCCTGGCGGGCCTTGGACGGCAGTTGGTCGAGGGCGGCGTCGAGCTGTTCCAGGGCCTCGCGGGCGAGCAGGCGCGATTCCAGGCCGGCGCCGGGGTCGCTGACTTCGTTGGCCGCCGTTTCCTCGACGTGCAACTCGGCCAGCCGGCCCTCGCGGCGCAGGTTGTCGATGGCCAGGTTGCCGGCGACGCGGAACAGATAGGCGCGGGGGTCCTGCACCTCGGTGTCGGGGTTCTGGTCGGCCAGGCGCAGCCAGGTGTCCTGGGCCACGTCGGCGGCGCGCTGGTTGTCGCCCAGGCGGCGGGCGAGGAAGCGCAGCAGGTCCGCATAGTGCGCCTGGAAGCTCTGCAGGAGGCTGGAGGAGGCGAAACGCCGCATGATGACCGCGATACCCTGGAATACCGGCCCGCCGCGGGCGGGCCGCCGGTAAAGCGGGCAAGCATACAACGAATCGAGAATCATTATCGAATTCAGCCGAACTGCGACAGGTCCAGCGGCCGCACCGCGCCCATCCAGATGGCGTGGTCGCGGTGGTCGCGCAGGTCGTCGCCGGTGTCCGGGTGGATGAATACCACCAGGCCATCGCGGTGCAGCGCCAGCCAGGGCACCACGGCGGCGAAGGCTTCGCTGCCGAAGGCCAGCTGGCAGCTCCAGTCCGGGTGCGGGCCCACCGGGCGCTGGTGCATGCGGCCCATCTGCACGCCGAAGCGGCGCACCGCCTCCTCGCACAGCTGGCGGGCCTGTTCGAGGCTGTCGGCGTCGTAGTAGACGTGGGCGTGGTAGCCGTGGATCTGCGCTTCGTTCATCGGTCCTGTTCCAGTTCGGCGCGCAGCCAGTCGACGAAGGGCTGCAGCAGGCGGGCGCGGCGCTTGCGCTCGGGCAGCACGGCGTAATAGCCGTAGCGCGACGCCGCGCTCTCGCGGATGGGCCGGCACAGTAACCCCTGCTCCAGCAGTTCGTCGACCAGGTGGCGCCAGCCGATGGCCACGCCCTGGCCGGCGATGGCCGCCTGCACCAGCAGCGTGTAGTTGTCGAAGCGTAGCCCGGAAGCCTCCGGCGGGCGCGGCAGCTCCAGGGCGCGGAACAGCCCCGGCCAGTCAAACCAGCGGCTGTGGGCCTCGGGCTTCAGGTGCAGCAATGGCAGGCGCTGCAGCTCCTCCAGGGGCAGCGGCGCCTGGCGCTCGCCGAGCAGGCGCGGGCTGCACACCGGGAAGACTTCCTCGCCGAACAGCAGCAACGGCTCGCCATGCTTGAAGCGCCCGTCGCCGAAGGCGATGGCCACGTCCACGTCGCTGCGCAGGCTGCTGGGGCTGCGCTCGCTGCTCAGCAGGCTGACGTCCAGCTCCGGGTGCCGCTGGCGGAAGCGCGGCAGGCGCGGCATCAGCCAGTAGGCGGCGAAGGCGAAGTCGGTGGCCACCTGCAGCACCTCCTGGGTGCGCCGGGCGCTGACCGCCTCGACCCCGGCCTCCAGCTCCGCCAGCCCGGCCTGCACGTGGCGCAGCAGCAACTGGCCGCTTTCCGTCAGAACGATGCCGCGGTGCACGCGGTCGAACAGACGCGCGCCCAGCAGCTTCTCCAGGCGCTTGATCTGCTGGCTCACCGCCGGCTGGCTGCTGCCCAGTTCGGCGGCCGCCGCGGTGAAGCCCTGCTCGCGGGCGGCGCACTCGAATACGCGGAGCAGTTCCAGGGGCAGGCTCATGGCTGCGCCACCCATAAGCTGGCGTTATCCGAAGCATGTATGGCCATGCGGTTTACCCCCTGCCGGCGCGGCGTGACACTGCTGTCACGCACTATTCCATAACAACCGTGCATAGGATAAGTCCCGCCATGCCACGCCCGAACATTCTCTTCATCATGGCCGACCAGATGGCCGCGCCGCTGCTGCCCCTCCACGACGCCGCCTCGCCCATCCGCATGCCCAACCTGATGCGCCTGGCCGAGCGGGCCGTGGTGTTCGACTCGGCCTACTGCAACAGCCCGCTGTGCGCGCCCTCGCGCTTCACCCTGGTGAGCGGCCAGCTGCCGACGAAGATCGGCGCCTGGGACAACGCCGCCGACTTCGCCGCCGACGTCCCCACCTACGCCCACCACCTGCGCCGCCTGGGCTACCGCACGGCGCTGTCGGGCAAGATGCACTTCTGCGGCCCGGACCAGCTGCACGGCTACGAGGAACGCTTGACCTGCGACATCTACCCCGCCGACTACGGCTGGGCGGTGAACTGGGACGAGCCGCAGGTGCGCCCGAGCTGGTACCACAACATGTCCTCGGTGCTGCAGGCCGGGCCCTGCGTACGCACCAACCAGCTGGACTTCGACGACGAGGTGGTGTTCAAGGCGCGCCAGTACCTCTACGACCACGTCCGCGAACACGCCGAGCAGCCGTTCTGCCTGACCGTCTCCATGACCCACCCCCACGACCCCTACACCATCCCCCGCGAGTACTGGGATATGTACCGCGACGAGGACATCCCCATGCCCACCGTGGAGCTGGCGCAGCACGAGCAGGACCCGCACTCCCAGCGCCTGCTCAAGGTCATCGACCTGTGGGGCAAGCCGCTGCCGCCGGAGAAGATCCGCGACGCCCGCCGCGCCTACTTCGGCGCCTGCAGCTACGTCGACGCGCAGATAGGCGCGCTGCTCAGGACCCTGGAGGAATGCGACCTGGCCGAGGACACCCTGGTGGTGTTCTCCGGCGACCACGGCGACATGCTGGGCGAGCGCGGCCTCTGGTACAAGATGCACTGGTTCGAGATGGCCGCCCGCGTGCCCATGCTGATCCACGCCCCGGGCCGCTTCGCAGCGCGCCATGTGGCCGAGTCGGTGTCCACCCTCGACCTGCTGCCGACCCTGGTGGAACTGGCCGGCGGCGAGCTGCCGCAGGACCTGGAGCTGGACGGCCGCTCGCTGCTGCCGCACCTGCAGGGCCGGGGCGGGCACGACGAGGTGATCGGCGAGTACACCGCCGAAGGCACCCTCAGCCCGCTGATGATGATCCGCCGCGGCGACTACAAGTTCGTCTACTCCGAACAGGACCCGTGCCTGCTCTACGACCTGAAGAACGACCCGCGCGAGCTGGAGAACCTGGCCGGCTCGGCGGCGCACCGCGAGCTGTTCGACGCCTTCCTGGCCGAAGCCCGGCAGCGTTGGGACATCCCGGCGATCACCGCCCGCGTGCTGGCCAGCCAGCGCCGCCGGCGCTTCGTCGCCGACGCCTTGCAGCGCGGCAAGCTGACCAGCTGGGACCACCAGCCCTTCGTCGATGCCAGCCAGCAGTACATGCGCAACCACATCGACCTGGACGACCTGGAGCGCCGCGCCCGCTATCCCAAACCCTGATAACCACAACCAGAAAAGCCGAGGGGAGATGAGCATGACCAAGTTACGTGCATTGCTGCTGGCCACCACCGTGGCGCTGGCCGGCCAGGCCGCGCAGGCCGAGGACGAAGCCTGCGCCACGGTGAAACTGGCCGACCCGGGCTGGACCGACATCGCCGTGACCAACGGCGTCGCCAGCTTCCTGCTCGACGCCCTGGGCTACCAGGCCAAGGTCGACACCCTTTCGGTGCCGATCACCTACGGCGGCCTGCGCGACGGCCAGGTGGACGCCTTCCTCGGCAACTGGATGCCGGCGCAGCAGGGCTTCCACGACCAGTTCATCGCCAGCGGCCAGGTCACGCAACTGGCGAAGAACCTGGAAGGCACCGAGTTCACCCTGGCCGTGCCGACCTACGTCTATAACGCCGGGGTGAAGAACTTCGCCGACCTGCAGAAGCATGCCGACCAGTTCAACCACAAGGTCTACGGCATCGGCTCGGGCGCGCCGGCCAACCAGTCGCTCCAGAAGATGATCGGCGGCAACGAGTTCGGCCTGGGCGACTGGAAGCTGGTGGAGTCCAGCGAGCAGGCCATGCTCGCCGAGGTGGGCCGGGCGGTGAAGCGCGACCGCTGGATCGTCTTCCTCGGCTGGACGCCGCACCCGATGAACGTGAAGTACGACATGAAGTACCTGGCCGGCGGCGACAAGTACTTCGGCAGCACCGGCAGCGTCTACACCATCACCCGCAACGGCTACGCCAAACAGTGCCCGAACAGCGCCAGGCTGCTGGCCAACCTGAGCTTCGACCTGAAGATGGAGAACGCCATCATGGCCGAGGTGCTGGAGAAGAACGTCGCCAACCAGCAAGCGGTGAAAGCCTGGATCAAGGCCAACCCGCAGGTCCTGGGCAAATGGCTGGACGGCGTGAAGACCCGCGACGGCGGCGACGCCCTGGCCGCCGTGCAGGCCAAGCTCTGACCGCCGATGGAGCGCCTGTATCGCCTGCTGCCGTTCCTCGCCTGGCTGCCGGGCCTCGGCCCGCGCGGGGTGGCGCGCGAGGCCTGGGTCGGCCTGGCCGGCGCGGTGCTGGCCCTGCCGCAGTCCATCGCCTACGCGCTGATCGCCGGGCTGCCGCCGCAGTACGGGCTCTACGCGGCCATGCTGCCGGTGGCGGTGGCCTGCCTGTGGGGCTCGTCGAGGCACATGGTGGGCGGGCCCACCGCGGCCATCTCGGTGGTGCTCTACGCCACGGTGGCGCCCCTGGCGCCGCCGGGCAGCGAGCTGTTCATCCACTACGTGCTGCTGCTGACCTTCCTCGCCGGCCTCCTGCAATGGGCCCTGGGCGCGATGCGCGCCGGGGTGCTGCTGAACTTCGTCTCGCACTCGGTGATGCTCGGCTTCACCCTGGGCGCGGCGCTGGTCATCGCCCTGGGCCAGTTGCCCTACCTGCTGGGCGTGGAAGTACACAGCCGCGGCAGCGCCCTGGACGGCACGCGCCTGCTGCTGGCGCGGCTGGGCGAGTGCGACCCGGCATCCCTGGCCATCGGCCTGCTGAGCCTGGCGGCGAGCCTGCTGTGCCGCTGGCTGCGGCCGCGCTGGCCGGCGCTGATGCTCGGCCTGCTGCTGGCCAGCCTGGCGGTCTGGGCGCTGCCCGCCTGGTTCGGCGGCGTGGCGCGGGTGCAGGCCTTCGCCAGCGCGCTGCCGCCGTTCAGCCCGCTGCAGGCCGACGCGGCGAGCATCGCCGCGCTGCTGCCCGGGGCCCTGGCCTGCGGCCTGCTGGGCCTGGTCACCAGCCTGTCCATCGCCCGCGCCCTGGCCGCGCGCAGCCAGCAGGTGCTGAACGCCAACCGGGAAATCCGCGCCCAGGGCCTGTCCAACCTGCTCGGCCCCTGGTTCTCCGCCAGCCTCTCGGCGGGCTCCTTCACCCGCTCCGGGCTGAACCTCGAAGCCGGCGCGCGCACGCCGCTGGCCGGGGTGTTCTCCGCCGCCTGGGTCGCGGTGCTGGCCGTGGCCGGCGCCGGGCTGATCACCCACATCCCGCTGCCGGCCATGGCCGGCGGCATTCTGCTGATCGCCTGGGGCCTGGTCGACCGCCCGGCGCTGCGCGCCCTGTGGCGCGGCAGCCGCAGCGAGTTCGCGGTGATGGCCCTGACCGCCGCGGCGACCCTGCTGCTGCCGCTGCAGAACGCCATCTACCTGGGCGTGCTGGCCTCGCTGCTGCTCTACCTGCGGCGCACCTCGCAGCCACGGGTGGAACGCTGGCAGGCCAGCGAGGAGGAAGTGCTGCGGGTGGAGGGCTCGATCTTCTTCGGCGCCTGCGACTACCTGCAGCGCCTGATCCAGGCCAGCCAGGGCCGGCGCCTGGTGCTGGACGCCAGGCACGTGAACTTCATCGACTTCGCCGGCGCGCACATGCTCCAGCAGGAAGCCCGAAGGCTGGCCGGGGAGGGCCGCCACCTGGTGCTGCGCCACGCCCGCCCGCGGGTGCGCGAGGAACTGGCGAAGCAGATCGGCGAAGGCGCGGTTTTGCAGGTGGAGTAGGGCGGATAACCGCGAACGGTTATTCGCCCTACGTAACCGGCAACGCCGGCCGGCCCGTAGGGCGCATAACGCCTACGGCGTTATCCGCCATTGCCCTCGGGAGGCACGGTCGTAAGCGGGCCCTGCCCGCGCGAATCGCGCGCAGGGCGCGCTCCTACAGGTGGGACAGCGGTGGCGGGGTAGGACTCCGTCCGCGATCGCCCCATCACCGCACCGATGGTCAACCCGCCAACTGCCGCCGCAACTCATCCAGCACCGGCCGCGAATCCGGCCGCACGCCGCGC
This sequence comes from Pseudomonas delhiensis, assembly GCF_900187975.1. Classification (GTDB taxonomy): domain Bacteria; phylum Pseudomonadota; class Gammaproteobacteria; order Pseudomonadales; family Pseudomonadaceae; genus Pseudomonas; species Pseudomonas delhiensis. The sequence goes on along the minus strand of NZ_FZPC01000019.1, from coordinate 10,760 downwards.
CACAGCACGAAGGCTTCCGCCGCCTGCTCCACCAGCATGCCCAGGCCGTCGATGCAGCGCGCCGCGCCCTGTTCGGCGGCCCAGCGGTTGAACGCGGTGGTTTCCTTGCCGTACATCATGTCGTAGCAGACGGTGTGCCCCGGGCGGATCAGCGCCGGGTCGATGGGCGGCAGCTCGCCGGCCAGGCTGGCCGAGGTGCCGTTGACGATCAGGTCGAAGGGCCCGTCGCGCAGGTCGAAGCCGCCGGCGCGCACCTGGCCCAGGTCGGCGAACTCGCGGGCCAGTTGCTCGGCCTTGGCCGCGGTGCGGTTGAGCACCACCAGCGCCGCCGGGCCTTCGGCCAGGAAGGGTTCGAGGATGCCGCGCACCGCGCCGCCGGCGCCCAGCACCAGCACGCGGCGGCCCTTGAGCGCCACGCCGTTGTTCACCACCAGGTCGCGGGTCAGCCCGGCGCCATCGGTGTTGTCGCCCAGCAGGCCGCCGCCGGCGAGCTTCTTCAGGGTGTTCACCGCGCCGGCGCGGCGGGCGCGCTCGGTGAGCTCGCTGCACAGGCGGTAGGCGTCTTCCTTGAACGGCACCGTGACGTTGGCGCCCAGGCCTTCGGCGAAGAAGGCGCGGGCGGCCCCGGCGAAGTCGTCCAGCGGCGCCAGGAGCGCGTCATAGGTGAGCGCCTGGCCGGTCTGCTCGGCGAACAGGCGGTGGATCAGCGGCGACTTGCTGTGGCCGATGGGGTTGCCGAAGACGCAATAGCGGTCCATGGGTTTCCTGAGCTGCAAGCTGAAAGCCGCAAGCTTGAAGCTTTTTGCTTCCCGCTTCCAGCTTCAGGCTTCAGGCTTCAGGCCCAGCCAATCGCGGTCCTGCAGGAAATACTCGGTCAGCCGCGCCTCTTCGCTGCCCGGCTCGGGCTTCCAGTCGTAGCCCCAGCGCACCTGCGGCGGCAGCGACATGAGGATGGACTCGGTGCGCCCGCCGGACTGCAGGCCGAACAGGGTGCCGCGGTCGTAGACCAGGTTGAACTCCACGTAGCGGCCGCGGCGGAACTCCTGGAACTGGCGCTGCTGCTCGGTCCAGGGGGTGTCCTTGCGCTTGCGCACGATGGGCAGGTAGGCCTGGATGTAGGCGTCGCCGATGGCCCGCAGGAAGGCGAAGCAGGTGTCGAAGTCCCACTGGTTCAGGTCGTCGAAGAACAGGCCGCCGATGCCGCGCGGCTCGTTGCGGTGCTTGAGGTGGAAGTAGCGGTCGCACCATTCCTTGTAGCGCGGGTAGACGTCCTCGCCGAAGGGCGCGCAGGCCTCGCGGGCGACCTGGTGCCAGAGCACGCAGTCTTCCTCGTGGGCGTAGTAGGGCGTCAGGTCGAAGCCGCCGCCGAACCACCATACCGGCTCCTCGCCCTCCTTCTCGGCGATGAAGAAGCGCACGTTGGCGTGGGAGGTCGGCACGTGGGGGTTGCGCGGGTGGATCACCAGCGACACGCCCAGGGCCTGGAAGCCGCGTCCGGCCAGTTCCGGGCGGTGGGCGCTGGCCGACGGCGGCAGGCCGGCGCCGAACACGTGGGAGAAGTTCACCCCGCCCTTCTCGATCACCGCGCCATCGCCGATCACCCGGGTGCGGCCACCGCCGCCGGCCGGGCGCTCCCAGGCGTCTTCGGCGAAGCGGGCGGCGCCGTCCTCGGCTTCGAGTGCGGCGCAGATGCGGTCTTGGAGGTCGAGCAGGTAGGCCTTCACGGCCTGGATACGGTCGGTCACGGGACACCCCTTGGAGCGGAAAGCCGCGCGGCGCTTGGGCCGCAGGTCGGAGAGAGGGCGCCAAGCATAGCATTGCCGATGGACAACCAATGCTTGACGGCGATCAACAGGCCGGCTTGGATGAAAGACTTTTCCCAAAGCGTTGCCGGCCAGCCCGGCGGCGCATGCAGCAGGAGATCCACATGGCCAAGCGCATCCAGTTCGCCCGCACCGGCGGCCCCGAAGTCCTCGAGTACCTCGACTACACCCCGGCCGAGCCGGGCCCGAAGGAAGTCCGCGTGCGCAACCGCGCCATCGGCCTGAACTTCATCGACACCTACTTCCGCAGCGGCCTCTACCCGGCCCCGGCGCTGCCCTCCGGGCTGGGCACCGAGGGCGCCGGCGAGGTGGAGGCGGTGGGCAGCGAGGTCACCAGCGTCAAGGTCGGCGACCGCGTGGGTTACGCCACCGGCCCGCTGGGCGCCTACAGCGAGCTGCACGTGCTGCCGGCGGCGAACCTGGTGAAGCTGCCCGACGCCATCGACTTCGAGACCGCCGCCGCGGTCATGCTCAAGGGCCTGACCGTGCAGTACCTGCTGCGCCAGACCTACAACGCCCAGCCCGGCCAGACCGTGCTCTGGCACGCGGCCGCCGGCGGCGTCGGGCTGATCGCCTGCCAGTGGGCCAAGGCCCTGGGGGTGAGGCTGATCGGCACCGTCGGCTCGGCGGCCAAGGCCGAGCTGGCCAAGGCCCATGGCGCCTGGGCGACCATCGACTACAGCCACGAGAACGTGGCGGAGCGCGTGCTGCAGCTCACCGACGGCAAGAAGTGCCCGGTGGTCTACGACTCGGTGGGCAAGGACACCTGGCCGATCTCCCTGGACTGCGCTGCCCCGCGCGGGCTGATCGTCAGCTTCGGCAACGCCTCGGGGCCGGTGGACGGGGTGAACCTGGGCATCCTGGCGCAGAAGGGCTCGCTGTTCGTCACCCGGCCGACGCTGTTCGGCTACGCCAACACCCCCGAGCGCCTGCAGGCGATGGCCGAGGACCTGTTCGGCATGCTCGTCTCGGGCAAGGTCAAGGTGGAGATCAACCAGCGCTACGCCCTGGCCGACGCGGCCAAGGCCCAGACCGAGCTGGCGGCGCGGCGGACTACCGGGTCGACCATCCTGCTGCCTTGAGGGAAACGGCACGGCTTCTCGTAGGAGCGAGCTTGCTCGCGAACAGTGCTCAGCTGTGACTTCGGTGTTTTAGTTTGGCTCCGTCCCCTCTCCCTAACCCTCTCCCGCAAGCGGGAGAGGGTTAGGGAGAGGGCGCTCTGAACGCCAACATCCACTGTCCCCGGCAAATTCGGTTCGCGAGCAAGCTCGCTCCTACGAAGAGCCCCCTCAGGCCGGGCGTACGGTCCGGCCGGTGACCAGGTCGCGGATCACGCTGGGGTTGCGCCGGCCGCCGAGCCTGCCGTCGAGCACGCCGTCCAGTTCGCCGCGGAAGTACTGCTCCACCCGCAGCCGCGAGCGCGCCGCCGGGCGCCCGGCGGGGTTGGCCGAGGTGGACACCAGCGGGCCGGTGAGCGCGCACAGCTCGCGCACCAGCGGGTGTTCGCTGACGCGCAGGGCCACGCTGTCGTGCTGGCCGGTGATCCATTCCGGCAGGCGCTCCTGGTGCGGCACCAGCCAGGTGTTCGGGCCCGGCCAGGTGGCGCCCAGGCGGTCCTGCCATTCCTGCGGCAGGTCGGCCAGCAGGAAGTCGAACTGGCGGATGTTGTCGGCCACCAGGATCAGGCCCTTCTCCACCGGCCGCGCCTTGATGGCCAGCAGGCGGTAGACGGCGTCCTCGTTCCAGGGGTCGCAGCCCAGGCCCCAGACGGCTTCGGTCGGGTAGGCGATGACGCCGCCCTCGCGCACTATCCTGGCCACACGCTGCACACGCCAGCTGCTGATCATCGGCAAACTCCGGGGAAATAACGATTGCGCGGCAGTTTACGTGCTCAGCCGCCGCGATGCACCCAGACGCCGGCCTCGCAGGCCACCTTGCCCTCCAGCTCCAGCTCGGTCAGCGCCGCCAGCACCTGCGGCAGCGCCCAGCCGGAGCCCGCGGCCAGCGCCTCGCTGCCCAGCGGCGCGGCGCGCAGCAATTCCAGCAGCGGGTGCGCCTGCGGCGGCGGGGCCGGCTCGCCGGCCGGAGCCCCGGCGGTCCAGCCGCTCAGGCCTTCGAGGATGTCGTCGATGCGCTCCACCAGGGTGGCGCCCTGGCGGATCAGCTCGTGGCAGCCCCGCGCGCCGGGATGGTGGATGGAGCCGGGGATGGCGTAGACCTCGCGGCCCTGCTCGGCGGCCAGCCGCGCGGTGATCAGCGAGCCGCTGGCCGGGCTGGCCTCGACCACCAGCACGCCCAGGGACAGGCCGCTGATGATGCGGTTGCGCCGCGGGAAGTTGTCCGGCCGCGGCGGGCAGTCCAGCGGCAGTTCGGACAGCAGCGCGCCGCCGCCCTCGACGATGCGCCGCGCCAGCCCCAGGTGGCGGCGCGGGTAGAGCCGGCACAGCCCGGTGCCGAGCACCGCCAGGGTCGGCCCGCCGGCCTCCAGGGCGCCCTCGTGGGCGGCGCCGTCGATGCCCAGGGCCAGCCCGCTGGTGATGGCGAAGCCGCCGCCGGCCAGGCTGCGGGCGAAGGCGCGGGCGGTGTCCAGCCCCGGGCGGCTGGCGCGGCGGCTGCCGACCACCGCCAGTTGCGGCTGCCCCAGCACGCCGCGGGCGCCCTCGACGAACAGCAGCGGCGGCGCATCGGCCAGTTCCGCCAGTAGTGCGGGGTAGTCCTCGCTGTCCCACATCAGCAGGTGCCGGTCGGGCCCTTCCAGCCAGCGCAGGGCCTCGGCCGCCGTCTGGCGGGTGGCTTCGCTGCGCCGCGCCTCGGCGCTGGCCGCCGGCAGGCCGAGGGAGCGCCAGGCCGCGGCGGGCGCGCTGAGGGCGGCGGAAGCGCTGCCGAAGGCCGCCAACAGGGCCGCAAAGCGCCGCGGCCCCAGTTCGGGCAGGGCGTGCAGGCGCAGGCGGGCTTCCAGTTCGGCGGGGGAGGCTTGGCGGGGCATGGCGGCAGTCCTTGGCGCGTGGGCGGGAAGCCCGACTATGCCGCGTCCGCCGGCCGCCGCCTGCCGGACGCTTCGGAAGATGCGGCCGGCAGAAACGAAGAACCCCGCCGCGGCGGGGTTCTTCGTACAGGCGTGGGGATCAGGGGTTGCGCACCTTGTCCTGCACTTCCAGCGAGCGGTTGGCGGTGAGCACCAGGCCGTAGCTGAGGCGGTTGTAGGTGCGGAAGATCATCACCAGGCCGGAGCGCTCGTCGGGGATCTTCACCAGGTCGCCGCTGACGCGGTCGCGCACCGTCTCGCCGAGCTTGTAGATGGCCAGTACGTTGCCTTCCTCGAGGCCGTCGCGGGAGCCCTTGTCGATGGTCACCACGTCGTACTTGCCGATCTGGGTGACGCCGCGCGGCACGTCGATGATGCTGCCCTTGATCGGCGTCTTCGGCTCGCTGGGCATGAAGAGGGAGGTCACCGCGCGTTCCTCGGTGGGGAACAGGCGGTCGCCCGGCCGCACTTCCTGGGTGGTGCGCGTCAGGTTGAGGGTGGCGATGTCGTCTTCCTTGGCGGTCACCCGGGCGCTGCCGACGTCCATGGCGTCGACGCCGAGGACTTCCTTGGTGTCCGGGTCGGTGTAGATCTTGCCCTGGCGGAAGATGCCGTAGCTGCCTTCCTCGGCCAGGGAGTCGCCGCGGGCGTAGGCGCGGTCGCCGGCGCCGCTGACCACGCGCTCGGCATCACCGGCGACCATGTAGGGGGCGTTGCTGAAGTCGCCCTCGCTGTCGACGATGCGGTTGGACAGCAGGAAGGCGTTGATCTTGTCCAGCGGGATGGTCGGCACCGCCTCGGCCATCGGCGTGCTGCGCACCTTGGGCGACAGCTTGATGGTGCCGTGGGAGGCGCCGCGGTTGAGCACCAGGCGCGGCTGGCCGTCGACGTACACCAGGCTCAGGACGTCGCCGGGGTAGATCAGGTGCGGGTTGCGGATCTGCGGATTCACCTGCCAGATCTCCGGCCACTTCCAGGGCTTGCTCAGGAACTTGCCGGAGATGTCCCAGAGGGTGTCGCCCTTGACCACCGTATAGCGGTCGGGGTGGCCATCCCTGAGTTCCACGGCACCCTGCGCCATGCTTCCTGCCGCCAGCAGCAGCACGGCGAGTAGTGTTTTCCTCATGCGGTGAATCCCTTTATTATGTATACACATGAAACACCGGAAAGCCGCCCCTACCGGGCTTTCCAGCGTTTTTCGATGCTGCTCAGCATATTAGCAGCCGATTTTTACTTTATTCCACAAGTGCATCACAAACGCATATGGCCATTCTGAACATCCTCGAATTCCCCGATCCGCGCCTGCGCACGATCGCCAAGCCGGTCGAGGTGGTCGACGATAGCGTGCGCCAACTGGTCGACGACATGTTCGAAACCATGTACGAGGCCCCCGGCATCGGCCTGGCCGCCACCCAGATCAACGTGCACCAGCGCATCGTGGTGATGGACCTGTCCGAGGACAAGTCCGAGCCGCGCGTGTTCATCAACCCGGAACTGGAAACCCTCACCGACGAAATGGGCGAGTACCAGGAAGGTTGCCTGTCGGTGCCCGGCTTCTACGAGAACGTCGACCGCCCGCTGCGGGTGCGCGTCAAGGCGCTGGACCGCGACGGCAAGGCCTTCGAGGAAATCGCCGAGGGCCTGCTGGCGGTGTGCATCCAGCACGAATGCGACCACCTCAACGGCAAGCTGTTCGTCGACTACCTGTCCAACCTCAAGCGCGACCGGATCAAGAAGAAGCTGGAAAAGCAGCACCGCCAGCGCGCCTGACACCCTCCTCCCCAAAGGCTTGCCCCGGCAAGCCTTTTTTCTTTAGCGAGCCCACCCATGAGCCAAGCATTGCGCATCGTCTTCGCCGGGACCCCGGAATTCGCCGCCGAGCACCTCAAGGCCCTGCTCGACACGCCGCATGAGATCGTCGCCGTCTACACCCAGCCGGACCGCCCGGCCGGCCGCGGCCAGAAGCTGATGCCCAGCCCGGTCAAGCAGCTCGCCGCGCAGCACGGCCTGCCGGTGCTGCAGCCGCCGACGCTGCGCGACGCCGCGGCCCAGGCCGAACTGGCGGCGCTGCGGCCGGACCTGATGGTGGTGGTCGCCTACGGCCTGATCCTGCCCCAGGCGGTGCTGGACATCCCGCGCCTGGGCTGCATCAACAGCCACGCCTCGCTGCTGCCGCGCTGGCGCGGCGCCGCGCCGATCCAGCGCGCGGTGCAGGCCGGCGACGCGGAAAGCGGGGTGACCGTGATGCAGATGGAAGCGGGCCTGGATACCGGGCCGATGCTGCTCAAGGTGAGCACGCCGATTTCCAGCGAAGACACCGGCGGCAGCCTGCACGACCGCCTGGCGCGCCTGGGCCCGCCGGCGGTGGTCGAGGCCATCGCCGGGCTGGCCGCCGGCACGCTGGAGGGCGAGGTGCAGGACGACGCCCTGGCCACTTACGCGCACAAGCTGAGCAAGGATGAGGCGCGCCTGGACTGGAGCCTCCCGGCCGTGGAACTGGAGCGCGCCGTGCGCGCCTTCGATCCCTGGCCGGTGTGCCACACCACGCTGAACGGCGAGCCGCTGAAGGTCTGGGCCGCGCGCCTGGGCGAGGGCGGGGGCGAGCCGGGCAAGGTCCTCGGCGCCAGCCGCGACGGCCTGCTGGTCGGCTGCGGCGAAGGCAGCCTGCTGCTGACCCGCGTGCAGTTGCCCGGCGGCAAGCCGCTGGCCTTCGCCGACCTGTTCAACAGCCGCCGCGAGCAGTTCGCCGCCGGCCTGGTGCTCGGCCAATGAGCACCAGCCCGCGCCTCGCCGCGGCCCGTGCATTGGCCGCGGTGCTCGCCGGCCGCGCCTCGCTGGGCAGTTCGCTGCCGCCGCAACTGGAGCTGGTCGCCCCGCGCGACCGCGGCCTGACCCAGGAACTGGCCTTCGGCGCCGCGCGCTGGCAGCCGCGCCTGGCAGCCCTGGCCGCGCGCCTGCTGCAGAAGCCGTTCAAGGCCGGCGACCGCGACGTCGAGGCGCTGCTGCTGGTCGGCCTGTACCAGTTGCTCTACACCCGTATTCCGCCGCACGCAGCCATCGGCGAGACCGTTGGCTGCGCCGACAAGCTGAAGAAGACCTGGGCCAAGGGCCTGCTCAACGCCGTGCTGCGCCGCGCCCAGCGCGAGGGCGAGGTGCTGCTGGCCGACGTCGACCGCGACCCGGCGGCGCGCCTGGCCCACCCGCGCTGGCTGCAGAAGGCCCTGAAGCAGGCCTGGCCGGAGCAGTTCGAGGCCATCTGCGCGGCGAACAACGCCCACCCGCCGATGACCCTGCGGGTGAACCGCCGCCAGGGCAGCCGCGACGCCTACCTGGCCGAACTGCAGGCCGCCGGCATCGAGGCCGTGCCCTGCACCTACAGCCGCGACGGCATCCAGCTCGCCCAGCCCTGCGACGTGCGCGAGCTGCCCGGCTTCGCCGAAGGCCGCGTGAGCGTGCAGGACGAGGCCGCGCAACTGGCCGCCGACCTGCTCGAACTGGCCCCCGGCCAACGCGTGCTCGACGCCTGCTGCGCCCCTGGCGGCAAGACCTGCCACCTGCTGGAGGCCGAACCCGGCCTGGCCGGCGTGCTCGGCGTGGACCTGGAAGAAACGCGCCTGGTGCGCGTGCGCGAGAACCTGCAGCGCCTGCGGCTGGACGCCAGCCTGGTCGCCGCCGACGGCCGCGATACCGCCGCCTGGTGGGACGGCAAGCCGTTCCAGCGCATCCTGCTGGACGCGCCCTGCTCGGCCACCGGGGTGATCCGCCGGCACCCGGACATCAAGCTGACCCGCGCCGCCGAGGACATCCCGGCGCTGGCGCAGCTGCAGGGCGAACTGCTCGACGCGCTGTGGCCGACCCTGGAGGTCGGCGGCATCCTGCTCTACGCCACCTGCTCGGTGATGCCACAGGAGAACCGCGAGTCGATCGCCGCCTTCCTCGCCCGCACCCCCGGCGCCCGCGAACTGGACCTGGCCGGGCCCTGGGGCCTGAAGCAGGACCACGGGCGCCAGCTGCTGCCGCAAGAAGGCGGACACGACGGCTTCTACTATGCCAAGCTCATCAAGATATCCGCCCGCTAGAGCCCGGACGAGCGCGACCCCATGAAGATCATCATCCTCGGTGCCGGCCAGGTCGGCGGCACCCTGGCCGAGCACCTGGCCAGCGAAGCCAACGACATCACCGTGGTCGACACCGACGGCCAGCGCCTGCGCGACCTCAACGACCGCCTGGACATCCGCACCGTGCACGGCAAGGCCTCGTTCCCCACGGTGCTGCGCCAGGCCGGCGCCGACGACGCCGACATGCTGGTGGCGGTGACCAACAGCGACGAGGTGAACATGGTCGCCTGCCAGGTGGCCTACACCCTGTTCAACACCCCGACGCGCATCGCCCGGGTGCGCGAGGCGGCCTACCTGACGCGCACCGGCCTGTTCGACAACGAGGCCATTCCGGTGGACGTGCTGATCAGCCCGGAACAGGTGGTGACCAACTACATCAAGCGCCTGGTCGAGTACCCCGGCTCGCTGCAGGTGATCGACTTCGCCGAGGGCAAGGCCCAGCTGGTGGGCATCAAGGCCCACTACGGCGGCCCGCTGGTGGGCCAGGAGCTGCGCCAGCTGCGCGAGCACATGCCCAACGCGGACACCCGGGTGGCGGCGATCTACCGGCGCAACCGGCCGATCATCCCCCAGGGCGACACCGTGATCGAGGCCGACGACGAGGTGTTCTTCATCGCCGCCAAGGCCCACATCCGCGCGGTGATGGGCGAGATGCGCCGGCTGGAGGAGAACTACAAGCGGATCATCATCGCCGGTGGCGGCAACATCGGCGAACGCCTGGCCGAGGCCATCGAGAACCGCTACCAGGTGAAGATCATCGAGATGAACCCGGCGCGCTGCCGGCACCTGTCGGACAACCTCGACAGCACCATCGTGCTCCAGGGCAGCGCCTCGGACCGCGACCTGCTGCTGGAAGAGAACATCAACGAGACCGACCTGTTCCTGGCCCTGACCAACGACGACGAAGCCAACATCATGTCCTCGCTGCTGGCCAAGCGCCTGGGCGCGCGCAAGGTGATGACCCTCATCAACAACCCGGCCTACGTCGACCTGGTGCAGGGCGGCGAGATCGACATCGCCATCAGCCCGCAGCTGGCCACCATCGGCACCCTGCTGACCCACGTGCGCCGCGGCGATATCGAGAGCGTGCACTCGCTGCGCCGCGGCGCGGCCGAGGCCATCGAGGTGGTGGCCCACGGCGACGCCAAGTCGAGCAAGGTGATCGGCAAGCGCATCAGCGACGTGCACCTGCCGCCGGGCACCACCATAGGCGCGGTGATCCGCGACGAGGAAGTGCTGATCGCCCACGGCGAGACGGTGGTGGAATCCGGCGACCACGTGATCCTCTTCGTGGTCGACAAGAAGCGAATCCGCGACGTCGAACGGCTGTTCCAGGCCGGTCTGACGTTCTTCTGAAGGAGGCCGGGCGATGCTCGAAGGCCTGGAAAAAATGCTCGCCAAAGGCATGGACAACCCGCTGCTGCGCTTCGGCCTGGGCAAGGGTTACCTGGACGCCGGCGATGCCGCCAAGGCGGCGGAACACCTGCGCCGCTGCGTGGAGCAGGACGCGAAGTATTCCGCCGCCTGGAAGCTGCTGGGCAAGGCCCTGCAGGCCCAGGGCGACCTGGACGGCGCCCGCGCCGCCTGGACCGACGGCCTGGCCGCGGCCCAGGCCCACGGCGACAAGCAGGCGGAGAAGGAAATGACCGTGTTCCTGCGCAAGCTGGACAAGGCCAAGGGCGGCTGAACCCGCCGCCCCCTGTAATTGGATGGACTCACCCTCACCGAGGCGTCGAGGCGCCACGGTGGCATTCTAAGAGGCCAGCGACAGTGAGGGTGAGGCCATGAAAAAGC
>NZ_FZPC01000020.1 GCF_900187975.1 Pseudomonas delhiensis | reverse complement strand
CGAAGCTTCTCGTCAGCGGGAGGCGAATTCTACAGCGTTCAAATTCGCTGTCAAGCACCCCGGCGATCTTCCTTTTCGGCCCGCTGCCGGAGCAGCTATCGAACCGAAAGGCGGCAAGTGAATCACCCGCCCGACCACCACTCTCAACTTCGAACCTGCTTAAGTTCTTGATTTTCAAGCTCTTTCAGCGCTTCGTCGCTGGGAGTGGTGCGCATTATAGGGAGTTAAAAAAGCCCGTCAACACTTATTTCTGAAAGTTTTCACTCGGCCAGCAGAGTGACCTTCGCGAACGCCTTCTTGCCAGCCTGCACTATATGAGTAGCGCCGACCTTGAAGACGAAGCTGCGATCCACGGCATGACCATCCACACGCACGCCGCCGGCGCCCAGCAGGTCGCGCGCCACGGCGGAGTTCTTCACCAGGCCGGCGCGGTTCAGCACGGCGCCGATGGGCAGGTCTTCGGTGGCAGCCACTTCCACCTCCGGGATGTCTTCCGGCAGCTCGCCTTCCTTGAGACGGTTGCCCGCCGACTTGTGGGCGTTGGCGGCAGCCTCTTCGCCATGGAAGCGGGCGACGATCTCCTCCGCCAGCTTGATCTTGACGTCGCGCGGGTTGACACCGGCCTCGACGTCCTTGCGCAGGGCATTGATCTCGTCCATCGAGCGGAAGCTGAGCAGCTCGAAGTAACGCCACATCAGCGTGTCCGGAATGGAAACGAGCTTGCTGTACATGACGCCCGGCGCTTCCTGGATGCCGATGTAGTTGCCCAGGGACTTGGACATCTTCTTCACCCCGTCCAGCCCTTCCAGCAGCGGCATGGTCAGGATGCACTGCGGCTCCTGGTCGTAGGCGCGCTGCAACTCGCGCCCCATGAGCAGGTTGAACTTCTGGTCGGTACCGCCCAGCTCGACGTCGGCGCGCAGCGCTACCGAGTCGTAGCCCTGCACCAGCGGATAAAGGAACTCGTGGATGGCGATGGACTGGTTGCTGGCATAGCGTTTGCTGAAGTCATCGCGCTCGAGCATGCGGGCGACGGTGTACTGGGAGGCGAGACGAATGAAATCGGCCGGAGTCAGCTTGTCCATCCAGGTGGAGTTGAACGCCACCTCGGTCCTTGCCGGGTCGAGGATCTTGAAGACCTGGGACTTGTACGTCTCGGCGTTCTCCAGCACCTGCTCGCGGGTCAGTGGCGGACGGGTGGCGCTCTTGCCGCTGGGGTCGCCGATCATCCCGGTGAAGTCACCTATGAGGAAGATCACCTGATGCCCCAGGTCCTGGAACTGGCGCAGCTTATTGATGAGGACGGTGTGACCGAGGTGCAGGTCCGGCGCGGTCGGGTCGAAGCCCGCCTTGATCCGCAGCGGCTGGCCGCGCTTGAGCTTTTCGACCAGCTCGGCTTCCACCAGGAGTTCATCCGCACCACGCTTGATCAGCGCCAGCTGCTCTTCGACCGACTTCATCACTGTTCCCGTTCCGTATTCCGGCAAGCCAAAAGGGAACCAACCATACAAGATCGGACACTAAAAACAAGTTTTGCCCGGCGTACGGGGAAATGGCGTCAAACCCTGGGCGATAGACTTGCCTCGAGGGGAATTTGGTTATATTTTAGGCAGTTATTTCACATTCCAAAAACACCACTCACGCCATGACGCAATCGAATCAGAAAGCGCCCTACTACCCGAAGAGCCATCTGCTGGCCGCCAGCGGTGTAGCAGCGCTCCTCAGCCTGGCTCTGCTGGTGTTCCCCTCGAGTGAAGTCGAGGCGAAGAAGACCACGCTCAATCTGGAGCTGGACAGCGGTGCCGACCGCATCATTCAGGAAAAAGACGACCTGCGAAGCCCGCAGGTCACCGAGGGCGAAGGCTCCCCCTTCGCCCGGATAGAAGGTCAGAACGAAAACGACAGCGCCGGAAAAGACGCGGAAGAAGAAAAGAAGGAACTCAAGGCTTCCAACGACACCCAACCCGCCACGCCCGCCGAACCGGCCTGGAAGCGCGTGACCGTGGGCAAGGGCGACACCCTCTCCACCGTCTTCGCCAAGGCAGGCCTGCCGGCCGGCCTGGTGCACGACGTGCTGGCCAGCAGCAAGGACGCCAAGCAGTTCACCCGCCTGGACGTCGGCCATGAAGTCGAGTTCCTGATCAGCCCGCAAGGCGAGCTGCAGAGCCTGCGCATCAAGCAGAGCGACCTGGAGACCATCAGCCTGGACAAGTCCGCCAAGGGCTATGCGTTCAAGCGCGACCTGGTCAAGCCGGACGTGCACACCGCCTACGCCCACGGCCGCATCGACAGCTCGCTGTTCACCGCGGGCAAGGAGGCCGGCCTGTCCCACGACCTGATCATGGCCCTGGCGAACATCTTCGGCTACGACATCGACTTCGCCCTCGACCTGCGCGAAGGCGACCAGTTCGACGTGATCTACGAGAAGAAGGTGGTCAACGGCCGCCAGGTGGACACCGGCAACATCCTCGCCGCGCGCTTCATCAACCGCGGCAAGGAATACACCGCGGTGCGCTTCACCAACAAGACCGGCAACACCAGCTACTACCGCGCCGACGGCACCAGCATGCGCAAGGCGTTCATCCGCACCCCGGTGGACTTCGCCCGCATCAGTTCGCGCTTCTCCATGGGGCGCATGCACCCGATCCTGAACAAGATCCGCGCGCACAAGGGCGTCGACTACGCCGCCCCCATCGGCACGCCGATCAAGGCCACCGGCGACGGCAAGGTGGTCGAGGCCGGGCGCAAGGGCGGCTACGGCAACGCCGTGGTCATCCAGCACGGCTCGACCTACCAGACCGTCTACGGCCACATGAGCCGCTTCGCCAAGGGCATCCGCAGCGGCGTCGCGGTCAAGCAGGGGCAGATCATCGGCTACGTCGGCATGACCGGCCTGGCCACCGGCCCGCACCTGCACTACGAGTTCCATGTCAACGGCAAGTACGTCGACCCGCTGAGCGCCAAGCTGCCCATGGCCGACCCGCTGGCCGGTCCGGACCGCAAGCGTTTCATGGCCCAGACCCAGCCGCTGATGGCGCGCATGGACCAGGAGAAGCCCACCTCCCTGGCCATGAACAAGCAGCAAGAGCAGCAGCGCTGAGCCATGGCGCTCTACCTGGGGGTGATGTCCGGCACCAGCCTCGATGGCCTGGACATCGCCCTGCTCGAGCAGGGTGAAAACTCCACTACCCTGCTCGCCTCCCACTACATCCCCATGCCCGCGGACCTGCGCGCCGAACTGCTGGCCCTGTGCGCCAGCGGCCCCGACGAGATCGCCCGCGGCGCCTGCGCCGAGAACGCCTGGGTGCGCCTGGCGGCCCAGGGTATCCACGAGTTGCTGCAAGGCCGGCAACTGACGCCCGCCGCCATCCGCGCCATCGGCAGCCACGGCCAGACCGTGCGCCATGAACCGCAGCGCGGCTTCACCGTGCAGATCGACAACCCCGCCCTGCTCGCCGAACTGACCGGCATCGACGTGGTGGCCGACTTCCGCCGCCGCGACGTCGCGGCAGGCGGCCAGGGCGCGCCGCTGGTACCGGCCTTCCACCAGGCGCTGTTCGGCAACCAAAGGCAACGGGCCGTGCTGAACGTCGGCGGCTTCAGCAACGTCTCGCTGCTCGCCCCCGGCGAGCCGGTGCGCGGTTTCGACTGCGGCCCGGGCAACGTGCTGCTGGACAGCTGGATCCACGACCAGCGCGGCGACGCCTACGACCGCGACGGCGCCTGGGCGGCCAGCGGCCAGGTGAATGCCGAACTGCTGCAGCGCTTCCTCGCCGACGACTTCTTCGCCACCCGCGGGCCGAAGAGCACCGGTCGCGAACGCTTCAACCTGCCCTGGCTGAAAGCGAAGCTGGCCGAAGGCCCCGCCCTCCCCGCCGAGGACGTGCAGGCCACCCTGCTGGAGCTCAGCGCCCGCAGCATCGCCGAATCCCTGCTGCAGGCGCAGCCGGGTTGCGAGGAAGTGCTGGTGTGCGGCGGCGGCGCCTTCAACGGCGCCTTCATGGCGCGGCTGGCGGCGCACCTGCCCAGGGCGAAGGTGGCCAGTACCGCGGATTACGGCGTGGCGCCGGAATGGATGGAAGCCATGGCCTTCGCCTGGCTGGCGCACCGCTTCCTCGAGCGCCTGCCCGGCAACCGCCCGGAAGTCACGGGCGCGGCCGGGCCGCGGATACTCGGCGCCCTCTACCCCGCCTGAACAAACGAAAACGCCGCGCAAATGCGCGGCGTTTCGTCGTTACGGGCGACTCAGATCGAGAACGACTGGCCACACCCGCAGGTGGTGGCGGCATTCGGGTTCTTGATCACGAAGCGCGAACCTTCCAGGCCTTCCTGGTAGTCCACCTCGGCGCCGGCGAGGTACTGGAAGCTCATCGGGTCGACCACCAGGCTGACGCCATCGCGCTCCACCACGGTATCGTCATCCGCGGTGTCCTCGTCGAAGGTGAAGCCGTACTGGAAGCCCGAGCAGCCGCCGCCGGTGACGAAGACGCGCAGTTTCAGACGCGGATTGCCTTCTTCGTCGATCAGCGTCTTCACCTTGTGCGCGGCCCCGTTGGAGAAGATCAGTGGGGTGGGGGTGAAGGTCTCGATGGTCATGTCAGATGTCTCCCGGCCGAGGCCGTACGTTACAACATTGCGGGCTATTATCCGCTTACCCGAGAAAAATGGTCAACTAAGCCAGGTCAATCCTTCGTCGAGCATCCCCCCGGGACGGGCTCCCGCGATGGGAGCCCGGGCTCGCCTCAGGGCAGCAGGGCCACGTTGGACAGGCCCAGACGCTCGTCCAGGCCGAAGAGGATGTTCATGTTCTGGATGGCCTGGCCGGAGGCGCCCTTGACCAGGTTGTCGATCACCGACAGCACCACCACCAGGTCGCCGCCCTGCGGGCGGTGCACGGCGATGCGGCAGACGTTGGCGCCGCGCACGCTGCGGGTCTCCGGGTGGCTGCCGGCCGGCATCACGTCGACGAAGGGCTCGTTGGCGTAGCGCTCCTCGAACAGCTTCTGCAGGTCCACGCCACGATCGGCCACCTGGGCGTAGAGGGTGGCGTGGATGCCGCGGATCATTGGCGTCAGGTGCGGGACGAAGGTCAGGCCGACATCGCCCCCGGCGGCGCGGCGCAGGCCCTGGCTGATTTCCGGCAGGTGGCGGTGGCCCTTGACCGAGTAGGCCATCATGCTCTCGCCGGCCTCGCAGAACAGCGAGCCGACCTTGGCACCACGGCCGGCGCCGCTGACGCCGGACTTGCAGTCGGCGATCAGCCGCGAGGTGTCGGCCAGGCCGGCCTCCAGCAGCGGGATGAAGCCCAGCTGGGCGGCGGTGGGGTAGCAGCCGGGCACGGCGATCAGGCGCGCCGACCTGATCGCCTCGCGGTTGACTTCCGGCAGGCCGTAGACGGCCTCGGGCAGCAGCTGCGGCGCGCCGTGGGGCTGGCCGTACCACCTGGCCCATTCCTCGGCATCCTGCAGGCGGAAGTCGGCGGACAGGTCGATGACGCGGGTGCCGGTGGCCAGCAGCTCGCCGGCCAGGGCATGGGCCACGCCGTGCGGGGTGGCGAAGAACACCAGGTCGCAGGCGCCCAGGCGCTGCACGTCCGGCACGCTGAAGGAAAGGTAGTCGTAGTGGCCTCGCAGGTTCGGGTACATGTCGGCGACCTTCACGCCCTCCTCGGAGCGCGAGGTGATCACCTCGACGCGCGCCTCGGGATGCTGGGCCAGCAGACGCAGCAGCTCCACACCCGTGTAACCCGTACCACCTACGATACCGACCTTGATCATCTGTCTGTCACTCCGCCAATAAGGGGCTCACTCAGAGCCGCCCATGATAAGAGCGCGGGCCCCGCATGAACAGGCCGAAGCGCCGCGGGCGACGAGTCGCCGGCAGCAGCGCGCGACTTCGCGGGGATGACGCTGGCACGGAGCTGCCACTACTATCGGCGCAACCGTGACCCGAGGAGCTATCGATGCTGTATCTGTGGATAAAGGCCCTGCACATAGTCGCAGTGGTCTGCTGGTTCGCCGGCCTGTTCTACCTGCCGCGCCTGTTCGTCTACCACGCCATGAGCGAGGACGCCGCCAGCCGCGAGCGCTTCCAGGTCATGGAGCGCAAGCTGTACCGCGGCATCATGGGCCCGTCGATGGTCCTGACCATCCTGCTCGGCGCCTGGATGCTCTACCTGACCCCCGGCTGGCTGAGCCAGGGCTGGCTGCACGCCAAGCTCACCCTGGTGGTGCTGCTGATCGGCTACCACCACGCCTGCGGCGCCATGCTCAAACGCTTCGCCCGTGGCGAGAACCGCCACAGCCACGTGTTCTTCCGCTGGTTCAACGAAGTCCCTGTGCTTTTCCTGCTGGCCATCGTCATTCTGGTAGTGGTCAAACCCTTCTAAGTCCTGCCCGGAGCCTCCCATGTCCCTGCCCGCCCTGCTCGACCGCCGTCTGCGCCTGCCCCTGGTGGCGGCGCCCATGTTCCTGGTGTCCAACCCGCAACTGGTGCTGGCCTGCTGCCACAGCGGCATCGTCGGCAGCTTCCCGGCGCTGAACCAGCGCGAGAGCAGCGGCTTCAAGGCCTGGCTGGAAGAGATCGAGGCCGGCCTGGCCGGCGCCCCGCAGGCGGCGCCCTACGCCGTGAACCTCATCGTCCACCACAGCAACCCGCGCCTGCAGGCGGACCTGGCGCTGTGCGTGGAGCACCGCGTGCCCATCGTCATCACCAGCCTGGGCGCGGTGCGCGAGGTCGTCGATGCGGTGCACAGCTATGGCGGCCTGGTGTTCCACGACGTGACCACCCGCCGCCATGCGGAGAAGGCGGCCGAAGCCGGGGTCGACGGGCTCATCGCGGTGGCCGCCGGCGCCGGTGGCCATGCCGGCACCTGGAGCCCCTTCGCCCTGGTCGCGGAGATCCGCCAGTTCTTCGACAAGACGCTGCTGCTGGCGGGCTGCATCAACCGCGGGCACGAGATCCTGGCGGCGCAGATACTGGGCGCCGACCTCGCCTACCTGGGCACGCGCTTCATCGCCACCCGCGAGAGCAACGCCTCCACGGCCTACAAGAAGATGCTGCTGGAGGCCCGCGCCGCCGACATCATCCACACCCCGGCGGTCTCCGGCGTGCCGGCCAGCTTCATGCGCCAGAGCCTGGAGGCCGCCGGCTTCGACATGGCGCGCCTGAACGAGAAGGGCGAGCTCAACTACGGCGAGAAACTCAAGCCGGTCAACGACGAGGCCAAGGCCTGGAAGACCGTCTGGTCCGCCGGCCAGGGCGTGGGCAACATCAGCGACCTGCCGTCGGTGGACGAACTGGTGGCGCGCCTGGACCAGGAGTACCGCGACGCCCTCCAGCGCGGCGGCGCCCTGCCCGGCCTGCTGCGCCCCTGAACGGGGCTCGCAAATCCACGCATGCTGGCTTGTTGCCCCCAGGGCCTGCGTTTAGGCTGTAGCCAAATGCTGCAGCCCAACCAACCGACAAGGACGCCTCTCGATGGATGAAACGCGCTACAAGATCGTGTTCGACGGCACGTTGATGCCGCAAACGCCGCTGGAAACCGCCAAGGAAAACCTCGCCCGCCTGTTCAAGAGCGACCTGGCGCGCATCGAGGCGCTGTTCAGCGGGCAACTGGTCGTGCTCAAGCGCGACCTTTCCGAGGGCGAGGCCGACAAGTACCTGCAGGCGCTGCACAACGCCGGCGCCCAGGCGCGCAAGGAGTCCGACCTGGTTTCCAGCCTGTCGCTGGTGGAGACCGAGGACCATCCCGGCGCCGCGAGCCTGGCCGCGGCAGCCACGGAACCGGCGGCCGACGCCCAGCGGATGACCTGCCCCAAGTGCGGCCACGAGCAGGCCAAGGCCAGCGAGTGCGGCGCCTGCGGCATCATCATCGACAAGTACCTGGCGCGCCAGGCCGAGCTGGCCGCCACCCAACCCGCGGAGCCGGCCCCCGCCGCGCCGCGCGCCCAGTCGCCCTACGCCACCCCGCAGGCCCCGGTCGGCGAGGCGCTGCCGGAATACGGCGAGTTGCAGTACTTCAGCGTCCAGGGCCGCATCGGCCGGGTGCGCTACCTGGGCTGGAGCATGGCCATGATCCTCGCCCTGATCCCGGCCTTCGCGCTGTTCGCCGCCCTCACCGCTGTGTCCCACACGCTGGGCGCGCTGGTGCTGATCGCCGCCTGCGTCGGCATGGCCGTGGTCAGCATCTTCTTCGGCGTGCAGCGCCTGCACGACATCGGCTGGTCCGGCTGGCTGTGGCTGCTCAACTTCGTTCCCGTGGTGGGCAGCGTCATGGCCCTGCTGATGCTGCTGGTGCCCGGCACCACCGGCGCCAACCGCTACGGCCCGCCGCCGCCGCCCAACAGCCGCGGCGTGGTGGCCCTGGCCTGGGCGTCGATCCTGGTGCCCATCGTCGGCATCCTCGCCGCGATCGCCATCCCGGCCTACCAGGGCTATCTCACCCGCGCCCAGGAGTCGGCCTACAGCCAGGACCAGGACTACGACTCGGCGGCGACCGCCGAGCCCCAGGCCGACGACGAGGGCGACGAGGACGCCAGCGCCGTGGATACCGACGAGCCCTCGGAGCAATAGCCCACGGCAATGGGGCGCGCTAGAATCCGCGCCCCATTCCGGAGACCCATCGATGCCACGCTATGCCCTGATCACCGGCGCCTCCAGCGGTATCGGCCTCGCCCTGGCCGAGGCCCTGGCGCGCCGCGGCCAGGCCCTGATCCTGGTGGCGCGCCAGCGCGATGCCCTGGAAAGCATCGCCTACGAGTTGGCCCAGCGCTTCGGCGTGGATGTGCTGTTCCGTATCTGCGACCTGTCCGAGCCGCTGCAGCTGTCCGGGCTGCTGCACGAGCTGGAGCAGTCCGGCCGGCAGATCGAGTTGCTGGTGAACAACGCCGGCTTCGGCAGCGGCGGCGCCTTCGTCGAGCAGGACTGGTCCCGCGAGCAGGAGATGATCGAGCTCAACGTCCTCGCCCTGGCGCGCCTGTGCCACGCCATCGGCGGGCAGATGGCGCGCAGCGGCGGCGGGCAGATCCTCAACGTGGCTTCGGTGGTCGGCTTCATGCCCGGCCCGTGGATGAGCAACTACTACGCCAGCAAGGCCTACGTCCTGCACCTGTCCGAGGCGCTGCGCTGCGAGCTCAAGCGCCACGGCGTCAAGGTCTCGGTGCTGTGCCCGGGGCCGACGCGCACGGCCTTCTTCCGCAATGCCAGCGTGGAGGCCACACGCCTGGACGGCAGCAAGCTGATGATGAGCCCCGAGGAAGTGGCGCTGATCACGGTGAAAGCGCTGCGGCGCAACAAGGCCATCATCATCCCCGGCTGGCGCAACCGCCTGATGGCCTGGAGCCCGCGCCTGGCGCCGCGCTGGCTGGTGCGCTGGATCGCCGGGCGGGCCAACCGCTCGGTCCTGCCGCTGCGCTAGGCCGGCCACGGCGGGCTGGGTTCCCCGGGCGCGGCCGGCTAAACTGCGGACCATCGCCCCCTACCGGAGGACATCCCATGGACTGCCTGTTCTGCAAGATCGCCGCGGGGGAAATCCCGGCGCGCAAGCTCTACGAAGACGACCAGGTCATCGCCTTCCACGATATCGGCCCGCAGGCGCCGGTGCATTTCCTGGTGGTGCCCAAGCGCCACATCGCCACCCTCAACGACCTGGAGGAGGCCGACAAGCCGCTGGCCGGGCACATCCTCCTCACCGCCCAGCGCCTGGCCGCCGAGCAGGGCTGCGCGGAAGGCTTCCGGGTGGTGATGAACTGCAACGACCTGGGCGGCCAGACCGTGCAGCACATCCACATGCACGTCCTCGGCCAGCGCCAGATGCACTGGCCGCCGGGCTGAGGCGCCAGGCGCCGGGCGGCCGCGCAGCCGCCCCGCCGCAAGACCTGTCATCGGCAATCCGTTAAACTGGCCGCTGTTTTCCCTTTCGGAGGTGCGCCATGTCCGCCGACCGTCACTATTCCCCCGCCGACCGCTTCCTGCTGCAGGCCGATGCCGCGTTGCGCACCCTGCTGCCCTTCAGCGGTCACCCGGCGCGCCCGTCGCCGGCCATCGTGCAGCCCGACGCCGAACTCGACGAGGCCGACAGCCGCCACATTGCCGGGCTGATGCGCATCAACCACACCGGCGAGGTCTGCGCCCAGGCGCTGTACCAGGGCCAGGCGCTGACCGCCAAGCTGCCGCAGGTGCGCAAGGCCATGGAGGAAGCCGCCGACGAGGAAGTCGACCACCTGGCCTGGTGCGAACAGCGCATCCGCGAACTGGGCAGCCGCCCGAGCCTGCTCAACCCGCTGTTCTATGGCCTGTCCTTCGGCGTCGGCGCGGCGGCGGGGCTGATCAGCGACCGCATCAGCCTGGGCTTCGTCGCGGCCACCGAGGACCAGGTGTGCAAGCACCTCGACGAGCACCTGGAGCAACTGCCGGCCGAAGACCAGAAGAGCCGCGCCATCCTCGAGCAGATGCGCGTGGACGAGGAACACCACGCCAACAGCGCCATCGACGCCGGCGGCGTGCGCTTCCCGGCGCCGGTGAAGTTCGGCATGTCGCTGCTGTCCAAGGTCATGACCAAGACCACCTATCGCATCTAGGCGGCAGGCAGCAGGCTTCAGGCGGCAGGCAAGAGCGCGAGGGGCGCCCTTCGCAGGAGCGAGCTTGCTCGCGAACGACCCCGCGCCGAATCCCGGTTCGCTCGCTCCTGCCTGCCGCCTGAAGCCTGCAGCCCCCTCAGTGCGGCATATTGCGGCCGTAGAAGATCTCCAGCATCTCGTGGCGGACGCGCTCTTCCACCTGCTTGCGCTGCTCCGCCGAGAGGTTGCTGGTGGCATCGCCGAACAGGTAGTTGTCCAGCTCGAACTGCTTGAGCAGCATCTTGGTGTGGAACAGGTTCTCCTGGTACACGTTCACGTCGGTCATCTGGTAGGCCTCGTACGTGTCGTCGGAGAGGTAGTTCTGGATCGAGTTGATCTCGTGGTCGATGAAGTGCTTCTTGCCCTCCACGTCGCGGGTAAAGCCGCGCACGCGGTAGTCCACGGTGACGATGTCCGAGTCGAACTGGTGGATCAGGTAGTTGAGCGCCTTCAGCGGCGAGATCACCCCGCAGGTGGAGACGTCGATGTCCACCCGGAAGGTCGCGATGCCTTCCACCGGATGGATCTCCGGGTAGGTGTGCACGGTGATGTGGCTCTTGTCCAGGTGCGCCAGGATGGTTTCCGGTAGCGGCCCGGGGGACTCCTCGATCTGGCTGTCGGTCGGGGTGACCGGCTGCTCGGAGATCAGGATGGTTACGCTGGCGCCTTGGGGGTCGTAGTCCTGACGGGCGATGTTCAGGATGTTGGCGCCGATGATGTCGACGACATCCGTGAGGATCTGCGTCAGACGCTCGGCATCGTACTCTTCGTCGATGTACTGCACGTAGGCCTGCTGGTCTTCCGGCGTCTCGGCGTAGCAGATGTCGTAGATGTTGAAGCTCAAGGTCTTCGTCAGGTTGTTGAACCCGTGGAGCTTGAGTTTGCTTTTCACCGTGGGGAACTCTCTTCAATGCGGCTCTGCCGCGTGGTTGAGCATGCCCGTCAGATGCATACGGCGCACCTGCGTAGGACGGTTTACACCTCTTCGCGTTGGCGATTGTGGTTGCTTGGTTTGGGGCCGGGCCCCGAAAAAAGGTGGCGCATTATGCAGAGGTCGGGCGACCTCTGCCAGCCTTTACGCCACCGCCATGACGATCACGTGACGAGGGGAATCAGCCGAGCTCGACGATCTCGTAGTCGTGGGTGATCGCCACGCCCGCGCGGCCGAGCATGATCGAGGCCGAGCAGTACTTCTCCGCCGACAGCTCGACGGCGCGCTTGACCTGGGCTTCCTTCAGGCCACGGCCCTTGACCACGAAATGCACGTGGATCCTGGTGAACACCTTCGGGTCCTCGTCGGCGCGCTCGGCCTCGAGGAAGGCCTCGCAGCTCTCCACCGGCTGGCGGCCCTTCCTGAGGATGCTGACCACGTCGAAGTTGGTGCAGCCGCCCAGGCCGAGCAGCAGCATTTCCATCGGGCGCACGCCCAGGTTGCGGCCACCGGCATCGGGCGGACCGTCCATCACCACCACATGACCGCTGCCGGATTCACCGAGGAACATGGCCTCGCCGGCCCACTGGATTCTCGCTTTCATGCAAAGGCTTCCGCCGGAAAAAAGGGGGCGACAGCTTACCACAAGGCCTGGAATGCCCAGGCGATGTTGACCAGGTCTCAATTCGAGCCCTGATACCCTAACGTTCTATTATGCTGGCGTCATTTTACTGGCACACTCCTGAGGTTAAATTGACGGCCCGACCAGCTTTCGATTGTCGGCGCCAGGGCGTCTGTTTAAGCTCTTGCCATTAAAAAGACCGCCGGCCATTGCAGCGGCGGCACCGATGCTCGGGGGAGAGCGTCGTAAAGTCACGGTAATCCAGCCAAGGACGACACATAACAACTCGACGAAGCGCCTGTCGTGCACAGGGCCATTCTTATAATTTCGGGACTCGGGCATGGTAGCTATTACCCTTACACCCAAACACAAAAACCTCGACAAGTTGCTCGCACACTGTCACCGCCGCCGCTACACCCCCAAGAGCACCATCATCTACGCCGGGGATCGTTGCGAAAGCCTGTTCTTCATCATCAAGGGCTCGGTCACCGTCCTGATCGAGGACGACGACGGCCGGGAAATGATCATCGGCTACCTCAACAGCGGGGACTTCTTCGGCGAGATGGGGCTGTTCGAGAAGGACGGCAGCGCCGCCCAGGAGCGTAGCGCCTGGGTTCGCGCCAAGGGCGAGTGCGAGGTGGCGGAAATCAGCTACACCAAGTTCCGCGAACTCTGCCTGCAGGACCCGGAGATTCTCCTCACCCTCGGCAGCCAGATGGCCGAGCGCCTGCGCAAGACCACGCGCAAGGTCGGCGACCTGGCCTTCCTCGACGTCACCGGGCGCGTCGCCCGCACCCTGCTGGACCTGTGCCAGCAGCCGGACGCCATGACCCACCCCGACGGCATGCAGATCAAGATCACCCGCCAGGAGATCGGCCGTATCGTCGGCTGCTCGCGGGAAATGGTCGGCCGTGTGCTGAAGAGCCTGGAGGAACAGGGCCTGGTGCACGTGAAGGGCAAGACCATGGTGGTGTTCGGCACCCGCTGAACACCAGGCGCGAAAAGGCCGGCGAATGCCGTAATGCTGTTCACTTAAGCGTTTAACGCTTGGCGGGCTACTCCAGAAACCCGCTGCCAGTCATCTGGCAGCGGGTTGTTTGTATGTTTTTCAGCCACTCCGAGGGGGCTCGACACCAGAATCGCCCCACAGAGGCTAGAAAACAGACCAAGAAAAACGCCGCGACTCCCATGGGAGTCGCGGCGTTTTTCTTAAGTGAACAGCATTAGGCGAATGCCGGCCTTTTTCATTGCGCGGCGCGCGGGCTCAGTCCGGGTCGGCGCCCAGCACCACGTTGCGGCGTTCGGGGAAGAACAGGCGCTTGAGCTCGACGCCCGGGTCGTCGGCGCGCATGAAGGCCTCGCCGACCAGGAAGGCGTAGACCTCGTTGACCTCCATCAGCTCGATGTCGGCGCGGTTGAGGATGCCGCTCTCGGTCACCACCAGGCGATCGCGGGGGATCTCCGGCAGCAGGTCGAGGGTGGTGTCCAGGCTGACCTCGAAGGTGTGCAGGTTGCGGTTGTTGATGCCGATCAGCGGGGTGTCCAGGGTCTTCAGCGCGCGCTCCAGCTCATCGCCATCGTGTACCTCGACCAGTACGTCGAGCTGCTGCTCCCGGGCCACCGCGGCCAGTTCGGCCATGCGCGCGTCGTCCAGCGCGGAGACGATCAGCAGGATGCAGTCGGCGCCGATGGCGCGGGCCTCGACCACCTGGTAGGGGTCGATCATGAAGTCCTTGCGGATCACCGGCAGCGCGCAGGCGGCGCGGGCTTCCTGCAGGTAGGCGTCGCTGCCCATGAAGTAGTCGATGTCGGTCAGTACCGAGAGGCAGGTGGCGCCGCCCTCCTGGTAGCTGCGGGCGATGTCCGCGGGCGAGAAGTTCTCGCGCAGCACGCCCTTGCTCGGCGAGGCCTTCTTCACCTCGGCGATCACCGCCGGCTGCTTGCGCTGGGCCTGCGCCAGCAGCGCCGCGGCAAAACCGCGCGGGGCGTCGGCGGCGCGGGCGCGCTGCTCCAGCTCGGCGAAGGAGACGTGCGCGCGGCGCTCGGCGACTTCCTCGGCCTTGCGGGCCAGAATCTTCTGCAGAACCGTGGGCACAGTCACTGTGCATTCTCCTCTCGGTAAACGGCGGTAAAGGCGGCCAGCTCGTCCATTTTCTCCCGGGCCAGGCCGGTGTGCAGGGCATCGTGGGCCAGGTGCATGCCCTCGTGCAGCGAGCTGGCGAGGTCGGCGGCGTAGAGCGCGGCACCGGCGTTGAGCACGATCAGCTCCGCGGCCTTCTGCCCGGCCTCGGTCCTACGCCGGCCGAGGGCGTCGCGGATCAGCTCCAGGGACTGCTGCGGGCTGTCGACGGTGAGGCCGATCAGCGTCTGGCTGCGGATGCCGAAGTCTTCCGGCTTCACTTCGTACTCGCGCACCTCGCCGTCCTTGAGTTCGGCGACGTGGGTGGCGGCGGCCAGGCTGAACTCGTCCAGGCCGTCGCGCGAATGCACCACCAGCACGTGCTCGCTGCCCAGGCGCTTGAGCACCTCGGCCAGCGGCCGGCACAGGGCCTGGTTGAACACGCCGACCACCTGGTGGCGCACGCCCGCCGGGTTGGTCAGCGGGCCGAGCATGTTGAACAGGGTGCGCAGGCCCAGCTCACGCCGCGGGCCCGCGGCGTAGCGCATGGCCTTGTGGTGGACCTGGGCGAACATGAAACCCACGCCGACGCTCTCGATGCAGCGGGCCACCTGCTCGGACTTCAGGTCCAGGTAGATGCCGGCGGCCTCCAGCAGGTCGGCGCTGCCGCTCTTGCCGGACACGGCGCGGTTGCCGTGCTTGGCCACCTTGCCCCCGGCGGCGGCGACCACGAAGGCCGAGGCCGAGGACACGTTGAAGATGTTGGCGCCGTCGCCGCCGGTGCCGACCACGTCGACCACGCGGTCCAGGCTCTGCAGCTTCACGCCGTCGGCCAGCTCGCGCATCACCGAGACCGCGCCGACGATCTCGTCGATGGTCTCGCTCTTCATGCGCATGCCCATGAGGAAGGCGCCGATCTGCGCGTCGGTGCACTGGCCGGTCATGATCTCGCGCATGACCGCCTGCATTTCCTCGGTGGAGAGGTCGAGCTGGTTGACCACGCGGTCGAGGGCTTCCCTGATGTTCATGCGCGCACCCCGCCCTGTTGCTTGAGGAAGTTGGCCAGCATCTCGTGGCCCTGCTCGGAAAGTATGGACTCGGGGTGGAACTGCACCCCCTCGACGTTCAGCGTCTTGTGGCGCAGGCCCATGATCTCGTCCACGGAACCGTCGTCATGGGCGGTCCAGGCGGTGATCTCCAGGCACTCGGGCAGGGTTTCGCGCTTGACCACCAGCGAGTGGTAGCGCGTCTGCGTCAGCGGGTTGTTCAGGCCGGCGAACACGCCCTGGTCGTTGTGGAACACCGGGCTGGTCTTGCCGTGCATGACCTGGCGCGCGCGCACCACGTCGCCGCCGAAGGCCTGGCCGATGGACTGGTGTCCCAGGCAAACGCCCAGCAGCGGCAGCGTGCCGGCGAAGCGCTGGATCACCTCCAGCGACACACCCGCCTCGTTGGGGGTGCAGGGCCCGGGGGAGAGCACGATACGCTCGGGGTTCAGCGCGGCGATCTGCTCGACGCTCAGCTCGTCGTTGCGAATGACGTGGATGTCGGCCTTCAACTCGGCGAAGTACTGCACCAGGTTGTAGGTGAAGGAGTCGTAGTTATCGATCATCAGCAGCATTTTTGCTGTAACCTCTTGATTCTTAAAGCTTTCGCTGCAATCCGACTTGCTTTATACCCGCATTTGTACCCGCTATTTTCGAGACGGGGATTGACGGGGCAGGACGGCGAGGAGGGCCCGGCGGAGGCCGGAAAAGAAAATGTCAGGCGCGCCAGCGCCAACGGGCGAAAGCCTTGATCAGGGAGGTGATGATGCTGCGGAGGTGGATCACTGTAGCCGTCTCTGTCGCTATGGGCGGAACAGTAGCCCACCACCCATGCACGGTGCAATATCGCCGCATCGTGTGACGCCACCTACCGGCACGAGCGCATCGCGGCTACCGGCAGCAGTCCGTAGCCGATCCGCTGGCGGCTCGCTGCCCGGCGTAAGCCCAGCCGCCCTTCACAGACGTGTACCACACGTATTTACCGTTCGCCTTACGGATATAGATCTGAAAAGAAATCAGGAACCACACGTACCTTGCCATATGAGGCCAAAGGGCGCCTCAGAGTCCGCCTGTTCGATGATCACGTGCCCCTCGGAGATCATGACAAACCGCTTGAATCCGACTTCAATCCCATTGAATGCTGTGTAGCGTACCTCTCCACAAGCACCTCTGACATTACGAAAGACTGCACTCTCAGGCTTGCTGAGCTGAGCCAAGACGAGCGTCTTGAGCTGTGACTCAATGCTCAACTGATCATGTCTTTCGGCTGGCGACTGATAAAGCACAAGGCAGTAAATGAAGAAAGAGATGCCAACAAGCACCAGCAAGACAATTAAAAAATTAACCTTTGGTCCTGGCACACTCCTCTCATGCTTCATCACTTACAGACCCTTCTCCATTCACGCTCAAACGAGCGCCCTGTCCAAGTTTGCTCTATTATAACTTCGCTCCCACTCTTCGCGATAAACCTTTTAAACCCCGAGTCCAAGCCATAGAAGTCTCGATACTTGACCTCCCCACACTGACCTGAAACCAACCGAAACTGCGCGGTATCCGGATTGCTGAGGTTAGCAAGAACGAAGGCCTTCACTCTCTCAGGATCATACTCCACCCCTCGTGCGGAAAACGAAAACAAAAAGATGACTATGAAAAAAGCACCATGCTTAACCACCATCCCTCCATAAATATGGCGAGTCAAAACGGGGCTCTGGGCCCTCTGCGTATCAGGTTACAGCCCCAAAGAGGCCATTTCCAGAGAAGTGCGATAGGCCGCTGCCGTAGAGTTGATGCATGCACGATTTGGCGCATTGTTCGCGGCATTCGCAAGCGTTGCGGCGATAGACACACTCTTCCCGAGCAGCCAGGGCAGACTAAACAGCTTACCCAGGGCGGCATCGGCAAGTAGCTCAAAAAGTCCCTTGATAGCCGCAGAACATATGGAAATCTGCTCTACGGCAGTTCGTACTACCTCTGCGACTTCATCGTTGTAATTAATGCTGTTAGCGACGCTAGCACCCCATACTTGGGTGACAATCGCTTTCAGTCCAGCGATCTCGTCATTGGTAAGAGCCATGATGTTTTCCTCGTATGATCAACAGTTGTGCGGCACATGTCGCATGGTGTCGCTCAAAGGCGGGGCATCGAGACTCTTGGCCTTCTCATGATTCAAGACCCGGCAACGTGGGCACTTGACCTGGATGTTCACGGGGTCGCCCACACGGGCGAGAAGCTTTTTGCAATTACCGCAACGGAAATCTCTTAGCATCTGCAGAACCTCATCGACTTTTGCCAGAGCCCGCCCTGCTCGCGCGTGAGCAGTGGGCCTTGGCTGGCTTGCAGGCAAGAATTGAATATTGGTGACCATGGAAGGTGTCGCGCCACCAACCACGGCCGCCCTCTCTTCCTCCCGCACACAAAGGCCGGTCATGGTCCGGGGTGGCGGTTCCCAGCGGGCCGCGGCTTATCTGCACCGAACTCGGCAGTGCGGTGCGCAGCCGCTGCTCGATGGCAGCCAGCAGGCTTTCGAGGGTCAGTTCCTGGTCAGGCATGGCGCCTCCCTTTCCTTGTGTTGATGCATTCAGCGGCGTTCGCGCTCGTCGTCCGGCAACCGGCAGACGCCGAGGCGGCGGGCGGCCCAGCGCTCGTAGAGGCCGACGGCGATCTCGGCGCCAGCCGCCGCGGTCAGGCTGCCGACGGCGGCGCTGAGCAGCAGCGAGGCACCGCAGGCCAGGGCCAGGAACATCACCGCCACGCCGCAGACGATCGAGGCGCCGGAGCGCAGCGCCAGGCGCCGCAGCAGCCCCCAGCCGCCCAGGCCGGCCTTGTCGGCCCGCCACATCTCGCCGCTGACGCCGCCCACGGCGGCCAGCAGGATCGATACCCACAGCGGCATCTCGGGTTCATTGCCCATGGGTTCACCTTGAAGACAAACGCCCGCGCCGGCGGGCGGAACCGGCGGCTATCAGCCAGCCGGGGATTACGGCCGCAGGCCGCGAAAGCGGACGGCGGAAACGAAAAAGCCCGGCGCTGGGGCCGGGCTCGACGAGGTTTTCAGCGGTGCTCCCTGGGGACGCACCTTTGCAAGATTGATGACTTTGTACCCCCCGATTCCCGGCCGGACAAGGCATTTGCGCCCTGGCACCGCAATAGGTGGGCAATGCACCGGCAACGCACCGGCCATGCACTGCGATTCAGCCCAGGGGCTTGCTCAGCAGCACCGTGGTGAAGCCGCTGTGCCATTCCTCGTCGGGGTAGAAGTCGATTTCCGCGTAGCCGTGCCTGGCGTAGAAGGCGCGGCTCTGAGTGTTGAAGGTGTCGGTCTCCAGGCGCGCCCGGGCGTGGCCGGCCGCGGCCATCCGCCGTTCGGCGAAGCGCAGCAGGGCGCTGCCGGCGCCGGCGCGTTGGGCACGAGGCGAGACGTGCAGGGCATCGATGAAATCGTCGCGCCAGTCGACCAGGCCGATGACCTCGCCGCCCAGGCAGGCCAGGTGGAAATGCCCGAGGCGCGCCTGGACGTAGGCGCGGGTGTGCCCCGCCGCTTCGAAGCGCGCTCGCGCTTCGGCGGTCAGTTGGGGCTTCCAGGTGGTTTCGTAGGTTTCGCCGAGAATCCGCAGGATCGCCTCGGCATCGGCCGGGCTCGCGGGGCGCAGGGTGAGGGAGGTGCTGTGCATGGCCGCGAGCATAGCGCAGCGGCGCACGGAAAGCCCGGCGCAGGGCCGGGCCCGGAGGGGTCAGGCCACGCGGCGCAGCAGGCGGGCCTGGATGCTCTGGTGCGCCACGTGCAGGCGCAGGTAGAAGGTGTTGCGGCTGCAGCGGCAGTGGCGGTACTTCTGCTCGGCCGCGCTGTCGCGGTTCAGGTAGTGCTCGGTGACCACCTGCTTCTGCTGCTCGGGCAGGCCGTTGACGATCAGGTCCAGCTCGGCGACGCGGTCGAGCAGCACCCGGCTGCCACGGGTGCCGCGGATCATCTCGCCCTTGTTGGCGATCATCAGCGCCAGCAGGTTGCCGCCGGCATAGCCGCCACCCGCCACGCCCGGGCTGTGCATTTCCTCGGCCCAGAGCCTGAGCATTTCATCGATCGGCTTGATCACGTCCACCTCCCGCGCCTTCAGCGGCGCCGTTCCAGTTCATCCAGGGCCTGGCAGTCCAGGCAGCGGGTGCAGCCGGGCACCGCCAGGCGGCGGGCCTCGGGGATGGGCTCGCCGCAGACCTGGCAGTCGGTGGCGGCTTGCTCCGGCTCGTTGCCGCGCCGTGCCGCCAGCAGGGCGTCTAGGCGTTCCAGGGCCAGGTCGTTGGCGTAGTCGGCGAGGTCAGCCATGGGCGGCCTCCCCGTGGTGTTGCGCTGGTGCGTTCATGCTTTTCTCCGGGCGACGACCCGCCCTGCGCGTGCCGCCCCGCGGCCGCGCTGCCAGGTCATTCGCGTGCTGTTTGTCGATATGTGGCGCCCGGGTGGCGCCACTCGTCATGCGGAGGCGGTGCGCTCCTCGCCCGCCTCCGCCGGCAACCTGCCCCGTGACGCACGGGCCGCAGGCAACCCACGGCTTCCCTGCCGCGGAAGACGGAGGCGCCGGCACCCTCGTGTCGGATCGCGTCCGCCGCCGGCTCGGAAACAACCTTCAGAAGGCCGGCGAAGAGAAAACTACAACCAAAGCTATTTATCGTCAACACCAAAGCTATTTACACTTCCCCGGGACGGGCGGTAGAGTGCCGCCATGAACAGCACAGCCCGCCCCTCCACGCTCGCCGAGCGCCTCAAGCAGGCCATGGCCGCGCGCAACCTCAAGCAGGAGAGCCTCGCCGAAGCCGCCGGGGTCTCGCAGAACACCATCCACAAGCTGACCGCCGGCAAGGCGCAGAGCACCCGCAAGCTGATCGAGATCGCCGCGGCCCTGGGCGTCTCGCCGGTCTGGCTGGGTAGCGGCGAAGGCGCGCCGCAGGCCGCCACGCCACCGGCCGACGGCAGCCCGCTGCGCCTGGAGCCGCTGCACCCCTGGGACAGCAGCACGCCGCTGGACGAAGACGAGGTGGAACTGCCCTTGTACAAGGAAGTGGAAATGTCCGCGGGCGCCGGGCGCACCGCGGTGCGCCAGATCGAGGGGCGCAAGCTGCGCTTCTCCTACGCCACCCTGCGCGCCGCCGGGGTCGACCCGGACGCGGCCATCTGCGCCCAGCTCACCGGCAACAGCATGGAGCCGCTGATCATGGACGGCTCCACCATCGGCATCGATACGGCGACCACGCACATCACCGACGGCGAGATCTACGCCCTGGAGCACGAGGGCATGCTGCGGGTGAAGTTCCTCTACCGCCTGCCCGGCGGCGGCATCCGCCTGCGCAGCTTCAACCGCGACGAGTACGCCGACGAGGAATACGACGCGCAGGCCATCCAGGCCAGCCAGCTGAGCATCATCGGCTGGGTGTTCTGGTGGTCGACGGTGCGCCACCGCCGCGCGCCCACGCTGGTTCGCTGAAGCCCGGAAGAACCCCGCCACGGCGGGGTTTCTTCTGCCCGGATGAAAGGCGGCCCGTGGCGATTGCCAGAAAAAACAACAAAAGCTATATCTCCTTCATCGAACGACAACCGCGAGCAGGAGGAAGCCATGCTGCTGTCGAACCCCGACACCCAACCGGCGCCACGCCAGGAGACCGTGGCGCTGGTCTACCAGATCTTCGGCGACGTGCTGGTGCCCCTGGAACAGGTGCGCGAGCGCTGGTTCCGCAACCTCAACCGGGAGAACTTCGGCAGGGCCCTGGCCTGCGGGCGCATCGCCCTGCCGGTGACCACCCTGGACGACAGCCACAAGGCCATGCAGTACGTGGCGGTGGACCACCTGGCGGCCTACGTCGAGCAGCGCGCCAGCCTGGCCGACGCCGCCCTGGCCCGGCGCCGCGCGGGGCAGCAGGTGTAGGATAGAAACCCATCCTACGCCGCCCCCTTGCAACCCGTAGGGCGCATAACGCCTACGGCGTTATCCGCCAATGGTCCCGGACACCGGCGTTCCGGCCGGCGGCGGATAACCGCGAACGGTTATTCGCCCTACGCTCGAGCACGGGCGTAGGAGCGGACTCCGTCGCGATGGACCGAATCCGCACAGGGCGATGGCGGATCAATCCGCTCCTACGAGGAAATCTGCAAGCACAAACGAAAACGCCGTCTCCCCTCCCGGGGAAACGGCGTTCTGCGTTACGACGACAGCGCTCAGTCTTCGAGACGCGCGGTGTGCTCGGCCAGGGCCACCGCGCGGAACATGGCGCGGCGCTTGTTGATGGTTTCTTCCCATTCCAGCGCCGGCACCGAGTCGGCGACGATGCCGCCGCCGGCCTGCACGTGCAGTTCGCCGTTCTTGATCACCGCGGTGCGGATGGCGATGGCGGTGTCCATGTTGCCGTTCCACGCCAGGTAGCCCACGGCGCCGCCGTAGACGCCGCGCTTGACCGGCTCCAGCTCGTCGATGATTTCCATGGCGCGGATCTTCGGCGCGCCGGACAGGGTGCCGGCCGGGAGGATCGCGCGCAGGGCGTCCATGGCGCTCAGCTTGGGCTTGAGCTGGCCGTTGACGTTAGAAACGATGTGCATGACGTTGGAGTAGCGCTCGATGACCATCTGCTCGGTGACCTTCACCGAACCGGTCTGCGACACGCGGCCGACGTCGTTGCGGCCCAGGTCGATGAGCATCAGGTGCTCGGCGATTTCCTTGGCGTCGGACAGCAGGTCCTGCTCCAGGGCGCGGTCGGCTTCCTCGGTGGCGCCGCGCGGGCGGGTGCCGGCGATCGGGCGCACGGTGACCTCGCCATCCTCCACGCGCACCAGCACCTCCGGCGAGCTGCCCACCACGTGGAAGTCGCCGAAGTTGAAGAAGTACATGTAGGGCGTCGGGTTGAAGCAGCGCAGCGCGCGGTACAGGTCGATGGGCGCGGCCTTGAAATCGATGGACATGCGCTGCGACGGCACCACCTGCATGCAGTCGCCGGCCAGGATGTATTCCTTGACGGTGTCCACCGCGCGCTCGTAGTCCTCGCGGGTGAAGCTGGCGCGGAACTGCGGTTCGGGCGCGTTGACCGCGGCGAAGTCCAGGCCCTTGCGCGGGGTGATCGGCTGGCGCAGGCGCTGCAGCAGTTGCTCCAGGCGCGCCAGGCCCTTGTCGTAGGCGTCCGCCTCGGCCGGGTCGGCGAGGACGATGGCGTGCAGCTTGCCGGCCAGGTTGTCGAAGACGACCACGGCGTCGGAAACCATCAGCAGGATGTCCGGGTTGCCCAGCGGGTCCGGGTTCGGGCACTGCGCCAGGCGCGGCTCGACGTAGCGCACGCAGTCGTAGCCGAAGTAGCCGACCAGCCCGCCATTGAAGCGCGGCAGGCCCGGCAGGGTCGGCACGCGGTAGCGCGCCTTGAACTGCTCGACGAAGGCCAGCGGGTCCTCGCAGTCGAAGCGTTCGCTTTCCACGCCGTCGACGCTGACGCTCACGCTGTGGCCGTATACCCGCAGCACGGTGCGGCACGGCAGGCCGATGATGGAATAGCGGCCCCACTTCTCGCCGCCCTGCACCGATTCCAGCAGGTAGCTGTTGGCGCCGTCGGCGAGCTTCAGGTAGATCGACAACGGGGTGTCGAAGTCGGCGAGGGTTTCGCAGGTCAGGGGAATGCGGTTGTAGCCTTCGGCGGCCAGCCGCTGGAATGCGTCGCGGTTCATGAGCGGTCTCGAGCAGTGATTCGGATCGGGCGGTGCAAACGGGCGCCGGGAAGTCCGGCCGGAGGAATGTCAGGCGCGCCAGCGCCAGCGGGCCAGGGCCTTGATGACTTTCATCCAGAGTTTGCGGGGAGCCGTATCCAGCACGTTGGGGTCTCGATGGGCGGGGTTGGAACCGTCGTCCGGCAACACTATCGCTTTGCCCGGGTCGAAGCAAGGCAGCAGTTGGCGCAGGTCGTCCAGCACCAGGCTCGGCTGTTCCTCGGCGATCGGCCGGCCGTGATTGTAGCCGTAGGTCAGACCGACGCTGCGCACGCCGGCGGCCTTGGCGGCCAGCACGTCGTTGCGCGAGTCGCCGACGAACAGCGCTTCGCCCGGGGCGACGCCGGCGGCCTTCATCACGAACAGCAGCGCGGCCGGGTCGGGCTTCTGCTGCGGCAGGGTGTCGCCGCCGACGATCCAGCGGAAGAACTTGCCCAGGCCCATCTCGTCCAGCAGCGGGGCGACGAAGCGCTCGGGCTTGTTGGTGATCAGCGCCAGCTCCACGCCCTGTTTCTTCAGCCACTTCAGGGTGTCCACCACGCCCGGGTAGACCTCGGTGAGCGCATGGCTGCCGGCGTAGGCGTCCATGAACAGCGCCAGGGCGCGCTCGGTGTCTTCCTCGCCGACGCCGTCATGCTCGATGCCGCCGGCCAGGGCGCGGCGCACCAGCACCCGGGCGCCATTGCCCACCCAGTGGCGCACCTGCTCCAGCCCGGCGGGCGCGCGGCCCATGGCGACCAGGGCCTTGTCCACCGCGGCGGCGAGGTCCGGCACCGAGTCCACCAGGGTGCCGTCCAGGTCGAACATCACCAGGCGCGGCAGGCGCCCGGCGAACAGCGCTTGGGCGGCGCTCATCACTTGCCGGCCTGCGCCAGCTCGGCATGCATGGCGCGGATGACCTCGGCGTAGTCGGGGGCGTTGAAGATGGCCGAGCCGGCGACGAAGGTATCGGCGCCCGCCGCGGCGATCTCGCGGATGTTCTTCACGTTCACCCCGCCGTCGATCTCCAGGCGGATGTCGCGGCCGGAGGCGTCGATCAGCGCGCGGGCCTCGCGCAGCTTGTCGAGGGTGCCGGGGATGAACTTCTGCCCGCCGAAGCCGGGGTTCACGCTCATCAGGAGGACCATGTCGATCTTGTCCATCACGTACTTGAGCGCGTCCAGCGGGGTGGCCGGGTTGAACACCAGGCCGGCCTTGCAGCCGCCGTCCTTGATCAGTTGCAGGGAGCGGTCGATGTGCTGGCTGGCTTCGGGGTGGAAGGTGATGTAGGTGGCGCCGGCCTCGATGAAGTCGCCGATGATGCGGTCCACCGGGGACACCATCAGGTGCACGTCGATGGGCGCGGTGACGCCGTACTTGCGCAGCGCCGAGCAGACCATCGGGCCGATGGTCAGGTTCGGCACGTAGTGGTTGTCCATCACATCGAAGTGGACGATGTCGGCGCCGGCGGCGAGCACCTTGTCGACGTCCTCGCCCAGGCGGGCGAAGTCGGCGGAGAGGATCGACGGGGCGATGGCGTAGGGTTGCATGGCGCACCTCTGTGGGCGGAATCACGGATGGCGCGCATTGTAGCCGCTCGGAGCGAGCGAGGGGGATCGAGGCGATGGTTGTAGGCGCGAGCCTGCTAGCGAACATTGGTTCGCGAGCAAGCTCGCTCCTACGAAGAGCAGAGGATCAGGTGGTGGGGGCGGTGCGCAGTTTCTCGCTGCGGCCGCGCAGCCATTCCAGGGTCAGCAGCAGCAGGACCGAGAAACCGATCAGCAGGGTCGCCGCGGCGGCGATGGTCGGACTGAGGTTCTCGCGGATGCCGCTGAACATCTGCCGTGGCAGGGTGGCCTGCTCGGGGCCGGCGAGGAACAGCGTCACCACCACTTCGTCGAACGAGGTGGCGAAGGCGAACAGCGCGCCGGAGATCACCCCCGGGGCGATCAGCGGCAGGGTCACCTTGAAGAACGTCAGCAGCGGTGGCGCGCCCAGGCTGGCAGCGGCGCGCACCAGGTTCTGGTTGAAGCCCTGCAGGGTCGCCGACACCGTGATGATGACGAAGGGCACGCCCAGCACCGCGTGCACGATGATCAGCGAGATGTAGCTGTTGCCCAGGCCCAACGGGGCGAAGAACAGGTAGGCGGCCACGCCGATGATCACCACCGGGACCACCATCGGCGAGATCACCAGGCTCATCACCAGGGCCTTGCCGCGGAACTCGCCGCGGGTCAGGCCGATCGACGCCAGGGTGCCGAAGACCATCGCCAGCAGGGTGGCCGCCGGGGCCACGATCATGCTGTTGGTCAGCGAGCGCATCCATTCGGCGCTGTGGAAGAAGTCGGCGTACCAGCGCAGCGAGAAGCCCTGCAGCGGGTAGACCAGGAAGGTGCCGGAGTTGAACGACAGCGGCACTATCACCAGCACCGGCAGCACCAGGAACAGCAGCACCAGGCCGCAGAGGATGCGCAGGGTGTAGAACCACACGCGCTCGACCGGGGACATGTAGGGACTCAGCATCTTCTTTTTCTCCTCAGCCCAGGCGCAGGCGGCTCGCGCCCACCAGCCAGCCGTAGATCACGTACAGCACCAGGGTGGCGAACAGCAGCAGGCCGCCCAGGGCCGTGGCCATGCCCCAGTTGATGGTGGTGTTGGTGTAGAAGGCGACGAAGTAGCTGACCATCTGGTCGTTCGGGCTGCCCAGCAGGGCCGGGGTGATGTAGTAGCCGATCGACAGGATGAACACCAGCAGGCACCCGGCGCCGACACCGGCCACGGTCTGCGGGAAGTAGACCTTCCAGAAGGCGGCGAACGGGTGGCTGCCCAGGGAGATGGCCGCCCGCATGTAGCTGGGCGAGATGCTCTTCATCACGCTGAAGATCGGCAGGATCATGAACGGCAGCATGATGTGCACCATGGCGATGTACACGCCGGTGCGGTTGAACACCAGTTGCAGCGGCTGGTCGATCAGGCCCAGCTTGAGCAGCGCGCCGTTGATCAGCCCGCCGGACTGCAGCAGCACGATCCAGGCCGCCACCCGCACCAGGATGGAGGTCCAGAACGGCAGCAGCACCAGGATCATCAGCAGGTTGCTCTTGCGCGTCGGCAGGTTGGCCAGCAGGTAGGCCAGCGGGTAGGCCAGCAGCAGGCAGATGATGGTGATCACCGCGCCCATCCAGAAGGTGCGGGCGAAGATGTCCAGGTAGATGGACTGGTCCGGGGTGGCCGGGGCCAGTTCGCCGAGGTCGTCGATGCGGTGGTCGAGGGCCGCGAGCAGGTAATAGGGGGTGATGCTGCTGGCGTTGCGGCGGATCACCTGCCAGTAGGCCGGATCGCCCCAGCGCTCGTCGAGGCTTTCCATGGCGTCCTTGTAGGAAGCCGGTTGCTCCTTGAACGGCAGGGCGCGGGCGGTCTTGGCCATCAGGCTGCGGTAGCCGGCCAGTTCCATGTTCAGGCGCTTGGAGAGGTCACCGATGGTCTGGTTCTTGCGCGCGGCATAGAGGTCTTCGCTCAGGGCCTGGTAGACCGCGTCCGGCGGCAGCGACTTGCCGTCCCAGGCGGTGATGGCGTTGACCGTCTTGGGCAGCGAGCCGACCACTTCGGGGTTGTACACGCTCTTGTAGAGCAGCGCGGCGATCGGCACCAGGAAGGTCAGCAGGAGGAACAGCAGCAGCGGCAGGACCAGCGCCTGGGACTTCAGGCGGTTCATCCGCTCCGCACGCGCCAGGCGCTGCTTCAGGGTGGGGCCGGCGACCTCGTTCAAGGACACAGCGGTGGCCATAGCGAACTCCGGTAAAACGGGCCGCCCGCGAGGGCGGCCAAGGTGTGGTGTATCGGGTGTGTCACGGCGAGCGCCGCCGCGCCGGGCGCTTTCCCCGGCGGGAACGGCCCGCAGGACCTGCGGGCCGTGGCGTCGCTGCCGCGGTTGCCGCCCGTGCGGGCGGCGGGGCCTGCCTTACTTGGCGGCCCAGGCGTTGAAGCGCTGTTCCAGCTGCTCGCCGTAGTCGGCCCAGAAGGTCACGTCCATGCCCACCTGGTTGGCGATGTTTTCCGGGGTGGTCGGCATGTTGGCCTGCACGCCCTTGTCCAGCAGGCTCACGGTGTTCTTGTTCACCGGGCCGTAGGCGATGTTCTCGGCGTAGATCTTCTGCTGCTCGGGCTTGACCGAGAAGGCGATGAACTTCAGGGCCTCTTCCTTCTTCTTGTTGCCTTTCGGGATGGCCCAGGCGTCGAAGTCGTAGATGCCGCCGTTCCACACGACCTTCAGGTTGCTTTCCTTCTGCACCGAGGCGATGCGGCCGTTGTAGGCCGAGCTCATCACCACGTCACCGGAGGCGAGGTACTGCGGCGGCTGGGCGCCGGCTTCCCACCACTGGATGCTCGGCTTGATCTCGTCGAGCTTCTTGAAGGCGCGGTCCTGGCCTTCCTTGGTGGCCAGCACCTTGTACACGTCCTTGGGCGCGACGCCGTCGGCCATCAGGGCGAACTCCAGGGTGTACTTGGCGCCCTTGCGCAGGCCACGCTTGCCCGGGTACTTCTTCAGGTCCCAGAAGTCGGCCCAGCCGGTGGGGGCGGTCTTGAGCTTGTCGGCGTTGTAGGCCAGCACGGTGGACCACACGAAGAAGCCCACGCCGCAGTTGCTCACGGCACCCGGAACGTAGTCCTCGGCCTTGCCGAGGATGGCCGGGTCGATTTCCTCGAACATGCCTTCG
Source organism: Pseudomonas delhiensis (assembly GCF_900187975.1). Classification (GTDB taxonomy): domain Bacteria; phylum Pseudomonadota; class Gammaproteobacteria; order Pseudomonadales; family Pseudomonadaceae; genus Pseudomonas; species Pseudomonas delhiensis. The sequence goes on along the minus strand of NZ_FZPC01000020.1, from coordinate 132,235 downwards.
TCACAGCCGCGGGCCAGTTCCGGCGACTCCACCTCGACCAGGTCCCAGGTCACGCTGTTGGTGTCGACCATGGCCTTCACCTTGGCCATCTCGCCGTTGTACTCGCCGGCGACGATCTTGTTGCCGGTGGCTTTCTCGAAGGGCTGGTAGAAGGCCTTGGCCTGGGCATCCTTGTTGGCGCCGCCGAAGGAGATCACGGTCAGGTCGGTGGCCGCCATGGACTGCGCGGCGCAGGCCAGGCCGAGGGTCAGCGCGGCGAGCTTGAGACCGGTCTTCGACGGGTGGAACGGGGACTTCGACATTATTCTTCTCTCCACAGTGTGCTGGTTTGTTTTTCTTCGAATCAGGCCGCCGAGAGCGGGTCGAGGGCACGCACGTGCTCCACGGCCCAGCCCAGCGGTACCACATCACCCACGCCCAGCGCGGGGTCGAGCTCGGCGATCGGCTGCTTGACGAAGAAATCGGTGCGGCCGCAAACCTCCAGGCGGATGCGCACGTGGTCGCCAAGGTAGATGAACTCGGCCACACGGCCGGAGAAGCGGTTCACGCAGCTCTCGCTGTGCCCGTTCAGGCGCACCCGCTCGGGGCGGATCGACAGGCTGACGGCGTCGCCGGGCTGGCCGACGTTGACCGCCAGCGCCTCGACCTTCTCGCCGCGCGCCAGTGTCACCACGCAGCGCTCACCGTCGTGGCTGTGCAACTGCCCGGCGATACGGTTGTTCTCGCCGATGAAGTTGGCCACGAAGGAGTTGCGCGGGTGTTCGTAGAGTTCATGGGGCGGTGCGATCTGCTGGATCTCGCCCTGGTGGAAGACCGCCACGCGGTCGGACATGGTCAGCGCCTCGCCCTGGTCGTGGGTCACGTAGACCACGGTCACGCCCAGGCGCTGATGGATGTGCTTGATCTCCATCTGCATGTGCTCGCGCAGTTGCTTGTCGAGCGCACCCAGGGGTTCGTCCATCAGCACCAGCTGCGGCTCGAAGACCAGCGCCCGGGCCAGGGCCACGCGCTGCTGCTGGCCGCCGGAGAGTTGCGCCGGGTAGCGCCCGCCGAAGGCGTCGAGCTGGACCATGGACAGCGCGCGCTTGACGCGCTCGGCCACGTCGGTCTTGCTCATGCCGCGCACCGACAGCGGGAAGGCCAGGTTCTCGGCCACGGTCATGTGCGGGAACAGGGCATAGTTCTGGAACACCATGCCGATGTCGCGCTTGTGCGGGGGGACGTTGTTGATGGAGCGGCCGGCCAGCTGGATCTCGCCGGAGGTGGGGGTTTCGAAACCGGCCAGCATCATCAGGCTGGTGGTCTTGCCGGAACCGGACGGGCCCAGCAGGGTGAGGAATTCGCCCTTGCGAATATCCAGGTTGAGGTCCTTGACGATGAGTGTCTCGCCGTCGTAGCTCTTCTGGACGCCACGGAAGCTGACCAGCACATCGTTCGCCTGAGTCTCGGCCATAACCGCACCTTTTGTATTTGTAAGAAATTGCCGTGAAGCAAGACTAGAGAAGCCTGGGGTGCGCGCAAATCGGGCGGGAAGAGAAGTTGTTATAAGGGTAGAAGAGGATCGTCTGTAGGGCGATCCCTACACGAAAAGTGTGGCTATCAGCCGCAGGAAGCCGGTGCCGCACTGGCTGCGACACCGGCATATCCAATAGCGACCGCCTGCGCGCTCCGGAGCGGAGCGCAGCGCCTCAGCGCCTGGCCCAGTCCTGGAAGCGTTTCTCCAGGGCGTCGCCATGCTCGGCCCAGAAAGCCACGTTCATGCCCAGCGCGTCGGCCATGTTGGCCGGCGCCGTGGGCAGGTTGGCGGCCACCTGCGGGTCGAGCTGTTCCACCGCCTTGCGGTTGGTCGGGCCGTAGGCGATGTTCTGCGCGTAGACCTTCTGCTGCGCCGGCTGGCTGGCGAAGGCGATGAACTTCTCCGCCAGTTCCTTCTTCCACACCCCGGACGGCAGCGCCCAGAAGTCGAAGTCGTAGATGCCGCCGGCCCAGGCCATGCGCAGGCCCTTCTGCTCGGGCTGGGCCGCGGCGATGCGGCCGTTGTAGGCGGAGCTCATGACCACGGTGCCGTCGGACAGGTCGCGCACCGGGTCCTGGCCGGACTTCCACCAGTGGATGTAGGGCTTGATCTCGTCGAGCTTGCGGAAGGCGCGGTCGACGCCGCCCTGGGTGCCGAGCACCTGGTAGACGTCCTTGGGCGCCACGCCGTCGGCCATCAGGGCGAATTCCAGGCTGTACTTGGCGCCCCAGCGCAGGCCGCGCTTGCCCGGGTACTTCTTCAGGTCCCAGAAGTCGGCCCAGCCCTGCGGCCTGCCCTGCAGCCTGTCCTGGTTGTAGGCCAGCAGGGTGGTCCAGACGAAGATGCCGACGCCACAGGGCTGCACCGCGCCGGGCACGTAGTCGGCGGGGTCGCCGATCAGGCGCTGGTCGAGCTTCTGGAACAGCCCTTCCTGGCAACCGCGGGCCAGTTCCGGCGCCTCCACCTCGACCACGTCCCAGGACACATGGCTGATCTCCACCATCTGCCTGAGCTTGTCCAGGTCGCCATTGTAGGAGCCATGCACCACCGCCGTGCCGGTGGCCGCCTTGAAGGGTTCGTAGAAGGCCTTCTCCTGGGCCGCCTTGTTGGCCCCACCGAAGGAAATCACCGTCACGTAGTCCGCCAGCGCCGGCGTGGCGACAGTCCCCAGCAGGCCGGCCAGCAGCCCGCCCCGTACCGCTCGCAACAACATCCCTTTTCTCCTTGTTCTGATGAGATACCCCACTGAGCGGGCAATGATTCCCTTTCGCCAGCCGGCGAGGTAGCCGGGCGTTGCAAAAACCGGAAGGGACTCACATAAGCGCCGGCGGAATCACCCCGCCGCGCACCGGCTCAGACCAGCTTGTGCTCCACCGCGTACTTGACCAGGTCGGCCACCGAGTGCGCGCCGAGCTTCTGCATCAGCCGCGCCTTGTGGGTGCTGATGGTCTTGCTGCTGACCGCCAGGTGCTGGGCGATCTCGTTCACGCCCTCGCCCTTGACCAGGCGCTCGAACACCGAGAACTCGCGCTCGGACAGCAGCGCGTGGGGCGGCCGCGAGTCGGTCAGGCCGACCTCGAAGACCATGCGGTCGGCCAGCTCGGGGTCGATGTAGCGGCCGCCGCTGGCGACCTTGCGGATGGCGGTGAGCAGCAGCGCCGGGTCGCTGTCCTTGGTGGCGTAGCCGGCGGCGCCGATCTTCAGCGCGCGGGCGGCCATCTGCACCTCGTCGTGCATGGACAGCATGAGGATCGCCGGCGGCTCGCTCAGCGCGCGGATCCGCGGGATGGCCTCGAGGCCGTTCATGCCGGGCATGGAGATGTCCAGCAGGACCACCTCGCAGGGCACCTGGCGCAGGGTTTCGAGCAACTGCTCGCCGTTGGTGGCCTCGCCCACCACCTGCAGGTCCTTGGCCATGCCGATCAGTTGCTTGATGCCCTCGCGGACGATGGTGTGGTCTTCGGCCACCAGTACTCGAATCACGCTGCCCTCCCCGAACAGACAAAACCGCGCCGGCCCTTCACGCCTCCGGCAATTCCCCCGCATCCAGCGGCACGCGCACCCGCAGGCTGCTGCCCTCCCCCGGCTGGCTGTCGATCTCCAGCTCGCCGCCGAGCATCAGCACGCGCTCGCGCATGCCGACCAGGCCGAAGGAGCTGCCGCCCCAGGCCGCCGCGGTATCGAAGCCGCGACCATCGTCGCTGATGCTCAGGCAGAGTTCGTCGCCCTCCACCCGCAGGGCGAGTTCGACAGTATGCGCCTGTGCGTGGCGCATGACATTGGTCAGCGCCTCCTGGAGGATGCGGAACAGCCCGATGGCCTTGGCGTCGCCGAGGCGCGGCGGGTTCTCCGGCACCTCCACCAGGCAGGGGATGCCGGTGCGCGTCTCGAAGCGCCGCGCCTGCCACTCCAGCGCAGAGCCGATGCCGGCGTCGAGGATCGGCGGGCGCAGGGCCGAGGCCACGTCGCGCACCAGCTGGAACAGTTGCGCGATGAGCTTCTTCATGTTGCCCAGGCGTTCGCTCAGGCCCGGGTCCAGCTCGCCGTAGCCCAGCTCGCACATGGAGGTCTCCAGCTTGAGCACGGTCAGCACCTGGCCCAGCTCGTCGTGCACTTCCCGGGCGATGCGCGCCTTCTCTTCCTCGCGCACGCTCTCCAGGTGCGCCGACAGCTCGCGCAACTGCGCCCGTGATTGCGCCAGCTCCAGTTCGATCTGCTTGTTCTCGCTGATGTCCCAGACCACGCCGTCCCAGGCCAGCCGGCCGTCCTCCAGGTGCCGGGCGGTGGCCTTGATGTCCACCCAGCGCGGCTCGCCGGAGCGGGTGAGGATGCGCCCCTGCCAATGCCAGTTCTTGCCGCCGGCCACCGCTTCCAGCTGGCTGGCCAGGTAGCCGTCGCGGTCCTGCGGGTGCACCAGGCCGAGGATGCCCAGGCCGCTTTCGCGCAGGTAGCCGGGGGAATAGCCCAGCGAGGCCTCGCTGCCGCCGCTGATGAAGCTGAGGTGGGCGAAGTCGGAGCCGCCCGGGGCGCTGGGTTCCAGGCGGAACACCAGGCCGGGGACGTTGGCGGCGATGCCCTGCAGGCGCGCTTCGCTCTCTTCCAGGGCGGCGCGGGCGCGGCGGCGCTCGGTGGCATCGTTGAGGAACACCAGCAGGTATTCCGAGCCGCCGAAGCGCAGGAAGCTCAGCGACACCTCCGCCGGCAGCCACTGGCCGTCGGCGCGGCGCAGGTGGCTTTCGAAGCTCAGCGGGCCCTCTTCGCTGTTGCGCGCGCGGCGCCAGAGGTCGAGCCAGGCGTCCATGCCCAGGCTGGGTTCGAAGTCCGCCAGGGGGCGCTCGATCACCTCGCCGGGGGCGTAGCCGAGCATGTCCTCGGCGGCGCGGTTGGCATAGCGCACGTGGCTGTCCCAGTTGACCCAGAGGATGCCCACGGTGCTGCTGTCGATGGCGAACTGGGTCAGGCGCAGGGCTTCCTCGGCCGCCTGGCGCAGCTCCATGTCGCGGCGCGCGGCGAGCAGGCGCTGCTCCAGCGCGTTGCGCTGGCGGCGCAGCCAGAGCGCGGTGGCCAGGGCCAGGACCAGCAGCAGGCCGAGGAGGATGCAGAGGTTCTGCCAGAAGCCGGGGGACTGCCCCAGGCGCGGGTACTGCGGCTGCAGCCAGCGCTCGTGCAACTGATCCAGCTGCTTGGCCGGCAGGGCGCGCAGGCTGGCGTCGAGGATACCGGCCAGTTCCGGCAGGTCGCGGCGGGTGGCCAGGCGCAGCAGCTGTGGATAACCGATGTCGGCCACCACGCGGAAACCGGAGAACTCGACCTCGCGGCTGAGGCGGGCCAGGTGCGCCTCGTCGACCACCGCATAGCCGGCGTCCTGGCCGAGCACCCGGCGCAGGGCTTCGCGGTCGCTGTCGGTGAGTTGCAGGGCGAGGCTAGGGTAGGTCCCGCGCAGGTAGTCGGACACCGGCCCCGGGCCGCGCAACGCCACGGGTTCGAGTTCGCCCAGGCGCTCCAGCTCGATGGAGCCGGGGCCGTCGCGGAAGCCGATGAGCAGGCGCGGCACCCGCAGGTAGGGGTCGGAGAACAGCCAGTCGCGCAGGCTGCCGGGGGTCTGGCCGAGCCCCGGCGCCAGGTCGACCTCGCCGGCGCGCGCGGCACGCTCCAGCTCGTCCTGGTCGGCATAGACGCGCCACTGCAGGCTCACCTGCAGCGCGTTGGCGATCCAGTCGAGCAGCTCGACGTGGGCGCCGGAGAGCTGCTGCAGGCGCCGGTCCTGCTGGGCGTAGGGCGCATCCAGGACCACGCCGACGCGCAGCTGCGGGTGCGCCTGCAGCCAGGCGCGCTGGGCGGCGTCCAGGGGCACGCCGGCCGGCACCTCCTGCGCCGCGCCCCACAATGGAATGCACAACAGGAACGCCGCCACGGCGCTCCACCACAGTCGTCCCATGCCCGCTCCCCGAGAAAAAAGCGCGCCTACATTACCCCATGGCGGGGGGAACCCGGTAAGGCCGGCGCCTGACAAACCAGGAACAAGGCATTAGTCTGGCCGCTTTGCCAGGCCTGCCCGAGCCACGCAAGGAACCCGCCCCATGCCCCGTCCCGCACAGCCTACCCGCCTCGCCCTCTGCCTGGCCCTGAGCCTGGCGCCCCTGGCGCCGGGCTGGGCCGAAGACGCACCGGCCAGCCCGCCCGGCCCGGCCGTGGCGCCGGCGACGCCCGAGCGCCCGGCCCTGGAGGAACGCAGCCAGGACGAGGCCAGCGCCCTGCAGCAGCGCCTGCCGCAGAAGCAGCAACAGACCTTGCAGGCCGGCGAGGAAAGCTTCCTCGCCCTGTGGCTGCCGGCCAACGCGCCCCAGGCCGAGGGCGTGGTGATCATCGTCCCCGGCGATGGCGAGAACCCCGACTGGCCGGTGGCCGTGGGCCCGCTGCGGCGCAAGCTGCCCGATGCCGGCTGGCAGAGCCTCGCCCTCAGCCTGCCCGACCCGCAGGACAGCCAGCCGGTGCCGCGCAAGGAAAGCCCGGACAAGGCCGCCGCCGACAGCGATGCCGGCGCCAGCAGCAAGGACGTCCAGGGCGAAGCCGGCGCCGCCACGCCCACCCCGGAAAGCACCGCCGAGGCCGGCAGCGGCGAGCCGGCCCAGGCCAGCAGCGAGGCGCCACCGGCGCCGGATGCGGCCATCGAGCGGCGCAAGGCCTATGCCGAGCGGATCATGGCACGCATCCAGGCCGGCCTCGACTTCGCCCTGCAGGGCAAGCCCAGGAGCATCGTCCTTCTCGGCCACGGCACCGGCGCCTACTGGGCGGCGCGCTACCTGGCCGAGCGCGAGCCCGGCGAGGTGCACAACCTGCTGATCGTCGACGCCGAGGTGCCGCGGGACTTCCGCCCGCCGCTGGAGGACATGGTGCCGCGCCTGCAACTGGCCACCGGCGACTTCTATTACAAGGACAGGCGCGTGGACCGTGACGCCGCCAAGGCCCGCCTGCAGGCAAGCCGGCGCGAGACCGGCAAGACCTACGTGCAGGTCGGCATGAACGCCCTGCCGGCCGACCGCGCCACCGAGCAGGACCAGCTCTACCGGCGCATCCGCGGCTGGCTGTCGCTGCGCATCAAGCAGGCGCCGGCCGAGTAAACCGGCCCCCGAGCCCTAGCGGAAACCGCGGCGCTCGCGGACCAGGGCATAGGCCTGCTGGATCTCGCGGGTCTTCTCAGTGGCGGCGGCGATGCGCGCCTCGCCGGCGCCGGCCAGCTTGTCCGGGTGGTGCTGGCTGATCAGGCGGCGGTAGGCGCGCTTGATCTCCTCCACCGGGCTGTCGTCCTCCACCCCCAGCAGGCGCAGGGCCTGGCGATAGCTTTGCGTCCGGCTCGGCGGCGCGCGCAGGGCCTCGGCGCCGGCGGCCAGGGACAGCACGGTGGCGCGCGGCAGGCCGAAGCCCTCGCCCCAGCGCAGGATCAGTGCCTTCTCCGCCGCGCTCGGCGCGCCGGCCGCCCAGGCCATGCGCCAGCAGGCCTGCAGCAGGCCGTCGACGCTCGGCCGCTGGCCGCGGTACTGGCCGATGCCCTCCTCCAGGCGCGGCCCGCCCTGCTTGCCGCGCCCGAAGGCGTCGATGGCGCGCAGCCGCCCGGGCTCGTCCAGGCCCATGCGCAGCATCTCTGCGCGGGCCTGCTGGATGTGCGCGTCCAGCACGCGGCCACGGCTCTTGGCCAGGCGGCCGAGCAGGAGGAACAGCAGCTCCTCCTCCGACACCCGCGCGCCGCCGCGCAGTTCGTCGAGGAGCTCGCGCCAGCCGCGCCGGCGCAGGCGACGGTCGAGCACCTGCCCGAGCAGGCCGCCGAGCATGGCCCCGGGGATGCTCGCCAGCGCCCAGCCGGCGACTATGCCTATCAGGGTGCCCGGCCAGAACATTCAGCCGGCCGCCAGCAGACGTTCGACTTCGGCCAGGCGCTCGTGGGTGCCGACGTCCACCCAGCGCCCGCGGTGCAGCTCGCCGCTGACGCGCCCGGCCGCCATGGCCTCGCGCAGCAGCGGCGCCAGCTTGAAGGCGCCGCCCGTGCAGCCGTCGAACAGCGCCGGGTGCAGCACGGCGATGCCGCTGTAGGTGTAGCTGGGTTCGCCCTCGCGGTAGTCGCTGGCGCGCCCGTCCTCCAGGCGGAAGTCACCGCGGGCGTTGTGCCCCGGGTTGTCCACCAGGACCAGGTGCGCCAGGTCGCCCTCGGCCAGCGCGCCCTGCAGGCGCGCATAATCGAAGTCGGTCCAGATGTCGCCGTTGACCAGGGCGAAGGGCGCCTCGCCGAGCAGCGGCAGGGCCCGGAAGATGCCGCCGCCGGTCTCCAGCGGCTCGCCCTCGGCGGAATAGCGGATGCCGACGCCGAAGCCCGAGCCATCGCCGAGGTAGTCCTCGATCTGCTGCCCCAGCCAGGCGTGGTTGATCACCAGGTCGTGGAAACCGGCGCGGCGCAGGGCCAGCAACTGGTGCTCGATCAGCGGCCGGCCGCCGGCCGGCACCAGCGGCTTGGGCGTGTGCAGGGTCAGCGGGCGCAGGCGCTCGCCCTTGCCGGCGGCGAGGAGCATCGCCTTCATGGCGCCACCGGTTGCGGCAGCCCGGCGAGCAGCGCACCCAGGTCGGCCAGCTCGGGCCGGCGGGCGACGACGCTGTCGAAGTAGCGGAAGAAACGCGGCATGTCGCCCAGGTAGCGCGGCTTGCCGTCGCGGTGACAGATGCGCGCGAAGATGCCGATCACCTTCAGGTGGCGCTGCACGCCCATCAGATCGCTGGCGCGGAAGAATTCCTCGAAGGTCGGCGGCAGCGGAATGCCGGCGGCCCGGGCCTTGCGCCAGTAGCGGCTGAGGCCGTCGTGCACGCGCGGCTCGGGCCAGCTGAGGAAGGCGTCCTTGTACAGGCAGGTGACGTCGTAGGTCACCGGCCCGTAGACGGCATCCTGAAAATCCAGGATGCCGGGGTTCGGCTCGCTGAGCATCAGGTTGCGCGGCATGTAGTCACGGTGCACCAGCACCCGCGGCTGCTCCAGCGCGCTGGCCACCAGGCGGTCGCAGGTGCGCTGCCAGCGCGCCAGTTGCTCGCCTTGCAGCTCGATGCCCAGGTGACGGCCCAGGTACCACTCGGGGAACAGGCCCAGCTCGCGGCGCAGCAGCGCCTCGTCGTAGGCCGGCAGGCGGCCTTCGGCCGGCACCCGCTGGAAGGCCACCAGGGCGTCCAGGGCGTCCTCGAAGAGTTCCTCGGCATTCTGCGGGTTGAGCACGTCCAGGTAGGTCTGGCGACCCAGGTCGTCGAGCAGCAGCAGGCCCTGCTCCAGGTCCTGGGCGAGAATCCGCGGCACGTGCACCCCGGCCTCGGCGAGCATGCCGGCCACCTTGACGAAGGGGCGGCAGTCCTCCTGGGGTGGCGGCGCGTCCATGACGATCAGCGTGCGGCCCCCGCCCTGCCAGCGGAAATAGCGGCGGAAGCTGGCGTCGCTGCTGGCCGGGGTGAGCTCGGCGGGCGGCACCGCCCCCCATCCCTCGGCACTGAACACTACGGGTAAACAAGAGTCCAACCAGCGATTCAGAAGCTGGTAACGGGCATCCTCAGACATCTTTTGGGGTTCTCCACGGCCCTAGCCGTTGCGCGGGTCATGCTTTATTATCCAGCATCTTTTTGAGCCCATCGAGTGGCTATGGCCGATCTGGCCGATGGCTCGCAGGAAGCCCGGATTAACAAGATGGCAGTGATTCTCCCCGTGTTCCGTAGAAAGTTTCCCTTACTGGTGACCGGTGGCCTGCTGGCTATGCAGCCGCTCGCTTCCTCGACCGCCACGGCGGCCGAACAGTTCAACTGCACCCCCTCCGGCGGCAGCTGGGACTGCGCCTCGCAGCAGCCGGCCAGCGCCCTGCCGCCGCGTCCGGAGCATACCGAAAGCTCGGTCAGCACCCCCTCCAGCGCCAGCGGCGAAGGTGCTGCCGTCGCCGCCGGCGCGGCTGCCGGCGCCGAAGAGCCCAAGCAGAAGCTGGTCACCGAGAGCGGCGGCAAGGGCCTCAAGTCGCGCAGCGCCGACTACAGCCACCTCGACTGGGTCCCGCGGGAGAAGCTCACCGCCGCCCAGTTGGCGGAGGTCGGCCCGTACTGCAGCGGCGCCTACATCGAACCCACCCGCCCGGGCATGAACGACAAGACCCCGCGTGACGAGGCCCCGACCTACGTCTCGGCGAAGGTCTCGCGCTACGAGCAGGAAAGCCAGGTCGCCACCCTGGCCGGCAACGTGGTCCTGCGCCAGGGCAGCATGCAGGTGGAGGCCGACGAGGCCAACCTGCACCAGGCGGAGAACCGCGGCGAGCTGGCCGGCAACGTGCGCCTGCGCGACAACGGCGCGCTCATCGTCGGCGACCACGCCGACCTGCAGCTGGACAACGGCGAGGCGAAGATCGACAACGCCGAGTACGTCATGCACCAGGCCCAGGTCCGCGGTAGCGCGCTCTACGCCAAGCGCCAGGAAGACGCGATCATCCAGCTCAAGGACGGCACCTACACCCGTTGCGAGCCGGGCAGCAACTCCTGGTACGTCAAGGGCAACAACATCAAGCTGAACCCGGCCACCGGCTTCGGCACCGCGACCAACGCGACCCTGCGGGTGAAGGACATTCCGGTGTTCTACACCCCCTACATCTATTTCCCGATCGACGACCGCCGCCAGTCCGGCTTCCTGCCGCCCAGCCTGGGCAGCAGCAGCGACACCGGCATGTTCGTGGTCACCCCGTACTACTTCAACCTGGCGCCGAACTACGACGCCACGCTATTCCCGCGCTACATGGCCAAGCGCGGCCTGATGATGGAAGGCGAGTTCCGCTACCTGACCCACAGCAGCGAGGGCCAGGTCACCGCCGCCTACCTGAACGACAAGGACGACGACCGCAAGGACCAGCCGCACTTCACCGACCAGCGCTGGATGTATGGCTGGAAGAACACCAGCGGCCTGGATTCGCGCTGGCTGGCGCAGGTCGACTACACCAAGATCAGCGACCCGTACTACTTCCAGGACCTGGACACTTCCCTGGGCCTGGGCTCGCCGACCTACGTGAACCAGCAGGGCGCCCTGACCTACCGTGGCGACAGCTTCACCGCGCGCCTCAACGCCCAGGCCTACCAGTTGGCCACCGTGACCGACGTCACCCCCTACGACCGCCTGCCGCAGCTGACCCTCGACGGCCGCCTGCCGTTCAACCCGGGCGGCCTGGACTTCACCTACGGCAGCGAACTGGTGCGCTTCGACCGCAACCTGGACGAAGACGTCTACTTCAACGAGGACGGCACCATCCTCGGCCAGCGCCCGGACGTCAACATCGCCGGCCTGGCCCGCGCCACCGGCGACCGCGCGCACTTCGAGCCGGGTGTCAGCCTGCCCATGGCCAGCAGCTGGGGCTTCCTGACGCCGACGCTGAAGGCGATGTACACCAAGTACGACCTGGACCTGGACGGCACCGGCAAGTCGCAGCTCAACAGCTCGACCAACTACGGCGAAGTCAGCTACGACAGCAGCCCCGACCGCTCGCTGCCGCTGGCCAAGCTCGACGGCGGCCTGTACTTCGACCGCGACACCAGCTTCGGCGGCACCAAGTTCCGCCAGACCCTGGAGCCGCGCGCCATGTACCTGTACGTGCCGTACCGCAACCAGGACAACCTGCCGACCTTCGACACCGGCGAGTTCACCTTCAGCTACGACTCGCTGTGGCGCGAGAACCGCTTCACCGGCAAGGACCGCATCGGCGACGCCAACCAGCTGTCCCTGGGCGCCACCTCGCGCTTCATCGAGGACAACGGCTTCGAGCGCGCCTCGGTCAGCGCCGGCCAGATCTACTACTTCTCCGACCGCCGCGTGCAGCTGCCGGGCCTGACCGAGAAGTACATCCGCAACTACAACCTGGCGAATCCGAACAACCCGATCGACAACCCCGATGCGGACACCTGGCGCTCGCCCTACGCCCTGCAGGGCGTCTACCGCTTCAACCACGACTGGCGCCTGAGCTCGGACTACAACTGGAACCCGAACACCCACCACACCGACAACGGCAGCGTGATGTTCCACTACCAGCCCGAGGCCGAGCCGCAGAAGGTGTTCAACGCCGGCTACCGCTACCGCGCGGACAGCAAGTCGTTCGACCCGAACCTCGGCCGCTTCAGCTACAACAGCGACGAGTACAAGATCGAGCAGCACGACTTCTCGGTCATCTGGCCGATCGTGCCGCAGTGGAGCGCCATCGCCCGCTGGCAGTACGACTACAACCAGAACCGTACCCTCGAGGCCCTGGGCGGCTTCGAGTACGACAGCTGCTGCTGGAAACTGCGACTGGTCAACCGCTACTGGCTGAAGTACGACGACAACGAGTTCATCACCGCAGATTCGAAGGCCGACCGCGGCATCTTCCTGCAAATCATCCTGAAGGGCCTTGGCGGCGTTGTAGGCAACCAAGTCGAAGGCTTCCTCGACCAAGGCATCCAAGGTTATCGTCAACGTGAAGACAGCTCTATGTAATGCCCTGCGCCCGCTGATGCTGGGCGCCCTGCTGGCCTGCTCCGCAGCCCACGCCGAAGTCACCCCGCTGGACCGCGTCGTGGCCATCGTCGACAACGACGTGGTCATGCAGAGCCAGCTCGACCAGCGCCTGCGCGAAGTCCGCCAGACCATCGAGAAGCGCGGCGCGCCGCTGCCGCCCGAGCACGTGCTGACCCAGCAGGTGCTCGAACGCCTGATCATCGAGGACATCCAGCTGCAGATCGGCGAGCGCTCCGGCATCCGCATCACAGACGAAGAGCTGAACCAGGCCATGGGCACCATCGCCCAGCGCAACAACCTGAGCCTGGACCAGTTCCGCGCCGCCCTCTCCCGCGACGGCCTGTCCTACGACGACGCCCGCGAGCAGGTGCGCCGCGAGATGATCATCAGCCGCGTGCGCCAGCGCCGCGTGGCCGAGCGCATCCAGGTCAGCGACCAGGAAGTGCAGAACTTCCTGGCCTCGGACCTGGGCAAGATCCAGCTCTCCGAAGAGTACCGCCTGGCCAACATCCTCATCCCGGTGCCGGACGGCGCTTCGCCGGAAACCCTCCAGGCCGCCGGCCGGCAGGCCCAGGAGGTCTACCAGCAGCTCAAGCAGGGCGCCGACTTCAACCAGCTGGCGATTTCCCGCTCGGCCGGCGACAACGCCCTGGAAGGCGGCGAGATCGGCTGGCGCAAGGCCGCCCAACTGCCCTCGCCGTTCGACGGCATGGTCGGCAGCCTGGCCGTGGGCGACGTCACCGAGCCGGTGCGCACCCCCGGCGGCTTCATCATCCTCAAGCTGGAAGAGAAGCGCGGCGGCAGCAAGATGGTGCGTGACGAGGTGCATGTCCGCCACATCCTGCTCAAGCCCAGCGAAATCCGCAGCGAAGAGGAAACCCAGAAGCTGGCGCAGAAGCTCTACGAGCGCATCCAGGGCGGCGAGGACTTCGGCAAGCTGGCCAAGCAGTTCTCCGAAGACCCGGGCTCGGCGCTGCACGGCGGCGACCTCAACTGGGTCGACCCGGAGTCCCTGGTTCCGGAATTCCGCGACGTGATGAACAGCATCCCCCAGAACCAGCTGTCCAAGCCGTTCCGCTCGCCGTTCGGCTGGCACATCCTGGAAGTCCTCGGTCGCCGCGCCACCGACAGCAGCGACAAGTTCCGCGAGCAGCAGGCCGCCCAGGTCCTGCGCAACCGCAAGTACGACGAGGAACTGCAGGCCTGGCTGCGGCAGATCCGCGACGAAGCCTACGTCGAGATCAAACTGTAAGCCCCGCAAGCGACACAGGAACCCGGCCCCAAGGCCGGGTTTCTTTTTTGCCCGCGCCACGCTTCGGCGTAGAGTGGGCCCATACCGAACAACCCCGGCCGCCCGGTGCGGCCGATGCCCCAGAGACACCGCCATGCAAGCCCCCAAGCCATTCGCCCTGACCCCCGGAGAGCCGGCCGGCATCGGCCCGGACCTGTGCCTGCTGCTGTCCCGCGAGGTTCAGCCGCACCCGCTGGTGGCCATCGCCAGCCGGCAGATGCTGGCCGAGCGCGCCGCCCTGCTGGGCCTGGACATCCAGTTGCTGGAGACCGGCCCTGGCCAGTGGCCACAGGCGCCCGCCCCGGCCGGAGCGCTCTACGTCTGGGACACCCCGCTGGGGGCGCCGGTGCAGGCCGGCCAGCTCGACCCGGCCAACGCCGGCTATGTGCTGCAAACCCTGACCCGCGCCGGCCAGGGCTGCCTGGACGGCACCTTCGCCGGGATGATCACCGCGCCGGTGCACAAGGGCGTGATCAATGAAGGCGGCGTGGCCTTCTCCGGGCACACCGAGTTCCTTGCCGAGCTGACGCACACCCCGCAGGTGGTGATGATGCTCGCCACCCGTGGCCTGCGCGTGGCGCTGGTGACCACCCACCTGCCGCTGCGCGAGGTGGCGGACGCCATCACCCCGGAACGCCTGGAGCGCGTCGCCCGCATCCTCCACGCCGACCTGCGCGACAAGTTCGGCCTGGCCGAGCCGCGCATCCTGGTCTGCGGCCTCAACCCCCACGCCGGCGAGGGCGGCCACCTGGGCCACGAGGAAATCGACGTCATCGAGCCCACCCTGGAGCGCCTGCGCGCCGAGGGCATGCAACTGGTCGGCCCGCTGCCGGCCGACACCCTGTTCACCCCCAAGCACCTGGAACACTGCGACGCCGTGCTGGCCATGTACCACGACCAGGGCCTGCCGGTGCTCAAGTACAAGGGCTTCGGCGCGGCGGTGAACGTCACCCTGGGCCTGCCGATCATCCGCACCTCGGTGGACCACGGCACCGCCCTGGACCTGGCCGGCACCGCCCGCATCGACGGCGGCAGCCTGCAGGTGGCGCTGGAGACGGCCTATCAGATGGCGGCCGCCGGCAGCCAGTAGCGGCAAGCGGCAAGCGGAGCTAACTGGTAAACTTTTCTCCTTTTGAACACCGCTTTGGCTCTTGCTTGTCGCTTGCAGCTTGAAGCCTGGAGCCGCCTTTATGTCCGAGCTTTTCCAACATCGCGCGCGCAAGCGCTTCGGCCAGAACTTCCTGCATGACGCCGGGGTGATCCACCGCATCCTGCGCGCCATCGCGCCCAAGGAAGGCCAGCACCTGCTGGAGATCGGCCCGGGCCAGGGCGCCCTCACCGAGGGCCTGGTGGACAGCGGCGCGCAGCTCGACGTGATCGAGCTCGACCTCGACCTGATCCCGCAGTTGAAGTGGCGCTTCGGCCTCAAGCCGAACTTCCGCCTGCACCAGGGCGACGCCCTGAAGTTCGACTTCGCCACCCTGCCCCAGGCCGGCGAGAAGCTGCGGGTGGTGGGCAACCTGCCCTACAACATCTCCACGCCGCTGATCTTCCACCTGCTGGAGCACGCCGGGATCATCCAGGACATGCACTTCATGCTGCAGAAGGAAGTGGTCGAGCGCCTGGCGGCCGAGCCCGGCGGCGGCGACTGGGGCCGGCTGTCGATCATGGTCCAGTACTTCTGCAAGGTGGACTACCTGTTCACCGTCGGCCCGGGCGCCTTCAACCCGCCGCCCAAGGTGGAATCGGCCATCGTCCGCCTGGCGCCGTACGCCGAGCTGCCGCACCCGGCCAAGGACCACCGCCTGCTCGAACGCATCGTCCGCGAAGCCTTCAACCAGCGCCGCAAGACCCTGCGCAACACCCTGCGCAGCCTGATGTCCATCGAAGACATCGAAGCCGCCGGCGTCGACCCCAGCCTGCGCCCGGAGCAGCTGGACGTGGCCGACTTCGTGCGCCTGGCCAACCGCCTGGCGGAACTGGCCCCCGAGCAGTGAAACCCTCGACGAGACGCCCGAGCCGAGCATGAGCGATCCCCGATACCAGATTTGCGTCAGCGTCACCACCCGCCACCTGCCCGAGCAATCGCAGCCGGAGCAGCAGCGCTACGTCTTCGCCTACACGGTGACCATCCACAACCAGGGCGAGCAGGCGGCCAAGCTGCTCAGCCGCCACTGGATCATCACCGACGGCGACGGCCACGTGCAGGAAGTGCGCGGCGCCGGCGTGGTGGGCGAGAAGCCGCTGATCGAGCCGGGCGCCAGCCATACCTACACCAGTGGCACCGTGCTGGCCACCAAGGTGGGCAGCATGTCCGGCAGTTACCAGATGGTCGCGGCAGATGGCCATCATTTCGACGCCGATATCCCCGTATTCCGCCTCGCCGTGCCGGGGGCGCTGCACTGATGGCCACCTACGCCGTGGGCGACCTGCAGGGTTGCCTGGAACCGCTCAAGCAGCTGCTGCAGCGCGTGGCCTTCGACCCCGCCCGCGACAAGCTGTGGCTGGTCGGCGACCTGGTCAACCGCGGCCCGCAGTCGCTGGAAACCCTGCGCTACCTCTACGCCATGCGCGATTCGGTGGTCTGCGTGCTGGGCAACCACGACCTGCACCTGCTGGCAGTGGCCTGCAACGCCGAGCGCCTGAAGAAGGCCGACACCCTGCGCGAGATCCTCGAGGCGCCGGAGCGCGACGACCTGCTCGACTGGCTGCGCAACATGCCGCTGGTGCACCACGACGCCGAGCGCGACATCACCCTGGTGCATGCCGGCATCCCGCCGCAGTGGAGCATCGAGAAGTCCCTGCAGCGCGCCGCCGAGGTGGAGGAAGCCCTGCGCGACGACCAGCGCCTGCCGCTGTTCCTCGAAGGCATGTACGGCAACGAGCCGGCCAAGTGGGACAAGAAGCTGCACGGCATCGACCGCCTGCGGGTGATCACCAACTACTTCACCCGCATGCGCTTCTGCACCCCCGACGGCAAGCTCGACCTCAAGAGCAAGGAAGGCCTGGATACCGCGCCGGAAGGCTACGCCCCCTGGTTCAGCTACCCCGAGCGCAAGGCCGCCGGGCGCAAGATCATCTTCGGCCACTGGGCGGCGCTGGAAGGCCAGTGCGACGTGCCCGGCCTCTACGCACTGGACACCGGCTGCGTGTGGGGCGGTAGCATGACCCTGCTGAACGTCGACAGTGGCGAACGCATCACCTGCAATTGCGCCGGCAACGCCGCGTGAGAGAGTAGAGAACATGAGCGAATTCAAGCGCATAGCCCCCGAACAGGCCCAGCAGCTGCGCCAGGCCGGCGCCCAGGTGGTGGACATCCGCGACCCGCAGAGCTACGCCATGGGCCACGTGAGCGGTTCCCGCCACATCGACAACTACTCGGTGGCCGACTTCATCCGCCAGGCCGACCTCGACGCCCCGCTGCTGGTGTTCTGCTACCACGGCAATTCCAGCCAGAGCGCGGCCGCCTACTTCGTCCAGCAGGGCTTCACCGACGTGTACAGCGTCGACGGCGGCTTCGAGCTGTGGCGCAGCGTCTATCCCGCGGATACCAGCAGCGGCCAGGCGGACTGAGGGGCCTGGCCGGGGTTCCACAAATAAATCTGTAACTTCTCACCCGATTCCCCTTTACAGGCCGGATAACGAACTATCCTTTTCCTCAGGCCATCCAAAAGGGGAGAGCCGGCCCACCGGCTTCCGGGAATCGGCAGTGACCATTTGGGGCGGTTCAGGGCGCAAGCCAGGTACCGTTGGAGTTCTGGGGGAAATTCGCCGGCCACGCTGGCAGCCCGTCCGCACCCACTCACACCGATCCCGTGCCGGCTCCATGCATCGAGCGAGGAGACGTCATGAGTATTTTCAGTCACTTCCAGGAACGCTTCGAAGCGACCCGCCAGGAGGAATACTCCCTGCAGGAGTACCTGGATATCTGCAAGCAGGACAAGACCGCCTATGCCACCGCGGCCGAGCGCATGCTGATGGCCATCGGCGAGCCGGAACTGCTGGATACCTCCACCGACCCACGGCTGTCGCGAATCTTTTCCAACAAGGTGATCCGCCGCTACCCGGCGTTCGCCGACTTCCACGGCATGGAAGAATGCATCGACCAGATCGTCGCCTTCTTCCGCCATGCGGCCCAGGGCCTGGAAGAGAAGAAACAGATCATCTACCTGCTGGGCCCGGTGGGCGGCGGCAAGTCGTCCCTGGCGGAAAAACTCAAGCAACTGATGGAGAAGGTGCCCTTCTACGCCATCAAGGGCTCGCCGGTGTTCGAATCGCCCCTGGGGCTGTTCAACCCCGATGAGGACGGCGCCATCCTCGAGGAAGACTACGGCATCCCGCGGCGCTACCTGCGCTCGATCATGTCGCCGTGGGCGACCAAGCGGCTCAACGAGTTCGGCGGCGACATCAGCCAGTTCCGCGTGGTCAAGCTGCACCCGTCGATCCTCAACCAGATCGCCATCGCCAAGACCGAGCCGGGGGACGAGAACAACCAGGACATCTCCGCCCTGGTGGGCAAGGTGGACATCCGCAAGCTCGAGGAGTACCCGCAGAACGACGCCGACGCCTACAGCTACTCGGGCGCGCTGTGCCGGGCCAACCAGGGCCTGATGGAATTCGTCGAGATGTTCAAGGCGCCGATCAAGGTCCTGCACCCACTGCTGACCGCCACCCAGGAGGGCAACTACAACAGCACCGAGGGCCTGGGCGGGCTGCCCTACAGCGGCATCATCCTCGCCCATTCCAACGAATCGGAGTGGCACAGCTTCCGCAACAACAAGAACAACGAGGCCTTCATCGACCGTATCTATATCGTCAAGGTCCCGTACTGCCTGCGCGTCACCGACGAGATCAAGATCTACGACAAGCTGCTGATCAACAGCTCGCTGGCCCACGCGCACTGCGCCCCGGACACCCTGAAGATGCTCTCGCAGTTCTCCGTGCTGTCGCGCCTGAAGGAGCCGGACAACTCCAACATCTACTCGAAGATGCGCGTCTACGACGGCGAGAACCTCAAGGACACCGACCCCAAGGCCAAGTCGATCCAGGAATACCGCGATGCCGCCGGGGTCGACGAGGGCATGGCCGGGCTTTCCACCCGCTTCGCCTTCAAGATCCTCTCCAAGGTGTTCAACTTCGACCCCCACGAGGTGGCGGCCAACCCGGTGCACCTGCTCTACGTGCTGGAGCAGCAGATCGAGCAGGAACAGTTCCCGCCGGAAACCCGCGAGCGCTACCTGCGCTTCATCAAGGAATACCTGGCGCCGCGCTACGTGGAGTTCATCGGCAAGGAAATCCAGACCGCGTACCTTGAGTCCTACAGCGAATACGGCCAGAACATCTTCGACCGCTACGTGCTCTACGCCGACTTCTGGATCCAGGACCAGGAATACCGCGACCCGGAAACCGGCGAAATCCTCAACCGCGCCGCCCTCAACGAGGAACTGGAGAAGATCGAGAAACCGGCCGGCATCAGCAACCCGAAGGATTTCCGCAACGAAATCGTCAACTTCGTGCTGCGCGCCCGCGCCGGCAACAACGGCAAGAACCCCAGTTGGCTGTCCTACGAGAAGCTGCGCGTGGTGATCGAGAAGAAAATGTTCTCCAACACCGAGGACCTGCTGCCGGTCATCAGCTTCAACGCCAAGGCCAGCAAGGAGGACCAGCAGAAACACAACGACTTCGTCCGGCGCATGGTCGAGCGCGGCTACACCGAGAAACAGGTACGCCTGCTGTCGGAATGGTATCTGCGGGTACGTAAGTCGCAGTAAAAGCAGCCACAAGCGCCAAGCTTCAAGCTGCAAGTCAAGGCAAAGAGCCCAGCTGCTCTTGCTTGAAGCTTGCCGCTTGGAGCTTGGAGCTGGCCCGGAGGGCCCTATGAGCTATGTCATCGACCGGCGTCTGAACGGCAAGAACAAGAGCACGGTGAACCGCCAGCGCTTCCTGCGGCGTTACCGTGAGCACATCAAGAAGGCGGTCGAGGAGGCCGTCAGCCGGCGTTCCATCACCGACATGGAGCACGGCGAGCAGATCAGCATCCCCGGCCGCGACATCGACGAACCCATCCTGCACCATGGCCGTGGCGGGCGGCAGACCATCGTCCACCCGGGCAACAAGGAATTCACCACCGGCGAGCACATCGCCCGTCCCCAGGGCGGCGGCGGTGGCCGTGGCGGCGGCAAGGCCAGCAACCAGGGCGAGGGGATGGACGACTTCGTCTTCCAGATCACCCAGGAGGAATTCCTCGACTTCATGTTCGAGGACCTGGAGCTGCCCAACCTGGTCAAGCGCCACATCACCGGCAGCGACACCTTCAAGACCGTGCGCGCCGGCATCAGCAACGACGGCAACCCCTCGCGCATCAACATCGTCCGCACCCTGCGCTCGGCCCACGCCCGGCGCATCGCCCTGACCGGCTCCACCCGCGGCAAGCTGCGCGCCGCCGTGGCCGAGCTGGAACGGCTCAAGCGCGAGGAACCGGACAACCTCGGCGACATCCAGGACCTGGAGCAGGAAATCGCCCGCCTGCGCGCGCGCATCGAGCGCGTGCCCTTCCTGGACACCTTCGACCTCAAGTACAACCTGCTGATCAAGCAGCCCAACCCCACCTCCCAGGCGGTGATGTTCTGCCTGATGGACGTGTCCGGCTCCATGACCCAGGCGACCAAGGACATCGCCAAGCGCTTCTTCATCCTCCTGTACCTGTTCCTCAAGCGGAACTACGAGAAGATCGAGGTGGTGTTCATCCGCCACCACACCAGCGCCCGCGAGGTGGACGAGGAAGAGTTCTTCTACTCCCGGGAAACCGGCGGCACCATCGTCTCCAGCGCGCTGAAGATGATGCAGGAGATCATGGCCGAGCGTTACCCCACCCACGAGTGGAACATCTACGCGGCCCAGGCCTCGGACGGCGACAACTGGAACGACGATTCGCCCGTCTGCCGCGATATCCTGATGAAACAGATCATGCCGTTCGTGCAGTACTACACCTACGTCGAGATCACCCCGCGCGAGCACCAGGCGCTGTGGTTCGAGTACGAACGGGTGCGCGAAGCCTTCGAAGACAGCTTCGCCCAGCAGCAGATCGTCTCCGCCGCGGACATCTACCCGGTGTTCCGCGAACTGTTCCAGAGGAGGCTAGTCGCATGAGCAAGCGCCAGCCCATCGCCACCGGGTCGGAATGGACCTTCGACCTGATCCGCCAGTACGACCGGGAGATCAGCCGTATCGCCGAGCGCTACGCGCTGGACACCTACCCCAACCAGATCGAGGTCATCACCGCCGAGCAGATGATGGACGCCTACGCCTCGGTCGGCATGCCCATCGGCTATAACCACTGGTCCTATGGCAAGCATTTCCTCAGCACGGAAAAGAACTACAAGCGCGGGCAGATGGGCCTGGCCTACGAGATCGTCATCAACTCCGACCCCTGCATCGCCTACCTGATGGAGGAGAACACCCAGTGCATGCAGGCGCTGGTGATCGCCCACGCCTGCTACGGGCACAACAGCTTCTTCAAGGGCAACTACCTGTTCCGCACCTGGACCGACGCCAGCTCCATCATCGACTACCTGGTGTTCGCCAAGCAGTACATCATGCAGTGCGAGGAGCGCTACGGCATCGACGCGGTGGAAGACCTGCTGGACTCCTGCCACGCCCTGATGAACTACGGCGTCGACCGCTACAAGCGGCCCTACCCGATCTCCGCCGAGGAAGAGCGGCAGCGCCAGAAGGAACGCGAGGAACTCATCCAGCGCCAGGTCAACGACCTGTGGCGGACCATCCCGCGCGCCGCCGGCAAGGACAAGGAACAGGAACTGGCGCGCTACCCCAGCGAGCCGCAGGAGAACATCCTCTACTTCATCGAGAAGAACGCCCCGCTGCTGGAGCCCTGGCAGCGCGAGGTGGTGCGCATCGTGCGCAAGGTGGCGCAGTACTTCTACCCGCAGCGCCAGACCCAGGTGATGAACGAAGGCTGGGCGACCTTCTGGCACTACACCCTGATCAACGACCTCTACGACGAGGGCCTGGTCACCGACGGCTTCATGATGGAGTTCCTCCAGTACCACACCAGCGTGGTCTACCAGCCCGGCTTCGACAGCCCCTACTACAGCGGCATCAACCCCTATGCCCTGGGCTTCGCCATGTACCGCGACATCCGCCGCATCTGCGAGGAACCCACCGAGGAAGACCGCCGCTGGTTCCCGGACATCGCCGGCAGCGACTGGCTGGCCACCCTGAAGTTCGCCATGAAGAGCTTCAAGGACGAGAGCTTCGTGCTGCAGTTCCTCTCGCCCAAGGTGATCCGCGAGTTCAAGCTGTTCAGCATCCTCGACGACGACCAGAAGGACGACCTGCTGGTCGACGCCATCCACGACGACGACGGCTACCGCAAGATCCGCGAGACCCTCGCGGCGCAGTACAACCTGGGCAACCGCGAGCCCAACGTGCAGATCTGGAACGTCGACCGCCGCGGCGACCGCTCCCTGACCCTGCGCCACCAGCAGCACGACCGCCAGCCGCTGGGCGAGTCCACCGAGGACGTGATGAAGCACCTGCACCGCCTGTGGGGCTTCGACATCCACCTGGAAACCCTCAACGGCGAGCAGGTCGTGCAGACCCACCACATGCCCCCAAAGGGTGAACGCGAGAACGAGGACGGCTACCCGCGGCTGGACCTGATCATCCCGCCCATTTGATCGGTTGACCGCCCCCGGGGCAGGACCGAGCATGGCGCCAAGCCCAGCCGAGGTCGCCATGCGTCTCTTCGCCATCCTCCTGCTCTGCCTCGCTCTCGCGACCTGCACCACGCAGATCCCCCAGGCCCGGGTGACCCAGGCGGCGGACAGTCGCCTGGCCGGCCTGCAGGCCTTCCAGCTGATGCCCCCGGAAAACGCCGTCGACGCCCTGCCCTACGCCAGCCGCTACCCGCTGATCAACGCCTGGCTGCGCCAGGGCCTGGAGCAGCGCGGCTACCGCGAGGCCGGCAGCGCGCAACTGCGCGTCTACTACTGGCTGGCCCTGCGCGACGCGCCGCTGGAATTCAAGGTCGACGTGCCGCCGCCCCAGGCCCTGGGGCCCTACCTCGCCATCCACCGCCTGCGCGACGAGACCGGCACCCTGCGCGTGCGCCTGACCGACCTGCGCGACCAGGTGCTCTGGGAAGGCACCGTCAGCACCGGCCTGAGCCCGGCCCACGCCAGCAGCGACCTGCTGCGCCACGCGGTGGAGGCGTTGGTCGAGCAGATTCCCCAAGCCACTCCGTAGGAGCGGACCTTGTCCGCGATAGCCGGAGGTTCCGGCGCGATTCGCGGATGAGATCCGCTCCTACGCCCCACCCACGCAATTCCCTGTAGGAGCGGGCCCTGCCCGCGATTCGCGCGCAGGGCGCGCTCCTACAGGCTTGCCCCCTGCGTTACGAAGCCCGAAGCTATCCCCCTGACAGGAGAAAGCTTCATGCAGATCTACAAGGTAGGCGGCGCCGTGCGTGACCGTCTGCTCGGCCAGCCGGTCAGCGATACCGACTGGGTCGTGGTCGGCGCCAGCGCCGAAGACATGCTCGAGAAGGGCTACCGCCCGGTGGGCGCCGACTTCCCGGTGTTCCTCCACCCGCAGACCGGCGAGGAATACGCCCTGGCTCGCACCGAGCGCAAGAGCGGCCGCGGCTACGGCGGCTTCACCTTCTACGCCAGCCCCGACGTGACTCTGGAAGAAGACCTGGTACGCCGTGACCTCACCATCAACGCCATGGCCGAGGACGATAACGGCCGGCTGGTCGACCCCTACGGCGGCCAGCGCGACCTCGAGGCCCGCCTGCTGCGCCACGTCTCCCCGGCCTTCGTCGAGGACCCGCTGCGGGTGCTGCGCGTGGCCCGCTTCGCCGCGCGCTTCGCGCCGCTGGGCTTCAGGGTCGCCGACGAGACCCTGGCGCTGATGCGCGAGCTGTCCGAATCCGGCGAGCTGCAAGCGCTGACGCCCGAACGCAGCTGGAAGGAAATCTCCCGCGCCCTGATGGAAGCCCGGCCCGACGTATTCGTCCAGGTGCTGCGCGACTGCGGCGCCCTGGCCGTGCTGATGCCCGAGGTCGACGCCCTGTTCGGCGTGCCGCAGCCCGCGCAGCACCACCCGGAAATCGATACCGGCGAGCACCTGCTGGCCGTGCTGCGCCAGTGCGCCGGGCACCGCCAGCCACTGACGGTGCGCTGGGCCTGCCTGCTCCACGACCTGGGCAAGGCGCGAACCCGCCAGGAGGACTGGCCGCGGCACATCGCCCACGAACACCTGGGCCTGCCGCTGATCGACGCGGTCAATGCCCGCTTCAAGGTGCCACGCGACTGCCAGGAACTGGCGCGCCTGGTCGGCGAGTACCACACCCACGCCCACCGCGCCCTGGAACTGCGGCCGAACACCCTGCTGGAGCTGTTGCAGGCCTTCGACGTCTACCGCCGGCCACAGCGCTTCGAGGAATTCATCGCCGCCAGCGAAATGGACGCCCGCGGCCGCCACGGCCTGGAAAAGCGCGCTTATCCACAGGCCGACTACCTGCGCGGCGCAGCCAAGGCGGCCCGCGAAGTGGCGGTGCAACCGCTGCTGGAGAAAGGTTTCAAAGGCGCGGAACTGGGCGAAGCGCTCAAGCGCGAGCGTCTGAAGGCGCTCAAGGCCTACAAGACCGCACACGCCCCGCAGGCAGACCTGTAGAACAGATATGCCCAGGGTTCGCGAGCAAGCTCGCTCCTACGAAAAGCAGGCGGCCCCAGACCACCGGATGGCCGCCCTACGGATCAGGCCGCCGGATGCGCCGCGATCAGCGCCGCCGGCGTCAACTCGGTGCCGCGCCACTGGAAAGGCACCGGCCACAGGCGCTGGTCGATGTCCGCCTCGGCCCAGAGGCTGGCGAAGTCACGGCCGGCCCCCGGGTGCAGCACCTGCGGCGCCAGCAATGCCAGGGGCCAGAGCACGAAGGCGTTCTTCAACACCTCGGCGCGCGGCAGCACCAGGCCGTCGAACTCGCCGTGCAGGTCGCCGTAGAGCAGCACGTCGATGTCCAGCGGCAGGCCCTTGCGTTCCGGCGCATAGCGGCCGTTGTCGGCCTCGATGTGCTTCAGCCGCAGGCTCAGCTCGGCCAGCGGCAGCTCGGTCTCGCCGCTCACCACCAGGTTGATGAAGGGGCCGCTGCGGATGCCCACCGGCTCGCTTTCGAACACCGGCGAGCAACGCAGGTCGCGGACGAAGCCGGTGAGCGCCTCGAGCCCGGCGTGCAGATGGCGCTCGCGCTCGATGTTGCTCCCCAGGCCGAGGAAGACAGTGGTCAGCGGCATCCGCGTTCGATCTCCACGCCAACGCCGGCGGCAGCGGCGACCGCACCCGGCTTGGTCACCCGCAGGCGCAGCCACTGGATGCCGAATTCGGCCATCAGCAGCGCGGCCAGGCGCTCGGCGAAGGTTTCCACCAGCTGGAAATGCGCATCGCGGGCGAACTCGCCGATGCGCTCGGAAAGCACCGCATAGTCCAGCGCCTTGGCGATGTCGTCATCGGCCGCCGCCGGGCGGATGTCCCAGCCCAGGTCCAGGTCCAGGCGCAGGCACTGGCGTATCCCCCGCTCCCAGTCGTAGACGCCGATCACGGTGTCGACTTCCAGGCCCTCGATAAAAACTCTGTCCACTTGCTACTGCTCCAAGGCCAGTGCACGACAAGCGTACGCCACCCCGCTAGAATCGGGGACAGTCTCGTCCCCGGTGGAAACCATGGTCTGGCTCTTGGCGATCCTCGCCTACCTGCTCGGCTCGCTGTCCTTCGCGGTACTCCTCAGTCGCCTGTTCGGCACCGCCGACCCGCGCGCCGGCGGCTCCGGCAACCCCGGCGCCACCAACATGCTGCGCCTGGCCGGGAAAAAGGCCGCCATCCTCACCCTCGTCGGCGACCTGGCCAAGGGCCTGGTACCGGTGCTCGTCGCCCGCCTGTTCGGCCTGGGCGCGATGCAGGAGGCCTGGGTCGGCGTGGCGGCGGTGATCGGCCACCTCTACCCGCTGTACTTCAACTTCCGTGGCGGCAAGGGCGTGGCCACCGCCGCCGGCATGCTCCTGGCGCTCTACCCGCCGGCCGCGCTGCTCGCTGCAGTGGCCTGGCTACTCACCTTCAAGCTCTCCCGCACCAGCTCGCTGGCCTCGCTGGTCGCCACCCCGCTCACCCTGCCGCTGCTGGCCTGGCAACTGCCGGCGGCGCTGCTGCCGATGACCTTCCTCACCGGGCTCATCGTCTGGCGCCACCGCGGCAACCTGCGCGACCTGCTGGCCGGGCGCGAGAGGCATTTCTAGGGCGTAGAGCTTCAAGCGACAAGCTGTAAGCTGCAAGCGAAAAGTGGCACCACGCCGCTTGCAGCTTACAGCTCGTCGCTTTCGGCTCACCGTCGTCAGACGGCTGGCAACGACTCCATCGGCCAGCGCGCGCGCACGTCGATGGCCGGGCCGTCGTGCTGGCCGGCCAGCAGGCGCTGGCAGCCGGCGTAGGCGATCATCGCGCCATTGTCGGTGCAGAACCGTGGGCGGGCGTAGAACACCTGGCCGCGGAGTTCGCCGAGCATCTTCTGCAGGTGCTCGCGCAGGGCGCGGTTGGCGCTGACCCCACCGGCGATCACCAGGTTCTTCAGGCCGGTCTGCTTGAGGGCGCGGCGGCACTTGATGGTCAGCGTCTCGACCACCGCCTGCTGGAAGGCCAGGGCGATGTCGCAGTGCGTCTGCTCGCCGTCGTCGCCCGCCTCGCGGCAGCGCTGCCAGGTGTTCAGGGCGAAGGTCTTCAGGCCGCTGAAGCTGAAGTCCAGGCCGGGGCGGTCGGTCATCGGCCGCGGGAAGACGAAGCGCCCCGGGGTGCCTTTCTCCGCCAGGCGGGCGATCTCCGGGCCACCGGGGTAGCCCAGGCCGAGCAGCTTGGCGGTCTTGTCGAAGGCCTCGCCGGCGGCATCGTCCAGGGATTCGCCGAGCAGTTGGTAGCGGCCGATGCCGTCCACCCGCACCAGTTGGGTGTGGCCGCCGGAGACCAGCAGGGCGACGAACGGGAACTGCGGCGGCTGCTCTTCCAGCATGGGCGCCAGCAGGTGGCCTTCCATGTGGTGCACGCCGACCGCCGGTATGCCCCAGGCGAACGCCAGGGCCTGGGCGCAGGAGGCGCCGACCAGCAGCGCGCCCACCAGGCCGGGGCCGGCGGTGTAGGCGATGGCGTCGATGTCGCCGCTCTGGCAGCCGGCCTCGTCGAGCACCTGGCGGATCAGCGGCAGCATGCGCTTGACGTGGTCGCGCGAGGCCAGCTCGGGCACGACGCCGCCGTAGACGCGATGCAGATCGATCTGACTGAACAGCGCATCGGCCAGCAGGCCGCGCTCGCTGTCGTAGAGAGCGACGCCGGTTTCGTCGCAGGAGGTTTCCAACCCCAGCACACGCATGGGTTCGAGCCTTCAACTCTGGGCAAATGGGAAGCGGCGCATGATAATCGCCCGCTGCGGGTACCGACCAGCGTTTTTCGATCGGAGGCTTTGCATTCCTGAGCCCGAACCGTTAATATCCGCAACCCTTGAAAACCGCCGTCTCCAGTGCCTACTGCCAGGAGCGCGATAAATCCCCGGTAATCATTGAAGGTACGACCTGGATGCCCGCCGTCAAAGTTAAAGAGAACGAACCCTTCGACGTAGCCCTGCGTCGTTTCAAGCGCTCCTGCGAAAAAGCCGGTGTACTGGCTGAAGTCCGTAGCCGCGAGTTCTACGAAAAGCCCACCGCCGAGCGCAAGCGCAAGGCCGCTGCCGCCGTCAAGCGTCACGCCAAGAAAGTGCAGCGCGAACAGCGCCGCCGCGAGCGCCTGTACTGAGTTCGACTCAGCCGCACGCTCTGCACATCGCCCGGCCCACTCGCCGGGCGAGTGCCTGAAAGGCTACACCGCACTCCGATTCGCGCCTGGCGAAGCTCGGAGTTTTTTGCTTTTCACGCCCCATGAAATGTCATACTCCAAGCCAGCCTTGGGTGTATGCCTGGGTCCATCCTGCGTCCCGACGAGTCTATGGCCGGCCTGATTCCGCAATCCTTCATCGATGACCTGCTCAACCGCACCGACATCCTCGATGTGGTGGGTTCGCGCATCCAGCTGAAGAAGACCGGCAAGAACTACAGCGCCTGCTGCCCCTTCCACAAGGAGAAGACACCCTCCTTCACGGTCAGCCCCGACAAGCAGTTCTACTACTGCTTCGGCTGCGGCGCCGGCGGCAATGCGCTGGGCTTCATCATGGACCACGACAACCTGGACTTCATCCAGGCCGTCGAGGACCTGGCCAAGCGCGCCGGCATGGACGTGCCCCGCGAGGAAGGCCGGCGCGGCAAGCCGCGGCAGCCCACCGACTCGCCGCTGTACCCGCTGCTGAGCGCCGCCGCCGACTACTACCGCCAGGCGCTGAAGAGCCACCCGGCGCGCAAGGCCGCGGTGGAATACCTCAAGGGCCGCGGCCTGACCGGCGAGATCGCCCGCGACTTCGGCCTGGGCTTCGCCCCGCCGGGCTGGGACAACCTGTTCAAGCACCTGGGCGGCGACAACCTGCAGCTCAAGGCCATGCTCGACGCCGGCCTGCTGGTGGAGAACCCCGACAGCGGCAAGCGCTACGACCGCTTCCGCGACCGGGTGATCTTCCCCATCCGCGACAGCCGCGGGCGGGTGATCGCCTTCGGCGGCCGGGTGCTGGGCGACGACAAGCCCAAGTACCTGAACTCCCCGGAAACCCCGGTGTTCCACAAGGGCCAGGAGCTCTACGGGCTGTTCGAGGCGCGCAAGAACAACCGCGATCTCGACGAGATCATGGTGGTGGAAGGCTACATGGACGTGATCGCCCTGGCGCAACAGGGCATCCGCAACGCCGTGGCCACCCTCGGCACCGCCACCAGCGAGGAACACATCAAGCGCCTGTTCCGCCTGGTGCCGAACATCCTGTTCTGCTTCGATGGCGACCAGGCCGGGCGCAAGGCCGCCTGGCGCGCCCTGGAATCGGCCCTGCCGAACCTGCAGGACGGCCGCAAGATCCGCTTCCTGTTCCTCCCCGAGGGCGAGGACCCGGACAGCCTGGTCCGCGCCGAAGGCCCGGACGCCTTCCGCGCGCGCCTGACCCACCAGGCCCAGCCGCTGGCCGACTACTTCTTCCAGCAGCTGATGCAGGAAGCCGACCCCAGCACCCTGGAAGGCAAGGCGCACCTGGCGACCCTGGCCGGCCCGCTGCTGGAGAAGATACCCGGCAACACCCTGCGCCTGCTGATGCGCCAGCGCCTGGGCCAGATCACCGGCCTGAGCGGCGAGGCGCTGAACCAGCTGAACGCGCCGCGCGCCAGCGGCGGCCAGGGGCACGGCCAGGCCACGCCGAACGCCGCCCAGGACAGCCACGCGCACGAATACAGCGACTACGATGCAGGCCACTTCGCCGATCACGGCGAGCCCAGCTACCAGGACAGCGCCAGCTATTTCGAGGCGCCGTCGGACTTCAGCGGCGGCAAACCGGGCAAGAAGCCCTGGAAAGGCGAGCGCAAATGGGACGGCAAAGGTGGCAAGGGCGGCAAGCGCGGCGACTTCGCCCCGCGCCAGCCGCGCACCGAGATCAGCGTCGAATCCCCCACCCTGACCGCGCTGCGCACCCTGCTGCACCACCCGCAACTGGCGCAGAAGGTCGAGGACGCCAGCCATTTCGCCAACGAAGGGCAGACCTACTCGCAGTTGCTGGCGGCGCTCGTCGAGGCGCTGCAGAAGAACCCGAAGCAGCGCTCGATGCAACTGATCGCGCGCTGGCACGGCACCCCGCAAGGGCGCCTGCTGCAGGCCCTGGCGGAAAAGGAATGGCTGATCGACCAGGGCAATCTTGAAAAGCAGTTCTGCGACACCATTACTACACTTGCACACAGCCAACTGCACAACAGCCGCGAGGCGCGGCTGCGCAGCGTGATGCAGAAGAGCCCCAGTGAACTGACCGACGAAGAGAAAGCTCTATTGAGGGAACACTTCAGCAACGCCTCTTCACCAGGCCCCCAGAGCTGAACTGGCGCCTGAAGCCTCGAATCTGGTATAATCCTCGGCTTATTTCAGCCCGCCAAGACCTTCAGTGGATAGGGTGTTATGTCCGGAAAAGCGCAACAGCAATCTCGTCTCAAAGAGTTGATCAGCCGTGGTCGTGAGCAGGGTTACCTGACTTACGCGGAGGTCAACGACCACCTGCCGGAGGATATTTCCGATCCGGAACAGGTGGAAGACATCATCCGCATGATCAACGACATGGGGATCAACGTATTCGAGACAGCCCCGGATGCGGATGCCCTGTTGCTGGCCGAAACCGATACCGACGAAGCCGCCGCCGAGGAAGCTGCCGCCGCGCTGGCCGCGGTGGAGAGCGACGTCGGCCGCACCACCGACCCGGTGCGCATGTACATGCGCGAGATGGGTACCGTGGAACTGCTGACCCGCGAAGGCGAGATCGAGATCGCCAAACGCATCGAGGAAGGCATCCGCGAAGTCATGAGCGCCATCGCCCAGTTCCCTGGCGCGGTGGACGGCATCCTCGACGAGTACCAGCGGGTGGTCAGCGAAGGCGGCCGCCTGTCCGACATCCTCAGCGGCTACATCGACCCGGACGACGGCTCGGTGCCCGCCGAGGAAGTGGAACTCGACCTCAAGGACAGCGCTGGCGCCAAGGCCAAGGATGACGAGGAAGAGGACGAGGAGTCCGAAGACGACAGCGAAGACGAAGGCGACGGCGGTCCGGACCCGGAAGAGGCCGCGCGCCGCTTCGGCCTGGTCGCCGATCAGCTGGAAAAGACCAAGAAGGCCCTGAAGAAGCACGGCCGCGGCAGCAAGCAGGCCGACGCGGAAATGCTCGCCCTGGCCGAACTGTTCATGCCGATCAAGCTGGTGCCCAAGCAGTTCGACGTCCTGGTCGCCCGCGTCCGCGACGCCCTGGACCAGGTGCGCCGCCAGGAACGCGCCATCATGCAACTGTGCGTGCGTGACGCGCGCATGCCCCGCGCCGATTTCCTGCGCCTGTTCCCCGGCCAGGAAACCGACGAATCCTGGGTCGACGGCGTGCTCAAGGCCAAGCCGAAGTATGCCGAAGCCCTGGAGCGCGTGAAGGACGACGTCATCCGCAACCAGCAGAAGCTCTCCGCGCTGGAAAGCAACGTCGACCTCAAGGTCTCCGAGATCAAGGACGTCAACCGCGCCATGTCCATCGGCGAGGCCAAGGCCCGCCGCGCCAAGAAGGAAATGGTCGAGGCCAACCTGCGCCTGGTGATCTCCATCGCCAAGAAGTACACCAACCGCGGCCTGCAGTTCCTCGACCTGATCCAGGAAGGCAACATCGGCCTGATGAAGGCGGTGGACAAGTTCGAATACCGCCGCGGCTACAAGTTCTCGACCTACGCCACCTGGTGGATCCGCCAGGCGATCACCCGCTCGATCGCCGACCAGGCACGCACCATCCGCATCCCGGTGCACATGATCGAGACCATCAACAAGCTCAACCGCATTTCCCGGCAGATGCTCCAGGAAATGGGCCGCGAACCGACCCCGGAAGAGCTGGGCGAACGCATGGACATGCCGGAAGACAAGATCCGCAAGGTC
Organism: Pseudomonas delhiensis; assembly: GCF_900187975.1. Classification (GTDB taxonomy): domain Bacteria; phylum Pseudomonadota; class Gammaproteobacteria; order Pseudomonadales; family Pseudomonadaceae; genus Pseudomonas; species Pseudomonas delhiensis. Next base: position 100,768 of record NZ_FZPC01000020.1, on the reverse strand, counting down.
CTGAAGATCGCCAAGGAACCGATCTCCATGGAAACCCCGATCGGTGACGACGAAGACTCGCACCTGGGCGACTTCATCGAGGACTCCACCATGCAGTCGCCCATCGAAGTGGCGACCAGCGAGAGCCTCAAGGAAGCCACCCGCGAAGTCCTCGCCGGCCTCACCGCCCGGGAAGCCAAGGTGCTGCGCATGCGCTTCGGCATCGACATGAACACCGACCACACCCTCGAGGAAGTCGGCAAGCAGTTCGATGTGACCCGCGAACGTATCCGCCAGATCGAAGCCAAGGCGCTGCGCAAGCTGCGCCACCCGTCGCGAAGCGAGCACCTGCGCTCCTTCCTCGACGAGTGATCGAAGAACCCCCGGCACAGCCCGGGGGTTTTTCTTTCAGGGATACTGGCAGGGGGCTACTGGAGCGGCGAGGGCCCGACTACACTTCGGCGTATCCCTCCCCCGGATCGAGGCCCTCCATGCCGCGTCTGCAGGTTGTTCTGTTGTGCCTGGCATTCTGGGCTTCCCAGGCGAGCGCGCTCACCCTCACCCCCGAAGAGCGGACCTGGCTGCGCCAGCACCCGCAGCTGCGCCTGGGCGTGGACGCCTCCTGGCCACCCTTCGAGTTCCGCGACGACCAGGGCCACTACCAGGGGCTCGCCGCCAGCTACGTGCAACTGATCAGCGAACGCCTGCAGGTCGGCATGCAGCCCAGCGAGCCGAGCAGCTGGAGCGAGGTCCTGCAGCAGGCGCGCAACGGCCAGGTCGACCTGCTGCCGGGCATCATGGCGACGCCGGAACGCAGCGAATACCTGACCTTCACCCGCCCCTACCTGGACTTCCCCATCGTCATCCTCGCCCGCAGGGATGGCCCCAACCCGGAAAACCTGAGGGCGCTGTACGGCCTGAAGGTCGGCGTGGTCGACCACTATGCGCCCCATGAACTGCTGATCGCCAAGCACCCGGACCTCAACCTGCTGCCCCTGCCCAGCGTCGCGGCAGCCCTGCAGGCACTGGCCACCGGGCAGGTCGACGCCTTCGTCGGCGACTTCGCCTCCAGCGTCTGGAGCCTGCGCCAGCTCCGCCTCGAAGGCATCCAGATCAGCGGCGAGACGCCCTACCGCTACCAGCTGGCCATGGCCGTGCCGCGCAACGACGCGATGCTCGCCGGCATCCTCGACAAACTCTTCGCCGAACTCACCGGCGACGAGGTCGAAGCCCTGCAGGCGCCCTGGGTCGGCGGCCTGCTGGATAACCGGCCGGCCTGGTCGCGGCACCTGCTGAGCATTGGCCTGCCGGTGCTGCTGGCGAGCCTGGCGATAGTCGCCGCCCTGGTGGCGATGAACCGCCGCCTGCGCGGCGAAATGGCACGACGGGTGAAACTCGAACAGGCCCTGCGCGACAGCGAGCAGCACTTCCGCGGCCTGGTCGAGAGCATGGCCGCCATCGCCTGGGAGATGCGCCTGTCGGAAAACCGCTTCACCTACGTCTCGCCCCACGCCCAGGAGCTGCTGGGCTACCCGCAGCACGAGTGGCTGACGCCGGGCTTCTGGCAACGCACCCTGCACCCGGCCGACGCCGAGCAGGCGATGAGCTACTGCTTCTCCGAGAGCCGCGCCGGGCGCAACCACAGCCTGGACTACCGGATGCTCGCCGCCGACGGCCGCGTGGTGTGGATCCGCGACATCGTCACCCTCATCCGCCACGGCGACGAACTCATCCTGCGCGGCCTGATGATCGACATCACCGAGGCCAAGCGCACCGAGCAGGCGCTGCGCCTGTCCGAACAGAAATTCGCCTCGGTGTTCCACCACTGCCCGGACATCATCGTCCTGGCCCGGCGCATCGACGGGCGCCTGCTGGCGGTGAACAGCACCTTCGAGCAGCAGGTCGGCATCCCCGCCGGCGAAGCCCTGGGCAAGACCGCCACCGAGCTGAACATCTGGAGCGAACCGGGCATGGGCCCGCGCATGCTCGAACGCCTGCAGGGCGAGAACCTCGACAACATCGAGATCAGCCTGCATCGCCGCGACGGCAGCCGCTTCACCGCCCTGCTCTCGGCCCAGCGCGTGGCCCTGGACGACACGCCCGCCCTGGTGGTGGTGGCGCGCAACATCTCCCAGCTCAAGCAGACCCAGGAGCAACTGCGCGCCTCCGAGGAAAAATTCGCCAAGGCCTTCCATGCCTCCCCCGACGGCATGCTCATCACCCGCATCCGCGACGGCCTGCTGCTGGAGGCCAACGAAGGCTTCACCCGCATCACCGGCTATGGCCGCGAGAGCGCCAGCGAGCGCTCGACCCTGGAGCTGGGCCTGTGGGCCGACCCGCAGGACCGCGAGCGCCTGCTGCAGAAGATCCGCGAACGCTCGACGGTGCAGGATTTCACCGCCTTCATCCGCACCCGCGAAGGCGCCGCCCGGCTCTGCGAACTCTCGGCTCACCATATCGTCATCAGCGGCGAAGACTGCCTGCTGACCATCGCCCGCGACATCACCGAACGCCAACAGATGCAGGAAAAGCTCACCCTGGCCGCCACCGTGTTCGAAAGCACCGCCGAAGGCGTGATGATCACCGACGCCAGCCAGCGCATGATCGCGGTCAACCGCGCCTTCAGCGAAATCACCGGCTACGGCGAGGACGAAGTGCTCGGCCAGTCGCCGCGCCTGCTGGCCTCGGGGCAGCACGACAGCAGCTTCTACGTCGCCATGTGGCACCACCTCAACGCCGAAGGCCACTGGCAGGGCGAGATCTGGAACCGGCGCAAGAGCGGCGAGCTCTACCCGGAATGGCTGACCATCAGCGCCGTGCGGGGCAACAACGGCGAAACCAGCCACTTCGTCGGCGTTTTCGCCGACATCTCCACGCTCAAGTACGCCCAGGCCCGCCTCGACTACCAGGCCCACCACGACCCGCTCACCGGCCTGCCCAACCGCCTGCTGTTCGAGACCCGGCTGACCACCGCGCTGAAGGAAAGCCAGGAAGAACAGCAGCTGGGCGCCGTGCTGTTCCTCGACCTGGACCGCTTCAAGCACATCAACGACAGCCTCGGCCACCCGGTCGGCGACCAACTACTGAAATCCATCGCCCGGCGCCTGCGCGAACAACTGCGCGACATCGACACAGTGGCGCGCCAGGGCGGCGACGAATTCATCATCCTGCTGCCCGGCCTGCACCAGGCCAGCGATGCCGAGCACGTGGCGAAGAAGCTGCTGAACTGCTTCAGCCACGCCTTCGTCGCCGACGACAAGGAATTCTTCGTCAGCGCCAGCATCGGCATCAGCCTGTTCCCGGTGGACGGCAAGGACGTCGCCACCCTGGTGAAGAACGCCGACGCCGCCATGTACCGGGCCAAGGCCCAGGGCCGCAACCGCGTCGAGTTCTACACCCGCGAGCTGACCTTCCAGGCCAACGAACGCGTGGCCCTGGAGCACGAACTGCGCCGCGCCCTGGAAACCCACCAGTTGCAGCTCTACTACCAGCCCAAGCAGGCCCTGGACAGCGGTGCGCTGGTGGGTGCCGAGGCGCTGATCCGCTGGAGCCACCCCAAGTACGGCGCCATCCCGCCGGACCGCTTCATCCCCCTGGCCGAGGAAACCGGGCTGATCCTGCCGCTGGGCACCTGGGTGCTGGAAGAAGCCTGCCGGCAGATGAGCCGCTGGCAGCAGAGCCACGCCGCCTTCGGCCCGCTGTCGGTGAACCTGGCCGGCGCCCAGCTGTACCAGCACGACGTGGTCGACCAGGTGCGCGAGCTGCTGCAACGCTACAACCTGCACGCCCCCCGGCTGCAGCTGGAAATCACCGAGAACTTCCTGATGCACCAGACCGACGAGGCCCTGGACACCCTGCACGCCCTCAAGGGCCTGGGCGTGCAGCTGGCCATCGACGACTTCGGCACCGGCTACTCCTCGCTCAGCTACCTCAAGCAACTGCCGCTGGACATCCTCAAGATCGACCAGTCCTTCGTCCACGGCCTGCCCGACGACCCCCACGACGCCGCCATCGCCCGCGCCGTGATCGCCCTGGGCCGCAGCATGAACCTCACCATCATCGCCGAAGGCGTGGAACGCGAGGAGCAGGAACGCTTCCTCGCCGAAGAAGGCTGCGACCAGGTCCAGGGCTACGCCCTCAGCCCACCCCTGCCGGCCGAACAATTCGCAGCCCGTTTCCTCACCCCGCTGCAGCCGATTGGCACTGCGCAAGGGACGCCGGTATAATCCGCCGGCCTTCTGGGGGCCTATAGCTCAGTCGGTTAGAGCAGAGGACTCATAATCCTTTGGTCCACGGTTCGAGTCCGTGTGGGCCCACCACTCTTAAATAGCCTGAAAGCCGCGCACTGCGCGGCTTTCACGTTTTCGAGCCCGGGTTTCCTGGAACGAGATCAGCGTTTCAGGGCGGCGATAACATGCTCGGGATCGTTGTGTATCGCCCTCAACAAGGCCTTGGCCGGACCTTCCGGCTCCCGCCTTCCCTGCTCCCAATTCCGCAGTGTACCCAGGGCGACGTCGATCGCCTTGGCAAACGCCGCCTGCGACAGCCCCGTGGCCTGGCGGATGCTTTTGACCTGCAGCGCATCCACATGGAACTCGCGCGAAGGTTGACGCTCGCCGCGGTCGATCTCGTTCATCTGCTCCATGCTTTGAACGAGCCGGCTGAAGAGATTCTTTTCCATCACTGCCACCCTTTGTTGAGATCGCGGAGCACTTTCTTTTCATCCTCGGACAGGTCGTCCTTCACACCTTTCCTATAGATCAATAGCAGCCGAATCTGATGGGCCGCCATCATGTGGTAGTAGATCACCCGAACACCACCGCGCTGCCCTTTCCCATTCGCCTTCCAGCGCACCTTCCGGAGCCCGCCGGTGTGCTGGATCACATCACCAGCCTGGGGATTCTCTGCCAGGTACTGCTGAAAGTCCTTGTATTCGTCGTCGCCGAGCAACTCCCGAAGGTCTTCGGTGAAGATCGGCGTTTCGATGAAGATCATGCCGTCCCTTGCCCTCATGTACGCCATTGGCGTATTAAAACTATAGACTCGGATACCTATGACTTCAAGACTCATCGCCCCAGTTGGACGCCGAGCCGAATAGCTCGCGCAATCGGCTCATGAAATGAGCCGAATAATCGATTTATTCGGCTCACCGCCCAGGAAGACCTGCCATGCGCCCCGCTCCCCGCAGAAGTCGCGTGATTGAGCAGCGCCGGCTCAGCTCGACGACAGTTCCCGCAGCGCGGCGGTAGCCAGGAAGCCGGAGCGGGAGGCGTAGCGGTGGTCGCGCTTCACCCGCTCGTCGATGCGTTGCAGCAGGTTTTCCGGCAGGGTGGCGTTGAATCGCACGGCCTTGCCCAGGTAGGGGGTGACGTCGAAGTCGACCACCGCCCAGACACCGCCGGCATAGTCGGGGTTGGCCATGTGGACGTCCACTTCCTGCGCTTGCGGCAGTTCCTCGCCATCGGCTACCAGGCCCTCGAAGTGCAGGGCCAGGGCTTCCTGGACGTTTTCCAATGCCTGGCTGACGGTGGTGCCGGCGGAGAAGCAGCCGGGTACGTCGGGTACGGTCACGCCGTAATCCGAATCGGCGTCCTTGTGCAGGACCACGGGGAATTTCATGGCGATGCTCTCCTCTTTCGCAGGCGGGTGGATCATCGAAGGCCAGCCTGTCGCAGGATGCTGTTCACGGTTCCTATCGGCAGGTTGCTCCTGGGGTGGGGAACCGTTACCCGGCCCTTCTTGGTGAAGTGCCTGAATTGGTGGTGACTGCCTTTCACCTCGACCAGGTACCAGCCATCCGCACGAATCAACTCCATTATTTCTCGACTGCGCATCGTCCCTCCGCACAGCCTTGGTGTGTAGCCTACACACCAAGCGCTGAACTATCTACACACCATATACATCATGAGTTTCGAATTGCCGGCCTGATGCCGCCCGGCAATTCAAGGACGCGCGGCTTTGCGGATATGTGTGTAGGTTGGCGATCGCCGGAAACAGGGAAATTCCCTACTCGGAATTGGCGTTGCCGTCCTACAAGACGGCTGCGTAGCTTTCGCTCTGCCACGGATCAGACGTGGCCAGGTGTGGAAACCTGATTAACGAGCGGTCCACTCTCTCAGGGCGAAGTAGGCACGACGTGCCGGTAGTGCCCTGTACGCTGTGGCGGACCGTGCGAGGCGGGCGTTTGCCCGGCCGGCTTACTCGTTATCCGGTTTTCCACCCTTGCACGGTCCGCCTCCCTTCTCCGGATTGCCTGGGTGGCGGCTTCTTCGATGCAGCAAGGAGCGACAGCATGACCCTTTCTACTTCCGATTCCGTTCTCGTCCCTTCCGTTTTCCTGCGCCATCGCCGTCCCCTGAGGGCGGTACTGATCGAGAACCAGGCGTGGTTCGTCGGGCGGGACCTGGCGCGGCTGACCAACAGCCATGTGTCCACGCGGGTTATCCACAAACTGGATGCCGACCAGCAGCGGTTCGAGTGTCTGCAGGCGGCTGGCGGAGAGGTGACGCGTGAGTGGCTGGTCAGCGAGAGCGGCGTGTATGCGCTGCCGATGGTGCATTTCTATCACCCGGAGAACCGGGGCTTGCGGCAGTGGTTGAGCAATGAGGTGGCGCCGGCGTTGCGGGATGCGCGACAGAGTGATCCGGATTTGCCGCGGCGAAGGGTGAAGCGGGTGCAGGGGCAGCAGTTGAGCGTGCTGGATTGGCAGGGGAAGCTGTGGGTGCGGTTTGGGGATGCGGTGGGGTTGATGGAGCGGGAGGTTCGGCGGGAGTCGTAGGGTTGGGGGCGGTATTCATGGTGATGGGTATCGCTGCGCTCAACGCCATCCTACGGGGGTCAAGATTGGGTCAGGTGCGGCTTTTGACTTGGGTTCCCTCTCCCCAGCCCTCGGCTACGCGCCCCGCCCTGAAGGGAGAGGGGGCTTGTTCGTGCCGAGAGAGATAATGGTTTCAGCCGGAACCTACCTGGCTAACCGGCTAACTCCAAAACGCCCGCATCTGCCCAACGGTCCCCTCTCCCTTCAGGGAGAGGGTTAGGGAGAGGGCTGCCGGGCCTCGCTCTAGCGCCGACAGCCTTGACCGAGCCCCGCCTCACCGCTTCGCGATGATGTAGACCGCATGCACGATGCCCGGGATGTACCCCAGCAGCGTCAGCAGGATGTTCAGCCAGAACGCCCCGCCGAAACCGACCTGGAGGAACACGCCCAGGGGCGGGAGGATGATGGCGATGAGGATGCGGATCAGGTCCATGGCAGGTGCTCCTTGTAACTGTGGCTACTGACACCAGCATCGACCACGGCCGCTTCGCTGGCGTTCAATCCTTTTGCGCGCCTGGACCGGATGCCATGGACGGGCCATAGTTGTGCGCAGGCTCAGGCCGCTGCGTGCCGAAAAGGTGCAACCCCGTCCACGCACCTGGCCGGCGCGCCTCCACTCCCCGGAATAGCCCGCAAGGTCCGCTTCTTGCAGCGATCGCCGGGCATCCGCTGCATCTGCCGGCATGGTCACCTTTCTACACAGTTCGTCGAGTTCGACCAATGGCTGGTTGCACCTGGTTGCACCTTTGTCGTCCGACGTTTAAATTCTCGCCACATTTCCGCCGTGCCCACTTTCCAATAACAGGTACAACCATGGCCACCACCACCCTTGGCGTGAAGCTCGACGACGCCACCCGTGAACGCCTCAAGCAAGCCGCCCAGGCCATCGAGCGCACGCCGCACTGGATCATCAAGCAGGCGATCTTCAACTACCTGGAGCAGATCGAGGGTGGTCTCTCCCCCGCCCAGCATTCCGGCCTGGCCGCCGCGGCCGGCGAGGAATCGCTGGAGGCGCTGAACGAGCAGGGCCTGCAGGTGTTCCTGGACTTCGCCGAGAGCATCCTGCCGCAGTCGGTGCTGCGCGCCGCCATCACTTCCGCCTACCGCCGCCCCGAGACCGAGGCGCTGCCGATGTTGCTGGAGCAGGCCCGCCTGCCCCAGGACAAGGCCGAGGCCGCCAACAAGATGGCCCTGGGCATCGCCGGGAAGCTGCGCAACCAGAAGAGCGCCGGCGGCCGCCAGGGCCTGGTGCAGGGCCTGCTGCAGGAGTTCTCGCTGTCGTCCCAGGAAGGCGTGGCGCTGATGTGCCTGGCCGAGGCGCTGTTGCGCATTCCGGACAAGGCCACCCGCGATGCGCTGATCCGCGACAAGATCAGCAACGGCAACTGGAGCCAGCACCTGGGCCAGAGCCCGTCGATGTTCGTCAACGCCGCCTCCTGGGGCCTGCTGATCACCGGCAAGCTGGTCTCCACCCACAACGAGGCGGGCATGACCTCCTCGCTCAACCGCATCATCGGCAAGAGCGGCGAGCCGCTGATCCGCAAGGGCGTGGACATGGCCATGCGCCTGATGGGCGAGCAGTTCGTCACCGGCGAGACCATCGGCGAGGCCCTGGCCAACGCCGCGAACATGGAAAGCCGCGGCTTCCGCTATTCCTACGACATGCTCGGCGAAGCCGCACTGACCGACGAGGACGCCAAGCGCTACCTGGCCTCCTACGAGCAGGCCATCCACGCCATCGGCAAGGCCTCCCATGGCCGCGGCATCTACGAAGGCCCGGGCATCTCCATCAAGCTCTCGGCGCTGCACCCGCGCTACAGCCGCGCGCAGTACGACCGGGTGATGGATGAGCTGTACCCGACCCTGCTGGGCCTGACGCAGATGGCCAAGCAGTACGACATCGGCATCAACATCGACGCCGAGGAAGCCGACCGCCTGGAAATCTCCCTCGACCTGCTCGAACGCCTGTGCTTCGAGCCCTCGCTGAGCGGCTGGAACGGCATCGGCTTCGTCATCCAGGCCTACCAGAAGCGCTGCCCGTACGTGATCGACTACGTCATCGACCTGGCCAAGCGCAGCCGCCACCGCCTGATGATCCGCCTGGTGAAGGGCGCCTACTGGGACAGCGAGATCAAGCTGGCCCAGGTCAACGGCCTGGAGGGCTACCCGGTCTACACCCGCAAGCCCTACACCGACGTTTCCTACATCGCCTGCGCGCGCAAGCTGCTGGCGGTGCCGGAGGCCATCTACCCGCAGTTCGCCACCCACAACGCCCACTCGCTGTCGGCCATCTACCAGATCGCCGGGCAGAACTACTACCCGGGCCAGTACGAGTTCCAGTGCCTGCACGGCATGGGCGAGCCGCTGTACGAGCAGGTGGTGGGCAAGGTCGCCGACGGCAAGTTCAACCGCCCGTGCCGCATCTACGCCCCGGTGGGCAGCCACGAGACGCTGCTGGCCTACCTGGTGCGCCGCCTGCTGGAGAACGGCGCCAACACCAGCTTCGTGAACCGCATCGCCGACCACAGCATCTCGCTGCAGGACCTGGTGCTGGACCCGGTGCAGCAGGTCGAGCAGATGGCCGCCCAGGAAGGCACCCTCGGCCTGCCGCACCCGCGCATCCCGCTGCCGCGTGACCTGTACGGCGAAGGCCGGGCCAACTCCGCGGGCCTGGACCTGGCCAACGAACACCGCCTGGGCTCGCTGTCCTCGGCGCTGCTGACCAGCACCAACCAGGCCTACGTCGCCCAGCCGGTGCTCGGCGGCGAAACCCCGGCGCCCGCCGCGGCCGAGCCGGTGAAGAACCCCGCCGACCACCGCGACGTCGTCGGCCAGGTATTCGAGGCCAGCGAAGCGGACGTCAACAACGCCCTGCTCAGCGCCCAGGCCAGCGGGCCGATCTGGCAGTCCACCCTGCCGGAGGAGCGCGCCGCCGTGCTGGAGCGCGCCGCCGACCAGATGGAAGGCGAGCTGCAGCAACTGATGGGCCTGCTGGTGCGCGAGTCCGGCAAGACCTTCGCCAACGCCATCGCCGAGGTGCGCGAGGCGGTGGACTTCCTGCGCTACTACGCGGCCCAGGCCCGTGGCTTCTCCAACGACAGCCACCGCCCGCTGGGCCCGGTGGTGTGCATCAGCCCGTGGAACTTCCCGCTGGCGATCTTCAGCGGCCAGGTGGCCGCCGCCCTGGCCGCCGGCAACACCGTGCTGGCCAAGCCGGCCGAGCAGACCCCGCTGATCGCCGCCCAGGCCGTGCGCATCCTGCTGGAAGCCGGCGTGCCGGCCGGCGTGCTGCAACTGCTGCCGGGCCGCGGCGAGACCGTCGGCGCCCGCCTGGTGGGCGACGAGCGCGTGCGCGGGGTGATGTTCACCGGTTCCACCGAGGTGGCCGGCATCCTCCAGCGCAACATCGCCGGCCGCCTGGACGCCCAGGGCCGCGCCATCCCGCTGATCGCCGAGACCGGCGGGATGAACGCGATGATCGTCGACTCCTCGGCCCTGGCCGAGCAGGTGGTGGTGGACGTGATCAACTCCGCCTTCGACAGCGCCGGCCAGCGCTGCTCGGCCCTGCGCGTGCTGTGCGTGCAGGCCGACGTGGCCGACCGCGTGGTGCAGATGCTCAAGGGCGCCATGGCCGAATACACCCTCGGCTCGCCGGAACACCTGAACGTGGACATCGGCCCGGTGATCGACGCCGAGGCCAAGGGCAACATCGACCGCCACATCCAGGCCATGCGCGACAAGGGCCGCAAGGTCTTCCAGGCCGCCCGGGTGAATGGCGACGCGCTCAAGCGCGGCACCTTCGTGGTGCCGACGCTGATCGAGCTGGACAGCTTCGACGAACTCAAGCGCGAGATCTTCGGCCCGGTGCTGCACCTGGTGCGCTACGAGCGCTCCGACCTGGACCAGTTGCTGGCGCAGATCAACGCCTCCGGCTACGGCCTGACCCTCGGCGTGCACACCCGCATCGACGAGACCATCAGCCAGGTGGTGGGCAACGCCCGCGTCGGCAACCTGTACGTGAACCGCAACATCGTCGGCGCCGTGGTCGGCGTGCAGCCCTTCGGCGGCGAAGGCCTGTCCGGCACCGGCCCGAAGGCCGGCGGCCCGCTGTACCTGTACCGCCTGCTGTCGACCCGCCCGCGCGACGCCGTGGCCAGCCAGCTGGCCGGCGACAACGTGCAGGCCCTGCCCCGCCCCGCCGAGCGCGAGAAGGCCCTGCAGGCGCTGCGCGACTGGGCAGCCAGGCAGGAGCCGGAACTGGCGAAGGTGGCGGACGAGTTCGCCAGCCTGGCGCAGAGCTACCGCTGCCACGTGCTGACCGGCCCCACCGGCGAGCGCAACACCTACACCCTGCTGCCGCGCGAGCGCGTGCTTAACCTCGCCGAGGAGCGCGCCGACCTGCTGGTGCAGCTGGCCGCCACCCTGGCGGTGGGCAGCCTGGCGGTATGGCCGGCGAGCCAGCGCGAACTGCGCGACGACCTGCCCAAGGAAGTGCAGAAGCGCATCGAGCTGGTCGACGACTGGAGCGCCGCCGAAACCGCCTTCGACGCCATCCTGCACCACGGCGATTCCGACCAGCTGCGCGGGGTGTGCGAACAGGCCGCCAAGCGCAAGGGCGCGATCGTCGGCGTGCACGGCCTGGGCAAGGGTGAAACCGATGTACCGCTGGAGCGCCTGCTGGTGGAACACGCCCTGAGCGTGAACACCGCAGCCGCCGGCGGCAACGCCAGCCTGATGACCATCGGCTGACGGGAAAGCGGCGCCCTACCCGGGCGCCGCCTGCGATACCCGCGCCCTTGCGGCGCGAACCGCGCTACCGCCCTCGCCGAGGGGGCTACCCGCCCGGTAGCGCGGCTTCCCACTGCGGCCCTCCCGGCCACGCGTCCACCCAAACGGTGGACGCCGCGGCGGCGCTACCCGCGCCGCCGCTTTCCCTTCACAGGAACCAGCGGTACTCCCGCGCACTCACCTCGTCCATGAACGCCAGGTGGTCGTGGCGCTTGTTCTCGCAGTAGACGAAGACGAACTCGCTGCCGAGCCCTTCCTTCACCACCGGGTGGTTCTCCATGGCCGCCACCGCGCCGAGCATGTCGCGGGGGAAGTCGATGCCGCTGTCGCGGTCTTCGTTCAGCGGGGCGATGGGCTCCTTGCCCGCTTCCAGGCCGTACTCCATGCCGGTGAGGATGGCCGCCAGCACCAGGTAGGGGTTGGCGTCGGCCCCGGCGAGGCGGTGCTCGATGCGCAGGTTCCTGCCATCGGACTCGGGGATGCGGATGCACGCATCGCGGTCCTCGAAGCCCCAGCTGGCCCTGCTCGCCGCGTTCACCCGCGAGCCGTAGCGGCGGTAGGCGTTGTGGTTGGCGGCGAAGATCGGCATGCAATGCGGCAGCAGCTCCAGGCAGCCGGCCACGGCGTGGCGCAGCGGGCGCTGTTCGTCGCCGTCGAGCAGGTTGCGGCCGTCACGGTCGTAGAGGCTGACGTGCACGTGCATGCCGCTGCCCGGCGCGTGCAGGTAGGGCTTGCTCATGAAGCTGGCGCGGTGCCCATGCTTGAGCGCCACGCCGCGGGTGGCGCGGGTGAAGAGCGCGGCCTGGTCGGCGGCGTGCAGGCCGTCCTCGCAGTGGGCGAAGTTGATCTCGAACTGGCCGGGGCCGATCTCGGCGGTGATCACGTTGGCGTCCACGCCCTGCTCGCGCGAGGCCTCGACTATCTCGTGGAGCACGTCGGAGAAGCGCGACAGGCGCTCGATGTGCATGTTCGGCTGGTCGTCCTCGTCCTCGCACAGCGGGTCGCGCGGGTACTGCGGCAGGCCGTCCCTGAGCTTCCTGTCGAACAGGTAGAACTCCAGCTCGAAGGCCACCACCGGGCGGATGCCCTTGCCTTCCAGGCGCCTGAGCACGCGCGCCAGCACTTCCCGCGGTTCGAACTCGATGGGCGCCTCGGTGCCGTCGGAGCTGATGATCATCTGCCCCAGCGGCTGGTTCTCCCAGCGCACCGGCTTGAGGCTGCCGGGAATCAGCCGGCGCGGCGCGTCCGGGTCGCCGTCGTTGAAGCAGTAGTCGCCGATCGGGTGCAGGCCGCCCTGCACGCCCAGCAGCACGCAGTTCTGCGGCAGCTTCAGGGGCGAGCCGGCGGCGACTTTCTCCAGCATGTCCACCGGGTAGCGCTTGCCGTAGAAGTGCCCGGGGATGTCCAGGCAGATCAGGTCGACGTAGCGCACGTCCGGGTACTGGGCGCGGAAGGCGCGCACTTCGCTGAGCAGGTCGGGGAAGGTTTGGCGGTTCATCTTCTTGGTGCCTGTGTCGGGCGCAGCCGGATGCCTTCAGGTGAAGATCCAGAGCACCCTCGTTGGTTTGTCTGTCAGGTTGCCGTAGCGGAATTTCGCGTGCGGCGGCAGCTGGAAGCTGTCGTTGGGGTAAAGGGTGACGGTCTCGTCCTGGTACCAGAGGGTCAGTTCGCCCTCCAGCACGAAGCCGCCCTGCTCAGAGCTGTCGTTGAGGTGGTCCTCGCCGCTGGTGGCGCCGGGGGCGAGGATGCTGTCGAGCATGGAGAAGCCGCCGGACATGTTCGGCGAGGCGAGGATGTCGGTGACGCCGCCGGCGTAGTAGAGCGTGCGGCGGTCGGCCGGGCGCGTCACCCAGGCCAGCTCGCGGGCGGGCCCCTCGGCGTAGAAGTAGGTGGTCGGCACGCCGAGGGCTTCGCTGATGGCGGTGAGGTCGGCCACGGTCGGGCGCGACAGGCCGCGCTCGACCTGGGAGAGGAAGCCCACCGAGCGGCCGATGCGCTCGGCCAGGGCGCCGAGGGTCAGGTTCTTGTGCTTGCGCAGGTCGCGGATCAGGGTCGCGAGGTGTTCGTTCTGGTGTTCTTGCATAGGCGCTGCCCGGCTCTGTTCAGAAGAAGTCCCGCAAGCGATACCAGGCTTTGCCGACGGCTTCCAGTGGCGCGGCGAAGCGCTGGCCGCCGGGGAAGCCGGGATTGCTCAGGCGCTGGTACAGGTCGAGCTCCTCGCCGTGCCCCAGCATGGCCTGGCTGACCGCGCGGGCGGCGGCCAGGCTGGGCAGCACGCCATGCCCGGAATAGCCCTGCAGCCAGTAGAGGTCGCCGCGGCGGCCGACGTCCGGGGTGCGCCGCATGCTGCAGTCGATGTGCCCGCCCCAGGCGTATTCCAGCTCCACCCCGCGCAGTTGCGGGAACACCCGCTCGACGTAGGGCCGGGTGGCCGCGCGGATGTCCGAAGGCATGCCGCCCAGGTAGGTGCAGCCGCCGCCGAACAGCAGGCGGTGGTCGGGGGTCAGGCGGAAGTAGTCGAGGACGAACTGGTTGTCGGTGACGCAGCAGTTCCGCGGCAGCAGCGAATGCGCCAGCTCGGCGCCCAGCGGCGCGGTGGCGACCTGGTAGGTGCCCACCGGCAGGATGCGCGCGGAGACTTCCTTGTCCAGGCCGTCGATGTAGGCGTTGCAGGCCAGCACCAGGGCGGCGCAGCGGATGCTGCCGCGCTCGGTCTCGACGACGTAGCCGTTGCCCTGCTCGCTGTAGCGCAGCGCGCGGGTCTGCTCGAAGATGCGCCCGCCGGCCTTCTCCAGCGCGCCGGCCAGGCCGTAGGCCAGCTTCAGCGGGTTGAGGTGCGCGGAGTTCGGGTCGTACAGGCCGGCCAGGTAGCGTTCGCTGGCGATCCACTGCGGCAGCTCGGCGCGGGAAACCATCTGCAGGCCCTCGTAGCCCCAGCGGCGCGCGGCCTCGCCCTGCCATTCCTCGAGCATGCCGACGCGGCGCGGCAGCACGGCGGTCCACAGGTGGCCGACGCGGTAGTCGCAGTCGAAGCCGTGGCGCTGCGGCAGGTCGCGCATCTCGCGCGCCGCCCAGAGCATGCCCTGCCACAGGCGCAGGGCGCCTTCATGGCCGAGGTCGGCCTCGATCGGCCCGAGGTCGCTGGACCAGCCCGGCAGCGCCTGGCCGCCATTGCGCCCGGAAGCCGCCCAGGCGATGCGGCTGGCCTCGATCACGCAGACCTGGCGGCCGCCCTCGGCCAGCTGCAGCGCGGTATGCAGGCCACTGAAGCCGGCGCCGATCACCAGCACCTCGACCTCCAGCGCATCCGTCAGCTGCGCGCGGGGCTGCAGCAACTCCGGGTTGGCGGCGGCGTAGTAGGTGCCGACGGGCTGGCTGGATTGCAGGAACATGGCGACCTCGTGAAATTATCATGCTTGTTTTTCATGAAAACTAACACAACGAATTTCACGAAGCCAGCCCGGCGCGAATTCGACCTGACCTGCGGCAATGCAATCCCGGGAAAAACCGCCGGCGCCTTGGCATTGGCCCGCCCCGTGCCCATCTACCTCCCGAGCCCATCCACAGCGGGGCCGAACCGTCCACGCGGATGACAGATGCCCATCTGTTGCTATGTTCTTAGAAGGCCGCCGGACGCGGTTAGCGCTGGTGTACAGGGGATAACCGGATGAATCAGATGCTGAAGCCGCAACCGTACTGCAAGAACTGCCGTCTGGCGCCGCCCACCCTCAGCGACGACAAGATCCTCGAGCTGGAAGCCATCATCAGGCCCGGCCACCTGCTGCACAAGGGCGACCACCTGTTCCGCCAGGGCGACACCTTCCACAACGTCTACCTGGTGCGCTCCGGCTCGCTGAAGACGGTGACCACCAACGAGCAGGGCCTGGAGAAGATCACCGGCTTCTACTATGCCAACGAGATCTTCGGCTTCTCCGGCATGGACGAGGGGCGCTACCCGGTATCGGCCATCGCCCTGGAAAGCACCCTGTGCAGCGAGATCCCCTTCGACCAGCTGGAGCAGTTGTCGCAGCAGATCCCCGGGCTGTCGCACCAACTGCTGCTGATGATGAGCCGCAAGATCCGCGAGGACCAGCAGATGAAGCTGCTGCTCTCGCGGCTCAACGCCGACTCGCGGATCGCCGCCTTCCTGCTGAACATCTCGGCGCACTTCCGCGAGCGCGGCTTCTCGGCCCTGCGCTTCCGCCTGAGCATGTCGCGCCACGAAATCGGCGACTACCTGGGGCTGGCGGTGGAAACCGTGTCGCGCAGCTTCACCCGCCTGCAGAAGAACGGCCTGCTGCGGGTCAACGGGCGGGAGACGGAGATCGTCGACTTCACCGAGCTGTGCGCGCTGGCGGGGGGCGAGATCGAACTCTGAGGCCCCGCCTCTCCCTCGTAGGATGGGTTGAGCCTGCGATCCCCATGCGGCAACTGTCTTTTGGGCTCCGTCGTTCGCGGGAGTGACTGGATCGAAATTCGCGTCTCCCATCTCGCCCCATTGTAGGAGCGGGCCCTGCCCGCGAATCGCGCGCAGGGCGCGCTCCTACAGGTGGGACAGCGGTGGCGGGGTAGGACTCATCCGCGATGCGGCCGACAGGCCGCCGCCATCCCCGGGGCGCGCAGCCCCGGCCGGGAATAAAAGCCGCCCCGATGGACCAAAACGACGTCCGGGGGCGGGCGCGAGGCAGGTTGTGGGCAGCCGCCGCCTCAGGCGGGGCCGCTGCCCAGGCATTCGGGGCCCTGCAGGCGGGCCGTCCAGTCTTCCACCACGCCACTGGCCAGGCGTTGCGCGGCGGTCTTGCGCCAGCGCAGCGAGAGCGCGTCGCACGCCATCATCTGGCGCAGGCCGCAGGGCTCCAGCGGTTCGCCGAAGTACCAGCGCAACAGGCTGGCCACGCTCAGCTGCGGGTAGTGCCGCTGCACCAGCTCCAGCGGCGCGGCGGCGCTGACCATGCCGGCGCGGCGCACCCGGTAGAACCAGCCGCAGCGGCCCTGCTGCTGCAGCTCCAGCGGCAGTTCCGGGAGGTTCCAGCGACGTCCCAGGCGGTAGCACGGCGAGCGCGGCTGGCTGACCTCGATCAGCGCCTCGCCCCAGCGGAACAGGTCGCCGATGCACACGTCGGCCTCGTTCACGCCGAAGGTCGAGAGGTTCTCGCCGAAGGCCGGTTGCTGCCAGCGCTGCTGCGGGTGCTGCTTGCGCCAGTGGCGGTAGTGCTCGGCCGGGTAGTGGTGCAGCGCACGGTCGAGGCCGCCGTGGTGGCGCAGGTCGGCCTGTTCGTCGCCGGGCAGGCCTTCGCTGCCCAGCCAGACTTCCTCGCGGGTTTCGAGCTTGTCGATGGCGCTGACCAGGCCGCCCCAGCACTCTTCGACTTTACCTATGAAAACACCCTGGATGACGATGCCTTCCACCTTTGTCTACCCGTCTGCAGCAGTGGACAGGCACTAGACTAGAGCCTCGGATAGGTGCCTATCCATTTCGATTTTCCAGTTTCGTTGATAAGCTGCGCTTATGGATTTCCGCCAGCTCCGCTATTTCGTCGCGCTCTACGAGGAAGGCCACGTCGGCCGGGCCGCCGAGCGCCTGGCCCTGTCGCAGCCGGCGCTGTCGCAGCAGATCCGCCAGCTGGAGCGGAGCCTCGACGTGGCCCTGTTCCAGCGCATCGGCAAGCGCCTGGTACCGACGGCGGCGGCGCACACCCTGTACAACCATGCCGTGCCCCTGCTCGAAGGCCTGGAGCGCGCCCACGAGGCCCTGCGCGGCTTCCGCGGGCAGGCCGCGCGCAGCCTGGCCATCGGCGTGCTGCAGACGGTGAACGCCAGCCTGGTGCCCCACCTGGTGGAACGCCTGCACGCCGCGCAGCCGCACCTGCAGGTGCGCATCTACGAGCTGTCCGGGGTGGAGATCGAGCGCCGGCTGCTGGCCGGGCAGCTGGACATCGGCATCGGCTTCCTGCCGCCGCGCCAGCCGGCGCTGCATGGCGTGGAGCTGTACCCGGACGAGCTGCAGCTGGTGATCCCCGCCGACCACCCGCTGCGCGAGTTCAAGAAGGTGTCCCTGGCCCAGGCCGCGGAACTGCCGATGCTGCTGCTGGGCGAGGAATTCCGTGCCCGGCAGATCTGGCAGGAGCAACTGGCCGCCATCGGCCGCCGGCCACGGGTGCAGGCCGAGCTGAACCACATGAGCGGCATCCTCGACAGCCTGCCCCACAGCCGCTTCGCCACGGTGCTGCCGGGCCGCGCGCGGCAGCTGCACAGCAACCGCGACCTGCTGTGGAAGCCGTTGAGCGAGCCGCGCATCCCGCTGAGCGTGGGGTTGGTCTACCGCGATGCGCAGCGCCAGCGCAGCACGGTGGAGCTGCTGCGCTCGCTGCTGGAAGGCGCGGTACAGGGCTTTTCGTAGAGCCCCGCGCCAAGATGCTCTTCGTAGGAGCGGAGCTTCTCCGCGATAGCCGGGCGTCCCGGCGCGGATCGCGGATGAGATCCGCTCCTACGCCGTCCCACCCACGCCATTCCCCTTGTAGGAGCGCGCCCTGCGCGCGAATCGCGGGCAGGGCCCGCTCCTACAGTCGGCTGGGCGGGGAAAAACCGCAGGCAAAGAAAAACCCCGCCTTGCGAGCGGGGTTTTGCAGACCGATATCCTGACGTCCATGCTGGCCACCGTCCGTGGTGGAATCCCTATCTTTCCGTTTTGTCGTCGGCGCTTCCTGCGCAATGTCCTGACTGGAAACAAGATTACGCGTCGGACCGCGCCGTCGGTAGACGCCAAATGACACCACGACGTGTAAGCCTAGGCTTACAAAGCGTTGCCCCGCTGAAACGACAAGGCCCCGCCGAAGCGGGGCCCTGTCTGTGTGCGCGGCTTAGAACTGCGCGGCGTCGAGCAGGTACAGCGACTCGCTGCCGGCCTTCACCGAGGCGCTCAGGGAGTGGATGCGCGGCAGCAGGCGGGCGAAGTAGAAGCGCGCGGTGCCCAGCTTGCTGGCGTAGAACTCGTCCTGGCCTTCCTTGCCCAGCGCAGCGCGGGCCATCAGCGCCCACATGTAGGCGTAGGCGGTGTAGCCGAACACCTGGAGGTACTCCACCGAAGCGGCGCCGATCTCGTTGGGGTTGGCCTTGGCGCGGTCCAGCACCCAGGCGGTCAGCTCTTCCAGGTTCTGCACGGCGGCGTTCAGCGGACCGGTGAACTCGGCCAGCTCGGCGCCGGCCGAGGCGCTGAAGGCCTTGATCTCGTCGGTGAAGTGCCTGGCGAAGGCGCCACCGCTGCCGACGATCTTGCGGCCCATCAGGTCCAGCGCCTGGATGCCGTTGGTGCCTTCGTAGATCTGGGTGATGCGGCAGTCGCGCACCAGCTGCTCCTGGCCCCACTCGCGGATGAAGCCATGGCCGCCGAACACCTGCTGGCCGTGGACGGTGGTTTCCAGGCCCATGTCGGTGAGGAAGGCCTTGGCCACCGGAGTCAGCAGGGCGACCAGGTCCTCGGCGCGCTTGCGCACGGTCGGTTCTTCGCTGTACTTGGCGGTGTCCAGCTGCATGGCGACGTAGCTGGAGAAGGCGCGGCCGCCCTCGTTCAGCGCCTTCATGGTCAGCAGCATGCGGCGCACGTCCGGGTGCACGATGATCGGGTCGGCCGCCTTGTCCTTGGCCACCGGGCCGGTGGGCGCGCGGCTCTGGATGCGCTCGCGGGCGTATTCCACGGCGCTCTGGTAGGAACGCTCGCCGGTGGCCAGGCCCTGGATGCCGACGCCCAGGCGCTCGTAGTTCATCATGGTGAACATGGCCGCCAGGCCCTTGTTCGGCGCATCGACGATCCAGCCGGTAGCGCCGTCGAAGTTCATCACGCAGGTGGCCGAGGCCTTGATGCCCATCTTGTGCTCGATGGAGCCGCAGCTCACGGCGTTGCGCTCACCGAGCGAGCCGTCCTCGTTGACCAGCACCTTGGGCACCAGGAACAGCGAGATGCCCTTGGAGCCGGCCGGCGCGTCGGGCAGCTTGGCCAGCACCAGGTGGATGATGTTCTCGGCCAGGTCGTGCTCGCCGCCGGTGATGAAGATCTTGGTGCCGCTGACCTTGTAGCTGCCGTCGGCCTGGGGCTCGGCCTTGGTGCGGATGATGCCCAGGTCGGTGCCGGCGTGGGGCTCGGTCAGGCACATGGAACCGGCCCAGGTACCGGCGTACATGTTCGGCAGGTACTTGCCCTTGAGTTCTTCGCTGGCGTGGTTGAGCAGCGACAGGCAGGCGCCAGCGGTCAGCATCGGATAGAGGCCGAAGGACAGGTTGGCCGCATTGACCATCTCCTCGACCTGCGCACCGATGACCTTGGGCATGCCCATGCCGCCGAACTCCGGCGCGCCGCCCACGCCCACCCAGCCGCCTTCGGCGTAGGTGCGGTAGGCCTCGGGGAAGCCGGCCGGGGTCTTCACGCCTTCGGCGCTCCAGCTGCAGCCTTCTTCGTCGCCGCTGCGGTTCAGCGGGGCGATCACGCCCGCGGTGACCTTGCCGGCTTCCTCGAGGATGGCGTTGGCGGTGTCGACGTCCACCGTCTCGGCCAGGCCCGGCAGCTCGGCCCAGAGCTTGCCCACCTCGAAGACTTCGTGGAGGACGAATTGCATGTCGCGCAGCGGTGCTTTGTAGTCAGCCATGTAGGAATCCTCGAGCGAAACAACGGCTGAACAAGCAGCCAGCGGTATTCAGGATAGGACGTACGCAAGGGTACGCCGGCGGAGTTTACCCCGACAACTCTTCAGAGCCATAGCGTCATATTGTGAACGAATTGTTAATCATCGGTCACACCATATGCGCCCACCGGACAGCCAGCGGCCCCGGCCGCCACGAAGGGCCGCCGGGGCCGCGGTCGGCGCGTCAGAGGGCGAACTGCTCGGCGGACAGGCGCATCAGGCTTTCGCCGCCGGCCTCCACCGCCGCCTTGTGCGCGGCCGCGCGCGGCAGCAGGCGGGCGAAGTAGAAGTCCGCGGTGGCCAGCTTGGCCTGGTAGAAATCGGCTTCGCTGCTACCCTGCTCCAGCTTGTTCCGGGCCACCAGGGCCATTTGCAGCCAGAAGTAGCCGAGGGTGACGTAGCCGGAGAACATCAGGTAGTCCACCGCCGCCGCGCCGACTTCGTCGGGGTTCTTCATGGCGGCCATGCCGACCTTCTGCGTCAGCTCGCCCCACTGCTTGTTCAGCGCCGCCAGCTGCGCCACCTGGGCCTTGAGCTGCGGGTGCTCGGCGTTGGCCTGGCACAGCTGGTGGACCAGCCTGGTGAAGCCCAGCAGCAGCTTGCCCTGGCTGCCGAGCACCTTTCGCCCAAGCAGGTCCAGGGCCTGGATGCCGTTGGTGCCTTCGTAGATCGGGGCGATGCGGCAGTCACGCACCAGTTGCTCCATGCCCCATTCGCGGATGAAGCCGTGGCCACCGAACACCTGCATGCCGTGGTTGGTCACCTCCAGCCCGGTGTCGGTCATGAAGGCCTTGCAGATCGGGGTGACGAAGGCCAGCAGGTTGGCGGCCTGCTCGCGTTCCTCGGCGTTGTCGGACAGGTGCTCGATGTCCAGCAGTTGCGCGGTGAAGTAGGCCAGGGCGCGGTTGCCCTCGTTGAAGGCCTTCATGGTCAGCAGCATGCGCCGCACGTCGGGGTGGACGATGATCGGGTCGGCCGGCTTGTCCGGCGCCTTGGGCCCGGTCAGGGCGCGCATCTGCAGGCGCTCCTGGGCGTACTTCACGGCGCCCTGGTAGCTCACCTCGCCGAGGCACAGGCCCTGCATGCCGGTGCCCAGGCGCGCGTGGTTCATCATGGTGAACATGCAGGCCAGGCCCTTGTTGGCCTCGCCGATCAGGTAGCCGGTGGCGCCGTCGAAGTTCATCACGCAGGTGGCCGAGGCCTTGATACCCATCTTGTGTTCGATGGAGCCGCAGGCCACGGCATTGCGCGCGCCGGCCTCGCCGCTGGCGTCGAGCAGGAACTTGGGCACGATGAACAGCGAGATGCCCTTGGTACCGGCCGGCGCGTCGGGCAGCTTGGCCAGCACCAGGTGGATGATGTTCTCGCTCATGTCGTGCTCGCCGGCGGAGATGAAGATCTTGGTGCCGCTGATGGCGTAGCTGCCGTCGGCGTTGGGCACGGCGCGGGTCTTGATGATGCCGAGGTCCGTGCCGCAGTGCGGTTCGGTCAGGCACATGGTGCCGGTCCAGGTGCCTGCGGTCATGCGCGGCAGGTAGGCCTGCTTCTGCTCGGCGCTGCCGTGGGCGTGGATGGCGGCCATGGCGCCCTTGGTCAGGCCGGGGTACATGGCCCAGGAGCAGTTGGCCGCGCCGATCATCTCGCTGACCAGCAGGCCTAGGGACGGCGGCAGGCCCTGGCCACCGTACTCGGGGTCGGAGGACACGCCGTTCCAGCCGCCCTCGACGTACTGCGCGAAGGCCTCCTTGAAGCCCTTGGGCGTGGTCACCACGCCGTTGTCGAAGTGGCAGCCCTCCTCGTCGCCGGAGCGGTTCAGCGGCGCCAGCACCTGCTCGCAGAACCTGGCCCCTTCCTCGAGGATGGCGGAAACCATGTCCGGGCTGGCATCGGTCGCGCCCAGGGCCTGGTAGCGGCCGGCGAAGTCGAAGACCTCGTCGATCAGGAAGCGCACGTCGCGCAGGGGTGCCTTGTACTCGGGCATGGCGGTTCTCCAGTCGGTTCGGCGCCGGAACGGCGCGGACAAGCCCTGAACCTACTGTGCGCCGGAAAGCGGCGGCAATCACTCTGCGCGCGATGAATGCGCGGCCATAACCGGGCCCGGCCTCGGGCCGGCCGCACCACCCCGCGACGGCCCCGGCCATACGCTGCAACGCGGTACTCGCGGCCTGCACGGGCACAAAAAAACCCGCCATCAGGACGGGCTTCCTGCACGGGAGAGCCGATCAGGCGAAGACCACTTCCACCCGCCCCTCACGGCGTGAACGGGGGGCGGCCTTGACCACGATCTGGACATCGCGCCCGAGCCGGGCCAGGCAGTCGATCATCTTGGCCTCGCTGATGCCTCTGAACTTCCCACGCAACATGTCGGAAACCTTGGGCTGGGGAAGCCCGAGGATTTCCGCTGCCTGGGTCTGTGTCAGGTGGCGGGCCTTGATGATGCTGCCGATCTTGGATGCCAGCCTGGCCTTGACCTGCATCTCGCCGGCATCGTCCCTGCCGAGGTCGGCATAGACATTGCCGCTACCTTCTTCGAACTCAATCATTTTCGCTGCCCATCCAGATCAACGACTTCACTGATGGCTCGGCTTTCCCATGAACGGCCGAGCGAGGCTATACCCATATTGGTATAACGATCAAGCCGGGCCACGATCGTGCGTGGAGCAGGCCCGGAAATGAAAACACCCTGCGGGCGCTTGCTCGCAGGGTGTCAGGCGCCTCCGTGGACAGCCCGCCACGGGGCGGGCTGGTGCCAGCGGCGGGATCAGTAACCGAGGGAGAAGTCTTCCTCGGCCATGTCCATCAGGTTGCCGGCGCCGGACAGCATGGCGGCGACGTGGGCGCGGGTGCGCGGCAGGATGCGCTGGAAGTAGAAGCGCGCGGTCTGCAGCTTGGCCTTGTAGAAGGCTTCCTCGCTGGTGCCGGCGGCCAGTTTCTCGGCGGCCAGGCGCGCCATGTCGGCCCAGAAGTAGGCCAGGCAGGCGTAGCCGGAGAACATCAGGTAGTCCACCGAAGCGGCGCCGACTTCCTCGCGGTCCTTCATGGCGGCCATGCCGACCTTCATGGTCAGTTCGCCCCACTCCTTGTTCAGCGCGGCCAGCGGCGCGACGAATTCCTTGACGGCGTCGTTGCCTTCGTTGGCCTGGCAGAACTTGTGCACGATCCTGGTGAAGCCCTTGAGCGCCTCGCCCTGGGTCATCAGCACCTTGCGGCCCAGCAGGTCCAGCGCCTGAACGCCGGTGGTGCCTTCGTACAGCATGGAGATGCGGCTGTCGCGGACGTTCTGTTCCATGCCGTGCTCGGCGATGAAGCCGTGGCCGCCATAGATCTGCACGCCGTGGTTGGCCGACTCGAAGCCGACTTCGGTCATGAACGCCTTGGCGATCGGGGTGAGGAAGGCCAGCATCGCGTCAGCGGCTTTCTTCTCTTCTTCGTCCTGGCTGCGCTGGACGATGTCCACCTGCTTGGCGGCGAAGTACAGCATGGCGCGGTTGCCTTCGGCGAAAGCCTTGGCGGTCAGCAGCATGCGGCGCACGTCCGGGTGCACGATGATCGGGTCGGCGGCCTTTTCCGGGGCTTTCGGGCCGGTCAGCGAACGCATCTGCAGACGCTCGCGGGCGTAGGCGATGCCACCCTGGAAACCGATCTCGGCGTGGGCCAGGCCTTGCAGCGCGGTACCCAGGCGGGCGGTGTTCATGAAGGTGAACATGCAGTTCAGGCCCTTGTTCGGCGGGCCGATCAGGAAGCCGGTGGCGGCGTCGAAGTTCATCACGCAAGTGGCGTTGCCGTGGATGCCCATCTTGTGCTCGATGGAGCCACAGGACACGGCATTGCGCTCGCCTACGCCGCCTTCGGCGTTGGGCAGGAACTTCGGCACGATGAACAGCGAGATGCCCTTGGTGCCCTGGGGCGCGTCGGGCAGGCGGGCCAGCACGATGTGGACGATGTTGTCGGCCATGTCGTGTTCGCCGGCGGAAATGAAGATCTTGGTGCCGGTGACCTTGTAGGTGCCGTCGGCCTGGGGCTCGGCCTTGGTGCGCAGCATGCCCAGGTCGGTGCCGCAGTGCGGCTCGGTCAGGCACATGGTGCCGGTCCACTCGCCGGACACCAGCTTGGTCAGGTAGGTGGCCTGCTGTTCCGGGGTGCCGTGGGCGTGCAGGGTGTTCATGGCGCCGTGGGACAGGCCCGGGTACATGCCCCAGGACCAGTTGGCCTGGCCGACCATCTCGCTGATGGCCATGCCCAGGGATTCCGGCAGGCCCTGGCCGCCGTGCTCGACGTCATGGGCCAGGCTCGGCCAGCCGCCCTCGACGAATTGCTGGTAGGCCTCCTTGAAGCCGGTGGGGGTCTTCACGCCCTCGGGGCTCCAGGTGCAGCCTTCCTGGTCGCCGACGCGGTTCAGCGGGGCGATCACCTGTTCGCAGAACTTGGCACCCTCTTCGAGGATGGCATTGACCATGTCCGGCGTGGCGTCCTGGGCGCCCGGCAGGTTCTGGTAGTGCGCTTCGTAGCCCAGCAGCTCGTCGCGAACGAAACGGATATCACGCAAGGGGGCCTTGTAATCAGGCATAGCGGTAAACCTCTACGAAGGGTTCTGGTTAATGGGCGACCGATGCTTGCGGTCGCTGTGCGGGAGCGTTCCCGGCCGCCCAGCCGATGCGCCGCGCGCCTCGACTCTCAAACAGGCGTTTGAAACATACGTTTACGCCCTACCCTTGTCAAGCGCGCAAGCCGACCGCCCGGTCACGCGCCAGGGCTCGGAACAGAGCGCTGCGTTTGCGGGTATCGATAGGTACGAGTAAAGCCCAGCCACGGGCCGCCGACAGGTGACGGTCCGAAGCTGCTGAAAGGAAATTCTGAAGGGAGGAAAGGCGTCAGACGCTGATGTCGATCAGCGTCCCGAGGGTTTCGTCGGCGGTCTGCAGGACGCGGCTGGACGCCAGGGCGGCGTACTTGCTCATTTCCATGTCCACCACGGGCCGGGCGATGTCGTCCTGGGCCACGGGTTGCGCGGCCACCTGGGCGGCGGCGCGGTCGACCTGCTGCAGGCCGCGCTGCAGCCCCTGCAGACCGGTACTGAATGCGTTACCGGAGATTTCCATGGTCGATCTTCCTCGGTGGAACCTGCCGCCTATTCAAGCAGGATCGTCGGTGATATTCAAAGGCCATCAGTCCGGAAGGTCGAGGATCCCCAGGTCCAGGTGCCCGGCCACGGCGAACGGCGTCGGCGCGGCCAGGCGCGGCACGCGGCCGATGCAGGGCGCCGGCAGGCGTTCGGCGAGGGTCGCCAGGTTCTCTTCCAGGCGCGAGGTCTGCGCATCGACGATGTTGGCCACCCAGCCGGCCAGCGGCAAGCCGTCGCGCAGGATGGCCTCGGCGCTGAGCACCGCGTGGTTGATGCAGCCCAGGCGCACGCCCACCACCAGGATCACCGGCAGCTCGAGGCGGATGGCCAGGTCCGACAGGCTCTCCTCGCCGGCCAGGGGCACGCGCCAGCCGCCGGCGCCTTCCACCAGGGTGAAGTCGGCGCCGCGCGCCAGCACGTGGCGCACCGGCCCGGCCAGGGTGTCGACGTTCAGCGCCACGCCGACCTCGCGCGCCGCCAGGTGCGGGGCGATGGCCGGCTCGAAGGCGAAGGGGTTCACTTCCTCGTAGGCCAGCGGCAGGCTGCACTCGCCCAGCAGGGCCAGGGCGTCGCCGTTACGCAGGCCCTCGGGGCGGCGCTCGCAGCCGGAGGCCACCGGCTTGGCGGCGGCGGTGGACATGCCGGCCATGCGCGCGGCGTGCAGCAGGCCGGCGGCGATGGTGGTCTTGCCGATTTCGGTGTCGGTGCCGGTGATGAAGTAGGCGTGGGGCATGGGGTTCCTCAGGTGCTGCCTGTGTAGGAGCGAGCTTGCTCGCGAACCCGTGCCCGGGCCGTTCGCGAGCAAGCTCGCTCCTACGAAGAGATGGGTTTGCGCAGGATGGCCTGGACCACCCTGTAGGTCGCCGGCAGCCCCCCGGGCTGGCGGAAGCGTTCGTAGGCCTCGATCAGCGCCCGCACCCTGGCCCGCCCGGTCAGGCCGCCGGGGCGGCCGGGGTTGAGGTTGTGGGCGCCCAGGGCCTTGAGTTCGTGGGTCAGGCTGCGCAGGTCGGGGAAGTGCAGCACGCGGTCCTCGGTGGCCAGTTGCAGCACCTCCAGCCCGCTCGCCGCGCACTGCGCCTGGTAGTCGGCGAAGGCGCGGAAGCGGTTGACGTGGACGAAGCCGTCCACCGCCTGCCAGCTGGCGCGCAGCTCGTCCAGGGTGCCGACGCACAGGCTGCTGAAGGCGAACACGCCGCCCTCGCGCAGCACCCGGTGCGCCTCGCCGAGCACCGCCGGCAGGTCGGCGCACCACTGGATGGCCAGGCTGGAGAACAGCAGGTCGCAGCACTCGCCGCGCAGCGGCAGGCGCTCGGCGTCGCCGCCGATGAAGTGCCGGGCGCCGCCGCGCTCGCGGGCGTGGCGCAGCATGCCTTCGGCGATGTCCACGGCCAGGCCCTCGGCCTCGCCGAAGCGCCGGGCCAGGGCCCGGCTGAAGTGGCCGGTGCCGCAGCCCAGGTCGAGCCAGCGGCGCACCGCCAGGTCGGCCGGCAGCCGCGCCAGCAGGCCTTCGCCGACGCCGCGCTGCAGTTCGGCCACGGCGTCGTAGGTGGCGGCCGCGCGGGAGAAGGAAGCGGCGACCTGGCGCTTGTCCGGCAGCGCGCCGCCCAGGGGATCAGACATCGTCGCCCTCGTGGATGAAAGTCAGGATGGCCGCGGCCACCTCGTCCGGGCGCTCCAGCGGCAGGCCGTGGCTGGCGCCGGCGATGGTGCTCGCTTCCACGTCCGGCAACCAGCCCAGCAGGGCGTCGGCGGCGCCGGCCGGGACCAGGGCGTCGTTGCCGGCGAACAGGTGCAGTTGCGGGCCGTCGTAGCGTTCCAGCGCCGCGCGGGTGTCCAGGCGCCCCAGCAGTTGCAGGCCGGCGCCCAGCGCCCCGGCCTCCAGCGCCGGCAGCGCCACCTGCAGTTGCCGCGCCAGGGTGCGTGCGTCGCGGGCGCCCTGGCTGACCAGCAGGGTGAAGCGCTTGCGCGTCAGTTCCGGCTCCAGCAGGAAGGCCTCGAAGAAATCCTCGAAGACGCTGTTGGGCATGGCCTGCGGCCAGTCGTCCAGCTGGCGGAAGCTGGCGTTGGCGGCCAGGGTGATCAGGCCCCGGCAGGCCTGGCCGCGGCGCGCGGCCAGCTCGGCGGCGAGCATGCCGCCCAGCGACCAGCCGGCCAGCCAGCTGCCTTCGGGCAGTTCGTCGTCCAGCTCGTCCAGCCATAGCGCCGGGTCGGCCTCGCGCGGCAGCGGCTCGATGGCCACGTGCAGGTGCGGCGCCAGCTCCAGCAGGGCGTCGCGCAGCGGCTCCAGGGGCGCGCAGCCCAGGCCCCAGCCGGGCAGCAGAATCAGTTGGTCACGCATCCTCGCCCTCCTCGGCGTCGAGTTCCGCCAGCAGGCTGCTGGAGACCTGGCGCCAGCTCTGCTCCAGGGCTTCGAGCAGGCGGTCGACCTGCTCCTCGCTGTGGCTGGCGCTGAAGGTCACGCGCAGCCGCGCGCTGCCGGCCGGCACGGTCGGCGGGCGGATGGCGCCGACCAGGATGCCGTGGTCGCGCAACGCCGCCGACAGCGCCATGGCCTGGCGGCTGCCGCCGATGAGGATCGGCTGGATCGGCGTGAAGCTGTCCATCAGCGTCAGGCCGATGGCCTCGGCGCCGCGGCGGAAGCGTGCGACCAGCCGGCCCAGGTGCTCGCGGCGCCAGTTCTCGCTGCGCAGCAGCTCCAGGCTCTTCAGCGTGGCGCAGGCCAGCGCCGGCGGCTGGCTGGTGGTGTAGATGTATGGGCGGGCGAACTGGATCAGCGTCTCCACCAGCTCCTCGCTGCCGGCGACGAAGGCGCCGGCGGTGCCGAAGGCCTTGCCCAGGGTGCCGACCAGCACCGGCACGTCATCCAGGCCCAGGCCGAAGTGCTCGACGATGCCGCCACCGCCGGCGCCCAGCGGGCCGAAGCCATGGGCGTCGTCGACCATCACCCAGGCGCCGCGGCGCCTGGCCTCGGCGCACAGGGCCGGCAGGTCGGCGAGGTCGCCGTCCATGCTGAACACGCCGTCGGTGACCACCAGGGTATTGCCCTCGGCCTTGCCCAGGCGCGTGGCCAGGCTGGCCGCGTCGTTGTGCAGGTAGCGCGAGAAGCGCGCGCCGCTGAGCAGCCCGGCGTCCAGCAGCGACGCGTGGTTGAGGCGGTCTTCCAGCACGCTGTCGCCCTTGCCCAGCAGCGCGGTCACCGCGCCCAGGTTGGCCATGTAGCCGGTGGAGAACAGCAGCGCCCGCGGCCGCCCGGTGAATTCGGCCAGGGCCAGCTCCAGCTCGTGGTGCGGCCCGCAGTGGCCGTTGACCAGGTGCGAGGCGCCACCGCCCACGCCCCAGCCCTCGGCGCCGGCACGCAGCGCGGCGATCACCTCGGGGTGGTTGGCCAGGCCCAGGTAGTCATTGGAACAGAAGGCCAGCATCGGCCGGCCGTCGACCCGCACCAGCGGGCCCTGCGGCGACTCCAGCAACGGCCGCTGGCGGTAGAGATCGTCCGCCTGGCGCTGGGCCAGGCGGGCGGTGAGATCGAAGGACATGCGTCAAGCTCCAAGCGCTAAGCCACAAGCTACAAGTAAAAACCGAAAGTGCGCTTTCGGCTTGCAGCTTGAAGCTTGCGGCTTGCAGCTGCCGTCGTCAGACGGCCGAATAGAACAGCTGCGAATCGCGCTGCTCGACCAGGGCCTGCTCGATGGCGGCCTGGTGCACCTCGTCGGCGTGCTCCTCGCGCGCCTCGGGCTTGATGCCCAGGCGGGCGAACAGCTGCATGTCCTTCTCGGCCTGCGGGTTCTTGGTGGTCAGCAGCTTCTCGCCGTAGAAGATCGAGTTGGCGCCGGCCATGAAGGCCAGGGCCTGCATCTGCTCGTTCATCTGCTCGCGGCCGGCGGACAGGCGCACGTGGGATTTCGGCATCATGATCCGGGCCACGGCCAGGGTGCGGATGAAGTCAAAGGGATCGACGTCCTTCTCCTCGGCCAGCGGGGTGCCCTTGACCTTGACCAGCATGTTGATCGGCACCGACTCCGGGTGCTCCGGCAGGTTGGCCAGCTGGATCAGCAGGCCGGCGCGGTCGGCCACCGACTCGCCCATGCCGAGGATGCCGCCGGAGCAGATCTTCATCCCCGCCTCGCGCACGTAGGCCAGGGTCTGCAGGCGCTCGCCGTAGGTGCGGGTGGTGATGATGTTGCCGTAGAACTCCGGCGAGGTGTCGAGGTTGTGGTTGTAGTAGTCCAGCCCGGCCTCGGCCAGGGCCTGGGTCTGCTCCTGAGTCAGCTTGCCGAGGGTCATGCAGGTTTCCAGGCCGAGCTTCTTCACGCCCTTGACCATCTCCAGCACGTAGGGCATGTCCTTGGCCGAGGGGTGCTTCCAGGCGGCGCCCATGCAGAAGCGGGTGGAGCCGATGGCCTTGGCCTCGGCGGCGGCCTCCAGGACCTTCTGCACCTCCATCAGCTTTTCCTTGTCCAGGCCGGTGTTGTAGTGGCCGGACTGCGGGCAGTACTTGCAGTCTTCCGGGCAGGCGCCGGTCTTGATCGACAGCAGGGTCGAGACCTGCACGCGGTTCGCGTCGAAGTGCGCACGGTGCACCGTCTGCGCCTGGAACAGGAGGTCGTTGAAGGGCTGCTCGAAGAGCGCCTTCACTTCGGCGAGGGTCCAGTCGTGGCGGGTGACGATGGATGCGGATGCACTCATGGGGAATTCCTTCGGACGCGGGCTGACGCCTCGTTGTTCTCGACCGCCACGGCGGGCGTGGCGGTTCAGGCTTTGGAGGCATGATATGTAAGCCTTGGTCGCTGTCAACCAAGATGAAGTCACAAGTCGACAAGTGACCAATAATTGATCATCCCTGGACCACGGCGGCGTCCGCTGCGGAGGCCGCCGTGGCGGTCAGCTAGGCCAGGAAGAAGCGGTACAGGTTTTCGACCTGCTGCTTGTAGCGACGCCGCGCCGCCAGCGCTTCCTCCAGGGAGATGGCGACGAAACGGGCCTTCTGGTTGGGCTGCAGCTGGGCCATGCGGTCGAGGTCGGCGCTGATCACCGTGCCGATCATCGCGTAGCCGCCGCCGGACACCGCGTCGCGGTGCAGGACGATGGGCTCCAGGCCGCCGGGCACCTGGATGGAGCCGATCGGGTAGCAGGCGTCGACGATGTTCGACGGGTCGGAGCCGGCGCCGAACGGCTGCTCGCGTGGCTCGAAGGCCAGCGGCGCGCCGCCCTTGAAGCGGAAGCCGGTGCGGTCGGCTTCAGAGCCCACGGTCCAGGTGTCGGCGAAGAACTGCTCGGCGGCCCGGGCCGTCAGGCGATGGTGATAGAGCCCCGGCACCACCCGCAGGCTGACTTCGCCACCGACCTCGATCTGCAACGAGCGTGGCAGCGCCAGGCCCTCGCGACCGGCGCCGGCGGGAGCGCCCAGGGGCAATTCGTCGCCGGCCTGCAGGCGCCGCCCGGCGAAGCCGCCGATGCCGCCCAGGGCGTAGGTGGAGCGGCTGCCCAGCACCTCGGGCACCTCGATGCCGCCGTCGATGGCGATGTAGCCACGGGCGCCGGCCTTGATGAAGTCGAAGCCCAGCACCTGCCCGGCGCGCACGCGGAAGGCGCAATCCAGCGGCATCTCGGCGCCGTCCAGGCGCGGCGTCATGGCCGCACCGCAGACCGCTACCAGGGCGTCGCGCTGGAATTCCAGCTGCGGCCCGAGCAGGGTGCACTCCAGCGCCGCGGCGGTGGCCGGGTTGCCCACCAGCAGGTTGGCCGCGCGCAGGGCGTACTGGTCGAGAGCGCCGGAGGGCGGGATGCCCAGGTGGTAGTAGCCTTCGCGGCCGGCGTCCTGCACCGAGGTGGCGAGGCCGGGCTTGAGCACCTTAAGCGACATGGAGCACCTCCTGCAGTCGTTGCTTGCAGCCTTGCGGGTCGGCCAGGAAAGCGTCGAGGTCGAACTCGACCGGGCGGATGCGCAGCGCGAAGCTGCCCGCCTCCACCTCGGCGACCGCGCGGTCGTACTCGGCGCGGTCGATGGGCCGGAACTGGACGATGTCGCCGGCGCGGAAGAACACCATGGAATCGCGCAGGTAGCCCAGGCGTTGCTGCGGGTCGTAGATCGGCGCCGGGGTGACGCCGAACATCTGGTAGCCGCCGGCGCCGCGCACCGAGTATATGCAGCCGAAGCAGCCGCCGTGGCCGAGGGTCAGCCTCGGCGTGTCGGTGCGCGGGCGCAGGTACTTGGGCACCTGCAGCTGCCGCTCGCGCTCGACCATCTGGTACATGAACGGCAGGCCGGCGACGAAGCCGACCATGGAGACGAACCAGGGCGTGCCGCTGTGCGCCTCGATGAACGCCTGGGCGTCCTGGTAGCCGTTGATCCGCGCCGCGTATTCCAGGTCGGTGGAGGCCGGGTCCTGGTGGCGGTCGCGGAAGCGCATCAGCGTCTCGTGGGTCCAGGGGTCGTTGTACAGCACCGGGATCTCGATGATCCGCGTGCGGATGCTGCGCTCGGTGGTGGCATGGGCCTCCAGCTCGCGCACCTGCTCCAGCAGCGCCTGCGGGGCCACCTGGTCGGGGTCGAAGCGGACTTGGAAGGAGGCATTGGCCAGGCACACGTCGAGCACGCCGGGGATGGCCTGGCGCTCGATCGCCCGGGTGATGGCCATGCCGCGGAAGAAGGCCTCCAGCGACATGGATTCGGCGACCTCGGCGAACAGGTGCTCGTCGCCGCCGAAGCTGTAGCGGATCTGCTCGTGCATGTCACACCTCCAGGGCGGCGGCGCGCTCGGCCAGCCAGGTTTCCAGGGTGCCGGTGTCGAACTGCGCGGCGCGCACGCGCGGCTCCGCCAGCAGCCAGCAGTGCAGCGACAGGGTGGTGGCCATGCCGCTCAGCTCGGTCTCGTCCAGGGCCTTTTGCGCACGGGCGAAGGCTTCCTCGCGGTCCTTGCCGTGGACGATGATCTTCGCCAGCAGCGAGTCGTAGTAAGGCGGTACGCGGTACCCGGGATACAGGTGGCTGTCCACCCGCACGCCGTCGCCCTGGGGCCAGCCGAGGCCCTCGACCGTGCCCGGGCAGGGGAAGAAGTTGCGCGCCGGGTCCTCGGCGTTGATGCGCATTTCCAGCGCCGCGCCGTTCAGGCGGATGTCTTCCTGGCGCAGCGCCAGCGGCTCGCCGCCGGCGATGCGCAGCATGGCCTGGACCAGGTCGATGCCGGTGACCATCTCGCTGACCGGGTGCTCGACCTGGATGCGGGTGTTCATCTCGATGAAGAAGAACTCGCCGCTGTGGGAATCGAACAGGTATTCCAGGGTGCCGGCGCCGCGGTAGCCGAGGCTCTGCGCCAGGCGCACGGCGCTGGCGCAGAGCGCCTCGCGCTGGGCCTCGCTCAATGCCGCCGAGGGCGCCTCCTCGAAGACCTTCTGCCGGCGCCGCTGCAGCGAGCACTCGCGCTCGAACAGGTGCACCGCGCGCTGGCCGTCGCCGAGGATCTGCACCTCGATGTGCCGCGCCTGGCGGATGAAGCGCTCCAGGTACACGGCGCCGGAACCGAAGGCCGCCTGGGCCTCGCGCTGGGCGATGGGGAATTCGCGGCGCAGCTCCCCGGCGTCGTGGGCGATGCGGATGCCGCGCCCGCCGCCACCGGCCGAAGCCTTGACCAGCAGCGGGTAGCCGACCGTTTCGGCACAGCGCAGCGCGGCCTCGACGTCCTCCAGTTCGCCCGGCGAGCCCGGCACCACCGGCACCCCGGCGGCCATGGCCGTGCGCCGCGCCTCGGCCTTGTCGCCCATGCGGCGGATGGTCCGCGCGTCGGGGCCGACGAAGACCAGCCCGGCGGCGGTCACCGCCTCGGCGAAGTCGGCGTTCTCGGACAGGAAGCCGTAGCCGGAGTGGACCGAGTCCGCCCCGCTGTCGCGCGCGGCCTGCAACAGCGCCTCGGCGTTCAGGTAGCTGCGCTCGGCGCGGGCCGGGCCGATGATGCGCACCTCGTCGGCCTGGCGCGCGGCCAGCGAGTCGGCGTCCGCCTCGCTGCACGCCGCGACCGTGGGGATGCCCAGGGCCCGCGCCGCGCGGATGATGCGCACGGCGATCTCGCCGCGGTTGGCCACCAGCAGTTTCTTCAGCATGGCCGGGCCCTCACGCGTCGCCGTCGATGGTCGCCAGGGCCTGGCCCGGCTCGATCGGCTCGCCATCCTCCACCAGGAAGGCGCGCAGGGTGCCGGCACATTCGGCCTGCACCTCGGAGAACTGCTTCATCACTTCCACCAGGCCAATCACGCTGCCCGGCTCGACGCGCTGGCCGGCTTCGGCGTAGTTGGGCGCATCCGGGCTCGGCTTGCGGTAGAAGGTGCCCGGCAAGGGCGACTGCACGGTATGTTCGGCCATGACTGTTCCTCATTGTTCGAATGTATGGATGGCAGATGCAGTGATGGAAGGCCCCGCCAGGCGGGGCGGCGTTCAGCGCGGCGCCTCGATGCGGATGCCGGCGCCCAGCAGGGCGGCGCGTGTCGCCTCGACCAGCGCCAGGGCGCCGGGGGTGTCGCTGTGGATGCAGATGGAGTCGAAGGCGATGGCGATGTCCTCGCCCTCCACCGT
This sequence comes from Pseudomonas delhiensis, assembly GCF_900187975.1. GTDB lineage: Bacteria > Pseudomonadota > Gammaproteobacteria > Pseudomonadales > Pseudomonadaceae > Pseudomonas > Pseudomonas delhiensis. Next base: position 66,821 of record NZ_FZPC01000020.1, on the reverse strand, counting down.
GCGCACCCGGCCCTCCTGGCAGGCGCGCAGCACCCTGGCGGCCACCTCCTGGGGATCAAGTGCGCGCACCCGGCGGATGAAGACGATGGAGCCGCTGCGGTCGTAGTCGCGGTCGGCGTAGAACTCGCGCACCACCGGCTGGCCCAGTTCCTGCGCGGCGCGCCAGGTGGCCGAGCCGTCCATGCAGAACAGCGCCAGCTGCGGGTCGAGGCGCTGCAGGGTGGCGACGAACTCGCGGGCCACCTCCTCGTCGCGGGCCAGGTGCATGTAGAGCGCGCCATGGGGCTTGATGTGCTGCAGGCTCGCCCCCTGCAGGCGAGCGAATTCGCGCAGCGCGCCGAGCTGGTAGAGCATGTCGTTGACCAGCTCGGCGGCCGGCGCGTTGATGTGCCGCCGGCCGAACCCGACCAGGTCGCGGAAGCCGGGGTGCGCGCCTATGCCCACGCCGTGTTCCAGGGCCAGCTCGACGGTGCGGCGCATGATGCTCGGGTCGCCGGCGTGGAAACCCGTGGCGATGTTGGCGCTGCTGATCAGCGGCATGATCGCCGCGTCCACGCCATCGCCGATGGTCCAGGGGCCGAAGCCCTCGCCCATGTCGGAATTGAGATCGACTGTCTGCATCGCCGCCCGGCCCCTGTATGCGTTGTTGTGAAGGTCGTTGGGGTGACCTTAAGTCGCAGGGGTGGCATTGGGTAGATTTATTATCCGATACAGTAGATTCTGAAAAACAGATACCTACCGGAGCACCGCCCCATGGCTTTCACCCTGCGCCAGGTACGCTACTTCGTGGCCACCGCCGAGGTCGGGCAGATCTCCCAGGCGGCGCTGAACCTGCACATCTCGCAATCGGCCGTGACCAGCGCCATCCAGGAACTGGAGGGCCTGCTGGGCGCCGCTCTGTTCACCCGCACGGCCCAGGGCATGACCCTCACCGACAACGGCCGGCACTTCCTCAACCACGCCTATTCCATCCTGCGCAGCGTCGAGGACGCGCTGAACAGCCCGCTGCCGGACACCCACCTCAGCGGCAGCCTGAACGTGGCGGCCAGCTACACCGTGATGGGCTACTTCCTGCCGCACCACCTGCAGCGCCTGGCGCAGTGGTACCCGGACCTGAAGCTGCACCTGCACGAGCAGGAACGGGTGGACATCGAGCGCGGCCTGCTGGACGGGCGCTACGACATGGCCGTGGTGCTCACCGGCAACCTCACCGAGCCGCAGATCACCGCGGAGACGCTGTTCAGCTCCACCCGCCGCCTCTGGCTGCCGATACGCCACCCGCTGGCCGAACGCACGGCCGTGGGCCTGGCCGACGTGGCCGGCGAGCCCTACATCATGCTGACCGTCGACGAGGCGGGCGAATCCTCCATGCGCTACTGGCAGCACAGCGGCCAGCAGCCGCGGGTGATCCTGCGCACAAGCTCGGTGGAGGCGGTGCGCAGCATGGTCGCCAACGGCTCCGGCGTGGCCATCCTCTCCGACCTCGTCTACCGTCCCTGGTCACTGGAGGGCAAACGCATCGAGACGCTCACGCTGGTCGACGCGGTTCCCTCGATGAGCGTCGGCCTGGCCTGGCACCGCGACCGCGCGTTCACCCCGGCGATGAAGGCGTTCCGCGAATACTTCCGGCAGTCCTTCCTGGCGCCGCAACTGAGCAGCACACGGCGCTGAACCCGGCGGCCCCTGCGCCACTCCAATGAACGGAACCATCGGGAACCGCTACGGACATGGAAACAGAAGGCACTTTCGACTGGCTCGGCCAGACCCTCGGCAAGGCGATCCGCTTCGTCGTCGACCTCCTCTCCGGCCTGCTGGGCGCCATCTGGGCGGCCATGGACCAGTTCCTCCACGGCCTGGCCCGGGCCATCGGAATGGACGTGTCGATCTTCAGCTTCGTCCTACTCTTCCTCGGCCTGTTGCTGCTCTACAGTGGCATCCGCGCCTTCGTCCGGCGCTCGTTCTTCGGCGGCATCCTGCTCACCGTGCTCGGCCTCATCGTGATGAGCTGGCTGATCCACTGAGCGTCCGCCGGGGCATCACCCGGAGGACGCCACCCTGCTCACGCTCGCCCGCCTGCGCGCCCTGCTCGCGCCGCCCCTGGACTGCCTGTTCTGCGGCGGCCCTGCCGATACCGGCCTGCCGCTGTGCGCCGGCTGCGACGCCGACCTGCCCTGGCTGGGCGGCCACTGCGGCACCTGCGCCCTGCCGCTGCCGGAACACGGCCTGACCTGCGGCGAATGCCTGCGCCGGCCGCCGCCCTTCGACCAGGTCCTGGCGCCCTGGCGCTACGCCTTCCCGGTGGACGGCGCCATCACCCGCTTCAAGCACCAGGCCGACCGGCCCCTGGGGCGGCTGCTGGGCCAGTTGCTGGGGCGCCACCTGCGGCATGCCTTCGCCGAGGGCCTGCCCCTGCCCGACCTGCTCCTGCCGGTGCCCCTGGCCCCGCGCCGGCAGCGCCGGCGCGGCTTCAACCAGGCCGAGCTGCTGGCCCGCAACCTGGCCGCGGAACTCGGCCTGCCCTGGCGCCAGCCGCTGCGCCGGGTGCGCGACACCCCGGCGCAGCAGGGCCTGGACAAGGCCGAGCGGCGGCGCAACCTGCGCCAGGCCTTCGCCCTGGACGACGGCGCGGCCCTGCGCGGCCTGCACCTGGCGCTGGTGGACGACGTGCTGACCACCGGCGCCACCGCCGCGGCCCTGGCGCAGCTGCTGCGGCGTGCCGGCGCCGCGCGGGTGGACGTCTATTGCCTGGCCCGCACGCCGAAGCCGGGCTGACCCCGCCGTAGGCAGCCGACGGATTCCACTTGCCTTTTGCCCGCGCAGCTACCAGCCTCGCCCTATCGCGAACCCGACAACGAAAACGATGACCAGCCTCAGCCTCCTCACCCAGCACGTCACCCGCCGCCCGCAACGCATCGCCCTGCTCGCGCAGATCGCCGCGCTGGGCTCCATCACCCAGGCCGCCAAGGCCGCCGGCATGAGCTACAAGACCGCCTGGGATGCGGTGGACGAGCTGAACAACCTGGCCGAACGCCCGCTGGTGGAACGCAGCGTCGGCGGCAAGGGCGGCGGCGGCGCGCGCCTGACGCCGGCCGGCGAGCGCCTGCTGGCGCTGTACCAGCGCCTGGAGGAGCTGCGCGAGCGCATGCTCGAAACCATCGAGGAAGACGGCGAGGACCTGGAGCTGATCGGCCGCCTGATGCTGCGCACCAGCGCGCGCAACCAGTTGCACGGGCGCGTCTGCAGCATCGAGCCGGCGGGGCTGAACGACCTGGTCGGCATCGACCTGCCCGGCGGCGCGCGCATCCACGCGCGCATCACCCGCGAGAGCACCGAGAAGCTGGAGCTGTGCGAAGGCCTGCCGGTGATCGCGCTGATGAAGGCCGGCTGGCTCTACGTCGACCTGCCGCAGATCGAGTGCCCGGCCGGGCTCAACGCCCTGGAGGGGCGGGTCGAGGACATCCGCGAGGCCGGCGACGGCCCCAGCGAGGTGCGCATCCAGCTGCCCGGCGGGCAGATGCTCTGCGCCCTGGTGGACAAGGAGCGCATCGACATCCTCCGCCTGGCCCCCGGCAGCCGGGTGCGCACGCAGTTCTCCCCGGCGCAGGTGATCCTCGGCACGCCGGTCTGAGCGAAGCCTGCCTTGAGTCAACGGCCGGCGCCGGCGGTGGGGTTCCAATAGGCCACCCCACTGCCCGGAGCCCCCGCCCATGCGCCGCGTCCTGATCCCCCTGCTGCTGGTGTGCAGCGCCCTGCTGCCGTCGCTCGGCCAGGCCACCCCCGACGTCCTGCGCGTGGCCAGCGGCCACCAGCCGATGGCGGCCCTGGAGGCGCTGGCCGACCAGTACCAGTTGCAGACCGGCAACAAGGTCCTGCTGATCGAGGGCGACAGCGCCGAGCTGGCCCGCGACATCGGCCAGGGCATGCCCTTCGACCTGTTCTTCGCCGACAACGGCGCCCACGGCGTGCAGGCGCTGCATGCCCAGGGCCGCGGCGAAGCGCCGCGACCCTATGCCTGCGCCCCGCAGGCGCAGTATTACCTGGTGTTGGTGGAAGGCCCGCGGCGCGAGCTGGCGGAACGCTTCTTCAGCTACCTGAAGGCGCATCCCGAGGCGCTGGCCAAGGCCGGCTTCCAGTTCAGCCCCTGCGGCGACTGATGCTGCAGGAGCGAGCTGGCTCCGTTGCGGGGCCCGTTCGCGAGCAAGCTCGCTCCTACGAGAAGCCGGGCCCGCCGGAGCCCCCCAACGCAGGATGGCGTTGAGCGAAGCGATCCCCATCGCCACGGCCCCATGGATCCGAAGAGTCCCCCGGCACGATGGCGCAGGGGCCAGCAATCCCGCGGCGGTGTGCGTAGACTAGGGGCCTGTTCACAGCCCTGGATCGCCGCCATGTCCCATCCCTTCTCCGCCCTCACGCCCGACCTGGTCCTCGATGCGGTGGAAAGCCTGGGCCACCTCAGCGATGCGCGGGTGCTGGCGCTCAACAGCTACGAGAACCGCGTCTACCAGGTGGGCATCGAGGACGACCAGCCGCTGGTGGCCAAGTTCTACCGCCCCGGGCGCTGGAGCGACGCGGCCATCCGCGAGGAGCACGCCTTCTCCGCCGAGCTGGCCGAATGCGAGGTGCCAGTGGTGGCGCCGCTGGTGCGCGACGGCGAAAGCCTGTTCGAGTTCGCCGGCTTCCGCTTCGCCCTGTTCCCCCGCCGCGGCGGCCGCGCGCCGGAGCCGGGCAACCTGGACCAGCTTTACCGACTCGGCCAGTTGCTCGGCCGCCTGCACGCGGTGGGTGCCGTCCGCCCCTTCGAACACCGCGAGCAGCTGACTGTGGATAACTTCGGCCACCAGTCCCTGGCCACCCTGCTGGAAGGCAACTTCGTACCCAAGAGCCTGCTGCCGGCCTACGAGTCGGTGGCCCGCGACCTGCTCAAGCGCCTGGACGCCCTGTTCGCCGACAACCGCTACACCGCCATCCGCCTGCACGGCGACCTGCACCCGGGCAACCTGCTGTGCCGCGACGAGGCCTACCACATGGTCGACCTGGACGATTGCCGCATGGGCCCGGCGGTTCAGGACCTGTGGATGATGCTCGCCGGCGAGCGCCAGGAACGCCTGCTGCAACTCTCGGAGCTGATCGACGGCTACCAGGAGTTCCACGACTTCGACCCGCGCCAGCTGCCGCTGATCGAGGGCCTGCGCACCCTGCGCCTGATGCACTACAGCGCCTGGCTGGCGCGGCGCTGGGACGACCCGGCGTTCCCGCCGAGCTTCCCCTGGTTCGGCAGCGAGCGCTACTGGGGCGAGCAGGTGCTGGTGCTGCGCGAGCAGATGGCGGCGCTGGACGAGGAGCCGCTGCGGTTGTTCTGAGCCATCCCACCGCGCTCCTACGACCATGCTCGACCGTAGGGCGAATAACCGTTCGCGGTTATCCGCCGCCGGCCGGAACATCGGTGTCCGGGACCATTGGCGGATAACGCCGTAGGCGTTATGCGCCCTACGGGTTGCAAGGGGCGGCGTTGGCGGGGTTGAGCGAAGCGATACCCATCGGAACCCAATAGACGGTTGCTCCCACGGTTTGGCCGAGGCGTAACATCCGCTTTACGGCCAATTCCCCGCACCACCCGGCAACGGAAACTGAACACACAGACAACATCGGCCGCGCCCCCTAGAATGGCGCGGCCACTCTTCTCCACTGCCGCAAGGACGTCCGATGGCCACCGCCAATCCCCGCCGGGGCTATGCCCTGGGCCTGACCGCCTATGTCATCTGGGGACTCTTCCCGGTCTACTTCAAGTTGCTGGAACGCATTCCCGCCCTGGAAATCATCACCCACCGGGCCATCTGGTCGGCGCTGTTCGGCGCCGCGCTGCTGCTGGTGTGGAAGCACCCCGGCTGGTGGCGCGAGCTGCGCGACAACCCGCGGCGCCTGGCGGTGCTCGGCGCCAGCGGGGTGCTGATCGCCAGCAACTGGCTGGTCTACGTCTGGGCGGTGAACAACGGGCACATGCTCGAGGCCAGCCTGGGCTACTACATCAACCCGCTGATCAACGTGCTGCTCGGCCTGGTGGTGCTGCGCGAGCGCCTGCGCCCGCTGCAATGGGTGGCCGTGGGCCTGGCCGCCCTCGGCGTGGCCCAGCAGGTCTGGCAACTGGGCAGCCTGCCCTGGGTATCGCTGGTGCTGGCGCTGACCTTCGGCTTCTACGGGCTGATCCGCAAGCAGGCGCCGGTGGACGCCCTGCCCGGCCTGGTGGTGGAAACCTGGATGCTGCTGCCGCTGGCCCTGGTCTGGCTGCTGCTGTTCGCCGACGGCCCCAGCGCCCACCTGGACTTCTGGAGCAGCCCGCAGGCGCTCTGGCTGGCCGCCGCCGGCCCCGTCACCCTGGTGCCGCTGGTGTGCTTCAACGCCGCCGCCCGCCACCTGCCCTACGCGACCCTGGGCTTCCTGCAGTACATCGCGCCGACCCTGGTGCTGCTGCAGGCCGTCCTGCTGTTCGGCGAGCACCTGGACTCCACCCGCCTGGTGGCCTTCGGCTGCATCTGGCTGGCGCTGGTGGTGTACAGCGTGGACATCTGGTACCGCCTGCGGCGCGCCTGATCATTTCCTGAGCGATAGCATGCAGGCCCCGTCCGGCGGGGCCTGCAGCCAGGCATCCGGAACTTTTCCACAGCTTCGTCCAGCGCTGGCGGGGATAACCCCGCAATGCCGCAGCCGGGCCGAAGCGCCGCGGCAACGGCAGCGATGGCTGCTCAGAATGCGTACAAACGCCTGCAAGGCACGCGGTCAAAGGCCGTCGGCGATCTACCCAAGGGTTTTCCACAGGGCTTTCCCGGGTTTCTGTGCAGGGCCACGACGGGCCTGGCGCTTTTTTGAGCAATCCCCGCAAGCCCGGCATCCACGCAGCCTGTAGCCAGGCATACAGCAGTTGCCCACAGCGCGACCCACGGTTTTTGTGCAAAGACGTGGATAAGCCGCCCAGCCCGGCGCCCGCCCCGGGCGCGGATCATTTTCTGAGCGAACCGCCAGAGGCCGCGCACAGCCTGACGTATAGCCATCCATCCACAGCCAACCAACAGGACAACCCACGGGGATTGTGGGCAACCCGGAGCGACCTGTTCACAGCGAAGCACTGCGCCTGGAACGCCGCCATGCGGGCCTTCCAGCGTTCAGCGCACATTTCCTCAACAGACTTATACACAGGACGCCGGTGTTTTTCCGCGCCTCAGTCCTCCTTGTGGAAATTCAGGTCCACCATGAGGTCGTCGGCCAGGGCCTCCAGGTGCTGTTGCAACTGCTCCAGCGGCAGCGTCAGCGGCACCGCCAGCACCGCGTCGGCGTGGAACAGCGGCTCGCCGCTCATGGGCGCCGGCAGCACCTCGGTGGTCAGCCGCTCCAGGTTGACGCCGTGCTCGGCCAGCAGGCGGGTGATGTCGCGGACGATGCCGGGGCGATCGTTGCCCACCAGGTCGAGGTGGATCGGCTTCCAGTTGCAGGAGGGCTCGATGCCGCTGTCGGCCAGCAGCACGCGGATGCCGTGGTCGCCCAACTCCTGCAGGCCTTCCACCAGTTCGTCGTAGCCTTCGGCCGGCACCGCCACCCGCAGGATGCCGGCGAACTGCCCGGCCATGCGCGACATGCGGCTCTCCAGCCAGTTGCCGCCGTGGCCGGCGATGCATTGGGCGATGCGTTCCACCAGCCCCGGCTGGTCCGGGGCGATGATGGTGAGCACGAGATGATCCATGGCAGCCTCCTGAGTCGATGCTTCAGCCCCGGGCCTGGCCCAGGTCCAGCCAGTAGGTATAGAAACGTTCGTCACGCTGGTAGCCCAGGCGCTCGTAGAGGCCCTGGGCATTGCGGTTGTCCTTCGCCGTTTCCAGCTGCAGGCCGCAGGCGCCGCTGGCCTCGGCGTGGGCGCGGGCGGCGTTCATCAGCGCCTCGCCATGGCCGTCGCGGCGGGCCGCCGGGAGCACGTAGAGGTCGCTGAGCAGCCAGGCCGGGCGGAGTGCAAGGGAGGCGAAGAAGGGGTACAACTGGACGAAGCCCAGGCCCACGCCGTCGATGCTGCGCGCCAGGTAGATCACCGATTCGCCGCGCTCCAGGCGCTGGGCGAGGAACCCGCGGACGTCCGCCGGGGGCGCCGGCACTTCGTAGAAGTCCAGGTAGCCGGCGAACAGCGGGACCAGGTCGTCGAGGTCGGCAAGGGTGGCGCGGGCGATGGGCATGGTGATCCTCCGAGGGTGAAGCCTGAGTATAGGCCGCGGCGCGGAGCCAGCTGCGACGGGGCGTCGCAGGTATCTTGCCGAATAAATCGTGTACTGTTTTCAGATTTATCTGGAACAATCCATCAGTTTTTTGCGAACATTGTTGCTGCTACGTGACTGAGATGCGTACTTTGGTCTAACCGCGACGCAAGCCCACTGATTTTTCCCACGGCATCATGTAGTATTCCGCGGCTCGGACTACAAGGCGTCTTGCCTGGGTCCCGAGCTGGTCCTGAGCAGAGTGAGGCAAGCAATGACTGAACGCGTTCAAGTCGGTGGCCTGCAGGTCGCCAAAGTCCTGTTCGACTTCGTCAACAACGAAGCCATCCCCGGTACCGGCGTCGACGCCGGCAAGTTCTGGGCAGGCGTGGAAGCCGTGGTCAATGACCTGGCCCCGAAGAACAAGGCCCTGCTCGCCAAGCGCGACGAGCTGCAGGCCAAGATCGATGGCTGGCACCAGGCTCGCGCCGGCCAGGCCCATGACGCCGCGGCCTACAAGGCCTTCCTGCAGGAGATCGGCTACCTGCTGCCCGAAGCCGAAGACTTCCAGGCCAGCACCCAGAACGTCGACGAAGAAATCGCCCACATGGCCGGCCCGCAGCTGGTGGTGCCGGTGATGAACGCGCGCTTCGCCCTGAACGCCTCCAACGCCCGCTGGGGCTCGCTGTACGACGCGCTCTACGGCACCGACGCCATCAGCGAAGAGAACGGCGCCGAGAAGGGCAAGGGCTACAACAAGGTCCGCGGCGACAAGGTCATCGCCTTCGCCCGCGCCTTCCTCGACGAGGCCGCGCCGCTGGAAGGCGGTAGCCACGTCGACGCCACCGCCTACACCGTGAACAACGGCGCCCTGGCCGTCACCCTGAAGAACGGCAGCCAGACCGGCCTGAAGAACGCCGCCCAGTTCATCGCCTTCCAGGGCGAAGCGGCCAAGCCGCAGGCCGTGCTGCTCAAGCACAACGGCCTGCACTTCGAGATCCAGATCGACCCCACCAGCCCCGTTGGCCAGACCGACGCCGCCGGCGTGAAGGACGTGCTGATGGAGGCCGCGCTGACCACCATCATGGACTGCGAAGACTCGGTCGCCGCGGTCGACGCCGACGACAAGGTGATCATCTACCGCAACTGGCTGGGCCTGATGAAGGGCGACCTGGCCGAGGAAGTCAGCAAGGGCGGCACCACCTTCACCCGCACCATGAACCCGGACCGCACCTACACCAGGGCCGACGGCTCCGAGCTGAGCCTGCACGGCCGCTCCCTGCTGTTCGTGCGCAACGTCGGTCACCTGATGACCAACGACGCCATCCTCGACAAGAACGGCAACGAGGTTCCCGAGGGCATCCAGGACGGCCTGTTCACCAGCCTGATCGCCATCCACAACCTCAACGGCAACACCAGCCGCAAGAACACCCGCACCGGCTCGGTATACATCGTCAAGCCGAAGATGCACGGCCCGGAAGAAGTCGCCTTCACCAGCGAGCTGTTCGGCCGCGTCGAGGACGTCCTCGGCCTGCCGCGCAACACCCTGAAGGTCGGCATCATGGACGAGGAACGCCGCACCACCATCAACCTCAAGGCCTGCATCAAGGAAGCCCGCGAGCGCGTGGTGTTCATCAACACCGGCTTCCTCGACCGCACCGGTGACGAGATCCACACCTCCATGGAAGCCGGCGCCGTGGTGCGCAAGGGTGCCATGAAGACCGAGAAGTGGATCGGCGCCTACGAGAACAACAACGTCGACGTCGGCCTGGCCACCGGCCTGCAGGGCAAGGCGCAGATCGGCAAGGGCATGTGGGCCATGCCGGACCTGATGGCCGCCATGCTCGAGCAGAAGATCGCCCACCCGCTGGCCGGCGCCAACACCGCCTGGGTGCCCTCGCCCACCGCGGCCACCCTGCACGCCCTGCACTACCACAAGGTCGACGTGTTCGCCCGCCAGGCCGAACTGGCCAAGCGCGCACCAGCCTCGGTCGACGACATCCTGAGCATTCCGCTGGCGCCGAACACCAACTGGAGCGCGGAAGAGATCAAGAACGAGATCGACAACAACGCCCAGGGCATCCTCGGCTACGTGGTGCGCTGGATCGACCAGGGCGTCGGCTGCTCCAAGGTGCCGGACATCAACGACGTCGGCCTGATGGAAGACCGCGCCACCCTGCGCATCTCCAGCCAGCTGCTGGCCAACTGGCTGCGCCATGGCGTCATCACCAAGGAGCAGGTGGTCGAGAGCATGAAGCGCATGGCCGCGGTGGTCGACCGGCAGAACGCCAACGACCCGCTGTACCGCCCGATGGCGCCGAACTTCGACGACAACGTGGCCTTCCAGGCCGCGCTGGAACTGGTGGTCGAAGGCACCAGGCAGCCCAACGGCTACACCGAGCCGGTGCTGCACCGCCGTCGTCGCGAGTTCAAGGCGAAGAACGGTCTGTAAGGCTCACCTTGCGCTGACAGGAAAACCGCCCTTCGGGGCGGTTTTTTCGTTTCTGGCCCCCAATTTCCCCGAAAACCGACAGGCGCCGATTGCGCAGGCTGGTTGCACTTTGCGATCATTTGCGAATAGTTATCGTTTTGTCGTTCATTCCGAATCGGGGTGGGGGAGCAAAGGTGTCGGCAGTCCAGACTGGCAATGGCGAATTCGTAGGCGCGCTCTACCGCGACCATCGCGACTGGCTGCTCGCCTGGCTCAATCGCAGCGTCGGCTGTCCGCAGCGCGCCGAGGACCTCGGCCAGGACACCTTCGTGCGCATCCTCGGCCGCCGCGAGCTGCCCAGCCTGCGCGAGCCGCGGGCCTTCCTGGTGACCGTGGCCAAGGGCCTGCTGGTGGACCACTGGCGCCGCCAGGCGCTGGAACAGGCCTACCTCGACGAACTGCTGCAGCTGCCCGAGGCCGAGCAGCCCTCGGTGGAAACCCAGTTCCTCATCCTCGCCGACCTGCGCGAGATCGACCGCCTGCTGGGCAAGCTGTCCAGCCGCGCGCGCAGCGCCTTCCTGCTCAACCGCCTGGACGGCCTGGGCCACGCCGAGATCGCCGAGCGCCTGGGCGTGTCGGTCCCCAGGGTGCGCCAGTACATCGCCCAGGGCCTGCGCCAGTGCTACATCGCCCTGTACGGCGAGCCGACATGAAGGGCCCGGTCTCCGTCCGCATCCTCGACGAGGCCATCGCCTGGCAACTGCGCCTGGGCTCCGGCGAGGCCCGCGCCGAGGACGAAGCCGCCTTCGCCCACTGGCACGCCGCCCACAGCGAACACGCCCGCGCCTGGCACCAACTGGGCATGCTCGACCACAACCTGGGCGCGGCCGCCGCCCCCGCGGCGCGCAGCGCCCTGCTGCGCGCGCCGGGCGAGTCGCGGCGCAAGCTGCGGCGGCTGGCCGGCACCGGCCTGTCGCTGCTGCTGGCCGGGGTGCTGGCCCTGGGCGTGGGCAACCGCTACCTGCCGCTGCGCTACGCCCTGGCCGACGTGGTCACCGGCACCGGCGAGCTGCGCGAACTGCGCCTGCCCGACGACACCCTGGTGCAACTGGACAGCCGCACCGCCCTGGACATCCGCTTCGACGCCAGCGAACGGCGCATCGTCCTGCTCGACGGCGAAATCATGGTGCAGACCGCCCACGGCGACAGCCGCCCGTTCATCGTCGAGACCCGCGACGGCCGTCTGCGCGCCCTGGGCACCCGCTTCCTGGTGGAACGCCAGGCCGGCGGCACCCTGCTCAGCGTGCTGCAGTCGGCGGTGGCGGCCAGACCCGAACGCGGCCGCGACGAAACCGTCGTCCCCCAGGGCCGCCACGTGCTGGTGCGCGCCGACGGCCTGGGGCCGCTGGAAGCCAACAGCGCCACCGCCGACGCCTGGACCCACGGCATGCTGGTGGCCGACAACCTGCGCCTGGCCGACCTGCTGGAGAAACTCGGCCAGTACCGCAGCGGCTACCTCGGCCTGGACCCGGCGCTGGCCGACATGCGCATCAGCGGCAGTTTCTCCCTGCGCGACACCGACCTGGCCCTGGATTCGCTGCCGCCGAGCCTGCCGGTGCGCATCGAGCGCCACGGCGACTGGTGGGCGAAGGTGGTGCCGCGCGGCTGAACCTGCCGGCCGCGCGAAACGCTCTTCGTAAAAACGCTCTTCGTAGGAGCGAGCTTGCTCGCGAATGGCATTTACCGGGGACAACGGTGCTTCGGATTTGCTCCGCTCCCTCTCCCCAACCCTCTCCCTGAAGGGAGAGGGGGCTGTCCGACATGAACGGGAAGTTCGGCGCAAACCTGAGACGACCTTGTCCGCGATAGCCGAACGCCCCTTGATCACGCTGTATCGGACTGGAAATAGGCCCCGCGAAATTTTTTTCGCACAGCCCTATCACTTTTCGATTCTCGACCGGCAATCAGGCGAACGAGACATATTCACACCCAGGAGTGAATCCCCGATGCCGTCCCCCACCATGGCCTTCCGTCCGCACCTGCTGGCCGCCGCCATCCTCCTCGCCAGCCCGCTGGCTTCCGTCGCCGCCGACGCCGTACGCGACTACCAGCTGCCCGCCGCCCCCCTGGCCAGCACCCTCAACCGCATCGCCGCGGAAGCCGGGATCAGCCTAAGCATCGACCCGGCCCTGGCCAGCGGCCGCAACGCCCATGCCGTGCAAGGCCGCTACGACGGCCTCGGCGCCCTGCGCCAGGCGCTGGAAGGCACCGGCCTGGAACTGGTGGAGAACGCCTCCGGCAGCTACAGCGTGCGCCCGCTGCCCAAGGACACCCTGGCCATGGGCGCCACCACCGTGAGCGCCGCCCAGGAAGACCCCGAAGGGCCGACCGTCGGCTACGTCGCCACTCGCACCATGACCGGCACCAAGACCGATAGCTCGATCCTCGAAACGCCCAAGTCGATCTCCGTGGCCACCCGCGAGCAGATGCAGGACCGCGCCGCGCTGAACCTCGACGACGCCGTGCGCTACATGCCCGGCACCGTGGCCGGCAGCTACGGCAGCGACACCCGCTCCGACTGGCTGCGCGTGCGCGGCTTCAAGCCCACCCAGTTCCTCGACGGCCTGCCCATGGCCACCGGCGTCTACGCCAACCCGAAACTCGACACCTGGGACCTGGAGCGCGTCGCCGTGCTGCGCGGCCCGGCCTCTTCGGTGTACGGCCAGACCCCGCCCGGCGGCCTGCTGGACATGGTCAGCCTGCGCCCGCAGGCCGAGCAGGCCAATGCCGTGCAACTGCAGGCGGGCAACTACAACCACAAGCAGATCAACTTCGACAGCACCGGCCCGCTGGATGACCAAGGCAAGCTGCTATACCGCGTCAGCGGCGTGGTGCGCGACAGCAACACCCAGGTCGACCACATCCCGGACAAGCGCTACAACATCGCCCCCAGCCTGACCTGGAACATCGACGACGACACCAGGCTGACCTTCCTCAGCCAGTTCACCCGCGACGATACCGGCATCACCACCCAGTTCCTGCCGCTCAAGGGCACCAAGTACGACGCTCCCTTCGGCGACATCTCCCACCACAAGAACCTGGGCGATCCGGACTGGGAACACTACGACCGCACCACCTACTGGCTGGGCTACAGCTTCGAGCACCGCCTGAACGACGTCTGGCAGTTCCGCCAGAACCTGCGCTACATGAAGAACGACCTGTCGTTCGACGCCATCACCCCGACCACCCTCTATGCCGGCAGCCCGCCGGTAGTGACCGACGATGGCACCATCAGCCGCATGAGTACCTCGACCGAAGAGGACGTCACCCAGTTCGTGGTGGACAACAACTTCCAGGCCGACTTCGCCACCGGCGACCTCAAGCACACCCTGCTGCTGGGCCTGGACCACAACCGCAGCAACACCAACTACCTGTCGATCTTCGGTTTCGGCGTACCGCCGAGCAACGTGATCAACCCGGTCTATGGCCAGCCGATCGTGCGCCCGCCGCGCTCCTCGGCCTTCTACGACTATGACCAGAAGACCTTCCAGACCGGCGCCTACATCCAGGACCAGATCGCCCTGGACCACTGGCGCCTGACCCTCGGCGGCCGCCAGGACTGGGTGCACACAGGCACCAAGTTCCACAACGCCGGCAACGCCACCAACTCCGAGTCGGACCAGAAGTTCAGCGGCAACGCCGCCATCAGCTACGTGTTCGACTCGGGCGTGGCGCCCTACCTGTCGTATGCGGAGTCGTTCCAGCCCTCCAGCGGCGCCGACGTCACCAGCACCTCCTCCTTCAAGCCCACCGAGGGCAAGCAGTGGGAGCTGGGCGTGAAGTACCAGCCCCCCGGCAGCGACACCCTGCTGACCGCCGCCGTGTACGACCTGCGGCAGAAGAACGTGACCGTCTCCGACAACGTCGGCGGCGTCTCGGTGACCAGCCAGACCGGCGAGGTCAAGGTCACCGGCCTGGAGCTGGAAGCCAACTCCAACCTCACCGAGAACCTCAAGCTGATCGGCAGCTACAGCTACACCGACACCGAGGTGCGCAAGGGCCAGTACGACGGCAACCACCTGCAGCTGATCCCGCGCAACCAGGCCTCGCTGTGGGCCGACTACACCTGGCACGCCGGTGTGCTGGACGGCTTCGGCGTCGGCTACGGGATTCGCTACGTGGGCGATACCTACGGTGACCAGGCCAATACCTTCGACGGCTACGCAGGTTCCTACACCCTGTCCGATGCCGCCGTGCACTACGACCTGGGCAAGCTGGACAACTCGCTCAAGGGCGCCTCGGTCGCGGTCAACGCCAGCAACCTGTTCAACAAGGACTACATCTCCACCTGCGATGGCTACTACTGCTACTACGGCGACCAGCGCAAAGTGGTGGCGAGCCTGACCTACAAGTGGTGACAACCCACTGAAGCCCCTCCCCACGGCGCGTTCCCCGCGCGCCGTTCGCCTCCCGGCGCGTGGCGCGCTACAGTGCGCCTTCCAACGGCCACGCCCGGGAGCACCCCCATGCCGCAAAGCCCGCGACTCCTGCCCGCCCTGCTCGGCCTCCTGCTGAGCTGCACCGCCCACGCCGCAGACCCGCAGTACTACCCCCTGAGCAAAGGCAGCGCGCCCCAGGCCGTGGCCATGCTCGACGACGGCCGGCTGTGGTACGTCGCCGGGGGCAATGGTTCGCTGGGCCGCTTCGACCCGCAGGGCGGCCAGGACGAGCAGGTCAGCCTGGGCCAGGGCTCGCTGCCGCGCGCCGTGCTGGCCGGCCCGGATGGCGAGGCCTGGATCGCCGACAGCGGCCTCAACGCCCTGGTCCGTGTCGACCCGGACCGCCTCGGCAGCGAGGTGGTGCCGTTGCCCAAGGAGGCCGCCGACGCCGGCCTGGACAGCCTGGCCTACGATGACGACCACGACATCTGGTTCACCGGCGCGAAGGGCTTCTACGGCCGCATCGACCCCGCCACGCGCAAGCTCGAGGTCTGGGCCACGCCCGGCGGCAAGAGCGCCCAGGGCCTGGCGGTGACGCCCGACGGCCAGGTCTGGTACGCCTCCGCCGACGACGACAGCATCAACCGCATCGATCCCCTCGGCCAGGCCGTCACCCGCTTCCCGCTGCCCGAACCAGGCGGGCGACCGCAGCAACTGGGCGCCGATTCCATCGGCCGGCTGTGGGTGAGCGAAGCCGGCAGCGGCCGGCTCGGCCGCTTCGACCCCAGCGACGGCAAGTGGAAGAGCTGGCGCCTGCCCGGCGACCACCCGCAGCCCGGCGCGCTCTACGTCGATGCCATGGACCGCGTGTGGCTCAGCGACCCGGGCGGCGACGCCGTGTTGCGCTTCGACCCGCAGAGCGAGAAATTCACCGCCTACCCCAGCGACCAGGCCGAGGCCCGGGTCAGCCAGCTCAGCGGCCGTCCCGGCGAGGTCTGGGGCGCCGACGCCGGCAGCGACCGCCTGCTGGTCATCCGCGAATAACCAGGAGACGCCATGAGCCCCACCCTCACCCTGTTCCACGCCCCCGCCTCGCCCTTCGTGCGCAAGGTCATGGTGCTGCTGCACGAGACCGGCCAGCTCGACAAGGTGCGCCTGCAGGCCGCCAGCCTCAGCCCGGTGAGCCCGGACGCCGGGGTCAACGCCTGCAACCCGGCGGGCAAGATCCCCTGCCTGCGCCTGGCCGACGGCCAGGCCCTGTACGACAGCCGGGTGATAGCCGAATACCTCGACCAGCAGCACGCCGGCGAACCGCTGGTCCCCCGCGAAGGCCCGCAGCGCTGGCAGCGCCTGGCCCTCGCCGCGCTGGCCGACGCCGTCATGGACGCCGCCGTGCTGAGCCGCTACGAAACCTTCGTGCGCCCCGAGCAGAAGCGCTGGGACGACTGGCTGCAGGGCCAGCAGCAGAAGATCGAGCGCGCCCTGGAGCACTTCGAGGGCGAGGCCTTCGCGGCGCTGAACGAGCGCTTCGACATCGTCGCCATCGGCCTGGCCTGCGCCCTGGGCTACTTCGACTTCCGCCGCCCGGACTGGGCCTGGCGCGAGCGCTACCCGAAGCTGGCGGCCTGGTACGCCGAGGCCGCCAGGCGCCCCTCCCTGCAGGCCACACAGCCGGCCTGACGGATCGGCACGGCGAATAACCGTTCGCGGTTATCCGCCGCGGGCAGCAGGGCCAGGCTGGGCGCGCCCCCCGCTCTTCGTAGGAGCGAGCTTGCTCGTGAACCCTTCACCGCGCGCCCGCAACACCAGGCCGGCGATCCGCCGGGCCAGGCGCCGGCCGGCCCGGCGCTCCTCGCGCAACCCGCCCCAGGCGCTCACCGGCGCGCTCCCGGCAGTACAACAGTCAGCAGTTGCATGGCGGCCTCCTTCAGCCTTCGTGGCTCACTTCGTCCAGGGAAAACTGCGGCTCCGCGCGCCGGCCGACGCCGTACCAGTCCAGCCGGCGGGTCAGCGCCATCACCCCGGCGAGCACCGCGAACAACAGCAGCGAGCCCATCAGCAGCGCATAGTCCTCGGCCCGCAGCAGGCCGTAGAGCATGGCGTAGAGCAGCCCCAGGCCGGCGCCGAAGGCGCAGCCGCGCACCACGCTGCGCAGCACCGTGCACAGGTAGAAGCCGATCAATGCCACGCAGGCGCCGGCGGAGGCCAGGTAGGCGCGTTCGAAGCCGACATGCTCGGCCAGCGACAGCAACAGCAGGTAGAACAGCGCCAGGGCCAGGCCCACCAGGGCGTACTGCACCGGGTGCAGGGCCAGGCCCTTGAGCACCTCGAAGAGGAAGAAGCCGGCGAAGGTCAGGCCGATGAACAGCAGCGCGTACTTCAGCGCGCGGTCGGCCTTGAGGTACTGGTCGACCGGGTCCACCAGGCTGACGCCGAAACCGCGCGAGTCGAAGGTGTCGCAGCCCTTGCCGGCGAAGCAGTTCTGCAGCGCCTCCTCCATGCTGCTGGCGAAGAAGCTGGTGCGCCAGCGTGCGCTGAAGCCATCGGCGCCGATGCTGCGCTCCACCGGCAGGAACTCGCCGCCGAAGCTGGGGTGCGGCCAGTCGGCCTTGAGGCTGACCTGGCTGTCGCGGCCCACCGGGGTGATGTCCAGCCGCGAGCTGCCCAGCAGGGCCAGTTCGAAGGCGTAGTCGAAGCGCTGCTCGGCGGCGCTGGCGTCCAGCGGCAGGGGCGCGTGCACGCCCTCGCCCAGGCGCTGCGAGCGGCTGCCGGGGGCGAAGTCCAGGGTGCGGCCGTCGAGGCTCAGCTTGAGCGCGTTCTGGATGCCGCGCACGTCGCTGATGCCCACCGCCAGGAACGGCTGCTCGAAGCGGTAGCTGCCCAGGTCGTCGCGCACGCCGTAGTGCGCCGGCACCACGAAACTACCGCTGACGCGGCTTTCCAGGTGGTACAGGCGCGCCTCGTAGATGCCGCGGTGGCGCAGTTCGGTGCTCATCTGGCCGTCGACCAGGAAGGTCTCCGGCAGGAAGTACAGGCGCCCGCGCTTCTCCCGCTGCACCTGCACGCGGGTGCCGCTGCGCTCGTCGCGCTCCCACTCCAGCACCTGGCGCACGTAGGGCACCACCAGCAGCGGCCCGCGCAGGCGCTGGGCGTAGGCGGAACTGCGGGCGATGTCCTGCAGCACGCCGTCGCGGTAGGCCTGCCGCTCCACGACCAGGCCATCGATCATCAGCAGGGGGACCAGCAGCAGGAGCATGAGCACGGCGATGGCGCCGAGCTTGAAAAGCAGGGGGCGGTTCATGGGGGCTCTCCGGGGGGTGGGGTGGTGGAGAGTCTGGATCGGTACTGTGGGGGCTTTGTGGTGGTGGGATGGGGAGATTGTGGGGATTGTGTGGGGGCTGGCTTTGGTGTGGTGGGTAGGCGCCTTTCCCTCTCCCTAACCCTCGGCTGCGCGCCCCGCCCTGAAGGGAGAGGGGACCGTTCGGCGTGGTTGGGTATTTTGGAGTTAGCCGGCAACACCGAAGGTTTCCGGCTGAAACCATTCCTCCTCTCGGCACGGACAAGCCCCCTCTCCCTTCAGGGAGAGGGCTGGGGAGAGGGGCTCTCAGGCTCTTCTCCTGTCAGCCCCCCGGCACCTCCAGCCAAGCTTCCACCCCACCTTCAACATTCCCCACACCCAGCCTCCCGCCATGCAACCCAGCCACCTCGGCAACGAAGTTCAGCCCAAGCCCGGTGCTCTTACGCCCCGTCCCCGGCCGCGGCAGGGAATAGAACCGCTCAGTCAGCCGCTCCAGCGCGTAGTCCGGAATCGCCGGCCCCTCGTTGAGCAGCGCCAGGCGCCAGCTTTCCCCCTCGCGCAGGGCGCTGAAACGGATCGCCCCGCCAGCCGGGGTGAAGTCCAGGGCATTGTCCAGCAGGTTGCCCAGCGCCTGGCGCAGCAGGAAGCGCTCCCCCACCACCAGCGCTTCCTCCGGCACCGCGTTCTCCACCCGCAAGCCTTCCAGGCGTGCCAGGTTGGCCTGCAGCAGTTCCGCCACCAGTTCGTGCAGCTTTACCGGCTCGCTTTCCTCCAGGCCCTGGCGCTGTTCCACCTGGGCCAGGCTCAGCAGGCGCTCCACCAGTTGCTGCAGGCGCTGGCTCTCGCCGGCGATGTTGCCGACGAAGCGCTCGCGCTGCGCCGCCGGCATCTCGCCTTCGAGCAGTTCGGCGGCGCCGCGGATGGCCGCCAGCGGGCTCTTCAGCTCGTGGGTCAGGGTATGCACGTAGCGCTCGACGTAGGCCTTGCCCTCCAGTTGCACGCGCATGCGCTCCACCGCCTCGGCCAGTTGCGCCATCTCGCCGCCGCGGTAGCGCGGCAGTTCGGCGCGGCGGCCCTCGCTGACAGCCTGGGCGTAGCGGGTGAGCTTGCGCAGGGCGCCGCTCAGCCACCAGGAAAGCAGCCCGCCAACCAGCAGGCCGAGCACCACCAACCCGCCGCCGAGCCAGGCCAGGCGCCGCTGCGAGCGTTCGATGTAGGGTTGCAGGGTGCGGTTGGGCTTGGCCACCGAGACCACGCCGATGATCTTCTCGCCGTCCTTGATCGGCGCCGCCACGTACATCACCGAGGAGCCCGGGTCGTCCGCCGACTCGCGGCTGGAGCGCGCGCCGTACTTGCCCTGCAGGGTCAGGTAGACGTCGTTCCAGCGCGAGTAGTCCTGGCCCACCGCCTCGCCGGCCGAGTCGAGCAGGACGATGCCGCGGGCGTCGGTGACGTAGATGCGGTGGTTCACCGCGTTCTTGCGCACGCCCCAGATGTCCGCCTGGGGGCTGCGCGCGCCGTAGGCCCTGAGCAGCTCGGGGAGCTGGCTGTGGACCAGGGTGCCGTGCTTCAGGTCGTCGCGCAGCACCTCGGCCAGCAGGTTGGCGGTGTCCACCAGGGTTTCCTCGGTGGACTGGCGCACCCCGGGGCGGATCTCGTCCATCACCGTGCTCAGCACGAAGTAGGCGGTCAGCCCGACGAACAGGAAGTACGCCAGGAAGATCCGCACGCCCAGCGGCATCAGGCCTTCTCCGCCGCGTAGCTGTAGCCCAGGCCGCGGTGCGTCTGGATCGGCTCGGCGTCCGCGGCCACCTGGCGCAGCTTGGCGCGCAGGCTCTTGATGTGGCTGTCGATGTTGCGCTCGTAGCCGGCCTGGGCCGCCACCCCCAGGGCCTGCAGCAGCAGCTCGCGGCTGAACACCCGGCCCGGGCGCGCCAGCAGCGCCTGGAGCAGGCGGAATTCGTGGAGGGTGAGGTTCAGCGCCTGGCCGCGGTAGTGGATCAGGAAGCGCCCCTCGTCCACCTGGAAGGGCCCGGCCGGCGCCGCCTCGGCGCTGGCGCGGGGCGGGCCGCGGCGGAGAATGGCCTTGACCCGCGCAGCCACCTCGCGCGGGCTGAAGGGCTTGACCACGTAGTCGTCGGCGCCGATCTCCAGGCCCACCACGCGGTCGATCTCGGCGTCGCGGGCGGTGAGGAAGATCACCGGCACCTCGGAGAAGCGGCGCAGCTGGCGGCAGGCCTCGAAGCCGCTGATGTCGGGCAGGCCGACGTCGAGGATGACCAGGTCGAAGGCCTCCTCGCGCAGGCGCCGCAGGGCCTCGCCGGCCAGGCTCAGCCAGGTGGCGGCGAAGCCTTCGGCCTGCAGGGCGTAGAGCAGGGTGTCGGCGATGGCGGCTTCGTCTTCGACGATGAGGATGTGCGGCATGGCTTCCGTGCCCGGGTGGCGGGGCCTTCCATCAAGCCGCAAGGCCGGCGCCCCGTCAATCGTCGGAGCGGCCGCCGGCGCAGTTGGGCTTGCCGGCGGCGAAGCGCTCGCTGGCGTCCACCGCGGCGTGGAACTTGCGCAGGCCCTTGGCGCCCATCAGGAAGGGATAGTTGAAGCGGCTGCGGTCGGTGAGGTTGACCTCGATCACCTGCTGGTCGCCGCCCAGGCACACCGGCAGCAGGATCACCGGGCGCTCGCTGAGGCCGCTGGCGCGCTCCTCCTCGTCGTCCTCGCCGGCTTCGTCGGCGCGGTTCTTGATCTTGGAGATGCGCGCCAGCTTGTGCTCGTACTGCGAGTCGCCGCCGTCCTTGGTGGCCAGGCGGAAGCGCACCCACTGCTCGCCGTCGCGCTGGAACAGCTGGATGTCCCTGGCCGACAGCGACGAGGTGTAGGCACCGGTGTCCATCTTGGCCTGCAGCGTCTGGTCCAGCTCGGGCAGGCCGACCCATTCGTAGCGCCCGTAGAGCTTGGGCTCGGCGGCGAGGGCCAGGCCGGGCAGGACGAGCAGCGAAAGCAGGGCGGGAACGGGTTTCACGGGAATCTCCAGGGCAGTTCGGGATGCATGGCGCATAGGACTACCACGCCGGCCCGGGGTTCGCCAGCGGCCGCCGTCAGGCGTCGAACAGCGAGCCGCGGCGGCGGTCCAGGCCGCTCCACAGCGTCTCCAGGTTGCGGAAGCCCCACTGCGCCGGCGACTCGCGGCCGACGATGCGCTCGCGGCCCTTGAGCTTCGCCAGGTCGAGCACTTCCTGGGGAATCGCCGCGCGCGTGCGGATCGAATAGAACACCTTGAGCACCGGGGTGAGCAGCGACTCGGGATGCTGCTCCAGCACCACCGCCAGGCGCTCGCTCTCCAGGCGCACCAGCGAGCCCACCGGGTAGATCCCCAGGCATCTGACGAAGGCGCGGAACACCTGTTCGTCCAGGTGCGTGCCGCACCACTGGCCCATGCGCCGGATCGACTCGGCGGGGTCCCAGCCGGCCTTGTAGGGGCGGTCGGAGGTGATGGCGTCGTAGATGTCGCAGACCGCGCCCATGCGCGCGAACAGGCTGATCTGCTCGCCGGCCAGGTGGTGCGGGTAGCCGCTGCCGTCGAGCTTCTCGTGGTGGTGCAGGCACACGTCCAGCACCAGGGCGCCGACCTGGCGGCCCTGGATGAGGATGTCCAGGCCGCGCCGCGGGTGCTCGCGGACCCGGGCGAACTCCTGCTCGTCCAGGCGCCCCGGCTTGTTCAGCAGCTCCATGGGCACGTGCATCTTGCCGATGTCGTGCAGCAGCCCGGCCACGCCCGCCTCGCGCACCAGCGCCTCGTCCAGGCCGAGCTGGCGCGCCAGGGCGATCATCAGCGCGCACACCGCCACCGAGTGCAGGTAGGTGTATTCGTCGGCGTTCTTCAGCCGCGCCAGGCTGATCAGCGCATTGGGGTGGCGCTGCACCGAGGCGGCGATCTGCTCCACCAGCTCCTGGGCGTGGCCGGCGTTCACCGCCTTGCCCATGCGCGCGTCCTGGAACATCGCCATGACCGCGCGCTTGGACTGCACGCACAGCCGGTGCGCCGCGCGCAACTCGTCCTCCATGGCACGCCAGGGCTTCTCCGGCAGCGCTGCGGGCGAAGCGGGAGGCTTCGCCGCGGCAGGCTCCGCGGGGGCCAGCGCGGAACGGGGCGAAAGGCCCTTGCCCGGGTCGATCAGCACCTCCAGCACGCCGCTCTCGCGCAGGCGCCGGAGGTCCTCGGGGTCTTCCAGCAGGAAGCGCCGGCGCCAGAACGGGTGGTCCATCCATGAGCCGCACAGTTCGTGGACGTACATGCCGAGGGTCACGTCCTTGACCGGCAGGCGCACATAGAAGGAGTCGGGCATGGCAGGCAGTCGTCGGGGCAGTTCCCCTGAGCATAGTGCGCCGGCGCACGTCGCGGGAGGGGGTGGCTTGGGCTGGCCGCGCCGCCTGCGTATCATGGCCGCGCCAACCGGAACAAGGAATCGCACCGCCATGTGGGCCACGCTGACCGGCATAGTCACCACCCTCCTGCTGCTGCTCAACACCCTGATCCTGATCGGCCCGATGCTGCTGATCGCCCTGCTCAAGCTGGTGCTGCCGGGCAAGGCGCTCAAGGACGCCTGCTCCAACGGCGTGATGTGGATCGCCGAGACCTGGGCGGAGATCGACAAGGCCATCTTCGCCCTGATGACGCCCACCGCCTGGGACATCCGCGGCGGCGACCAGCTGCGCCGCGACACCTCCTACCTGGTGGTGAGCAACCACCAGTCCTGGGTCGACATCCCCGCCCTGGTCCAGGCCTTCAACCGCAAGACGCCCTACTTCAAGTTCTTCCTGAAGAAGGAACTGATCTGGGTGCCCTTCCTCGGCCTGGCCTTCTGGGCCCTGGACTACCCCTTCATGAAGCGCTACTCCAAGGCCTTCCTGGAGAAGAACCCGCACCTGAAGGGCAAGGACTTGGAGATCACCCGCGCCGCCTGCGAGAAGTTCAAGGGCATGCCGGTGACCGTGGTGAACTACCTGGAAGGCACCCGCTTCACCCCGGCCAAGCAGGCCCGGCAGCAGTCGCCGTACCAGAACCTGCTCAAGCCCAAGGCCGGCGGCGTGGCCTTCGTACTGGCCGCCCTGGGCGAGCAGCTGGACGCCATGCTCGACGTCACCGTGGTCTACCCCAAGGGCCCCAAGCCGGGCTTCTGGGACCTGCTCAGCGGCAAGGTGCCGCGGGTGATCGTCGACATCCGCACCCGCGGGATCGACCCCGCGCTGTGGCAGGGCGACTACGAGAACGACGCGGAATTCCGCCAGTACGTGCAGGCCTGGGTGTCGCGCCTGTGGGAAGAGAAGGACGCGCGCATCGACGCGCTGCGCGCCGAGTTCTGAGCTAGATCGCTTTGCCGGCCACGCTGGTGGCCGGGGTGGCAGGCAGCGGGGCGCCTTCCCAGAGCTTGCCGAGGGTGCCCAGCAACTGGCTGTTCAGCCCCTGCTTGACCAGGTAGTCGAGCATCACCGTAGCGAACTGATCGACCATGCCCTCGCTCATGCCCAGCACGTTGAACACCTGGTCGACGTCCTGCAGGTTCTGGATGCCGCCGAGCAACTGCCCGGCGCCGCCCAGCAGGGCGCCGATGCCGCCGCCAAGGGTGCCCGAGGACAGCTGGTCCAGGCCCGGCAGGCTCTTCTGCAGTTGCGAGCCCTGGCTGTCGTCGAGGCGGTTCATGGCCAGGCCGATCAGCGCGCCGGCGCCACCGATGGCCTGCTCGTCGCTGATGTTCAGCCGCTGGCCGAGGGTTTCCACCAGGCCGTTGGCGGCCGTTGCCGCGGCGCCGGACTCGGCGCCGGGGATTTCCTCGAAGGTCTCGGCGGCGGCCGGGAAGGCCACCAGCCAGGCGCAGGCGGCGAGGATGGGAAGGGCTCGGGCGATCATCGGGGGCTCCGCGGCAGACAGGTCCCGCCTCGGCATGGGCGGTCAGCGGATTTGACTGGCAGCCGTGCCCTTCGTTCCGGACACTCCGTCAGGTTGAACCGTAGGATGGCGTTGAGCGAAGCGATGCCCATCGCCATGACCGCATGGGTTTCGCAAGCTCAACCCACCCTACGAGAAGCCCTCTCCCCCTGTAGGAGCAACTGTCTTGTGGCCCGCGCCGAGATGCTCTTTGTAGGAGCGAGCTTGCTCGCGAACCGCATGGCACCGTGTTTGTTCGCGAGCAAGCTCGCTCCTACGAGAAGCAGTGCCCGCCGGCAGGGTAGGAGCGGGCCCTGCCCGCGATTCGCGCGCAGGGCGCGCTCCTACAGTAAACGTCGCGGCGCTCAGCCGCCCACGCCCCACAGGCTACCCAGGCTGCCCAGCAGGTCGCTGCTCACGCCCTGCTTGCCGAAGTAGTCCAGCAGCACGCCGGCGAACTTGCCGGTCATGCCCTGGTCCATGCCCAGGGTGCTGAAGGCGCTGTTCACGTCGCCCATGCTGTTGACGTTGCCCAGCAGGCCCTTGGCGCCGGTGCCGCCGAGGTTGCCCAGGGTCCCGCCGAGGCCGCCCAGGGCATTGGCGCCGCTGAGCTTGTCCAGCCCCGGCACGCTCTGGACCAGCTGCGAATAGTCGCCGCCGCTGAGCTTGTTCTTGGCCAGGCCGAGCAGCGCGCCGGTGCCGCCGATGGCCTGTTCGTCGCTGACGCCCAGCTGCCCGGTGAGGGCGCCGAGCAGGCCGCTGGTCTGCGGGGTGGAAGCCACCTGGCCCGGGTTGCCGCCCTCGGCCACGCCGGACACCGCCTTGGCGGCGTCGCCAAGGTTGAAGGCGAAGGCGGAACTGGCGGCGAGCAGCGCCGCGGCGGCGCAGGTGACACGGAATCTGACGGTCATCGACATCTCCTGATGCAGTGGCGTGCGGTGCCGAAGGTGCGCCGCACGCTGGTTGGACTGGCGCCGGGTGCCATTGTTCCGCCACCGCGGCGCAATCTTGCGCCCCTTCCGGCATGCCCGCGGGGCGCCGCGAAAGCCCCCTCAGGTCTAGCACAGGGCCACCGCCGCGCCAGCGAGGCCGAACAGCGCAAAGGCTCTGGCGCGCCCCTCGCGCAGCACGGTCCTCCCCGCCTATGCTTGCGGGAGCCGAACAAGGACCCATCATGAGCGAGCCCTTCATCCTCACCCCGCGCATCGCCCGCATCCTCCCCTGGCTGGTGGCCGTCGCCTTCTTCATGCAGGCGCTGGACGGCACCATCCTCAACACCGCGCTGCCGAGCATGGCCCGCTCGCTGGACGAGGACCCGCTGCGCATGCAGGGGGTGGTCATCGCCTACCTGCTCACCGTGGCCCTGCTGATCCCCGCCTCCGGCTGGATCGCCGACCGCTTCGGCACGCGCCGGGTGTTCATCTTCGCCATCTTCCTGTTCAGCTTGGGCTCGCTGTTCTGCGCGCTCTCGCCAAGCCTCGGGGTGCTGGTCATCGCCCGCGTGGTGCAGGGCCTGGGCGGCGCGCTGATGATGCCGGTGGGGCGCCTGGTGATCCTGCGCGTGTACCCGCGCAGCGACCTGGTGCGGGTGCTCAGCTTCGTCACCATCCCCGGCCTGCTCGGCCCGCTGACCGGCCCGACCCTGGGCGGCTGGCTGGTGGAGTACGCCAGCTGGCACTGGATCTTCCTCATCAACATCCCGGTCGGGCTGCTGGGCATCGTCTTCGCCATCCGCCTCATGCCCGACCTGCGCGGCGCCGCGCTCAGCCGCTTCGACGGCCCCGGCTTCCTGCTCTTCGGCGGCGCCATGGTGCTGATCACCATCGCCCTGGAAGGCCTGGGCGAACTGCACATGCCCCACGTGCGGGTGGTGATGCTGCTGATCGGCGGCCTGGTGCTGCTCGCCGCCTACTGGCTGCGCGCCCTGAACGTCGAGGCGCCGCTGTTCCCGCCCAGCCTGTTCAAGACGCGCACCTTCGCCGTGGGCGTGCTGGGCAACCTGTTCGCCCGCCTGGGCAGCGGCTCGCTGCCGTTTCTCACGCCGCTGCTGCTACAGGTCGGCCTGGGCTTCGCGCCGGCCAAGGCGGGCATGACCATGATCCCGCTGGCCGCCATGGCCATGGTCGTCAAGCCGCTG
Organism: Pseudomonas delhiensis; assembly: GCF_900187975.1. Lineage (GTDB taxonomy): Bacteria > Pseudomonadota > Gammaproteobacteria > Pseudomonadales > Pseudomonadaceae > Pseudomonas > Pseudomonas delhiensis. Next base: position 40,362 of record NZ_FZPC01000020.1, on the reverse strand, counting down.
GCCAAGGGCATCCTCGACCTGTTCGGCTACCGCCGCCTGCTGGTCGGCAACACCCTGCTGCTGGGCGCACTGATCGCAGGCCTGGGGCTGATCGACCAGGACACCCCGTACCCCTGGCTGCTGATCCACCTGGGGCTGCTCGGCGGGGTCAACTCGCTGCAGTTCACGGCGATGAACACCCTGACGCTGATCGACCTGCGCGACGACAACGCCAGCGCCGGCAACAGCCTGCTGTCGGTGGTGATGCAACTGTCCATCGGCCTCGGCGTGGCCTGCGCGGCCGCGCTGCTGGGCGGCTTCAAGAGCGATGTCGAGATCAACGCCGGCGACGTGCTCGGCGCCTTCCACGCGACCTACCTGAGCGTGGGGCTGATGTCGATGGCGGCGGCGGCGATCTTCTTCCAGCTGGCCCGCGACGACGGCCGCTCGGCCCAGGCGCCGCGGCGCCTGGAGCCCGACGACGGGCATTGAATCAGGGCTTGCAGGTGGGCGGCGTGGTCAGCGTCTTCGACACGTCCACCGCGCCCAGGTGCTCCAGGCTGCGCCGGCCCAGCAGCACCGGGTAGTCGCTGCCCTCGCGGTCGGTGAGGGCGAACTGCTCGCGGTAGACCTTGTCGCCCAGGCACAGGTCCATGCTCACCACCGGGCGATGCTCGATGCCGTTGGCGCCGCGGACCTTGAGGGTGCGCTCGATGGGTCGCTCGAAGGGCAGGCGCTGCACCTGGCCGCTCGCCACGTCCTTGACCAGGATGTCGTACTGCACCCAGCGCTGCTCGTTCTTCCTGATCCGCACCAGGTTGCGCGCGTCCATCACCGAGGTCTGCACGCCGGTGTCCAGGCGCACCTTGAGCAGCACGTTCTCCGGCATCAGCCTGGCCTGCTCGACCCAGCCCCAGGTGGCCGGCTGCGCGGCGAGCAGCGAGGGGCAGGAGAAGGCCAGCAACAGGCCGGCGAGGCGCAGCTTCATGGATCGGGCTCCGGAATCGTGGGGCAATGGCAGTACAGATCGGTTATGCCAATCAGGCAACAAAAAACCCCGGATGTTTCCATCCGGGGTTTTCGGCGACGCCAGGGAATCTTAGTTGATTACCTGAACGCGCTCGGCCTGCATGCCTTTCTGGCCTTGCACGACTTCGAAGCTGACCTTCTGGCCTTCGGCCAGGGTCTTGAAGCCGTGGCCTTCGATGGCGCGGAAGTGAACGAAGACGTCCGGGCCGCTCTCAGGGGTGATGAAGCCGTAGCCTTTGGTCTCGTTGAACCATTTGACGGTGCCGTTCTGACGATTCGACATGGTGTTCTCCTTGGAACGTAGATGTAGAAATAGCCACAAAAGAGTGGCAGGAACTGAGTTGCAAGGAGTTACAAGGAGTCGAGCAGGACGGGGTGGAATAACCGACCGCATCAGGTCACGATCGACGGCGACCCATGCAAACACAGTGGAGGCACTCTACGACAAAAATCTGCGGAAAGCGAATCTGTATAAAAATCCACTATCCAACCGCCCGTCCGTTTCAGGCGAGTGGTGACCCAAGCCAGTGATTTCGCGGGTTCTGGCAGTTTCTACAGGGCCCCGCGGCGCCTCGCCTGCTACACTGCGCGCCCACACGCCTGTCGGGTTTTTCCTTCGTGACCTCCACCGCCTTCTCCAGCCTGCCCCTCTCCGCCGACCTGCTCGCCAACCTCGAGGCCCTCGGCTACGCCGAGATGACGCCGATCCAGGCCGCCAGCCTGCCGGTCATCCTCAAGGGCCGCGACCTGATCGCCCAGGCCAAGACCGGCAGCGGCAAGACCGCGGCCTTCGGCATCGGCCTGCTCAGCCCGCTGAACCCGCGCTACTTCGGCTGCCAGGCGCTGGTGCTGTGCCCGACCCGCGAGCTGGCCGACCAGGTGGCCAAGGAAATCCGCCGCCTGGCCCGCGCCGCCGACAACGTCAAGGTGCTCACCCTCTGCGGCGGCGTGCCCTTCGGCCCGCAGATCGGCTCCCTGGAGCACGGCGCCCACGTGGTGGTCGGCACCCCGGGGCGGGTGCAGGAGCACCTGCGCCGCGGCACCCTGGTGCTCGACGGGCTGAACACCCTGGTGCTGGACGAGGCCGACCGCATGCTCGACATGGGCTTCTACGACAGCATCGCCGACATCATCGGCCAGCTCCCGGCGCGCCGGCAGAGCCTGCTGTTCTCGGCCACCTACCCGGCCGGCATCGAGCAGCTGGCGGCGAAGTTCCTGCGCCAGCCCGAGCGCGTGGAAGTGGAGGCGCTGCACGACGACAGCCAGATCGAACAGCACTTCTACGAAATCGACCCACGCCAGCGCATGGACGCCGTGGTGCGCCTGCTGCAGCACTTCCGTCCGCAATCCGCCGTGGCCTTCTGCCACACCCGCCAGCAGTGCGTGGAGCTGGCGCAGGCGCTGGATGCGCAGAAGATTTCTGCCCTGGCCCTGCACGGCGACCTGGAACAGCGCGAGCGCGACCAGGTGCTGGCAATGTTCGCCAACCGCAGCTGCAGCGTGCTGGTGGCCACCGACGTGGCCGCCCGCGGCCTGGACATCGAGGGCCTGGAGGCGGTGATCAACGTCGAGCTGAGCCGTGACGCCCAGGTCCACGTGCACCGCATCGGCCGCAGCGGCCGCGCCGGCGAGAAGGGCCTGGCGCTGTCCCTGGTGGCCCCGGCCGAGGCCTCCCGCGCCCAGGCCATCGAAGACCTGCAGGGCGCCCCGCTGAACTGGGAGCGCATCGACTTCCTGCGCGCCAACCCCGCGCCCCTGCTGCCGCCGATGACCACCCTGAACATCGCCGGCGGACGCAAGGACAAGCTGCGCCCCGGCGACATCCTCGGCGCCCTCACCGGCGAGGCCGGCCTGCCCGGCAGCGCGGTGGGCAAGATCGCCATCTTCGACTTCCAGGCCTACGTGGCGGTGCAGCGCGACCAGGCCAAGGCGGCGCTCAAGCGCCTGCAGGAAGGCAGGATCAAGGGCCGCGCGTTCAAGGTGCGGATTCTCTGAGCCGAGGGGCTCTTCGGAGGAGCGAGCTTGCTCGCGAATGGAGCTTCCCGGTCACAACGGTGCATAACGGATATCCTGCAGTCAGCCGGTAACGACGTATTCCTTGTAGGAGCGGGCCCTGCCCGCGAATCGCGCGCAGGGCCCGCTCCTACAGAGGTGGGGCGGAATCCGCGCCTGCACGTTCGAAGACACGCAGGAACGTAGGGCGCATAACGCCTCCGGCGTTATCCGCCGAAACCAGGGCCGCCCCCCTGGCCCTGGCGCGTGACCTGGTCACCTTTGCGGCGGATAACCGCGAACGGTTACCCGCCCTGTGCCCGACCGATAGCCGCGCGCCAGGCGATCCGCTAGTCTCAGCGCAGAGACACTCGGAAGTCCCCGACGCGCATGCTTTCCTCCCCGTTGTTCGAGTCCCTGCGGCGCCTGTGGGCGCTGGACAAGTTCGCCTACAGCCTGCGGGTGACCATCGCCCTGGCCGGCGCCATGGCCGCCTGCCTGCTGCTGGGCCGCACCGAGCTGGTGATCCCGCTGTTCCTGGGCATCATAGCCAGCGCCCTGGCCGAGACCGACGACCACTGGCTGGGCCGCCTGCAGGCGCTACTGGTGACCCTGGTGTGCTTCCTCATCGCCGCGCTGGCGGTGGAGCTGCTGTTCCCCTACCCCTGGCTGTTCGTCGCCGGCCTGGCCCTGTCGGCCTTCGGCATGACGCTGCTGGGCGCGCTGGGCGAGCGCTATGCGGCCATCGCCTCGGCCACGCTGATCCTGTCCATCTACACCATGATCGGCGTCGACCAGCGCGGCGGCGCCCCCGGCGACCTGTGGCAGGAGCCGCTGCTGCTGGTGGCCGGCGCGGCCTGGTACGGCGCGCTCTCGGTGCTGTGGAACGCGCTCTTCGCCAACCAGCCGGTGCAGCAGGTGCTGGCCCGTGCCTACTTCGAGCTGGGCGAGTACCTGAAGATCAAGTCGACGCTGTTCGAGCCGCTGCGCCAGCTCGACGTCGAGGGCCGGCGCCTGGCCCTGGCGCGGCAGAACGGCCGCCTGGTGGTGACCCTCAACCAGGCCAAGGAGACCATCCTCAGCCGCCTCAGCCACGGCCGCCCGGGGCCCAAGCTGAGCCGCTACCTGAAGCTCTACTTCATCGCCCAGGACGTCCACGAGCGCGCCAGCTCCTCGCACTACCCCTACAACCGCCTGGCCGAGGCCTTCTTCCACAGCGACGTGCTGTTCCGCTGCCAGCGCCTGCTCAACCAGCAGGGCAAGGCCTGCCAGGCGCTGTCGCGGGCCATTCGCCTGCGCCAGCGCTTCGACTACGACGACAGCGAGCAGGCCCTGGCCGACCTGCAGGCCTCGCTGGAATACCTGCGCCAGCAGGGCAACCCGGCCTGGCGCTCGCTGCTGCGCTCGCTCGGCGCCCTGGCCGCCAACCTCGCCAGCCTGGACCAGAAGCTCAGCGGCGCGAGCAACCCCGACGCCCTCGCCGAGGAACAGGACAGCGCCCTGCTGGACCGCTCGCCGCGCTCGCTGCGCGACGCCTTCGAACGCATCCGCCAGCAGCTCACGCCCACCTCGCTGCTGTTCCGCCACGCCCTGCGCCTGGGCCTGACGCTGACCGCCGGCTATGGGGTGCTGCACCTGATCCACCCGACCCAGGGCTACTGGATCCTGCTGACCACGGTGTTCGTCTGCCAGCCCAACTACGGCGCCACGCGCATCCGCCTGGTGCAGCGGATCCTCGGCACCCTGGTCGGCCTGGTGGCCGGCTGGGCGCTGATCGACCTGTTCCCCAGCCCGCTGGTGCAGTCGCTGCTGGCGGTGGTCGCCGGGGTGGCCTTCTTCGCCACCCGCAGCACCCGCTACACCCTGGCCACCGCGGCCATCACCCTGCTGGTGCTGCTGTGCTTCAACCAGGTGGGCAACGGCTACGGGCTGATCCTGCCGCGCCTGTTCGACACCCTGCTGGGGGCCTTCATCGCCGGCCTGGCGGTGTTCCTCATCCTCCCCGACTGGCAGGGCCGGCGCCTGCACAGCCTGGTCGGCGGCACCCTGGCCTGCAACGCCCGCTACCTGCGCGAGGTCATGCAGCAGTACGCCAGCGGCAAGCGCGACGACCTGGCCTACCGCACCGCCCGGCGCAACGCCCACAACGCCGACGCCACCCTCTCCACCACGCTGTCGAACATGCTTCTGGAGCCGGGCCACTTCCGCAAGGACGCCGAGCTGGGCTTCCGCTTCCTGGTGCTCTCGCACACCCTGCTCAGCTACCTCTCGGCCCTGGGCGCGCACCGCGACCGCCTGCCGGAGTCGCCGGCCAACGCGCTGATCGACGAGGCGGCCGCGCAGCTCACCGCCAGCCTCGACGACATCGCCGCCAGCCTCGCCCAGCGCCGCCCGGTGGCCATCCACAGCGACGCCGAGGAAGACCTGGCCAAGCGCCTGGAACAGGTGCCCGAAGAGCTGGAGGACCCACAGCGCCTGGTGCAGACCCAGCTGGCGCTGATCTGCCGCGAGCTGGCGCCGCTGCGCAGCCTGGCCGCGCACCTGCTGAAGAAGGAAATCGGCGCCGAGCAGGAAGCGGCCGCCTGAGCCCGGCTCAGGGCCCGCGCAGGCTCATGAAGGCATCGTAGCTGCCGTCCTCGCGCATCAGCCGCAGTTCGCGATTGAAGTCCTCGACTATCTGCGCATGGCGCGGGTTGGCGCGGCTGACCAGGACGTGCAGCGGGTTCTCCGCCAGCGGCTGGGGCAGGAACTCCAGCTTGTCGCGCTCGGCCCTGAGGTCGTGCTCGAGGATGTAGCGGGCGGTCCACTCGTCCTCCAGGGTCAGCTCGACGCGCCCGGCCACCACCATCATCGCGGCGTTGGGGAAGGACAGCACCGGCACCTTGTGCAGCCGGCGGTCCTCGTTGAACTCGGGGGTGTAGCTGTAGCCGCGGACCACGGCGATGCGGAAGGGATAGAGGTCGGCCAGGCGGTCGAAGACGATGGGCGAGCCCTTGCGCTTGAGAAAACGCAGGCGGTTCACCAGGTAGGGCTCGGAATACTGCCCGATGGCTTCGCGCTCGGCGCTGTACCAGGCGTCCACCAGCACGTCGTACTCGCCGTTGCGCACCCCGTGCAGGGCGCGCGGCCAGGGCACCTCGGCGTAGTGGATGGCGTAGCCGGCGCGGGTCAGCGCGGTGCTGACGAAATGCACCGCCAGGCCGCGGCCGGGCATCTGCGCGTCGGCGTAGGGCGGCCAGCGGTCGGCGACCAGGTTCAGCGGCTCCTCGGCCTGGGCGCAGAGCGGCAGGAGCAGGGCGATCAGCAGGGCACGCAGCAGCATGGCTCTCCTTGCGAGGCCCGCGCCCCGCTGCTGGCGAGCGGGCGGACTCAGAACAGCATAGCCGCGCGCAGGCTCATTCCCCCACCCGCTTCAGGCAGGACACCGAAGGAATAGGCACTACCTGGCGACCCCTCAAGGAACAGATTGTAGGTGAAGTTGGCCGCGAGATTGCCCACCGCCATGCCCACCAAAGTATCGGTCGGGTAGTGCTTGGAGCCTTCCACCCGGGCCAGGGCGGTCAGCCCGTCCACCGTGTAGAGCCCGGCCTTGGCGGTGAAGCGCAGGGTCGGGTCCATGTCGATGTAGTCCAGGTTGCGCCGGGTGAAGCTGTTGTGCACGGCGGTCACGGCCGTGTGCTTGGAGGGGAAGGAGTCGTCGGGGATGCCGTCGGGGCGGTCGCGCCCGGACACCTCCTTCCACTCCTCCACCAGGCCGGTCACGGCGTAGCGGTCGGTGGCCAGCAGCGCCAGGTTGCGCCCGCGCCAGCTCCACTTCTCCTCCCCCTCGCTGCCCCTGGGCGCGGCCACCAGGCCGGTGACCACGCTCAGCGCGGTGCTGGCGTTGAGCATGTGGTCGGCGGCGGAGTTGGCGTCACCGCCGAACAGCCATTCGTGGTTGGCCGCGGACTTCTGCCACTTGTGGTCCCAGTTGCCGGCGGCGATTACCGCGGCGCCGGCCACCGGCGCCCAGGTGCCGGGGTCGAGCACGGCGCGCTGGGCGGAGTCGCCGACGCGCGACCAGCTCATCTGGGGAGCGCCGGCGCAACCGGCGACGAGGGCGGATGACAGCAGGGTCAGGGCCGCGAGGGTAGGGTAGCTCATGGTTTCCCCCCGTAACCCGTCCGTAAGGGGACGGTAACGAATTTTCAGAAAACCTAGAGGGTAGACGCCTCAGCCCTATCCGACATGCCTTCAGTCAATTCTTAGTCTGTCCGTTTGTTTCGAGCAGCCCCTTGAGCAGGTCGATGGGCATCGGGAAGACGATGGTGGAGTTCTTGTCGCCGGCGATGCTGCCCAGCGTCTGCATGTAGCGCAGCTGCATGGCGCCGGGCTGGCGGGCCAGCATCTCGGCAGCCTGCATCAGCTTCTCCGAGGCCTGCAGCTCGCCCTCGGCGTGGATCACCTTGGCCCGCCGCTCGCGCTCGGCCTCGGCCTGGCGGGCGATGGCGCGAACCATGGACTCGTTGAGGTCGACGTGCTTGATCTCGACGTTGGCCACCTTGATGCCCCAGGCATCGGTCTGCGCATCCAGCACCTTCTGGATGTCGACGTTCAGGCGCTCGCGCTCGGCCAGCATCTCGTCCAGCTCGTGCTTGCCGAGCACCGCGCGCAGCGTGGTCTGGGCCAGCTGGCTGGTGGCGGCGAGGAAGTTCTCCACCTGGATGATGGCCTTCTGCGGGTCGAGCACGCGGAAGTACACCACCGCGTTGACCTTCACCGAGACGTTGTCGCGGGAGATCACGTCCTGCGGCGGCACGTCGAGCACCACGGTGCGCAGGTCGACGCGGACCATCTGCTGCACCACCGGGATCACCAGCACCAGGCCGGGGCCCTTGACCTTCCAGAAGCGGCCGAGCTGGAACACCACCCCGCGCTCGTATTCGCGCAGGATGCGCAGGGCGCTGGCCACCAGCATCAGCAGCAGGACCAGTGTCACCAGCAGTCCGAAGGGAATACCCATCAGTCACCTCCCGATTCGTCGTCGGCCGCCACCTCCAGGCGCAGGCCGTCGCGCGCCAGCACCTTCACCCGCTGGCCGGCGCGCAGGGTCCGGGCGCAGCGGACCTGCCACTGTTCGCCCTGCAGTTGTACCCAGCCGGCGTGGGCATCCTCGTCGGCCACCGCATCCACGGTCGCCAGGCTGCCCACCAGGCCCGCCGCGCCGCTCACCACCTGGCGCCGCCGGCTCTTCAGCGCCACGCCCAGCACCCCGGCGATGAACAGCGCGCTCACCGTGGCCACGCCGAGGATCAGCCCCAGGGGAATGCCGAAGCCCGGCGCCTCGGTGTCCAGCAGGATCAGCCCGCCGATCACGAACGCGGCGATGCCGCCGATGCCCAGGCTGCCATAGCTGGGTACGAAGGCCTCGGCGGCCATGAAGGCCAGGCCGAGGACGATCAGCGCCACCCCCGCGTAGTTCACCGGCAGCAGTTGCATGGCATAGAGCCCGAGCAACAGGCAGATGCCGCCGAGCACGCCGGGCAGCGCAAGGCCCGGGTTGGCGAATTCGAAGATCAGCCCGTACACGCCGATCATCAGCAACAGCAGCGCCACGCTGGGGTCGGTGATCACCGCCAGCAGGCGGGTGCGCCAGTCGGCCTGGTGTTCGACCCAGGCGAGGCCGGCGCTGTGGAGGGTCACCGCCTGCCCCGCCACCTGCACCTTGCGCCCGTCGATGGCGCGCAGCAACTGGTCGAGGTCGCCGGCCTGGAGCTCGACCACCTTCTGCTTCACAGCTTCCTCGGCGGACAGGCTGACCGCCTCGCGCACCGCGCGCTCGGCCCATTCGGCGTTGCGCCCGCGCAACTGCGCCAGGCCGCGGATGTAGGCCGCCGCATCGTTGACCTGCTTGCGCTTGAGGGTGTCTTCCTCGCTGACGGCTGGCTTGCCGTCCTTGCCCTGGGGCTTTTCCGGGGCGCCGGGCGCGCCGATCTGCACCGGGGTGGCGGCGCCCAGGTTGGTGCCCGGGGCCATGGCAGCCAGGTGGCAGGCGTAGAGGATGTAGGTGCCGGCGCTGGCCGCCCGCGCGCCGCCGGGGGCGACGTAGCCGACCACGGGAATGGGGCTGGTGAGGATCGCCTTGACGATGTCGCGCATGGCGCTATCCAGCCCGCCGGGGGTGTCCAGCCGCAGCACCACCAGCGGCGCCCCCTCGTCCGCGGCACGCTGCAGGCCGCGCACCAGGTAGTCGGAAGTCGCCGGGCCGATGGCCCCGTCCACCGTCAGCACCACCGCCGGCGGGGCCGCCAGCGCCCCGGCCGCAAACAGCAGCAGGCAGAAAGCGCAGCGGCGAATCAGCGTGGACATGGCACGCCTCCCCGGCCAGGGCCGAAGCGGCGCCGCGGCGAATGAAGTGACGGCGCCTTCCTACAGCATAGTCCCCTGGCCCGCGGTGCCCGTGGCAGGCTGTTGCAGGGTGTTTTGCTGGAGAACTCCTAGCCGGCTTCTCGTAGGAGCGAGCTTGCTCGCGAAGGGGCCCCCCGGTGATTCCGCTGCCTTGGCTTGGCTCCGCTCCCTCTCCCTAACCCTCTCCCTTCAGGGAGAGGGTTAGGGAGAGGGAGCGGAGGTCAGCCCGACTACATGGCTGCCGGCCTGCACCCTTCGCGAGCAAGCTCGCACCTACAAGAGCCCAGAAACGAAAACGCCGTTTCCCCCTCACGGAAGAAACGGCGCTTTTGCCTTCGGCCTCAGGCCGAAGGGAGCGGCCCGGTCAGCCCTTGAACACGTCTTCCACCGACTGCAGCGGATAGTGCTTCGGGTACGGCAGGGTGGCCACGCCGCTCTCGATGGCGGCCTTGGCCACGGCATCGGAGACCACGGTGATCAGGCGCTTGTCCATGGGTTTCGGGATGATGTACTCACGGCCGAATTCCAGGGAGGACACGCCGTAGGCCTCGCACACGTCCTTGGGCACCGGCTCCTTGGCCAGGTCGCGCAGGGCCAGGGCGGCGGCGATCTTCATTTCTTCGTTGATGCGGGTGGCGCGCACATCCAGGGCACCGCGGAAGATGAAGGGGAAGCCCAGCACGTTGTTCACCTGGTTCGGGTAGTCCGAACGGCCGGTGGCCATGATCACGTCGTTGCGGGTTGCGTGGGCCAGCTCCGGCTTGATCTCCGGGTCCGGGTTGGAGCAGGCGAAGACGATCGGGTTCGGCGCCATGCGCTTGAGGCCTTCGGCGCTCAGCAGGTTGGCGCCGGACAGGCCGACGAACACGTCGGCGCCGTCGAGGGCGTCGTCCAGGGTGCGCTTGTCGGTCTCGGTGGCGAACACCGCCTTGTACTGGTTCAGGTCGCTGCGGCCGGCGTGGATCACGCCCTGGCGGTCGATCATGTAGATGTTCTCGACCTTGGCGCCCATGCTCACCAGCAGCTTCATGCAGGAGATGGCGGCGGCGCCGGCGCCCAGGCAGACGATCTTCGCGCTTTCCAGGTTCTTGCCGGCGATTTCCAGGGCGTTGAGCATGCCGGCGGCGGTGACGATGGCGGTGCCGTGCTGGTCATCGTGGAACACCGGGATGTCGCACTGCTCGATCAGCGCGCGCTCGATCTCGAAGCACTCCGGCGCCTTGATGTCTTCCAGGTTGATGCCGCCGAAGGTGATGGAGATGCGCTTGACGGTGTCGATGAAGGCCTGCGGACTCTCGGCGTCGACCTCGATGTCGAACACGTCGATGCCGGCGAAGCGCTTGAACAGCACGCCCTTGCCTTCCATGACCGGCTTGGAGGCCAGCGGGCCGAGGTTGCCCAGGCCGAGGATGGCGGTGCCGTCGGAGATCACCGCGACCAGGTTGCCCTTGCCGGTGTACCTGTAGGCCAGTTCGGCGTCACGGGCGATCTCGCGGACCGGCTCGGCCACGCCCGGGCTGTAGGCCAGCGACAGGTCGCGGGCGGTGACGGTCGGCTTGGTCAGCTCGACGCTGAGTTTCCCAGGGCGGGGTTGCGCGTGATATTCGAGGGCAGCGGTCTTGAGATCAGACATTTTTGGCACTTCCGCTTTATTGCTTTGTTGGACAGACGGGCGACCGAGCATACGCGGGAAGAAAGCGCCTGCCAAGATAGCTTCAGGGCTGTGGTGTCAATGCTGCTAACGCACGATTTTCAACCATTCCCCGGGTTTTGGCTGACCAGTTGGATACAAATCGTTGAGCAATCGTATACGAGAAATCGCGTCAGATTCCGGCTCGTTTCCGCCCTTTGCCAGCTGTTCCAGGCTTTGCCCGGCCTTCGCCTGGACCAGCTGCAGGCGCCGCGGCTCGGCCAGCTTCCGTTCGTCGGCGCGCAGCGGGCGGAAACTGCGGATCACCGAGAGGAACTCGGCGTCGCGGCTTTCCAGCGAGGCGCGGCCTTTGACCACACCCACGAACAGGTAGGCGCCCTGGTCCTTGTAGATCACCGCCACGCGCCGCGCGGGCGAACCGGGGATCACCGCGGTGGCGCCCTTCAGGCCGGCCTGGCTCAGTTCCTGCTCGTCGGCCAGGCGGCCGCCGGCGCCCTTGCGCAGGTAGTCCAGCGGGCTCAGCTGGCCGTCGCGCGGCACCAGCTTCATGCCGATGTAGGCCTGCTGGTCCTCGGGGTAGCCGATCAGCGCGGTGGGCTGGTTGAGCATGCCCCAGCCGGTGGGATAGCTGAGGGTGAAGCCCAGTTCGCCGTGGTAGAAGCGTTGCCCGCGGCGGATGCCGGACTCGGCGGAATCGCCGAAGGGCATGCCGTCGATGGCCTTCAGGTAGCGGTCGCGGCCGACCTCCTGCTGGCCGCCGGCCAGGGCCTGGGCCGGGCCCAGCACCTCCTGCAGGCGCCGGTCGTTGTCCGGGTGGGTGTCGAACAGGCCGTGGTAGCCCACCGGCTGCACCGCCTCGCCCCTGGCCCGGGCGACCTGGCGGGCGTAGTCCTCCTGGTTCTTCAGCACCCGCACCACCTGGATCATCGCCTTGGGGTCGTAGCCGGCACGGGCCAGGTACTTGGCGCCCAGGCCGTCGGCCTGCAGTTCCATGTCGCGGCCGTAGCCGCGCACCACGGCGGTGCCGAGGACATTGGTGAGGTCGCCGGCGGCGCTGACCCCGGTGCCGATGGCCACCGCCGCGCCGAGCACGTTCCAGGCGCTGGCCTGGCTCTGCTGGCGCACGCTGTGGCGGGCGGTGACGTGGCCGATCTCGTGGCCCAGCACCGCGGCCAGCTCGGCTTCGGAATTCAGGTAGGCCATCAGCCCGCGGTGGATGTAGATGTATCCGCCGGGCAGGGCGAAGGCGTTGATGTCGGGGCTGTCGACCACGGTGAAACGGTACTGCAGGGTGGGCCGGTCGCCGACCCGGGCGACGCGCTCGCCCACCTGCTGCACGTAGGCCTGGAGCTTCTCGTCGGCGTAGCGCGGGTACTGTCTGGCCGCCTCCTGGCTGGCCTGGCGGCCGAGGGCCAGCTCGTCCTGCTCGCTCATGGTGACGAAGTCGGTCTCGCCGGTGGCGGGGTTGACCGCGCAGCCGCCCAGCACGCCGCTCAGCGTGAACAGGCAGGTCAGCAACAGCATCCTTGTCGGGGTCATGGCAGCAGCTCCAGCATGGCCGGGTCGGTGATGGGCAGCATCCAGCGTGCCTGCCCCGGTTTTACTGCGCCCCGTGCGGCGCGGTCAATCACCCAGCCGCGCGCCTCCAGGGTGCGGCCGGGCAGCGCCTCCAGCGTGCGCTTATCGAACGCTTTCAACAGCTTAGGCTCAATCCGCAGTACCAGCGAACCGTCCATCTCCAGCCACAGCCCGCCGCGGTTGCGCTGCACCTGGGCGACGCGCCCGCGGACGATGGCGAAGCCGCTCTGCCGCAGGGCCTGGGCCTCCTGCACCGGCGGGCGCTTCCACAGCCCGCGGCCGGCCTTGCGGGCCTGGCGCTCGGCGGCCTGCTGGCAGGCGGTCAGCTCGGTGTTGGGCGCCACCGCCACCAGGTAGCCCAGGCCCTCGGCCAGCAGTTGCGCCTCTATGTTGTCGCCCTGGCGGTCGTAGAGGTGCGCCAGGGTGCGACCGTAATGGTCCTTGGCCTGGCGTCCGAGCTGCAACCCTAATTCGCCGTCGTTGGCCGCCACCAGGGCCTGCAGGCGCTGCCGCGCGGCCTTGGCGAAGGGCTCGGCGCTGCGCCCGCGGTGGGCCAGCTCCGGGGCGTTGACGCCGATCAGGCGCACGTTGCGGCCATCTGCCAGCCTCAGGGTGTCGCCATCCACCACCCGCTGCACGCGGACCATGGAGGCACTACCGGGCGCCGGGCAGGTGGCCGCCTGTGCCTGCGCGCCCAGGCAAACCGCGAGCACAAAAAAGGCGCCCCGCAGGGGCGCCTTTTTCAGCAGATCGGGAAAGGCCATCGGGGCTTTTCCGGAAATCGCTCTTACTTCTTGCCACCGAACATGGCGAAGCGCTGGTTGAAGCGATCGATACGGCCGCCGGTGTCCACGACCTTCTGCTTGCCGGTGTAGAACGGGTGGCACTCGGAGCAGACGTCCAGGTGGATGCCTTTGCACAGGGTCGAACGGGTCTTGATCACGTTGCCGCAGCTGCAGGTGGCTTCGATTTCTTCGTACGCGGGATGGATTTCCGGTTTCATGATGTCTTCCTCTGGTTGGTGTGCCGCCACCCAGTCTCTGGCAGAAGCCGAGCCACGGCCTTCGAGGACCGCGGGCGGGATCTTTTACCGGGCACCGCACGCAAATTAAGGGCGTGGATCATACCAGAGACTTTCGCCAGCGCAAGTCGGGCCGCCGACCGACCGTCGCCGCGCCCCGTGCTAAGATCGCCGCCTCACGACGCCCCGGGAAGCCCACAGCGTGCCATCACCCAGCATCCTGCGCCTCGCCCTGCCCTCGCCGCTGCGCCGCCTGTTCGACTACCTGCCGCCGCGCGGGGTGGACCCCCGGCGCCTGCAGCCCGGCGTGCGCCTGCGCGTGCCCTTCGGCCGCCGCGAGATCGTCGGCGTGCTGGTGGAACTGGCGGACACCTCGGAAGTGCCCGAGGACAAGCTGCGCCCGGCGCTGGCCGTGCTCGACCGCGAGCCGCCCATGCCGGCGCACCTGCTGGAACTGTGCCGCTGGACCGCGCAGTACTACCAGCACAGCCTGGGCGACACCCTGTCCTGGGCGCTGCCCAACCTGCTGCGCCAGGGCGAGCCGGCCGAGGCGCGGGTGCAGCGCTTCTGGCTCGCCGCCCCCGGCGCGCGCCTCGACGACCCGCGCCTGGCCCGCGCGCCACGCCAGCGCCAGGCCCTGCAGACGCTGCAGCAGCACCCCCACGGCGTGCTCCACGAACTGCTCGGCCAGCTGGACATCAACAAGGACAGCCTCGACCTGCTGGTGGAAAAGGGCCTGGCCACCCAGGAGAGCCGCCGCCACGTGCCGGCGGAGCACCACGGCGGCTGGCTGGCCCAGGCCGAGCTGCCGCTCAACGCCGAGCAGCGCGCCGCCTGCGAAGCGGTGCGCGCCGGCTTCGGCGCCTTCCACAGCTACCTGCTGGCCGGCGTCACCGGCAGTGGCAAGACCGAGGTCTACCTGCAGCTGATCCACCAGGTGCTGGAGGCCGGCAAGCAGGCCCTGGTGCTGATCCCGGAGATCAACCTGGGCCCGCAGACCCTCAGCCGCTTCGAGCGCCGCTTCAACGCGCGCATCGCCCTGCTGCACTCGGCGCTGACCGACCGCGAGCGCCTGGACGCCTGGCTGGCGGCCCGCGACGGCCAGGCGGACATCGTCATCGGTACCCGCTCGGCGCTGTTCACCCCGCTGAAGAACCCGGGGCTGATCATCATCGACGAGGAGCACGACGCCTCCTATAAACAGCAGGAAGGCCTGCGCTACCACGCCCGCGACCTGGCCCTGGTGCGCGCGCGCCTGGAGAAGGTGCCGATCCTGCTCGGCTCGGCCACGCCCTCGCTGGAAAGCCTGCACAACGCCGCCAGCGGCCGCTACGGCCTGTTGCGCCTGACGCAGCGCGCCGGCGGCGCCCAGGCGCCGAAGTTCCAGCGCCTGGACGTGAAGAGCCTGCCGCTGGACGCCGGGCTGTCGATGCCGCTGCAACGGGCCATCGGCGAGACCCTCGGCGCCGGCCAGCAGGTGCTGGTGTACCTGAACCGCCGCGGCTTCGCCCCCACCCTGCTGTGCCACGACTGCGGCTGGATCAGCCAGTGCCCGCGCTGCGACGCGCGCATGACGCTGCACCAGGGCTCCGGCGAGCTGCGCTGCCACCACTGCGACCACCGCGAGCGCCCGCCGCGCCAGTGCCCCAAGTGCAACCAGCTGGACCTGCGCCCGGTCGGCGCCGGCACCGAGCGCGCAGAGGAGCGCCTGCGCATCCTCTTCCCCGACTACCCGGTGCTGCGCATCGACCGCGACAGCACCTCGCGCAAGCACGCCATGCGCGACCTGTTCGCCACCATCAACAAGGGCGAGCCGTGCATCCTGGTGGGCACCCAGATGCTCGCCAAGGGCCACCACTTCCCGCGGGTGACCCTGGTGGCCATCCTCGACGCCGACGGCGGGCTGTTCTCCGCCGACTTCCGCGCCAGCGAGCGCATGGCCCAGCAGATCGTCCAGGTCGCCGGCCGCGCCGGGCGCGCCGAGGAGCCCGGGCGGGTGCTGATCCAGACGCACCTGGCCGACCACCCGCTGCTGGTGCAGCTCACCGAGCAGGGCTACTTCGCCTTCGCCGACCAGGCCCTCGCCGAACGCCGCGCCGCCGGCCTGCCGCCCTTCTGCCACCTGGCCCTGCTGCGCGCCGAGGCGCACAAGCCGGGCCAGGCCGAAGGCTTCCTCGAAGAGGCCTGCGCCGAGGCCGAGCGCCTGCAGGCGCAGCTGGGCAGCGAGGTCGAGCTGCTCGGCCCGGTGCCGGCGCCCATGGAACGCCGAGCCGGCCGCTTCCGCGCCCAGCTGCTGCTGATGAGCAGCGCCCGCGTGCCGCTGCACCGCCTGCTGTCGTGCTGGCTGCCGATCCTCGAGACCATGCCCGGCGGGCGCCAGGTGCGCTGGTCGCTGGACGTCGACCCGATCGATTTATTTTAAAAGCGGCTGCAAGCTGCAAGCTGCAAGCGACAAGCTGCAAAAAGCAAAAGCAGCGACCTGCCTGGGGCAAATCAAGGTTCGCACGGGCTTTTGCTTGTAGCTTTAAGCTTGCAGCTTGCCGCTGCGCCCCCCGGGCGCCGATAATGCGCGGTTCTGAGCCAGATATGCGGTCGCCGCCCCGAGTTGCGCGCGAGCACGGAGAAAAGCCATGAAAGACACCATCCGCCAGCTGATCCAGCACGCCCTCGCCAGCCTCGTCGAGGACGGTACCCTGCCGGCCGGGCTGACCCCGGACATCCAGGTCGAGACCACCAAGGACCGCAGCCACGGCGACTACGCCAGCAACATCGCCATGATGCTGGCCAAGCCCGCCGGCATGAAGCCGCGCGACCTGGCCGCCAAGCTGGTCGCCGCGCTGCCGGCCAACCCGCAGGTGGCCAGGGTGGACATCGCCGGCCCCGGCTTCCTCAACTTCTTCCAGGACCAGGCCTGGCTGGCCGCCAGCCTCGACGCCGCCCTGCGCGACGACCACCTGGGCGTGCGCAAGGCCGGCCCGGCGCAGCGCGTGGCCGTCGACCTGTCCTCGCCGAACCTGGCCAAGGAGATGCACGTCGGCCACCTGCGCTCGACCATCATCGGCGACGCCGTGGCCCGCGTGCTGGAGTTCCTCGGCGACACCGTGATCCGCCAGAACCACGTGGGCGACTGGGGCACCCAGTTCGGCATGCTGCTGGCCTACCTGGAAGAGCAGCCGGTGGACGCCCAGGCCGAGCTGCATGACCTGGAAGTCTTCTACCGCGCCGCCAAGAAGCGCTTCGACGAGTCCGCCGAGTTCGCCGACCGCGCCCGCGAGCTGGTGGTCAGGCTGCAGGCCGGCGACGCCGAGTGCCTGCGCCTGTGGACGCGCTTCAACGAAATCTCCCTGTCACACTGCCAGAAGGTCTACGACCAGCTCGGCGTGAAGCTGACCATGGCCGACGTCAAGGGCGAGAGCGCCTACAACGACGACCTCGCCAACGTGGTCGACGCGCTCAAGGCCAAGGGCCTGCTGACCGAGGACGACGGCGCCCTGTGCGTGTTCCTCGACGAGTTCAGGAACGCCGAGGGCAACCCGCTGCCGGTGATCGTGCAGAAGGCCGGCGGCGGCTACCTGTACGCCACCACCGACCTGGCCGCCATGCGCTACCGCCACAAGGTGCTGCACTGCGACCGCGTGCTCTACTTCGTCGACCAGCGCCAGGCCCTGCACTTCCAGCAGGTGTTCGAGGTGGCCCGCCGCGCCGCCTTCGTCCCGGCCAGCATGGACCTGGAGCACATGGGCTTCGGCACCATGAACGGCGCCGACGGCAAGCCCTTCAAGACCCGCGACGGCGGCACCGTGAAGCTGATCGACCTGCTCGACGAGGCCGAGCAGCGCGCCTACGCCCTGGTCAAGGCCAAGAACCCCGAGCTGGGCGACGACGAGCTGCGCCACATCGCCCATGCCGTGGGCATCGGCGCGGTGAAGTACGCCGACCTGTCGAAGCACCGCACCAGCGACTACAGCTTCAACTTCGAGCAGATGCTCAGCTTCGAGGGCAACACCGCGCCCTACCTGCTCTACGCCTACACCCGCGTGGCCAGCATCTTCCGCAAGCTGGGCAAGGGCTTCGACGAAGTCGGCGGCCAGATCGTCCTGGAAGCCCCGCAGGAACAGGCCCTGGCCGCGCAGTTGGCGCAGTTCGGCGACCTGCTCAACAATGTGGCGCTCAAGGGCGTGCCGCACATCCTCTGCGCCTACCTGTACGAACTGGCCGGGCTGTTCTCCAGCTTCTACGAGCACTGCCCGATCCTCGCCGCACAGACCCCGGAGCAGCAGGAAAGCCGCCTGAAACTGGCCGCACTGACGGGCCGCACCCTCAAGCAGGGCCTGGAGTTGCTGGGCCTGGAAACCCTGGAACGCATGTAACCCTCCATGGCGAAGAAGAAACCCGCTCCCAAGCGCGGCGCCAGCCGCTACCAGGCCCCGGCCAAGAAGACCTCGGTCCCCGGCTGGGTCTGGCTGGTCGCAGGCCTGGCCATCGGCGGCTTCATCATGTTCCTGATGAAGCTGGAACCGGGCCGCAACGAAGTCCGCCGGGAAAAACCCGAGCAGCAGAAGCCGGGCATCGCCCAGGGCGCCAAGCCGGCCACCCCGGCGCAACAGCCCTCGGCGGTGGCGGTGAAGCCCAAGTACGACTTCTACACCCTGCTGCCGGGCTCGGAAGTGGTGGTGCCGCCGGAGGCCGTGCCGGAGAAGCCGCAGACGCCGACGGTGGTCAGCACCCCGGAGGAAGCGGCGAAGATCGACGCCGCCCGCGCCCAGGCCGCGCTCAACGGCCAGGTCCCGCCGCCGCCCGCGGTGGTCAAGCCGGCCACGCCGCCGGCGCAGCCGCCCGCCACCCAGGCCAAGGCCACACCCCCGGCGACGGCCCCGGCGAGCAAGCCGATCGCCCCGCCGGCGGTGGCCGCCACCCAGTTCTTCCTGCAGGCCGGCTCGTTCCGCAAGCAGGCCGACGCCGACCGCGTGCGCGCCCAGGTGATCCTCCTCGGCCAGAGCGCGCGGGTGGAATCCGGTGCGGTGCGCGACGAGACCTGGTACCGGGTGATGGTCGGCCCCTACAGCGACCGCGCCCAGGTCTCGGCGGCGCAGAAGCAGCTGTCGGCCAACGGTTTCAGCAACCTGCTGTTACAGCAGCGCCAGACCCGCTGAAGCCCCGCGCGGGCCCGCCTCCCGGCAGGTTCGCGCGGCACTCGCCGGGCAGAGCCGGAAAGGTACGTCCGTCACCCCGCCTTGAAGGCCGCGTCCTTCATCCCCATATGACTCCGCATTCGGGCACCAATGCCCCGCTGTGTGGAGAACTCCCCCTTGACCACTATCGTTTCTGTCCGCCGCAACGGCAAAGTCGTCATGGGCGGCGACGGCCAGGTTTCCCTTGGCAACACCGTCATGAAAGGCAACGCGAAGAAGGTCCGCCGCCTCTACCACGGCCAGGTGCTGGCCGGTTTCGCCGGCGCCACCGCCGACGCCTTCACCCTCTTCGAGCGCTTCGAGCAGCAGCTTGAAAAACACCAGGGCCACCTGGTCCGCGCCGCCGTCGAGCTGGCCAAGGACTGGCGCACCGACCGCTCCCTGAGCCGCCTGGAGGCCATGCTGGCGGTGGCCAACAAGGACGCCTCGCTGATCATCACCGGCAACGGCGACGTGGTCGAACCCGAGCACGGGCTGATCGCCATGGGCTCCGGCGGCGGCTTCGCCCAGGCCGCGGCCATGGCCCTGCTGCAGAAGACCGACGAGAGCATGGGCGCCCGCGAGATCGCCGAGACCGCGCTGAACATCGCCGGCTCCATCTGCGTGTTCACCAACCAGAACCTCACCATCGAGGAGCTCGACAGCGCCGTCTGAGGCCCTGTCGCTCCGGAGTAGCCGAACAAATGTCCATGACTCCCCGCGAGATCGTCCACGAACTCAACCGCCACATCATCGGCCAGGACGACGCCAAGCGCGCCGTGGCCATCGCCCTGCGCAACCGCTGGCGGCGCATGCAGCTGCCGGCCGAGCTGCGCGCCGAGGTGACGCCGAAGAACATCCTGATGATCGGCCCCACCGGCGTCGGCAAGACCGAGATCGCCCGGCGCCTGGCCAAGCTGGCCAACGCCCCCTTCATCAAGGTGGAAGCGACCAAGTTCACCGAGGTGGGCTACGTCGGCCGCGACGTCGAGTCGATCATCCGCGACCTGGCCGATGCCGCGATCAAGATGCTCCGCGAGCAGGAAGTGCAGAAGGTCAAGTACCGCGCCGAGGACGCCGCCGAGGAACGCATCCTCGACGCCCTGCTGCCGCCGGCGCGCACCGCGGGCTTCGGCGACGAGCCGGCGCGCGAGGACTCCAACACCCGCCAGCTGTTCCGCAAGCGCCTGCGCGAGGGCCAGCTGGACGACAAGGAAATCGACATCGAGGTAGCCGACGTCCCGGCCGGCGTGGAGATCATGGCGCCGCCCGGCATGGAGGAGATGACCAACCAGTTGCAGAACCTGTTCTCCAACATGGGCAAGGGCAAGCGCAAGACGCGCAAGCTGAAGGTCGCCGAGGCCATGAAGCTGATCCGCGACGAGGAAGCCCAGCGCCTGGTCAACGAGGAAGACCTCAAGGCCCGCGCCCTGGAGGCGGTGGAGCAGAACGGCATCGTCTTCATCGACGAGATCGACAAGATCGCCAAGCGCGGCAACGTCGGCGGCGCCGACGTTTCCCGCGAGGGCGTGCAGCGCGACCTGCTGCCGCTGATCGAGGGCTGCACCGTCAACACCAAGCTGGGCATGGTCAAGACCGACCACATCCTGTTCATCGCCTCGGGCGCCTTCCACCTGTCCAAGCCCAGCGACCTGGTGCCGGAGCTGCAGGGCCGCCTGCCGATCCGCGTCGAGCTCAAGGCCCTGACCCCGGACGACTTCAAGCGCATCCTGCGCGAGCCGCACGCCTCGCTCACCGAGCAGTACACCGCGCTGCTGAAAACCGAGGGCCTGGACATCGCCTTCGCCGACGACGGCATCCAGCGCCTGGCGGAAATCGCCTGGCAGGTCAACGAGAAGACCGAGAACATCGGCGCCCGCCGCCTGCACACCCTGCTGGAACGCCTGCTGGAGGAAGTCTCCTTCGACGCGGCCGACCTGGCCAGCGAGCACAGCGACAAGCCGATCGTGATCGACGCCGCCTACGTCAACGGCCACCTGGGCGAACTGGCGCAGGACGAGGACCTGTCGCGGTATATTCTCTAAGAGCGGCGGCAAGCTGCAGGCTACAAGCTGCAAGCAAGAGCGACGAGCCGGTGGCCTCACCGTCGCTGCTGGCAATAGCGACGGGCTGATCCCCCTGTAGGAGCGAGCTTGCTCGCGAACCAGACCTGGCACCGTGCCAACCCGGTTCGCGAGCAAGCTCGCTCCTACGAAGAGCCTCGCCACGCTCTTAGCCTGTAGCCTGTAGCCTGTAGCCTGTAGCCTGTAGCCTGTAGCCTGTAGCCTGTAGCCTGTAGCCTGTAGCCGGAGTTTCCCATGCACATCCCCACCGCCATCCAGCTGCACAAGGCCTCGCGCACGCTCACCCTGAAATACGGCGAGCAGTCCTATGACCTCTCCGCCGAATTCCTGCGCGTGCACTCGCCCTCGGCCGAGGTGCAGGGCCACGGCAACCCGATCCTCCAGGTCGGCAAGCTGAACGTCGCCCTGGTCGGCCTGGAGCCGGCCGGGCAGTATGCGCTCAAGCTGACCTTCGACGACGGCCACGACAGCGGCCTGTACAGCTGGGACTACCTCTACCAGCTGTGCACCCGCAAGGACCAGCTGTGGGCCGAGTACCTCGCCGAGCTGGCCGCCGCCGGCAAGTCCCGCGACCCCGACGAGTCGGTGGTCAAGCTGATGCTCTGAACCCACCTTTGCGCCGGTTTACCGGCCGCCGCCGCGCCAGCATCCTCCTGCCCCCGATCAGGGCACGTCATTTGCAACATTCGCCCTGCACACTGGAAACCGCGTGTTTCCTGTGTCCGGGCTGCGGACGAGCGAGCGCTCTAGGGCGCGTTTTCTAATCTTTCGCGACATACTCCGGCGCAGGGAACCACGCTGCACCAGCTTGCGCGGCGGGGGAATCTCGGGTAACCAAGTCAGTGCAACGCCGTTGCAGACGCGGGCCCAGGACCCCAGCGATGCCGCCAAGTGTTGACATGCGTGGAGCCCGCTCCACGTTCCGCTAACCCGAGCAGTACTTGGCCCGTCACCTAGGTGCAGCCCCGCCAGTATTCGTCTCAGGACAATGGAGCGTCGCCGATGACCGAAAAGAAGAACAACGATCTGTCCCAGCAAGCCGCGGAAAACACCCTGAACCTCAACCCGGTGATAGGCATTCGCGGCAAGGATTTGTTGTCCACTGCCCGCATGGTGCTGCTGCAGGCCCTCAGGCAGCCCTTCCACAGCGTCAAGCACGTCGGCCATTTCGGCCTGGAGCTGAAGAATGTCCTGCTCGGTACCTCGGACCTGCGCCCGGCCGACGACGACCGCCGCTTCAACGACCCAGCCTGGAGCCAGAACCCGCTGTACCGCCGCTACCTGCAGACCTACCTGGCCTGGCGCAAGGAGCTGCACCAGTGGATCGGCAACAGCGACCTGTCGCCCCAGGACATCAACCGCGGCCAGTTCGTCATCAACCTCATGACCGAAGCCATGGCGCCGACCAACACCCTGAGCAACCCGGCCGCGGTCAAGCGCTTCTTCGAGACCGGCGGCAAGAGCCTGCTCGACGGCCTCAGCCACCTGGCCAAGGACCTGGTGAACAACGGCGGCATGCCCAGCCAGGTCAACATGGACGCCTTCGAGGTCGGCAAGAACCTGGCCACCACCGAAGGCGCGGTGGTGTTCCGCAACGACGTGCTGGAGCTGATCCAGTACCGCCCGATCACCGAGAGCGTGCACGAGCGCCCGCTGCTGGTGGTGCCGCCGCAGATCAACAAGTTCTACGTCTTCGACCTGTCGCCGGAGAAGAGCCTGGCGCGCTTCTGCCTGCGCAACCAGGTGCAGACCTTCATCGTCAGCTGGCGCAACCCCACCAAGGCCCAGCGCGAATGGGGCCTGACCACCTACATCGAGGCGCTCAAGGAAGCCATCGACGTGGTCCTGGCCATCACCGGCAGCAAGGACCTGAACATGCTCGGCGCCTGCTCCGGCGGCATCACCACCGTCACCCTGCTCGGCCACTACGCGGCCCTGGGCGAGGAGAAGGTGCACGCCTTCACCCAGATGGTCAGCGTGCTCGACTTCGAGCTGGACACCACCGTCGCCCTGTTCGCCGACGAGAAGACCCTCGAGGCCGCCAAGCGCCGCTCCTACCAGTCCGGCGTGCTGGAAGGCAAGGACATGGCCAAGGTGTTCGCCTGGATGCGCCCCAACGACCTGATCTGGAACTACTGGGTCAACAACTACCTGCTGGGCAACGAGCCGCCGGCCTTCGACATCCTGTTCTGGAACAACGACACCACGCGCCTGCCGGCCGCGCTGCACGGCGAACTGGTGGAGATGTTCAAGACCAACCCGCTGGCCCGCCCCGGCGCGCTGGAGGTGGGCGGCACGCCCATCGACCTCAAGCAGGTCACCTGCGACTTCTACTGCCTGGCCGGGCTCAACGACCACATCACCCCCTGGGAAGCCTGCTACCGCTCGGCGCGCCTGCTCGGCGGCAAGTGCGAGTTCATCCTCTCCAACAGCGGGCACATCCAGAGCATCCTCAACCCGCCGGGCAACCCCAAGGCACGCTTCATGACCGGCCCGGACCTCTCCGTCGATCCCAAGACCTGGCAGGAGAACTCCAGCAAGCACGCCGACTCCTGGTGGCTGCACTGGCAACAGTGGCTGGCCGAGCGCGCGGGCAAGCTGAAAAAGGCGCCGACCGCCCTGGGCAACAAGGCCCACCCGGCTGGCGAAGCATCCCCCGGCACCTACGTACACGAACGATGAAGACAGAAAACCTACCCGAAGCCACGCCGGAACGGCAGGTGCCAGCGCAACCCGAGCCGGCGCCGCCGGCCACGCGCCCGCGCAAGGCACGCGCCGCAGCCCCGGAAGCCGAAGCGCAGCAGCCGGCCGAGGCCCGCGCGCGCGTGCTCGCGCCGCAGCCCTTCGTGTTCCGCACCATCGACCTGGACGGGCAGACCATCCGCACCGCCGTGCGGCCGGGCAAGGGGCACATGACGCCGCTGCTGATCTTCAACGGCATCGGCGCCAACCTGGAGCTGGTGTTCCCCTTCGTCGCCGCGCTGGACCCGGACCTGGAGGTGATCGCCTTCGACGTGCCCGGTGTCGGCGGCTCGTCCACGCCGAGCACGCCCTACCGCTTCCCCGGCCTGGCCAAGCTGGCGGCGCGCATGCTCGACTACCTGGACTACGGCCAGGTCACCGCCATCGGCGTGTCCTGGGGCGGCGCCCTGGCCCAGCAGTTCGCCCACGACTACCCCGAGCGCTGCAAGAAGCTGATCCTGGCGGCCACCGCCGCCGGGGCGGTGATGGTCCCGGGCAAGCCCAAGGTGCTCTGGCGCATGGCCAGCCCGCGGCGCTACATCCAGCCGTCCTACGGTGCGCACATCGCCCCGGACATCTACGGCGGCGCCTTCCGCCGCGACCCGAAGCTGGCCATGGCCTTCGCCGCCAAGGTGCGTTCCTCGGGCAAGCTGGGCTACTACTGGCAGCTGTTCGCCGGCCTGGGCTGGACCAGCATCCACTGGCTGCACCACATCCGCCAGCCGACCCTGGTGCTGGCCGGCGACGACGACCCGATCATCCCGCTGGTGAACATGCGCCTGCTGGCCTGGCGCATTCCCAACGCGGAGCTGCACGTGATCGACGACGGCCACCTGTTCCTGGTGACCCGCGCCGAGACGGTGGCGCCGATCATCATGAAGTTCCTCGCCGAGGAACGGCAGCGCGCGGTCATGCACCCGCGGCCGTTCGCCCCCAAGGCCGGCTGACCCCCGGCCTGGATCATCGCCTCGTAACAGTGCACGTTCATCGTCGATGGCCGGCAGGCGCGCCGATTCGTGCCTATGCTTCAGCTCCTGCGCGCGTCAGGAACGCGCCTGCGCCGATTCTGGTACGGGCCTTGCTGCGCCCGACTCACGACGGTTCTTTTCCCAGGGAGCGCTGCACATGCGAGAGAACTCCAGCACCGGCAGGCTGCCGGCCCCCGCCGACTTCATGAACGCCCAGAGCGCCATGGTCGGCCTGCGCGGCAAGGACATGCTGTCCACCCTGCGCCAACTGGCCTTCCAGGGCGTGCGCCGGCCGCTGCACAGCGCCCGCCACCTGGCGGCCTTCGGCAAGCAGATGGGCCACGTGCTGCTGGGCGACTCGCCGCTGCAGCCCAACCCCCAGGACGCCCGCTTCCAGGACCCGTCCTGGCGCCTCAACCCCTTCTACCGGCGCACCCTGCAGGCCTACCTGGCCTGGCAGCAGCAGTTGCTGGCGTGGATCGACGAAAGCGACCTGGACGGCGACGACCGCGCCCGCGCGCGCTTCCTGCTGTCGCTGTTCGCCGACGCCATGGCGCCGACCAACAGCCTGATCAACCCGCAGGCGGTCAAGGAGCTGTTCAACACCGGCGGGCAGAGCCTGCTCAAGGGCGGCCGCCACCTGCTCGACGACCTGCTGCACAACGGCGGCATGCCCAGCCAGGTCAACAAGCACGCCTTCGAGGTCGGCCGCAACCTGGCCACCACGCCGGGCGCCGTGGTGTTCCGCAGCGAGGTGCTCGAACTCATCCAGTACAAGCCCCTGGGCGAGCACCTGCACGCCAAGCCGCTGCTGATCGTCCCGCCGCAGATCAACAAGTACTACATCTTCGACCTGAGCCCGGAGAAGAGCTTCGTCCAGTACGCCCTGAAGAACAACCTGCAGCTGTTCATGGTCAGCTGGCGCAACCCCGACGCGCGCCATCGCGAATGGGGCCTGTCGACCTACGTGAAGGCCCTCGACGAAGCCATCGAGGTGGCCCGCTCGATCAGCGGCAGCCGCAGCGTCAACCTGATGGGCGCCTGCTCCGGCGGCCTGACCATCGCCGCGCTGCAGGGCCACCTGCAGGCCCGCCGGCAGCTGCGCAAGATCGCCAGCGCCACCTACCTGGTGAGCCTGCTGGACAGCCAGGTGGAAACCCCGGCGGCGCTGTTCGCCGACGAGCAGACGCTGGAAAGCACCAAGCGCCGCTCCTACCAGCACGGCGTGCTGGAGGGCAAGGACATGGCCAAGGTGTTCGCCTGGATGCGCCCCAACGACCTGGTGTGGAACTACTGGGTCAACAACTACCTGCTGGGCAAGCTGCCGCCGGCCTTCGACATCCTCTACTGGAACAACGACAACACCCGCCTGCCGGCCGCCCTGCACGGCGACTTCCTCGACTTCTTCAAGCACAACCCGCTGGCCCGCCCGGGCGCCATGGAGGTGTGCGGCACCTCCATCGACCTGAAGAAGGTGGCGGTGGACAACTTCCACGTCGCCGGCATCACCGACCACATCACCCCCTGGGACGCGGTCTACCGCTCGGCCCTGCTGCTGGGCGGCGACAGCCGCTTCGTGCTGTCCAACAGCGGGCACATCCAGAGCATCCTCAACCCGCCGGGCAACCCCAAGGCCTGCTACTTCGAGAACGGCAAGCTCAGCTCCGACCCGCGCGCCTGGTACTACGACACCCAGCGCCAGGAAGGCAGCTGGTGGCCGCTGTGGCTGGCGTGGATCCAGGCGCGCTCGGGCGAACGCCGGCCGGTGAGCTTCGAACTGGGCAATGCCGAGCACCCGCCGATGGAAGCGGCGCCGGGGACCTACGTGCACGAGCGGTGAGCGGCGCTCGCCCTGCGCGCTCCTACAGGTGGGACAGCGGTGGCGTGGCAGGAGCAACTGTCTTGCGCCCCACGCCGATATGCTCTTCGTAGGATGGGTTGAGCCTTGGCGAAACCCATGCGGCCATGGCGATGGGTACCGCTTCGCTCAACCCCTCCTACGCCGCCCCCTTGCAACCCGTAGGGCGCATAACGCCTACGGCGTTATCCGCCGCCGCCGTCGGGCACCGGCGTTCCGGCCGGCGGCGGATAACCGCGAACGGTTATTCGCCCTACGGTCGAGCATGGTCGTAGAAGGACTTTGTCCGCGATTCCCCGATGAACCCCTGCCAGGAACGCGCGCCCTCACGCTTTCGAGGGACTGGCCGGCGGCTCCCGCCACGGTTATCGTCGAACCTCCCGAAGCCGGAAGCAGCACACGGATGAAAACCCGCGACCGCATCCTCGAATGCGCCCTGCTGTTGTTCAACGAACAGGGCGAACCCAACGTCTCCACCCTGGAGATCGCCACCGAGCTGGGCATCAGCCCCGGCAACCTGTACTACCACTTCCACGGCAAGGAGCCGCTGGTGCTGGCCCTGTTCGCCCGCTTCGAGGAGGAACTGCAGCCGCTGCTCGACCCACCCGCCGACGCGCGCCTGGGGGCCGAGGACTACTGGCTGTTCCTGCACCTGATCGTCGAGCGGCTGGCGCACTACCGCTTCCTCTTCCAGGACCTGTCCAACCTGGCCGGGCGCCTGCCCAAGCTGGCCCGCGGCATGCGCGGCTGGCTCAACGCGCTCAAGCGCACCCTGGCCGCCCTGCTCGCCCGGCTCAAGGCCGACGGCGAGCTGACCAGCGACACCGACGCCCTCGGCCAACTGGTGGAGCAGATCACCCTGACCCTGCTGTTCTCCCTGGACTACCAGCGCATCCTCGGCCGCGAAGGCGAGATACGCCTGGTGGTCTACCAGGTGATGATGCTGGTGGCGCCGCACCTGCGCGGCGATTCGCGGCTCGCCGCCGAGCGCCTGGCGCAGCGCTACCTGAACGCCTGAAACGAAGACGCCCGGCACGAGGCCGGGCGTCGGGTACCACGGGTAACGCGTCAGGCCTGGGTCGGCGGCGTGGCCGGAGCCGCTACCGGAGCAGCCGGAGCTGCCGCAGCCGGCGCCGGAGTGGCCGCCGGGGCCGGAGCCGCGGCCGGCGTGGCCGGTGCTGCCGGCTTGGCCACCTTCGGCGCGGCGGGCTTCTTCGCCGCCGGCTTCTTCACCGCGGCAGGCTTGGTAGCGGGTTTCGCTGCTGCCGGTTTCGCCGCAGGCTTGGCCGCAGCCGGTTTGGCGGCCGGCTTCGCAGCCGGTTTCGCCGCGGCCTTCGCAGCAGCAGGCTTGGCGGCAGGCTTCGCCGCTGCCTTGGCCGCAGCCGGTTTGGCCGCCGGCTTCGCAGCCGGTTTCGCAGCAGCCTTGGCAGCAGGCTTGGCCGCCGCGGTCTTGGCGGCCGGCTTGGCTGCGGGCTTCGCTGCAGCCTTGGCCGCAGGTTTCGCAGCGGCCTTGGCGGCGGGCTTGGCCACCGACTTGACGCTGACGCCGGTGAGTTTCTCGATCTGCCTGGTCAGGGTCTCGACCTTCGCATGCAGGTCCTTCACCTCGTTGCGGCTCGGCACGCCCAGGCGCGAGATGGCGCTGTTCAGGCGCTTGTCGAACGCCTCTTCCAGCTCACCCCACTTGCCCAGGGCGCGGTCCTTCACTTCGTCGACCTTGGAACGCGCCGAACGGGCGGTGGACTTCACCGCGCCGACGGATTTATCGACTTCGGTCCGGGCCTGCTTCTCGGCCTTTTCGCCATCCTTGACCAGTGTCTCGAACAGCTTGCTGCCGTCCTTGCTGACCTTCGAGTAGGCCCCCAGACCAGCCAACCAGATTTGCCGCGAGTATTTCTCGATCTCGCCGACCCAACTGGACTCTTTTTTATCGGTAGTTTTCTTGCCAGCCATCCCGCTCTCCTCAATGAGTTTTCGCGACACGCTCGAGCACCGCGCTCAGCTCGTCAAGCTTAGCAGAGAGCGCCTCGACATCCTGCCGCGACGGAATGCCCATGCGGTTCAGCGCGGAAGCCACGCGGCTGTCGAAAGCCTTCTCGACCTTGTCCAGCTGCACCTCGAACTTGTCCTTCACCAGCGACACGCTGCTCTTGACGCTGTCGTTGGCCGACTCGACCTGCTCGGTCACCAACTGGCGGCCCTTGGTTTCCAGGCCTTCGCCTTCCTTCACCAGCGACTTGAAGTACCCGGTGCCTTCGGCGCCGACGCGCGCATAGGCGCCCAGGCCGGCCAGCCAGATCTGGCGGGCGTAGTGCTTGACGTCGGTGATCAGGGACGACTCGCTGACGGCTTTCTCGACTTTCTTCTTGCTGGCGACCTTGGCCATGATGGTTTCCTCACACTGTTCTCGGGGGTCCGTAGAGGCCCGCAGCGTTGCGAGCTTGAGTGCAAGGTATCGGGGAAAATTAGAAAACACATACCAGCCGGCGCGGAGCGCCGGGAGCTGCAAGCCTCAAGCGATAAGCCGCAAGCGAAAAACCGGCTTGCAGCTTGAAGCTTGTGGCTTGCCACCCGCGCGCTGGACAAGGCGCTCGGCCTCAGGCCAGCGCCTTGTCCAGCGCGCGTTCGATCTCGCCCTTGAGCATCCCGCCCATGGCCGACAGCAGCAGGCCCAGCTTGACCTCCACCGCCACGCGGTCGTCGCCCACCTCGATGCGTCCGTCCACGCCGCTGCGCCTGAAGGTCAGCGTGTCGCCCTGCCACTCGTAGCTGACGCCGTGCTCGCGGGCCAGCTTCTCGGCCAGCTTCTGGGCTTTCTCGCGGGCGGCTTCGCGGCCGAGGGAATGGGGGCGTTCGACGTGGATGCGGGACATGGGCGACTCCGGTATGACAGACCGGAGGATGATACGCCGCACGACGTTTCGCCGCACCCCGCGCCACGGGGCGGCGTTTTCCCCACATCCTGTTAGAATGGCCGCCACTGACTTCCAGGGTAGAAACGCCATGAGCGAGCCGCGCAAACCCGCCGGGGACCAGGGCCCCGCCGACCCCACCACGCACTTCGGCTACAAGACCGTGCGCGAGAGCGAGAAGGCCGAGAAGGTCGCCGAGGTGTTCCACTCGGTCGCCGCCAAGTACGACCTGATGAACGACCTGATGTCCGGCGGCATCCACCGGCTGTGGAAACGCTTCACCATCGAGCTGTCCGGCGTGCGCAGCGGCAACCGCGTGCTCGACATCGCCGGCGGCACGGGCGACCTGACCCGCCAGTTCTCGCGCCTGGTCGGCCCCACCGGCGAGGTGGTGCTGGCGGACATCAACGCCTCCATGCTCAAGGTCGGCCGCGACAAGCTGCTGGACAGCGGCGTGGCCGGCAACGTCAGGTTCGTCCAGGCCGACGCCGAGAAGCTGCCCTTCCCGGACAACCACTTCGACTGCGTGAGCATCGCCTTCGGCCTGCGCAACGTCACCCACAAGGACGCCGCCATCCGCTCCATGCTGCGGGTGCTCAAGCCGGGCGGGCGCCTGCTGGTGCTGGAGTTCTCCAAGCCCACCAGCAGCCTGCTGTCCAAGGCCTACGACGCCTACTCCTTCACCCTGCTGCCGCTGATGGGCAAGCTGGTCACCAACGACGCCGACAGCTACCGCTACCTGGCCGAGTCGATCCGCATGCACCCGGACCAGGAAACCCTGAAGTCGATGATGGTCGAGGCCGGCTTCGACCGCGTCACCTACCACAACATGACCGGCGGCGTGGTCGCCCTGCACCGCGGCATCAAGCCCTGAGATGGCGCTCCTGACCCAGGCGCTGCTGGCCAGCGCCGAAGCCGGCGTGAACCGCGTGCTGCGCCTGGACGGCGTGGCCCTGCAGCGCCTCGCCCGGCTGGCCGGGCGGGTCCTGGAAGTGGACTGCCAGGCCCCCGTGCTGCGCCTGTTCATCCTGCCCGACGCCGACGGCCTGCACCTGGCCGCGCACCACGAGGCCGCGGTGGACTGCACCCTGCGCGCCCCGGCCGGGCGCCTGCTGCAACTGGCCCTGGCCGCCGACAAGACCAGCGTGCTGCACAGCCCGGAAGTGGAGATGGGCGGCGACAGCGCCCTGCTGCTGGAGCTGGCCGACATCCTGCAAAGCCTGGAGCTGGACTGGGAATACGAAGTGCAGCGCTGGCTCGGCCCGCTGCCCGCGCAACTGCTCGGCAGCCGCCTGCGCGGCGGCGCGCGCTGGGCCGGCGACAGCCTGGAAAGCCTGCGCCTGAGCCTGGCCGACTACCTCGCCGAGGAAAGCCGCACCCTGGTCGGGCGCAACGAGGCCGAAGCCCGCTCCGCCGAACTCGACCAGCTGAAGATCGCCCTCGACCGCCTCGACGCGCGCCTGGCGCGCCTGTCCAAGAAGCCGAAACCCGACGCATGAAGCTGCTCGCCTTCCGCCGCCTGCTGCGCATCCAGAGCGTGGTGATCCGCTACCGCCTCGACGACCTCATCCTCGAACTGCCGATGCTGCCCTGGTACCTGCGCCTGCTCGGCGGCCTGCTGCCCTGGCGCTGGCTGCCGCGGCGCAAGCTGGAGCTGTCCCGCGGCGAGCGCATCCGCCTGGCCCTGGAGGGCCTGGGGCCGATCTTCATCAAGTTCGGGCAGATCCTTTCCACCCGCCGCGACCTGCTGCCCGACGACATCGCCAACGAGCTGGCGCGCCTGCAGGACAAGGTCCCGCCGTTCCCGCCGGAAGCCTCGGTGGCGCTGATCGAGGAACAGCTGGGGGCCAGGGTCGAGCAGGTCTTCGCCCGCTTCGAGCGCGAGCCGCTGGCCTCGGCCTCGGTGGCCCAGGTGCACGCCGCGCAGCTCAAGAGCGGCGAGGAAGTGGTGGTCAAGGTGATCCGCCCGGGCCTCAAGCCGGTGATCCGCGCCGACATCGCCTGGCTGTTCATCCTCGCCCGCCTGGCCGAGCGCATGTCCAGCGACGCCCGCCGCCTGCACCCGGTGGAGGTGGTCAGCGACTACGAGAAGACCATCTACGACGAACTCGACCTGCTGCGCGAGGCCTCCAACTCCAGCCAGCTGCGGCGCAACTTCGACGGCTCGCCGCTGCTCTACGTGCCCCAGGTGTACTGGGACTGGTGCCGGCCCAAGGTGCTGGTGATGGAGCGCATCTACGGCATCCCGGTCACCGACCTGGACACCCTGCGCGACCAGCGCACCGACTTCAAGGCCCTGGCCGAGCGCGGCGTGGAAATCTTCTTCACCCAGGTCTTCCGCGACAGCTTCTTCCACGCCGACATGCACCCGGGCAACATCTTCGTCAGCACCCGCACGCCCTGGAGCCCGCAGTACATCGCGGTGGACTGCGGCATCGTCGGCAGCCTCACCGACGAGGACCAGGACTACCTGGCGCGCAACCTGATCGCCTTCTTCAAGCGCGACTACCGCAAGGTCGCCCAGCTGCACATCGACTCCGGCTGGGTGCCGGCGGAAACCCGCGTCAACGACTTCGAGGCGGCCATCCGCACGGTGTGCGAACCGATCTTCGAGAAGCCGCTCAAGGACATCTCCTTCGGCCAGGTGCTGCTGCGCCTGTTCCAGACCGCGCGGCGCTTCAACATGGAAGTGCAGCCGCAGCTGGTGCTGCTGCAGAAGACCCTGCTGAACATCGAGGGCCTGGGCCGCCAGCTCTACCCCGAGCTGGACCTGTGGAGCACCGCCCAGCCCTACCTGGAGCGCTGGATGCGCGAGCGCATGAGCCCCGCCCAGCTGCTGCGCAACGCCCAGCAGCACGTCGAGCAGCTGCCGCACCTGGCGCAGATGACCCGCGAGGCGCTCGAACAGCTGTCGCAGAATCAACAGCGCCAGGAGCCGACGGCGAACCGCGAACAGCCCCTGGCCGGCGCCTGGGTGCCGCGGCTTATCGGCGCAGTGCTGGTGGCCGGCGCCACCCAGATGGGCCTGGCCACCCACAGTATCGAGGCCTGGCCGGCCTGGGCCATGCTGGCCGGTGGTCTGTATCTGATCCTGCGCCGATAGCCAGTCGTCGCCACTGCTGGCACACTTGGGAATCACCGAAACTGCCGCGGGGCGCGAGAACGCCCGCTGTACGGAAGCGAAGATGAAAGACTGGCTGGACGAAATTCACTGGAACGCCGACGGCCTGGTGCCGGCGATCGCCCAGGACCACGAGACGGGCCGCGTGCTGATGATGGCCTGGATGAACCGCGAATCCCTGGCCCTGACCGCCGCCGAGGGCCGCGCCATCTACTGGTCGCGCTCGCGCGGCAAGCTCTGGCGCAAGGGCGAGGAATCCGGCCACGTGCAGAAGCTGCACGAGCTGCGCCTGGACTGCGACGCCGACGTCGTCATCCTGATGGTCGAGCAGGTCGGCGGCATCGCCTGCCACACCGGCCGCGAAAGCTGCTTCTACCGGGTCTACCAGGACGGCGGCTGGAAGGTCGTCGACGCGGTGCTCAAGGACCCGCACGCCATCTACGACAAGCCGGGGCACAGCCATGAGTGACAACACCCTCGCGCGCCTGGCCGAGGTGCTGGAGGGGCGCAAGAATGCAGCCCCCGAAAGCTCCTACGTGGCCAGCCTGTACCACAAGGGACTGAACAAGATCCTGGAAAAGGTCGGCGAGGAATCGGTGGAAACCATCCTCGCCGCCAAGGACGCCGCGCAGAGCGGCGACTGCACGGACCTGATCTACGAAACCGCCGACCTCTGGTTCCATTCCCTGGTCATGCTCGCCGCCCTCGGCCAGCATCCCCAGGCGGTGCTGGACGAGCTGGAGCGCCGTTTCGGCCTCTCCGGCCACGACGAGAAAGCTGCGCGCCAGCCGTCGGCCTGAACCTGATTACTTCGAGGAGAACAAGATGGGCATCTTTGACTGGAAACACTGGGTCGTCATCCTGATCGTGGTGGTGCTGGTATTCGGCACCAAGCGCCTGAAGACCCTGGGCTCGGACGTCGGCGAGGCGGTCAAGGGCTTCCGCAAGGCGATGAACACCGAAGAGGAAGACAAGCCCCAGCAGCCGCCGGCCAACCCGCCGCTGAACCAGCCGCACACCATCGACGCCCAGGCGCAGAAGGTCGAAGAGCCGCAGCGCAAGGACTGATGGGATAGAACGCCATGTTCGGAATCAGCTTCAGCGAACTGCTGCTGGTGGGCCTGGTCGCCCTGCTGGTGCTCGGCCCCGAGCGCCTGCCCGGCGCCGCGCGCACCGCGGGCCTGTGGATAGGCCGGCTGAAACGCAGCTTCAACGCGATCAAGCAGGAAGTGGAGCGTGAACTGGGCGCCGACGAGATCCGCCGGCAGCTGCACAACGAGCACATCCTGCAGATGGAGCGTGAAGCGCAGAAGCTGATGGCGCCGCTCACCGGCCAGCCGCCGCCGGCCGAAACCGCTGCGCAGGCCGAGCCGCCGGCGCCGCCGACCATCGCGCCGAACAGCCGCCTGGCCAACATGCCCGGCGTCGGCATCCCGGCCGCGCCCGAGGCGCCCGCCGCCGGTGCCGCGCCAGCCGCTCCCGAGGCCCCGGCCGCGCCTGCCGCCGCCCAGACGCCTCCTCCGTCCGAGACGCCGCGTACCCCATGAGCGACGAAAAACCCGAACAGCCCGAAAACGACCAGGAAATGCCTCTGGTCTCGCACCTGACCGAGCTGCGCACGCGCCTGCTGCGCTGCGTGGTGGCGATCTTCGTGATCTTCATCGGCCTGCTGTACTTCTCGCAGAAGATCTACGCCCTGGCCTCCGCGCCGCTGCGCCGCTTCCTCCCGGAAGGCGCGACCATGATCGCCATCGACCCGGCCTCGGCGTTCCTCGCGCCGCTGAAGCTGACCATGATCGTCGCCGTGCTGCTGGCCATGCCGGTGATCCTGGCGCAGATCTGGGGCTTCATCGCCCCCGGCCTGTACAAGCACGAGAAGCGCGTGGCCCTGCCGCTGCTGGCCTCCAGCGTGGTGCTGTTCTACACCGGCATGGCCTTCGCCTACTTCCTGGTGTTCCCGTTGATGTTCCACTTCTTCCTCGGCCAGGCCCCGGAAGGGGTGACGCCGATGACCGACATCAACAGCTACCTGGACTTCCTCACCCTGCTGTTCGCCTTCGGCGTGGCCTTCGAGATCCCCGTGGCCACGGTGCTGCTGGTGTGGATAGGGGTGGTCGACGTGGCCTACCTGAAGAAGATCCGCCCCTACGTCATCATCGGCTGCTTCGTGGTCGGCATGATCCTCACCCCGCCGGACCCGATGTCGCAGACCCTGCTCGCCGTGCCCATGTGGATGCTGTTCGAGGCCGGGGTGCTGTTCAGCCGGCTGATCCGCAAGCGCAACCGCGACGAGGATGCGCAGCCCGAAGAGAAAGGCGACCAGCCGCCGGCAACGCGCCCGTGAACCTGCTGCTGCTGGACGACGCCGACTTCGTCGCGGCGGACCGCGTGTTGCTGCGCGACCGCCGCCTCACCCACCTGCATGAAGTGCACCGCGCCGAGAGCGGCGACAGCCTGCGCGTCGGCCGCCTGGGCGGGCTGATGGGCGAAGGGCGCCTGCTGAACCTTTCGCGCGACGAGGCCGAGCTGCAGGTGAGCTTCACCCAGGCGCCGCCGGCCAAGCTGCCGCTGACCCTGCTGCTGGCCCTGCCGCGGCCGAAGATGCTCCGCCGCGTGCTGCAGACCGTGGCCGCCATGGGCGTGCCGCGCCTGGTGCTGCTGAACAGCTACCGGGTGGAGAAGAGCTTCTGGCAGACGCCCTTCCTGGAGCCGGCGGCCATCCGCGAACAGCTCGTCCTCGGCCTGGAGCAGGCCCGCGACACCGTGCTGCCCGAGGTGATCATCGAGAAGCGCTTCAAACCCTTCGTCGAGGACCGCCTGCCGGCCCTGGCCGCCGGCAGCCTGGGCCTGGTCGGCCACCCCGGGCCCTGGCCGGCCTGCCCGCGGGCGGTCGAGCAGGCCGTGACCCTGGCCATCGGCCCCGAGGGCGGCTGGATTCCCTACGAGGTCGAGAAACTGCGCGAAGCCGGCCTGGCCCCGGTGCAACTCGGCGAGCGCATCCTGCGCGTGGAAACCGCGGTCACCGCCCTGCTGGCCCGGCTGTTCTGACCTGAGGGCCCGCGACAGCCCCCAACGGGGATCGTCGGCCAGAAATTTACTAAAGAAATTTCAGATTCGTGTCGCCTCGCCGATATGACAGGCATTGGTCAATCGGCGGCCGCCCCCGCGGCAGCCGCAGCCCCATCGTCCCCTGGAGCGCCGCGTTCATGTCCCGCTGGTTCAGCAATCTCACGGTCAACTGGAAACTCGCCATCGGCTTCGGCCTGGTGCTGCTGCTCACCCTGCTCATCGCGCTGGCCGGGGCGCTCAACCTGAACAGCCTGATATCCCGGGGCGACAAGATCGGCGAGATCTCCAAGCTGCTCGCCATGACCAAGGACCTGCGCACCACCCGCCTGAAATACCAGTCCAGCCGCACCGCGGAAGACGCCAAGCTGGTGGAACAGAGCATCAACGAGCTGGACCAGCAGCAACAGCGCGTCGGCCAGTTGCTCACCGTGCCCGCCGACCTGGAGAAGGTCGAACGGCAACGCCAGCTCACCAGCCAGTACCGCACCCTGTTCAAGGGCCTGCAGAAGTCCTTCGACAGCCGCGACAGCGCGCGCAAGACGCTGATCCGCAAGGCCTCGGTGGTCACCCAGGGGCTGGAGCTGGTGGAGCAGCACCTGGTGGAGACCGGCAGCGTCGAGTCCCTCAAGGCTCTCGCCGACGTCTCCGAGCTGGGCCGCCAGCTGATGGACGCCCGCTTCCAGGTGCTCAGCTACACCGCCAACGAGGACCCCAGCCTCGAACAGGGCGCGATCAGCGCCCTGGAGCAGGTCACCGCCACCGTGGAACAGCGCGCCCAGGCCGCAGTGCCGGAGCAGCAGGCCAACTACCAGGCCGTGGCGAACGCCCTGCGCGACTACCGCAAGGCGCTGGACCGCTACCGCAACGAAGTCAACAACAGCCAGCAGGCGCGCAACCAGATGCGCGACGGCGGCCTGCTGATCGAGAAACTCAGCGTCGAGCTGAGCGACGGCCAGACCGCCAAGCGCAACGAGGACGCCGGCCACGCCAAGCAGCTGCTGGCCCTGGCCTCGCTGCTGGTCCTGGTGCTGGGCGTGCTGGCGGCCTGGCTGATCACCCGGCAGATCGTCCTGCCGCTGCGCCAGGCGCTGGCCGCCGCCGCGCGCATCGCCGACGGCGACCTCAGCCAGGAACTGCGCGTCGAACGCCGCGACGAGCTGGGCCAGCTGCAGGCCAGCATGCAGCGCATGAGCCAGTCGCTGCGCGAGCTGATCGGCCGCATCCACGACGGCGTCACCCAGATCGCCAGCGCCGCCGAACAGCTCTCGGCGGTCACCGAGCAGACCAGCGCCGGGGTGAACAACCAGAAGAGCGAAACCGACCAGGTGGCCACGGCGATGACCGAGATGGCCACCACCGTGCTGGAAGTGGCGCGCAACGCCGAGGAAGCCTCGGAAGCCGCCAGCGCCGCGGACCGCGAGGCCGGCGCCGGCGCCCAGGCGGTCAGCGAGGCGGTCGGGCAGATGGACCGCCTGGCCGGCGAGGTCGGCCGTTCCAACGAGGCGGTGCAGCAGCTCAAGCGCGAGAGCGAGAAGATCGGCAGCGTGCTCGACGTGATCAAGGCGGTGGCCGAACAGACCAACCTGCTGGCGCTCAACGCCGCCATCGAGGCGGCCCGCGCCGGCGATGCCGGCCGCGGCTTCGCCGTGGTGGCCGACGAGGTGCGCGCCCTGGCCCGGCGCACCCAGCAGTCCACCGAGGAGATCGAGGAACTGATCGCCGGCCTGCACAGCGGCACCCAGCAGGCCGTGCAGCGCATGGAAAGCAGCCGCGCGCTCACCGACAACACCCTGGACCTGGCGCGCCGCGCCGGCGAGCGGCTGGAGGCGATCACCCGCACCGTCTCCGGCATCCAGTCGATGAACCAGCAGATCGCCGCCGCCGCCGAGCAACAGAGCGCGGTGGCCGAGGAGATCAACCGCAGCGTGCTCAGCGTGCGCGACATCTCCGAGCAGACCGCCGCCGCCAGCGAGGAAACCGCCGCCTCCAGCGTCGAGCTGGCGCGCCTGGGCAACGAACTGCAGGGCCTGGTCGGACGCTTCCGCCTCTGAGTCCTCCCCCTCCGGCCCGCCTTCCTGGCGGGCCCTTGCCGATATACGAAAAATTACACATCCGGCGCTGAAGTTTCAGGCAACGTCGCCGATAAGCTCTGACGCACACAGATGCGTCCCGAAAAAGTCCCTCGCCTGCACCACAAGAAGAACAGCGAAACAGCCTGCATTTCCGGCTTCGGGCCCGTCCCGCGGCCCTGTCTGCCTGGAGTATTCGACATGTACGATTGGCTGGTCCTTCAGCTCGGCCGCATGAACGTCAGCCTCAAGCTCACCGTGGGCTTCGGCATCTGCCTGCTGCTGACCCTGCTGGTGCTGCTCGGTGGCATCGAGGGCCTGAACGAACAGGGCGCCCACAGCGAACGCCTGACCCACATCGGCCAGCTCGACGGTGGCGCCCGCCAGGCGGAACTGGCGCGACTGCGCTACCAGCTGGACGGCAGCGCGGAACAGGCCCAGCGCCTGCGCACGGTGCTGGGCGAGCTGCAGGCCGGCAGCGAGCGCCTGGCCCGCGACGGCTTCGCCGGGCCCCGCCTCGACGACCTGCGCCAGGCCCTCGCCGCCTATGCCCAGGCCGCTGACGACCTGCTGCGCGCCGACCCGCAGCAGCGCGGGCAGGCCAACCCCGGCCTCGACAGCCGTGCCGAAGCCCTGTTCCGCGCCAGCGGCGCCCTGTTCGAGGAAGGCCTGCAGCAGCGCGACGCCGCGGCCAGCCAGGCGCAATGGCGCCAGGCGCTGACCGCCCTGTTCGCGCTGTTCTTCGGCGCCCTCTCGGTGTGGGCGATCAACCGCCAGATCGTCCGCCCGCTGCACGAATCCCTCGAACTGGCCGAGCACATCGCCCAGGGCGACCTGTCCCGCGACCTGGTCGGCGACCTGCACCTGCAGCGCCGCGACGAGCTGGGCCAGCTGCAGCGCACCATGCTGCGCATGCGCGACAGCCTGGGCGAGCTGATCGGCCACATCGGCGGCAGCGTCGGCCAGTTGGCCACTGCTGCCGACCAGTTGTCGGCGGTCACCGAGCAGACCCGCGCCGGCGTCGACAGCCAGCGCCTGGAAACCGAGCAGGTGGCCAGCGCCATCGAGGAAATGGCCGCCACCGTGCAGGAGGTCGCGCGCAACGCCGAGCAGGCCTCCGGCGCCGCCCGCCAGGCCGATGCCCAGGCCCGCGACGGCGAGCAGGTGGTCGGCCAGGCCATCGCCCGCATCGACCAGCTGGCCGCCGAGGTGGAGCGTTCCACCCAGGCCATGGCGCGCCTGCGCGGCGACAGCGGGAAGATCGGCAGCGTGCTCGACGTGATCAAGTCGGTGGCCGAGCAGACCAACCTGCTGGCCCTCAACGCCGCCATCGAGGCGGCCCGCGCCGGCGAGGCCGGGCGTGGCTTCGCCGTGGTCGCCGACGAGGTGCGCGCCCTGGCCCAGCGCACCCAGCAGTCCACCGCCGAGATCGAGGCGCTGATCGCCGCCCTGCAGCGCGGCGCCGAGGACGCCGCGCAGTGCATGGA
The DNA here is from genome assembly GCF_900187975.1 of Pseudomonas delhiensis. Taxonomy (GTDB): domain Bacteria; phylum Pseudomonadota; class Gammaproteobacteria; order Pseudomonadales; family Pseudomonadaceae; genus Pseudomonas; species Pseudomonas delhiensis. The sequence goes on along the minus strand of NZ_FZPC01000020.1, from coordinate 1,244 downwards.
CGACAGCCGCCAGCTCACCGGCGACTCCGTCGAGCTGACGCGCCGCGCCGGCGACGCGCTGTCGGCCATCGCCCGCAGCGTGGCGCAGATCCAGGACATGAACCTGCAGATCGCCTCCGCCGCCGAACAGCAGAGCAGCGTCGCCGCCGAGATCAGCCGCAGCGTCGGCCAGGTCCGCGACATCGCCGAGCAGTCGGCCGCCGCCAGCCAGCAGACCGCCACCTCCAGCAACGAGCTGGCGCGCCTGGGCGGCGACCTGCAGGGCCAGGTCGGGCGCTTCCGCCTGTAACAGGATTGCAGCGGACAAGCAGGCGGCGCATGGGATAGGCTGGGGGCTCTCGCCCAACCGGAGAGTGACCATGCGCCCGCTGACCATCGACCTCGACGAACTCGCCGTCGCCCTCGACACCAGCGACATCGAGCACTACCTGGACCTGGGCAGCGGCCAGGTGGTGCCGCTGCTGACCGACTCTCCCGATCCGGATCTGCTGCTCCTGCTGGAGCAGGACCCGGAGCGCCTGCTGCCGATCGAGCCGCTGAGCAGCCGCGAATCCCTGGAACTGATGCGCGACTTCCTCCGCGAGGTCGGCGAACCCCACGCCTACGCCGCCATGGCCTCGGCCCTGGAAGGGCGCAAGCCGTTCAAGGCCTTCCGCCACGTGCTCATGGGCTACCCGGACCTGCTCCAGGCCTGGTACGACTACCAGGCCGAGCGCCTGCGCGAATGCGCCCTGGACTGGCTCGCCGACCACGACATCCGCCCGGCGGGCCAAGGCGCCGCGTTGTAGGGCGCATAACGCCTACGGCGCTATCCGCCGTCTGGCCGCGATCCCCGGCGGCTCCGGGGTTGACCTTGGCATTGGCTGTGGCGCCGGTGTATCGGCGGATAACCGCGAACGGTTATTCGCCCTACGTCGCGGATGGGTCCGGCGTAGGGCGCATAACGCCTACGGCGTTATCCGCCGTCCGGCCGTGATCCCCGGCGGCTCCGGCGTTGACCTTGGCATAGGCTGTGGCCCCGGTGTATCGGCGGATAACCGCGAACGGTTATTCGCCCTATGTCGCGGATGGGTCCGGCGTAGGGCGCATAACGCCTACGGCGTTATCCGCCGTCTGGCCGTGATCCCCGGCGGCTCCGGGGTTGACCTGGGCATTGGCTGTGGCGCCGGTGTATCGGCGGATAACCGCGAACGGTTATTCGCCCTACGTCGCGGATGGGTCCGGCGTAGGGCGCATAACGCCTA
>NZ_FZPC01000021.1 GCF_900187975.1 Pseudomonas delhiensis | reverse complement strand
CTGGACGAACACGAGCGAAATGATCGATACCTGACGATGCGAGTGTCACCCATGTGACTGAACTCATTTGTTACCCATGTGCTTGTCCTCTACATGCCCCGACATACGGGCCCGATGGAGCCGGGCTACCCTCGCGAATTCCCCCGCCACGGAGGCCCGCCCCGAGGGTACGTCCCTGTAGCCCATCGGGGCTCTCGCGACATCCATGTCGCATGACCTCCTGAGCGCCGGTTTCGCTCGGCCTTCTGAAGGGGCGTTCCGGTGCGCGCGGAGGTTTCTCTGGAAATCCAAAAAACCAGAGCAAGAGCGGGCGTGCTCTTCGTAGGAGCGAGCTTGCTCGCGAACCCTGGCTCCGCTCCCCCTCCCTAACCCTCCCCCGCAAGCGGGAGAGGGGACTGTTCGGCGTGAAGCGGAATCACGAAGCTCCCGAGTTCCCCCGTAGGGCGCATAACGCCTACGGCGTTATCCGCCGAATCGCGGACAGAGTCCGCTCCTACGGTTCCAGGAAGCACGGATGTAGGAGCGGACTCCGTCCGCGATTGGATTCACCGGCCACGCCGGACGTCTCGTCGGCACGGCCAACGGCGGATAACCGCGAACGGTTATGCGCCCTACGGTCGGGCATGGTCGCAGGCTGCCCCGGGCTACCCGGCGGCACCTGGATCACTGCACCTGCGCCACCGGCTGTGCCGCAGCCAGCCTGGCGGCGGCCGCCAGGTAGTCCGGCTTGGCCCAGTCGGCGGCCTTGAAGTCGCGGCGGATCAGGCCGTACTGCTTGGCGGCCTGGATCGAAGCGTCGAGCTGGCCGAGGAAGCCGGCGTCCAGCTGCGGCGACAGGGCGTCGGCCAGCGGGCGGTCCTTGTATTCGGTCTGCAGGATGATCGGCGGGTAGCCGGCCTGGTTCGACACCAGGTCGATGAAGGCCGCGTGGTTGGCTTCGGCACCGGCCCAGGCCAGGGCCTGCAGTTCCACCTTGAGCAGGCGCTGGGTGATTTCCGGGTGGGCGTCGACGAAGGCGCCGTTGCCCACCAGCACCGCCTGCAGGGTGCCGGCGCCGCCGAGGTCGCGGGTGCTCAGGGGGATTTCCGCCAGGCCCTTCTCGCGCAGGGCGAAGAGGCCGGCCAGGCCCCAGGTGGCATCGATCTGCCTGGCCGCGAGGGCCGCCAGGGCGGCGTTGAAGTCCAGGCTGATGACCTTCAGGTCCTTCTCGCCCAACCCGACGCTGGCCAGGGCGTTGTCGAACGACAACTGGCTGGCGGTGCCGCGGAAGATGCCCACGCGCTTGCCCTTGAGGTCGGCCAGGGTCTTGATCCCCGAGCCCGGCTGCACGCCCAGGTAGTGGTTGACGCCGCGCCCGGTGGCGGCCAGCAGGCGGGTGTCCAGGCCGCTGGCCTTGCCGATGATGGCGGCCAGGTCGCCGAGGTAGGCGAAGTCCACCTGGCCGTTGGCGAAGGCCTCGTTGATGACCGGGCCGGCGCCCTTGAAGTAGGTCCACTTGATCTCGATGCCGTCGTTGGCGAACTCCTTCTCCAGCAGCTTGCGGGTATGGAGCACGTCGACGATGCCGCCGCCGGAATGGTTCTGCCCGGCGCCCACGTCGGGCACGGCGATGCGGATTTCCTTCAGCGGCTCGGCGGCGCTGGTGAACGGGGCGTAGGCGCCGAGCAGCCCGGCGAGCACCGGGGCGGCGAAGAGCGACAGCAACTGGTGGGTGAGGGCCTTCATGGCGCCTGCCTCCTGCGGGGGAATGGGAGGGGCACTAAGGCAGGTCGCGGCCGATTAATAAAATAATAAAAATTCATTTTTTAATAATTTAAAGAGATAAGTCAGCCGCCATCCGCGCTGCCGGGCGAATGCGCGCAAGGCATAAAAAATATTCGTCGAATGCATTGGCCGCACCGGGGAGGCTTCCCTTAAATGGGACTTCTTAGCTCATAAATGCATTGATAGATTTTTTCATATTCCAATGAAGAATATTTCTAAGGCGCTCGCCTTGCCTGTGCCCAGCCCCTCAAGCGCCGTCGCCTCGCAGCGTCTGGCGCGCCTCGCCCCGCGCCTGCTGCCCTGGCTGTTGCCGCTGGCGCTGTTCGTCCTCTGGTGGCTGGCCGCCGCCCAGCACTGGATGTCCGCGCAGATACTGCCGGCGCCGACGCTGGTCTGGCAGAGCGCCCGCGAGCTGTTCGCCGGCGAGCTCTGGCAGCAACTGTGGATCAGCCTGCAGCGGCTGTTCTGGGGCCTGCTCGCCGGCATCGCCAGCGGCGCGGCGCTGGGTGCCTGGCTGGGTTTCAGCCGCAGCGCCGAGCGCTTCGTGCTGCCGACCTTCCTGGCCCTGGCGCAGGTTCCCACGCTCGCCTGGATTCCGCTGTTCATGCTGTTCTTCGGCATCGGCGAACTGCTCAAGCTGGTGGTGCTGGTCAAGGCGGTGATAGTCCCGGTGGCGCTGCACACCCTGGTCGGCGTACGCGATGCCCAGCCCAGGCTGCGCGAGGCCGCCGCCGTGCTGCGCCTGCCGACGCCGCTGCTGGTGCGCCGGCTGCTGCTGCCGGCGGCGCTGCCGGCCTTCCTCACCGGCGTGCGCCTGGCCCTGGCCCAGGGCTGGACCTCGCTGCTGGCGGTGGAGCTGCTGGCCTCCAGCGAGGGCATCGGCTACCTGATGGTGCAGAGCCGCCAGTTGTTCATGCTCGACGTGGTGTTCGTCTGCATCCTCGTCGTCGGCCTGGTGGGCGCGGCCATGGACCAGGGCATCCAGGCCCTGGAGCGGCGCCTGGTGCACTGGCCGCAGCAGGCCGCCGGCGAGTTCCGCCGCGGCGCCCGCGGCCAGGGCTGGCAGCGCCTGCAGCCCTGGCTGCTGCCGCTGGCGCTGCTCGGCCTGTGGCAGGCGGCGAGCGTCGCCCGATGGGTCGACCCGGCGATCCTCGCCAGCCCCGCCGCGGTGGTTGAGGCCACCCGGCAGGGCCTGCTCGACGGCAGCCTGCCCGCGGCCCTGCTGGCCAGCCTGAAGCGTTCGCTGCTGGGCCTGCTGCTGGGCGGTGGCGCCGGTTTCCTGCTGGGCCTGGCGCTGGGCCTGTGGCGCCCGGCGGAGCGCCTGCTCGGCCCGTCGTTCTCGGCCTTGCGCCAGGTGGCGATCTTCGCCTGGGTGCCGCTACTCACCGCCTGGTTCGGCCTGGGCGAGGCGGCCAAGGTGGTGTTCGTCGCCCTGGCCAGCTTCTTCCCGCTGCTGCTGGCCACCCAGCGCGGCATCGCCAGCCTGCCGGCGCAACTGGGCGAGGCCGCCCGGGTGCTGCGCCTGTCGAGCTGGCAGCGCCTGCGCCGGCTGGTGCTGCCGGGGGCGGCGCCGTCGATCTTCGCCGGCCTGCGCCTGGGCCTGATCTACGCCTGGCTGGGCACCATCGGCGCCGAGTACTTCATGCCCTCGGATGGCGGCATCGGCAGCCTGATGATCGGCGCCCAGCAGCTGTTCCGCATGGACCTGGTCAGCGCCGGGATGCTCCTGGTCGGCCTCACCGGCGCCCTGCTCGGCGCCCTCGGACAACGCATCGAAGCGCGCGCCACGCGCTGGAGACACGCATGAACGCTTTCACTTCCGCGCCGCTGGTGAGCTTCCGCCAGGTCGGCAAGAGCTTCCCGGTGGACGGCCGGCAACTGGAGGCCATCCAGCGCTTCGACCTGGACATCGCCGAGGGCGAGTTCATCGCCATCGTCGGCGCCAGCGGCTGCGGCAAGTCCACCCTGCTGCGCCTGCTGGTGGGCCTGGACCGCGAGTATCGCGGCGAGATCCGCATCGGCGACAAGGCCATCGACGGCATCGGCGGCGAGCGCGGCATCGTGTTCCAGGAGCACCGCCTGTTCCCCTGGCTGACGGTGGAGCAGAACGTCGCCCTGGGCCTGGTCAACGAGCCGCTGAGCGAGACCGGCAAGGCGCGCAAGGTCGCCGACTACCTGGAACTGGTGGGCCTGTCGGCCTTCCACCGCGCCTACCCGCACCAGCTTTCCGGCGGCATGGCCCAGCGCGTGGCCATCGCCCGCGGGCTGGTGGCCAGCCCGCGCATCCTGCTGCTGGACGAACCCTTCGGCGCCCTCGACGCGCTGACCCGCCAGCAACTGCAGGAGGAACTGCTGCGCATCCGCGAGCGCGAGCGCATCACCACCCTGCTGGTGACCCACGACGTGGAGGAGGCGCTGTTCCTGGCCGACCGCGTGGTGGTCATGGCGCCGCGCCCGGGGCGCATCAAGCGCATCGTCGAGGTGCCCCTGGCACACCCGCGCGAGCGCGGCGGCTTCGACTTCCTGCGCCTGCGCGAGGAACTGCTGCACGAGCTGACCGGCGATGGCGACTACGTCGCGCCGCAACCCAGGCGGGTGGAGAACCTGCCGTTCGAGTTCATCGCCTGCTGAGGCGTCTCTTCTTTTCGTAGGAGCGAGCTTGCTCGCGAACAAACGCAGTGCCATGCGGTTCGCGAGCAAGCTCGCTCCTACAGGAAACTTCCCAAACACCGACCGAGTTTCGACATGAGCAAACGCCCCAACTTCCTGGTGATAGTCGCCGACGATCTCGGCTTCTCCGACATCGGCGCCTTCGGCGGCGAGATCGCCACGCCCAACCTCGACGCCCTGGCCCACGCCGGCCTGCGCCTGACCGACTTCCACACCGCGCCGACCTGCTCGCCGACGCGCTCGATGCTGCTCACCGGCACCGACCACCACATCGCCGGTATCGGCACCATGGCCGAGGCGCTGACCCCGGAGCTGGAGGGCAAGCCCGGCTACGAGGGCTACCTCAACGACCGCGTGGTGGCGCTGCCCGAACTGCTGCGCGAGGCCGGCTACCAGACGCTGATGGCCGGCAAGTGGCACCTGGGCCTGAAGGCCGAGCAGGCGCCCCACGCGCGCGGCTTCGAGCGCTCCTTCTCGCTGCTGCCCGGCGCCGCCAACCACTACGGCTACGAGCCGCCCTACGACGAAAGCACGCCGCGCATCCTCAAGGGCACGCCGGCGCTCTACATCGAGGACGACCAGTTCATCGACCAGTTGCCCGAGGGCTTCTATTCCTCCGACGCCTTCGGCGACAAGCTGCTGCAGTACCTCAAGCAACGCGACCAGGCGCGGCCGTTCTTCGCCTACCTGCCGTTCTCCGCGCCACACTGGCCGCTGCAGGCGCCCAAGGAGGTGGTGGAGAAGTACCGCGGGCGCTACGACGCCGGCCCCGAGGCGCTGCGCCAGGAGCGCCTGGCCCGGCTCAAGGCGCTGGGCCTGGTGGCGCACGACGTCGAGGCGCACCCGGTGGTCGCCATCAGCCGCGAGTGGGAGGCGCTGAGCGACGAGGAACGGGCCAAGTCGGCGCGGGCCATGGAGGTCTACGCGGCCATGGTCGAGCGCATGGACTGGAACATCGGCAGGGTGGTCGACTACCTGCGCCAGCAGGGCGAGCTGGACAACACCTTCGTCCTGTTCATGTCCGACAACGGCGCCGAGGGCGCGCTGCTGGAGGCCTTCCCGAAATTCGGCCCGGACCTGCTGGGTTTCCTCGACCAGCACTACGACAACAGCCTGGACAACATCGGCCGCGCCAACTCCTACGTCTGGTACGGCCCGCGCTGGGCCCAGGCGGCCACCGCGCCGTCGCGGCTGTTCAAGGCCTTCACCACCGAGGGCGGCATCCGCGTGCCGGCCTTCGTGCGCTACCCGCAGCTGTCGCGCCAGGGCGTGATCAGCGAGCAGTTCGCCACGGTCATGGACATCACCCCGACCCTTCTCGACCTGGCCGGCGTGCGCCACCCCGGCAAACGCTGGCGCGGCCGCGAGGTCGCCGAGCCGCGCGGCAAGTCCTGGCTGGGCTGGCTGTCCGGCGAGACCGAGCGCGCCCACGACGAGAAGACCGTGACCGGCTGGGAGCTGTTCGGCATGCGCGCCATCCGCCAGGGCGACTGGAAGGCGGTGTACATCCCCGCGCCGGTGGGCCCGGCCAGTTGGCAGCTGTACGACCTGGCCAAGGACCCGGGCGAGGTCCACGACCTGGCCGAGGCGCAGCCGGGCAAGCTGGCCGAGTTGATCGAACACTGGAAACAGTACGTCAACGAGACCGGCGTGGTGGAGGGGGCTTCGCCGTTCCTGGTGAAGTGATGCGCTGAGCGACGAAAAGCCCCGGGCAGCGATGCCCGGGGTTTTTGTTTTGTAGTCCGCGGTACCAGGGAGGCACAGTTGTAGGAGCGGGCCCTGCCCGCGAATCGCGCGCAGGGCGCACTCCTATGGGAATGGCGATATCCGCGGTGATTCGTCGTTGGGAACGGCGGATAACGCCGTAGGCGTTATGCGCCCTACGGTCGATATGACCGACCCCAAGGCTCTTTCGCGAAGATAAAAAAAGGCCGCTTTCCCCTGCCTGAGTTGAAGAAAGCGACCTGGAAGAACGGATGTTTCGATGGGGTATTGCAACGAAGAACAGCGATGAAACGCCTTAGCGCGCCGTGATCACCGACAGCTTGGTGATCCCGGCCTTTTCGATCGAGGCCATGGCCTTGGCCACCTGGCCGTAGTTCACGCCCTCGTCGGCCTGCAGCTGCACGCGCAGCTCCGGTTCCCTGGCCTTGGCCGCCTCCAGGCTGCCCTGCAGCAGCTCGGGCTGGATCTCGTCCTTGTTGATGAACCACTTGCCGGCGCCGTCGATGCTCACCACCAGCGGGTCCTTCTGTTCCGGCGGGGCCACCGATTCGGTCTTGGGCAGGTTGATCGGGATGGCGTTGGTCAGCAGCGGCGCGGTGACGATGAACACCACCAGCAGCACCAGCATCACGTCCACCAGCGGGGTGACGTTGATCTCGGAGAGAACCTCGTCGCTGTCCTGGGTCGAGAAGGCCATGTCAGCTCGCCTCCTTCACGTTCTTGCCGACGCCGGGCTTCCTGGCCGCGGCGGGGTGGACGATGACGCGGAAGGCGCTCTTCTGGGCGAGGCTGTAGAAGTCATGGGCGAAGTCGTCGAGGTCGGCCGCGGTGAGCTTCAGGCGGCGCAGGAAGTAGTTGTAGACCAGCACCGCGGGCACGGCGACGGCGATGCCCACGCCGGTGGCGATCAGCGCCGAGCCGATGGGGCCGGCCACGGTCTCCAGGCTCGCCGAGCCTGCGGCGCTGATGCCCTTGAGCGCTTCCATGATGCCCCACACGGTGCCGAACAGGCCGATGAAGGGCGAGGTGGAACCGATCGAGGCGAGCACCGCCAGGCCCGATTCCAGGGAGCGGCGCTCGCGCTGGATCTGCTGGCGCAGGGCGCGCTCCAGGCGGTCCTGGTGGTTGATCGACTGGGCCAGGTCGTGCTGGTTGCCGTCGGGCACCTGGATGGCGGCGAAGCCGGCCTGGGCCACCCGGGCGCCGGCGCCGGGCTGGCCGGCGGACTGCTCGCCGGCCGATTCGAGGCTGGTGGCGCCCCAGAACTGCTTCTGGAAGCGACGGTCCTGGGATTTCTGGCGGCCGAACTGGATGCCCTTGACCAGGGCCAGGCTCCAGGTGAGGACGGAGAAGCCGGCCAGCAGCCAGATCACCGCGCCTTCGACGGATTCCACGGGGTTGAGGGGCAGACTCATGGGGTTCTCTCCTGTGCGAACGGGTCGCAGATCAATTCAGTTTGAAGTCGATGGGCACGCTGACCCAGCCGTCCTGGGCCACGTCGCCGCGTTTGGCGGGCACGAACTTCCAGCGCTGCACGGCCTTGATCGCCGCCTGGTCGAGGGCCTCGCGGCCGCTGGAGGTCTGCACCTGGATTTCGCTCGGGCCGCCGCTGGCCAGCACGTGGACGCGCAGCAGCACCGTGCCTTCCCAGCCGCGGCGCTGCGCCAGGGCCGGGTATTCCGGCGCCGGGTTGTGCAGGTAGCCGGCGTGGGCCGAGGGCGGGGTGACCGGGGCCGGCGCCGGCGGAGCCGGGGGCGCGGGCGGTGCCGGCGGGGTTTCCGCCTTGGGCGGCGCGGGCGGCTGCTGCACCGGCTTGGGTTTGGGCTTGGCCACCGGTTTCGGCTTGGGCTTGGGCACCGGCTTGGGCGGCGGCGGCTTCACCGCGTTCTCGTCCACCACGGGCGGCGGCGGTTCTTCCACCACCGGCGGCGTTGGCTCGGGCGGCGGCGGTTCCACCACCGGCGGGGTGGGGGCGCTGAATTCGATGGTCATGGGCGGTACCTGCGGCGGCACCTCGGGCAGCCTGGGCGTGGGTTGCTGGCTCAGCCAGTAGGCCACGGAGCCATGCAGGGTCAGGACCAGCAGGCCGAGCAGCAGCGCTTCGCGGCGGCCCAGCACGCTGTGCTTCGCCGGCACGTGGCGCACCAGCTGCAGGGGCGGGCGCGGCGGCCGGCCCAGCTCGACCCTATCGCCACCGGACGCTGGGCGCAGGCGCGGGTCCTGCGCGACGGCGGGCTGGGGGTTGGCCATGGACGATCTCCTCGGGTTTCTAGCGACGACCTGGAAAAGCGCGGCGCCGTGGGGGCGCCGGGTTCGGACTGGATGATTGAGGGAGAGCCTTAGCTGTTAAAGTAATTGTTTGCCTTATTTAAATTTCCTTAGGGAATAAGCGATTCGCGCGGACCGCTGCAGGCGGCGTGGCACTAAGGCTTGGCGGATTCGCCGGATGCCCTCATGCCTTTGCGGCATGAAAAATATGCCCGCAGGGCAGGGCGCCGAGGCCCGTTCCAGAGCCTTCGCGACAGGGGCCGTCGCATCGCGTCAAGCCGACGCCGGCCCGCTCCCTAGACTCGGGGCCAACGGATGCGCGCCCGCCGGGTGCGCCCGTCCCGAGGAGCCGCCGCCATGCACAACGAAGCCATCGCTTTTCCCGAGGCCCATGCCCCGGCCCGCGCCGAGCTGGCCTGCGCCTTCCGCTGGGCCGCGCGCCTGGGTCTGCACGAGACCATCGCCAACCACTTCAGCCTGGCCGTGTCCGAGGACGGCCGGCGCTTCCTGATCAACCCCTACGGCCGGCACTTCTCGCGCATCCGCGCCCGCGACCTGCTGCTGCTGGACGCCGACGACCCATCGGCGCTGGAGCGCCCCGACGCCCCCGACATCACCGCCTGGGCGCTGCACGGCGCGCTGCACCGGCGCCACCCCCGTGCCCGCTGCATCCTCCACGTGCATTCGAAGTACGCCACCGCGCTGGCCTGCCTGGCGGACTCGCGGCTGCCGCCCATCGAGCAGAATGCCATGCGCTTCTTCGAGCGCGTGGCCATCGACGAAGGTTTCGACGGCATGGGCCTGGGCGACGAGGCCGAGCGGGTGAGCCGCCAACTGGGCGACAAGCCGATCCTGCTGATGGGCAACCACGGCGTGCTGGTGGCGGCGCCCAGCGTGGCCCAGGCCTTCGACGACCTGTACTACTTCGAGCGCGCCTGCGAGCTCTACCTCACCGCGCTGGCCACCGGCCGCCCGCTGCGCATCGCCAGCGACGAGGTGGCGCGCAAGACCGCGCGGCAGTGGCAGGACTACCCGGACTTCGCCCAGCGCCACTTCGCCGCGCTGCAGGGCATCCTCGACGAGGAGGAGCCGGACTACCGCAACTGAGCGGGCAGCCGGTCGTGCGCCAGGGGCTGGCGCATGACCGGCGCCTCCAGGCTCTGCGAGCGGTCGTTGCTCGGCGCGCAGCCGAAGCGCGCGCGGTAGGCGCGGGAGAAGTGCTCCAGCGAGCCGAAGCCGGCGCTGGCGGCGACCTGGGCGACGCTCATGCGCGTCTGCTGCAGCAGGTTGTGGGCCCGCGCCAGGCGCAGGGCCAGGTAGTACTTCAGCGGCGTCAGCCCGGTGTGCTGCATGAACTGCCGCTCCAGCTGGCGGCGCGACAGGCCGACGCGCTTGGCCAGCGCCTCGCAGCTCAGCGGTTCCTCCAGGTGCTGCTCCATCAGCGCGATGGCCCGCCCCAGGCGCCCGGCCTGGGCGTGCAGGCGGTGCTGGAAGCCGCTGACCTGGCCGACCTGGGGCTCGCGCACCCGTTCCACCAGCATGTGCATCGCCACCTCGCGGGCCAGGCCGGCGCCGGCCGCGCCCTCCAGCCAGCCCAGCATCATGTCCAGCACCGCGGTGGCGCCGGCGCAGGTCAGGCGCTTGCGGCCGACGCTGTATAGCTGCGCGCGGGCCTGCACGCGCGGGTAGCTTTCCTGGAAGCCCTGCAGGTTGTCCCAGTGCACCGCGGCGGGGTGGCCGTCGAGCACGCCGGCGGCGGCCAGCAGCTCGCTGCCGGTCTCGACGCCCATCAGCACCGCGCCGAACGCCGCCTGGCGCTTGAGCCAGGCCTTGAGCGCGGCGTCGCGGGCGTGGCGGTGCACGTCGAAGCTGGCGATCACCGCGCAGACGTCGAACTCGCCCGGCTCGCCGATGCCCTGCTGGGCGGCGGCGAGCAGGCCGTTGCTGGCCGGCACCGGCTTGCCGTCGAGCGACAGCAGCGTCCAGTCGAACAGCTTGCGCTGGGCCAGCCAGTTGGCGATGGACAGCGGTTCGATCAGCGCCGCCAGGCCGAAGCTGGAGAAGCACGGCATCAGCAGGATGCCGATGCGCTGGGGCTGGTTGGCGCGGTCTGTGGTGATCATGGCTGCATCCGGCACTGTGCTGGGCGGCGGCTGCTTCGGCCGGCGCCTCGTGGAGGGGAAAGGCCCGCGGCCTCTATGCAAAGGCAGCGGGCCGGGTTTGGCAAGGGCCGCGTCAGCGCTGGCAGTCTCGCCAGCGCGGGTGCAGCCACACCGGCGCGTCGCTGGGCGGCAGGGGCGTGCGGCCGAGGATCAGGTCGCTGGCCTTCTCGGCGATCATCACCGTCGGCGCGTTGGTGTTGCCGCTGACGATCTCCGGCATGATCGACGCGTCCACCACCCGCAAGCCGCGCAGGCCGTGCACCCGCAGCTGTGGGTCGACCACCGCCTCGGCGTCGCCGGCCGGGCCCATCTTGCAGGTGCCGCTGGCGTGGTAGCCGGTTTCCGTGACGCGGCGGGCCCAGGCGTCGAGCTGGGCATCGCTGAGCTGGTCGGCGCCGGGCACCAGTTCCTCGCCGGCGAAGGCGCGCATCGCCGGCTGCGCCAGCACCTCGCGCACCAGGCGGGCGCCGGCGCGCATGTCCTCGCGGTCGCGCTCGGTCTTCAGGTAGTTGAAGAGGATGCGCGGCGCCTGGCGCGGGTCGGCGCTGGCGAGCGCGACGCTGCCCAGGCTGGTGGGGCGCATCAGGTCGATGTGCACCTGGAAGGCGTGGCCGGGCACCAGGTCGACGCTGCCCGGCTGTACCGCCAGGGGCATGAAGGTCAGTTGCAGGTCGGGGTGCTCGACGCCGGCCCGCGAGCGGATGAAGGCGCCGGCCTCGAAGTGGTTGCTCGCCGCCAGGCCGTCGTGGCGGGCGAACCAGCGCGCGCCCACCAGCCATTTGCCCGGCGCGCGGGTCCAGGGGTAGATGCTCACCGGGCGCTTGCAGCGGTGCTGCACCACGGTGTCCGGGTGGTCGTTGAGGCGCTGGCCGACGCCGGGCAGGTCGTGCAGCGGGCGGATGCCCAGGCGCTGCAGCTCCTCGGCCGGGCCGACGCCGGAGAGCATCAGCAGCTGCGGCGAGTTGATCGCCCCGGCGCTCAGCAGCACCTCGCGGCGCGCGCGGACCTGCCGCAGCTGGCCGTCCATCTCGAACTCCACGCCGCAGGCCGCATCGCCGTCGAAGAGGATGCGCCGGCTCAGCGCCGAGGTCGCCACCGTCACGTTGCCGCCGGCCAGGGCTTCGGCCAGGTAGCCGCGCGCGGTGCTCCAGCGCCTGCCGTCGCGGGTGGTGCGGTCCACCGGGCCGAAGGCTTCCTGGCGCTCGCCGTTGAGGTCGGCGCTGTAGCCGTAGCCGGCTTCCTGGCCGGCTTCGAGGAAGGCCCGGCACAGCGGCGGCGAGACGTCGCCGGGGGTGACGTGCAGCGGCCCGTCGCCGCCACGGTAGGCATCGGCGCCGTCGCGGTGGCTCTGCGCGCGGCGGAAGTAGGGCAGCACCTCGCGGTAGCTCCAGCCTTCGCAGCCGCGCGCGGCCCAGCCGTCGTAGTCGCGGGCATGGCCGCGGATGTAGACCATGCCGTTGATCGACGAGGAGCCGCCCAGGGTGCGCCCGCGCGGGGTGCCGATGCGCCGGCCGTCGAGCCAGGGCTCCGGCTCGCTGGCATAGCGCCAGTTGTAGCGGGTGCCGCCGACCACTATGCCCACCGCCGAGGGCATGTCGATGGTCCAGCTGCGGTCCGCCGGGCCGGCCTCCAGGACCAGGATGCGCAGCGCCGGGTCCGCGCCCAGGCGCCGCGCCAGCACGCAGCCGGCCGAGCCGGCGCCGACGATGACGTAGTCGTACTCCTTGGCGAGCATGGCCTGTCTCCTCAGCGGATGCCGTCGAACACCAGCTTGTGGAAGTGGTGCACCAGGTGCTCGCTCTCGTTGCTGCGCTCGGCGTCGATCATGTAGCGGCCCTGGTCGTAGCCCAGCGAATGCAGGCCCTTCTGCACGCTGACGTTGAGTTCGATGTCTTCCGGGCCCAGTTCCTCGTTCATCCACTTCATGCAGGCGCGGGACACCGCCGGCGCTTCCTCGTGGGGGCTGTAGTAGCCGAAGCGCAGCAGCGAGCGCTCGGCGTCCAGCGGGATCATGATGAAGGTGCCGAGGAACTCGGAGAACGGGAAGGTGTAGAAGGTGTTGTTCGGCCACAGGCCGATGTTGAAGAAGCGTTCGTCGGGGTTGCGCGCACCCGTCAGCTTCACTCCGTAGGCCTCCTCGGCGGCGAGGTTGGCCGGGGCGATGTAGGTCCACCAGTTGTCGCGTTTGGTCAAGCGGTAGCCCTTGAAGTCGATGAGTTTGGCCAGATCTATGTGGCAGGGCCCGGAGAGCTTGAAGTGGTAGCCCTCGATGGAGTTGTCCATGATGACTTTCCAGTTGGCCGGGACTATCACGTCCTGCTCCTCGATCAGGCGCATCCTGCCAAGGTCCGGGAAGACCTCGCGCATTTCCCGGTCGGCGCCGGGGAACAGCTCGGCCATCGACGGCGCCTGCGCGTCGAAGTTGAAGTAGACGAAGCCGCCGAGTTCCTCGACGCGCAGTTTCGGGATGTTGAACCGCTGCTTGTCGAAGGCGACCAGCCGCTCGCTGCGCGGCGCGCTGCGCAGGCTGCCGTCCATCTCGTAGCACCAGGAGTGGTAGGCGCAGCGCAGCACCCGGGTGTCGGCGCCGCGGCGCACGTCCAGCAGGCGGTTGCCGCGGTGCTGGCAGACGTTGTGGAAGGCGTTGACCTTGCCGTCGTTGCCGCAGGCCACCACCACGCTCTGGTCGAAGATGTCGCAGACCACGAACTGCCCGGGCTCGGCGAATTCGTTGCGGTGCCCGGCCAGGTGCCAGGCGCTCATGAAGATGCGGTCGCGCTCGGCGGCGAAGATGGCCGGATCGAAGAAATAGCGCGAGGGGAGGGTGAAGGCTTCCTCCGGGCGCTGCTCGGCCCAGCCTTCGACGCAGGTGCTGTGCTTGATCTGCTCGACGGATTGCATGTCTGGTTTCCTCCAGGCACCGCCCCTCGGGATGGGGGCTCGTTGAGGAGCAATCTAGGGGAGCCCAACCGCGGGCTCTTGATGGAATGCGACAAGTTCCCGCGGCCGGCCGGCGCTTGCCTCCCGGCGGCTTTCCCCGCAAGATCGCGCGCTCGCTTTCGCGGCGATGTAAAATCGCCCCACAGCTGGTCGTACCCCCGCAGGTGCAGTGAAGACATGACGCAGATATCCGAACGCCTCCTGGTCCAGGCCCACCTCGCCGCCAAGCAGCCCCGTGTGCTGAGCGCGCAGGAAGAGGCCGAGTACCGCGCGGCCATCGCCGCCGAGCTGAAGGCGCAGAACGCCGTGCTGGTGGCGCACTACTATTGCGACCCGGTGATCCAGGCCCTGGCCGAGGAGACCGGCGGTTGCGTCTCCGACTCCCTGGAGATGGCCCGCTTCGGCAACCAGCACCCGGCGCAGACCGTGGTGGTGGCCGGGGTGCGCTTCATGGGCGAGACGGCGAAGATCCTCAACCCCGAGAAGCGCGTGCTGATGCCGACCCTGGACGCCACCTGCTCGCTGGACCTGGGCTGCCCGGTGGAGGAGTTCTCGGCCTTCTGCGACCAGCACCCGGAGCGCACCGTGGTGGTCTACGCCAACACCTCGGCGGCGGTGAAGGCGCGCGCCGACTGGGTGGTGACCTCCAGCTGCGCGGTGGAGATCGTCGAGCACCTGATGGACAACGGCGAGCCCATCCTCTGGGCCCCCGACCAGCACCTGGGGCGCTACATCCAGCGCGAGACCGGCGCCGACATGCTGCTCTGGGACGGCGCCTGCATCGTCCACGAGGAGTTCAAGGCCAAGCAGCTGGAAGACCTCAAGGCGCTGTACCCGGACGCGGCCATCCTGGTCCACCCCGAGTCGCCCGAGGCGGTGGTCGAGCTGGCCGACGCGGTGGGCTCCACCAGCCAGTTGATCAAGGCCGCGCAGACCCTGCCGAACAAGCGCTTCATCGTCGCCACCGACCGCGGCATCTTCTACAAGATGCAGCAGCTGTGCCCGGACAAGGAATTCATCGAGGCCCCCACCGCCGGCAACGGCGCGGCCTGCCGCAGCTGCGCGCACTGCCCGTGGATGGCCATGAACACCCTGGAACGCACCCTGGCCTGCCTGAAGGAAGGCAGCGGCGAGATCTTCGTCGACCCGGCGCTGATCCCGCGGGCCATCCGCCCGCTCAAGCGCATGCTGGAGTTCACCCAGGCCGCCAGGCTGAAGGTGGCGGGCAACGCCTGAGCCTTCCAGCGGACATGAAAAAGCCCGGCGATGCCGGGCTTTTCTTTTACTGTAGGAGCGCGCCCTGCGCGCGAATCGCGGGCAGGGCCCGCTCCTACAGGGGAATGGCGCGGGTGGGGTTGCGTAGGTGCGGATCTCATCCGCGAATCGCGCCGGGACGTCCGGCTATCGCGGACAAGGTCTCCTACCCTGCCGGCGGGCATTGCTTCTCGTAGGAGCGAGCTTGCTCGCGAATAAGCCCCGCAGCGGAGCCTGTTCGCGAGCAAGCTCGCTCCTACGAAGAGCCCGCAATCGCCCCTACGACCGCGACCCGGCCGCCAGGCCGGTTAGCCGCGCATCATTTCCTTGAGGATCTTCTCCTGCTCGCGGAACGCCTGCTGGCGCGCGTCCAGCTTGGCCGCCAGGGTGAAGTTGCCGCCGGCGCGGCGCTTGGCGAAGTCCAGCTGCTCGATGGCCGAGGGGTAGTCGCCGGTCAGCGCCAGGTACTCGGCGCGGGCCTGGTGCACGCCGATGGCGTTGCCGTCGATGGTGCGGGCGTCGGCCAGGCGGCTCCAGACGTCCGGGTCCAGCGGGCGGTCCTGGCTCAGCTTGAGCAGGATCTTCTCGGCGTCGGCGGCCTTGTTCTGCTTGAGCAGGATGTCGGCCTGGGCCTGGATCAGCGGGTAGTTGCCGGGGTACTGGCCGAGCAGGCGCTGCACCCGGGCGAGGGCGTCGCCGAGCTTGTTGGCGGTGATGTCCAGGTCGACCTGGGCCAGGTTGTAGGGCACGTCGTTGGGCGCCTTGGCCAGCAGTTGCTGGAGGGTGGCGCGGGCATCGTTGAGCTGGCCGACGCGGATCTGCGACAGCGCCAGGCCGTAGCGCGCGGCGTCGAGCTTGGGGTTGTCGTCGAGCATGGCGCGGAAGCGCTTGCCGGCGATGCCCGGGGTTTCCTCGAAGAGCAGCTGCACGCGGGCGCGCATCTGCTGGTAGCGCAGCGAGTCTTCCCTGCCGCCTTGCGGGTACTGCTCGGCGCGGTTGCGGGTGTCGGCGATACGCGAGTCGGTCACCGGGTGGGTGAGGAGGAATTCCGGCGGCCGGGCGTCGTAGCGGTACTGCCGCGCCAGGCGCTCGAACATGGTCGGCATGGAGCGCGGGTCGTAGCCGGCGCGGACCATGTTGGTCACCCCGACGCGGTCGGCTTCCTGTTCGTTCTGCCGGGAGAAGCGCAGTTGGTTCTGGATCGCCGCCGCCTGGGTCGAGGCGATGGCGGCGATGCCGGCGTCCCCGGCGCCCGCCGCGGCGGCCACGATGCCGGCGAGCATCGCCGCCATCACCGGCAACTGCATCTGCTTCTGCGCTTCCAGGCCACGGGCGAAGTGGCGCTGGATCAGGTGGCCGAGTTCGTGGGCCAGCACCGCGGCGTACTCGCCTTCGGTCTGGGCGTAGAGGAACAGGCCGCCGTTGACGCCGATGACGCCGCCGGGGGCGGCGAAGGCGTTGATCTGCGGGTCCCTGATCAGGATGAAGGCCAGGCGGTGGTCCTGCAGGTCGCTGGTTTCCGCCAGGCGGTAGACGCTGCTTTCGACGAAGTCCTTGAGCTGGGTGTCATTGATCGAGTCGACCTGGTTGCGCAGCATGCTCAGCCAGGCACGGCCGAGCTGGAACTCCTGCTCCGGCGAGACGATGGACGAGCTGGCGTCGCCCAGGGCGGGCAGGTCGTCGGCCAGGGTGGGCATGGCCAGCAGGCAGGCAAGCGACAGCAGGGCGGGGCGCAGTACTTTCATGTACAAGGGCTCGATCCGGGAAAGCCTCTACTTTAGCCGCAGGCCGTCGCCACTGCCTAGGTTGGCGGGCGCTGGCCGCGCGGCCGGGCGCGGGCCGGATGGTTCGTTGTAGCCCGCGCGCATGAAGGTTTGCTTAACGCCGCGGGCCGGGCAGTTTTCCAACGGATTCGGTATTCTTGAGCGCCCACTGCGGAGTGTTCGCCATGCCTTCTGTCTCGTCCGCTGAAATCTCTTGTGACGCGGAACTGGACGCCAGCGGTCTCAATTGTCCCTTGCCCCTGCTCAAGGCCAAGCTGGAACTCAACCGCCTGGCCAGTGGCCAGGTGCTCAAGGTGACGGCCACCGACGCCGGCTCGCAGCGCGATTTCCGCGCCTTCGCCCAGTTGGCCGGGCACCAGTTGCTGCGCGAAGAGGTCGAAGACGGCCTGTACCGCTACTGGTTGCGCAAGAAATAGCCCGCCCCGGGGCGCCCGGGACGGCGCCCTCATCGATCGCAGGAACCCCGATGCTCAAAGTTCTGCAAGGCTGGATGCAGCGCTACTTTTCCGACGAGGAAGCAGTGGTGCTGGCGGTCATCCTGGCCCTTGGCTTCACCGTCATCCTGGCCTTCGGCAGCATGCTCGCGCCGGTGCTCGCGGCCATGGTCATCGCCTTCCTGATCAAGGGCCTGCAGGGCCACCTGGAACGCCTGCGGGTGCCGCGGCTGTTCGCCCTGTGGCTGGTCTACGCGCTGTTCCTGGGCATGCTCGCGCTGTTCCTGCTGGTGCTGGTGCCGCTGGTCTGGAAGCAGCTGTTCACCCTGTTCAACGAGCTGCCGCGGATGTTCGGCGAATGGCAGTCGGTGCTGCTGATGCTGCCCGAGCGCTACCCGGCGATGGTCACCGAGGAACAGGTGCTGCGCCTGATCGAGACCGCGCGCAGCGAGCTGGGCCAGCTCGGCCAGTGGGCGCTGACCTTTTCCCTGTCGGGCCTGCCGGTGGTGGTCAACGTGATGATCTACCTGGTGCTGGTGCCGATCCTGGTGTTCTTCTTCCTCAAGGACCGCCGGCGCTTCTACAACTGGTTCCGCAGCTACCTGCCGCGCGAGCGCGGGCTGATGAAGCAGGTGTGGGCGGAGATGGACAAGCAGATCGCCAACTACATCCGTGGCAAGGTGATCGAGATCATCATCACCGGCGGCGTCACCTACGTGGCCTTCGTCGCCCTGGGCCTGAACTACGCGGCGCTGCTGGCCCTGCTGGTCGGCCTGTCGGTGGTGGTGCCCTACATAGGCGCGGTGGTGGTGAGCGTGCCGGTGGCGCTGATCGCCCTGTTCCAGTGGGGCTGGAGCGACCAGTTCATCTACCTGATGGCCGCCCACGCGGTGATCCAGGCGCTGGACGGCAACGTGCTGGTGCCGCTGCTGTTCTCCGAGGCGGTGAACCTGCACCCGGTGGCGATCATCTGCGCGGTGCTGCTGTTCGGCGGCCTGTGGGGCTTCTGGGGGGTGTTCTTCGCCATCCCCCTGGCCACCCTGGTCAAGGCGGTGCTCGACGCCTGGCCGCGGCAGGCGGAGCCGCAGCCCCAGGTCAGCCCGATGATGTGAACGAAAAAGGCCGCTCGAAAGCGTAATGCTGTTCACTTAAGCGTTTAACGCTTGGCGGGCTACTCCAGAAACCCGCTGCCAGTCATCTGGCAGCGGGTTGTTTGTATGTTTTTCAGCCACTCCGAGAGGGCTCGACACCAGAATCGACCCACAGAAGCTAGAAAACAGACCAAGAAAAACGCCGCGACTCCCATGGGAGTCGCGGCGTTTTTCTTAAGTGAACAGCATTACGCTCGAAAGCGGCCTTTTTCATGGGCGGCGGGATCAGGCCTTGGCCAGTTCCTGCGCGGCGCCGAGCACCTCGTCGACGTGGCCGGGCACCTTGACCCCGCGCCACTCGCGGCGCAGCACGCCCTTGGCGTCGATCAGGAAGGTGCTGCGGTCCACGCCCAGGTATTCCTTGCCGTAGAGCTTCTTCAGCTTGATCACGTCGAACAGCTGGCACAGCGCCTCGTCCTTGTCGCTGATCAGCTCGAAGGGGAAGCACTGCTTGGCCTTGAAGTTCTCATGGGACTTCAGGCCGTCGCGGGACACGCCGAAGATCACCGTGTTGGCCTTGGCGAAGGCCTCGATCTTGTCGCGGAAGCCCTGGCCTTCGGTGGTGCAGCCCGGGGTGCTGTCCTTGGGGTAGAAGTACAGCACCACCTGCCGGCCCTTCAGGGCCGAGAGCTGCACCTGCTGGCCGCTGGTGGCCGGGGCCTGGAAATCGGCGACGGGTTTGTCGAGTTCGACAGCCATGGGGCTCTCCTTGGAAACAATGGGGCCTTACGGGTGCTGCGGGCGCCAGGGCTCGATCAGCGCGTCCAGGTTCAGGGCGTCGGCGAAATCGAGGAACTGGTCGCGCAGCCAACTGATCTGGGTGCCGGCCGGCAGCGTCACGGTGATGGTGGCGTTGAGCATGCTGGTGTTGGTGTGCGGCGCCTGGTAGGTGTCGCAGGTCAGGTTCTCCAGCTCGATGTTGTGGTCGATGAAGAACTGGCACAGCTCGTTGAGGATGTCCGGGCGGTACACCGCGCTGACGTACGCCACGTAGGGCAGGGCCTGGGCGCGGGTGACGTGGGCGTTGCTGCGGGTGACGCTGAGGGTGAAGGCGTGGCGCTTGGCCAGTGCCGGCAGGCCGCCCTCGAGGCGGGCCAGGGCGTCCCAGCTGCCGGATACCTGGAGCACCAGCGCGCTGAACTCGCCATGGCGGGTCAGGCGGCTGCTGACGACCGAGCAGCGGTTGTCCACGCAGGTGCGGCAGAGCACGCTGGTCAGCTCCATGGGGTTGGGCCCCAGGGCACTGATCAGCAGGAATTGTTCACGGGGGTGTGAGGCGGACATGCAGCTTTCCTGGGATGGGCGGCCAAGAGGGCCGCGTCGACAAAGGGGAAAGGGTAGCGAAAAGCGGCCGCCAGGGGAATGTCCGGCGTGCGCCGCACGCCGTGCTCAGCTTGTGCAAGGCAGGTGGCACCAGTACCATTACGGCTTTCTTTTTCCGGCAGGAGCGGTTGCATGATTGCGGGCAGTATGGTGGCGCTGGTCACCCCCTTCGATGCTCAGGGTCGACTGGACTGGGACAGCCTTGCCAAGCTGGTGGACTTCCACCTGCAGGAAGGCACCAACGCCATAGTCGCCGTCGGCACCACCGGTGAGTCGGCGACCCTCGACGTGGCCGAGCACCTCGAGGTCATCCGCCGCGTGGTCGACCAGGTCAAGGGCCGCATCCCGGTGATCGCCGGTACCGGCGCCAACTCCACCCGCGAGGCGGTCGAGCTGACCGAGGCGGCCAAGAGCGGCGGCGCCGATGCCTGCCTGCTGGTCACCCCGTACTACAACAAGCCGACCCAGGAAGGCCTGTACCAGCACTTCCGCCACATCGCCGAAGCCGTGGCCATCCCGCAGATCCTCTACAACGTGCCCGGCCGCACCGCCTGCGACATGCTGCCGGAGACCGTCGAGCGCCTGTCCAAGGTGCCGAACATCATCGGCATCAAGGAAGCCACCGGCGACCTGCAGCGCGGCAAGGAAGTGCTGGACCGCGTCGGCAAGGACTTCCTGGTCTACTCCGGCGACGACGCCACCGCCGTCGAGCTGATGCTGATGGGCGGCAAGGGCAACATCTCGGTGACCGCCAACGTCGCCCCGCGCGCCATGAGCGAGCTGTGCGCCGCCGCCATGCGCGGTGACGCCGCCGCCGCGCGCGCCATCAACGACCGCCTGATGCCGCTGCACAAGGCGCTGTTCATCGAATCCAACCCCATTCCGGTGAAATGGGCCCTGCACGAGATGGGCCTGATCCCCGAGGGCATCCGCCTGCCCCTGACCTGGCTCAGCCCCCGTTGCCACGAGCCGCTGCGTCAGGCCATGCGCCAGACCGGCGTGCTGGCCTGAGGAGCATCGCGCATGAAGCGACTGGCAGGACTGACCGCGCTCGCCCTGGTCATCGGCAACACTTCCGGCTGCGGCTGGCTGTGGGGCAAGGATGGCTATTTCCGTGACCGTGGCACCGACTACCTGGATTCCCGGCAGACCGGGCCGATGAAGGTGCCCGAAGGGCTGCAGAGCAAGCAGCTCGACCCGCTGCTGCCGATCCCGATGAACATCGCCGACAGCCACGAGAAGGCCGGCGAGTTCGAGGTGCCGCGCCCGGTGCCCCTGGCCAACGCCGCCAGCTCCAGCGACTACAGCCTGCAGAAGAGCGGCGACTCGCGCTGGCTGATCGCCCAGCGCCCGCCGGCGGAAGTCTGGCCGGTGGCCCACCAGTTCTTCCAGGACAACGGCTTCTCCTTCGCCGACGAGCGCCCGCAGACCGGCGAGTTCTCCACCAACTGGCAGCCGCTGACGCAGCTCTCCGCGCCCCTGGCCCGCCGCCTGGGCAGCCGCGTCGCCGGCGTCGACCCGAGCAGCGAGGCACGCGTGCGCGTGCGCATCGAGCCGGGCGTGCAGACCAACACCAGCGAAGTCTACGTCCTCAGCGAAACCCGTCCGGCCGGCAGCAGCGCCAGCGCCGACTGGCCGAGCAAGCCGGCGGTGCCGGCGCTGGACGCCGCACTGCTCGACGAAATGCTCGCCAACATGTCCACCAGCGCCGAGAAGGGCGGTTCGGTGTCGCTGCTGGCCGCGCATTCCACCTACGACACCCCCGGCAGCGTGAACCTGGAGAAGGACGGCAACGGCAACCCGATGCTGACCCTCGACTCCGACTTCGACCGCGCCTGGGTCAGCGTCGGCCGCGCCCTGGAACGCGCCGACATCCGCGTCGACGACCTCAACCGCAGCCTGGGCGTTTACTACGTGAACGTCGCCGAGGGCGCGAAGAAGCTCGAGGAAGCGAAGAAGCCCGGCTTCTTCAGCCGCCTGTTCGGCGCCAGCGAAGAGAAGGCCAAGGCCGAGGAAGACGCCAAGGCGCAGCGCTACCAGGTACGCCTGACCACCGTGAGCAACACGGTGCAGGTCACCCTCGACAAGGACATCAACACCTCCGCGCCGGCCGACGTCGCGCAGAGCGTCCTGGAAAAACTTCAAGAGAGCATGCGCAATGCGTTTCGCGGTCCTGGGGAGCGGAAGCCGGGGCAATTCGGCCTTGGTGACCAGTTCTGACACCCGGGTACTGATCGATTGCGGCTTTCCGCTGCGTGAAACCCTGAAACGACTGGCTCGCCTGGGTGTACAACCCGGCGAGCTGGACGCCATCCTGGTGACCCACGAGCATTCCGATCATGTCCACGGCGTCGAACTGCTGGCTCGGCATTACGGTACGCCGGTGTACCTCAGCGACGGCACCCTGCGCGGGCTGCGCAAGCCGCTGCAGCCGGCGGGCCTGCTCAAGGCCGGCCAGCGCCTGCAGCTCAAGGGCCTGGAAGTGACCGCGGTGGGCGTGGCCCACGATGCCCGCGAGCCGTTGCAATACGTGATTTCCGATGGCCGGCGGCGTTTCGGCCAGCTCACCGACCTGGGCAGCGTCACCGCCGAGGTGCTGGAGTGCTATCGTGGCCTGGATGCCCTGGTGGTGGAGGCCAACCACGACAGCGACATGCTGGCGCGCGGCCCCTATCCCTACCCGCTGAAGGTCCGTGTGGGCGGCCAGTGGGGACACCTGAACAACCAGCAATCCGCGCAGTTCGTCGCGGAATTGGGCTGGGAAGGGCTGCAGCACCTGGTGCTGGCCCACCTCAGCGAAAAGAACAACACGCCGCAGCTGGCCCGGCAATGTTTCGTCGACACCCTCGGGTGCGACCCGGACTGGCTGCAGGTAGCCGATCAGCATTCGGGGCTGGACTGGCGCGAGATCGCCTGACCCCCTTCCAACCTAGCAAGCGGAGCCCATCATGGAAAAACGCGAAGAACTCTATCGCGGCAAGGCCAAATCGGTTTACACCACCGACGACCCCGACCGCCTCGTCCTGCTGTTCCGCAACGACACCTCGGCGTTCGACGGCAAGCGCATCGAGCAGCTGGACCGCAAGGGCATGGTGAACAACAAGTTCAACGCCTTCATCATGCAGAAGCTGGAAGCGGCGGGCATCCCGACCCAGTTCGACAAGCTGCTGGCCGACAACGAAGTGCTGGTGAAGAAACTGGCGATGATCCCGGTCGAGTGCGTGGTGCGCAACTACGCCGCCGGCAGCCTGGTGCGCCGCCTGGGCGTGGAAGAGGGCCTGCAGCTCAACCCGCCGACCTTCGAGCTGTTCCTGAAGAACGACGCCCTGGGCGACCCTTTCATCAACGAATCCCACGTCCAGGCCTTCGGCTGGGCAACCCTGGAGCAGTTGGCGCAGATGAAAGCCTACTCCTTCAAGGTCAACGAAGTGCTGAGCAAGCTGTTCGACGACGCCGGCCTGCTGCTGGTGGACTTCAAGCTGGAATTCGGCGTGTTCCACGGCCAGATCGTCCTGGGCGACGAATTCAGCCCCGACGGCTGCCGCCTGTGGGACAAGGAAACCCGCAAGAAGATGGACAAGGACCGCTTCCGCCAGGGCCTGGGCGGCGTGATCGAGGCCTACGAGGAAGTGGCGCAGCGCCTGGGCGTACCGCTCTGACCCGTTCCAGGCGCGCAAGCATCTGATAGCACGCGAAAATTTCTCGAAAGAAGGCTTCGCGTTCGCCAATCAAGCTGGTATGATGCGCGCCGCACGGAGAGATGCCGGAGTGGTCGAACGGGACGGATTCGAAATCCGTTGAGTCAGCAATGGCTCCTAGGGTTCAAATCCCTATCTCTCCGCCATTACATATGGCCGAAGCCCCTGAAATGCTTAGCGTTTCAGGGGCTTTGTCTTTTCCGGGATCCGTTTAGGACAGTTTTAGGACGGGCTCGTGTTCCAAATCCCTCCTGATCCCTCCATGCCGAGTTTCGGAATCCCATTGCCAGAGAAACCAGGCGGCCTATGACATGATCGCCAGGCCTGGCTGTGGTTGCTATTCGGTCTGAATTCAGACTACGCTGCCACTTCATCCCGGCCAGCTTCATTGGGAAGATCGTTTTCCCATGCTCGCCAGGCATCATTTGCGCTGCACAGTCCGAATATCTCGGCGCTCTCTGTGAGGAGGCCTGCCCATGCGGGTCGAGACAATCAGCTATTTGAAGCGACACGCTGCGGACCTGGAGCTTGACGAGCCCATGGTCGTTACACAGAACGGCGTGCCCACCCTGGTGGTGGAGTCCTACGCGGAGCACAAGCGTCGCGACCAGGCGATTGCCTTGGTCAAGCTGCTTGCCATGGGCTCGCGTGAGTACACCGAAGGCAAGCATTGCTCCGTTGATGAGCTGAAGGCCCGCCTGGTCAAAAGGCGCGCACAGCAGTAAGCGCCAATGACGGGACTCGATGTTCGCTTCACCGAGACCGCAGCCTTCAGTCTCCAAGACCAGGAAGACCACCTGGCGGAGCACCATGCCGCCGAAACCGCTGCGGCCAAGATCGATGCATTGATCGACACCATCCTGACGAAGCTGCAGGCCGCTCCCGTGGGTTATCCGGTCAGCCGCCAGGCGAGCGACTTCGGGATTACTCGTTACCGAGAACTCAACCACGACGGATACCGCGTGTTCTACGAGGTGTTCGAACGCGACAAGGCTATTGCCGTCGAGCTGGTTCTACGGCAGAAGCAGGATGTCGAAGCCGCGCTTATCCGCTACTGCCTGATCGGGATCTGACCTTCGACCCCTGTCGGAAGCAAATCGTGTTTGAGGCTATCTGTATTCATGTGCCGCCCTGGCTGAAACATCGCCAGTCAATCGGGTAGCTGAATCTTCAAGCCGCGGGCCGACTGTATGGCCACGTAATAAGCGTCCTTCAGGGCCCTGGCTAGTTCTGGATCGTTTTCTTCGAATTCCTTCGATGCAATGGCACCGATGCTGAGTTGGTGAAGTTTGGATTTGTCCTGTTCCCGCCCTTCGAATACGGCTTTTACATAATCGAGTTGGTCAAGCAACGTTCCATGCATTGGGTTGCGCGGGCAGGCCTTGTTCCGCTCCGCTGTGAGATCGATCGCCCTCTGCACATAGGCGAGGGGGGTTGTGGGTTTCATGGGGTTCCCGGTGCTATCAGTGGATGGAAGGGGCGATTGATTCAGATGTCACGCGATTGCGAATCCGCATCGGACCTCAGTGCCTTGAGCTTTCGCTGCAACCGGATGTTCTGACAGCCCAGGGCTATGATGAGTGCAGCCGAAAAGAGGGACCAGGCGTTCTGCCCGAGGTAATGGAAGAATGCCCAGGCGAGCCCGGCCGCCAGCAGGCTCGCAAGAATCAGCAGGATACGGTCCTTCACACGTAGGCCCTCCATGTCATGGCTCGTCATGCGCCTGGCGGCATGGTTCGATCATACAGGCCGGGTTGTTCCTGATACCGGGTGCACTTCGAAACTGTACAACCCCTCGACCCATGGGCACTTTTCTCTTCAGCGTAATGGACCGGTATGCAGGCGCCTTCCTGTTGATTTGTAGGAAAGGCATGGCTTCGATCCGTATGCAGAACAGCTGAGCCCTGAGGCGCGTTCCGCACACTCAGGACTCCTGCTCTTGTGCTGGACCGCTTCCCGCGCAGCCCTCAATCCTGCCCCTTCCACGCCCCCGAAGCCGCCGCCGCGCGGAACTTGGCGCGGTTGGCCGGGGTGTCGGCGGGTTCCGACTCGCCGAAGATCGCTTTCATCCAGTGGCCGTCGGTGGGGTTGGGGAAGAGGATGAATCTGTCGCCGAACTGGGCGCGGTCCTCGTCCAGCAGGGCGGCGCGCTGGCTGGCGTCGTCGACGTAGTAGCGGCGTTTGAAGTCGTTGAGGTTGTCGCCCAGCATCAGCAGCACGTCGTAGCGTTCGGCGATGGCTTTCTGCGCGGGTTCCTTGTTGGAGCTTTCGCGCAGGATGGTGACGTGTTCCTTGTCGGCGAAGGGTACCTTGAGGTTGCGCAGGTTGTTCAGGGCGTATTCGTCGGTCCTGTCGCCCTGGTCGCGGCTGGAGACGTAGAAGATTTCCACGCCCCGGGACTTCGCATAATCGAGGAAGTCCAGCGCGCCGGGCGTCAGGGTGGGGCCGTTGGCGGCTACCCAGCGGTCCCAGAGGGCGTCGTCGAAGAAGTCCTTGCCCTGGCTGATCAGGGCGCCCCAGTAGCTGTTGCTGCTGAGGATGGTGTCGTCGAGGTCGCTGATGATCGCCGGCGGCCTGGCGCCGGGCTTGCGTTCGGCCAGCGCCTGGTCCAGGCGCAGCTTGGCCAGGTTGAAGCCCTGGTAGTACAGGGCGCGGTACTCGGCGGCCGTCTGCCGCCAGGCGACGGCGGCGGTCAGCAGGTTGGGCGAGGCGGTGCCGGTGTTCGCCGTGTCGGCCAGCGCCAGTTGGAAGGGCGCGGCGAGCAAGAGCATGGCTGCGGCGATTGTCGTTCTTGGATTGGGCATGGTGACGTTCCTTGTGGCTCCGCGCCGTGGCGGCGGGACTGGGGTTCTCATACCCCA
Source organism: Pseudomonas delhiensis (assembly GCF_900187975.1). GTDB lineage: Bacteria > Pseudomonadota > Gammaproteobacteria > Pseudomonadales > Pseudomonadaceae > Pseudomonas > Pseudomonas delhiensis. Next base: position 125,639 of record NZ_FZPC01000021.1, on the reverse strand, counting down.
GGCGGGGCGGGCCTCAATCGGGGCGACGCATATCCGTAAGGAGTTGGCGTGGTTGCGGAAGGAATTCGGGCGATGCCCGCATCCCCGATGCGCCATGGGATTGGCGTTGCCGCCTGGGGATGGCGCCGGGCAGAAATAATGTCAAATTGCCGCCAATGCACGTAGGCGCTTTCCCGCCGATCTGCTAGCGTGCATCTACCAGATGCCTGGATCAGGATGATGTATGGGTGCTGTGGTCGGTAAGGGGTTGTCTTTCGCCAGGCGCATCTATCTTCCGCGCATGGTCGGCCTGGGCATCGGCTTCTTCTGCGTGGCGGCGGCGCTGGCGCCGTTGCAGCGGCCGGGCTGGGCCTGGGGGCTGCTGGTGGCCAACGGTTTCCTCTGGCCGCACCTGGCCTACCAACTGGCGCGCCTGTCGCGGGCGCCGTACCAGGCGGAGCGGCGCAACCTCCTGCTGGATTCGCTGTTCGGCGGCTTCTGGGCCGGGGCCATGCAGCTCAACCCGCTGCCGAGCGTGACCATCCTGTCGATGATGGCGATGGACAACGTCGCCGCCGGCGGCCTGCGTTTCTTCCTGATGGGGTGCGTGGCGCAGCTGCTGGGCGTGCTGCTGGCCTGGCTGTGCTTCGGCATCGCCTTCAGCGCCGTGGCCACGCCGCTGCAGGTGTACGCCTGCCTGCCGATGCTGGTGGTCTACCCGCTGGCGGTGGGCGGCGTGAGCTACAGCCTGGCCAGGCGCCTGTCCGAGCACAAGCAGGCGTTGCGCGCGGTCAGCCGCACCGACAGCCTCACCGGGCTGCTCAACCATGGTTCCTGGATGGACCAGCTGGAGAGCGAATTCCAGAAATGCCGCCAGCAGCACACCCGGGCCAGCGTGGCGCTGATCGACATCGACCACTTCAAGGGCATCAACGACCGCTTCGGCCACGTGCTGGGCGACATGGTCATCACCGAGCTCAGCCACCTGCTCACCCATTCGCTGCGCGACACCGACACCCCGGGGCGCTATGGCGGCGACGAGTTCTGCGTGATCCTGCCCGGCACCACCCAGGTGCTGGCGGTGGAGATCATGGAGCGCCTGCGCCAGGGCTTCGCCGAGAAGCACTACCAGCTGGCGGCGGACCTGTCCGTCGGCCTGAGCATCGGCGTGGCGTCCTACAGCCCTTACCAGGTGGATGCCAGCGCCTGGCTGGGCGAGGCGGACAAGGCGCTGTACCGGGCCAAGCACCAGGGCCGCAACCAGGTGGTGGGCGCCGAGCCTCAGCCGCAGTAGCCGTCCATCTTCAGCCGGTTCTTCTCGCTGGGATCGGCCTGGTACTGCTGGCGCCAGAACTGGCAGGGCGCGCTGTTGAAGCGCCGCTCATGCTCGCTCTGCTCGACCTGCCGGCCTTGCTCGGCCTGGGCCTTGCGCTGGTTCTCCAGGTACTGCTGGAACATCGCCGCATTGGTATCCTGGCCGGGCGCCGGGGTGGTGGCCGGCGCCGGCGACAGGCGCGCCGGCAACGGCAGGGGCGCGCCGGGCCACAAGCGCAGGAGCAGCACGCAGCTCAGGGCCACGGCGACGAAGCCCAGCCAGATGCCGGCGGCGATGCCGAGGGCGAGTTTCCAGAAGCTGGGGCTGGGCGAGGACATGGCGGCTCCATTGGGCGAGAGTGCAATGGATAACCCAATTCCCGCGCCGGAGAAAGCCTCGGCCGCGCCTGCACCTCAGCCCTGCGGCTGTTCGAAGGCTTCCAGGGCGCGCAGCGAGTAGACGTAGGCGGCGCCGGCGTTCATGGCGATCGCCGTGGCCAGCGCCTGGGCCACTTCGGCCTCGCTGGCGCCGGCCTTGCGCGCGGCCTCGGCATGCACGCCGATGCAGCCGTCGCAGCGGGTGGTGATGGCCACCGCCAGGGAGATCAGTTCGCGGGTCTTGGCGTCCAGTGCGTCGCCGTCCGCCGCGGCGGCATCCAGCGCCTGGTAGGCGGCGATCATCTTCGGATGCTTCTTGCCCAATGCACCGAAGGCCTTCTTCACCGCGGGAACGTATTCGGACCAGTTGAACAGCATGGCGGCATCTCCTTTTCGGGTTGACGGCCATGCAGCTTAGTCCGGGTTGCGCCGGTCTGCGGGCGGGCCCGCTCAGAACGCCTCGACGATCTCGTAGGCCTGGCGCGCCGAGCCCTGGCCGACCTCGACCTCGTCGCCGGGGTGGCGGCCGAGCAGGGCGCCACCCAGCGGCGAGCGCGGGGTGATGACCAGGACCTCGTGGCCGTCCAGGGCGATCTTCAGGCCGGCGGCGTCCGGGCCGAGGAACAGCCAGCGGCGGCGGTCGTCGCGGTCGGCTAGCTCGACCAGGGCGCTGGTCTGGATGCCCAGGTCGGCGTCGAAGTCGCGCAGCACCAGGCCCTGGAACGAGGCGAGCGCCTGGCGGATCTCCTCTACCCGGCGTGATTGCCCGGCGGCCAGGTAGGCCGCCTCGAGGCCGAGGGTGTCGTACTTGTTCTCGGCGACGTTTTCCTCGTGGGTGGCTGCCTCGTGGGCGGTGCGCGCGGCGCGGACGGCGACTTCGAGGTCGGCGTCGAGGCGCTGGAGGATCAACTGGTGGGCGCGTTGCTTGTCCATGGTGACGGCTGCCTGGGCATGAAGGGGCCTATCCTAGGGCCTTTGCCTGGCATCGGCGAATGGTCTTTCAAGTTTTTCCTACGGCAGTCGATAGAGGGGCAGAACACCCGGAACAAGGAACCTCGGGCATGAACCTTTCCCTGACGCCCTCCAGCCAGACCTTCGCCGGCTCGTTGCGGATAGCGACCCGCAACGGCGATGGCGGCACGGCGGCCGATGCCGCCCAGGACGACAGTGCCGCGACCACCCGCAACGCCACCTCCGCAAGCACGGGCGGCAAGCGGGGCGCGGGCGCGGCCGCCGGCGGTGGCGAAAGTGGCGGCAGCTCCAGCGTCGCCGTCGAGCAGTTGCAGAAGCGCCTGCAACAGCTGCAGAAGCAGTTGCAGCAGGAGCAGCGGGAACTGGCGGCGGCGCAGGCGCGGGAATATTCGTCGGAAAACGAGCGCACCGCGACCATCATGGCCCTGCAGAGCCGCATCGCCAGTACCAGCGCCGCCCTGCAGGCCACGGCGGCGGCGCTGGCCGAGGCGATCCGCAATGGTGGCGGTGGCGCCGGTGCCTTGCTCAGCACCAGCGCCTGAGGCCCCGGGCCGGCCTCAATAGCCGGCCAGGATGTTGACGATCACCCCAGTGGCGATGGCCACCAGCACGTAGTCGCCGTTGACGTACAGCCAGCGATGGTCGCGCGGCGGCGCGTAGAGGTGACGGGCGCGCCAGTCGGTGACCCAGTAGCGGTCGCTGCGGTAGACCGGCTGCACCACCACGCCACGGCGCCATTCGCGATGCGGCACCGGCATGCCGGCCTGCGGGCGGAAGTGCGGGTCGCGGTAGTAGCGCGGGTCGGCGTGGCCCGTGCGGCCCTGGTAGTGGCCGCCCTGGTGGCCTTTCTGCTGTTGGTATTGCTGGTGCTGCTGTGGGCGATTGTCCGGGCGGTTCGGGCCGTGGTCCGGGCCGGGGCCCGGCTGGGCGAAACTCGCCAGCGGGCTGCCGAGCATCAGGGCGGCACAGAGCAGGGCGACGGTCTTCTTCATGCTGTTCTCCTGGTGCGGCCGCCGGATGCGGCGCGCACTGCGTATCGGTCGATCCCGGCACCGGGCGCAGCCGGTTCGGGTACTTCATGAGACCGCACGGCCAGGTCAGGAAACGCCAATGCCGGGTAAAGGTCCGGTAAAGAATGCGCCGGTTTTGTCATGGCGCCGATACATGGCTGCCCGAACATCGCCCCGCAGCCTCCCGCGGGGTGGGCCGCGGCGAAGGGTGCTTTGTGTGGTTCACACATTTGATGGTATGTTTGCATCAAATGCACGAAAGAGGTACGGCATGAGCGCACTGATCCGGGAAACCCCGTCGGCCGACCTGGTACTGGCCAAGGCGGTACTGGCGGCCCGTGAGCAACTGGGCATGACGCAGCAGGAGCTGGCCGCCATCGTCGGCGTCGATCGCAGCGCGGTGAGCCGCTGGAAGAGCGGCGGCCTGCGGGTGGGCAGCAAGACCGGCGAACTGGCGTTGCTGCTGGTGCGGGTGTACCGCGCGCTCTTCGCCCTGTTCGGCGGCAACCTGGAAGACATGCGCCACTTCCTGCGCACCCCCAACCGCCACCTGAGCGGCGTGCCCCTGCAGAGGATGGAGCAGGTGCAGGGCCTGGTGCAGGTGGTCGAGTACCTGGACGCCATCCGGGGCAAGATCTGAATGGCGCCCGACGTCGGCGCCGAGCTGTGGCGCGAATGCCGGGGCGAGCAGGCCATCGCTCCGCTGCGGGGCAAGCTGGTGCGCCTGGTGGAAAGCCAGGAGCAGGTCGCCACCCTGCAACTGGTGGATACCCTGGAGGAACAGGCCCTGCTGGAAGAGCTGATCGAGACCAGCAAGCCGCACCTGCCGCCTTCCAGCGAAACCCTGCACTACCTGCTGAAGACACCGTTCCGCTACCCGCCGCTGCGCTGGGGCTCGCGCTTCGGCCGGCGCCACGAGCCCAGCCTGTTCTACGCCGCGCTGCGCCTGGAAACGGCCATGGCCGAGGGAGCCTATTACCGCTTCGTGCTCTGGGAGGGCATGGCCAGCCCGCCGCCCAGCGGGCGCATCCTGTCCGAGCACGCGTCCTTCGAGGCGCGTTTCCAGGTACAGCGGGGCATCCGCCTGCAGGCGCCGCCCTTCGACCGCTACGCCGAGCGCCTGCAGGACCCGCGGGACTACCACCTGAGCCAGGCGCTGGGCAGCACCATGCGCGCCGCCGCGGTGGAAGCCTTCGAATACCGCTCGGCGCGCTGCCCGGAAGGGGGGCTGAATGCCGCGCTCTTCGTGCCTTCGGCCTTCGTCGACAAGCGCCCGCGCAACCTCATGCCCTGGCTGTGCGAGACCACCGCCGACTACGTGGCCTTCAAGCACGCCCAGGTGCCAGGGGCGCCGCGGCTGTTCCCGCGCGCGGGGTTCCTGGTGGAGGGCGACCTGCCGCACCCGGCCTGACCGTCCGTCGTCCTGCCCGCCCGGGGCGGGACGAACGCGCTAGCTTATGGCGCTGGCCAAGCAACGGAGTGCGCCATGGACATTCGCCTGGAAGCCCATCCCCATGACCGCCGACAGTGGCGCGTCTACCTCAACCAGTACTTCTTCCAGTACCCCGACAGGCCCACCGCGCAGCGCATGTACGAGCACGTGCTGGAGTCCTTGGGCCGGGCCGCGCCTGCCGCCCAGGCGGCCAGCATCCCGCGCCAGGAACGTCGGCGCAGAGCCCGCGAATGCGTCTGATTCGCCCCTGAGCCTTGCCTGAAAACACCTTCAGCTTGCCCCGAAATGAGGCGGTCCGCCCCTGTACGGCGCGGACTTGTGCACAATGTTGGGGGTTGTTGTCAAGCACCGGAAACATTCCTCCGTAAGCGCTTGATTTTTCGTCGAGCGTTTGTAAATTATTGATTTATAATGACTTTCTTGATTGGTGAAAAAAGCACCAATCTAAGCGGCAGCCGCAGCGGGCAAGGCGTATAAGACGTTTTCATCACCTTATCCACGAGGTTATCCACAGCTTCTGTGGATTGTCCCAAGCGCTTGCTTTCCTTCGGCGTTGTCAAGAGTCATTACGGTAAAAGCCGCACTGAATTCCGATTCGCGGCTGCTACCATGGCGCGAATTTTCCTGCGACCACCCGCCCTGGAGCGCCCATGCCCATCGACTTGCCCAACCTGCTGATCGGACTGCTGGCCGCTGCGCTGCCGCTGGGCTGGTTGGCCTGGCATCTGCGCGAGCGCGCGGCGCGGCAGGAGAGCGAGCTGGTACTGCTGAATGAGCGCCTGGCTACCGCGCAATTGGCCCAGGACGGCCTGGGCGCGCAACTGGAGGCCGAGCGCGAAGCCTTCCAGCGCCTGAGCGGCCGCCATGGCGAACTGGCCGGCGAGGCCGCGGCCCTGCGCCGCGAGGTGGACCTGGGCCGCGCCGAGCGCGAGCGCCAGCAGCAGGCCGAGCGCAACTGGCAGGCCGAGCGCGAGGGCCGCGAGGAAGAGCTGCGCCGGCTGTCCGCCGAGCGCGCCGCGCTGGCCGCCGAACTGCGCGAGCAGCAGGAGGGCCACCAGCAGCGCCTGGGCGACCTGCAGGCGGCCCGCGACGAGTTGCGCGCGCAGTTCGCCGAGCTGGCCGGGAAGATCTTCGAGGAGCGCGAGCAGCGCTTCGCCGAGGCCAGCCAGCAACGCCTGGGGCAGTTGCTCGACCCGTTGAAGGAGCGCATCCAGTCCTTCGAGAAGCGCGTGGAAGAGAGTTATCAACAAGAGGCTCGCGAGCGCTTCTCCCTGGGCAAGGAACTGGAGCGCCTGCAGCAGCTCAACCTGCGCCTGGGCGAGGAGGCGACCAATCTGACCCGCGCCCTCAAGGGCCAGAAGACCCAGGGCAACTGGGGCGAGCTGGTGCTGGAGCGCGTGCTGGAGCATGCCGGCCTGGAGAAGGGCCGCGAGTACGAGACCCAGGTGAGCCTGCGCGCCGCCGATGGCGAGCGCTTTCAGCCCGACGTGCTGATCCGCCTGCCCGGCGACAAGCAGGTGGTGGTGGACGCCAAGGTCAGCCTCACCGCCTACCAGCAGTTCGTCGCCAGCGAGGACGAGGTGATCCGCCAGCAGGCGCTGAAGCAGCACGTGCTGTCCCTGCGCAGCCACGTGAAGGGGCTCTCCGGCAAGGACTACCGGCGCCTGGAAGGCCTGCACAGCCTGGACTTCGTGCTGCTCTTCATGCCGGTGGAGGCAGCCTTCTCGGTGGCCCTGCAGGCCGAGCCGAACCTGTTCCAGGAGGCTTTCGAGCGCAACATCGTGATCGTCAGCCCGACCACCCTGCTGGCCACCCTGCGGGTGATCGACAGCCTCTGGCGCCAGGAGCGGCAGACGCAGAACGCCCGCGAGATCGCCGAGCGCGCCGGCGCGCTGTACGACAAGTTCGTGCTCTTCGTCCAGGACCTGGACGAGATGGGCTCGCGCCTGCAGCAGCTGGACAAGGCCTACGCGGCGGCGCGCAACAAGCTCTGCGAGGGCCGCGGCAACCTGATCAGCCGCGCCGAGCAGGTCAAGCTGCTCGGCGCCCGGGCCAGCAAGAGCCTGCCGGGCGACTGGCTGGAGCGGGCGCTGGGCGACGAGCCGCAGGTGGTGGAAGAGGACAAGTAGTCCCAGCGTTTCTCCGTGCGAACCGTAGGGCGAATAACCGTTCGCGGTTATCCGCCGTTGGCCCGAATACCGGAGCCCGAGGGCCACGGCGGATAACGCCGTAGGCGTTATGCGCCCTACGCCCTGGCTTTTCGTGGGAGCGAGCTTGCTCGCTCCTGCAACTTCACGCCCGCGCCGCGCGGCTGGCCGCCGGGGAGCTCGCCAGGTAGTCCAGGGCCTCCTGGGTGTTGGCCTCGTGGTCCGGGTGGTACCAGGGCTTGAAGTAGCGCAGGAAGCTGGCGCCCACCGCGGCCATCCTGGGCAGCAACCCGCGCTTCTCGCTGTCGCGCCAGATGCGCCAGAAGCTGCGTGGCTTGCCCAGGCTCGGGTCCTGGCGGGCGAGGGTGCGGGTGCCGAAGGCGAACAGCCAGATGATCAGCGGCCAGACCACGAGCATCCACAGCTGGCGGCTGACGAAGCTGCCGCCCAGGTGCACGTGCAGGTCGTGGGCGACGTTGCGGTGCTCCACTTCCTCGGCGCCGTGCCAGCGGAACAGGTCCAGCAGCACCGGGTCGGAGCCGGCGCGGTCCAGCGCCTCGGCCTCCAGCACCCATTTGCCGAGCACACAGGTGAAGTGCTCGACCGCGGCGACTATGGCGCAGCGCTGGCCGATCCACCAGCGGCGCAGCCAGGGCCTTTCGTTGAACGGCTGCAGCCCCAGCGGGGTGTCGCTGAGCAACTGCTCGAACAGGTAGTCCATGGCCTTCAGGTAGCGGCTGGAGTCGATGCCGTGCACCGTCAGGTAGCGCTCCACGGCGCCGGAGTGGGCGCGGGCGTGCATCGCTTCCTGGCGGATGAAGCCCTGCACGTCGTCGCGCATGCGCGCGTCCTTCACGAAGGGCAGGGCCTTGTTGTACAGGCGGCAGAACCACAGCTCGCCGGCCGGCAGCATCATGTGGATGACGTTGATGACGTGGGAGGCCTCGGCCTGCCCGGGGATCCAGTGCAGCGGCGAGCCGCTGTAGTCGAACTGCACCTTGCGCTGCACCAGGCGGTGATGATGGTCGGTCATGGCGAAGCCCTCAGGAGGTCAGGTCGAAACGTGCGAACAGGCGCGACAGGCCGGGCAGCAGGCGCCACTGCCAGCGGGCCAGGTGCACCTCGGCGCCGGCGGCGACCACCGGCTGGTTGCGCTGCACGGCCTGGACGATCCTCTCGCCCACCCTGTCCGGGCCGAGCCGGCGGCGGCGGTAGAAGCGCTGCACCTTGGCCCGGCGGCGGGCCTGCTGTTCCTCGCTCAGGCCGGCGAAGCGGGTGGCCTGGACGATGCCGGTGTCGACGAAGCCGGGGCAGGCGGCGCTGACGCCGATGCCGTGCCCGGCCAGTTCGGCGCGCAGGCATTCGCTGAGCATCAGCACCGCCGCCTTGCTGGTGGCGTAGGCCGGGTAGTTGCGCGAGGGCGCGAAGGCCACGCCGGAGGCGACGTTGACCAGGTGCCCGGGCTTGCCGGCCTCGACCATCTGCCGGCCGAACAGGCGGCAGCCGTCGATGACGCTCCACAGGTTGACGCGCAGCAGGCGTTCCCAGTCCTGCGCGCTGGTGTCGAGCATGGCGCCGGCCAGGCCGATGCCGGCGTTGCTGACCACCACGTCGGGCACGCCCAGGCTGCTTTTCACCCAGGCGGCGAAGCGCTCCATGGCGGCGCTGTCGCCGACGTCCACGCAATAGCTGAAGGCCGTGGCGCCGAGGTGGCGGGCCTGGGCGGCGCTGGCTTCGGCGGCGGCCGGGTCGATGTCCGCGGCGAGCACGCTGGCGCCCTGTCCGGCGAAGCGCAGCAGGGTGGCGCGGCCGATGCCGCCGCCGGCGCCGGTGACCACCACCAGCTTGCCGGCGAAAGGCCCGGCGCCGGGCTTCTGCAGGGCGCGCTGCAGCGGCTGGCTGGCCTCGCCGCCGTCGATGTGGTGGGCGAATTCGTCGATCCAGCCGGCCAACTGCTCCGGCTCGGCGAGCAGTTGCCAGTGCCCGGCGGTCACCTCGCGGCGCCACAGCCGCGGCGCCCACAGCGAGAGCTGCTGGAACAGCTGCTGGCCGACGTAGCGGTCGCGGGTCGGCACCACCAGTTGCACCGGCACCTCGGTGTGGCGCTTGCGCGGCTTGAAGATCGAACCGATGAAGTTGGCCCGGTACAGCTTCACGCCGTGCTCGCCGTCGCTGGCCTGGTGCGGGTTGCGCCCGGGGTTGCGGATGCCCTCGACCTTGCGCAGGTACCGCGGCCACAGGCGCGCGGCGCCCAGGCGCCAGGACAGCGCCGGCAGCAGCGGCAGGTGGAAGTAGTAGATGTACCAGGAGTGCAGCAGCTGGCTGAGCACCTGCAGCAGCGCGGCCGGGCGCCTGCGCCGAAGGCGGTCGCGCATCCAGTGGCCGACGTGGTCCAGGCAGGGCCCGGAGATGCTGGTGTAGGAGGCGATGCGCTGGCGCAGCGCCGGGTCGGTGACGCTCTCCCAGGTCTGGATCGAACCCCAGTCGTGGGCTACAAGATGCACCGGGCGCCCGGGGCTGACGGCGTCGAGCACGGCCTTGAGGTCCTGGCTGAGCAGCTCCAGGCGGTAGTCGCGGGTGCGCCGCGGCTTGTCCGACTCGCCGGCGCCGCGCACGTCGTAGGCCACCACCTGGTAGCGGCCGAGCAGGCGGGCGATCAGCGGCAGCCAGACCTCATGGTTGTCCGGGTAGCCGTGGACGAACAGCAGCATCGGCTTGTTCGCCTCGCCCCAGCGGTACACCGCCAGGCGCACCGCGCCGGACTGCACGTCGAGGCGTTCGGCCGGCGGCAGGCCGGGGTTCTCGAGCATGGCGTTCATGCGGCCTCCCGTGCTGGCGGCGGGAGCGGATGGGCGGACGGGGTGCCTCGGGGCATGACGTTCTCCAGGCCATTGTTGTTGTGTGGAGCGACCGTGACATCGTTCGATGTCATGATCGATGCTGACCGATTCGCATCACCCGCGCCATGCCCGGCGGCGGTGTTACCGATGCGGGCAGAGGCCTGTGGCCCAGGCGCCATGCGGGTTCGGCGCCTGGGGTGGGTGGGGCGGGAAACTGAAGTCCCGCCTTTGGTTGGGCGCACCGGCCCGCCGCGGCTGCGCTTTCGTATCGATGCTTTCCGGTTGTGGCCGGCGCCGGGCGCTGGCTATGATCGCCGCCATGAGCACGCCCCTGAGCCTCCTGCAGCGCCTGCTCCAGCGCCCCGAGCAAAGCCCGCGGGCGCTGGAGGACGAGCGCGAATTCAGCGTCGACGAGCTGGCCCGCGAGGCCGGCAGCACCGTGCGCAACGTGCGCGCCTACCAGGACCGCGGCCTGCTGCCGCCGCCCGAGCGGCGCGGCCGCAGCGGCGTCTACTTCGCCAGCCACCTGCGCCGCCTGCGCCTGATCGGCGGCCTGCTGGAGCGTGGCTACGGCCTGTCGAACATCAAGGAGCTGCTGGAAAGCTGGGAGCGCGGCCACGACCTGGACCACGTGCTGGGCCTGGACCAGGCCATCCTCGGCGCCTGGAACCTGGAGACGCCGGGGCAGATCGGCTTCGACGAACTGCAGGCGATCTTCGGCGACGAACTGGACGACGAGGTCATCGACCGCGCCCTGCAACAGGGCCTGCTGCAGTTCGACGGCGAACGCATCGGCATTCCCAGCCCGCGGCTGTTCAACGCCGGCGTCGAGCTGTACCGCTCGGGCATTCCCCTGGCCGCGCTGCTGGAACACCTGGCGGTGCTGCGCAGCGACACCGAGCACCTGGCCGCGGGCATCGTGCGCCTGGTGGTCACCCACCTGGTGGACAAGCGCGGCGCCGAGCTGCTGCCCGGCGCGGCCGACCTGGAGCAGCTGGCCGAGGTGTTCATGCGCCTGCGCCCGCTGGCCGAGCAGGTGGTGCTGGTGGAGCTGGCGCGGGGCCTGAAGCTGTCGGCCAACGAGATGCTCGGCGAGCGGGTGGGGGAGATCCTCCGGCAGTTCGAGCAGCCGCGTACCTGATGCAGGGCGTATGACCGTTCGCGGTAGTACGCCGTTACGCTGCATCTTGAACAGGCGCTTCGTGGTCGAATCCGCGGCGCGCCTGGGGCCGAGGCCAGGCGGCGGATGACCGCGAACGGTCATTCGCCCTACGAAGAACCTTGTGCCGCGTGCTGCAGGCGGTCGCGCAGCCAGGCGCGAGCCGGGTCGCGTTCGGCGTCCTCGCGCCAGATCTGCACGAAGTCGAAGCGCGGCAGCGCCAGCGGCGGTTCGAACACCGCCAGGGAGGCGGGCAGTTCCAGGCGTTCCAGGCAGCGCGCGGCTATGGTCAGGACCAGGTCGGTGCCTTCCAGCAGCGCCGGGGCCACGGTGAAGTGCGGCAGGGCTAGCGCCACCTGGCGGCGCAGGCCGAGCTTGCCGAGGGCGCCGTCGATTTCCTCCAGCGAGTCCTGCAGCGCCACCCGCACGTGGGCCGCCGCCAGGTAGGCCGGCAGCGACAGGCCGTCGGCGCGGTCCAGCAGGTCGCGCCGGCACACGCAAACGAAGCGTTCCTCGAACAGGCGCCAGGCGCGCACCCCGGCCGGCAGCACCGGGAACACGCCGAGGGCGCCGTCCAGCTCGCCTTCGGCGACCTGCCGGGCCATCTCCAGGCGCGATTCCTGGCTGACGCCGAGGCTGACCTGCGGCGCGCATTGGCGCAGGTCGCGCAGCAGGCGCGGCAGCAGCACCCAGGCGCCGTAGTCGGACATGCCTAGGCGGAAATGGCGGTGGCTGGAGGCCGCCTCGAACGCCGGCCCGCCCAGCAGGCCGCGCACGCCGTCGAGCACCTGGACCAGGCGCGGCGCCAGCTCCAGGGCGCGGGCAGTGAGCCGCATCTCGTTCTTCACCCGCACCAGCAGCGGGTCGCCGAGCTGCTCGCGCAGGCGCGCCAGGGCATGGCTCACCGCCGGCTGCGACATGGCCAGGCGCTCGGCGGCGCGGGACACGTGGCGTTCGGCGAGGAGGGCGTCGAGGATCACCAGCAGGTTGAGGTCCAGGCGGCGCAGGTCATGAATGTCATGCATATGGGCTGTATCGAATGTGCATTTCCATTCGTGCAGTGGATAGCAAAGGATGGGCCCGTCCACAAGCAACGGAGTCCATCCATGTCGAAGATCCTGCTCATCAGCCTGGCCATCTCGGTCGGCGGCCTGGTCGCCCTGCAGGCCGGCAGCAACGCCTTCCTCGGCCGCCAGCTGGGCCACCCGCTGAGCGCCAGCCTGGCCTCGCTCGGCGTCAGCCTGGGCGTGGTGGTGCTGGCCCTGGTGATCATGCGCGTGCCCCTGCCGGCCGGCGCCGGGGTGGCGGCTACGCCCTGGTGGAGCTGGCTCGGCGGGCTGTTCGGCGCGGCCTACCTGACGGTGGCGGTGATGCTGGCGCCGCGCCTGGGCGGGGCGACCTTCCTGGCCTGCGTGGTGGCCGGGCAGATGCTGGTGTCGGCGCTGTGCGACCAGTTCGGCTGGATCGGCTTCCCGGTGCGCCGGCTGAGCGCCGAGGGCGTGCTGGCGCTGCTGCTGATCGTGGCCGGGGTGCTCCTGCTGCAATGGCGCGGGCGGCTCGCCTGAGTCACATGAGGAACAGCGTCAGCGCCCCCGCGGCCAGGCCCGCGACCATCACCGGCACGCTGCGCAGGGCCAGTTGGCCGCCGCCGACCAGGGCGATCAGGACGGCCTTGACCAGGCTGTTGCTGGCCACCGCGAGGACGATGCCGCGCCCGGCCACTTCGGCGTCCAGCCCGCCCAGGGCGTTGCTGGCCAGGGACAGGGTGATGGCGTCGACGTCGGCCAGGCCCGAGAGCAGCGCCACCAGGTACACGCCGACGTCGCCCAGGTAGCGGTGCCCGGCCTCGACCAGGAACAGGATCAGCGCCAGCAGGGCGGCGAAGCGCAGGGCCGGGCCCAGCTCGAAGGGGTTCTTCAGCGGCGGTTCGCTGGCGGCGGGCGCCTCGTCCCGGCTGGCGCGGCGCCAATACAGCAGCGCGCCGCCGGCGTAGACCAGGGTGGCGACGATCAGCGGCGGCAGTAGGTTCGGCAGCAGCTCGGCGTTGACCAGGCCCACCTCCAGCGCCACCCGCGGGAACATCAGCGCCGAGGTGGCCAGCAGGCCGGCGGCCAGCAAGGGTTGCAGGCGGCGCTGCTCGTGCATGCCGGCAAGGGTGAGGGTCATCGCCGTGGACGACACCAGGCCGCCGAGCAGCGCGGTGATCAGCAGGCCGTGGCGGGTCCCGGTGAGGCGCACGGCGACGTAGGCGGCGAAGCCCAGGCCGGCGATCAGCACCACCATCCACCAGCTGGCGTAGGGGTTGAACACCTGCCAGGGGCCGTAGCCCTGGTTGGGCAGCACCGGCAGCATCACCACCGAGATGAACAGCAGCTTGAAGGCCGCCGACAGTTCGCGGGCATCCAGGTGCTTCAGTACCGCGTGCAGGGACTCCTTCAGGCTCAGCAGCAGCGCCACCACCACGCCGCCGCCGGCGGCCAGCAGGCGGCTGTCGGCCACCGCCAGGCTGCCCAGCAGGAAGGTGGCGAGCAGGGCCACCTCGCTGGTCATGCCCTGGTCGCCGCTGCGGCCCACGTCGGCCAGGTAGCCGGCCACCGCCAGCAGGCCCACCAGCAGCGCCATCACCACCCAGGCCCAGACGCCGAAGTGCCCGGCCAGCAAGGCGCTCAGGCCGCCCAGCAGGCCGGCCAGGGTGAAGGTGCGGATGCCGGCGACCTGGCGGATGTCCTCGAAGTCGCGCTCGCGCCAGCCGCGCTCGGTGCCGACCAGCAGGCCGATGGCCAGGGCGGTGGTGAGGTCGAGGACGAGTTCCATGTGGTCCAGCATCGTGGGTGGGCTCCGTGCGGGGATGCTGGGAGTCTAGAAGCTGGTGGTGTGGAGGAGGTGTTCCAGGTCAAGCCGGGGATGCCATTCCCCTGTAGGAGCGCGCCCTGCGCGCGAAATCGCGGGCAGGGCCCGCTCCTACAAAGGGCACCCCGGCGCGGACTGCAAGACAGTTGCTCCTACGGGGGAGGAATACCGTGCCTCCCGGAACCGTAGGGCGGATAACCGTTCGCGGTTATCCGCCGATACACCGGGGTCACAGCCAACGCCAAGGTCAACCCCGGAGCCGCCGGCAAGCAAGGCCAAGCGGCGGATAACGCCGTAGGCGTTATGCGCCCTACGACGTCCGGTCAGCGCAGGCTCAGGTGCCGGCTCAGCAGCGCCCGCAGCGCCGCCGGCTTCACCGGCTTGGCGAGGAATTCCAGGCCGGCGGCGTGGATCTGCGCCACCAGCTCGGGGCGGGCGTCGGCGCTGATCACCACGCCCGGCACCGGCTCGCCCAGGCGGGCGCGCAGCCAGGCCATCAGCTCGGCGCCGGTCTCGCCGTTGTCCAGGTGGTAGTCGATCAGCGCCAGCTCCGGGCGCGCGTCGCTGTCCAGCAACTGCTCGCACTCGGCCTTGCTGCGCGCGGTGAGCACGCGGCAGCCCCAGCGGCTGAGCAGGCTGTTCATGCCGACCAGGATGCTGTCCTCGTTGTCCACGCACAGCACCTGGGCGCCGTTCAGCTCGGTGGGCACCTCGGCCTTGTGGCCGTTGAGCTCGGCCGGCGCCGGCTGCCGCGCCAGCGGCACGCTGACGCTGAACACGCTGCCCTTGCCCGGCCAGGAGCGCACCTGCAGGCGGTGGCCGAGCACCTTGCACAGCCGGTCGGCGATCGCCAGGCCCAGGCCCAGGCCTTTCTCGGCGCGGGTCTGGTGGCTGTCCAGGCGCTTGAATTCCTCGAAGATCACGCTGAGCTTGTCCTCCGGGATGCCCGGGCCGCGGTCCCAGACCTCCAGGCGCAGGTGCCCGTCCTCGCGGCGCACGCCCAGCAGCACGCGGCCCTTGGCGTAGCGGAAGGCATTGGTCAGGAAGTTCTGCAGCACCCGGCGCAGCAGCTTGATGTCGCTGTCCACCCGCAGCTTGCTGCCGCGCAGGTGGAAGTCGATGCCCTGTTCCTGGGCCAGGGCGCGGAACTCGGCGCCCAGCGGGTCGAGCAGGGCGCTGAGCGGGAAGGCCGCGCGCTCGGCGCTGACGCGGCCGCTTTCCAGGCGCGAGATGTCCAGCAGGTCGGTGATCAGGTCCTCGGCCGAACGCAGCGAGGAATCCAGGTGGCGCACCAGGTCGCTGGCCTCGCCGGACATCCCGCCTTGGTGCGCCAGCGCCGCGGAGAACAGCCGCGCGGCGTTCAGCGGCTGCATCAGGTCGTGGCTGACCGCGGCGAGGAAGCGCGTCTTCGACTGGTTGGCGGCCTCGGCGGTGCCCTTGGCCTCGGTCAGCGCCTGGTTCAGCTGCGAGAGCTCCTGGGTGCGTTCCTCGACGCGCTGCTCCAGGCTCTCGTTGGCTTCCTTGAGGCCGTGCTCGGCGTCGCGGAACGCGGTGATGTCGGTGAAGCTCATGACGAAGCCGCCGCCGGGCATGGGGTTGCCGATCAGCTCGATGACGCGGCCGTTGGGGAACAGCCGCTCGGAGGTGTGCGGGGTGCCCTGGCGCATCCAGTACAGGCGCTTGGCCACGTGCAGGTCGGGGTCGCCGGGCCCGCACAGGCCGCGCTCGGCGTTGTAGCGGATGATGTCGGCGATCGGCCGGCCGACGTGGATCAGCCCGTCGGGGTACTCGAACAGCTCGATGTAGCGGTGGTTCCAGGCCACCAGGCGCAGCGACTGGTCGACCACGCTGATGCCCTGGGTGATGTTCTCGATGGCGCCCTGCAGCAGGGCGCGGTTGAACTGCAGCACCTCGGAGGCTTCGTCGGCGATCTTCACCACGTCCTCCACCTGCATCTCGCGGCCCTCGATGGCGGCCTTGACCACCGCGCGCGCCGAGGAGGCGCCGAGCACGCCGGCGAGCAGGCGCTCGGTGTGGGCGATCCACTCGTCGTTGGCGTTCTGGCTGGGCACGAAGCCCTTGCCCTGGCGGTAGGCGAAGCGGATGAAGCTCTGCCGCGCGCGTTCCTCTCCGACGAAGCGCGCGGCGAGCATCAGCAGGTCTTCCAGTTGCACCGCCAGCATCGAGCGCGAGCTGAGCCGCTGGGAGATTTCCTGGCCGATGAAGCGGCTGGCCTGCCAGTGCTCGGAGACGCGGGTGCGGGAGAACACCGAGACCAGGCCGAACAGGGCGAAGTTGCCGATCAGCGAGAGCAGCACGCCGAGGGTCAGCGGCTCGATGTTGACGCCGAAGGGGTGGCCGGCCAGCCAGGTCAGCCCGGGGAAGTGCTCCAGCGGCCAGCCCAGGCTGCGGGCGATCACCGGCAGCACCAGGGTGTAGGCCCAGAGCGCGGAGCCGGCGGCCAGGCCCGCGAACACGCCGCGGCGGTTGGCCTGCTTCCAGTACAGCGCGCCTATCATCGCCGGGCCCAGCTGGGCGATGGCGGCGAAGGCGATCTGGCCGATGGTCGCAAGGCTCGCGGTGGAGCCCAGCAGGCGGTAGCTGACGTAGGCCAGCAGGAGGATCAGGGCGATGCTGACCCGGCGCACGGTGAGCAGCCAGTGGCGGAACACCTCGAAGGGCTGTTCGTCGTTGCCGCCGCGGCGGCGCAGCAGCCAGGGCAGCAGCATGTCGTTGGAGACCATGGTGGACAGCGCCACGCTGGCCACGATGACCATGCCGGTGGCCGCCGAGGCGCCGCCGATGAAGGCCAGCAGCGCCAGCGCCGGGTGTGCCTCGGCCAGCGGCAGGCTGATCACGAAGGAGTCGGGGATGACCCCCGGCGGCAGCTGCATCTGCCCGGCCAGGGCGATGGGCACCACGAAGAGCGCGGCCAGCACCAGGTAGGCGGGGAACACCCAGCGCGCCAGGTTGAGGTCGCGCGGCTCGATGTTCTCCACCACCAGCACGTGGAACTGCCGCGGCAGGCACATGATGGCGGTCATGGCCACGCCGGTCTGCAGCAGCATGGCCGGCCAGTGCACGGTCTCCTGCCAGTACTCGGCCAACTGCGGGGCGTCGCGGGCCTTGTCCAGCAGGTCGCCGAAGCCGTCGTAGAGGCCGAAGGTGACGAAGATGCCCACGGCGAGGAAGGCGGCCAGCTTGACCAGCGACTCGAAGGCGATGGCCAGCACCATGCCGCGGTGGTGCTCGGTGACGTCCAGGCTGCGGGTGCCGAAGACGATGGTGAACAGCGCCAGCACCAGCGAGACGATCAGCGCCGTGTCCTGGGCGCGGCTGCCGCCGGAGTCGGCGCCGGCGCCGATCAAGAGGTTCACGCCCAGGACGATGCCCTTGAGCTGCAGGGCGATGTAGGGCAGCACGCAGACCACGCAGATCAGCGCCACCACCACCGCCAGGGCCTGGGACTTGCCGTAGCGCGCGGCGATGAAGTCGGCGATGGAGGTGATGTTCTCCTGCTTGCTGATCATGATCATCTTCTGCAGCACCCAGGGCGCGAAGAGCATCAGCAGCACGGGACCGATGTAGATCGGCAGGAACGACCAGAGCTGGCCGGCGGCCTGGCCGACGGCGCCGAAGAAGGTCCAGCTGGTGCAGTACACCGCCAGGGACAGGCTGTAGACCCAGGCGCGCAGGCGCGGCGACAGGGGCGCGCGGCGGCGGTCGCCATAGAAGGCGATGGCGAACAGGATGGCCATGTAGAGAAGGGCGACCGTGGCGATCAGCCCGCTGGACAACGACATGTGAACTCCGAGAAATCGACGCGCTCCCCCGCAGGAGCTGCTGGGATGCAGTTTCGCACCAAAGTCCGATGCTGTCAGAACCCCTGCGACCAAGGTCTCAGAGGCCGCTTGCCGCAGCGGGAAAGCGCTGGTAGCTTTGCCGGCCGTTTCGCCCCGGGCCCGTCCGTCGCGCCCTGGCGCCGCTGTGGCACTATTGCCGGGCGCCGGGTTCCGATAGGGGCTGGCGGAACGCCGAGGTACGAGGAGGGGCCATGTTCAGACCGTCACCCATCACCCTGCAGCGCGGTGCGCTGCGCCTGGAACCCATGGTCGAGGCCGACGTGCCCGAGCTGGTGGCCCTGGCCGAGGCCAACCGCGAGGCGCTCAGGTTCATGAGCGCGCCGCAGCGCCCGGACTGGTACCGCAACAGCCTCGCCGAGCAGCGCGAGGGCCGCGCCTTGCCGCTGGTGGTGCGCCTGGGCAACCAGCTGGTGGGCACCACCCGCTTCATGGACTTCCTCCCGGCGCTGCCGGCCTGCGAGATCGGCGGCACCTGGCTGGACGCGGCGCAGCACGGCACCGGGCTGAACGCCAGCATCAAGTACCTGATGCTGCGCCAGGCCTTCGACAACTGGAAGATGGTCCGCGTGCAGCTCAAGACCGCCGCCAGCAACCTGCGCTCGCAGCGCGCCATCGAGAAGCTCGGCGCGCTGCGCGAGGGCGTGCTGCGCAACCACCGGCGCCTGGCCGGCGGGCGCCTGGACGACACCGTCCTCTACAGCATCACCGACCTGGAGTGGCCGCAGGTGAAGGCGGCCCTGGAAGCCGGCTTCATCGGCTGAGCACCCGGCATGCCCCTCGACAGCGCCCACGGCGAGCAGACGCGCTTCTGGCGGGCCCAGGAACTGGGCGGCCTGGAGCTGCTGCACGCACGCTTCATCGAACAGCGCTTCGCCCCTCACGTCCACGAAGGCTTCGCCCTGGTGCTGATCGAGCAGGGCGCCCAGCGCTTCCGCCACCGCGGCGCCGAGCACCTGGCGCCGACCGGCAGCCTGGTGCTGATCAACCCCGACGAGGTCCATACCGGCTCCAAGGCCCACGAGGCGGGCTGGCTGTACCGGGGCTTCTACCCGGAGGTCGAGCAGGTCGGCAGCGTGCTCGACGAGCTGGAGCTGGGCGGCCGGGGCCTGCCCACCTTCGATGCCAGCGTGCTGCACGACGCGGAGCTGAGCCGCGCCTTCCTGCATGTGCACCGCCTGCTGGAGTCCAATGCCAGCAGCCTGGAGCGCCAGACCTGCTGGCGCGAGGCGCTGCTGTTGCTGTTCCAGCGCCATGCGCGGGTGCCCGAGGCGCGCCCGGCCGGCCAGGAACCGCTGGCGGTGGCCCGCGCCCGCGAACTGCTGGCCGCCCAGCTGGTCGAGCCGCCATCGCTGGAAGCGCTGGCGGCGGCGGTGAACCTGTCGCCCTTCCATTTCGCCCGGGTGTTCCGCAAGGCCACCGGCCTGCCGCCCCATGCCTGGGTCAAGCAGCGCCGCCTGGAACAGGCCCGCGCCCTGCTCAAGGGCGGCTGCGCGCCGGCCTCGGTGGCGGCGCAGCTGGGCTATGCCGACCAGAGCCACCTCAGCCGCCAGTTCAAGCAGGCCTACGGCGTGGCGCCGGGGGAATACCGCCTGGCGTGCGGGCGCTCCGGCCTGCCACCCGGCAACCCGTAGGAGCGGGCCCTGCCCGCGATTCGCGCGCAGGGCGCGCTCCTACATGGAATGGTGCGGGTGGGGCGGCGTAGGAGCGGATCTTATCCGCGAATCGCGCCGGGGGTTCCGGCTATCGCGGACAAGATCCTCCTACCATTCCGGTGGGCACGGCTTCTCGTAGGAGCGAGCTTGCTCGCGAATGAGCCCCGCAGCGGAGTCTGTTCGCGAGCAAGCTCGCTCCTACGAAGGGCACATCGGCGCGGTCTGTAAGGCAGTTGCTCCTTCGGGGGAGAAATGCGCTGCTTTCCGGCAACGCACTCCGTCCGCGATTTCGCCCCGGCCTGTCCGGCCACGCGGGAGGCAATTCGGAATTTTTGCTTGCGGATGTGGCCAGAGGCCCCGCAGTTGCAGTCAAATCTGCGACGGACGCCGCGGCGTCCTCCCGGCCCGCTTTCGGGGTCGCCTGACCAGGTACACATGGACGATGAGCCAACACTCGCAATTCGCCCTGCTGGGCACCCGGCGCTTCCTGCCGTTCTTCGTCACCCAGCTGCTCGGCGCCTTCAACGACAACATCTTCAAGCAGTCGCTGATCCTGGCGATCCTCTACCACCTGAGCATCGGCGGTGACCGCAACCTGCTGGTCAACCTCTGCGCGCTGCTGTTCATCCTGCCGTTCTTCCTGTTCTCCGCCCTGGGCGGGCAGTTCGGCGAGAAGTTCAACAAGGACGCGCTGATGCGCGCCCTGAAGCTGGCCGAGGTGGTCATCATGCTGGTGGGCGCCGCGGGCTTCCTGCTCGGCAGCCTGCCGCTGCTGTTCCTCGCGCTGTTCGCCATGGGCACCCACTCGGCGCTGTTCGGCCCGGTGAAGTACTCCATCCTGCCGCAGCACCTGCGCGACGACGAGCTGGTCGGCGGCAACGCCCTGGTGGAGATGGGCACCTTCCTGGCCATCCTCGCCGGCACCATCGGCGCCGGTGTGCTCATGTCGCGCCAGGCCTACGCCCCGGCGGTGGGCATCGCCGTGGTGCTGGTGGCCGCCTGCGGCTACCTGGCCAGCCGCGGGATTCCCCGCGCCGCCGCCGCGCTGCCGCAGCTGCAACTGGACTGGAACATCTTCCGGCAGTCCTGGAGCATCCTGCGCCTGGGCCTCGGCCAGCGCCCGGCGGTGTCGCGCTCGCTGGTGGGCAATTCCTGGTTCTGGTTCCTCGGCGCGGTCTACCTGACGCAGATCCCCACCTACGCCAAGGAGCTGCTGCACGGCGACGAGAGCGTGGTGACGCTGATCCTCACGGTGTTCTCGGTGGGCATCGCGCTGGGCTCGATGCTCTGCGAGAAGCTCTCGGGCAAGAAGGTGGAGATCGGCCTGGTGCCCTTCGGCTCCATCGGCCTGAGCCTGTTCGGCATCCTGCTGTGGTGGCACAGCGGCGGCTTCCCCGTCGGCGCCGCGCCCTACACCTGGCTGCAGGTGCTGGAGCACCCGCAAAGCTGGGCGGTGCTCGGCGACATCCTCGGCATCGGCATCTTCGGCGGCTTCTACATAGTGCCGCTGTACGCGCTGATCCAGGCGCGCACCGAGGAGGACAAGCGGGCCCGGGTGATAGCCGCGAACAACATCCTCAACGCGCTGTTCATGGTGGTGGCCGCCATCGTGTCCATCCTGCTGCTGTCGGTGGCCAGGCTGAGCATCCCGCAGCTGTTCCTGGTGCTGTCGCTGATGAACGTCGCGGTGAACGTCTACATCTTCAGGATCGTGCCCGAGTTCACCATGCGCTTCCTGGTCTGGCTGCTCAGCCACTCCATGTACCGCGTCGACCACCAGAACCTCGAGGCCATCCCCGACGAGGGCCCGGTGGTGCTGGTGTGCAACCACGTGTCCTTCGTCGACGCGCTGCTCATCGCCGGCTCCATCCGCCGCCCGGTGCGCTTCGTGATGTACTACAAGATCTTCCGCCTGCCGGTGCTCAACTTCATCTTCCGCACCGCCGGCGCCGTGCCCATCGCCGCGCGCCACGAGGACGAGCGCATCTACGAGGAGGCCTTCCGCCGGGTGGCGCAGTACCTGGAGGACGGCGAGGTGGTGTGCATCTTCCCCGAGGGCAAGCTGACCGCCGACGGCGAGATGAACGAGTTCCGCGGCGGGGTGGAGCGGATCATCGAACAGACCCCGGTGCCGGTGATCCCCATGGCGCTGCAGGGCCTGTGGGGCAGCTTCTTCAGCCGCGACCCGGGCAAGGGCTTCTTCAGGCGCATCTGGTCGCGCGTGCGCCTGGTGGCGGGGCAGCCGCTGCCGCCGCAGCAGGCCCGGCGCGAGCACCTGCAGGCGCTGGTGGCGGACCTGCGCGGCAACGCCCGCTGAAACGAAAAAGCCCCGGCACTGCCGGGGCTTTTTCACAGGGGCGCGAGGTTCAGATGACCTGAACTTCGTCCGCCTGCAGGCCTTTCTGGCCTTCTACAACGATGAAGGAGACCTTCTGGCCTTCCTGCAGCGACTTGAAGCCATTGCCCTGGATGGAACGGAAGTGAACGAACAGGTCGCCACCGTTTTCCTGGGTGATGAAGCCAAAGCCCTTGGCATCGTTGAACCATTTGACGGTGCCGGTCTGACGATTCGACATGGAATTACACCTTGAACGTTGTGGATTGCTGCTGCACGGCGTTACCGCCGCCTGTTCTGAGTTGCAAGGTGTGGGCCGGGCCGGACGAAGGGCGTCGCCGCCTTCAGGTCATCAGCCGTGACGATCCTGGCAAGCACAGTCGCCGCAGCATACCGGGACTTTTCCGGGAAAGCGACAGGACGGACGTGCCGATTTCAATGACTGAGCTTCAACCCGACCAGGCCGCAGAGGATCAGCGCGATGCTGAGCAGGCGTAGCGGGGCTACGGATTCGCCGAACAGCAGGATGCCGAGGGTCACGGTGCCCAGCGCGCCGATGCCGGTCCAGATGGCGTAGGCGGTGCCCAGCGGCAGCTGTTTCATGGCAAGGCCCAGCAGGCCGATGCTGGCGGCCATGGCCAGCGCGGTCAGCACGCTGGGCCACGGGCGGGTGAAACCTTCGGTGTATTTCAGACCGACGGCCCAGGCCACTTCGAACAGGCCGGCGAGGAAAAGGATGAACCAGGACATGGGGACCTCCGGGACGACTGATGGGCAGGGCCGTCCCCGTCGGTGCACCTGGCGGTGGTGAGGTCGTCCTCACGATGGGCAATATGTTGCACAAGTGCCGCCGGGGCGGCAAGTCGTGCCTCAATCGCCGCGTGGCTCCTCCATGCGCCGGAAGACGGCGGCCAGCACCGAGCCCGAGAGGTTGTGCCAGACGCTGAACACCGCGCTGGGCACCGCCGCCAGCGGCGAGAAGTGGGCATTGGCTAGGGCCGCGCCGAGCCCCGAGTTCTGCATGCCCACCTCGATGGAGAGGGCCTTGCGCTGGGCCAGCGGAAGGCCGCAGAAGCGCCCGGTGAGGTAGCCCAGCAGCAGGCCGAGGCCATTGTGCAGCATGACTACGGCCATGATCAGCAGGCCGGACTCGGCGATCTTCGCCTGGCTGGCGGCGACCACGGCGGCCACGATCACGACGATGCTTACCACCGAGACCAGCGGCAGGACGTCCACGGCCAGGCGCACGCGCTCGCCCAGCAGGCGCTGGGCGAGGAAGCCCAGGGCGATGGGCACCAGCACCACCTGCAGGATCGACAGGAACATGGCGCTGTAGGAGACCGGCAGCCAGGCCGAGGCCAGCAGCCAGACCAGCGCCGGCGTCACCAGTGGCGCGACCAGGGTGGTCACCGAGGTGATCGCCACCGAGAGGGCGACGTCGCCGCGCGCGAGCCAGGTCATCACGTTGGACGCCGTGCCGCCGGGGCAGCAGCCCACCAGGATCACGCCCACCGCTATCTCGTCGGGCAGGCCGAGCAGGCGGCACAGCAACCAGGCCAGGCCGGGCATGATGATGAACTGCGCCAGCACGCCGATCAGCACCCGCCCCGGGCGGCGGATCACCTCACCGAAGTCTTCGGGCTTGAGCGTCAGGCCCATGCCGAACATGACCAGGCCGAGCAGCGGCACGATGGCGCCGGTCAGGCCCTTGAACCAGGCGGGCTGGAAGAAGGCGAGCACGGCGAAGGCCAGCACCCAGAAGGGGAAGCTGGCGCCGGCGAAGCGACTGAGCAGGGTGAGGGCACGCATGGGCGGGGGTCCTTGTCGTCATTGTTCCGTTCGGGGCCGGCGCCTGGGGGCGCCGGCCTTCGGTAGAACCTGTTCACGATCTCGCGAGCTGGAGCAGAACAAGGCGCGACGACCCACTGGAGTAACAGCCGAAGGGCGAGCGCAGCGAGTCAAATGGGCGAGGGAGCGCAGTCTAGTCCGCTAGATGAGCATCACTCGCCTGTTTTCAACGCAGTCATGCCGACGCGCAGCAGATCGTGGACGGGTTCCTAGATGCCCTGGGGGATTTCCTCGCCGCCCAGCGCCTCGAACAGCGCCGGCAGGAACTGGCCGAAGGTCAGCATCATCAGGATGAAGCTGGCGTCGAGCTGGCCGAGGGCGTCGTCGCCGCCGTCCTTCTCGGCCTGTTCCTGCAGCAGTTCCTCGAAGCGCAGGCGCTTGATCGCCAGCTTGTCGTCGAGCACGAAGCTGAGCTTGTCCGACCAGGCCAGGGCCAGCTGGGTGACCAGCTTGCCGGAGGACAGGTGCAGCTGGATCTCGTCGCTGGTCAGGTCCTGGCGCTTGCAGCGCACCACGCCGCCGTCCTCGTGGGTGTCGCGCAGCTCGCACTCGTCGAGGACGAAGAAGTCGCCGGCGGCTTCCTGGGTCTTGACCCAGTCGGTGAGGGTGGCGCTGGGCGCGACCTTGACGCTGAGCGGGCGCACCGGCAGCGAGCCGAGGGCCTCGCGCAGGGTGGAGAGCAGGTCCTCGGCCTTCTTCGCGCTGGCGCTGTCGACCAGGATCAGGCCCAGCTCGGGGGCGATCGCGGCGAAGGTCGAGGAACGGCGGATGAAGGCGCGCGGCAGCAGGCTCTGGACGATCTCGTCCTTGAGCTGGTCGCGCTCCTTCTTGTAGACCTTGCGCATCTGCGCGGTCTCGATCTCGTCCACCTTGTCCTTCAGCGCGTCGCGCACCACGCTGCCGGGGAGGATGCGTTCCTCCTTGCGCGCGCTGATCAGGTAGAAGCCCTGGCTGGCATGGGCCAGGGGCGCGTCGGGGCCCTTGCCGAAGGGGGCGGTGAAGCCGTAGGTGGTCAGTTCCTGGCTGGCGCAGGGGCGCGCCGGCTTGCTGGCCAGGGCTTTCTCGAGGGCATCGGCATCGATCTGCAGATCCTGGGTGAGGCGGTAGACGAGCAGGTTACGGAACCACATGAGGGTCAAACTCCCGGACACAAAGGTCTGCATTATTCCCACAGCGGCGGTCCAGGCCAAGCCCATGGCGTTTCGCCGGCGTTTCCTAAGCCTTTGGAACGGCAGAAAAAATTTTTCACGCGGGGGCTTGCCAGGGTGCGAATGCCTCCGTAGAATGCGCCCCACTTCGAGACGAAGGGTGGTTAGCTCAGCTGGGAGAGCATCTGCCTTACAAGCAGAGGGTCGGCGGTTCGATCCCGTCACCACCCACCACTCTCGAGGTCCGACGCAGCGGTAGTTCAGTCGGTTAGAATACCGGCCTGTCACGCCGGGGGTCGCGGGTTCGAGTCCCGTCCGCTGCGCCATATTCCAAGCCCTCAGGCAGAAATGCCTGGGGGCTTTGTCTTTCCCGGCCCCGGGAAAACCGCCCCGCGCGATGCCGTTCGCAACGCCTATCCTCTTAATTTTTCTATAAGTTTGCCGTGGGAACTTATCCCCCGGTGGCGGTTCCTATTGCCCATAGCCATTGGCCGCGGCGCCCTGATAAGCTCGCGGTTTCATCGAAATGCCAGCATGG
This sequence comes from Pseudomonas delhiensis, assembly GCF_900187975.1. Classification (GTDB taxonomy): domain Bacteria; phylum Pseudomonadota; class Gammaproteobacteria; order Pseudomonadales; family Pseudomonadaceae; genus Pseudomonas; species Pseudomonas delhiensis. The sequence continues at coordinate 100,153 of NZ_FZPC01000021.1, read as the reverse complement.
CAATCAGACAAGGAATCAGCATGAAACAACATCGGTTGGCGGCAGCGATCGCACTGGTCGGCCTGGTTCTCGCGGGCTGCGATCAGCAGGCTGCCAATGTGGAGCTCAAGACGTCGGCGCAGAAGGCTTCCTACGGCATCGGCCTGAACATGGGCAAGAGCCTGGCCCAGGAAGGCATGAACGATCTGGACTCCAAGGCCGTGGCCCAGGGCATCGAGGATGCCATTGGCAAGAAGCCGCAGCGCGTCACCGATGAAGAGCTGACCCAGGCGTTCACCGACCTGCAGAAGCGTTCCGAGGAGCGCATGGCCAAGCTGAGCGAGGAAACCCTCAAGGCCGGCAAGAAGTTCCTCGAGGACAACGGCAAGCGCGAAGGCGTGGTCACCACCAAGTCCGGCCTGCAGTACGAAGTGGTGAAGAAGGCCGACGGCCCGCAGCCCAAGGCCACCGACGTGGTCACCGTGCACTACGAGGGCAAGCTGACCGACGGCACCGTGTTCGACAGCTCCATCCAGCGCGGCAGCCCCATCGACCTGCCGGTCAACGGCGTGATCCCGGGTTGGGTCGAGGCCCTGCAATTGATGCACGTGGGCGAGAAGATCAAGCTCTTCATCCCCAGCGAACTGGCCTACGGCTCGCAGAGCCCGAGCCCGACCATCCCGGCCAACTCGGTGCTGGTGTTCGACCTGGAACTGCTGGGCATCAAGGATGCCAACCAGGCCGGTGGCGAGCAGCCGCAAGCGCCGGCGAAGAACTGAGTACATTCGTACCAGAAGGACGCCCCGCCCGTGCGGGGCGTTCCTGTTTCTGCAGGAAGATCGCGCTGCTCTGCGGCTGACCGGTCGGTCGGAAAGGGCGTAGTCTGGTGCGGGATGTTACCCTTATGCACATATATGCCGCAGCCGTGGTTACGGCCGGTGCTTGACAGCGAAGGGTGATATCGAATAGCCGCAACTGTATGATTTTTATAAGGTTTCCTGAGCTGAACAAAAAATCGCCGATCTGTCTGTAGGCCGCTGGCGACGGGCTTTCCGGCGTGGAGACCGGATACTTTCAACAGAGTTATCCACAGGAAAGGTGGATAACCCAAACGACCCCCGGCGACATCGCCGGGACGAGGTGCCCGATGAAGAAACCCGCCGGTTTCGACCGTTATCTGGCCCTGGCCGAACGCTTTCTCGCCCGGGGCCGGGTACCGGCCCTGCTGTTCGCCGTGGCGCGCAAGAGCGCGCGGCTGAAACTGGTCAAGGCCGACCTGCGCCTGCTGCAGGAGCTGGCCCTGGCCACCGTGCGCGGGCAGTATCGCCAGCTCAACCCCAGGGCGCTGCTGGCGGTGGTGGCGGCGCTGCTGTATTTCCTCTCGCCGCTGGACATGATCCCCGACTGGCTGCCCGGCGTGGGCCTGCTGGACGACCTGGCGGTGCTGGCCTGGGTGGTGCGCCACTGGCAGGTCGAGCTGGATGCCTTCAAGGTCTGGCGCGACGCGCAGAGCCGCGAGATACGCCAGTCCCTGGCGCTGTTGCCGGGGCCGGAGCGGCCGAGCCGCGGCTGAGGCGCTGGCCAGCGAAGCGTGCGCGGCTTCGCGATGCCGCGCGTGGTGATGCGCCCGATGAGGCCGAGCGGCGTTTCATGGGCGATACTGAGAAAGGTCGGAATGCCGGGCAGGCCAGGGGTTGCCGTCTTTGCCCGTTGAAATGCCGGCATGCAAGGAGTGTTGTCGATGAATGTGCAAGTGATCACGCGAGACGGCGAAGCGGAGTACGCCGTGCTTCCCTGGGCCGACTACCAGGCGCTGCTGGCCGCTGCCGGCGCCCGCGCCGCCCAGCCCCCCGCAACTGTCGCCACGGTTGCCGCGCCGGCCGCCTCCTGGCGCGAGCTGCGCGAGGCGCGCGGCCTGTCCCTGGAGAGCGTGGCCCGCGAGGTGGGCATCAGCCCGTCCTACCTGGGGATGATCGAAAGCGGCGAGCGCGAGGCCAGCGAAGCCATCGAGCATGGCCTGCGTCGCGCGCTGGGCGCAGCGAAGTCGGAGTCGGCGTCTTGAGCGTGCATATCAGCCGCAAGCATTGGCAGGGCTTGCTGGACGAACTGGAAGACGCGCGCCGCCAACGCCACCTGTTGACCTACCGGGCGCTGATCGAGCGCCTGCAACTGCCCACGCCGGCCATGACCACCCTGACCGCGGCCCTGGAGCACCTGGCGCAGCTCGACGCCCGCGCCGGCCGGCCGCTGCGCAGCTCGCTGGTGATCAGCCAGGGCGCCAGCCGCCTGCCGCGCACCGGCTTCTTCGAGTGCGTGGAGCGCCTGGGGCGCTTCTCCGGCGCCTCGGATGGCCCCGCGGCGGCGGGCTGGCACGCCGCCGAGGTGGTGCGGGTGTTCGAGTTCGACTACCCGGAAGAGCCGTGAGCCGCGAATTCGTCTGGCGCCTGCGCGCCCGCCTGGCCTACGCCGTGGCGCGACGCCTGATGGGCTGGCCCTGGCTGGTCCGCCAGCCGCGCGCCTGGCAGTGGATGCAGGGGCAGTTCTCGCGCATGGCCAACCTGGGCGACGTGCCGGCCCAGAGCTTCTATCCCTGGCGGCCGCCGGCGGCGATGCCAAGGCCGCCTACCAACTGGGTGTGCAGGCCCTGCAGGGCAGCGCGCAGCGGCAGCCGGACGGCGCCGCCGCGGCGCGCCACTGGGCCCGCGCCGCCGAGGCCGGGCACCCGCTGGCCGCGCGGCGCCTGGCCGAGCTCTACCGCGACGGGGCCGAAGGCCTCGCCGCGGATCCCGAGCAGGCCGCGCGCTACCAGGCCCTGGCGGCGCAGCTGGGGCTCTGAACGGCGCCTATTCCAGGGTGATGACGTGCCGGCTGTAGCCGGGGACTTCCTTGGCGTGGCGCTTGGCCTCCGAGGCGATGCCCGCCAGTTGCGCCGCGTCCAGGCGCTCGCCGGCGCCGGGCTTCAGGTGCACCACGCCGATCGATAGCGACAGCAGCGGGAATTCCTGGCGCTGGCCGCGGCGGTTGTAGGCGACGAAGCAGCCGGCCTGCAGGTGCTCTTGATTGTAGAAGCGCCGGCACTGGCCCTGGAAATCCTCCAGCAGGTGGTTGAGGCGGTTGCGCCAGTCCTCGGAGGTGAACACCAGCATGAAGTCGTCGCCGCCGATGTGGCCGACGAAGTCGCCGCCGGGGTCCACCCGGTCGCTCAGGCATTGCGCCAGGCACAGCAGCACCTCGTCGCCGCGGGCGTAGCCGTAGAGGTCGTTGAAGGGCTTGAAGCTGTCGATGTCGACGTAGCACACCGCCGCCTCGCGGTCCTGCTGCAGCAGGCGCGCCAGGCACTGCTGGATGGGCACGTTGCCCGGCAGCAGGGTCAGCGGGTTGGCGTAGCGGGCCTGGCGGATCTTCAGTTCGGTGATCAGCTTGAGCACGTCGATCACCCGGCCCAGGCCGAGGTAGCGGCCGCCCTGGGTGATGATGAAGTCTTCCTCGATGCGCTGCCGCGCGCGGCTGGTGAGCAGGCGGCTGACCTGCTGCAGCGACTGGCTGCGCTCCACCGCGAGGAAGTCCTCGCTCATCAGCCGGCTGATCGGCTTGCGCGCGTACAGCTCGGTGCCGAAGGGCTTGAGCAGGGCATCGGAGAGCGCATGGCGGTGGACGATGCCCACCGGTTGCTGGTGCTCGTCCAGCACCGCCAGGGCGTTCAGGTTGGCCTGGGCGCGGAAGGCTTCGAGCACCTCGGCGATCGGCGTGTCGCGGCCCACCGCCGGCTGTTCCAGCAACAGCGGGCGCAGGTCGGCCTGTTCCTCGCCGTGCAGGGCTTCCGCGCGGTCGAGGTCCGGCAGCAGGCCGCGCACCTCGCGCGCCGGCTGTTCCTGCGGGCGGCCGATGAGGTAGCCCTGGACCAGGTCGACGCCCATTTCCGAGAGCACCGCCAGCTCCTCCGGCAGTTCGATGCCCTCGGCTATCACCTGGGCGCGGGAGGCGTGGGCCATCTTCAGGATGGAGCCGACGAACTCGCGCTTGACGCCGTCCTGGTGGATGCCGTCGATGAAGTGGCGGTCGATCTTCACGTAGTCCGGGCGCAGCTCCGACCACAGGCGCAGGCTGGAATAGCCGGCGCCGAGGTCGTCCAGGGCGATGCAGAAGCCCATGGCGCGGTAGTGGTGCAGGGCGGTGTCGAGCAGGCCGAAATCCTCGATGGGCGCCTGTTCGGTGAGCTCGATGACCACGTCGCCCGGCGCTATGCCGAGGGTCTGCAGCAACTGCAGGGTGCGGCCGGGCTGGTGGTTGGGGTCCAGCAGCGACTCGGGGGCGACGTTGAGGAACAGCTTGCCGGCCAGCCCCAGCTCGTGGAAGCGCTGGCAGGCGCGGCGCCGGCAGAGCACGTCGAGCTCGCTCAGGCGGCCGGCGTGGCGCGCGGTGCTGAACAGGGTGAGGGGCGAGTGCAGCGGGCTGTTGGAGGGGCCGCGGGTGAGGGCCTCGTAGCCCACCAGGCGCCGCTCGGAGAGCGACACTATGGGTTGGAACAGACAATGCAGGTCGCCGTGAGCGAGGATCTGGGCCAGCGCGCTCAACTGCTCGGTGACGGTCATGACGGTTCTCTGTGGGTGAAAAGACGAAGGGCCGGTCTCCCGGCCCTTGCGCATTTCACTACTGAGTCATGACTGTTTCGTGACGACTCCGCTCTTTCAGTGCTTGGCCACCGCCGAGCTGAGCGTCAGGTAGTCCAGCAGGATGTGCCCGGACTCGGTGAGGTAGGCGTCGTCCTGGGGCTTGGTCTTGTCGTCGTCCGGCAGGGCGTTGTCGTCTTCCTGCTTGAGCTCCTTCAGCGGCTCCTGGCCCTTGGACTTGCGCAGCGCGTTCTCCATGGCCAGCTGGCGGCCCTCGATGCTGCTCTGCTGGGCGCGGCGCTTGGCCTCGTTCAGGCTGACGGTCTTCTCCTTCATCAGCTCCTGGGCCAGGGCCAGGCGCTGGCGGGCGTAGACGAAGTCGGCGTTGTGCTCGGTGCGCGCGTCGTGCTGGATCTTCAACTGGTCGAGGAACGGCTTGAACGGGTCGCTCTGCGCCGACAGCACCGGGCGGATGGTGTCCCAGGGCATGGAGTCGGGCAGGGCGCTCTCGCCGATTTCCTTGTCGTCGACGATGGACGGGTAGCTGATGTCCGGGATCACGCCCTGGTGCTGGGTGCTCTGCCCGGAGACGCGGTAGAACTTGGCCAGGGTCAGCTTCAGCTCGCCGTGGTTGAGCGGCTGGATGGTCTGCACGGTGCCCTTGCCGAAGGTCTGGCCGCCGACGATGAGCGCGCGGTGGTAGTCCTGCATGGCGCCGGCGAAGATCTCCGAGGCCGAGGCCGACAGGCGGTTGACCAGCACGGTCATCGGCCCGGTGTAGAAGGCCTGGCCCTCGTCATCGTTGAGCACGTCGACGCGGCCGTCGCTGTTGCGCACCAGCACGGTGGGGCCCTGGTCGATGAACAGGCCGGTCAGCTCGGTGGCTTCCTGCAGGGAGCCGCCGCCGTTGTTGCGCAGGTCGATGACGATGCCGTCGACCTTGTCCTTCTGCAGCTCGCCGATGAGCTTCTTCACGTCGCGCGTGGTGCTCTTGTAGTTCGGGTCGCCCGCCCGGTAGGCCTTGAAGTCCAGGTAGAAGGCCGGCACGTCGATCACGCCGAGCTTGTAGCTGCGGCCGTCGTGGTCGAGGGTGATCTCCGACTTCTTCGCCGCCTGGTCTTCGAGCTTCACCGCCTCGCGGGTGATGGTGACGATCTTGCTGGTCTGGTCGTTCGGCGCGTTGCTCGCCGGGATGACCTCCAGGCGCACCTGCGAGCCCTTCGGCCCGCGGATCAGCTTGACCACCTCGTCCAGGCGCCAGCCGACCACGTCGACCATCTCGCCCTTGCCCTGGGCGACGCCGATGATCTTGTCCGAGGTGGCGATCTGCTTGCTCTTCTCCGCCGGGCCCGCCGGCACCAGGCGCACGACCTTGACGTAGTCGTTGTCGCTCTGCAGCACCGCGCCTATGCCTTCCAGGGAGAGGCTCATGTTGATGTCGAAGTTTTCCGCGCTGTCCGGCGACAGGTACTGGGTGTGCGGATCGTAGGTCTGCGCGAAGGCGTTGATGTAGGCCTGGAAGATGTCCTCGCTGCGCGTCTGCTCCAGGCGCATCAGCTGGTTCTTGTAGCGCTTGGTCAGCTGTTCCTGGATGGCCTTGTCGTCCTTGCCGGTGATCTTCAGGCGCAGCACCTCGTCCTTGACCTTCTTGCGCCAGAGGTCGTCGAGCTCGGCGCCGTTCTTCGCCCACGGGGCCTTCTCGCGGTCGATGGTCAGGCTCTCGTCGACCTTGAAGTCGATCTTGTCGACGCCCTTGCCGAGCATCGCCAGGGCGAAGTCCAGGCGCTCCTTGAGGCGGTCCAGGTGACGCTTGTAGATGGTGAAGCCGGGGTCCAACTCGCCGCTCTTGAGGAAGTCGTCGAACTGGGTGCGCCAGGGCGTGAACTGGGCGATGTCGCCGGCGGTGAAGTACATCCGCGACGGGTCCAGGGCCTTGATGTAGGCGTCGTAGATCTTCGCCGAGCGGTCGTCGTTGAGCGGCGGCTTGCTGTAGTGATGGCGCTTGAGCAGCTCGACGATGTTCAGGCTGGCGATCACCTGGTCACGGTCCGGCTGCAGGCCGTCCCAGGAGTTCTGGCCGGCGGAGGGCGCGGCGAACGCGGACAGGGCGCTGGCGCCAAGGACCAGCAGCAGGGCGGTGCGGGGCAGAAATCGCTTCATGCTTAATCGACTGGGTGCGGAGTTATGACGCATATTAGGCCGTATCTGGCGTCGCCGGGTTCCAAGCTGCTCGAGATTGGGCTCTGGCGCGACGAGCGAAGAGAAAGGCCCGACCGACGTGGTGCGGGCCGTGCAAGCACTATGGAGGTAGCGTGAACGCATTGCAAGGTATCGAAGGGCGGGTGGAGTGGGCCGAGCGAGCGGCCCCGACCTGTGGGGCGGGGCAGGTGCGCATCCGCGTGGCCGCCGCCGGGCTCAACCGCGCCGACCTGCTGCAGCGCGCCGGGCTCTACCCGCCGCCGCCGGGGGCCAGCGACATCCTCGGCCTGGAATGCGCCGGGGTGATCAGCGAAGTGGGCGCCGGCGCCACCTGGCAGGTGGGCGACCGTGTCTGCGCGCTGCTGGCCGGCGGCGGCATGGCCGAGGAGGTGGTGGTCGACGCCCGCCACGTGCTGCCGGTGCCCAACGGCCTGTCGCTGGCCGAGGCGGCGGGGCTGCCGGAGGTCTATGCCACGGCCTGGCTCAACCTGTTCCAGCTGGCGGGCCTGCAGCCGGGCGAGAAGGTCCTGCTGCACGCCGGCGCCAGCGGCGTGGGCTCGGCCGCCATCCAGCTGTGCAAGGCCTTCGGCAGCCCCTGCTGGGTCAGCGTCGGCTCCGCCGAGCGCCTGGCCTACTGCGAGGCCCTCGGCGCCGAGGGCGGGGTGCTGCGCGGCGAGGCGCTGGAGTCGCTGCGCGACTTCGCGCCCTTCGACGTGATCCTCGACCCGGTGGGCGCCAACTACGCGGCGCTCAACCTGCAGGTGCTGCGCCAGGACGGCCGCTGGGTGGTCATCGGCCTGATGGGCGGGCGCAAGGCCGAGCTGGACCTGGCGCTGCTGCTGGGCAAGCGCATCCAGTTGACCGGCTCGACGCTGCGCAGCCGCGACGCCGACTTCAAGGCGCAACTGATCGCCGAGCTGGGCACCCGCGTCTGGCCGCTGTTCGCCAGCGGCCAGCTGAAGCCCCAGCTGGAGCGCCAGTTCGTGGCCAAGGACGCCGAGCAGGCCTTCGAGGCCCTGGCCAGCAACCAGGTGCAGGGCAAGGTGGTGCTGCTGGTCGACCAGAGCCTGGCCTGAGGCACGGTCCCGCATGCGACGTAGGGCGAATGACCGTTCGCGGTCATCCGCCGTTGGCCCGGGCGCCAGTGCCTGGGAATGGCGGCGGATAACGCCGTAGGCGTTATGCGCCTTACGGCCCTGCCGGGTAATTCCATGGCACCGTAGGGCGAATAACCGTTCGCGGTTATCCGCCGTTGGCCTGGGCGCCGGTGCCCGGGAATGGCGGCGGATAACGCCGTAGGCGTTATGCGCCCTACGGATTCGACCGCGCACGATCTGTAGGAGCGGACTCCGTCCGCGATTCGCGCCTCAACGCCAGGCGAGGATTTCCCAGCCGTGTTTTTCCGCCTCGCCGCGCAACACCGGGTCGGGGTTGACCGTGTGCGGGTTGCCGACGCGGCGCAGCAGCGGCAGGTCGTTGCGCGAGTCGGAATAGAAGTGCGTGCTGGCCAGCGCGCTTTCGTCGCCGCCGAGCCAGTCGAGCAGGCGGATGATCTTGCCGTCGCGGTAGGTCAGCACGCCCTGGGTGCGGCCGCTGTAGTGGCCGTCCACCACCTCCAGGTCGATGGCCAGCACGTCCTGGATGCCGATGCGCTCGGCGATCGGCTGCACCAGGTGCACGCCGGAGGCGGAGATCACCAGCGGCCGGTCGCCGGCGGCGCGGTGGCGGGCCAGGGTGCGGCAGGCGTCGTTGTAGATCAGCGGTTCGATGACGTCCTCGACGTAGGCCTCCACCTCACGCTCCACTTCCTCGACGCTGCGCCCGGCCATGGGCTCCAGGCTGAAGGCCATGTAGGCCTCCATGGACAGCTCGCCCAGGGCGTAGCGCGCCATCAGCTCGGTATCTCGGCGGATGAAGGACTCGCCGTCGACCCAGCCCAGCTCGGCCATGCGCCGGCTCCACAGGCTGGCGCAGTCGCCGTCGATGAGGGTTTCGTCAAGGTCGAAGATCACCAGGGCCATCAGGCCACCTCCCGGATGCTTTCATGGTCGATCGCCAGCGCCAGGTGGGCGCCGGCCGGATACAGGCGTTCCGCGCTGCGGTTGAGCACGTCCACCGTGAGTTCGACGCCGTTGGCCCGCACCCGGTAACGGATGACGTTGCCCAGCAGGCTGTGGGACAGCACCTGGGCGGCGATGCCGTCGCCGGCATCCAGGCTCAGGCGCAGGGATTCCGGGCGGATCGCCACCTGCCCGGCGAAGGGCCGGCCGAGCAGGCGGCCGGCCTGCTCGGCGTCGAGCAGGTTGTAGTTGCCGATGAAGCCGGCGGCGAAGGCGTCGGCCGGCGCGGTGTAGAGGGTTTCCGCGTCGCCGCTCTGGACGATGCGCCCGGCGTTCATCAGCACGATGCGGTCGGACAGCGTCAGCGCCTCCTCCTGGTCGTGGGTGACGAACACCGTGGTCAGCTGCAGCTCCTGCTGGATGCGGCGGATCTGCTCGCGCAGGTGCTTGCGGATGCGCGCGTCCAGGGCCGACAGCGGCTCGTCGAGCAGCAGCAGGCGCGGGCGGGTGACCAGCGAGCGGGCCAGGGCCACGCGCTGGCACTGGCCGCCGGAGAGCTGGTGCGGGTAGCGCGCGGCGTACTGGCCCAGTTCGACCATCTCCAGCACCTCGGCCACCCGGGTGGCGGCTTCGGCAGAGGGCACCTTCTGCATGCGCAGGCCGAAGGCGACGTTCTGCTGCACGGTCATGTTGGGGAACAGCGCGTAGCTCTGGAACACCATGGCGATGCCGCGCTTCTGCGGCGGCAGCGGCACCAGGTCCTGGCCGTCGATCAGGATGCGCCCGCTGTCCACCGCGGTGAGCCCGGCGATGCAGCGCAGCAGGGTGGACTTGCCGCAGCCGCTGGGGCCGAGCAGGGTGACGAACTCGCCGCGCCGGGCGGCGAAGTCGATGTCCTGGAAGACCCGGGTGTCCCCGAAGCTCTTGTTCAGGCGTTCGACGCTGAGGAAGCTCATGTGCGGTCCTTGTTCAGGCGGTTGGCGGCCCAGGTCAGCAGCAGGATGAAGAGGAAGTAGGAGACCACCACCGCGCTGGTGTAGTGGCCGCTGCTGTTGCGCATGTTGTTGAGGAAGACCTGCAGCGTCTCGTAGCGGGTGCCGACCAGCAGGTTGGCGAACACGAACTCGCCGATGAGGAAGCTGAAGGACAGGAACAGCGCCACCATCAGGCCCTTGCGCAGGTTCGGCAGCACCACCAGCAGGGCCGCCTGCCAGGTGCTGGCGCCGAGCAACTGGGCGGCGTCCATCAGGTCGTGCAGGTTGATCGCCTGCAGGTTGTTGCCGATGGCCCGGTACATGAACGGCAGGGCGATGGTGAAGTAGCAGCCGACGAGGATCCAGGGCGTGCCGGTCAGCGGCAGGGGGCCCGAGGCATAGAGCTGCAGCAGGCCCACCGAGGAGACCACCGGCGGCACCGCGAAGGGCAGCAGGATGAGCACGTTCATCAGCGCGTCCAGGCGCGGGTAGTGGTAGTGCACCACGAACATCAGCGGCAGGATCAGCAGCACGCTCAGCAGCAGCGCGCCGAAGCACACCAGCAGCGACTGGCCGAAGGCGGCGAGGAAGCGCGGGTCGGTCCACAGCGCCAGGTACCACTTCAGCGTCAGGCCGTCGGGCAGCACGCTCGCCGACCACTGGGTGGCCAGGGAATAGAGCAGGGTGGCGGCCAGGGGCAGCAGCAGGATCAGGAACAGCGCGTAGACCACCAGCCGGTGGTACAGCGGGCTAGCGTTTCTCGACATGGTAGCTCCGGCGCAGCAGCCACTGGTGGGCCAGGGTGATGACGGTCATCAGCCCGACCAGGATCATCGCCAGGGCGCTGGCCATGTTCGGGTCGAGGAAGACGTCGCCGGAGACCAGGCCGGCGATGCGGATCGGCACCACGTTGAAGTTGCCGGTGGTCAGCGAGTAGACGGTGGCGTAGGCGCCCAGGGCGTTGGCCAGGAGGATCACGAAGGTGCCCAGCAGCGCCGGCGTCAGCACCGGGATGCCGATGTGCCGCCAGAACTGCCAGTGGTTGGCGCCCAGCAGCGCCGCCGACTCGCGCCAGTCCTCGCGCAGGGCGTCGAAGGCCGGGTAGAGTAGCATCACCCCCAGGGGAATCTGGAAGTAGGTGTAGAGGATGATCAGGCCGGTCTTGGAATAGAGGTTGAAGTCCTCAATCAGCCCGGCCTGCTTGAGCAGCAGGGTGATGGCGCCGTTGAAGCCGAGGATGATGATGAAGGCGAAGGCCAGCGGCACCCCGGCGAAGTTGCTGGTCATGTTGGCGAAGGCCATGACGAAGTCGCGCAGGCGGCTCTCCACCTGGCGCAGCGAATAGCTGCCGAGCACGGCGATGGCCAGGCCGATCAGGCTCGACCACAGGGAAATCTCCAGGCTGTAGCGGATCGCCTGCAGGTAGAAGGGCGAGGCGAATATCTCGGCGAAGTTGCCCAGGCCCCAGGCGTCCTCGCGGCGCAGGCTGTTGACCGCCACCCACAGCAGCGGGGCGATCTGGAAGGCGACGAAGAACAGCGCGAAGGGCAGCAGGCAGAGCAGGGCGAGGCGCTTTCCGCGGTTCGCGCTCATGGCCGCAGCAGCCCGTCGCAGACCGGTTTGTCGTGGGCCGCGCCGAGTATTTCGCAGAGGCTGCCGCACAGCTCCACCTGGCGCGGGCGCACCTGGTCGTCGAGGCTGAAGGCCTCGCCGAAGACGAACAGCGGCACCTCGCGCTCCTCGGGGAGGATGCCGCCGTGGCTGCGGTCGTCGTTCATGCCGTGGTCGGCGGTGACCATCACCTGGTAGCCGGCGGCCAGCCACTGGTGCAGGTATTCCGAGAGCAGCATGTCGGCCTGGCGCGCGGCGTTGCGGTACTGCGCGCTGTTCAGGCCGTGGCGGTGGCCGGCGTCGTCGATGTTCATCGGGTGCGCCAGCAGCACGTCGGGGGCGTGGTGGCGGCGCAGGTGCTCGGCGTCGGCCAGCAGGTGCGAGTCGGGGTAGTGGTCGGTCCAGTAGAAGTGGCCGTACTGGATCGGCAGCGCCGCGTCCTCGGTGTGGCGGTCGCGGGCCGCGTCGAAGGGCGAGCGGTTGTACAGCTCGCTGACCCAGTGGTAGGCCGCCGCCGCGGTGGTCAGGCCGGCGTCGCGGGCGTAGTGGAACAGGCTGCGCTCCTTCGACAGGCGCGACACCTGGTTGTGCAGGATGCCGCTGTCGATCGGCGCGACGCCGGTGAGCAGGCATTCGTAGAGCGGCCGTGACAGCGACGGCAGCTCGCACTGCAGGCGGTAGAGGCGGCCGCGGCCGGCGTTGCAGAGCGCCTGCAGGTGGCCCATGCAGTCATGGGCGACGCCGTAGTTGAGGCCGTCGAGGAGGACCAGGATGACGGGACGGGACATCGTAGCTGCCTGTGCTGGGGGAAACCGGAACGGGCGCCCCCGGCCATGGCCGGGGGCGGCGCCGCGTCACTGCATGTTGATGATCACGCTCTCCTGCCACATGCGCGGCAGGCGCTTGGAGGTCGCTTCCCAGGCCTGGCCGTCCCTGATCGGCTGGGCCTTGGCGTACTGCTCGTTGGGCAGCAGCTTGGCCTTGACCTCGGCCGGCAGGTCCAGGTGCTCGGCGCGGATCGGCCGGGCATTGCCCTTGGCCAGGTTGATCTGCCCGGCGTCGCTGAAGATGTACTCGCGGGCCAGCTTGGCGGCGTTGGGGTGCCTGGCGTACTTGTTGATGATGGTGGTGTAGCCGGAGATCACCGAGCCGTCGGAGGGGATCAGCACCTCGAAGCGGCCGGGGTCGATCTGGTCGCGGTAGCTCAGGCCGTTGAAGTCCCAGACGATGCCGACTTCCACCTCGCCCTTCTCCAGGGTGTTGATCACCGGGTTGGTCAGCGACAGGCGGCCCTGCTTGGCCAGCTGGGCGAAGAACTCCAGGCCCGGCTTGACGTTCTTCTCGTCGCCGCCGTTGGCGATGGCCGCGGCGAGCACGCCGTTGACCGCCTGGGCCGCGCTGCTGACGTCGCCGATGGTGACCTTGTACTTGCCCTTGAGCAGGTCGGCCCAGCTGCGCGGCACGTCCTTGACCAGCTGCTTGTTGACGATGAAGGCGATGGTCCCGGTGTAGGCCAGGGCCCAGTGGCCGTCCTTGTCCCTGGCCCACTCCGGGACCTGGTCCCAGGTGCTGGGCTTGTAGGGCTGGCTGACGTCCTGCTGCACGGCGATGGGGCCGAAGGCGGCGCCGACGTCGCCGATGTCGGCGCTGGCGTTCTCGCCCTCGGCCTTGAACTTGGCCAGTTCCTGGGCCGAGCTCATGTCGGTGTCCATGTGCTTGAGCCCGTACTTGCTCTCCAGGTCCTTCCAGGTGTCCTTCCAGTTCGCCCAGCTGTCGGGCATGCCCACGCTGTTCACCTGGCCTTCCTTGCGCGCGGCCTGTTCCAGCGCCTGCAGGTCGGCCTCGGCGGCCATGGTCGTCGCGCTGCCCAGGGCAATCGCGGTTCCCAGCAGTGAAGCAAGCAAGCGTTTCATTCGGTGCTCCTTCGGTCATCGGGTTCTGGCATTGGGGGCCGCGCCCCGGTCGGGCGTGGCGCGTCGCTGGTCTAGATCAGCAAGACCCAGGCCAATCTACGAAGCGGGCATGACAATTTCGTGTCCGGGCGCCGGCATGCGGGTCGGCAGGCAGCACCCGGATACAGCCTAGACCATGCACAAGACCTTGATGCGGCTGGGCTATGCTGTGGCGCGGAGCTGGCATGGGGCCTGCTTGCCATGGCACTGTCACCGGACGGTCACCGTGGATTCCTACAGTGGAAAGGGTTACCGGTTGCGGTGAAGTGCCCCAGGTTGGGGCTGGTCTAGTCCAAGAGAGGGAAACAGCATGCGCGACGAGGCGCTACCGACGGTGACGGCGATCTGCCGGGCGCTGCTGGAACAGATCGACAGCGGCCTGCTGCCGGCCGGCGGCAAGCTGCCGGCGGAGCGGCGCCTGAGCGAGCTGTTCGACACCACGCGCATCACCCTGCGCGAGGCGCTGACGCAGCTGGAGGCCCAGGGCCTGATCTACCGCGAGGAGCGCCGCGGCTGGTTCGTCTCGCCGCCGCGGCTGCTGTACAACCCGCTGGTGCGCAGCCACTTCCACGCCATGGTCGCCGGCCAGGACCGGGTGCCGGCCACCGAGGTGCTGTCGGCGCGCCAGTTGCCGGCCAGCCCGGCGATCTGCGCGCACCTGGAGCTGCCGGCGCTGTCCAGCGTCTACCAGATCCGCCGCGCCCGGCGGGTGGACGGGCGCCTGGTGCTGTACGTGGAGCACTACCTGAACCCGGCCTACTTCCCCGGCATCCTCGACTGCGACCTGCGCCAGTCGCTGACCGACCTCTACGCCAGCCGCTATGACATCCGCTACGGCCGCGTGCGCTTCGACATGGTGCCCACCGCCCTGCACGGCGAAGCGGCCAGCGCCCTGCGGGTGGCCGAGGGCAGCCCGGCACTGCGCATCACCCGCATCAACCGCGACCAGCACGGCCGGGTGATCGACTGCGACCTGGAGTTCTGGCGGCACGATGCCATTCACGTGAGCGTGGAGGTGCCGGATTGAGGGAAGGGCTCTTCGTAGGAGCGAGCAAGCTCGCTCCTACGAAGAACCAAAGTCAGCCCTGGCGTTCCGGATTCCACTCCGGATAGGCCGGGACCTCCGCGCTGTCGGTCAGCCAGGGACGGTCGTGGGAGGTCCAGATGTGCCGGGCCGGTTGTGCGCCCGGGTCGTCGTCGAGGGTGCCTACCCGGAGGATGACATGGGGCTGGCCGGCGCGCTCGGCGACCAGTTGGCTGCCGCAGCGCGGGCAGAAGCGTCGCAGCTTGCCGGGGGAGGATTCGTAGGCGGCGACCAGTTCCTCCCCGCGGGTCCAGCGGAAGTGTTCGCGCAGGACTCCGGCAGTAGTGGCGTAGGCCGCCGCGTGGGCCTTCTGGCAGGTACGGCAGTGGCAATGCGCGATCGGCATGTCCAGGCCATCGACCTCGTAGCCAATGGCTCCGCACAGGCAACTGCCTTTCAGGCTCATGGTTTTTTCCTCAAGGCAGCTCGGCACTGCCATAGAAAGCCCCCAGCACCTTGGCCAGGTAGCGCAGGTCATGGCTGCCGGCCAGCTCGCGGATGCTGTGCATGGCGAAGGTCGGCAGGCCGATGTCGACGGTGCGCACGCCCAGCTGGCTGGCGGTGATCGGGCCGATGGTGGAGCCGCAGCCCATGTCGCTGCGGGTCACGAAGCTCTGCACCGGCACCTCGTTCTCCAGGCACAAGTGGCGGAAGTAGCCGGCGGTCTCGCTGCTGGTGGCGTAGCGCTGGTTGCTGTTGACCTTGATCACCGGGCCGCCGTTGAGCAGCGGGCCGTGGTTGCCATCGTGCTTGTCGGCGTAGTTGGGGTGCACGCCGTGGGCGTTGTCGGCGGAGACCAGCAACGAGCGCTGGATCACCCGCACGAAGGCGTCGCCGTCGGGCAGCAGGCGGCGCAGCACCTGTTCCAGGAAGGGGCCGTCGGCGCCACAGGCCGAGCAGGAGCCGACCTCCTCGTGGTCGGTGCAGACCAGCACCGCGCTCTGCTCGTCGCCGCTGGCCAGCAGGGCCTCCAGGCCGGCGTAGCAGGACAGCAGGTTGTCCAGTCGGGCGCCGGCGATGAACTCGCCGCCCAGGCCCACCACCGCGGCGCGCTGGGTGTCGTAGAAGCTCAGTTCGTAGTCGAGGATGGCGTCGGCGATGATGCCGTGCTCGTTCTGCAACTGCTCGCCGAGCAGGTCGCGGAAGTCGCGGGTTTCGCCGGCGGCCAGTTGGGCAAGGATCGGCGGCAGTTCGGTCTGGGCGTTGATCGCCCAGCCCATGTTGGCCTCGCGGTTGAGGTGGATGGCCAGGTTGGGGATCACCGCGATGGGCGCGCGGAAGTCGACCAGGCGGCTTTCCACCTTGCCGGCCAGGCGGAAGGTGACGCGGCCGGCCAGGGACAGGTCGCGGTCGAACCAGGGCGCGAACAGGGCGCCGCCGTAGACCTCGACGCCCAGCTGCCAGTAGCCCTTGCGGGCCAGTTCCGGGTTCGGCTTGACGCGCAGGCAGGGGCTGTCGGTGTGCGCGCCGACCAGGCGCAGGCCATGCTCCAGCGGCGCGTTGCGGCCGAGCTTGAAGGCGATCAGCGAGGAGTCGTTGCGCGTCACGTAGTAGCGCCCACCGGCCTCGGTGCGCCAGGCGTCACGCTCGTCGAGGCGCTGGAAGCCGCCCTCCTCGAGGCGCCGGGCGAGGCTGGCGGTGGCGTGGAACGGCGTCGGCGAGGCCGCGAGGAAATCGATCAGGCCCTGGTTGAGATCTGCACGCATGGGAAACTCCGGACAACGATGGCGGAAGTTTATCGCAAATGGTGGGGGCGGCGGGGTTGTGGCAATGCCAGCGGGGATTCATCGCGGACTCCGTCCGCGATTCGCGCGCAGGGCGCGCTCCTACAGGGGAATGGTGTGGGTGGGGTGGCGAGCGGATCTCATCCGCGAATTGTGCTGATACGTCCGGCTATCGCGGACAAGGTCCTACGGGGAAATGCCGTGCATCCCAGCGGACTGTAGGAGCGGGCCCTGCCCGCGATTTCGCGCGCAGGGCGCGCTCCTACATGGGGAATGGTGTGGGTGGGCAGCGTAGGCGCGGATCTTATCCGCGAACCGCGCCGGAACCTCCGGCTATCGCGGACGGAGTCCGCTCCTACGGGCGCTGTGCCACCACCGCGAAGATATGCCAATGCTTGACGCCACCGACGGCGGTCCTGCCTTGCCACTCGTGTTCCTCGAAGCGCAGCGTTTCCCAGCCTTCGAAAAGGGCATGCGCGGCTGCGCGGGTGTGGAAGCTCATGCCATCGCGGCCATGCCACTGGTCGCGCTCGCCGAAGAAGTGGCCGGCGAACAACCCGCCACGCCCCAGGGCGGCCTCGATGCCTTGCCACAGGCGCGGAAAATCGGCGGGCGGGCAGAAGGGCAGGGCGAAGCTGCTGTTGATCAGTTGTGCCGTGGGCAGGGCGATGTCCTGGAAACGTTCGCAGCGGGTTTGCAGGCGTTCGGTCTGGCCTGTGGATAAACCGTCCATTAGGTGCCGCAGGCCGTCGGCGTTGCAGTCGACCGCCTGCACCCGCCAGCCCCGACGCAGCAGTTCATGGGTGTCGCGCCCGGAGCCGCAACCCAGGTCGAGGGCCAGGCCGGGTGCGTCGTGCCAATGCTCCAACGCTTGCATCAGCGACGGATGGGGCGGGGCGCCGCGGGTTGCCTGGTGGAAGTCTTGCCGGTCCATGGCTGCCCTTGCTCAGAAAGGCGCCAGCGACTCGAAGCGCAGGCGCTCGCCGGTCTGCGGGTGGGTCAGGCACAGCAGGCTGGCGTGCAGGCACAGGCGGTCGCGCAGGGTGAGGGCTTCGCCTTCGGCGTAGAGGCGGTCGCCGAGCAGGGGGTGGCCGATGGACAGCATGTGCACGCGCAGTTGGTGCGAGCGGCCGGTGATTGGCGTCAGCTCCATCCGGGCGTACTGGCCGCAGCGTTCCACCACGCGCCAGAAGGTCAGGGCGTGGCGGCCGTGCTCGTGGTCGACGATGTGCCGCGGCTTGTTCTCCGGGTCGTAGCGCAGCGGCAGTTCGATGCGCCCGCTGTCCAGCTCCGGCTCGCCCCAGCACAGCGCGGTGTAGGCCTTTTCGGTCTCGCGGTCGTGGAACTGCCGGGACAGCTCGCGGTGGCTGTCGGCGTCGCGGGCCAGGACCATCAGGCCGGAGGTTTCCCAGTCCAGGCGATGGACGATGCGCGCTTCCGGGTAGCCGTTGTCCTGCAGGCGGGTGACCAGGCAGTCCTTGTTGTCCTCGGCGCGGCCGGGCACCGAGAGCAGCAGGGTGGGCTTGTTCACCACCAGCAGGGCGGCGTCCTGGTGGACGATCTGGATGTTCGACAGCGGCATGGGGCCTCGGCAGCGGCTGGAAATGACTGCGGCGGCCGAGGCCGCCGCAGTTCGCTCCGGAACGATCAGCGTTCCGGCAGCGTGATGTTGAGTTCCAGGATCGAGCAGCTGCCCTGGTTGGCCAGTTCCACCTGGACCTGTTCCTGGTCGATCGGCACGTACTTGCGGATGACTTCCAGCAGGTCTTTCTGCAGCTGCGGGAGGTAATCCGGTTGCGAGCGGTTGCCGCGCTCGTGGGCGACTATGATCTGGAGTCTTTCCTTCGCGATGGAAGCGCTGTTCGGCGCTTTCCGGCTGCGAAAGAAGTCTAAAAGGCTCATTCACGTCCTCCGAACAGTCGTTGCAGGAATCCTTTCTTCTGCACATCGAGGAACCGATGTGGCATCTCTTTGCCCAGCAGGCGGTCGACCGCGTCGCTGTAGGCCTGGCCGGCGTCGCTCTGCTCGTCGAGGATGACCGGCACGCCCTGGTTCGAGGCCTTGAGCACGGCCTGGGACTCGGGGATCACGCCCAGCAGGCGGATCGCCAGGATTTCCTCGACGTCTTCCACGCCGAGCATCTCGCCCTTGGTGACGCGCTCGGGGTTGTAGCGGGTCAGCAGCAGGTGTTCCTTGATCGGCTCCTCGCCCTTCTCGGAGCGCGCCGACTTGCTGGCCAGCAGGCCGAGCATGCGGTCGGAGTCGCGTACCGAGGAGACTTCCGGGTTGGTCACGACTATCGCCTCGTCGGCGAAGTACATGGCCAGGTGGGCACCCTTCTCGATGCCGGCCGGGGAGTCGCAGATGATGTATTCGAAGTTCTGCTTGAGTTCTTCCATGACCTTGCCGACGCCTTCCTGGGTCAGGGCGTCCTTGTCACGGGTCTGGCTGGCGGCCAGGACGAACAGGTTCTCGAGGCGCTTGTCCTTGATGAGGGCCTGGGTCAGCGTGGCTTCGCCGTTGATGACGTTGACGAAGTCGTAAACCACGCGGCGTTCGCAGCCCATGATCAGGTCGAGGTTACGCAGGCCCACGTCGAAGTCGACGATGACGGTCTTGTGGCCGCGCAGGGCCAGGCCGGTGCCGATGGCGGCGCTGGTGGTGGTTTTACCGACGCCACCCTTACCGGAAGTGACTACGAGGATCTTGGCCAAGGTGATTCACCCCAAAGAAAAAACGAAGAGTTCTGGTCCCTGAAATTCGCGGCAGTATCCGTTAAAGGCGGGTGATGTTCAACACGTCTCCCGACAGGCTGACGTGTACCGCCTGCCCCCATTGCGGACTGCGCCTAAGGTCTTCTGCAACCTTGTAATTCCCGGCGATCGAGACCAGTTCGGCGCCCAACTGCTGACAGAAGATTCGCGCGCTGGTGTCGCCCTTGACGCCGGCCAGGGCACGGCCGCGCATCGGACCGTATACGTGGATGTTGCCGTCGGCCAGAAGTTCCGCACCGGGGCTCACGGGGGCCAGGACGATGAGGTCGCCGCCGGCGGCGTAGATCTGCACGCCGCCGCGCACCGGGGTGGTCACCAGCTTAGTCGGACGGACGGCCGGGACGGAGGGCTCGGCAGGCTTTTCAGGGGCTTTTTCAGGCGCCTTGTCCGCCGTCTTTTCGCTGGCCTTGTCGATGGCTTTCTCGACCACCGGTTCGGCCAGCTTCTCGCTGCGCGGGCGGCGCACTATGCCCTCGGCCGGGGCGGCAGCGGCGGCGTCCTTCGGCTCCAGCGGGCGGTCGCGGGAGCCGGACGGCGGCAGCACCGGGATGTCCAGCATGGTCGCCAGGCGCAGGTCTTCCTCGCGGTTGGCGCGGATGGCCAGGGTACGCAGGCCGTGGCGGCGGCAGATGTCCAGCACGCCCTGCAGGTCGAGCTGGCCTTCGCCGCCGGGCAGCTTGTCCAGGGCCAGGACCAGGGGGGTGTCGCGGAAGAAGTTGGGAGCCTGGGCGACCTTGTCGGCGAGCTGACGGTCCAGGCGCGACAGGTCGTTGTGCGCCAGTTCCAGCACGGTGACGGCGAGCATGCTGCCCTTGAGCTGGAAAACGGGATCTTGGTCGAGGAGGTCGGCTTGGCTCATGGTCGCACTGCATCGCTAAATGGCCTCGACTTATAGCGAACCCTCCCGGCAGCCGCAAGCCTGGCGCGGGGCCAGGTGCGATAGTGGCACCGGGGCGGCGGCGCAAAGGCGGCGCTCGCGGTAGAATGCCGCCTTTGCCCGTCATTTCCGGAATCGTTCATGGACCGTCCCCGCTTTCGCACCGCCTTCCTCCATCCGCGCCACTGGCCGCTGTGGCTGGGCCTGGGCGCGCTGTGGCTGGTGGTGCAGCTGCCCTATCCGGCGCTGCTGGCGCTGGGGCGCGGCCTGGGCGCGGTGATGTACCGCGTGGTCGGCAGCCGCCGGGCGATCGCCGCGCGCAACCTGGAGCTGTGCTTCCCCGAGTTGTCCGCCGCCGAGCGCACCCGGCTGCTCAAGGCCAACTTCGCCTCCACCGGCATCGCCTTCTTCGAGATGGCCATGAGCTGGTGGTGGCCGCGGGCGCGCCTGGCGAAGCTCGCCCATATGGAAGGCCTGGAGCACCTGCGCCAGGCCCAGGCCGAAGGCAAGGGCGTGATCCTCATGGCCATGCACTTCACCACCCTGGAGATAGGCGCGGCGCTGCTGGGCCAGGTGCAGACCATCGACGGCATGTACCGCGAGCACGACAACCCGGTGTTCGACTACGTGCAGCGCCGCGGCCGCGAGCGGCACAACCTGGACGCCACCGCCATCGAGCGCGAGGACGTGCGCGCCATGCTCAAGGTGCTGCGCGCCGGGCGCGCCATCTGGTACGCCCCGGACCAGGACTACGGCGCCAAGCAGAGCCTGTTCGTGCCGCTGTTCGGCATCCAGGCCGCCACCGTCACCGCCACCACCAAGTTCGCCCGCCTGGGCCGCGCGCAGGTCCTGCCGTTCACCCAGACGCGCCTGGCCGACGGCTCCGGCTACCGCCTGGTGGTCCACCCGCCGCTGCGGGACTTCCCCGGCGAGAGCGAGGAGGCCGATTGCCTGCGCATCAACCGGTGGGTGGAGGCGGAGATCCGCCAGCAGCCCGAGCAGTACCTGTGGGCCCACCGACGCTTCAAGAGCCGCCCGGAAGGCGCGCCGAAGCTCTACGACAAGCGCTGAGTGCGGCGGCGGGCTTTACCGCGGCGGCCGGCGCTGCATACTGAAAAGCGCAGGACGCATCCAGGACTCCCGTCGTGACTGAATCCGCCGAGCCGCAACCGAACCCCCGCACCGACCGTGCCATCACCGGCCTCATCCTCTCCGGCGGCGGTGCCCGCGCCGCCTACCAGGTGGGCGTGCTGGCGGCCATCGCCGAACTGCTGCCGGAGGGGGCGGCCAATCCCTTCCCGGTCATCGTCGGCACCTCGGCCGGGGCCATCAACGCCGTGGGCCTGGCCTGCGGCGCGCTGTCCTTCCGCGAGGCCATCCACAGCCTGACGCGGGTGTGGAAGGGCTTCCACACCGGCCAGGTGTACCGCGCCGACTTCACCGGGGTGCTGGGCCAGGCCCTGCGCTTCCTTGGCCACAGCCTGCTGGGCCTGGGCCGGCGGCGGCCGGTGGCGCTGCTCGACAGCACCCCGCTGCGCCACCTGCTGGCCCGCGAGATGGACTTCTCCGGCATCAGCGCCGCCCTGCAGCAGCGCAAGCTGCGCGCCGTGGCGGTGACCGCCTTCGGCTACGACTCCGGGCAGGCGGTGACCTTCTACCAGGGCCGCGCCACCATCGAGCCCTGGCTACGCCACCGGCGCATCGGGGTGCCGACGCGGCTGCACCTGGAGCACCTGCTGGCCAGCTCGGCGATCCCGCTGCTGTTCGCCCCGGTGCGCATCAAGCGCGAGTATTACGGCGATGGCGCGGTGCGCCAGCAGGCGCCGATCAGCCCGGCGCTGCACCTGGGCGCCAACCGCGTGCTGGTGATCGGCGTCAGCGGCAACCCGGCGCGCAACGGGCCCGACGAAAGCGCCGTCGGCGAGGGCAGCGAGCGCCCGCCGAGCCTGGCGCAGATGGGCATCCACCTGCTCAACAGCACCTTCATCGACAGCCTGGAAGGGGATATCGAGGTGCTGCAGCGCGTCAATTACCTGGGCTCGCTGGTGCCGCAGGAGCGCCGCTGCCACGAGGCCGGGCTGCGCGAGGTGGAGGTGCTGCTGGTATCGCCGTCGCGGCCGCTGGACGAGATCGCCGCCCGCCACCGCAAGGAGCTGCCCTGGGCGGTGCGCCTGTTCCTGCGCGGCCCGGGCGCGACGCGGGCGAGCGGGGCGGGGGTGCTGAGCTACCTGCTGTTCGAGCGCGGCTATTGCCACGAGCTGATCCGCCTGGGCTACAAGGACGCCATGGACAAGCGGGCGGAGCTGGTGCGCTTCCTCGGGCTGGAGGAGCATTGCCTGTAAGGGAGGATCGCGGACGGAGTCCGCTCCTGCGAGCGTGCCCGACCGTAGGGCGAATAACCGTTCGCGGTTATCCGCCGTTGGCCGTGCTACTGGGGCGTCCGGCGTGGCCGGTGAATCCAATCGCGGACGGAGTCCGCTCCTACGACGGTGCTTCCTGGAACCGTAGGAGCGGACTTTGTCTGCGATCATGGCGGATAACGCCGTAGGCGTTATGCGCCCTACGAACTATTGCGAACGCGGGGAGCCAGGGTTCGCGAGCAAGCTCGCTCCTACGAAGAGCACCTCGGCACGACCCGCCTACAAGGTGCAGGAGAAACGCCGTCGCAGGGCGCGGATTCCATCCGCTATCCCGCGGCTCAGACCGCCAGCACCCCGTCGCGGTAATCGCGCAGGGCCTGTTCGATTTCCTCGCGGCTGTTCATCACGAAGGGCCCGTACTGCACGATGGGTTCGCGCAGCGGCTTGCCGGCCAGCACCAGCACGCGCGCGCCCTGCTCGCTGTGCAGCTTCACCGCGTCGCCCTCGCCCAGGCGCGCCAGGCGGTTGGTACCGACTTCGCCGCCGCGCTCGGCCTGCACCTGCAGGCTGCCTTCGTAGACGTACAGCAGCGCCTGGTGGCTGCCCGGCAGGTTGAGGCCGATGTCGGCGCCGGCCGGCAGCTTCAGGTCGTAGTAGTGCGGCTCGGTGTCCGGGCGCTGCACGGCGCCGTCGAGCTGCACCTGGCCATCGTCGAAGCGCCCGGCGATCACGGTCGCTTCCACGCCGCCGGCGGTGGTGGTGCGCGGGACGTCTTCCGGCTCGATGTCGCGGTAGCCGGCCGGGCCGAGCTTGCGCTTGCCGGGCAGGTTCAGCCACAGCTGGAAGCCGCGCATGGCGCCTTGCTCCTGCTCGGGCATCTCGCTGTGGATGATGCCGTGGGCGGCGGTCATCCACTGCACGCCGCCGGGCTTGAGCAGGCCCTCGTTGCCCAGGTGGTCGCGGTGGCGCATGCGCCCTTCGAGCATGTAGGTCACCGTCTCGAAGCCGCGGTGCGGGTGGTCGGGGAAGCCGGCGATGTAATCGTCGGGGTTCTGGGTGTCGAACTGGTCGAGCATCAGGAAGGGATCGAAGCGTTCGATGCCCGGGCCGCCGATCACGCGGGTCAGGCGCACGCCGGCGCCGTCGGAAGCGGGGCGGCCGATGTGCAGGTCGATCAGGTTGCGCAGCTGGGTCATGGTGGACCTCCTCGTTCAGGCATGGAGGCCATGATAGTCCCAGGAACTGGATGGATGGTTGCGAGTTTTGCGGGTTGAATATCGAATTGTTCGATATTCAACCCGCGTGCTCATTCGCCGATCTGCAGCTTGCGCGACTCGGTATAGAAGTAGCGCAGCTTCTCGTACTCGAAGGGGGTGTTCATCTGCCCGTAGCGGAAGCTGTTGCTGTAGCGCCGGTCGATGACCTGCAGGGTGGGGATTTCCCAGTAGTCGCCGCTGGCGCTGGCCACGCCCAGGTAGTCCACCTGCTGGCCGGCGACGAAGTCGGTGACCAGCCCGCCGGTGTCGCGCAGGTTGGACGGGCCGAGGATCGGCAGCATCAGGTAGGGGCCGGCGGGCACGCCGTAGAAGCCGAGGGTCTGGCCGAAGTCCTCGGTCTGCCTGGGCAGGCCCATGCGGGTGGCCGGGTCCCACAGGCCGAGCACGCCGAAGGTGGTGTTGAACAGCAGCCGCGCGGTGGTGTTCATCGCCCGCTTGCCCTTGAGCTGCAGCAGGCTGTTGAGCAGGCTCGGCACCTCGGCGATGTTGCTGAAGAAGTTGCTCACGCCGCTGCGCACGAAGCGCGGGGTGACGTATTCGTAGCCGTGCACCACGGGCAGGAACACCCACTCGTCGAAGCGGTAGTTGAAGTGGTAGACGCGGCGGTTCCACGACTCCCAGGGGTCGTAGACGTTGAGTGCGCTGAGGGTGGCGCGCTCGAACTCGCGCTGGTCCAGGCCGGGGTTGAACTTGAGGGCGTCCAGCGGGTGCTTGAAGCCGTCGTCGTCGGGCGCCAGCTGCACCTGCTTGGCGGCCGAGGGCGGCACGGCGGGCGCCGGGCCGAGGTCGGAGGCGTTGTCGGCGTGGGCCAGGCCGCAGCCCAGCAGCAGGGCGAGCAGCCAGGGGGATCGGCGGGTCATCTAGCGCTTTCCTGTGTCGGCGGCGGCCTGCAGCGTGGCGTCCTGGCCGCGGAAGAAGTTCAGCATGTCCTGGGCGTTGACCCGGTAGTTGAGGTTGCCGCAGTGGCCGCCCAGCGGGTACAGCGTCAGCCGGTCGCCGAAGGTGCGGCGCAGGAAGCCGATGTCGCCGGGGCCGAGGATGACGTCGTCGGCGTTGTGCATCACGGCGATCTTCGGGCTGTCGTGCAGGTACTGCTGCAGGGCGTACAGGCTGGTCTGCTGGATCAGCTGCGGCAGGCTGCCGCCGCCATGGCGCTTGCGCCACATGGGGATCAGCTGCTCGACCATGTAGCAGTCGAAGTCGCATTGCAGGGCGCGCTTGAAGAAGGGCTCCAGGCTGGTGCCCTCGTTGATCGGGTAGTGCGGCGGGGTGACCAGCCCGCGCTGGTTGATCAGGTCCGAGGTGAAGGCGATGTCGGCCGAGGAGAAGCGGAACACCGTGCCGATCAGCATGGCCATCTCTTCGTTGGTCAGGTGTTGCCTGGAGTGCTGGAAGTCGTAGAGGAAGGCATCGTTGAGGTCGATGTAGCCCTTCTGCTGGAAATAGCGCGTCAGCTTGCCGAGCACCAGCTGGTAGTAGGTCCGGGAGTCGGTGATGCCCTTGACCTGGGTCTGCACCAGGCGGTCCAGGTTGCTCACCGAGGTGTAGAGGTTCACTGGCGGGTTGAGCAGCAGCACGCGCTTGAAGTTGAAGCTGCGGCGGGTTTCGTCGAGGTGGCTGACGAAGGCCGCGTGCAGGGCGCCGAGGCTGTAGCCGGTGAGGTAGTAGTCGGTCACCGGCAGGCTCGGGTGCTGGGCGCGCACCGCCTGCATCACCCGGTACAGGTCGTCGGCGTCGTCGGGGCTGTAGCCGGGGGTGGCGCGCATCGAGGCGCCGGCCATGAAGTCCCAGCTGGTCGGCGAGGAAATCTGCACCACGTGGTAGCCGGCGCCGTAGAACAGGCGCTTGAGGTACTCGGGCGTGTTGCTGAGGTAGCTGGCGCCGGTGCCGGCGATGATGAACACCAGCGGCGCCGGGTGGTCCTGGCGGGCCAGCCGGTAGTGCAGCTTCTTCACCGGCCAGAAGTTGTCCGGCAGCTCGAACTCGCGCTCCGGGCGCAGCTTGAGGGCGTAGTCCTGCTGGTCGATGTCGGCGGGGTCCGGCAGCTGCGGGCGCAGCTCCACCGGGGTGGTGGCGATGGTCGCTTCGAAGGGGTTGCCCAGGGGGTAGCCGTAGCTGGCCGGGTCGACATCCCTGGCGAGCGCCGGGCCTGCGAAGCCCATGACGAGGCTGCCGAGCAGGGCAGCCACGCGCGTAAGCAGAGGCATGGGGTGGATTCCTTTCAGGGGGACGCGAAATGCAGTGAAACCGAGCACTCTGACAAGCGCAAGTGCTTCAAGTGCTGTAGGACGAGTCAGAAATCCACTCCGGCGGTCGTTCAGTCGCGCCGGCCGAGGCGGGCGAGGGCGTCACCGGCCAGGCGGTAGACGGTCCATTCGTCCATGGGCTCGGCGCCCAGGCTGCGGTAGAAGCCGATGGCCGGTTCGTTCCAGTCCAGCACCGACCACTCCAGGCGCCCGCACTTGCGCTCCACCGCCAGGCGCGCCAGCTCGCTCAGCAGCGCCTTGCCCAGGCCCAGGCCGCGGGCGCTGGGGCGCACGTAGAGGTCTTCGAGGTAGATGCCGGGCTGGCTGAGCCAGGTGGAGTAGTTGTGGAAGAACAGCGCGAAGCCGGCGCCGACGCCGTCCACCTCGCCGATCAGCACCTCGGCGTAGGGGCGCGGGCCGAACAGGTGTTCGTGCATGCGCCCGGCGTCGGCCTTGTTCTCGTGGGACAGGCGCTCGTAGTCGGCCAGCTCGGCGATCAGCTCGAGGATCAGCGGGACGTCGTCGGGGCGGGCGGGGCGCAGCTGGATGCGGGGCATGCTCATCTCCTGGTGAAGCGGACCGCCGAGCATGCCGTGCCGGCCGGGGGGCTGGCAACCTCGGCGGCCGTCGCTGCGCAACCGCTCGGCCCGCGCCCGCTCGCAGGAACCGCCGCCGCCGCCCTCGCGGCGGCATGCCCCGCGCCCCTTGCATCGGCCCCCGCGCTGGTTATGCTGGGCGCCCTTCGCCTGCGGAAGTGGCGCCATGCCCCATCGTTCGTCGCTGATCCTGCTCTGCCTCGCCGCCCTCTGGCTGGCCGCCTGCTATGGCGTGCGCTTCGGCCTGCTGGAGAACGCCGGCTGGGTGGACGTGTGCGCCGAGGACGCGTCGCTGCGGGCCTGCCAGGCGCGCTCCGGGCTGGGCCTGCTGATTCATTTCGGGGTGTTCGGCCAGGCGGCGCTGGCGGCGTCGGTGCCGGCCTTCCTGGTTCCCGGGCGCATCGGTTGGTGGCTGGCGGCGCTGGCGCTGTTCGTCGGCCTGCTGGCGCTGGTGTTCTACAGCGTGAGCATGGCGGTGTTCGCCGTGGTGCTCGCCGGGCTGCGCCTGGTGCGCCAGCCGCGCCCGGCGCGGGCCTGAATCAGGCGGCCGGTGCCGGGGCCGCGGCGGCCAGGGTGTTTTCCTGGCGCAGGCCGCGCCACAGGGCCGCGCCGAGCAGCAGCGCGACCCCCGCCCAGGTCAGCGCCTGGCGGTTGTCCAGCCCTTCCAGCAGCAGCTGCGGGACGATGCCGGCGACTACCAGCAGCGCCAGCAGGCCGGCCTCGCGGCGCGCCGCCGCCACGGGGCGGCAGAGGTAGACCAGCGCCGGGAACAGCAGCGCCGCGTTGGGGAAGTTGCGGTAGCGCGCGTCGAACACCAGGGCCAGCATCCACACCGCGCCGGCGAAGCCGCTGGCCAGCAACCACCAGCCGCCGCGCGCCTCCAGCCAGGCCTGCAGGCGTGCACGCCAGCCGGCGCCGGCGCCCAGCGCCAGGGAGAGGTGCGCCAGCACCAGCAGGTTGAGCAGCGCCAGGTAGGCCGCCCACAGCCACTCGTCGAGGAAGGTGCAGATCACCTGGGCCTGGGCGCCCCACAGGCCGACGCAGGCGGCGCCGAGGGCGGCGGCCAGGGGCTGCAGCAGGGCGTCGCGGGCGCGGGCCGGGCGGCCGCCGAGCAACAGCGCGGCGCCCCACAGGGCCAGCGACAGGCCCAGCCAGCGCGGCCAGTCCGGCTGGTTGGAAACCGGCCCGGCGAGCACGTTCTTGTCCTGCCGGTCGGCGTCGAACAGGCCCCAGTAGCCGCCCACCGCGCCCTCGATGCGGCGCTTCCACGGCTGGTCGAAGGCCTCGATCAGGTTGTAGCGCCAGCCGTGCTCCTCGGCCAGGCGCACGAAGCCGCGGATGTAACGGGCCTCGTTGACGCGGCTGGGCAGGGCGGTCTGGCGCTGGCGGCCCTCGCTGGGCCAGCCGGTCTCGCCGATCAGGATGGCCTTGCCGGGGAAGGCGTGGTCGAAGCGCCGGCGGATGTCCGCGACGTGCTCCAGGGCGCCGTCGATGCCGCTGGGCTGGTTGTCCCAGTAGGGCAGCAGGTGCAGGGTGATGAAGTCGACGCCGGCGGCCAGCTGCGGGTGCTTCAGCCAGTACTCCCAGACCTCGGCATAGGACACCGGCTGGCGCACCTGGCTCTTCACCCGCGCCAGCAGGCCCTCGAGGTACCTGCTGGTGACCTCCTGGCGCAGCAGCGTCTCGTTGCCGACGATCACCGCCTGGACCACGTCGGGGTAGGCGTTGGCCGCCGCCACCAGCTTCTGCACCTCGCGCTCGCTGTCGGCGGGGATGGCGTTGATCCAGGCGCCGAGGATCAGCTTCAGGCCGTGCTTGCGCGCCAGTTCGGGAATGCCTTCCAGGCCGCTCATGGAATAGGTGCGCACGCAGCCGAAACGCGTCGCCAGCAGCGCCAGGTCGGCGTCCATCTGCGCCGGGCGCAGGGTGAAGGGCTGGTCGAAGGGCGACTGGTCCTTGCCGAAGGGGCTGTAGGAGGCGCACTGCAGCTTGTGCGCGGGGCCGGCCGCGTCGGGCAGGACGATGGCGCGGCCCTGCAGGTACCAGGTGGCGCAGAGGGCCAGGGTGGCCAGGAGCAGGCCGAGACAGTAGGCTGAAAAAGGATGGCGCTGGAATCTGGGCATGGGCGCGGTGCTTTCGAGCAGGTCGCGCATCTTAGCAATGCCCCGGCTCCGGCGTCTGCGCAGACGAGCGTGGGATGGCTCTCTGGCATCAAGGGTGGACGCGAGCATGTCGCAAATGCTCCGTGGTTGTCGCAATCAGGCAGTCGTTGTCGCGTACCGGCAGGTTGCGCGTCGTTCTCGGAGCAGCCCGCCGGCCCCTCGCGCAGATGATGGAGGGGCGGCCAAGACCGTCCCGGAGCGCTCGTTCCGGTGAACCTAGAACAAGGGGAGACTCTTTATGCGAATGATGCGACGACTGTTGGGCCTGGGTGCGGGGCTCGTGCTGTCGGCGGCAGCGGGCCTGGCCGGTGCGGCGGCCAAGCCGGAGATCACCATCGGCTACGTCGATGGCTGGTCGGACAGCGTGGCCACCACCCATGTGGCCGCCGAGGTGATCCGCGAGAAGCTCGGCTACCCGGTCAAGCTGATGCCGGTGGCGGCCGGGATCATGTGGCAGGGCGTGGCCCGCGGCAAGCTCGACGCCATGCTCTCGGCCTGGCTGCCGGTGACCCACGGCGCCTACTACGCGAAGATGAAGGACCAGGTGGTCGACCTGGGCGTGAACTACCCGGGGGCGAAGATCGGCCTGATCGTGCCGGAGTACGTCAAGGCCAACAGCATCGAAGACCTCAAGGCGATGAAGGACGACTTCGGCGGCCGCATCGTCGGCATCGACGCCGGCGCCGGGGTGATGCTCAAGACCGACCAGGCGATCAAGGACTACGGCCTGGACTACAAGCTGGTGGCCAGCTCCGGCAGCGGCATGATCGCCGAGCTGACCCGCGCCGAGAACGACAAGAAGGCGGTGGCGGTGACCGGCTGGATCCCGCACTGGATGTTCGCCAAGTGGAAGCTGAAGTTCCTCGAGGACCCGAAGAAGGTCTACGGCGAGGAGGAGCACGTCGACAGCGTGGCCAACCCGGCACTGGAGAAGAAGGCCCCGGAAGTCTGGGCGCTGCTGAAGAAACTGCAGTGGAAGGACGGCGCCGAGATCGGCCAGGTGATGCTCGCCATCCAGGACGGCGCCAAGCCCGAGGAGGCTGCCAAGCAGTGGGTGGCCAGCAACCCGGAACGGGTCAAGGAGTGGACGCAGTAAGCTGGCGCGGGTCGTTCCGGGGCTGTTGCCCGGTTCGATCCGGGGTATGACGAAAGCCGCTTTCCTCCAAGGGGGAAGCGGCTTTTCTGTCTGGGCGTTCGGCGCGGCCGGTGAGTCCAATCGCGGACGGAGTCCTACCCTGCCGGGGGGCACTGCTCGCTCCTACGAAGAGCACATCGGCGCAGCCGGCAAGACAGTTGCTCCTACGCCTGCACCCGACCGTAGGGCGAATAACCGTTCGCGGTTATCCGCCGCAGGCTCCAGCGCCGGAGTCGAGGGCAATGGCGGATAACGCCGTAGGCGTTATGCGCCCTACCTGTCCGACATTGCCTTCGCGCCGTGGCCGAAGGCTCTATCCCGCACCTTCCAGCCCGCTACGACTAAAGTCGTCTGGAGGCCTTGCACCAGAGTCCTAAAGTGGGGATCGACGACATCCGCGTCATCCCCCGCTGTGAGGACAAGAACAAAATGAACGACAGCATCTACCAGCGGATTGATACCAATCCGCGCTTCAAGGAACTGGTGGCCAAACGCGAGCGATTCGCCTGGCTGCTCTCACTGATCATGCTGGGCCTGTACGTGGCCTTCATCCTGCTGATCGCATTCGAACCGCAAGTGCTGGGCGCCAAGGTGAGCCCCGATTCCTCGGTGACCTGGGGCATTCCCATCGGCGTCGGGCTGATCGTGTCCGCCTTCGTCCTCACCGGCATCTACGTGCGCCGCGCCAATGGCGAGTTCGACCGCCTGAACCAGGAAGTCCTGAAGGAGATCCAGCAATGATCGCCCGCCTGTTCGCGGCCCTCGGCCTGGCCGCCTTCGCCCCCGCCCTCTGGGCCGACGCCCTGACCGGCGACGTGCAGCGCCAGCCGATCAACGTCTCGGCGATCGTCATGTTCGTCGCCTTCGTCGGCCTGACCCTGTGCATCACCTACTGGGCGTCCAAGCGCAGCAAGTCGGCTGCCGACTTCTACACCGCCGGCGGCAGCATCACCGGCTTCCAGAACGGCCTGGCGATCGCCGGCGACTACATGTCCGCCGCGTCCTTCCTGGGGATTTCCGCGCTGGTGTTCGCCTCGGGCTACGACGGCCTGATCTACTCCATCGGCTTCCTCGTGGGCTGGCCGATCATCCTCTTCCTGATCGCCGAGCGCCTGCGCAACCTCGGCAAGTACACCTTCGCCGACGTGGCGTCCTACCGCCTGAAGCAGAAGGACATCCGCACCCTGTCCGCCTGCGGCTCGCTGGTGGTGGTGGCCTTCTACCTGATCGCGCAGATGGTCGGCGCCGGCAAGCTGATCGAGCTGCTGTTCGGCCTGAACTATCACGTCGCGGTGGTCCTGGTCGGCATCCTGATGGTGCTCTACGTGCTGTTCGGCGGCATGCTCGCCACCACCTGGGTACAGATCATCAAGGCCGTGCTGCTGCTGTGCGGCGCCTCCTTCATGGCGATCATGGTGCTCAAGCACGTCAACTTCGACATCAGCGCGCTGTTCTCCGAAGCCATCAAGGTGCACCCCAAGGGCGAGGCCATCATGAGCCCCGGCGGCCTGGTGAAGGACCCGATCTCGGCCTTCTCCCTGGGCTTCGCGCTGATGTTCGGCACCGCCGGCCTGCCGCACATCCTGATGCGCTTCTTCACCGTCAGTGACGCCAAGGAAGCCCGCAAGTCGGTGTTCTTCGCCACCGGCTTCATCGGCTACTTCTACATCCTGACCTTCATCATCGGCTTCGGCGCCATCGTGCTGGTGAGCACCAACCCGGCCTTCAAGGACGCCGCCGGCGCCCTGATCGGCGGCAACAACATGGCCGCCGTGCACCTGGCCGACGCCGTGGGCGGCAGCCTGTTCCTGGGCTTCATCTCCGCGGTGGCCTTCGCCACCATCCTCGCGGTGGTCGCCGGCCTGACCCTGGCCGGTGCCTCGGCGGTGTCCCACGACCTGTACGCCAGCGTGATCAAGGGCGGCAAGGCCAACGAGAAGGACGAGTTGCGCGTGTCGAAGATCACCACCGTCGCCCTGGGCGTGGTCGCGATCGTCCTCGGCGTGCTGTTCGAGAAGCAGAACATCGCCTTCATGGTCGGCCTGGCCTTCTCCATCGCCGCCAGCTGCAATTTCCCGGTGCTGCTGCTCTCGATGTACTGGAAGAAGCTGACCACCCGCGGCGCCATGATCGGCGGCTGGATGGGACTGATCACCGCGGTGGTGCTGATGATCCTCGGCCCGACCATCTGGGTGCAGATCCTCGGCCACGAGAAGCCCATCTACCCGTTCGAATACCCGGCGCTGTTCTCCATGGCCGTGGCCTTCGTCGGCATCTGGTTCTTCTCCATCACCGACAAGTCGGCGGCGGCGGACGAGGAGCGCGCACGCTTCTTCCCGCAGTTCATCCGCTCGCAGACCGGCCTGGGCGCCAGTGGCGCGGTAGCCCACTGATGCCTCGCGGCTGACCCTGACGAAGCCGGAGGCCCGCCTCCGGCTTCGCCTTTTACGCACTGCCACAAGGGGCTCGCGATGCCCGAGAGCTTCAACTTCTCCGCGCCGCCGTTCGACCAGCTGCGCGCGAGCGAGCGCCAGGCCTTCGCCGAGGCCCTGAGCGTCGCCTACTACACCAGTGGCGAGACCGTGCTCGAAGCCGGCGCCGCGGTGCCCTGCCTGTTCATCGTGCTCAAGGGCGTGGTGGAGGAACGCGGCGAGGACGGCAAGCTGTTCGCCCAGTACGCCGGCGACGACCTCTTCGACATCCGCGGGCTGTTCTCCGGCAGCAGCAAGCACGCCTACCGCGCGGTGGAGGAGAGCATCCTCTACGAACTGCCGGCCAGCACCTTCCACCAGCTGTGCGGCGACAACCCCGGCTTCGCCCGCTTCTTCCAGGCCGACCTCGCGGCCAAGCGCCAGCTGGCGCGGCGCGACGGGCAGAACCTGGCCGAATTCATCCTCACCCGCATCGCCCGCGAGCACCTGCTGCCGGCCCTCGAGGTGGACGCCGGGCTGCCCCTGGGCGACGCCGCGCGCCTGCAGCTCAGCCACGGCGCCGACGCCCTGCTGGTGCGCAGCGCCGGCGAGCTGGGCATCGTCACCCGCACCGACCTGATGCGCGCGCACTTCCGCGACGGCCGCGCCGAGGACGAGGCCATAGGCCCGCTCGCCCACGGCCCGCTGGCCAGCGTCGAGCTGGGCGACTTCCTGTTCGACGCCATGATCCTCATGACGCGCCTGCGCATCGAGCGCGTCGCGGTGCGCGAGGACGGCGAGGTGGTCGGCCTGCTGCACCTGACCCAGGTGCTCAGCCTGTTCTCCACCCACTCCCACGTGCTGGCGCTGCGCATCGCCCGCGCCGAGACCGAGGAGGAGCTGCGCGCCGCCGCCGAGACCCTGCACACCCTGATCGCCACCCTGGCCGGCAACGGCATCCGCCTGCGCTTCATCATGCAGCTGGTCGGTGCGCTCAACGAGCAGTTGCTCGAACGTCTCTTCGAACTATTGATACCGCCGCCGTTGCGCAGCCGCTGCTGCCTGGTGGTGATGGGCAGCGAAGGCCGCGGCGAGCAGTTGCTCAAGACCGACCAGGACAACGCCCTGATCCTCGCCGACGACTTCCCCCGGGAGCAGGCCCTGGCGCTGATGCAGCGCTTCAGCGATGCCCTGCTGGCCTGCGGCTACCCGCCGTGCCCCGGCGGCGTCATGGCCAGCCATGCGGACTGGTGCAAGCCGCTGGCGGCCTGGCAGCGCGAGCTGAACACCGCGGCCCTGGAGGGGCGCCCGGAGCAATTGCTGCGCCTGTCGATCCTCGCCGACGCCTGGCCGGTGGCCGGCAACCGCCAACTGTTCGAGAGCCTGCGCCAGGGCCTGCTGGGCTTCGCCGCGGACGGCGAGCGCTGGCTGGCGGACATCGCCGTGGCGGCCCTGCAGTTCGACACGCCGCTGACCTTCCTCGGCCAGTTGAAGACCCGCGAGGAACACCTGGACATCAAGCGCGGCGGCATCTTCCCCATCGTCCATGGCTGCCGCGTGCTGGCCCTGCGCGAGGGCCTGGAGGTCCGCGGCAGCCTGGCCCGGCTGGAGGCGCTGCAGGCGCGCGGGGTGCTCGACGAGGGCCTGGCGGAGAATCTCGCCGAGGCCTTCGAACTGTTCCTGCAACTGCGCCTGACCCAGCAACTGGCCGGCGAGCGCGACGGCCGCCAGCAGGGCCTGGACGTGGCCCGCCTGAGCCGCCACGAGCGCGACATGCTGCGCTTCGGCCTGCACGCGGTGAAGAAATTCAAGCAGAGCCTGGAAAGGCAGTTCCACCTGGAGAGCCGATGAACGCCCTGGTGAAGATTCCCGACCAGCACTGGTCCGGCTGGCGCCGCCGGCTGTACTGGTACCTGCATGCCCCGGAGGAGGCCGAGGAAATCGTCTCCCTGGACCTGGAGACCACCAGCCTCGACCCGCGCAAGGCGGACATCCTGAGCATAGGCGCGGTGCTCATCCGCCGCGGCAAGCTGGTGCTCGGCGAGCGCCTGGAACTGCTGGTGGAGCCGCCGGCCAGCCTCGACGGCGAATCGATCCGCATCCACAAGCTGCGCCGCGCCGACCTCGAAGGCCAGTTGCCGCTGGACGAGGCGCTGCGCCGGACGCAGGCCTTCATCGGCGACCGCCCGCTGCTGGGCTACTACCTGTCGTTCGACGTCGCCGTGCTGCGCCGCCACCTGCGCGAGCGCCTGGGCGAGGCCCTGGTCAACCCGCGCATCGAGGTTTCCGCGCTGTACCAGCGCAAGATGGCGCGGCGCTACCCGGACCTGCACCTGGACCTGCGCTTCGACACCCTGGCGCGCACCCTGGGCATCCCCGTGGAAGGCCGCCATACGGCGCTGGGCGATGCGCGCAGCGTGGCGCTGATGTTCCTGCGCCTGCGCAAGGGCTCGCTGCCCGACCTGCAGCACTGAGCGCCGGGCCCGCGGCGCAGAAAAACTGAATCCCGGCGCAGCGGCGCCAGTCCCAATAGCAGGTGGGCAGCCCCGTGCGCTGCCCGTTCCGCGGACGCGGGCCAGCAGCGCAGGCCCGCCGCCCGACTGCCTACGGGAGGCGCACCATGGGAACCATTCTGCTGGTCATCCTCATCCTTCTGCTCATCGGCGGCCTGCCGGTGTATCCCTATTCACGCAGCTGGGGCTACGGGCCCTCGGGGATTCTCGGCGTGGTCCTGGTGGTGTTGCTGGTCATGCTGTTGCTGGGCTACGTGTAGCGTGAACCCTTCGCGGTTCACCGCAGGCCGGTGGGGCGCAAAGTGATCCAGGACACAGCCGGGCATTCCTCCACGTCCTACCATGATGGCCTTTTGGGGGACGGGGGAAAGGGAATGCTCGGAGTCGTACTGGTCGCCCTGGGCAGCCTGTGGCTGCTCGGCCAGTTGTTCAGCGGCCTGGTGGCGCTGCCGGCGGCGGACTGGCTGGCGCGGGAGAGCGATCCGCAACGCTACTGGCAGTTCGTCTACTTCGCCCCCGCCCTGTTGCTGGCGCTGGGGGCCTTCCTGCTGCGCTACCGCGTGCACTCGTTCGCCGGCCTGCGCCGCGAGAAGGTCAATTGCGCGACCTTCCTGCTGATCTTCGCGGGCGTCGCCCTGGTCCTCGGGAAGCTTTCCTGCCTGCTTCTTCCATTGTTCTGAAGGCCGCGTCCGCCCTGGCTGTGGCGCCGGTTTGCCGGCGCCATTCAGCAGCCTGATTAAAGCGCAGTACGGGTGGGCCCTTGGCTACACTGCCGGACAATTCCCCGGACAAGACAAGGCAACCCCCTATGCAAAACCGCATGATGATCACCGGCGCCGGTTCCGGCCTGGGCCGCGAAATCGCCCTGCGCTGGGCCCGCGAAGGCTGGCGCCTGGCCCTGGCCGACATCAACGACGAAGGCCTGGCCGAAACCCTGCGCCTGGTGCGCGAGGCCGGCGGCGACGGCTTCACCCAGCGCTGCGACGTGCGCGACTACAGCCAGCTCACCGCCCTGGCCCAGGCCTGCGACGAGAAGCTCGGCGGCATCGACATCATCGTCAACAACGCCGGCGTGGCCTCCGGCGGCTTCTTCGAGGAGCTGTCGCTGGAGGACTGGGACTGGCAGATCTCCATCAACCTGATGGGCGTGGTCAAGGGCTGCAAGGCCTTCCTGCCGCTGCTGGAGCGCAGCCACGGGCGGATCGTCAACATCGCCTCGATGGCGGCGCTGATGCAGGGTCCGGCGATGAGCAACTACAACGTGGCCAAGGCCGGCGTGGTGGCGCTCTCGGAGAGCCTGCTGGCCGAGCTGAGCCTGGTGGACGTGAAGGTCCACGTGGTCTGCCCGTCGTTCTTCCAGACCAACCTGCTGGATTCCTTCCGCGGCCCCAGCCCGGAAATGAAGAGCCAGGTGGGCAAGCTGCTGGAAGGCTCGCCGATCAGCGCCGCCGACATCGCCGACTACATCCACCAGGAAGTCGGGCGCGGCAGCTTCATGATCCTGCCCCACGAGCAGGGCCGCCTCGCCTGGCAGGTCAAGCAGCAGAACCCGCAGGCGATCTACGACGAGATGACGCGCATGGCGCAGAAGATGAAGGCCAAGCAGCGCAGCCTGGCCTGAGTTTCCGCACCGCTTCGGTGCAAGCGAAAACAGCGCTTGCCCAGGGCGGTGCAAAAGCGTAGTTTTGCTTCACCGGCCTGCCTGCCGATGTATGTTGGACCCCAGTGAAAGCCCCGCCTCCATCGCGGGGCTTTCGCTTTTCCGGGCCGGCCACGCAACATTGCCGCCTGCTGCTTTCCCGGCGCCGGCGCCTGTGCTAGAAGGCAGCGTCGTCCACAGGGGAGTCTCAGCGTCTTGCAGTCCGAATCCATCGTCTATGGTTGCATCCGCGACTGGCCCGGCGACTCCATGGAGCGGCGCCTGCGCCGCGCGGCCAACCGCAAGGTGCTGGACAGCCTGCCGGTGGGCGAGGCCTGGCCGTTCCTCGGCCGCGAGATGTTCAGCCGCTGCGAGCAGGAAGGCGCCGGCCTGTACCAGTCGCAGGTGATCCACTTCGGCGCCAGCTACCCGGCCATCGAATACGAATGGAACCTGTGGGTGGAACAGTTCGAGGCGCTGCTCAAGCGCCTGTACTGGGCCAGCGCGGTGGTCCACCTGGAAACCGAACTCAACGGCTGCCACACCTTCCGCTGGGAATCCGAACGCGGCTTCCACAGCCCCCGGGAAGGCGACCTGCGGGTACGCTGCGCCTGGGAACGCGAGGGCGGCCTGCGCGGCTGAGCCCCAAGGAAAGCGAGATGCTCAACTACCTCTGGTTCCTCCTCGCCGCCTTCTGCGAGATCGCCGGCTGCTACGCCTTCTACCTTTGGCTGCGCCTGGACCGCACGCCCCTGTGGATAATCCCCGGCTTGTTCAGCCTGCTGTGCTTCGCCCTGCTGCTGACCCGCGTCGAGGCGGCCTATGCCGGGCGCTCCTACGCGGCCTACGGCGGCATCTACGTGGCCGCGTCGCTGTTCTGGCTGGCGTATGTGGAGAAGAGCCGGCCGCTGTGGAGCGATTGGCTGGGTGTGGCGCTGTGCATCGTGGGGGCGAGCGTGGTGCTGCTGGGGCCGAAGCTGGCGCCTTGATGGAGGCTGGCTTTTCGTAGGAGCGAGCTTGCTCGCGAATGGTGTTTGCTGGGGATTTCAGGTGCTGGGCTTTAGAGCACCCTCTCCCCAGCCCTCTCCCTGAAGGGAGAGGGGGCCGTTCGGTGTCTGGGGTGGTTTCTATGCCCGCCGGCAATGCTGGAGTTGCCGGCAAGCACTGTCGTTTCGGTATGCACGGATAGCTCCCTCTCCCTTCAGGGAGAGGGCGGGGGGAGAGGGTTGCAAGGGTCAGCTGAGCACCAGGAGCCAGGTTCGCGAGCAAGCTCGCTCCTACGAAAAGCAGCCCCCCTCAATCCTCCAGCCACTCCTTGGGCACTTCCACCTTGAGCATCAGCTGGCACTGCTGGCTCTCCGGATCGAACACGATCACCGCCTCGCCGCGCCTGAGCGCGTGGCGGGCGCGTTCGACGCGGGTGGCCAGGGGCGTGTCGTCGCCGTTGTCGGTGCCTTCGCGGGTGACGAAGTCTTCCAGCAGGTTGTTGAGGGTCTCGGCTTCGAGCAGGTCGTGGGGGATCAGCATGGCAGGCACTCGGCGGAACAGGCGGCGATTCTAGTCGCGCGTGGGCTTGCCGGCGAGCCCGGGGCGCCTCAGTGGCGCCCCTTTTCGTCGTCCTTGCCGTTGTCCAGCAGTTCGCCCACCGGTTGCACGTGGGTGGTGCTCTCCATGTGCACCGGGTGTTCCAGCTGCTTGCTGAAGCGCTCGATGGCGCCTTCCTGGGGCTCGGCGTCGCTGTCGAACACCGGCGGGCTGAGCAGGTAGGCGCAGAGCAGCCGGGCCAGGTTGGCCAGGCTGTCGATGTGGGTGCGCTCGTAGCCGTGGGTGGCGTCGCAGCCGAAGGCCAGCAGGGCGGTGCGGATGTCGTGGCCGGCCTCGATCGCCGACTGGGCATCGCTGTGGTAGTAGCGGAACAGGTCGCGGCGCACCGCCACCTCGTGGCGCTCGGCCAGGCGCAGCAGGTGCCGGGAGAGGTGGTAGTCGTAGGGGCCGCCGGAGTCCTGCAGGGCCACGCTCACCGCGTGCTCGCTGGAGTTCTGCCCCTCGGCCACCGGGGCGATGTCGATGCCGACGAACTCGCTGACGTCCCAGGGCAGGGCGCCGGCCGCGCCGGAGCCGATCTCCTCGGTGATGGTGAACAGCGGGTGGCAGTCGATGGGCGGTTCCTGGCCGCTTTCCACCACCGCCTTGAGCGCCGCCAGCAGCGCCGCCACGCCGGCCTTGTCGTCCAGGTGGCGGGCGCTGATGTGGCCGCTGTCGGTGAACTCCGGCAGCGGGTCGAAGGCCACGAAGTCGCCGATGGACACGCCCAGCGCGGCGCTGTCGGCCGGGCTCACGCTGTAGGCGTCCAGGCGCAGCTCGACGTGGTCCCAGCTGATCGGCAGGCTGTCCACCGCGGTGTTGAAGGCGTGCCCGGAGGCCATCAGCGGCAGCACGCTGCCGCGCAGCACGCCGTTGTCGCAGAACACGGTGACGCGGCTGCCCTCGGCGAAGCGGCTCGACCAGCAGCCCACCGGGGCCAGGGCCAGGCGGCCGTTGGGCTTGATCTCGCGGACGATGGCGCCGATGGTGTCCAGGTGCGCCGAGACCGCGCGGTCCGGGCTGTTGCGCCGGCCGGCGAGGGTCGCGCGGATGGTTCCGCGGCGGGTCATCTCGAAGGGGATGCCGATCTCCTCCAGGCGCTCGGCCACGTAGCGCACGATGGTGTCGGTGAAGCCGGTGGGGCTGGGGATGGCGAGCATCTCCAGCAGCACCCGCTGCAGGTAGTTGAGGTCCGGTTGCGGCAGTCGGCTCATGCGGGCACCTCGCGTTCCAGGGGGTCGCGGCTGAGCGGGAAGAGCAGGTCGAGGAAGCGCTCGGCGGTGGGTTGCGGCTCGTGGTTGGCCAGGCCCGGGCGCTCGTTGGCCTCGATGATCACGTAGGCCTCGCCTTCCACGTCGGGCACCAGCAGGTCCAGCCCGGTGACCGGGATCTCCAGCGCCCGCGCGGCGCGGATGGCGGCCTCGCGCAGGGCCGGGTGGAGCTTGTCGGTGACGTCTTCCAGGGTGCCGCCGGTGTGCAGGTTGGCGGTGCCGCGCACGGCCAGGCTGCGACCTTCGGGCAGCACGTCGTCGTAGCCGAAGCCGGCGGCGTGCAGGGTGCGCTCGGTCTCGCCGTCCAGCGGGATGCGGCTTTCGCCGCCGGTGGCGGCCTGGCGCCGGCGGCTCTGCGCCTCGATCAACTGGCGGATGCTGTGGCGGCCGTCGCCGATCACCGTGGCCGGGTGGCGCACCGCCGCGGCCACCACTTCGTAGCCGATCACCAGCACGCGCAGGTCCAGGCCGGGGTGGTAGCTCTCCAGCAGCACGCGGCCGTCGAACTGGCGGGCATGCTCGATGGCCACCTCGACCTCCTCGATCGTCGTCAGGTTCACCGCCACGCCCTGGCCCTGTTCGCCGTCCACCGGCTTGACCACCAGCGCTCCGTGCTCGGCGAGGAACGCGGCGTTGTCCCCGGTGCCGCCGGCCAGGCGCTGCTGCGGCTGCTCCAGCCCGGCGCGGGCGAGGGCACGGTGGGTCAGGCGCTTGTCCTGGCAGAGGGTCATGCTCACCGCGCTGGTCAGGTCGCACAGCGACTCGCGGCAGCGGATGCGCCGGCCGCCCTGGGTCAGGCTGAAGAGGCCGGCGGCGGCGTCCTGCACCTGCACCTCGATGCCGCGGCGATGGGCCTCGTCGACGATGATCCGGGCGTAGGGGTTCAGGCCCTGCTCGGGGCCGGGGCCGAGGAACAGCGGCTGGTTGATGCCGTTCTTGCGCTTGATGGCGAAGGTCGCCAGCTCGCGGAAGCCGAGCTTGCGGTACAGCGCCTTCGCCTGCTGGTTGCTGTGCAGCACCGACAGGTCGAGGTAGGCCAGCTCGCGGCTCATGAAGTGCTCGATCAGGTGGCGCACCAGCGCCTCGCCGACGCCCGGGCGGCTGCACTGCGGGTCCACCGCCAGGCACCAGAGGCTGGAGCCGCGCTCGGGGTCGTGGAAGGCCTTGGTGTGGTTCAGGCCCATGACCGCGCCCACGGCGTTGCCGGTGGCGCTGTCCTCGGCCAGCCAATAGGTGGGGCCGCCCTGGTAGTGCGGGGTGAGCCGCTCGGCGTCCACCGGCAGCATGCCCCGCGCCAGGTACAGGCGGTTGACCGCCGCCCAGTCGTCCTCGCCGTGCACCCGGCGGATGCGGAAGCCGCGGAAGGAGCGGTGCGCCGGCCGGTAGTCGGTGAACCACAGGCGCAGGGTGTCGGAGGGGTCGAGGAACAGCTGCTGCGGGGCATGGGCCAGCACCTGCTGCGGCGCCGCCACGTAGAGCGCGATGTCGCGCTCGCCGGGGCGCTCGTTGAGCAGCTCGGCGGCCAGCGCGTCGGGTTCGGCGAAGGTGTGCCCGATCAGCAGCCGGCCCCAGCCGCAGTGCAGGCTGTGGGGCTCGCAGCCGGGCTGCTCGTGGTCCTCGGCGAAGCGCGCCTGCAGGCGCTGGTAGGTCGGCACCTGGCCGCGCAGCAGGCGCTGGTTGTGCGGATGGGGCAGGTTGAAATGGCTTTTCATGGTTCGCTCCCTGGTGGGCGGGCCGCCGGTACGGTGCCGGCGGCCCGCGCTGCTGGCTGGGTCAGATTCCCTGTTCGGTCAGCCAGAGATTGAGGGCGGCCAGCTGCCAGAGCTTGGAGCCGCGCAACGGGGTGAGGTCGTCCTGCGGGCTGCCGAGCAGGCGGTCGATCTGCGCCGGCTCGAACAGGCCGCGGTCCTGGCTGGGGTCCAGCAGCAGCTCGCTGACCCAGGCCCGGGTGTTGCCCTGCAGGTGTTTGAGCCCCGGCACCGGGAAGTAGCCCTTGGGCCGGTCGATCACCTCGCTCGGGATCACCCGCCGCGCCGCGGCCTTGAGCACCTGCTTGCCGCCGTCGCCGAGCTTGAAGCGCGCCGGGATGCGCGCCGAGAGCTCGGCCAGGCGGTAGTCGAGGAAGGGCACGCGGGCTTCCAGGCCCCAGGCCATGGTCATGTTGTCGACGCGCTTGACCGGGTCGTCCACCAGCATGATGGTGCTGTCCAGGCGCAGCGCCTTGTCCACCGCGTCGCTGGCGCCGGGCATGGCGAAGTGCTCGGCGACGAAGGCCTGGGCCACGTCCTCCACGCGCATGGCCGGGCGCACGGTGTTTTCGTATTCGCCATGGCTGCGGTCGAAGAAGGCCTCGCGGTAGGCGTGCAGCGGCGAGGCGGCGCCGACCATGGGCGGGTACCAGTGGTAGCCGGCGAAGAGCTCGTCGGCGCCCTGGCCGCTCTGCACCACCTTGCAGTGCTTCGACACCTCGCGGGCGAGCAGGTAGAAGGCGATGCAGTCGTGGCTGACCATGGGCTCGCTCATGGCGCGGAAGGCCGCCGGCAACTGCTCGATCACCTCGTGCTCGGCGATGCGCAACTGGTGGTGGCGCGTGCCGTAGCGGCGGGCGATGAGGTCGGAGTAGTGGAACTCGTCGCCGCGCTCGCCGCCGGCGTCCTCGAAGCCGATGGAGAAGGTCAGCAGGTCTTCCACCCCGGCCTCGTGCAGCAGGCCGACCAGCAGGCTGGAGTCCACCCCGCCGGAGAGCAGCACGCCCACCTCGCGGGCCGCGCGCTGGCGGATGCCGACGGCTTCGCGCAGGCTGTCCAGCACGCGGTCTTCCCAGTCCTCCAGGCGCAGTTCGCGCTCGTCCTCGCGGCAGCCGTATTCCAGGCGCCACCAGCAGTGCTGCTCGCTGCGGCCGTCGGCGTCGATGCTCATCCAGGTCGCCGGCGGCAGCTTGCGCACGCCGTTGAGGAGGGTGCGCGGGGCGGGCACCACGGCGTGGAAGTTCAGGTAGAGGTTGAGCGCCTCGGCATCCAGGCGGGTGTCGACGCCGCCGCCCTGCAGCAGCGCCGGCAGGCTGGAGGCGAAGCGCAGGCGCTGGCCGTCGCGGGCGAGGTACAGCGGCTTGATGCCCAGGCGGTCGCGGGCGATGAACAGCCGGCGGGCGTCACGCTCCCAGATGGCGAAGGCGAACATGCCATTGAGCCTGGGCAACAGGTCCTTGCCCCAGGCGTGGTATCCCTTGAGCAGCACCTCGGTGTCGCCGCCGGAGAAGAAGCGGTAGCCCAGCGCTTCCAGTTCCTTGCGCAGCTCGGGGTAGTTGTAGATGGCGCCGTTGAACACCAGGGACAGGCCCAGGGTGGTGTCGATCATCGGCTGGCCGGAGGCTTCGGCCAGGTCCATGATCTTCAGCCGGCGGTGGCCGAGGGCCACCGGCCCTTCGCTGTGGAACCCCCAGGCGTCCGGGCCGCGGGGGGCGAGATGGTGGGTGATGCGTTCGACCGCCGCGAGGTCGGCCGGTTGCTCGTCGAAACGTAGTTCTCCTGCTATGCCGCACATTTTCCTTACCGGTTCTCCGTTGGGGATGAATGGGGGGTCAGGCCGGGGCCCTTTTTTCGTGTTAACAGAAAGACTGTTTCATGTGAAAGTAGTTCTATGATTTTTTTATGAAAAAATGCCTGATGAGTTCGGATAATTGATTATGGCTGAAAGGAATGTGTCCACGGAGGACGCCTACGCGCTGTCCATGTTCCAGGCCCTGCGGCGGCTGCAGCAGGGTAGCGAGGTGCATGCCAAGCGCCTGGGCCGCTACGGCGGGCTGACGCCGCTGCAACTGCTGATCCTGCAGGTGCTGCTGGTGGAGCGGGAGATCACCGCCAGCCGCCTGGCCAAGCGCGTGAGCCTGTCCCAGGCCTCGCTCTCCGGCGTCCTCGACCGCCTGGAGAGCCGCGGCCTGCTGGCCCGCCGGCGCGACGAGCAGGACAGGCGCAAGCAGTGGCTGCTGCTGGAAGACGCCGGCCGCGACGCGCTGCAGTCGGCGCCGCCGCTGCTGCCGGAATACGTGCTGGCGCGCTTCGCCGAGCTGCCCGAGTGGGAGCGCTACTCGGTGCTGGCGGGGCTGCTGCGGGCGGCGGAACTGTTCGAGTTGCCGGAGGAGGAAGAAGAGGAGTGAGGGGCCACGGCCAATGCCCAGCTCAACCCCGAGCCGTCGAAGGTCACGGTCAAACGGCGGATAACGCCGTAGGCGTTATGCGCCCTGCGTCAGGCCCGACCATGACGCAGAGGCGCCGTCGCTCAGGCCTTCTGGCCGCGCACCAGCTCGCGCAGGAAGAAGCGGTTGGGATGGCAGGCCTCGGCCACGGCACGGGGCAGGGGCAGCGGCTCGTCGTCCAGCCAGGCCGCCAGCAGTTCGCCGGACAGCGGCGCGCTGATCAGCCCGCGGGAGCCGTGGGCGCTGTTCAGGTACAGGCCGTCGAGCCAGGGGCAGGGAGTGGCCGGCACCTGGCGGGCATCCTTGGCCAGCACGGCGTAGGCCTCGGCGAAGGCGTCGCGCGCGGCCAGCGGGCCGATCAGCGGCAGGTAGTCCGGGGTGGTGCAGCGGAACGCGGCGCGGCCTTCGAGGGCCGCCGGGTCCTGCGGGCCCAGGCGCTGCAGCAGGTCGGGGGAGATTTCCCGCAGCAGGTCGAGGTTGCCCTGGTGCTCGGCGACGGTGGGCTGCAGGTCGTCGCTGTGGAAGTCGAAGCTGGCGCCCAGGGTGTGCTCGCCCAGGCGCGGCGGGGCGACGTAGCCCTCGGCGCAGACCACGGTGCGCAGCGCCGCGCTGGCGGCGGTGGCCGGCAGGCGGCTGATCTGCCCGCGGATGCGCTTGAGCGGCAGGCCGGCCGCGCCGGGGAAGGCGCGCACCTCGGCGGCGGTGGCGAGGATGGCGACCGGCGCGCTGGCCAGGCGCCGCTCGCCGCTGCAGGCATGCCACTGCCCGCCGTCGCGCTCGAGGCGCACTTCATGGCCGCTCAGCAGCTCGATGTCCGGGTGTTCGGCCAGGGCCCGGCACAGCGCCGGTGGATGCGCCCAGCCGGCTTCGGGGAAGAACAGCCCGCCAGCCGGCAGGGCGATGCCCGCGCGGGCCTCGGCTTCGTCCTTCGACAGGGCTTGCAGCAGGTCCTCGGGGAAGGCCTCGGCCAGCTTCGCCTGGCGCTTGCCCTCGGCTTCGTCGAAGGCCAGCTGCAGCACGCCGCAGGCGTCCCAGTCGCGGCCGCGCCGCAGGCGTTCCAGCAGCCGGCGGGTATGGCCGAAGCCGGCCAGCACCAGGCGCGACAGCGCCGTGCCGTGGGCCGAGAGCTTGAGGTAGAGCACGCCCTGGGGGTTGCCCGAGGCCTCTGTGGCCAGCTCGCCATGGCGTTCCACCAGGCTCACCTTCCAGCCGCGCGCGGCCAGGCTGGCGGCCGTGGCGCA
Source organism: Pseudomonas delhiensis (assembly GCF_900187975.1). GTDB lineage: Bacteria > Pseudomonadota > Gammaproteobacteria > Pseudomonadales > Pseudomonadaceae > Pseudomonas > Pseudomonas delhiensis. The sequence goes on along the minus strand of NZ_FZPC01000021.1, from coordinate 55,679 downwards.
GCCGGCCAGGCCGCCGCCGACCACCAATGCACGGCGCTCGCCCGCGGGCGCCGGCGGGCGCGCGTACCAGGGCCTGGCGGCGCCTTGCGGCTGGCCCTGGAACTGGCCCGCCAGCATCTCGCGCTTCTGCCCGAAGCCCTTGACCCGCTGCATGGCGAAGCCGGCGGCGATCAGCCCGCGGCGGACGAAGCCGGCGCTGGTGAAGGTGGCGAGGGTCGCGCCGGGGGCGGCCAGCCGCGCCAGTTCGGCGAACAGCGGCTCGGTCCACATCTCCGGGTTCTTCGCCGGGGAGAAACCGTCGAGGAACCAGGCGTCGATGCGCGCGTCCAGCTCCGGCAGGGTTTCCAGCACGTCGCCCACCAGCAGGGTGAGCACCACCCGCCCACCGGCGAATACCAGGCGCTGGAAACCGGGGTGGATGGCCTGGTACTGCGCCAGCAGCTGCTCGCTCCAGGGCCGCAGTTCGTCCCACAGGGCCAGGGCGCGCAGCAGGTCGTCGCGGCGTAGCGGGTATTTCTCCACGCTGACGAAATGCAGGCGCGCGTCCGCCGGGGCCAGGGCCTCGAACTGGCGCCAGGCGCAGAGGAAGTTCAGGCCGGTGCCGAAGCCGGTCTCGCCGATGCACAGGCGCCCGCCCGCCGGCAGTGCGGCGAAGCGCCGCGGCAGCTGGTTGCCGTCGAGGAACACGTGGTGGGTTTCCGCAAGGCCCGAGGCGCGGGAGAAGTACACGTCGCCGTAGGCGCGCGACAGGGGCTGGCCGTTGTCGTCCCAGTCGAGCTGGGCGCTGTGGATATCGGACATGGGCGTACCGGCAGTAAAGCGAAGCGCGCATTTTAGCCGATCCCTCGCGCAGACAGTCTGCGTCACATCCGCTACCTTCAATGCAACCCGCAGTCAGGAGGCAGTGCATGTTCGAATCCGCCGAGATCGGCCATTCCATCGACAAGGAAACCTACGAGAGGGAAGTCACGGAGCTGCGCGAAGCCCTGCTGGAGGCCCAGTACGAGCTCAAGCGGCAGGCGCGGTTCCCGGTGATCATCCTGATCAACGGCATCGAGGGGGCCGGCAAGGGCGAGACGGTCAAGCTGCTCAACGAATGGATGGACCCGCGGCTGATCCAGGTGGACAGCTTCCTCTGGCCCACCGACGAGGAGCTTTCGCGCCCGCCGCAGTGGCGCTTCTGGCGGCGCCTGCCGCCAAAAGGGCGCACCGCGATCTTCTTCGGCAACTGGTACAGCCAGATGCTCCACGCGCGGGTCAACGGCGACATCAAGGACAGCCGCCTGGACGTGGCCATCGACGCCGCCGAGCGTTTCGAGCGCATGCTCTGCGACGAGGGCGCGCTGATCTTCAAGTTCTGGTTCCACCTGTCCAAGAAGCAGCTCAAGGAGCGCCTGAAGGCCCTGGAGAAGGACCCGCAGCGTTCCTGGCAACTGAGCGAGATCGACTGGCTGCAGAGCGAGGTCTACGACAAGTTCGTGCGCTACGGCGAGCGCGTGCTGCGCCGCACCAGCCGCGACTATGCGCCCTGGTACATAGTCGAGGGCGTGGACGAGCGCTACCGCAGCCTGACCATCGGCCGCACCATCCTCGAAGGCCTGCAGGCGGCGCTCGACGTCAAGGACCGGCCCCGCCGCCAGCCCCACGCCGCGCCGCTGGTGGCCAGCCTGGACAACCGTGGCCTGCTCGACAGCCTCGACCTGAGCCTGGCGCTGAGCAAGGACCAGTACAAGACCCAACTGGCCCAGGAGCAGGCGCGCCTGGCCACGCTGATCCGCGACAAGCGCTTCCGCCAGCATTCGCTGGTCGCCGTGTTCGAGGGCAACGACGCCGCCGGCAAGGGCGGCGCCATCCGCCGCGTCACCGACGCCCTGGACCCGCGCCAGTACCACATCGTGCCCATCGCCGCGCCCACCGAGGAAGAACGCGCCCAGCCGTACCTGTGGCGCTTCTGGCGGCACATGCCGGCGCGCCGGCAGTTCACCATCTTCGACCGCTCCTGGTACGGCCGGGTGCTGGTGGAGCGCGTCGAGGGCTTCTGCCCGCCGGCCGACTGGCTGCGCGCCTACTCGGAGATCAACGACTTCGAGGAGCAGCTGGTGGAGTTCGGCATAGTGGTGGTGAAGTTCTGGCTGGCCATCGACAAGGACACCCAGTACCAGCGCTTCAAGGAGCGCGAGAGCATCCCCTTCAAGCGCTACAAGATCACCGAGGAAGACTGGCGCAACCGCGACAAGTGGGACCAGTACGTCGACGCGGTGGGCGACATGGTGGACCGCACCAGCACCGAGATCGCGCCCTGGACCCTGATCGAGGCCAACGACAAGCGCTTCGCCCGGGTCAAGGTGCTGCGCACCCTCAACGATGCGCTGGAGGCGGCGTACAGGAAGGACAAGTGAAGGAGGCGAGGCGGCGATGGTCTACGTGCAACGCGATGAGAACGGCCGCCTGGTGCGGGTCGAACGCGAACCCTTCGCCGGCGGCCAGGGCATGCCGGCCGACGACCCCGAAGTGCTGGGCTGGCTGAGCGGGGCGCTGGACGCGCGCCTGCAGTCCCTGCAGCGCTCGGACCTGGAGCTGGTGCGGGTGATCGAGGACCTGGTGGGCGTGCTGGTGAGCCGCGGGCTGATCCGCTACACCGACCTGCCCGAGGCGGCCCGGCGCAAGCTGGAGGACCGCGCCACCACCCGCGCCGGGCTGGATGGGCTGGGCGCCCTGGTGGAAGAGGAAGACGAGCGGTTGTTCTGAGGGCCCTGCGCGGCCGGCGGAGCCGATCGCGGACGGAGTCCGTTCCTACACGTCGTAGGATGGTGTTGAGCGAAGCGATACCCATTGCCACGACCGCATGGGTTTCGTTCAACCCATCCTGCCGGGCTGAAACCGTAGGGCGAATAACCGTTCGCGGTTATCCGCCGCCGGCCGGAGACTCGGTGCAGGACGGCGATGGCGGATAACGCCGTAGGCGTTATGCGCCCTACGGTGCCGCCCAAGCGCAGGGGGAATTCGCCCTAGCCCTCTTCCCCCCACGGCGCCGGCGCCCCGACCAACCGCCCCATAGCCCCTTGATCCCCATCTCGCGCAATACCCGCAGTTCCCCCTCGCTTTCCACCATCTCCGCGATCAGCGGCAGGTCGATGCTGTTGGTGGCGCGGAACACCGCCTCGATGAACAGGCGCTTGGCCTGGTCCTGGTCGATGGCGCGGATGTAGCTGCCGTCGAGCTTCAGGTAGGCCAGGCCCCAATGGCATGGCCAGTCCCGATTTGGCCCGACCAGGCGCGCCTTCGAGATTGTGTGCGACGAGGCAGCCCAATGGCCGCGGAAGCGACTGCAAAAGATGCAGTGCTCTCGTATGGTCTTGCGAGCCGCGTTCCGAGCGTTACGTCATGTATGAGATGAAGCTTCTGACATAGTGCGGAAGGTTCGAGAAGCTATTCGCCACCAACCACTGCTTGCGATGTCGCCAGGATTCCTCCAGAGAGACTCCGGCAATTCGATGTTCACTGATGGCTGTGCTGGCAATGCTGCGGGGCACAATGGAGACCCCTACGTTTTCCTCGACCAGTTGAAGCAGCGTGGGGAAGTTCTGCACGTTCACCCGGGCATTGATGCGTTTCCCCAGTTTTCCCGCCAGCTTGGAGAGGAACAGGAAGTTGCTGCTGCGGCGATCCAGGCAGATGAAGTCGGAATCCAGTGCGGTGGCAAGGCTGACCTGCTGTGCGTTGGCCAGGGGGTGGAAAACCGCAGTGATCAATATCAGTTCATCCTGCCCGTATGGCTTGGACTCGAGCGCCATCACATCGACCTCGCCTGCCAGCAGGCCTATGTCTGCCGTATTTTCCGTAACGGCAAGAACGATGTCTTCGCTCAGCCGCTCCTCCAGTTCCACATTGATATTGGGATGTGCGACCAGATAGCGGCTAAGTGGCGCGGTCAGGCCGGCCAGGCAACTGCTGTTGGCGACAATTCGTATTTGCCCCCTGATGTTATTGGAGAAGCGCGACAGGTCACCTTCCATATGCTGGACCGACGTGAGGATTCCACGCACATGGTCCAGGAATACGCGCCCGGCTGGCGTTAGCGCCATGCCCTTGGCGCTTCTCAAGAACAATGTGGTTCCCAGGGCCTGCTCCAGATTCTTGAGCCGGTAGCTGGCCGACGGTGCGGAGAGGAAGCGGCTGGATGCTCCGATCGAGAGGCTTTCCGATTCGGCAATGGCGAGAAACAGTCGTAGATCGGTCAACTCGTATCGCATGGGCACCTCGGGGTTTGCATTGAGTCGTCGGTAGGGGGCGCCTGGCCGAATATATCCTCACCATCATCGGAAGTTTCGGCAAGTCTGTTTTTTAAGTCTGAGCATACCCTTCCAATATCCCGATCACCCCCTTCGAATATTTCAACTGTTTTCCAGCCCGGCAGGCCTCTAGTCTGATTGTGTCGTTGTGGTCGTACCGACCTTGAGATGTTTCTATTTCAAAAATAATAGGGCTACGATACATGCATTCTTCCCCTGATCTTCCCTGCGAGAGTCATCGGATCTGTGCGCAACGCTATTTCGAGGATTTCGAAATAGGCGAGCGTTTCATTCTTCCGTCCCGAACGATGACCGATGCGCTTTTCGCGGCCTTTCAATTGGCCAGCGGCGATAATCATCCGGTTCATTACGATATCGAATACTGCCGGGCGCACGGTATGCCGAACATGCTGGCGCACGGGTTCCAGGTTGCGATCCAGACGGCCGCCGGCGCGGGGCTGTTTCCGCACATGGTGGAAGATTCGCTGAAGGCATTCCTGGGGCAAAGCAGCGAGTTTCTCAAGCCGGTGTATGTGGGAGACACGCTCTACAGTTCGCTGGAAATTATCGAACTGATTCCTGGCCGGACGACTGGTGTGCTGGAAATGGCCTCATGCATCGTCAATCAGCGAAGTGAGAAAGTATTGCGCGGCAGGCAGAGATATCTGCTTCGCAAGCGCGCGTAATTATACCGGGGTGGCGCTCTTTCCTGTGACATTAGAATAAGAACGGAGTCACTATGAGCCAGTTGGAAGTTTTATCGAAAAGCAATTTAGGAAGTACTTCGGCGGACCTGGCGTCGGAAGCAGAAGAAACACTACTGTACAGAAAGATTACCTGGAGACTGATCCCCTTTCTGCTGTTGGCCTACGTCATCTGTTATATCGACCGGGCCAATGTCAGCTTCGCCTACCTGAGGTTCAAGGATGATATCGGACTGTCCGACGCCGCTTACGGCCTGGGGGCCGGAATCTTTTATCTTGGATACATAGCCTTCGAGCTTCCAAGCAATATTCTGCTGGAAAAGCTGGGTGCCCGAACCACCTTGATGAGGATCATGGTGCTTTGGGGGCTGGTTTCGGCCGGAACGGCCTTCGTGAGTTCTCCCGAGCAATTCTATATCGCGCGTATCCTGCTGGGCGCCGCCGAGGCCGGGTTCTTCCCGGGCTTGATCCTGTACCTGACCTACTGGTTCCCGGCCAACAGACGTGGGCGTGTCACCTCGTTGCTGATGCTGGGACTGTGCATAGCCGGGGTCATTGGCGGCCCTGTTTCCGGCGGCATATTGGATTTGTTCGAAGGCTCCACGGTCATGAAGTCCTGGCAGTGGATGTTCCTGCTCGAAGGCCTGCCCGCCGTCATTATCGGTTTCGTGGCGTTCTTCTACCTCAGCGATGGCCCGATGGACGCCAAATGGCTGAGCGAGGACGAAAAGCGACGGGTATTGGCCAACCTGGAACGGGACCAGCAAGGCAAGGTGCAACAGCATGGAGGCAAGGCCGTGCTGCTCAAGTTGCTCACCGACCCCAAGGTCTTCATCGCCTCGGTCGCCTACTTTTTCAGCCCTTGGGCGCTGAGTGTCCTCAATGTCTGGGGGCCCGCCATCATCAAGCAGTCCGGCGTCGAGAATGCGTTCGCCATCGGCCTGCTGACCATCGCCCCGAACCTGGCGGGGGCTATCGCCATGGTTTACGTGGGGCGCCGATCCGACCGGCATGGAGAAAGGCGCTGGCATTTCATGTGCAGCGTGGGCATCACCGCTATCGGTTCCCTGATGCTCGCGTCGATGCATGACAACTGGGTGGCGGCCACTGTTTTCCTGACGCTGGTGGGGATCGGTCAGTACGCCGCCTTCGTCGTGTTCTGGAGCATTCCTCCCAGCTATTTCTCCCGTACCACGGCTGCGGCGGGCATCGCGATCATCAGCAGCCTCGGGCAGATTTCCGGGCTCTTGTCGTCCTGGATTCTCGGAATCCTCAAGGAGGCCACGGGCAGCATGGTGGTCGGCCTGTACCTGGTCTCCGCCATCCAGATCCTGGCCGGACTGTTGATCGTCTTCGGGTTTCGCGAGCGAGTGCCTGCCGAAAAGCACACGGGCCACTGAGTCATTGCACAGGTGAGCAAAATGAATACTGCATTGGAAGGTATCCGCATTCTCGATCTTTCGAGGATTCTCGCTGGCCCCTGGTGTACCCAGAACCTTGCGGACCTGGGCGCCGATGTGATCAAGGTGGAAAGCCCCTGGGGCGGGGACGACAGTAGGGACTGGGGGCCTCATTACCTTGAGGTGGCCGATGGCGAGGAGCGGCTGTCCGCCTATTTCCTCAGCTGCAACAGGGGCAAGCGTTCCATCGCCATCGATTTCTCCCGGCCCGAGGGGGCCGAGGTGGTCCGGCGACTGGCCAGGCAGGCCGACGTCGTGATCGAGAACTACAAGTCCGGATCGCTGGCCAGGCATGGCCTCGACTATGAAAGCCTGAGCGATGGCAATCCGGGCCTGATCTACGTGTCGATCACCGGTTTCGGCCAGACCGGGCCGATGGCGGGGCGCCCCGGCTACGACTACATCTTCCAGGGCTTCGGCGGGCTCATGAGCTATACCGGGCATCCCGACGGGGAACCCGGGGCGGGGCCTTTGCGCACCGGCGCATCCATCATCGACCTGAGCACCGGAATGTACGCAACGGCCGCAGTCCTGGCGGCGTTGATCGAGCGGGTTCGCACCGGCAGCGGTCGGTACGTCGATCTCGCTCTCTCAGACGTTGCCATCGCCATCAATGCGAACCATAACCTTGGCTACCTGATTTCCGGGCGGGTGCCCGAGCGCATGGGGAACACCCATGCGAACCTGGCTCCCTACGAAGTATTCGCCTGCGCCGATGGCCATCTGATCCTGGCGATCGGCAATGATCAACAGTTCACCAGGTTCTGTGCTCTGGCGGGCGAGCCTGGTCTTGCCAGCGATGCCAGGTTCGCCAGCAACGAGCAGCGCCTGCACAACAGGCCGGCGTTGCGCGAGGCGGTCGCCGTGCTCCTGGCGAGGAAGACCCGCTCGGCCTGGAAGGAAGTTCTCGATGGCGCCGGTATTCCCTGGGGGCCCATCAATACGTTGCAGCAGGCATTCGATGATGCGCAGGTCAGGCATCGCCTCGTTCGCCAGATGCTTCGGCATCCCCGCGCAGGCGACATTCCCTGCGTCAGGAATCCGCTGCTGGCCGGGGACGTGAGTGCCGGAAGGGCACCGCCGATGCTTGGCGAGCACACCAGCGAAATACTCTCCGAACTGCGCTTCGACAAGGCACGGATCGACGCGCTGAAGAACGCCGGAATCGTTGCCGGCGATTGATGACCAGCAAAGGGAATCAGCCAATGAACCATCACGTCAGCCTCTCCATCGACTCACGAGGCGTTGCAGTGCTCTGCATCAGGAATGCAGGCCCATTGAACATTCTCGGTACCGAAGTGGTAAGCGACGTACTCGCGGCCTTGAATGCCATCTCGTCGAACGAAGCCGTTCGGGTAGTGGTCTTGAGCACATCGGGTAGCAAGGCCTTCATCGGCGGCGCCGACATAAAGGAAATGGTGGATTTCGACGCGCAGGAGGGGAGGCGCTTCATTTCCTCCCTGCGCGACCTGTGCATTGCCTTGAGGCAGTGCAGGGTTCCCGTGGTGGCGAGAGTCCAGGGTTGGTGCCTGGGAGGAGGGCTCGAAGTCGCCGCGGCCTGCGACATACGGGTGGCCGCGGGCAATGCTCGCTTCGCCATGCCGGAGGTCAGGATGGGCATTCCTTCGGTGATCCATGCGGCTTTGCTGCCTGCGCTGATTGGCAGTGGGCGGGCGCGCTGGCTCATGCTGTCGGCGGAAGCGATCGACGCGCAGACGGCCCTGGCGTGGGGGCTGGTCACGGACCTGGCCGACGACGCCGAACTGGACCAGGCGGTGGAGCGTGTGCTGGAGCCCTTGCTGCAGATTCAGCCAGGGGTGATGGTTGCCCAGAAGTGTCTGCTGAATGACTGGGAGGGGTACGCGCTGGGCGATGCCATCGACTCCAGCATCCCGTGCTTCGGTGACGCCTTCGACACTGGCGAGCCTAGTCGATCGATGCGCGAGTTCATTTCCAGGCGCCGGGGCTGAGTCGGGGCTGTCCGCCAACGGGTTCAGACGCCTGCTAGCCTGGCACTCGGAGCTTCGATCCTGTGCGCCGTGGGCACCTCCTGCACTGATTCAGGACGGTTGTTCGTCCCACGGCGCCGGCGCGCCGACCAGGCGGCCCATGGCCCCCTTGATCCCCATCTCGCGCAATACCCGCAGTTCCCCCTCGCTTTCCACCATCTCCGCGATCAGCGGCAGGTCGATGCTGTTGGTGGCGCGGAACACCGCCTCGATGAACAGGCGCTTGGCCTGGTCCTGGTCGATGGCGCGGATGTAGCTGCCGTCGAGCTTGAGGTAGGCCAGGCCCAGGTGGGTGAGGTTGCCGATCAGGCTGAAGCGCCCGCCGAAGTGCTGCAGGCCGAGGCTCGCGCCGGTTTCGCGCACGGCCTGGCCGAGCTGCTCCAGCTCGGCCGGCGGCGGCAGGTAGCGTTCGTCCAGCTCCAGGGTCAGCAGGGCGGCCTGTTGCGGGTTGGCCTCGATGGCATCGAGCAGTTGCCGCAACGCCCGGGGCTCGCGCACGCTGGCGGCCGACAGGCTCAGGGCCACGGGCTCGGGGTGCCGGGCCAGGTGGGCCAGGGCGTGTTCGAGCATGGCCTGGTCCAGGCGCGCCGCCCAGCCGAAGCGTTCCACCCAGGGCAGGAACTGCCCGGCGGCCACCGCCTGGCCCTGCGCATCGAGCAGGCGCGCCAGCAGCTTGCGCTGCAGCAGGGCGCCGTCGGCGCAGCCGCGTACCGGCTGGAACCACAGTTGCAGCTGGCTCTTCTGCAGCGCGCTGTCGATCCAGGCGTGCCAGGCGTGGCTGTCCTGGGCCGGCTGGCCGCTGGATTCGTCGAGGCGCTGCCACGGCCGTTCGGCGCTGGCCTGGGCGCTGGCCAGGGCCTGGTCGGCGCGGGCCAGGACGCCGGCCGCCGCCTCGCCCGGGCGGAAGGCCGCCAGGCCCAGGTGCGCCACCGGCTGGGCGTCGCTGGCGCCGGTGCGCCGGAGGCTTTCCAACTGGTCGCTGAGGGCTTCGGCCAGGCGCTCGGCGCCGCTGCCGTCCAGCCCCGGGGCGAGCAGGGTGAACTCGCCGCCGCGGCTGCGCGCCGCCAGCCAGTCGGGCTTGCCATGCTGGGCCTGGGCGCCCTGCAGCAGGCCGGCCACCTCGCGGATCAGCGCATCGGTGCGCTGGCCGCCCAGGCGCTGGTTGAGCCCGGCCAGGTCGTTCAGGCGCAGCAGCAGCAGGTAGCCGGCGGCGCTCTGCTCGCCGGGCGTCAGCTGGGCTTCCAGGCGGGCGTCGAACAGCCGGCGGTTGGCCAGGCCGGAGAGGCTGTCCTGGTAGGCCTCCTCGCGCAGCTTCTCGCTGCGCGAGGCTTCCTCGGCGAACAGCGCCTTGAGCTTCTCGACCATCTGGTTCATCGCCTGCACCACCCGGCGCAGCTCCGGGGTGCGCGGCTCGCGGGGCAGGGTGAGGAATTCGCGGCGGGTGATGGCCCGTGCCTGCTGCACCATCTGGTCCAGCGGGCGCAGCTGGGTGCGCAGCAGCCAGCCGCCGAGGATCGCGCTGACCACCCCGCAGCCGAGCAGCCAGGCCAGGCTGCCCAGGGCGCCGTCCCACAGCCGCGCCAGGGCGAACTGCGGGTGGCTGACCACCTCGACCCGCGCCGCCTGTTCCCAGCCGCGCATGATCAGGGCGTCGCCGCCCTCGGCCTTGAGGTCCACCAGGCGGGCGAACCAGCCGGGCACCTCGCCGTTGCCGGGGGCGGCCCTGCGTTCCACCAGCACCTGGCCGTCGGCGATGCGCACCACGCGGATGCTGGCGAAGTAGCCGCTGTCGAAGATGGAGCTGACCATCAGCTCGATCATCGCCGGGTCGTCGACGTGGGGCGTCAGCGACAGCCCCAGGGCGGTGGCGGCGTCCTGGGCGTGGGAGCGCAACTGGCTGATCAGCTGCTCGCGGGAACTCTCCAGGCTGGTGGCGAAGCTGCCGGCGAAGGCCACCACCAGGAACAGGCAGATGGCCAGGAAGAGTTGCTTGAGTAGCGACATGCATGCCTCCTAGCGCGTCTCGTCGAGGACCAGCCCCTCGCCGCGCATCTTGGTCAACAGGTCCTGCCAGCGCGACAGCTGCTTGCTGCTGCCGGTGCGCTTGCCGCCGCCGGGGCCGGGCAACCACAGTCCCTCGGCGTTGAAGGCGTAGACCGGGAGCAGGTCCTGGCGCTGCGAGGCGGGGCGGATCTGCGGGATGAGGTTGTCGAGCACCAGCGGCTCGGCGTCGGCTCTGGCGTACCAGGTCAGCACCATGTGCGCCTGGTTCAGGCGCAGGGCCTTGACGTAGGTGATGCGCAGCCGCTCGCCGGGGATGCCGAGCTGGCGCAGGGTGACGTACTTGGCGATGGCGTAGTCCTCGCAGTCGCCGGCGCCCTTGTACAGCGCCTCGACGGGCGTCGCCCAGTAGTCTTCCTGGCCCCACACGCCGCGGTCGTCGCGGAAGGCCAGGCTGGCGTTGAAGAAATCGTTGGCGGCCTTGAGCTTGCCGGCCTCGTCCAGGCCCTGGCTGCGCTGCAGCAGCTCGCCCCAGTCGCGGATGCGCTGGCGCGCCGGGCCCAGGTCGCCCCAGTGCTGCTCGGCCTTGCGCAGGATGGCGTCGAAGTCCCATTGCGCCTGGAGGCCCAGGGCCAGGACGAGGAGCAGCGCCAGGCCGGCCCCGGACGGGCGGACGAACAGCCGGAGGGCTCCTTGCAGTGGCCGCATCGCCGGGGCTCCAGGAGGGATGAGTGAAGTCTAGGCGCTGGCTGGCGGCTGTCGATGGCGCGAAACTGTCAGCATTGTCATCTTCGGGTCAGGGTGGGGTCCCGCGGCCTGGCCTATAAACGCAGGATGCGGTCCGCCGGGCCGCGTCGACGAGGAGGGCGGCATGCAGGCGCAAGGCAGGCGGATAGGGATGGCGGCTGGGCTGCTCGGCGTGGTGCTGGCGGGCGCCCTGGCCTGGGGCCTCGGCGCGCGCCAGGGCGAGCCGCGGGCGGCCGCCGCGGCGCCCGGGGTGCCGGTGACCCTGGTGCGGGTGGTGCGCGAGGACCTGGCGCAGAACCTCGCCGGTGTCGGCACCGTCACCTCGCTGCACAGCGTGCTGCTGCGGCCCCAGGTCGAGGGCCAGCTGACCGCCCTGCTGGTGGAGGAGGGCCAACTGGTCGAGCGCGGCCAGCTGCTGGCGACCATCGACGACCGCGCCATCGCCGCCGCCCTGGAGCAGGCCGAGGCCACCCGGCAGAGCAACCAGGCGCAACTGCGCATCGTCGAGCAGGACCTGCAGCGCTACCGCACGCTGATCGAGCGCGGCTCCATCTCCCGGCAGATCCTCGAGCAGCAGGAGGCCCAGGCCGCCCAGCTGCGCGCCACCCTGCGGGCCAACCAGGCGACCATCGACGCCGAGCGCGTGCGCCTGTCCTACACCCGCATCACCTCGCCGGTGTCCGGCCGCGTGGGCATCCGCAACGTCGACGTCGGCAACCTGCTGCGCACCAACGAAGACAGCAGCCTGTTCAGCGTGACGCAGATCGCGCCCATCTCGGTGGTCTTCGCGCTGCCCCAGGAAAGCCTGCCGCGGCTGCAGCCGCTGCTCGGCGGCGACACCCCGGTCAGCGCCTACAGCCGCGATGGCGGCCAGTTGCTCGGCGAGGGCCGCCTGCGCAGCATCGACAACCAGGTGGCCAGCAGCACCGGCACCATCCGCGTGCGCGCGGTGTTCGACAACCCCGAGGGCAAGCTCTGGCCCGGCCAGTTCGTCGCCGTGGACCTGCGCACCGGCGTGCTGCGCGGCGGCCTGCTGCTGGACAGCCGCGCCGTGCGCCGCGGCCTGGAAGGCGCCTTCGTCTACCGGGTGGTGGACGGCAAGGCCGAGGTGGCGCCGGTGCGGGTGCTGCAGGAAGTGGACGGGCGCAGCCTGGTGGAAGGCCTGGAGGCCGGCGAGGCGGTGGTGCTCGACGGCCACTCGCGGCTGGCGCCCGGCGCCCGCGTCGAGGTGCTGGGCGAAGCGCCGGCCCTGGCCCTGCGCCGGAGTCGGCCATGAGCGTGCGCGCCGGCATGTCCGGCTGGTGCGTGCGCCACCCCATCGCCACCTGCCTGCTGACCATCGCCTCGCTGCTGCTCGGCCTGCTGGCCTTCCTGCGCCTGGGCGTGGCGCCGCTGCCGCAGGTGGATTTCCCGACCATCCAGGTCAACGCCCAATTGCCCGGCGGCAGCCCGCAGACCATGGCCTCGGCCGTGGCCACGCCGCTGGAGGTGCAGTTCAGCGCCATCCCCGGCATCGCCGAGATGACCTCCAGTAGCGCCCTGGGCTCCACCACCCTGACCCTGCAGTTCGAGCTGGAGAAGGACATCGACGTCGCCGCCCAGGAGGTCCAGGCCGCCATCAACGCCGCCTCCGGGCGCCTGCCGGCGGACCTGCCGAACCTGCCCACCTGGCGCAAGGTCAATCCGGCGGACAGCCCGATCATGATCCTGCGGGTCAATTCCGAGCTGCTGCCGCTGATCGAGCTGAGCGACTACGCCGAGGTGCTGCTGGCGCGCCAGCTCAGCCAGGTCGCCGGGGTCGGGCAGATCTTCGTGGTCGGCCAGCAGCGCCCGGCCATCCGCATCCAGGCCCAGCCGGAGAAGCTCGCCGCCTACCGCCTGACCCTCGCCGACCTGCGCCAGGCGCTGCAGTCGGCGAGCGTCAACCAGGCCAAGGGCGCGCTCTTCGGCGACGGCCGGGTGTCCACCCTGGCGGCCAACGACCAGTTGTTCAGCCCCGCCGAGTACGACGACCTGGTGGTGGCCTACCGCGCCGGCGCGCCGGTGTTCCTGCGCGACCTGGCGCAGGTGGTCAGGGCGCCGGAGGACGACTACGTGCAGGCTTGGCCCGAGGGCCGCCCCGGCGTGGCCCTGGTGGTGCTGCGCCAGCCGGGGGCGAACATCGTCGAGACCGCGGACGCCATCCAGGCGGCCCTGCCGCGCCTGCGCGAGATGCTCCCGGCCGGCATCGAGGTGGAGGTGCTCAACGACCGCACGCGGACCATCCGCGCCTCGCTGCACGAGGTGGAGCTGACCCTGCTGCTGACCATGGGCCTGGTGGTGCTGGTGATGGGCCTGTTCCTGCGCCAGCTGTCGGCGACGCTGATCGTCGCCACGGTGCTGGCGGTGTCGCTGAGCGCCAGCTTCGCCGCCATGTACCTGCTGGGCTTCACCCTGAACAACCTGACCCTGGTGGCGCTGATCATCGCCGTGGGCTTCATCGTCGACGACGCCATCGTGGTGGTGGAGAACATCCATCGCCACCTGGAACAGGGCAAGGACCGCGTGCAGGCGGCCCTGGATGGCGCCGCGGAGATCGGCTTCACGGTCGTCTCCATCAGCTTCTCGCTGATCGCCGCGTTCATCCCGCTGCTGTTCATGGGCGGCATCGTCGGCCGGCTGTTCCGCGAGTTCGCCGTCAGCGTCACCGCGGCCATCCTGCTGTCGGTGCTGGCCTCGCTGACGGTGGCGCCGATGCTCGCCTCGCGCTTCATGGGCGCGCCGAAGCACAGTGGCCACGGCGGCCTTTCCGGGTGGCTGCTGGCCCGCTACGCCCGCGGCCTGGACTGGTCGCTGCGGCACCAGCGCACGGTGCTGGCGAGCTTCGGCCTGTGCATCGTGGTGGCGGTGGCCGGCTACGTGGGCATCCCCAAGGGCTTCTTCCCGCTGCAGGACACCGCCTTCGTGTTCGGCACCACCCAGGCCGCCGAGGACATTTCCTACGCCGACATGGCCGAGAAGCACCGCCAACTGGCCGGGATCGTCGCCGCCGACCCGGCGGTGCAGAGCTACAACCACGCCATCGGCATCACCGGCGGCAGCCAGAGCCTGGCCAACGGGCGCTTCTGGATCGTGCTCAAGGACCGCGGCGAGCGCGACGTCTCGGTGGAGCAATTCATCGACCGCCTGCGCCCGAAGCTGGCCCGGGTGCCCGGCATCGTCCTGTACCTGCGCTCGGCCCAGGACATCAACCTGGCCACCGGCCCGGTGCGCACCCAGTACCAGTACGCCCTGCGCAGCAACGACAGCGCCGAGCTTGCGTTGTGGGCGCAGCGCCTGACCGAGCGGCTGAAGCAGGAGCCGGGGCTGGCCGACGTGTCCAACGACCTGCAGGTGGGCGCCAGCGTCACCGCCCTGGAGATCGACCGGGTGGCCGCGGCGCGCTTCGGCCTGAGCGCCGAGGACATCAGCCAGACGCTGTACGACGCCTTCGGCCAGCGCCAGGTCGGCGAAATCCAGACCGAGGTCAACCAGTACAAGGTGATCCTCGAACTGGACGCCCGCCAGCGCGGCCGCGCCGAGAGCCTGGCCTGGTTCCACCTGCGCTCGCCGCTGACCGGCGAGATGGTCCCGCTGGCCGAGGTGGCGCGGGTCGCGCCGTCGCGTTCCGGGCCGCTGCAGATCAACCACAACGGCATGTTCCCGGCGGCCACCCTGTCCTTCAACCTGGCCCCGGGCACGGCCCTGGGCGAAGCGGTGCGCCTGGTGCAGCGCGCGCAGCAGGAGATCGGCATGCCGGCCAGCATCGGCGGCGACTTCCAGGGCGCGGCGCGGGCCTTCCAGAGCTCCCTGGCGAGCCAGCCGCTGCTGATCCTGGCCGCGCTCTTCGCCGTGTACGTGATCCTCGGCGTGCTCTACGAGAGCTTCGTGCACCCCTTGACCATCCTTTCCACGCTGCCCTCGGCGGGCATAGGCGCGGTCTTCCTGCTCTGGGGCTGGGGCCTGGAGTTCTCGGTGATGGCGCTGATCGGCCTGGTGCTGCTGATCGGCATCGTCAAGAAGAACGGCATCCTGATGGTCGACTTCGCCCTGGCCGCCCAGCGCCAGCGCGGCCTGTCGCCTGCCGAGGCGATCCGCGAGGCGTGCCTGGCGCGCTTCCGCCCGATCATGATGACCACCCTGGCCGCGCTGCTGGGCGCCATCCCGCTGATGATCGGCTTCGGCACCGGCTCGGAGCTGCGCCAGCCGCTGGGCGTGGCGGTGGTCGGCGGGCTGCTGGTGAGCCAGGCGCTGACCCTGTTCAGCACCCCGGTGGTGTACCTGGCGCTGGACCGCCTGTTCCACCGCCAGCCGGCCCCGCTGGCGCTGGGAGGTGCGGCGTGAGGCGCGCCTGGGTAGCATGGCCGCACGCAGCGAACGGAGGCCGGGCATGCGCGTACTGATAGTCGAAGACGAGAGCAAGACCGCGGACTACCTGCAGCGCGGCCTCAGCGAGCAGGGCTTCACCGTGGACGTGGCGGCCGACGGCATCGACGGCAGGCACCTGGCGCTCAACGGCGAGTACGACGTGATAGTGCTGGACGTGATGCTTCCCGGCATCGACGGCTACGGCGTGCTGCGCGCCCTGCGCGAGCGGCGGCAGACGCCGGTGATCATGCTCACCGCCCGCGAGCGCGTGGAGGACCGCGTGCGCGGCCTGCGCGAGGGCGCCGACGACTACCTGATCAAGCCATTCTCCTTCCTCGAACTGGTGGCCCGCCTGCAGGCCCTGACGCGCCGTGGCGCGCACCTGGAGAGCGCCACCCAGATGCGCATCGCCGACCTGTCCATCGACCTGGTCAGCCGCCGCGTGTTCCGCGGCGCCACGCGTCTGGAGCTGACCGCCAAGGAATACGCGCTGCTCTGCGTGCTGGCCCAGCGCAGCGGCGAAATCCTTTCCAAGACCGCCATCGCCGAGCTGGTCTGGGACATCAACTTCGACACCGACACCAACGTCGTCGAGGTCGCCATCAAGCGCCTGCGCGCCAAGCTCGACGGGCCCTTCGAGAGCAAGCTGCTGCACACCATCCGCGGCATGGGCTACGTGCTGGAGAGCCGCGCCGGCCAGGAGGGTGGCGGATGAAGGGCCTGTCGCTGTCCGCCCGCCTGGCCGGCATGTTCGCCGTTGCCGCGCTGGGCGCGTTCCTGCTCATCGGCTCGGCGCTGTACTGGGTGCTCGACCGGCAGATCGAGCGCCTGCAGCGCTCGGAGCTGGACACCCGCTTCAACATGGTCGCGCGCATGCTCGACAAGCCCGACCTGGTGCAGCGCTGGCCGCACCTGCAGGGCAAGCTGAACACCCTGAGCCAGGAGTACGAGCTGATCCGCTTCTGGATCGACAGCGACGACGCGAACCTGCGCTATGGCCAGGCCAGCGAGCCGGTGCGCCGCCTGCTGGCCGCCGGCAGCGGCTACGGCGAGCTGGAGTTGCCGGAGCACGGCTCGCCGCTGTCCACCCGCGTCGGCCGCCTGCCGGCCAGCGGCGAGCGCCCGGCGCTGGTGCTGCTCACCGCCATCGACAGCGTGGCCTTCCAGCACGCCCGCCAGGCCACCCTGGTGGCGCTGTTCGGCCTGTCGGCGCTGGGCATCGCCCTGGCCTCGCTGTGCGGCCACTGGATCGCCCGCGTCGGCCTGCGGCCGCTGCACCGGCTGAGCGACGAGGCGCGGCAGATCAGCCCGAAGCAGCTGTCCCAGCGCCTGCGCCCGGAGCGCCTGCCGGCCGAGCTGTCGGCCCTGGCCCAGGCCTTCAACGAGGCGCTGGACCGTCTGCAGCAGGCCTACCTGCGCCTGGAATCGTTCAACGCCGACGTGGCCCACGAACTGCGCACGCCCCTGGCCAACCTGATCGGCCAGAGCCAGGTGGCGCTGTCCCGCGAGCGCAGCGCCGGGGACTACGAAGAGGTGCTGCAGTCCAACCTGGAAGAGCTGGAGCGCCTGCGCGCCATCGTCAACGACATGCTGTTCCTCGCCCGCGTCGACCAGGGCAGCCTGGCCGCCGAGCGGGTGGAGACCTCGCTGCGCGCCGAAGTGGGCAATACCCTGGACTTCCTCGAAGTGATCTTCGACGAGCAGGGCGTCAGCGTGGCGCTGCACGGCGAGGCCCGCG
Source organism: Pseudomonas delhiensis (assembly GCF_900187975.1). Lineage (GTDB taxonomy): Bacteria > Pseudomonadota > Gammaproteobacteria > Pseudomonadales > Pseudomonadaceae > Pseudomonas > Pseudomonas delhiensis. The sequence continues at coordinate 38,342 of NZ_FZPC01000021.1, read as the reverse complement.
CCAGTGTCGAGCGCGCCCTGTTCCAGCGCGCTGTGACCAACCTGCTGTACAACGCCGCCCAGCACACCGCGCCGGGCGGGCGCATCGAGGTGCGCCTGAGCGGCGAGGGCGGCGCCGCGTGGGTGGAGGTGAGCAACCCCGGCACGCCGATCGGCGACGAGGAGCGCGCCCGGCTGTTCGAGCGCTTCTACCGCGTCGACGCGGCGCGGGCCAACAGCCAGAGCAGCCACGGCCTGGGCCTGTCCATCGTCAAGGCGGTGGCGAGCATGCACGGCGGCAGCGTCTTCGTGCGCAGCGAGGCGGGGGTGAACACCTTCGGCTTCAGCGTGGCCGCCGTGCCGGCGCCAGAAGGGCCGGACGGGGAGGGCGGAGGCGAGCCGCTGCCGGCCTGAACCTCAGATGCGGCGGGTCTTCACCTTCAGCAGGATGTACAGGCTGACCAGCACCGCGCTGGCGAGCATGAACACCCGGGCCCAGAGGTGCGGGACCAGGTAGCAGGAGAAGCCGATGCTGATCCACATCAGCCCCACCGTGTAGAGCTTGCCCTTGAGCGGGATGCCGTTGCCTTCGAGGTAGTCGCTGATCCAGGGGCCCAGCCTGGGGTGGCTCACCAGCCAGTCGTAGAAGCGCTGCGAGCTGCGCATGAAGCAGGCCGCGGCGAGCAGCAGGAAGGGCGTGGTGGGCAGCAGCGGCAGGAAGATCCCCGCCACGCCCAGCGCCACGCTGAGCCAGCCGACGGCCAGCAGCAGGTAGCGCACCCAGGCGTGGCGGCTATGGCGGACTCTCCGTTGCATCTTTTCCAATGGAGCTGGGTTGAAATTGATTCAGGCGCTCGCGAGCTAGAGCGAGGCAAGGCAAAAACAGCCGTGGGAGCGGAGTTTACACCGCGTAAATGAGCACCCCGCGGCTGTTTTTAACGCAGTATCGCCGACGCGCAGCAGCGCCTGGACAATTTCTCAGTGTTGGCGGGGCTTCAGCAGCGCCGGCTTTTCTTCCGGGGCCTGGCAGAGCAGGAACAGGTTGGTCAGCAGTTCCGGGATCTGCGCGACCATGTCGTCCACCAGGTGGCGGTCGCGGGCGATCTCGTCGAACTCCGGCTGCTCGTCGAACAGCCCGGAACCGACCATGATCGGCAGCAGCAGCTCGCTGACCTCTTCCTCGGCCTGCTCGAACCACACGGCCTCGCGCAGGAACACGCCTTCCATGAAGCCGATGCACCAGCCGCGGATATCGGAATCGTCCGGCTCATCGCCCAGATAGGGCTCACAGGGCAGCTCCAGTTCTTCATCGCTGGCCAGCTGGCGGGTGATGTGCGCCTTGAGCAGCAGCAGGGAGCCCTCGATTTCCTCGCGCTCGGCGTCGCTGCGGTAGTGCGGCGGCTCGGCGAAGAGCGCGTCGATCCACTCGCGGTCGGGCACCTGGTCGGGGCAGATCGCCAAGGCGGTCAGGTAGCCGTGGGCCGCGACATAGTCCAAGGCTTCCTCGTGCAGGTCATCGGCATCGAGAAAGGCTTGCAGGCGGGCCAGTTGGTCGGCGAAGGACATCGGTTACTACCTCGGCGGGGATGCGGGCCTGAATTGTAGTCTTTCCGCGGCCCGCGGGCCAGTCGCAGGGGGCTTGGTGGCTGGCGTGGGGTTCTGCTTTTCGTAGGAGCGAGCTTGCTCGCGAACCTTGGTCCTGTGCTCCTATCCCCACCCCCGTCATTCCCGCGAACGCGGGAACCCAGAGACTTCTTCGGGGTTGGGCTTGGTGTAACGCGCCGCTCCGAGTGCGCTGATGCCTCTTGTTTCGCCCCCTCGGGCGAGTCCCTTTTGTCAAACGGTGGAAGGCCACCCCCGCAAAAAGGAACCAAAAAGGCTTGCCCCGCATACGGGCCCGATGAAGCCGGGCTACCCTCGCGAATTCCCCCGCCACGGAGGCCCGCCCCGACAGCACGTCCCTGTGCTGATCGGGGCTCTAGCGACATCCATGTCGCATGACCTCCTGAGCGCCGGTTTCGCTCGGCCTTCTGAAGGGGCGTTCCAGTGCGCTCGGATATTTCTCTGGAAGTCCAAACGCCAGAGCAAAAGCGCTTTTGCTTTTCGTAGGAGCGAGCTTGCTCGCGAACCCTGGGTCGTTCGCGATAGTTCGTAGGGCGCATAACGCCTACGGCGTTATCCGCCGAATCGCGGACAGAGTCCGCTCCTGCGCCGCCCCACCCGCGCCATTCCCATTGTAGGAGCGCGCCCTGCGCGCGAAATCGCGGGCAGGGCCCGCTCCTACAGGTTGCTGGCAGGCACGGCATACCGTCTTCCCGCAGGAGCGGACCCCGTCCGCGATCATGCCCCCTTCGCATCCGTCATTCTCGTCCGTTGCGACGGCTGACCCACCCCCATCGCCCCGCTTGCGTATAATGCCCGGCTCGAAACGGAGTCCCCCATGCTCGACCAGGCCCAGCGCATCCTCAAAGACGTATTCGGCTACGACGCCTTCCGTGGCAACCAGGCGCGCATCATCGAACGCGTGGCCAGCGGCGGCGACGCCCTGGTGCTGATGCCCACCGGCGGCGGCAAGTCGCTGTGCTTCCAGGTCCCGGCGCTGCTGCGCGAGGGGCTGACCGTGGTGGTCTCGCCGCTGATCGCCCTGATGGAAGACCAGGTCGCCACCCTCGACGAGCTGGGCGTGCCGGTCGCCGCGCTGAACTCCTCGCTCAGCCCCGAGGCGCAGCGGGACATCGCCGCGCGCCTGCAGCGTGGCGAGATCAAGCTGCTCTACCTGGCCCCGGAACGCCTGGTGCAGCCGCGCATGCTGGACTTCCTGCAGCGCCTGAACGTCGGCCTGTTCGCCATCGACGAGGCGCACTGCGTGTCGCAGTGGGGCCACGACTTCCGCCCCGAATACCTGCAGCTGGGCCAGCTCGCCGAGCTGTTCCCGCACGTGCCGCGCATCGCCCTGACCGCCACCGCGGACATGCGCACCCGCGAGGAGATGATCCAGCGCCTGCACCTGCAGAACGCCGAGCAGTTCCTCTCCAGCTTCGACCGGCCGAACATCTTCTACCGCATCGTGCCCAAGGAGCAGCCGCGCAAGCAACTGCTGGGCTTCCTCGCCGAGCGCCGCGGCGACGCCGGCATCGTCTACTGCCTGTCGCGCAAGAAGGTCGAGGAGGTCGCCGAGTTCCTCTCCAACCAGGGCTTCCCGGCGCTGCCGTACCACGCCGGGCTGTCCAACGAGCTGCGCGCCTTCAACCAGAAGCGCTTCCTCAACGAGGAAGGGCTGATCATGGTGGCGACCATCGCCTTCGGCATGGGCATCGACAAGCCCAACGTGCGCTTCGTCGCCCACCTGGACCTGCCCAAGAGCCTGGAGGCCTACTACCAGGAAACCGGCCGCGCCGGCCGTGACGGCCTGCCGGCGGACGCCTGGATGGCCTACGGCCTGCAGGACGTGCTGCTGCTGCGGCAGATGATGCAGAACTCCGAGGGCGACGAGCGCCACAAGCGAGTGGAGCGGCACAAGCTCGAAGCCATGCTGGCGCTGTGCGAGGAGACCCGCTGCCGGCGCCAGGCGCTGCTGGCCTACTTCGACGAGGTGATGCCCAACCCTTGTGGGCATTGCGACATCTGCGTCGATGGGGTGGAAACCTGGGACGCCACCGAGCCGGCGCGCCAGGCGCTGTCGGCGATCTACCGCAGCGGCCAGCGCTATGGCGTCGGCCACCTGGTGGACATCCTCATGGGCAAGGAGACCGAGAAGGTACGCAGCGTCGGGCACCAGCACCTTGCGGTGTTCGGCATCGGCAAGGCGCGCGGTGAGGAGGAATGGCGCACGCTGTTCCGCCAGTTGGTCGCCCGTGGCTTCGCCGATGTGGATGTCGACGGCTTCAACGGCTTGCGCCTGACCGAAGCCTGCCGCCCGCTGCTGCGTGGCGAGGAGACGCTGGCCCTGCGCCGCGATCCCAAGCCGCAGCGCAGCAAGTCCTCGTCCTCCGGCGGCGCCAGCCCGGCCAGCCAGTTGGTGCGCCAGGAAGAGCGCGAGATGTGGGAGGCCCTGCGCACCCTGCGGCGCAAGCTGGCGCAGGAGCATTCGGTGCCGCCCTACGTCATCTTCCCCGACGCCACCCTGCTGGAAATGCTGCGCAGCCAGCCGACCACGCTCACCGCCATGGCCCAGGTCAGCGGCGTCGGCGCGCGCAAGCTGGAGCGCTACGGCCGGGCCTTCCTCGACGTGCTCACCGAATCCGAGGCGGCGCCCGCCACGCCGGCGCCGGTGGTCGACCTCAGCCACGAACTGGTCAGCCTGGCCCGTGCCGGCATGACCCCGGCGCAGATCGCCCGCCAGCTCGACTGCACCGAGAAGAACGTCTACAACCTGCTGGCCGAGGCCATCGCCGCGCAGCAACTGAGCCTGGAGCAGGCCCTGGACCTGCCCGAGGAGCTGCTGGCCGAGGTGCAGGACGCCTTCCTCGACGAGGACGGCGAGCTGCCGCCGGTGTCGGCCCTGGCCGAGCGCTTCGAGGGCCGCGTGCCGCAGGGCGTGCTGCATTGCGTGCGCGCCGCGCTGCAGGCCGAACTGGAAGCCTGAGAGAAGAGCTTTCGGATTCGTCCCATTTCCCCATACGGCGGCGGCTTGCAAGCTGGACGTACTAAGGATGGGAGGAGTCGCTGCCATGTGGCGTCTGGTTGCCGTACCCGTGGTGCTCGCCGGCTTGTGCGGGTTGCTCGCCCTGGAGCTTCCGGAAGGGCGCGCAGGGCCGGCTGCGCTGCTGCGCGGGCTGGGCTTCGTCGCCCTGTGCGAAATCCTGCTGTTGCTGCTGACGGCGGAAAGAAGGCCGCAGGCGAGCGCGCCGCCCCTCCGGCTCGCCGCTCGCGGAAGCGATGATGGCCCTCTGATGGCTGACAAGGAAATGGCGCAGGAAAGCGACAAACTTGTGACGCGCGTCGCTAACGGCTAAGGTGTGGCCAAGACCTCCACCAGAAGAGGTGAACGTGCCCCACCATGCCTGGCTCGACGACGTGCGCGCCAACCCCTACGCCGAACAGCTCGCCCGCGGTTTCCGCCGCCTGCGCTTCGACGCGCCGCTGGAGGGCGAGTACCGCGCCTACCTGCTGGAAGACAACTTCGCCCTCAAGTGCAGCGCCCTGGGCTTCGCCGTGCTGGCCTGGCTGGCGCTGGCGGCCATCGACCTGTTGCTGATCCCCGCCCCGCAGCATTGGGACCTGCTCGCCGTGCGCGGCGCGGTGCTGGTGCTGCTGGTGATCTGCGGCGGGCTGATCCTGCAGCGCCGCTTCGTGCGCCTGATGGTGCCGTTGAGCATCGCCTGCATACTCGCCGTGGGCATCGGCGCCGCCGTGGTGGTGGGCATCGCCCACCGCGTCGACCCGGGCTACCCCTACGAGGGCCTGCTGCTGGTGAGCATGGCTGCCTACTTCCTGGTCGGCCTGCGTTTTTCCGAGGCGCTGGGCTCGGCCTCGCTGATCCTCCTGGCCTACCTGGGCTGCGAGCTGTACGCCGGCCTGGCGCCGGCCAAGCTGCTGAACAACCTGGTGTTCCTGCTGCTGGGCAACCTGGTCGGCGCGGTGGGCTGCTACCTGCTGGAATACAAGTCCCGCGAGCACTTCCTGATCAGCCGGCTGATGCGCCAGATGGCCGACCACGACGCCCTGACCGGCCTGCACAACAGGCGCAGCTTCGACCGCCAGCTGGAGCGCCTGTGGCGCCAGGCCCAGCGCGATGGCACGCCGCTGTCGCTGCTGCTCTGCGACGTCGACCACTTCAAGGCCTACAACGACCGCTACGGCCACCAGGCCGGCGACGAGGTGCTGCGCAGCATAGGCGCGGCGCTGGCGGCCAGCGCGCGGCGGCCGCTGGACATGGCCGTGCGCCTGGGCGGCGAGGAGTTCGCCGTGCTGCTCTACGGCGCCGACCTGGACGAGGCCCGGCAGCGCGCCGAGGTGCTGCGCCAGGCGGTGCAGGGCCTGGGCATCAGCCACGAGGATTCGAGCACGGCGGCGGAGGTGACGCTGTCCATCGGCGTTTCCTGCCTGCAGCCCGGCGCGCCCTCGGCCCTGCAGGCGATCTACGCCCATGCTGACCGTGCCCTCTACGAAGCCAAGGCGTTCGGCCGCAACCAGGTGGTGGCCTGACCCATTCGGTCCCTCGCCCTGGCGCCGCCGGTGACTGCGTGCCCTGGCACGCCGGTGCTAGGATGCCGCCGACCCCGCAGCCGAGCGTTTTTCCATGGACCGACTGATCCAGGCCAACGGCCAGCCCCACTACGGGGTGTTCGCCGAGACCCCGCAGGCCATCAACCACCGCGACTTCGACTACCGCTCGCCCATGGGGCGCAAGCTGGGGGCGCTGAGCAAGTGGCGCAACTTCCACCAGTTCCAGTACTTCGGCCTGATCAGCCCGCAGCTGATCGGCGGTTGCGCCCTGGCCGAGCTGAGCCTGGTGGCCATCGGCTTCGTCTACCTCTACGAGCCGCGCAGCGGGCGCATGCTCGAACGCCGCTTCAAGTGCCCGCTGGGCATCGGCACGCGCTTCTCGCAACGCCCGGACGACGGCGCCTGCGAGCTGCGCCAGGGGCGCAACCGGCTGCGCCTGGAGAACGCCGCCGGGCCGCTGCGCAAGCGCCTGCTGGTGGAGCTGGACGACGGCACGCGCATCGATGCCTCGTTCAACGAGCAGCAACCGGCCTTCCAGCCCATGAGCCTGTGCACGCCCACGGCGGTGAACGGCTGGGTGTACGCGCGCAAGGTCGCCGGGGTGCGCTGCGAGGGCCAGGTGCGCAGCGCGCTGGGCGACTTCGACCTGGGCGCCATCGATGCCTTCGCCCACCACGACTGGTCGGCCGGCTACATGCGCCGCGAGACCTTCTGGAACTGGGCCTGCCTGTCCGGCGAGGCGCAGGGCCGGCGGGTGGGGCTGAACCTGTCGTGCGGGGTCAACGAGACCAGTTTCACCGAGAACTGCTTCTGGCTCGACGGCGAACTGTGCAAGGTCGACAGCGTGCGCTTCGCCTTCGACCGCGACCAGGAACTGGGCCCTTGGCGCATCCGCTCCTTCGACGGCCAGGTGGACCTTGCCTTCGAAGCCCGTGGCCTGCACCGCGAGCGCCTGAACCTGGGCCTGCTGGCGAGCAACTTCAAGCAGATCTTCGGGCGCTTCCGCGGCGAGCTGCGCCCCCATGGGCGCGCGCCGGTGGTCATCGACGACCTCTGGGGTTTCGTCGAGGACCAGTACGCCAAATGGTGAACCGGCAAAGCCCTGCGACAAAATGTCATTGTACGGCCTTGATTAGCCGACTAATAATTAGCCAAATCAATTAGCCTGAAAACTGCTGCAGCACAATGACAGAAAAAGACAAGCACTACTTCGGCACCCAACTGGCCCAGGCCTCGCGTGCATGGCGCGCCGAACTCGACCGCCGCCTCAGCCACCTGGGGCTTTCCCAGGCCCGCTGGCTGGTGCTCCTGCACCTGGCGCGCAATTCCGGCATCCCCACCCAGCGCGAACTCGCGCAATCGGTCGGCGTCGAGGGCCCGACCCTGGCGCGTCTGCTCGACGGCCTCGAGGCCCAGGGCCTGGTGCGCCGCCAGGCGGTGGCCGAGGACCGCCGCGCCAAGCGCATCTGCCTGACGCCCAAGGCCGACGTGCTGATCGCCGACATCGAGAGCATCGCCGCCAGCGTGCGCAACGACGTCCTGGCCGGCATCGACGAGGCGGACATTGCAATCTGTCAGAAACTCCTCTCCCGCATCCTCTCCAACCTGGAAAAGAACTGAGCGATTCTTCACACTTTTTCGAGTAGAATTGCCAAACTTCTGACGGCTCCTGCGGGGGCCGTCATTCATTCAGGGGTGCATTCAGGCATTTCGCCAGCTTTCCGACGAATTGTCTTGACCTAGGGCCGGCCTGTATCTAATCGTGATGGCAACGGGCCGCCATAGCGTCATCCGGCAACCCCGCGCTCCGGATGGGCGTCTATATTGCATGGACAGCATGACCGACTGCACCGCTGGGTCACGGATGGCCTGCAGACCTGGACACAACTGGGATGGGACCTATGGCTCGACTCACTCGCATGCCGCTGGCAATGGCCGTTCTCACGGCTCTCATGACTTCCCAGGCCCACGCGTTGGGGCTCGGGGACATCACCTTGCACTCGGCGCTGAACCAGCCGCTGGATGCGGAGATCGAGCTGCTGCAGCCCGGTGACCTGGGCAGCGACGAACTCATCGCCCGCCTGGCCGACGTGGCGACCTTCGAGCGCATGGGCGTGGACCGCACCACCTTCCTGCAGAGCCTGCGTTTCACCCCGGTGATCCGCAACGGCCGCGGCTACATCCGCGTGGTGTCCACCCAGCCGATCCACGAGCCCTACCTGAACTTCCTCCTCGAGCTGGAGCGCCCCAACGGCCGCCTGCTGCGCGAGTACACGCTGCTGATCGACCCGCCGGGCTACGCCGGCGGCACCTATGCCCAGGGCACCCCCGCGCGCAATGCCGACAGCGGGCCGGCGGCCAGCCGCCCGGCCAAGCGCAGCGCGGCGCCGCGCCCTGCACCCGCGCCGAGCGCGCCCATCGCCGCGGGCGAGGGGCGCTACACCACCGCCGCGGGCGACACCCTGTGGAGCATCTCCGGGCGCCTGGGCGCCAAGGGCGCCGCCCGCCAGGCGCTGATGGCCCAGCTGCAGCAACTGAACCCGCAGGCGTTCATCGGCGGCAACCCGCACCGCCTGCGCCTCGGTTACCCACTGGTGCTGCCCGCCGGCCAGGCCGCGCCGGCGGTTGCCACGAATACCGTTGCCACCGGTGCACCGACCCGCGCCACGCCCGCCGCGCCGGCGCCGAGCGAGGCGGCCGTGAGCCAGGCGCAGGACCAACTGGCGGGCCTGACCGCCGAGCGCGAGCGCCTGAACCAGCGCATGGACACCCTGCAGCAGCAACTCGACACCTTGCAGAAAGCCCTGGAAAGCCGCGACCAGCAGGTGCAGGCGCTGCAGGCCGAACTGGCGCAGCGCCAGGCCGAACAAGCGGCTGCCCCCGCCAGTGCCCCGACCGCGGAGGCCGCCCCCGCCGCTCCAGCGGCAGTGCCCGCCCCAGCCCCCACTGCCGCGGCGCCGGCGGTCGAAGCCGCCAAGCCGGCGCCCCAGGCGCCAGCCGCAGTGGAGGAGGAAGGTTCCGCCCTGGCCCGCTACTGGCCCTGGGCCGCCCTGGCAGCCCTGGTGCTGGCGCTGGGCCTGGTCTACAGCCGGCGGCGCAAGCCCGACGACGAGCCGCCGCAGCTGCAAGCCGAGGCCGCCAGCCTGCCGCCGCTGGCGCCGGCCCGCCCGGTAGAGCCGGCCAGGCCGGTGGTGGCTTCCGCCGTCGCGCCGCTGGCCAGCGCCAACGAAGCCTCCCTGGCCCGCTTGCCGGCCGCCAGCAGCGACAGCCTGGAGGGGGCGAACATCTACATCGCCTACGGCCGATTCGGCCAGGCCCGCGACATGTTGAGCAAATCCGTCGCCGCCGAACCGCAGCGCCGCGACCTGCGCCTGAAGCTGCTGCTGGTGCTCGCCGAGCTCGGCGACCTGGCCGGCTTCCGCGAGCAGGAGAGGGCGCTGCAGGCGATGGGCGGCGACCAGAAGCAGATCGACCAGCTCAAGGCCCGCTACCCCGCCATGCTCGAGCGTGACGACGAGCAGGCCATCAGCGACGGCCTCGGCGAGTGGGAAGGCCTGGAGCTGGGCGACGTCGGCGAGCACCCCGCGCCGGCACAGCCACCGCTGGGCGACACCGCCGATCTGAACCTCGGCGAACTGTCCCTGGACCTGGACTGGAACAGCCTGGACGCCTTCGATTCGCCCAAGGGCTCTTCCGCCAAGGGCGGCAAGGACGACACCGAGGACCTCCTGAAGGATTTCCGCAGCAACCTGAGCGAGCTGCCGGAGGTCACCGAGTTCGACCTGGACGACGAGCAGGCCGGCGCCTTCGGCCTGCCGAGCCGTTCCGGCGGCGAGCAGGACAAGCTGCTGGCCAGCCTCGACCGGGCCCGCGCCTGCATCGACCGCGGCGACCTCGACGAGGCCTACCGGATCCTCGAGCAGGTGCTGCAGGAAGGCGACAAGCAGGAGCAGGAAGAGGCCCGCGAGCTGCTGGCGCGGATTGCCTGAAGCAGCCTGAGTCACCTGGAGCCCGGCCTTGTGCCGGGCTTTTTCATGCCGGCAATCCGGAGCGTGCCCTGCCTACTGGGAGCCCGGGAGCTTCATGGTTTCGCCTCGCGCCGGACGGTCCCCTCTCCCGCTTGTGGGGGAGGGTTCGCGAGCAAGCTCGCTCCTACAAGAGCGTTTTCCAGAGAAACATCGGTGCGTAGGGCGAATAACCGTCCGCGGTTATCCGCCGCCGGCCCGGACACCGGTGCCCGAGGACAACGGCGGATGCCGTCAGAAGTTGCGCCCCAGGTTCAGGTACACCGCATGCTCGTCGGCGTCGTTCAGGCCGTAGCTGAACGACAGCGGCCCCAGCGGCGTCTCGAAGCCCAGCATGATGCTCATGGCGTTGATGTAGCCGGTGTCGTAGCTGTTGTCGTTGTTCCACACCCGGCCGCGCTCCAGGCTGCCGCCGAGGTAGAAGGGGAAGTCCAGGGGCAGGAAGGAGCGCTCGGTCATGCGCCGGTAGTAGATCACCCGGCCGAGGCTGTAGTTCTGCCCGGCCAGGGCGTCCTGGCGGAAGCCGGAGAGTTCGCGCGCGCCGCCGAGCAGGAAGCTCGACACCACCACGTCGGCGTCGTCCAGGGTGCGGCCGTAGCCGCCGCCCAGCACCCAGGTGTTCGGCCCGCTGCTCAGGGCCTTGTCCAGGCGCAGCTGCCACTGGCGGTAGCGGTCGTCGTCGCCCAGCGACGGCGTGTGCTCGCGGTAGCTGGCCTGGATGTCCTCGCCCTCGCGGGGGAAGTCGACGTTGTCCATGGTGTCGAAGGAGTACTTCAGCTCCGCGTAGCCTTCGTTGAAATGGAAGTCCGGCAGGTCCTGCTGGCCCACGCGCACGTCGGCCTTGCCGAAGGCCTGGGCCACGCCCAGGCGGATCTCGCCGTTGTTGGCGATCTGCCGGCCGAGGTTGAGGCCGTAGCCGTAACGCTCCAGGCGGTATTCGGCGATGGGGTCGTCGTTGTCGGTGGCCTCGACGTTGCGCGCCTCGTTGAACACGTAGGGCGCCACGAAGTAGCGCGAGCCGGCGTCCAGCGGCTGGTAGAACTCGCTGTAGAGCTCCTGCTGGTCGCCGATCTGCAGGCGCGTCAGCCATTCGGCGCCGAGGCGGTTGATGCCGTTGACGCGGTAGCTGGCGCCGACGTTGAAGGTGCTGTCGCCGCGCAGGTCGTCCGACAGGTTCAGGCCCAGGCGCAGGTAGTCGGTGCCGCTGCGCTTGCCCAGGGCGTGGATGACCAGGGCGTTGCCGTCCTTCTCGCGGACCACCCGGTACTGCACCTGGTCGAAGTAGTCCAGGCCGTAGAGGGTGCTCATGTCGCTCTGCAGGCGTTCCAGGTCCAGCGGCTGGCCCAGCGGCTGGCGGATGTAGTGGCGGATCACCTCGTCGCCGACCTTGGAGTCGTTCTCCACGCGGATGCTGCCGATCACCGGCGTGCGCTCGTCGGACGTGCGCGCCTCGGCCAGGGCCACCGCCTCCTGGTCGCGGGGCTTGCGCAGGGCCGCCAGGCGCGTGGCGAGGATGCTGGTGGCGCGGTAGCCGGCGTCGATCAGCTGCGGCACGCGGCCGAAGTCGGTGGAGCTGTAGCCGCTGAGCGGCGGCTGGATGAGCACGTCGTCGGGCTTCAGGGTGGCCAGCTGCGCCTCGGAGTTCTTGCGCGTCATCAGGGTGACCGACTGGTTGAGCATGTCGACCACGGTGGTCAGCTGCTTGCGCTCGAGCAGCGGGTTGCCGATGTCGACCACGATGACCAGGTCGACGCCCATCCTGCGCGCCACGTCCACCGGGATGTTGTCGACCATGCCGCCGTCCACCAGCAGCTTGCCGTCGTACTCCACCGGGGCGAACACCGCCGGGATCGACATGCTGGCGCGGATCGCCTGGGGCAGGTGGCCGTGGTCGAACACCACCTTCTCGCCGGTGGAGATGTCGGTGGCCACGGCGCGGAAGGGGATGGCCAGTCTGTCGAAGTCGCGGGTGCCGCTGGTGTGCACCAGCAGGCTTTCCAGGAGCATGGTCAGGTTCTGCCCCTGGATGGCGCCCAGGGGCAGGCCGAGGGAGCCGTCGTCGCGGAAGCTGAGCTTCTGCTTGACCAGGAAGTCGCGGTCGTCCTGCTTGCGCCGGAAGGGTACGTCCACCCGCGGCGGCGAGTCGGACAGCGCCTGCTGCCAGTCCAGGCCGAGGGCGATGCGCTCCAGTTCCCTGGGCGTGTAGCCGGCGGCGTAGAGCCCGCCGACCACCGCGCCCATGCTGGTGCCGGCGATGGCGTCGATGTGGATGCCCTGTTCGTCCAGGGCCTTGAGCACGCCGATGTGAGCCAGGCCGCGGGCGGCGCCGCCGGACAGCACCAGGCCGATCTTCGGCGGGTGCCCGGCGGCGAGGGTGGACAGTGGCAGGAGCAGCAGGAGGGCGAACAGCAGGCGGCGCATTGGGCGGGTCCGATGGGGCTTCCAGGCGGCTATTATAGGCATCCCAGAGCAGGAGCCCGGACGCCATGAGCCAGCCCAGAGCGGAAATCGTCATCACCTATTGCACCCAGTGCCAGTGGCTGCTGCGCGCCGCCTGGCTGGCCCAGGAACTGCTAAGCACCTTCGCCGACGACCTCGCCCGGGTGAGCCTGGAGCCCGGCACCGGCGGGGTGTTCCGCATCACCTGCGACGGCGAGCAGATCTGGGAGCGCAAGGCCGATGGCGGCTTCCCCGAGGCCAAGGTGCTCAAGCGGCGGGTGCGCGACCGCATCGACCCGCAGCGCGACCTGGGGCACAACGACCGGCCCTGATGGCATTTCGTTAGCAAGCTAACATTCATTGCCTTGCATCAACGGCCGCCGGCCCTGCCGGGAATAGCCTGTGGGCACTTCATTCTCCACCGGGGAGTGTGCCCACATGAGCATCATCGTCACCGGCGCCGCCGGCTTCATCGGCAGCAACCTCGTCAAGGCGCTGAACCGGCGTGGCGAGTCCGACATCATCGCGGTCGACGACCTGACCGAAGGCGACAAATTCCGCAACCTCGCCGACTGCGACATCGCCGACTACCTGGACAAGCGCGACTTCGTCGGACGCTACGCTCGCGGCGGCTTCGGCGTGGTCCGCGCGCTGCTCCACCAGGGCGCCTGCTCCAGCACCCTGGAGGGCGACGGGCGCTACCTGATGGACAACAACTACCGCTACAGCTGCGACCTGCTGGAGGCCAGCCTGAAGCTGGGCGTGCCCTTCCTCTACGCCTCCTCGGCGGCGGTCTACGGCGGCGGGCGCGACTTCCGCGAGCTGCGCGAGTACGAGCGGCCGCTGAACGCCTACGGCTATTCCAAGTTCCTCTTCGACCAGCGCGTGCGCCGCGCCCTGCCGCAGGCGCGCAGCCAGGTCGTCGGGCTGCGCTACTTCAACGTCTATGGCCCGCGCGAGCAGCACAAGGGGCGCATGGCCTCGGTGGCCTTCCACTGCTTCGAGCAGTTTCGCGCCAGCGGCAAGGTGCAACTGTTCGGCGAATACGGCGGCTACCCGGCCGGCGGTCACCTGCGCGACTTCGTCTCGGTGGAGGACGTGGCCCGGGTCAACCTGCACTTCCTCGACAACCCCGGCCGCAGCGGCATCTTCAACCTCGGCAGCGGCCGCGCGCAGCCGTTCAACGACGTGGCCCTGGCGGTGATCAACAGCCTGCGCGCGCAGCAGGACCTGCCGCCGCTCAGCCTGCAGCAGGCCATCGCCCAGGGGCTATTGGAATACATCGACTTCCCCGACGGCCTGCGCGGCAAGTACCAGTGCTACACCTGCGCCGACATCGCCTTCCTGCGCGAGGCCGGCTACCGGGCGCCGATGCTGGGGGTGGAGGAGGGCGTGGGGCGCTATTGCCGATGGTTGCTGGAGTAGGCCGCCTGAGGACCATTCAGGCCGGCGGGTCCTGGCCGAGTACCTTGCTCAGCGCCACCCGGGCATCTTCCAGCTGTACCAGCGAGGCATGCCGTGCACCCAGGGCATCGCGGTTCTTGATGGCGGTGAGGATCGCCTTGTGCCGGGGCAGCGCCAGCTCGTGGAAATTGGGACGCTGGTTGGAATAGCGCACCGATTCGCGCAGGGCCAGCGACAGCATGTTGCACAGGTAGGCCAGCAGGTCGTTGTGGGTGGCGTCGGCGATGCGCGTGTGGAAGTCCAGGTCCGGCTGCAGGCGCTCCTCGTGGGTCACCGCCTGTTCCATTCGCTGGTAGGCCTCCTCGATGGCGGCCAGGTCGACCTCGCTGGCATTGGTCGCGGCCAGGGCGGCGGCGGCCGGTTCTATAACCCAGCGCACGCTGGACAGGGTGTTGAAGAACTCCTGCTGCGGGGTGGTCTGCATCAGCCAGTGCAGTACGTCCGGGTCGAGCATGTGCCAGTCTCGGCGTGGGCGCACCAGCGTGCCCGCCCGCGGGCGGGCATGGACCAGCCCCTTGGCGGTGAGCACCCGCATGGCCTCCCGGAAGACTGGCCGGCTGACGGCGTACTCCTCGCACAGGCTGGCCTCGGAGGGCAGCTTCTGTCCGGGCTCGAGCTGGCCGGAGACGATCTGCATGCCCAGGTCCTGGACCAGGGTGGCGTGCATGCTCTTGCGCGGTTTTGGCTTGCGGTAATCCATGGGCTGGGGCGGTGATCCATGAGGGCAGGGGCGCCGCATCATAGCATCGCCGCCGGCGACGGCGCCCGGCTCCACGCCGGGCACCGGCCCCTCAATGGGAATGGCGGGGAACGGCGGAACCCCGGCAGCCGACCAGGAAGTCGAAGTCGCAGCCTTCGTCGGCCTGCATCACATGGTCCACATAGAGCCGCGCGTAGCCACCGTCGATGAGCACCTGCGGGGGCGGCAGGTCGGCCAGGCGGGCGGCGAGCTCGTCCTCGGGAATGTCCAAGTGCAGGCGCCCCTCGTGGCAGTCCAACTCGATCCAGTCGCCCTCGCGGACCACTGCCAGCGGCCCGCCGGCAGCGGCCTCCGGTGCCACGTGGAGGACCACGGTGCCGTAGGCCGTGCCGCTCATGCGCGCATCGGAGATGCGCACCATGTCGGTCACGCCCTGGGCCAGCAGCTTGGCCGGCAGTCCCATGTTGCCGACCTCGGCCATGCCGGGGTAGCCCTTGGGCCCGCAGTGCTTCATCACCAGCACCGAGCTGGCGTCCACCTCCAGGTCCGGATCGTTGATCCGAGCCTTGTAGTCCTCGAAATTCTCGAACACCACCGCGCGGCCGCGATGGCGCATCAGTTCGGGGGTTGCCGCCGACGGCTTGAGTACCGCGCCCTTGGGCGCCAGGTTGCCGTGCAGCACGCAGATGCCGCCGTCGGACACCAGCGGACGGTCGATCGGGCGGATCACTTCCTCGTCATATAGCGGTGCCTCGCGGCAGTTGTCCCACAGCGCCTTGCCGTTGGCAGTCAGTGCGTTGGGGTGGGGCAGCAGGTCGTGCTCGCCGAGGCGGCGGATCACCGCCGGCAGGCCACCGGCATAGTAGAACTCCTCCATCAGGAAGCGCCCGGACGGCTGCAGGTCGACCAGCGTCGGGGTACCGCGACCGACGCGGGTCCAGTCGTCCAACTGCAGGTCGACGCCGATGCGTCCGGCGATGGCCTTGAGGTGGATTACCGCGTTGGTCGAGCCACCGATGGCGGCATTGACGCGGATGGCGTTCTCGAACGCCTCGCGGGTGAGGATCTTCGATAGTCGCAGGTCCTCGAAAACCATGTCGACGATACGCATGCCAGAGAGGTGGGCAAGTACGTAGCGGCGCGAGTCCACCGCCGGGATCGCCGCGTTGTGCGGCAACGAGGTGCCCAGGGCCTCGGCCATGCAGGCCATGGTGGAGGCCGTGCCCATGGTGTTGCAGGTGCCGGCCGAGCGCGACATGCCGGCTTCGGCCGAAAGGAACTCGTTGAGGTCGATCTGGCCGGCCTTGTAGGCCTCGTGCATCTGCCAGACGATGGTCCCGGCGCCGATGTCGCGCCCCTTGTGCTTGCCGTTGAGCATCGGCCCGCCGGTGACCACGATGGCCGGCACGTCGCAACTGGCCGCGCCCATCAGCAGGGCGGGGGTGGTCTTGTCGCAGCCGGTGAGCAGCACAACGGCGTCCACTGGGTTGCCGCGGATGGCTTCTTCCACGTCCATGCTCGCCAGGTTGCGGGTGAGCATGGCGGTTGGTCGCAGGTTCGACTCGCCGTTGGAGAACACCGGGAATTCCACGGGGAAGCCGCCGGCCTCCAGAACGCCTTTCTTCACATGCTCGGCGATCTTGCGGAAGTGCGCGTTGCACGGCGTCAGCTCCGACCAGGTGTTGCAGATGCCAATGATCGGTTTGCCTTGGAACTCGTGGTCCGGGATGCCCTGGTTCTTCATCCAGCTGCGGTACATGAAACCGTTCTTGTCGGCGCTGCCGAACCATTGGGCCGAGCGCAGGGAGGGCTTTTTCTCAGGCATTGATATGTACTCTTATTGTATTACTAATTGATAGGTTTATGAGGAATCTACTGGCTAATTCGTGATTTGTGAAGGGTTGTCGTGACTAATAGTATTACTATATAGTCGATTCCATGGCGCGGTGGCCTGCCCGATAAGCCCCCGGCCGAGCACCATCCCAATTACAAGAACAATCGGAGTCCCCGCCATGATTCAGGAGCAGCGGCTCGTCCGCCTGATCACACTGAAACTCATTCCCTTCCTGGTCCTGCTGTACCTGGTGGCCTACGTGGACCGGTCCGCCGTCGGCTTCGCCAAGCTGCACATGGGCGCTGACGTGGGTATCGGCGATGCCGCCTACGGCTTCGGCGCCGGCCTGTTCTTCATCGGCTACTTCCTCTTCGAGGTGCCCAGCAACCTGCTGCTGGACCGCTTCGGTGCGCGCCGCTGGTTCGCCCGCATCCTGGTCACCTGGGGCGCCATCACTGTCGGCATGGCCTTCGTCAGCGGCCCCAACGGCTTCTACGTGATGCGCTTCCTGCTAGGCGCCGCCGAGGCCGGTTTCTTCCCCGGGGTGCTGTACTACATCACCCAGTGGTACCCGGTGCGCCATCGCGGCAAGATCCTCGGCTTCTTCATCCTTTCCCAACCGCTGGCGATGCTGGTGACCGGACCGTTGTCCGGTGCGTTGCTGGGGCTCGATGGCTACTTCGGCCTGCACGGCTGGCAGTGGCTGTTCATCTGCATCGGCACCCCGGCGGTGTTGCTCGCCTGGCCGACCCTGCGCCTGCTGCCGGATGGCCCGGACAAGGTGCGCTGGCTGAGCGAGGCCGAGCGCGCCTGGCTCAAGGAACAGTTGCAGAACGACCTGTGTGAGTTCGGCCAGACCCGCCACGGCAACCCGCTGCACGCCCTGAAGGATCGTCGCGTTCTGCTGCTGGCGCTGTACTACCTGCCGGTGACTCTGAGCATCTATGGCCTGGGGTTGTGGTTGCCGACGCTGATCCACCAGTTCGGTGGCAGCGACCTGGTCACCGGCTTCGTCTCGGCGGTGCCCTACCTGTTCGGCATCCTTGGCCTGCTGGTGGTGCCGCGCAGCTCGGACCGCCTCAACGATCGCTATGGACACCTGGGCGTTCTCTATGCGCTCGGCGCTGCGGGCCTGTTCCTCAGCGCCTGGCTGAGCGCACCGGTGCTGCAACTGGCGGCGCTGTGCCTGGTGGCTTTCGCCTTGTTCTCCTGCACGGCGGTGTTCTGGACGTTGCCGGGGCGCTTCTTCTCCGGTGCCAGCGCGGCGGCCGGCATCGCCCTGATCAATTCCATCGGCAATCTAGGTGGCTACCTGGGGCCGTTCGGCATAGGCGCGCTGAAGGCATACACCGGCAACCTGGCCTCGGGCCTGTACTTCCTGTCGATGGTGATGCTGCTGGGCCTGATGCTTACCGGCGTCGTCTACACCCGCCTGGAGCGGCGCCAGCGCGAAGGCGCGGCGCTGGCCGGCACTTCCCGTTGAACCCGACAACCGACAAGCGAGCAAGAGCATGCGACTGATCCAATTCGAAACCGCCGCCGGCGAACGCCGGGTCGGCGTGGTGGAGGGCCGGCGCGCCCTCGAGGTGCAGGGCGCCACCAGCGTGCGTGCGCTGGCTCTGGCAGCCATCGAGGCCGGCCGCGGGCTGGCCGGCGAAGTCCTGGCCCGGGGCCTGGGCGAAGTTCACGATTACCCTGTGCTGCTGCGCGAGGGGCGCGTGCTGCCGCCGCTGGACCATGAGGACCCGGCACACTGCCTGGTCACTGGTACCGGTCTGACCCACCTGGGCAGCGCCGCCACTCGCGACAAGATGCACCAGCAGCAGGCCGAAGCGGCCGCCATTACCGACAGCATGCGCATGTTCCAGTGGGGCGTGGAGGGCGGCAAGCCGGCCGCCGGCCAGGCCGGTGCGCAGCCGGAGTGGTTCTACAAGGGCGACGGCGGCATCGTCGTGCGCCCCGGCGCCGAGCTGCCGTTGCCGGGCTTCGCCGAGGACGCGGGCGAGGAGCCGGAACTGGTCGGCCTCTATGTCGTCGGCCCTGACGCGCGCGCCTACCGCGTCGGCTTTGCCCTGGGCAACGAGTTCTCCGACCACGTGATGGAGCGCCGAAACTACCTGTACCTGGCGCACTCCAAGCTGCGCTTCTGCAGCTATGGCCCGGAATTGCGCCTGGGCGAGCTGCCGCATCACCTGGAAGGCAGCAGCCGCATCCTGCGCGACGGCCAGGTGCTGTGGGAGAAGCCCTTCTTCTCCGGTGAGGACAACATGTGTCACAGCCTGGAGAACCTGGAGTTCCACCACTTCAAGTACACGCAGTTCCTGCGCCCGGGCGATGTCCACGTGCATTACTTCGGCACCGCCACCCTATCGTTCGCCGACGGCGTGCAGGCTCGCCCCGGCGATGTCTTCGAGATCAGCCTGGGAGAGTTCGGCGAGCCCCTTCGCAACGGCATCGCACCGGCCGCCGAGACGCCGCGCGCAGGGTTGGTCCAGGCGCTATGAGCGCCGCCACGCGCATGGACCAGGCGCCCATACGACGCCTGTAGCGCGGTTTCCCGCTACGGACACCGGTCCGACCCGCCCTCGGGGGCAACGCCGGGCTCACAAGGCCCGGCGGTCTTTTTCCGTGGAACCAGGAGACATTCCATGTTCGGATACAACTTCATCGGCGGCGCCCGCAGCGGCGCCGGTTCCATCCACCTGCAGAGCCTCGACGCCAGCACCGGCGAGGCGCTGCCCTACAGCTTCCACCAGGCCACGCCGGCGGAGGTGGACGCCGCGGCGCTCGCCGCCGAAGCGGCGTTCCCGGCCTACCGCGCCTTGCCCGACGCGCGCCGCGCCGAATTCCTCGAGGCCATCGCCGCCGAGCTGGATGCCCTGGGCGAGGCCTTCGCCGCCATCGTCTGCCGCGAGACCGCACTGCCCCCGGCGCGCATCCAGGGCGAGCGCGCCCGCACCAGCAACCAGTTGCGCCTGTTCGCCCAGGTGCTGCGCCGCGGCGACTACCATGGCGCGCGCATCGACCGCGCACTGCCCCAGCGCCAGCCGCTGCCGCGCCCGGACCTGCGCCAGTGCCGCATCGGCGTGGGCCCGGTGGCGGTGTTCGGCGCCAGCAACTTCCCCCTGGCCTTCTCCACCGCCGGTGGCGACACCGCCGCCGCGCTGGCCGCGGGCTGCCCGGTGGTGTTCAAGGCCCACAGCGGGCACATGGCCACCGCCGACTGCGTGGCCGCGGCCATCGTCCGCGCGGCGGAGGCCACCGGCATGCCGGCCGGGGTGTTCAACATGATCTTCGGCGCCGGCGTTGGCGAGCAACTGGTCAAGCACCCGGCGATCCAGGCGGTCGGCTTCACCGGTTCGCTCAGGGGCGGCCGCGCCCTGTGCGACCTGGCCGCGGCGCGGCCGCAGCCGATCCCGGTGTTCGCCGAGATGAGCAGCATCAACCCGGTGCTGGTCCTGCCCGCGGCGCTGGCGGCGCGCGGCGAGCAGGTGGCCGCCGAGCTGGCCGCGTCGGTGGTGCTGGGCTGCGGGCAGTTCTGCACCAACCCCGGCCTGGTGATCGGCATCGCCTCGGCGGAATTCTCCGCCTTCGTCGCCAGCCTGGCCGGGCGCATGGCCGACCAGCCGGCGCAGACCATGCTCAACGCCGGTACCCTGCGCAGCTACGAACAGGGCCTGCAGCGCCTGCACGCGCACCCCGGCATCCGCCACCTGGCGGGCCAGGCCCAGGAGGGCAGGCAGGCCCGCGCCCAGCTGTTCCAGGCCGACGTCGAACTGCTGTTGCAAGGGGACGAGCTGCTGCAGGAGGAAGTCTTCGGGCCGGTCACGGTGGTCGTCGAGGCGGCCGACGAGGCCGAGCTGCGCCGGGCGCTGGAAGGCCTGCGCGGGCAACTTACCGCCACCCTGCTCGCCGAGCCGGAAGACCTCTCGCGCTTCGCCGCCCTGGTGCCGTTGCTGGAGCGCAAGGCCGGGCGCCTGCTGCTCAATGGCTACCCCACCGGCGTCGAGGTGTGCGACGCCATGGTCCACGGCGGTCCGTACCCGGCCACCTCGGATGCCCGCGGCACCTCCGTGGGCACCCTGGCCATCGACCGCTTCCTGCGCCCGGTGTGCTACCAGAACTACCCGGACGCGCTGCTCCCCCCCGCCCTCAAGGACGCCAACCCGCTGGGCATCGCCCGCCTGGTGGACGGCGTCGCCAGCCGCGAGCCCCTCTAGGGTTCGCCCTGGCCTGCATCGCCCGCGCTGGCGGGCGATGTATCGGCTGTTTTATCCAGTGCAGGCGGCCATCTGTGCCCGGTACTGCAATCAAGCTTGCCGTCGCAAGCTGTGTTCAGGACGCCTGGGCAAGCCCTCGACAACCTCCAGATTCGGTGCAGTTGTAGGGGGAGCGCTGCCTGAGGCTTCGCTCATTTCTCTATTGGTTGCGGGATTCTTCCTGAGGTCAGGTTTCGTCCGCGTACTGGATTTTCTTGTGTTAGTTGTCGTCGCGGATTGACTGACCGAGGAGTTGAGCGTGGCACTCGAGGAGTATCTGCAGAAGGATGGCGGCTGGCTTGAGTCGAAGGAAGGTACCTATCGAGGCCTGGCCGGCATTGTGGCAGGCGGGGCCGATGCGCAGGGAGCGTGCAGATGAGCAGAATATATTGCTATGCGGGCGAGTGTGGTTTTACCGCGACGGATCTGTTCTGGACCATCGCGATTGAAACGACATTGGAAGAACTGGGACTTGATGACGTCGCCGCTGCCTTGGCCATTGTCGGTGGTATGAATATCGTGGCACCGCCCCGTGGAAAGCTCGCGGGTACTACACCGAATACGAGCCTGCTGTCGCTGCATCTGAGGCGTGTGCTGAAAAAGAAACGGTTTCCCGGCAATTTGCGGTTGCCCACCCTGACAGGCTGGGGGCCGCCCAGAGTCGCCTACACGAGAAGTGTGGGCGCATTCATAGCTAGAGCTGTCCCAGTTGCAGGCTGGGCTTATACCGTGGCTGAGATCGGGACAATCGCATATAAGATCGTCAGGAAGTACGACTCGCTTGTCTCGGCGGAGGACAGGTTCTTTTGAATACGTTGCCCGAGCTGCCTATAGATAGAAAGCTGCTGGACGAAGTGGTGATTTTCTATCAGGAGAACCTCGGCTTCGGAAAAAGGGACTTCGAGACGCTCAATTTCGCGACCCGGATCAATCAGGACCTGGGTGTCGACGGCGATGACTCCAATGACCTGGTTCCCCCTTTTTTCCAGCATTTCCAGGTGGATATCACCGAATACGATTGCTTGCGCTACTTCCACCCGGAAGGCTTCGGCCCTTTCTTCCACAGAAGGCCGAAAGACAAGGAGCGCCGGGGCAGCAGGGCCTTCACGTTCGGCATGCTCTACCAGGCGGCCCTGACGAAGAAATGGTGCCAGGCGGTATTCGAATCGGCCCAATGGCGGAGCGAGAGGCTCTACGAGCGGACGGAGGAGTTGCCGGTGAAGGGGTTCGTCATCCGCAGATGATACCTACGCGCCGGTTGCACTCCCATTCACCGTGATTCGCGCCCGCGGGCGATGTATCGGCTGTTTTACCCAGTCTTTACCAAGTGCTGACAACCAACGGCCGGCGGAACGGCGATGATAGGCACCATGAAAGGCGGGCGCTCGGGCGCCCGTGTCCGGAGGTGCAATCAAGATGTCGTCGCAAGCCGTGCTCAAGTCGATCGCCGCTGCCCTGGCGCTGAGCCTGTCGGCCGCCGCCGTGGCCGGGCCGCCCGGTTACGGTCCCGGGCCGGGGCGTGGGCCTGGCCACTACTGGGGCCCGGGCATGGCCATGGCCTGCCGGATTACGCGCGGTCGCTGTGGATCGGCAGTGCGCTCTACTTCGTGGCCGCGGGCACCTACTACCTGTGGAATGCCGACCGCCGCCAGTACGTGGTGGTGGAGCCGCCGCCGGCGGTGCAGCAGGCCCCGGCTGGTGTGAGCTATGACGTGATCGCCTACCCGGCGCGCGGGCAGACCCCCGACCAGCAGAGCCGCGACCGCTACGAGTGCCACACCTGGGCCGTGGGCCAGAGCGGCTTCGACCCGGCCGCGGCCAGCCAGGCGCCGGCACCGGGCGTGGCGGACACCTACCGGCGGGCGCTGGGCGCCTGCCTGAACGGGCGTGGCTACAGCATCAACTGAAACAACCGGCCCCCGGGCCGGACCGAACAGGCCGCTTCGCAGGCAATCGTGCGGTGAGTCCTTGGCAATCCCTCCCCGGGGCAAGGAGTCGGGTTACGCATGCTGCGAGGCGGCCTTCTTATTTGCGCTGGGAATGATGGTTCGCGAGCAAGCTCGCTCCTACGAAGAGCAGGTCCAAGGCCGTGCCACTGGGGCGTCTGGCGTGGCCGGTGAGTCCAATCGCGGACGGAGTCCTACACCCGTGCTTCCCTGGAATGTAGGAGCAACTGTCTTTTGGGCTATGTCGTTCGCGGGAGTGACTGGATCGAAATTCGCGTCTCCCATCTCGCCCCATTGTAGGAGCGGGCCCTGCCCGCGAATCGCGCGCAGGGCGCGCTCCTACAGGTGGGACAGCGGTGGCAGGGTAGGACTCTGTCCGCGATCCGGCGCATAACGCCCTAGGTTGCGCTGCGCGCGCTGAGGAAGGTGGCGAAGATGATCAGCGCGCCGCCGGCCAGCATGCGCAGGCTCGGCTGTTCGCCGAACAGCACGGCGGCGAAGGCGATGCCGTAGACCGGCTCCAGGGCGAAGATCACCGCCGCGGTGCGTGCCTTGATCAACTGCAGGCTGGCGACGAACAGGCTGTGCGCCACCCCCGTGCACAGCACCCCCAGCAGCACCAGCCACAGCCAGTCCAGCGCGCGCACCGCGGGCAGCTCGAACACGGCCAGCGGCGCCAGGCACAGGACGATGGTGAGGTTCTGGGCGAAGGCCGAGAGGATCGGGTCCAGCCCGCGCACGCTGGCGCGGTTGGCCAGCGACAGCAGGGCGAACAGCAGGCCCGAGGCGATGCCCCAGAACAGCCCGGCGGTGGCGCCCTGGCTGAAGTCCAGGTTCGGCGTCACCAGCACCAGGCCCAGGCACACCAGGCCCACCACCAGGTACTCGGCGCGGCGGATGCGTTCGCGGAACAGCAGCCCTTCCAGCAGCACGGTGAAGGCCGGGAAACTGGCGAAGCCGAGGGTGGCCACGGCGACGTTGCCCACCTTCACCGCCAGGAAGAAGGTCAGCCAGTGGGCGCACAGCAGCAGCCCGCTGCCGGCCAGCGCGGCGGCCTGGCGCAGGCCCGGCCGCGGTTGCGCGGCCAGGTGCCCGGCGAAGGCGCCGCCCAGGGCCAGCAGGCCGAACAGCGCGCGGCCGAAGACGATCACCAGCGGGGCGGCGAGGATGAGTTTGCCGAAGATGCCGCTCAGGCCGAACATCAGGGCGCCTACGTGCAGGCCCACCAGGGCCGAGCGGGGTGTCAGTCGGGGAACGCGCATTGTTTCTCTATCGTGGATGCCGGGGGGCCAGTCGCCTGGCGATGGAAGGCCTCAGGCCAGGCGCGCGCCGTTGGGCAGCGGCTTGTCGAAGCCGGCCAGCACCACCTTGTCGTCGCTGTCGTAGGCGCCGGTCACCAGCACCTCGGAGCGCACCCCGGCGATGGACTTGGGGGCGAAGTTGCAGACGCACAGGACCTGGCGCCCGAGCAGTTCCTCAATGGCGTAGTGCGCGGTGACCTGCGCGCTGGAGGTCTTCAGCCCCAACGGGCCGAGGTCGACCTGGAGAATGTACGCCGGCTTGCGCGCCTTCACGTTGGGTTCGGCGTGGACGATGGTGCCCACGCGCAGTTCGACGCGCTCGAAGTCCTGCCACTCGATGGTGTCTGCCGACATCGCTGATCTCCTTGATGATGGCGGCAGTCTAGGGCGTGGCGGGGCTTTTGTCTGTCGGCGGACTAGCGGGAATTGTCGCGCGCCTCGCGGCGGATCTGCCGCGGGGTGCTGCCGAACTGGCGGGCCAGGGCGGCGGTGAAGGCGCTCTGCGAGGCATAGCCGACCCGCGCGGCGATCTCGCCCACCGCCAGGTGCGTGCTGCCGAGCAGCTCGCGGCCCAGTTGCAGGCGGCGCTGGCGCACGTAGTCCATGGGCGTCTGCCCGGTCTCGGCGAGGAACCGGGCGTGGAAGCGCGCCGCCGACAGCCCGGCGATGCGCGCCAGGTCGGCGACCTGCAGCGGGTGCCCGGCGTGGCGGTCGATGTAGGCGTCCAGGCTGGCCAGCGGCAGCTGCGCCGGCGCCTCGGCGACGTGCATGCCGGCCAGGCTGGCGAGCAGCAGCAGGGCGCCCTGGCGGGCGATCACCGGGTCCTGCAGGGGGCTGGCGGCCAGCCAGTGCACCAGTTGCCCCTGGGCCGGGTTGAGGGCAAGGGCGGCGGGGCGTTCCAGCAGGCGGCGGATGCTCTCGGCGTGGTCGCCCAGGCCGCGCAGCAGCAGGTCTTCGTCCTCCAGGTCGAACACCAGGCACTGGCTGCCGCCGGGGGCGGCGCAGGCGTGGTGCGTGCCGCGCGGGACCACGGCGAAGCGCTGGCGGGTGACGCGGCTGCCCAGGCCGGCGACCTCGAACTCCAGGTCGCCGGACAGGCCCAGGACCAGCTGCGCGTGGTCGTGGCTGTGGGCGAGGTGTTCGTGGCTGTAGCGGCGCAGGGAGAGGATCTGGCTCATGGCGGGCTCCGGGGGCAGGCCCACAGTCTAGCGCGGCGCAGGCTGTCACGGGACTGTCGCGCGGCCGTCATTGTCGGGTCACCCCCTGGCCGGAGAATCGGCTAAACCCCGCCGGAGGCCGCCCATGACCAGCGCCCAACGCCTGATGCCGACCAAGAAACAACGGGTGCGCACCCTGTGGATATCCGACGTCCACCTGGGCACGCGCGACTGCCAGGCCGAGCACCTGGCGGGCTTCCTCAAGCGCTACCACGCCGAGCGCATCTACCTGGTGGGCGACATCATCGACGGCTGGAAGCTGCGCGGCGGCATCTACTGGCCGCAGGCGCACACTAATGTGATCCGCCGCCTGCTGACCATGAGCAAGCGCGGCACCGAGGTGATCTACGTCACCGGCAACCACGACGAGTTCCTGCGCCGCTACTCGAGCCTGCTGCTGGGCAACATCCGCCTGGTCGACGAGATCGAGCACACCACCGCCGACGGCCGCCGCCTGTTGGTGATCCACGGCGACCAGTTCGACGTCATCACCCGCTACCACCGCTGGCTGGCGTTCCTCGGCGACTCCGCCTACGAGTTCACCCTGACCCTCAACCGCTGGCTGAACCACTGGCGCAGCCGCTACGGCTATGGCTACTGGTCGCTGTCGGCGTACCTGAAGCACAAGGTGAAGACCGCGGTGAACTTCATCAGCGACTTCGAGGAGGCGATCGCCCATGAAGTCCACAAGCGCGGGCTGAACGGCGTGGTCTGCGGGCACATCCACCATGCCGAGATCCGCCGCATCGGCGAGGTGGAGTACCTCAACTGCGGCGACTGGGTGGAGTCCTGCACGGCGCTGATCGAGCACTGGGACGGCAGCATCCAGCTCTACCGCCTGGCCGACGAGCAGCTCCAGCGCGCCAGCGAGGCCCTCGCCGTCGAGCCGGCGGCATGAGGCTGCTGATCGTCAGCGACGCCTGGGCGCCGCAGGTGAACGGCGTGGTGACCAGCCTGCGCGCGCTGGTGGCCGAGCTGCAAGCCATGGGGCACCAGGTGCGCCTGCTGTCGCCCGCGGAGTTCCGCAGCCGGCTCTGCCCGAGCTACCCGGAAATCCCCCTGGCCTGGGACCTGTGGAAGGTCGGCCCGGCCATCGAGGCCTTCGCCCCGGACTGCGTGCACCTGGCCACCGAGGGCCCGCTGGGCTGGGCCGCGCGGCGCTGGCTGCTGCGCCGCGGGCTGGCCTTCACCACGGCGATCCACACGCGCTTCCCGGAATACCTGAACAACCGCTGGCCCTGGCTGCCGCTGTCCTTCGGCTATGCAATGCTGCGCCGCTTCCATGGGCCCAGCGCGGCGGTGCTGGTAAGCAGCGAGCGCATGCGCGGCGCCTTCGCCGACTGGGGCGTGCAGGGCCTGGCGTTGTGGCGCAAGGGCGTCGACACCACGCAGTTCCTGGCGGGCGCAGCGCCGGCCGTGGGGCCGGTGTTCCTCTATGTGGGGCGCCTGGCGCCGGAGAAGAACCTGGAGGCCTTCCTCGGCCTGGACCTGCCCGGCCTCAAGCGCGTGGTAGGTGACGGCCCGCTGCGCAGCGAACTGCAGGCACGTTATCCCCAGGTGGAGTTCCTCGGCTACCGCCATGGCCAGGCGCTGGCCGAGGCCTATTGCGCGGCCAGCGTGCTGGTGTTCCCCTCGCGCACCGACACCCTCGGCCTGGTGATGTACGAGGCCCTGGCGTGCGGTACGCCGGTGGCCGCCTTCCCGGTGCCGGGCCCGCTGGACGTGCTGGAGGACGGCGTCACCGGCGCCATCGATATCGACCTGGGCAAGGCCTGCCGGCGCGCCCTGCTGCTGGACCGCCAGGCCTGCGCCGAGTGGGCCGCCGGGCAGTCCTGGCGGCTCTCGGCGCAGCAGTTCCTGGCCCTGCAGCGGCCGCTCGGCGAGCCGGACGGGGTGGGTGAGGCCCTGGCCGACTGAGGCCTAGTGGAACAGGTCGCGGTCGCTGTCCAGGCTCTGGTCCACCAGCCACTTGCCGTGGGCGATGGAGGCGTGCTGCGCGGCGTCCAGGTCGGCGAGGAAGGCCATCTTCGTCGGCAGCGGCTGGCGCCGTGTGCTGCGTCCGTCCGGGGCGATGATCTGGCAGCCGCCGGCATAGGGCGTGGGCAGTCCCGGGTGCTCGAAGACGCGGGCGATGATGGTGTAGTCGCGATGGGTGCATTGCAGGGTTTGCATGGAATGGACCTCGCTGTCGGGCCAGGGGCGCCGCCCGCGCCATTGCCGGCGCCAGGCGCCGCGCCGCTCTGGCGTGGCTGTCCCGCCGGGGGCGGGGCCTGTGCTTTCGCGTAACCCCACCTTAGAACAGCGGGCCGGGCGCGCAAGGACGGGGCGACGAAGGGCGTCGCGGCACTTTTCTTCCGTCGCGCCCGGCGCCAGACTGTCGGCATGCCTATCCACAGACTTTCCCGCCTCGGCGACCTCGCGCCCGGACAGTGGGACGCCCTGCTGCCGGACGCCCAGCCGTTCCTGCGCCACGCCTTCCTCGCCAGCCTGGAGGACAGCGGCAGCGTCACCGCGCGCACCGGCTGGCGCACGGCGCACCACGTGCTGCTCGACGACGCTGGGCGGCTGCGCGCGGCCCTGCCGGCCTACGTGAAGGCGCATTCCTATGGCGAATACGTGTTCGACTGGGGCTGGGCGGACGCCTGCCAGCGCGCCGGCATCCGCTACTACCCCAAGCTGCTGGTGGGCGTGCCCTTCTCGCCGGTGAGCGGCGCGCGCCTGCTCGGCACGGACGATGGCATCGCCGAACTGCTGGGCGTGCTGGCCGAGGGCACCGCGGAAGGCGTCTGGTCCGGCGTGCACGTGAACTTCACCGACCCGCGCGCTGACGGCCTGATCGCCGCGCAGGGCGGCTGGCTGGAGCGCCTGGGCTGCCAGTACCACTGGTTCAACCGCGGCTACCGGGACTTCCAGGATTTCCTCGACGCCCTGGCCTCGCGCAAGCGCAAGCAACTGCGCAAGGAGCGCGAGCAGGTGGCCGGGCAGGGCATGGAGTTCCGCTGGATGGAAGGCCCCGAGCTGGCCGAGGCCGACTGGGACTTCGTCTACGCCTGCTACGCCAGCACCTACGAGGTGCGCGGCCAGGCGCCGTACCTGACGCGGGAGTTCTTCAGCCTGCTGGCCGAGCGCATGGGCGCGATGATCCGCGTGGTCTTCGCCCGCCGGAACGGCCGGCCGGTGGCCATGGCTTTCAGCCTGGTGGACGGCGACACCCTCTACGGGCGCTACTGGGGCTGCCTGGCGGAGTACGACCGCCTGCACTTCGAGACCTGCTTCTACCAGGGCCTGGACTACGCGCTGGTCAACGGCCTGCGCCGCTTCGACGCCGGCGCCCAGGGCGAGCACAAGCTGGTCCGCGGCTTCGAGCCGGTGCTCACGCGCTCCTGGCACCAGCTCGGGCACCCGGGCCTGCGCGCCGCGGTGGCCGACTTCCTCGAACAGGAACGCGCCGGCATCCGCGCCTACGCCGAGGAGGCGAGGGCGGCGCTGCCCTATCGGCAGGCGTAGCTGGGGAAGTCGGGAAGAAGGTCGGCCCCCGGCCGCTACGACAGGCTCGCGGGGTGGCCAAGTCGGCCAGGGACCGAGACCGGGTGGGGGCTCAGACGTGGCTCGCCTGGCCGCCCCATTCGAGGAAGCGCACGCGGTGCGTCTCGCCGTCGTGGTCCTGGTACACCAGGTAGGCGGGGACCACGCCCACCCTGTGCGAGTTGTCGGTACGGTGCAGCACCTTGTCGATGTCCAGCGGCATGCCGTAGTGGTATTCGACCGTCGGAAGGTCGGCGCCCGGCTCCTTGATCGCGTCCTGGGCGAAGGCCATGGGAGCGAGGCTGGAAATCACCGCCGATACGACAGAAGCAATCTTCATTCTGGTGGTCCTCATAGCGAAGGGGATGAAGCCCCGCCCTGGAGCACTGGCATCCGATGTCTGGCCGCGGGTCCGGGGGCGGGCAGGGGGCGATGCGTCAGGCGTCCACCGCATGGCGGGGCGTGGAACAGATATGACCACCGAACCACCCCAGGCGAGAAATTGATGTGCTTGCTAATGATCATCGACCGGGGTGATGCGGCGACTTGTCGCAGGGTTCCGGGTCGAGGCTTAAGGCTTCATTAACAGACTGGGCGATACGCCGCAGGATTCCTGTGGAGCGGGCCCTGCCCGCGATTTCGCGCGCAGGGCGCGCTCCTACAAGGTAAGGTGCCTCACGGGCTGTTCGATGTGGGCGGAGATTCGGCGTCAACCTGTAGGAGCGGGCCCTGCCCGCGATTTCGCGCGCAGGGCGCGCTCCTACAAGGTACGGTGCCTCACGGGCTGTTCGATGTGGGCGGGAGATTCGGCGTCAACCTGTAGGAGCGGGCTCTGTCCGCGATTTCGCGCGCAGGGCGCGCTCCTACAAGGTACGGTGCCTCACGGGCTGTTCGGTGTGGGCGGGAGATTCGGCGTCAACCTGTAGGAGCGGGCCCTGCCCGCGATTCGCGCAGAGGGCG
Organism: Pseudomonas delhiensis; assembly: GCF_900187975.1. Taxonomy (GTDB): domain Bacteria; phylum Pseudomonadota; class Gammaproteobacteria; order Pseudomonadales; family Pseudomonadaceae; genus Pseudomonas; species Pseudomonas delhiensis. The sequence goes on along the minus strand of NZ_FZPC01000021.1, from coordinate 8,526 downwards.
CGCTGCTACAGCCAGACCGCGTTCCAGAAGGGGTAATCGCCAACCTTGGCCGCCAGGCCGGCACGTAGCGGATTGGCGATGACATAGCGTGCGGCGGCACGTAGGTCCTCATCTCGGCGTAGTGCGCGATCATGATACGCCCGTGCCCATAGTGTTCCGGACCTGCCCAGGCACTGGTTCACGTGCCGGGCACTGCATGATTTCAGTCGGTTCACAAGACTGTTCAAGCTCGCCCCAGAACCGATCTGGAGCAGCCAGTGGGCATGGTCGGGCATCAGTACCCAAGCCAGCATATGGCAGTCGTCAAGAAGCCTCGGGTCGCCAAAGCAGCGTGCAGCCGCACAGGCGGCAGGAAAACAACGAAAAATGGGTGTGCGGTCGCGAGTGGTTGTTGTAACCAGGTAGATCGTATGAGGCTGGGAAAACCGACCTTTGCGCAGCGCCGAATGGCCTGGGGATTGTTCGTCCATATTCCGTCCTCAGGGGAAAGGACTGAATATCGCTTCCAATCCCTGAGGAAAGAGCGCTGGCCGCTACCGAATGCGCTGCCTGCCCTGTAGGAGCGGGCCCTGCCCGCGAAATCGCGCGCAGGGCGCGCTCCTACAGGGTTAATCCACGCCCACGAACCCCCCGGTCTGGTGCCGCCACAGGCGGGCGTAGAGGCCGCCGTGTTCGATCAGCTCGGCGTGGCTGCCGCTTTCGACGATGCGGCCGTGTTCCAGCACCACCAGGCGGTCCATGCGGGCGATGGTGGAGAGGCGGTGGGCGATGGCGATCACCGTCTTGCCCTGCATCAGCGTCTCCAGGCTTTCCTGGATGGCCGATTCCACTTCCGAGTCCAGCGCCGAGGTGGCTTCGTCGAGGATCAGGATGGGCGCGTCCTTGAGCAGCACGCGGGCGATGGCGATGCGCTGGCGCTGGCCGCCGGAGAGCTTGACGCCGCGCTCGCCGACGTGGGCGTCCAGGCCGGTGCGGCCCTGGGCGTCGTACAGCTGCGGGATGAACTCGCTGGCGCGGGCCTTGCGGATCGCTTCCTGCACGTCCTCCTCGCTGGCGCCGGGGCGGCCGTAGAGCAGGTTGTCGCGGATCGAGCGGTGCAGCAGCGAGGTGTCCTGGGTGACCATGCCGATCTGCGCGCGCAGGCTCTCCTGGGTCACGTGGGCGATGTCCTGGCCGTCGATGAGGATGCGCCCGCCCTCGATGTCATACAGGCGCAGCAGCAGGTTGACCAGGGTCGACTTGCCGGCGCCGGAGGGGCCCACCAGGCCGATCTTCTCGCCCGGGCGCACCACCAGGTCCAGCCCCTGGATCAGGCCGCTGCCCTTGCCGTAGCTGAAGTCGACGTGGTCGAAGCTGACCTCGCCATGGTCCACCACCAGCGGCTTGGCGCCGGGCGCATCGACCACCTGGCGGGGGATGGCGATGGTCTGCATGCCGTCCTGCACCTGGCCGATGTTCTCGAAGATGCCGCCGACCACCCACATGATCCAGCCGGACATGTTGTTGATGCGGATCACCAGGCTGGTGGACAGGGCGATGGCGCCCACCGAGATCAGCTCCTGGCTCCACAGCCACAGGGCCAGGCCCGTGGTGCCGGCGATGAGGATGCCGTTCATGATGGTGATGCTGACGTCCATGGAGGTCACCACGCGCCCGGCGCGCTGGGCCTTGTGCGTCTGCTCGGCGATGGCCTCGCGGGCGTAGTCCTCTTCCTGGCGGGTGTGGGCGAACAGCTTGAGGGTGGTGATGTTGGTGTAGCCGTCGACGATGCGCCCCATCAGCTTGGAGCGCGAGTCCGAGGCGGCCACCGAGCGGCGCTTCACCTGCGGCACGAAGTAGGCGAGGGCGCCGACGTAGGCGATCACCCAGAGCACCAGCGGGATCATCAGCCGCCAGTCGGCCTCGGCGAACAGCACCAGGGCGCTGAGGGTGTAGATCGCCACGTGCCAGAGCGCGTCCACCACCTGCACCGCCGAGTCGCGCAGCGAGTTGCCGGTCTGCATGATGCGCTGGGCGATGCGCCCGGCGAAGTCGTTCTGGAAGAAGCCCAGGCTCTGCTTGAGCACGTAGCGGTGGTTCTGCCAGCGGATCAGGTTGGTCATGCTGGGGTTGATGCTCTGGTGCACCAGCATGTCGTGCAGGGCGTTGAACAGCGGGCGCAGCACCAGCGCCACCACGGCCATCCAGGCCAGTTCGTTGCCGTGCAGGCGGAAGAAGTCGGCCGGCGCGGTGTTCTGCGCCAGGTCGACGATGCGCCCCAGGTAGCTGAACAGCGCCACCTCGATCAGGGCGACGACCAGGCCGACCACCAGCAGGACCGAGAACACCGGCCAGACCTGGCGCAGGTAGTAGGTGTAGAAGCGCCAGACGTCTGCCGGCGGCATGCGCTCGGGGGCGTCGCGGAAGGGGTCGATGAGCTTTTCGAAGCGGCGGTACATGATGTCTCTCGGTTGTCGCGGGCCCTTCCTGGGCCCGCCGTTTCAGGCCTCCGTCAGCGCGGGAATCGGGGATTCTCAGAGACGCTTGGCGGAGAGTATGACCACCGGCTCGGCGGGCACGTTCTGGTACATGCCGCGGTTGGTGGTGGGCACCTTGGCGATCATGTCGACCACGCCCATGCCGCGCACGACCTTGCCGAACACGGCATAGCCGAAGTCGCGCTGGCCGTGGTCGAGGAAATCGTTGTCGGTCAGGTTGATGAAGAACTGGCTGGTGGCCGAGTCCACTTCGCTGGTACGCGCCATGGCCAGGGTGCCGCGGGCGTTGAGCAGGCCGTTGTCGGCCTCGTTCTTGATCGGCTCGCCGGTGTCCTTCTCCTGCATCTTCTCGGTGAAGCCGCCGGTCTGGACCATGAAGCCGGGGATCACGCGGTGGAAGATGGTGCCGTTGTAGAAGCCGCTGTCGACGTAGCCGAGGAAGTTCTTCACGCTGATCGGCGCCTTGGCGCTGTCGAGTTCGACCTCGATCTCGCCCAGGGTGGTGGACAGCAGCACGTGGGGTTTGGCCGGGTCGGCGGCGAGCGCCGAGGTGGCCAGGACGAGGGTACAGGCGGCGAGCAGGAAGCGTTTGAACAGGGTCATTTGGCGGATGTTTCCTGAGGTGTTTTAGGAATGGTCTACCTGCTCGAGGAAGTCGAGCAGGGTGCTGTTGAAGGCTTGCGGCTGGTCCAGCGGGGTGGCATGGCGCGAGTCCTCGATCACTACCAGGCGCGCGTTGGGCAGGCGCTCCACGTAGGCCTGCTTGAGCGTCACCGGGGTGTAGTCGCGGTCGGCGCTGACCACCAGCGTCGGACAGGTTATGCGCCCGAGGCGCTCCTGCACACCCCAGCCGATGATGGCGTGCAGGCTGGAAAGGTAAGCGCGTTTGTCGTTCTGCGGCCAGCGCTCCCGGATCTTGCGCCGCAGGTCGGCCTGCTCCGGCTTGGGGAACAGCAGCTTGCCCAGGGCCTTGCCCACGGTGTCCAGCCCCAGCACGTGGGCCAGGAACAGCCGGCGCGCCACTTCCAGATACTCGCGCGGGGTGCGCGGCTTCACTTCCGGGGCGCTGTTGACGATGGTCAGGCTCTTGAGCAGTTCCGGCCGGCGGGTGGCCAGCTCGAAGCCGATCATCCCGCCCATGCTGATGCCCACCAGGTGCACCGGGGCCAGGCGCAACTGCTCGATCAGCGCCGCCACGTCCGCGGCGAAGCCGGCGATGCTGTAGCGCTCCCGCGGCTTGTCGGACTGGCCGTGGCCGCGCACGTCGAGGGTGATCACCCGGTGCCGCTTGAGCAGCTCCGGCACCTGGTACTCCCAGTCGCGGCTGCTCGAGCCCAGGCCGTGGACCAGCAGCACGGGCGTGCCCTGGCCGCTGTCCTCGAAGTACAGGCGCTGGCCGTCGTGGTGCAGGTAGGGCATCGGCGGTTCTCCCGGTCAGGCGCTCGGCGGCGCGGCGAAGGGGGCGTCCAGGGGCACGTTGGCGAAGGTCTTGAGCAGCTCGACGAGGATCTGCGTGGCCGGGCCCAGGGGCTTTTCCTTGTTCGGGTAAAGATAGAAGCGGCTCTCGCGGGTGACGCCCTGGATCAGCGGCAGCGGCTTGAGCGAGCCGTCGCGCAGCTCGCGCTCGATCATGTGCCGCGGCAGCCAGGCGAAGCCCAGGCCGTTGCCGACGAAGGTGGCGGCGGTGGCCAGGCTGCCCACCGTCCAGCGTTGCTCGGCGCCCAGCCAGCCGACGTCGCGCGGCTGCAGGCGGCCGGAATCGCGGATCACCACCTGCATCTGGGTTTCCAGGTCCTGGTGCGTCAGCTCGCGCTGCAGGCGGTGCAGCGGGTGCTCCGGGTTGGCCACGGCGACGAATTCCACGGTGCACAGGTCGGCGCCCAGGTAGCCGGCGATGTTCAGGCCGCTGATGGCCAGGTCCGCGTGGCCCTGCTGCAGCGCCTCCTCGACGCCGGAAAGCACTTCCTCGCGCAGCAGCACGCGGCAGCCGCGGCTCTGCGGCACGAAGGCGGACAGCGCGCGGACCAGGCGCAGGGTGGGGTAGGCGGCGTCCACCACCAGGCGCACTTCCGGTTCCCAGCCCTGCTCCATGTGGTGGGCCAGATCCTCCAGCTGCCCGGCGCTCTTCACCAGTTGCCGCGAGCGCCGCAGCAGCACCTCGCCGGCCTCGGTGAGCACCGCCTTGCGGCCGTCGATGCGCAGCAGCGGCACGCCGAGCTGCTCCTGCATGCGCGCCACCGTATAGCTGATGGAGGACTGCGAGCGGTGCAGGGCCTCGGCGGCCTGGGCGAAGCCGCCGTGGTCGACCACCGCCTGCAGCGTTCGCCATTGATCCAGGGTAACGCGGGGCGCTTTCATCCTCGCCTCCTCTTGTCTAATCTGGCGCTCTGCCTGAACCGAGCGAGACCGCCACATGAAAAGAATCTGCTGTGCGTTGCTGCTGTCGCTGCCGTTGACCGCCCTGGCCTATCCGATCGAGGTGGAAAAGTCCCTCAACGGAACGGAAATCGACGTCCAGACCCAGGACATCGGCGACAGCATGGGCGCCGTGCTGCTGCAGAACTACGGCAAGCAGGACGTCGCCTGCACCGCGGTGTTCCAGAACGGCCCGGAGACGCCCAAGGTGCGCAAGACGGTGCTCGCCGCCGGCAAGACCAGCAACCTCACCGCCAGCTTCGGCCGCGCCATCATCAAGCTGCGCATCAAGCTGACCTGCAAGCCGGCCTGAGGCCCCGGCACATGTCCTCCAGACTAGGAGCAGACAGGATACAAATCAACTAAATCGATATTTTGAAGCAATTATTTCTGCTTTTTTATCGATCTGCTCCGCCCTAAGCTGGCCTCCATCGACGCAATCGACCGCTGGAGGTCAAGCCCATGTCCCGTGTCCTGGTCATCGAAAGCAGTGCCCGCCAACAAGGTTCGGTCTCCCGCCAGCTGACCGCCGAATTCATCGCCAACTGGCGCGCCGCCCACCCGGCCGACGAGGTCCAGGTCCGCGACCTGGCCGTGGAACAGGTGCCGCACCTGGACGCCGACCTGCTGGGCGGCTGGATGAAGCCGGCCGAACAGCACAGCGCCGCCGAGCAGGCCGCGCTGCAGCGCTCCAACCTGCTCACCGAGGAGCTGCTGGCCGCCGACGTGCTGGTGCTGGCCGCGCCCATGTACAACTTCGCCATCCCCAGCACCCTGAAGTCCTGGCTGGACCACGTGCTGCGCGCCGGCGTCACCTTCAAGTACACCGAGACCGGCCCCCAGGGCCTGCTCGGCGGCAAGCGCGCCTACATCCTGACCAGCCGCGGCGGCGTCTACGCCGGCGGCCCGCTGGACCACCAGGAACCCTACCTGCGCCAGGCCCTGGCCTTCATCGGCATCCACGACGTCACCTTCGTCCACGCCGAGGGCCTGAACATGGGCGCCGAGTTCGCCGAGAAGGGCCTGGCCAAGGCCCGCGAGCAACTCGCCGCGGTGGCCTGAGCGCCGCGCGGATTCCGCTTTTCCGCTTGCGCGCCCGTCGCTCCTGGGCGCGACGCCCGGTCGACGCACTTCCCCCCGCGAATGTCGACCGGGCTTTTTCTTTGCCGGGGTTCGCGAGCAAGAACTAGGCGTCCCCCTCGATCCTACGAAGAGCAACTCGGCGCGAACTGCAAGACAGTTGCTCCTACCCACTGGGTTCCCGTTCGCGGGAATGACGAGGGGGAAGGACGGCGCCAGACCCCCAGGCCGCTCGGGACAGCCCCCTCTCCCGCTTGCGGGAGAGGGTTGGGGAGAGGGCGCTCTTGAACCCGCCCTATGGGAAACACCGTCGTAGCGGGCTCTGCCCGCGAATCGCGCGCAGGGCGCGCTCCTACAGGTGGGGCAGCGGTGGTGGGGTAGGACTCCGTCCGCGATGGCCCGGGCGCCGGCCTCGCCAGCGGAGTCGTGGATAAATCCGCGCCTACGCTATATTCACGGCCAGGCCCCGGCCGTCCTCCGGCGGGCCCGCGGGCCTTCCTTCACCCACGCAAAACCGCTATTTTCCACGCCCCTTTTCGGTGCGCCTGTCCGGTCATGCCTTACCTGCTTTTCGTAACCGTCCTCTGGGCGTTTTCCTTCAGCCTGATCGGCGAGTACCTTGCCGGCCAGGTCGACAGCTATTTCGCCGTGCTCACCCGGGTGCTGCTGGCCGGCGCGGTGTTCCTGCCGCTGACCCGCTGGCGCGGGGTGGCGCCGCGCTTCATCGCCGGGGTGATGCTGGTCGGCGCGCTGCAGTTCGGCATCACCTACGTCTGCCTGTACCAGAGCTTCCGCGTGCTGACGGTGCCCGAGGTGCTGCTGTTCACCGTGCTCACGCCGCTGCACGTGGCGCTGATCGACGACGCCCTGAACCGCCGCTTCAACCCCTGGGCGCTGCTGGCCGCGGCGGTGGCCGTGCTGGGCGCGGCGATCATCCGCTACGACGGCGTCAGCGGCGACTTCATCGAGGGCTTCCTGCTGCTGCAGCTGGCCAACGCCACCTTCGCCGCCGGCCAGGTGCTGTACAAGCACCTGGCGGCGCGCTACCCGTCGGACATCCCGCAGTACCGGCGCTTCGGCTACTTCTTCGTCGGCGCGCTGCTGGTCGCGCTGCCCGGCTGGCTGCTGCTGGGCAACCCGGCCAAGCTGCCGACCACCGAGGTGCAGTGGCTGGTGCTGCTGTTCATGGGCCTGCTGGCCACCGCCCTGGGGCAGTTCTGGTGGAACAAGGGCGCTACCCTGGTGGACGGCGGCACCCTGGCGGTGATGAACAACCTGCACGTGCCGGTGGGGCTGCTGATCAACCTGCTGATCTGGAACGAGCACGCCGACCTGGCCCGCCTGGCCCTGGGCGGCGCGGTGATAGTGGCCTCGCTCGGGGTGAACCGCCTGGGGCTGGCGCGGAGGGCCGTGGCATGAACATCTCCGGTCGCGGCGTGGCCCTGTCCCTGGCCGCCTCGGTACTCTTCGTCACCCTGCCGGGCTACCTGCGCTGGCTGGCGCCGCTGGACAGCATCCAGATCGTGGCGCACCGGGTGGTCTGGTCGATCCCCATGGTCCTGCTGCTGGTGGCCTTCACCGGCCAGGGCGAGGTGCTGCGCGCGGCCGGCCGGCGCCTGCTGCGCGAGCGCTGGCTGCTGCTGTGCTTCCCGCTGAGCGCGGCGATGATGCTGGTGCAGTGGGGCGTGTTCATCTACGCGCCCATGGTCGGCCAGACCCTGCAGCTGTCCCTGGGCTACTTCCTGCTGCCGCTGACCATGGTGCTTTGCGGCCGGCTGTTCTATGGCGAGCGCCTGACGCCGCTGCAGGGCATTGCCGTGGCCTGCGCGCTGGTCGGCGTGCTCCACGAGCTGTGGCTGACCCGCGCTTTCTCCTGGTTCAGCCTGATCACCGCCCTGGGTTATCCACCGTATTTCATGCTGCGCCGGCGCATGGGCGTGGACGCGCTGTCCGGCTTCGTCTTCGAGATGCTGGTGCTGCTGCCCTTCGCCCTGTGGACCATCTGGCACTTCGGCGACCGCCAGGTGTTCGCCGAAACGCCGCGCCTGTGGGCGCTGCTGCCGGTGCTCGGGCTGATCAGCGCCCTGGCCTTCGCCGCCATGATGGCGTCCAGCCGGCTGCTGCCCATGGGGCTGTTCGGCATCCTCAGCTATGTCGAGCCCATGCTGCTGTTCCTGCTGGCGGTGCTGCTCCTCGGCGAGGCGTTCCAGCCGCAGCAGATGTGGACCTACGGGCCGATCTGGCTGGCCATCCTGCTCACCGGCTGGGACAGCGCGCGGCTGCTGCGCAAGCAGGCGCGGCGTGAGCGGCGGGGTGAGTAGGAGGATAATCGTTCGCCCTACATATCGTCGTTCCCGTGAACGCGGGAACCAAAAAAATGTCGGGTTTGGGTGTAGCGCGCCGCTCCGAGTGCGTTGATGCTTCTTGTTCCGCCCCCTCGGGCGAGTCACTTTTGTCAATCGCCACAAAAGTAACCAAAAAGGCTTGCCGGTACGACTCACCCACATAGGTGACAAATCGGTTCAGGCACATGGGTAACAGTTTCTAACCTGCA
>NZ_FZPC01000034.1 GCF_900187975.1 Pseudomonas delhiensis | reverse complement strand
GCGATACCGTCATCAGCGCTGTAGCCGTGCGTGACGGCCGTCGTTTGGCGCTGCAGCAGTTGCTGGCTGAGCACCGGCAGGATTTGCTGGTTGAGTAGGCTGTCGATGTTGCGGGCGCCGCTACCGAGCAGTAGGCGGAACTCGATCAGGGGCTGGGCGCGATTCGGATTGAGGCGGAGGCGAGTGAACTGGGCCATGGAGCGATCCTTGCTGAGGCGTTCGATTGAGCATCTGCGAGACCATCGACAGGTCCATACCTTCCACTGTGAAAATGGCATCTTGATCTTGCTTTACAGTCCCTTGTTCCCATGCACGTACGAGTTGCTGTTGGGAATTAACAACAGCCATGACGCGCAATGGCCTGAAATCGCAGTTACCTCTATGCAATAAATTAAGCCGCAATCACCAGAACGCTCTATAGGATTCGTCTGAAATTACGAAAGGCGGCAACCTAGGCAGGCCTGAGGAATTAATTGGGGGTTGATAATTACTACCCAGTATAATTTCTTCAATGGCAAAATTTTGCTAAAAGAATATTTGGGAAACGTCTTGCGATCTGATTCAGGAAATGCCTTGAGAAGAAGGGAGCCCAAAGCGTAAGCCGGGGATGTCTTTCGTACCGGAGGCAGTCCAGTACTTGCCGTTTCCAGAGTCGAAAAGCGGAATATGGCATCTCAACCACTCTGGTTCTTAAGCCCAGTTTCGCTTGGTGTCCTGCCATCCAGGGTGGGCACGTTATCGAGCTTACGAATGACACTCTCCAGCTTTTCCAAGTCGCCTTCGGCAATGGCTCGCTCATCAGGGGTCAGAGGCACAGACTCCAAGTACCGACCGATAGACGACTTGCCTTCCAATGCCTGAGCCCTTGCGCTCGCTTTCGGTAAGTTGAAGTCACACCCGGCACAGGCCATGCGGTGTGGACAACTGCTCCAGAACGGATTTGAGCAATACGAGTCACCCAGGTCATAGAAGGTGTAGGGCTCATCGGAATGGCGAGCAATGACGTCATGGTCGATCAAGACCGAGACCATATGGGCCATTTGATCGGCTTTAACAAAAGACGCAGCCAGCTTGGTAGGCCGAATTCGAATGTAATGCATCGTCGAATTTGGCGAACCATGTCCTGACCACTGCATCAACTCGATCAGCGACATGACTTGAGGGACGCTGGCAAGCGCTGTCTCCGCGGAAGCTCGTCCTCGGTGACTGGTGATTCGCCCGCGACTATCCTCCAGTGGCACGCCCGCCTTGGCGCATAGCATTGGAATGATGGTGCCATTGATGACACTGGAGCCTATGCGCTTGCCTCGAAACGGGAATAAGTAGCTAACTTTTTCCCCAGTTCGCTCATCGAGCAATGCGGCGATACCTGCGATGCTTTTCTCCCGCCATCCGGTATAGCCTCGCATGCGCAGAGGTTTCGCCAAAATCCCCATGGCAGCCAAACCGTGCGACACCTTGCCGACTGATCCTCAGTGAGGATGTCGGGCAGCTTAATGAGCCGCGGAACCAAGCCCCTGACAAACCCTGCATGACCAGGCACTTGAAGAAGCCGACCATGTTATCCACGAGGTACAGGGTTTTGCTTGCAAAGTCCCTGGAAAACCAGATGGTCGTACCACAAGCGGATGGCGGTAAGCCTTTGGTGCAGGGTCGAATTTGCTACTGCATTCTTTTCGCCAGGCAGCAGCTTACGGATGTAGAGCGAGACCTGTTCCAATGTCGCGGACTCGAGCTCGACCTCACTCCCTTCGCAATGCAATAAGTAATGTGCAAGGCCACGGCCATAGGCGTCCAGCGTGGCTGCTGCACGTCCCAGGTTACCCAATAGCTCCAGTCACGCTCGAACACTGGGATAGCGACTCAACACTTGCTCATGCGGTGTGGGGTAGTGGTCATGGGCGCCCCCTGAGCGTCAACGGAGTCAGCCTAGCTCAAAAGCATTCCACTTAACTTAATTTGTCGCCAAATGAAAACAGACAGGCCGGGGGCGCGCCCATCACCCTCCTCGGCCGGCAGGGAGGCCCGTCCTAGAGGCCGCGCGCAAACATGACCATTCAGTCATGAAATGCTTCTACGGGCACTCATTCATCTAATGCATATACCTCAGAAACTTCCTTAAGGAATTGATGTAACAAAACTGAGCAACTTCACGATTCCTGACTAGGCTAAGGGCCAGGAAATGCTCGCGTTAGAAGTCCGGGCGTTGTTTTCGATCGCTGACGATTTCCGATGTGGGTATTCGTATGGACATGCCGAAACCGAGCCGCCTGGCTGCCGCTTTCCGTCCCCGTGGCCAGGCCCTGGCGCTGGAGCCCAGGATCCTCTTCGATGGCGCCGCCGCATCCGCCGCCGACCAGCAACACCACGACACCGACCCGGCCGGCCAGGCCGACGCCAGCCACACGCCCAGCACCCCGGACGCCCAGGCCGCAGCAGCCAAGGCCCCGGGCCAGTCGCGCACCCTGGTGGTGCTGGACAGCCGGGTGGAGAACCGCGAACAGCTGACCGCCAACCTCGCCGCCAACGTCACCACCCTGGTGGTGGACGCCGGCCAGGACGCCCTGGCCGCCATCAGCGCCACCCTGGCGCAGCTGGGCAAGGTCGACTCGATCCAGATCTTCTCCCACGGCGCCTCCGGCCAGTTCACCCTGGGCAACCAGACCTTCACCGCGGCCAACCTCGACCAGTTCGGCAGCACCCTGAGCGGCTGGCGCGGCGAACTGCAGGCCGGCGCGGACATCCAGCTCTACGGCTGCGCCGTGGGCGCCGGCTCCGCCGGCCAGGCCCTGGTCGACCGCCTGGCGCAATGGACCGGCGCTGACGTCGGCGCCTCCAGCAACGCCACCGGGGCGGGCTCGGCCGGCGGCGACTGGAACCTGGAGGTACGCCACGGCGACCTGGACAAGAGCATCGCCCTGTCCGCCAGCACCCTGGCCAGCTTCCAGGGCCTGCTGGCCGACGCCGCGCCGACGGTGAGCATCGGCATGCCCGACAGCGACGTGCTGATCGGCGACCAGTTCACCTTCACCGTCGACCTGAGCAACGCCTCCAGCCAGGTCGGCTATGCCCCCTACGTCGACCTGTTCCTGCCGGCCACCGGCAAGGACGGCGACGACGGCATCAGCTTCGTCAGCGCCACCTACCTGGGGCAGCCGGTGAAATCCTTCGTCGTCACCTTCGACGCCAACGGCAACGCCACCCACCCGCTGGCCAAGGGACTGGACGGCAATCCGCTGGTGATCACCGCCGCCAGCGTCGGCATGCGCCCGGGCGACCAGATGGTGGTGCTGCAGGTGCCTTACGCCAGCGTGACCCAGGACCAGCCGACCATCTCCCTGCAGATCACCGCGCGGCTGAGCAACCTGGCCGACACCAGCCTCACCGGCGGCAACCCGGACCTGACCATCGGCGCCCGCGGCGGCTTCGAGTACGGCAACGACTCGCTGAACAACCCCACGGTCGACCCCAGCGTGGTGGAGGCCGGCCTGCACACGGTGCTGGTCCACCCGACCCTGGTCGAACTCACCCAGAACATCGACATGACCGAGGGCGAGACCGCCACCGGCCCCAACTTCACCCACAACCAGACGGTCACCGTCACCCCGGCCAGCGGCCAGACGCTGCACAACGTGGTGGTCACCCAGAGCGTGCCGGGCGACGTCCAGGTCACCGCCATCACCCCCGGCGCCGGCGGCACCCTGACCTCCATCACCCTGCTCGACGGCACCGTGCTGACCAACCCGGCGGCGATCGCCGCGGCCATCGCCAGCGACAGCATCTTCATCACCTCCTACAGCATCACCTACGCCACCCTGAGCGCCCCGACCACCTCCACCGTCACCTTCTACGTGCCGGAAGTGGGCGCCGACGGCAACGCCGTGCTCGACCCCGCCACCGGCAACCCGGTGACCATCGACTTCGGCGCCCCCAGCGCCACCGGCCAGTGGACGCCGCTGGACCCGCGCGACCTGACGCCGCCGGCCACCGACGTGGACTTCAGCGCCACCGGCGACGGCACCGGCGGCGAGTTCGTCGCCAAGGCCATCACCCTGCAGAAGCAGGCGGTGCTGCAGACCGACGTCGGCACCACCGGCCTGAGCCCGGGCGACACCCTGCGCTACGTGCTCAACGTGGCCCTGTCGGACTACTTCGCCTTCGGCGAGAACCTCCTGCGCGAAGGCCAGTTCACCATCACCGACACCCTCGCCGACGGCCAGACGCTGACCGGCCCGCTGACCATGACCGTCAGCCAGAACGGCGCCACCGGCACCATCAACCTGCTCTACACCGCCACCGCCAACGCCGACGGCACCACCACCATCGTCATCGACATCGGCGAGTCGCTGCGCCAGGCCTCGGAGCTGCTCGGCGCGCTGTTCGGCGACCTGGCCTTCGACGACGTGCAGACCGCCGCCACCACCGCGGTGATCAGCTACAACGTCTTCATCAACCAGGCCTACACCTCGACCTACCCGCAGAGCGAGATCAACGAAGGCGACAGCTTCGGCAACAACGCCACCGTCACCGCCACCGTGCTCGAGGACGTGGTCAACATCGGCGGCGACCAGAGCGACGGCTCCAGCACCAGCAGCACCATCGCCACCAGCCAGGTGGACATCGACATCGTCCAGGTCAACGGCGGCACCCCACCGGCCTCCGGCGAACTGCGCCCGGGCGACCTGGTGACCTTCCAGCTGTCCTACGACCTGGTCACCGGCGACTACGAGAACTTCAAGCTCACCGCCTACCTGCCGCTGCCGCTGCTGGACGTGAGCGGCCTCGGCACCCTGGCCCAGGGCAATGGCCTCAACCAGTGGAACTTCGGCGCCGGCGACAGCGACCCGGGACGGGCGGTCACGGTGTCCGCCGGCCCCGGCAACTCCATCGTGTTCGACTTCGGCGACTACCAGATCAGCCAGACCGCCGGCGGCAGGATAGTCGTCACCTTCACCCTGCGCGTCGGCGACCAGCCCTTCGCCGACCAGCGCTCGCTGGACGTGCTGGCGCAGTCCAGCCAGACCACCACCATCAGCCAGACCCCGCTGGTGTCCTCCGACGTGGAGGAAGTGGTGTCCATCGCCGAGCCGGTGCTGGACATCAGGCACGGCGTGGTTTCCAGCAGCAACGGCACGGTCACCGGCACCAGCGGCACCTGGACCGCGCCGGGCACCGGCGGCAAGCCCTTCGGCGGCAACGTCACCGACCTTGCGGCGATCAACGGCGACGTCAGCGGCATCGACGCCGGCGACACCCTGCGCCTGGCCACCGCCATCGAGAACAGCGGCGGCGGCGGCGCCTTCGACGTGGTCACCAGCATCACCCTGCCGCCGGACCTGGCCTTCGTCGGCGGCAGCCTGGCCGCGGCCAACCTGCAGATCTACCGCGGCGACGGCACCCTGCTGCAGCTGAACGTGGACTACAGCGTCTCGGGCAACACCATCACCTTCCTCGACGCCGGGGCCGTGGCCACGCTGCTGCCCGGGCGGGCCGGCACCGCAGCCGACAACAGCGGGCAGAACATCGTCGTCATCACCTACGACGTCACCGTCAACACCGCGGTGGCCGCCAACCGCACCCTGCAGAGCACTGCGAGCCTGTCCCACTACGCCAGCGTCGAGGGCGGCAGCGACTTCCTCCCCGGCGCCGACCTCACCGAGCTGGCCAACCAGCAGGTGGCCGCGCCGGTGATCAGCAAGGTCTTCGCCGGCGGCAGCCTGGACGACGGCGACTCCAGCGCCAGCCACACCACCGGCAGCAACCTGGTGGTCGGCGAGAGCATGCTCTACGACATCGTCGTGCGCCTGCCCGAGGGCAGCACCGGCAACCTCAGCATCGACGACCTGATCCCGCCGGGCATGCGCCTGGACACCAGCTTCAACGGCGGCCTGGGCTACCAGCTGATCCTCACCGCCGCGGGCAGCGGCGGCAGCCTGGCCCAGGACTTCGCCGGCAACGTGGTGATCAGCGGCATCGCCGGCGTCGGCGGCACCCTGGGCGCCGACGGCGTCGACGCGCGCTTCAGCTTCAGCGCCTTCGCCACCAGCGCGGACAACAACACCGGCAACAACACTTTCGTCATCCGCGTGCAACTGGTGGCCAGCAACGTCATCGGCAACCAGGCCAACAAGTCGCTGCAGAACAGCGCCAACCTGCACTACCAGGACCCCGACGGCGACACGCCCAACGGCACCACGCCGCTGGACCGCCAGGTCGACCTCAGCGGCGGCGCGCCGACCGTCACCCTGCGCGAGCCCACCCTGCAGGTCACCCAGACCGTCGACACCACGCCCGACTTCGGCGGCTTCGACGAAGGCGACGTGGTGGACTTCACCATCACCATCCGCAACGGCAGTGGCGCCAACGACTATGCCGCCTTCGACATCAGCCTGCTGGACACCCTGCCCGGCGAGCTGGACGGCGTGACCATCACCGGTGTCATTTACTCGGGCGCCACCAACAACGGCGGCGTCGACTTCGTCATCCAGGGTGGCCAGCTGGTCACCGCCAGCGGCGCCAACATCGACATCGCCAAGGGCGGCAGCATCGTCCTGCACCTGCGCGGCACGGTGAACGCCAGCGCCGCCGGCCAGGCGGTGTTCAACAACGTCGCCCAGGTGCAGTGGACCAGCCTCGACGGCGCCAACGCCGGCGAACGCACCGGCGCCGACGGCCTGCTCGATGGCGGCAGCCTGAACGACTACCGGCTGAACTCCATCCTGCCCTTCCCGGTCAGCAACGGCATCCGCATCTCCCACGTCGGCGGCATGCAGGACACCCCGCCGCCCACCAACGGCAGCGGCGCCACCGACACCTCCGGGATCACCGAGACGGTGGCCGTGGGCGAGGTGATCCGCTACCGCGTGGCGGTGCTGGTGCCCACCGGCGACAACCCCAACTACCAGATCCGCATCGAACTGGCCGCCGGGCTGGAGTTCATCCCGGCCGACCTGAACAACATCCTCATCGCCCTGGTGTCGAGCAACCTCAACGGGCTGTCCAGCGACGCCACCCTGGTCACCGGCGGCAGCATCTGGATGCAGGGCAACCAGAACAGCGCCGTGGCCCAGCCGCTCAACGCCGACCTCAGCGGCGTGGTGCCCAGCGGCCTGTTCGACGGCAGCCGCGTGACCATCGTGACCAACCCCGACGGCAGCCAGACGGCGACCTTCAACCTGGGCAACCTGACCAACACCGAGACCAACGACGCCGACATCGAAGGCGTGGTGCTGGAGTTCAACGTGCGCGTCACCAACGTGGCCAGCAACCGGAGCACCGCCAGCCTCGGGGTGCAGGCCTTCGAGCACGTCGGCCTGCCCGGCGAGGACGTCGACCGCGGCAAGAGCGACATCCTCTTCGAGCGCGTGGTGGAGCCGGGCTTCACCGGCCTGGAAAAGCAGGTCATCGACATCCTGCCGGGCGTCGGCACCACGACCACCACGGTCTCGGTGAGCTTCACCCAGAACGGCGAGATACCGGCCTACAACGTGCACCTGCAGGACCAGTTCCCCAACGGCAGCAACTACCAGGTGCAGAGCATCCTGATCAACGGCACGGCGCTGAACCTGGCCAACCTGCCGGCGGGGGTCAGCGTCAGCGCCAACGGCGCCATCGCCATCGACTTCGACCGCCTGGCGGTGGGCGACAAGGTGCAGCTGATCTACACCGTCACCGTGCCCAACACCGTGGTCCCGGACAACGCGGCCAGCGCCGCGGTGCTGACCTGGACCAGCCTGCCGACCGCCTTCGAGACCGGCGGCTGGGGCGGCTCGCTGCCCGGCACCGGCGGCAGCGCCGACGGCGAGCGCACCGGCCAGGACGGCACCGCCGGGCTGAACAACTACGTGCTCAGCGAAGGCGCCGGCCTGGGCCTGGTGCAGGGCACCCTGTGGGACGACACCCCGTCGGCGGACAACAGCACCACGCCCGACGGCACCGGCTTCGCCGGGCTGACCGTGCAGCTGACCTGGGCCGGCGCCGACGGCGTCTTCGGCAATGGCGACGACCGCGTGTTCAGCACCCTCACCGACGCCAACGGCCACTACGAGTTCGCCCTGCTGCCGGCCGGCAACTACCTGATCGTGGTGCCGCAGAACTTCCAGCTCAGCGCCAGCAACCGCTTCCACGTGCGCATCGATACCGACACCGGCACCAGCGCCAGCGGCCTGGGCAGCGTCAACGTCGCCCTGGGCGAAGGCGCCAGCGGCACCGCCGACGCCGGCTACGTGCACATCAACGAGGCACCGGTCAATACCATCGCCGGGCAGCACGGCCAGGAAGACACGGTGCTGCACCTGGGCGGCCTGGCCGTGGCCGACTCCGACGCCGGCAGCGGCATCCTCAGCATCACCCTCAGCGTGCAGCACGGCGTGCTCTGGCAGAGCGCCACGGCGCCGGCGCCGAACGCCACGCCGCCCGGGGGCGCCAGCAACACCCTGGTGCTCACCGGCACCCTGCAGCAGCTGAACGTGCTGCTGTCGCAGGTCTATTACAAGGGCAACCAGGACTTCAACACCTTCCGCGACGGCGAAACCCTGACCATGGTCACCAACGACCAGGGCAACTTCGGCGACGCGGACAACGACGGCATCCCCGGGCAGAACCCGCAGGACGCCCTGATCGACACCGACCAGGTGCAGATCATCGTCGACCCGGTCAACGACGCCCCCGTCGCCAACCCCGACACGGCCGACGCCGTCGAGGCCGGCGGCACCAACAACGGCACCCCCGGCAGCAACCCCAGCGGCAACGTGCTGACCAACGACACCGACGTCGACATCGCCACCAACAACGACGTGCTGCGGGTGATCAGCGCCGGGCCCCAGGGCGGCACCCAGCAGAGCGTGCCGGCCGACGCCTTCACCCTGGTCGGCGGCACCTACGGGACGCTGGTCATTTCCGCCGCCGGCGGCACCACCTACATCGTCGACAACAACAACCCGGCGGTGCAGGCGCTCAGGCTGTCCGGGCAGACGCTGACGGAAACCTTCACCTACACCATCAGCGACATCGCCGGCGCCACGGCCACCTCGACCATCACCGTCACCATCCACGGCGCCAACGACACCCCGGTGGGCGTCAACGACGAAGCCACCGCGGTGGAGGCCGGCGGGGTGAACAATGGCACCGCGGGCGTGAACCCCAGCGGCAACGTGCTGACCAACGACACCGACGTCGACAGCCTGGCCAACGGCGAGACCAAGGCCGTCACCGGCATCCGCAACCTGCGCGAATCGGCCTCCGGCGGCATCACCGACGTCGTCGACGGCACCCCGGCGGTCATCGCCGGCACCTACGGCACCCTGACCATCAACGCCGACGGCAGCTACACCTACGTGGTGGACAACGACAACACCGAGGTGCAGCGCCTGGTGCCAGGCGACCAGCTGTTCGAATACTTCACCTACCGCGTCACCGACGCCGGCGGCCTGAGCGACCTGGCCGAGCTGCGCATCACCCTCGACGGCGCCCACGACAACCCGGTGGCCAGCGACGACCAGGCCTCGGCCCAGGCCGCCGCCACCAACGACCCCACGCTGGAAAGCAACCCCAGCGGCAACGTCATCCTCTTCCCCAGCCGCCCGGGACCGGTCACCCAGCCCGGCGGCAACGGCGTGGACAATGACGTCGATCGCGTCGACCGGCCCAACACCAACCTGCACGTCACCGGCATCAGCTCGGCCACCGAGCTGTCCAACCCCGGCATGACACTGGTGGCGGCGGGCAGCACCTCCACCAGCAACGGCACCGTGATCCAGGCCACCTACGCCGAGCAGAACGGCGCCCAGGTCACCGACCCGGACTCCTTCGGCGCCCTCACCATAGGCGCCGACGGCTCCTTCACCTTCGACGTCAACAGCGACAACATCACCATCCGAAACCTGCCCGCCGGGCAGACCATCCAGGTCATCTACACCTACGAGATCACCGACACCGAGGGCCTCACCGACCGCGCCCAGCTGGTCATCACCATCCGCGGGGTGAACGACCCGCCGGTGGCCCAGGTGGTGGTGGCCACCGCGGTGGAAAAAGGCGGGGTGAACAACAGCTCCCCCGGCAGCGACCCCAGCGGCGACATCACCCTCAACGCCACCGACCCGGACGGCGAACCGATCAGCGTGGCCACGGTGAACGGCACGCCGCTGTCGAGCACCGGCCCCACCGTCATCGTCGGCACCTACGGCACCCTGACCATCAACGTCGACGGCACCTACAGCTACGCCCTGAACAACGCCAACCCCGATGTCGAGGCGCTGCGGCTGGACACCGACCGCCTGTTCGAGGGCTTCACCTACACCCTCACCGACGGTGTGGGCGGCGTCTCCGAGCCGTCCTTCCTGCTGATCGTCATCCACGGCCAGAACGACAACCCCGTGGCCCGCGACGACAGCGCCGCCGCGGTGGAGGCCGGCGGCATCAACAACAACCAGCCGGGCGTCGACCCCAGCGGCAACGTGCTGCTCACCGACCCGGCCGGGCCGGGCAACGACAGCGACGTCGACGCCCCGGCCAACGGCGAGACCACCAGCGTCAGCGCCGTGCGCACCGGCGCCGAGTCCGGCAGCGGCAGCGCCGGCAGCCTGGGCGTGGAGCTGCGCGGCCAGTACGGCTGGCTGACGCTCAACGCCGACGGCAGCTACCGCTACCGCCTGGACAACAGCGACCCGCGGGTGCAGGCCCTGCGCAGCAGCGCCGACCAGCTGGTCGACACCTTCACCTACACGGTGATCGACACCGCCCAGGCCACCGACCAGGCCACCCTCACCATCACCATCAGCGGCGCCAACGACACCCCGGTGGCGCAGAACGACAGCGCCACCGCCATCGAGGCCGGCGGCCTGAACAACGGCACGCCCGGCAGCAACCCCAGCGGCAACGTGCTGGGCAACGACAGCGACGTGGACGCCGGCGACGTGCTCAGCGTGGCCGGCTTCCGCCAGGGCGTCAGCATCGGCACCGTGGGCAGCGCCTTCGCCGCCACCTACGGCACCCTGACGCTCAACGCCGACGGCAGCTTCAGCTACGTGCTGAACAACGCCGACCCGCGGGTGCAGGCCCTGCGCACCGCCGGCGACACCCTGCAGGAAGTCTTCACCTACACCCTGCGCGACCTGGCCGGCGCCACCACCACCGCCACCCTGACCATCACCATCCAGGGTCGCGACGACAACCCCCTGGCGGTGGACGACAGCGCCGAGGCCGTCGAGGCCGGCGGGGTGAACAACGGCACCCCGGGCAGCAACCCCAGCGGCAACCTGCTGACCAACGACACCGACGTGGACGCCGGCGACAGCAAGACGGTCGACGGCATCCGCACCGGCACCGAGGCCTCCAACGGCACCTTCACCGCGGTCAACGGCAGCCAGGTGATCGCCGGCCAGTACGGCGTGCTGACCCTCGGCGCCAACGGCGCCTTCAGCTACGTGCTGAACAACCAGGACGCCCGGGTCCAGGCGCTCAAGGCCGGCGAGACGCTGGTGGAGACCTTCAGCTACCGCATGCGCGACACCGCCGGGGCCACCGACGTCGCCCAGCTCACCCTCACCATCCGCGGCGCCTACGACACCCCGGTGGCCAACGACGACCTGGACCTCGCCCTGGCCGCCAAGCCGGACATCAGCGACGGCGTCGACCCCAGCGGCAACGTGCTGGACAACGACACCGACGTGGACGCCGGCGACAGCAAGAACGTCAGCGGCATCCGCAGCGGCCAGGAAAGCGCCGGCGGCGCCCTGCAGGCGGTGAACGCCGGCACCAGCAACGCCAACGGCACCATCGTCGACGGCCTCTACGGGCAACTGATCATCGGCGCCGACGGCACCTACACCTACCACGTCGACAACAGCAACCCGGCCGTGCAGGAGCTGGGCCTGCTGGAAACCCTCAGCGACTACTTCACCTACGAAGTGCGCGACGGCGGCGGCCTGGTGGACCTGGCGCAACTGCACATCGTGGTGTTCGGCCTCAACTCGCCGCCGGTGGCCAACCCCGACAGCGGCGACGCCACCGAGGCCGGCGGCCTGAACAACAACGTCCCCGGCGTGGACCCCGGCGGCAACGTGCTGAGCAACGACACCGACCTGGAGAACGACCCGCTGACCGTCACCGAGGTACGCACCGGCGCCGACACCAGCACCCCGCCCGACGGCGTGGTGGGCGTGCCGCTGCAGGGCCGCTACGGCACCCTCACGCTCAATGCCGACGGCAGCTGGAGCTACCGGGTGGACAACGCCAACCCCGAGGTGCAGGCCCTGCGCATCGCCGGCCAGACATTGTCCGACGTGTTCACCTACACCATCGCCGACCGCTGGTTCACCACCAGCAGCACCCAGCTGGTGATCGTCATCCACGGCGCCAACGACACCCCCATCGCCCGGGACGACAGCGCCATCGCCGTGGAGGCCGGCGGGGTGGACAACGGCACCCCGGGGGTGAACCCCACCGGCAACGTGCTGGACAACGACCAGGACGTCGACGGCGTGGCCAACGGCGAGACGCGCCAGGTACTCACGGTGAGCAGCGAAACCGGCGCCGCGGCGAATGCCGGCAGCGTGCTGCAGGGCCGCTACGGCACCCTGCTGCTCAACGCCGACGGCAGCTACCGCTACGAGGTGAACAACGCCGACCCCGTGGTGCAGGCCCTGCGCACCGCAGGCCAGACGCTGCGCGAGGTCTTCACCTACCGCATGCGCGACACCGCCGGCGCCACTTCCGATGCGCGCCTGACCGTGGTCATCCAGGGCGCCGACGACAACCCGGTGGCGCGCGACGACGGCAACGTCGCCAGCGACCAGGTGGTGGCGCCCCAGGCCAGCGGCAACGTGCTGCCCAACGACAGCGACGTGGACGGCGGCGACGCCCTCACCGTGGTCGGCGTGCGCGCCGGCGCGGAAAACGGCAGCGGCAGCGCCGGCGCCATCGGCCAGGCGCTCGCCGGGCGCTACGGCGTCCTCACCCTCAACGCCGACGGCAGCTACACCTACAGCATCGACATGACCAACCCCGAGGTGCTCGCCGCCGCCGGCCTGGGCCAGGTGCTGCAGGACATCTTCACCTACACCGTCGCCGACCTCGCCGGCGCCACCGACCAGGCCCAGCTGGTCCTCACCCTGGACATCGCCTCGCCGTACATCGAACCCCCGGCCGGCCCCTACTTCGGCGCACGTGCCGGCGACCGCGCGCCGCCGCCGGTCAACCTCGACCTGCAGCCGGCGATCTTCGTGCTGCCGGAGGTCGAGCGCATCGAACAGCGCCTCATGCAGTCCATGTGGCACGTGGACGGCAACCGCGCCGACCTGTTCGTCACCCCCGAGGTCGAGTCGCAGTCGCTCGGCGCCGGCCTGGGCCTGGTGCCCGGCCAGTACGTATCCCAGGCGGTGGCCGAAAGCCGCCAGGCCAGCGAACGGGAAATGGCCTGGATCCTCGGCCGCCACGGCCGGGCCAACCTCAGCGCCGACGGCCTGCTCAGCGAGCCCTCGCTGTGGGCGCCGCGCGCCAGCGACCTGGTGCCGGCCGAGAAGCCCGCGCAGACCGCCCGCGGCTTCCGCGAGCAGCTGCGCCAGGCCGCGCAACGCCGGGGCAGCGCCAACTGAATCAGGACCGACAGAGAAAACCACGCATGGATCAAGGAACGCTTATGCCGGGACATCGCCTCAAGGCCTTGAGTGCCATCATCGCCGTCAGCACTGCGCTCGCCGCCTGCTCCTCGCTGATGGAGTCCAAACCTTACGACGAACAGGAAATGCGCCAGCGCGTCATCGACGACCAGGCGCGCATGTACCGCGAGCAGGAGCCGGTGTCCGCGCCCATCACCTTCTACGAGGCCGCCGCGCGGGCCCTGAAATACAACCTCGACTACCGCCTGAAGCTGCTGGAAAGCGCCCTGGCCGCCGACCTGCGCGACGTCACCGCCCACGAGATGCTGCCGCGCCTGGTGGCCTCGGCCGGCTACGCCGGGCGCAACAACGACTCCGGCGGCACCTCCATCGGCATCCAGGACCGCCAGGTCTCCCTGCGCCCGTCCACCTCCGAGGAGCGCTACCGCGACATCGACAGCCTGGGCCTGTCCTGGAGCCTGCTGGACTTCGGCGTGGCCTACTACCGCACCCAGCAGAAGGCCGACCAGATCCTCATGGCCGAGGAGCGCCGCGAGCGCGTCGCCCAGAACGTCCTGCAGGACGTGCGCAACGCCTACTGGCGGGCCCTGGGCGCCCAGCGTCTGCTGCCGGAGGTGGACAACCTGCTGATGCGCACCCACCGGGCCCTGACCGCCGCCCGCGAGGCCGAGAACCAGGGCCTGCTGCCGCGCCAGGACATCCTCGCCTACCAGCGCGCCCTGCTCGACTCGGTGTACATGCTCACCGTGCGCCGCCAGGACCTGGAGTTCGCCCGCGCCGAGCTGGCCGCGCTGATGTCGCTGCCGCCGAACTCGAAGATGGTCCTGGCCGACACCCGCGAGCAGCCGCTGCCCATGGTCACCGGCAACGTCGAGAAGCTGGAGCAGCTGTCGCTGCAGCACCGCCCGGAGATCATGGAGGAGTGGTACCGCAAGCGCGTCGACGAGAACGACCTGAAGATCGCCAAGGCCCAGCTGTGGCCCAACGTCAGCGTCAACTACGGCTACCAGTACGACTCCAACAAGTACCTGTACAACAACCACTGGAACGAGACCGGCGTGCAGGTCTCCATCAACCTGCTGCGCCTGCTGCAGTACCCGGCGCTGAATACCGCCCAGCAAACCCAGGCCAAGACCGACGACATGCGCCGCACCGCGCTGTCCATGGCCATCCTCACCCAGGTCCGCGTCGGCCTGCTGCGCTACCAGCTGGCGCGCCAGGAGGTGGAGTTCGCCGACGACAGCCTGCGCGTCGACAAGAGCCTGCTGGACTACGCCCAGAAGGCCCGCAGCGCCGCCCTGGGCACCGAGCTGGAACTGATCCGCGCCGAGGGCCGCTACCTGCTCTCGCGCTACCAGCGCGAGGCCGCCTACTCCGACGCCCAGGCCGCCTGGGGCCGGCTGTACAACTCGGTGGGCTTCTCGGTGCTGCCGGACAAGGTGGAGAACCACGACGTGAAGACCCTGGCCCGGGAAATCCAGCGCACCCTGGAGCAGGAGACCGGCAACAACCTGCTGACCGCCGGCAACGGCACGGGCAACAGCACCCTCTCCAGCAGCAACGAAGGAAGCGCCAATGCCGCACAGCCGTAAGCCGTACCTGCCGTTCCTGCCCTGCCTGTTCCTCGCCCTGCTGCCGTCGGCGTTCGCCGCCGACGGCGACCCCGCCCTCCCGCCGCCGGCCGCCGGCGACGAACCCAACGCCATCCGCGTGCTGCTGGTGTCGGACCTGGAGACCACCCTGTCCAGCCAGATGAACGGCACCCTCGGCGAGCTCAAGGCCAGCCTCGGCCAGAAGGTCGCCAGGCAGGCCCTGCTGGCCCAGCTCGAATGCGTCGAGGTGCAGGCCCGCGCCAAGGTCGCCAGCGCCGAGCTGGGCATGGCCCGGCAGAACCTGGCGGCCAAGCGCAACCTGCAGAAGCTCGACGCCGCCGGCGAACTGGAAGTGGCCATGGCCACTACCGAGGTGAGCAAGGCCGAGGGCGCCCTCACCCTGGCCCGCGCCCAGGCCGGCTACTGCCAGGTCCAGGCGCCCTTCGCCGGGCGCGTGGCCAAGGTCTACGTCAAGCCCTACCAGACCGTGCAGGCCGGCGCGCCGCTGTTCGACCTGGTCAGCGACGGCGCCCTCAAGGTGCGCCTGAACGTGCCCTCCACCCTGCTGCCGCGGCTGAAGCCGGGCATGCCCGTGGAGGTGGAGATCCACGAGACCGGCAAGCGCTACCCGGCCAAGGTCAGCGCCATCAACGCGCGGGTCGACGCCGTGGCCCAGACCGTCGAGCTGGAGGCGCGCCTGGATGCGGCCTATCCTGAACTGATCGCGGGCATGAGCGGTACCGCGCGCTTCCCCGATGCGCAAGAGTGAGCGGCCATGAGCGAGATGTTCCCGCCACCCCAGCTGCTGCTGAGCCTGGCCAACCTGCGCGACCGCGCCCTGGCCGCGGAGTCGCTGAACGCCCTGGCCTTCTCCATGGCCAACGACCTCTACGCCCTGCTGCGCTTCCACCAGGCGCTGGTGCTGGCCCAGCACGGCCAGCAGCTGGAGCTGCTGTGCATCTCCGGCCTGGCGCGGCCCACCGAGGACTCGCCCTACCTGGTCTGGCTGCGCCGCGCCGGGCGCTGGCTGAGCGGCCAGGTGCAGGACGCCGCGCCGCGCTGGCTGCCCCGCGAGGCCCTGGAGGTGCCCGAGGACATCGCCGAAGGCTGGGCCGAATGGTGGCCCGGCGGGCTCTGGGTCATCCCCCTGCATGACCGCCACGGCCAGCGCCTGGGGCTGCTGGTATTCCTCCTCGACGAAGCCCCGGCGCCCTCGGTGGAGAGCCTGCTGCAGGGCGTGTTCCAGACCTGGGCGCACTGCTGGGCCGCCTTCGGCAAGCCGCGCTCGCTGCGTTTCTGGCGGCCGAGCCGGCGCCAATTGCTGCTCGCTGCGGCGGTGCTGGCGGTGATGCTGCTGGTGCCGGTGCGGCAGACCGCGCTGGCCCCGGCCGAAGTGGTGTCGCGCAATGCCCAGGTGATCAGCTCGCCGATCGACGGGGTGATCGCCCGCATGCTGGTGCGGCCGAACCAGAGCGTCACGGTCGGCACCCCGCTGTTCGCCCTCGACGAGACCACCCTGCGCAGCCGTGCCGAAGTGCTGGCCAAGGAAGTCGCGGTGGCCGACGCCGAGCTGCTGGCCGCCAGCCAGCGGGCCTTCGACAACCCGCAGAGCAAGGGCGAGCTGGCGGTGCTCAACGGCACCGCGCGGCAGCGCCGCGCCGAGCTGGCCGCGGTGCAGGCGCAGCTGGCGCGCACCACGGTGCTCTCGCCGCGCGCGGGGGTGGCGGTGTACAGCGACCCCAACGACTGGCTGGGCAAGCCGGTGGTCACCGGCGAGCGCATCCTCCAGGTCGCCGACCCCAGCCAGCCGGGCATGCGCATCCAGCTGCCGGTGGCCGACGCCATCGCCCTGGACAGCGGCGCGCCGGTCACCCTGTTCCTCACCGCCTACCCGCTGTCGCCGCTGCACGGCGAAATCCTCGAGACCAGCTACGAGGCGCGCCCGGGCGAGGACGGCGTGGCCTCCTACCGCCTGCTGGCCAGCGTCGAGGGCGCCCCGCAGCACGCCCGCCTGGGCCTGCACGGCACCGCCAAGCTCTACGGCGAGCGCGTGCCGCTGGGCTACTACCTGCTGCGCCGGCCCCTGGCCGCCGCCCGCGCCTGGACGGGCTGGTGATGGACGCCGCCCTCGAAGACCTGCCCACGCCGCCGCTGCGCGACGACCTCGACATCGCCGAGGCCGGCACCAACAGCGACGGCGAGCCGGCCTGGGTGATCCACGACAACGTCACCAACCGCTTCTTCCGCATCGGCTGGCTGGAGTTCGAGTGCCTGCTGCGCTGGGAGCAGACGCCGCGGCGCATCGCCGAGGAAATCGCCGAGCAGACCGCGCTCAAGCCCGACGCCGAGCAGGTGCTGGGCTTTCGCGCGTTCCTCGAGCGCCACCAGTTGGTGCGCCCCGGCGCCCAGGCCCTGGAGCGCCTGCGCGAGGCCAGCGAAGGCAACCAGTGGCTGACCTGGAAGTGGTGGCTGCACCACTACCTGTTCTTCCGCATCCCGCTGCTGCACCCGCAGCGCCACCTGCGGCGCCTGGCCGGCGCCCTGGGCTGGCTGTTCCACCCCTTCACCGGCGTGCTGGTGGTGGGCCTGGGCCTGCTCGGCATCGTCCTGGTGGCGCACCAGTGGGACAGCTTCCGCCACGACGTGGTGGAATCCTTCTCCACCGAGGGCCTGCTCAGCTTCGCCCTGGCCCTGGTGGTGGCCAAGACCCTCCACGAGCTGGGCCACGCCCTGGTGGCCACGCGCCTGGGGCTGAAGGTGGCGCACATGGGCATCGCCTTCGTGGTGATGTGGCCGATGCTCTACACCGACACCGGCGAAAGCTGGAAGCTGCGCAGCTCGCGGCAGCGCCTGGCCATCGCCAGCGCCGGCATCCTCACCGAACTGGGCCTGGCCGGGCTGGCCACCCTGGGCTGGGCGCTGAGCGACCCGGGCCCGCTGCGCAACGCCCTGCTGTACCTGGCCACCACCAGCTGGGCGCTGTCCCTGGCGCTGAACGCCAGCCCCTTCATGCGCTTCGACGGCTACTTCATCCTCTCCGACCTGCTCGACTTCCCCAACCTGCACGAGCGCGCCACGGCCCTGGCCAAGGTCACCCTGCGGCGCAACCTGCTGGGGCTCGAGGAGGCCTGGCCGGAAGCCTTCCCGGCGCGCCAGCGGCGCCTGCTGGTGGCCTTCGCCATGGTCACCTGGGTGTACCGCCTGGTGCTGTTCCTCGGCATCGCGGTGACCGTCTACCTGTTCTTCTTCAAACTGCTCGGGATCTTTCTGTTCGCCGTGGAAATCTCCTGGTTCATCGTGCAGCCGATCTGGCGCGAACTGAAACACTGGTGGCAGCACCGCGGCGAAGTGCACCGCGGCCGCCGCCATCTCTTCCTGGTCCTGCTGGCGGCCATCCTGCTGCTGGTGGCCATCCCCTGGCGCAGCCAGATCCACGCCGTGGGCCTGGCCCGCGCCGAGCACCAGGTGCGCCTCTACGCGCCCTTCCCGGCCCTGCTGCAGGAAGTGCGCAAGGCCGGCCAGGTGCAGGCCGGGCAGACCCTGGTGGTGCTCGACCAGCCGGACATCACCCTGCGCCTGGCCGGCAACGAGGCCAGCATGCAGGGCTACCGCGCCCGCCTGGCTGGCCTGCTGGCCGACCCCGCGGGCCTGGCCGAGGAAGCCGCCACCCGCCAGCGCTACGGCGTGCAGTTCCAGGAAGCCCGCGCCGCCCGCTCGGAAATCGCCCGGCTGAACCTGCAGGCGCCCTTCGCCGGCCAGTGGCTGGACCTCAACCCGGACTGGCACGGCGGCCAGTGGATCGGCACCCGCGAGCCCCTGGGCGTGCTCATCGACCCACGCAGCTGGCAGGTGGACGCCTACGTCGGCCCCGACGAGATCCAGCGCCTGGGCGAAGGCAGCCCGGTGCGCTTCTACCCCGAAGGCGTGCCCCGGGCGATCCCCGGCAAGGTCCTGCAGATAGGCACCACGCGCATCGGCCAGCTCGGCCAGCCGGCCCTGGCCTCCCGCCACGGCGGCCCCCTGGCGGTGCAGCCCCACGGCGACCAGCTGGTGCCCAGCAGCCCGCTGTTCCACGTACTGGTGCAGCTCGACGAAGCCCCGCCGAACCTCCACGAGACCCGCGGCCACCTGCAGATCGAAGGCCAGCGCCGCAGCCTGCTGGCCGACGGCCTGATGCACCTGGCGGCGGTCTTCATGCGCGAAAGCGGATTCTGAGCCGATTTCGCTTCTCGCAGGAGCGAGGGGGACACTGTGCTCCTATCTCCCCATCGTCATTCCCGCGAACGCGGGAAACCAGTGGATTGGGGATTGGTGTAGCGCGCCGCTCCGAGTGCGTTGATGTTTCTCGTTTCGCCCCCTCGGGCGAGTCGCTTTGGCTAGCCCATCGGGGCTCTCGCGACATCCATGTCGCATGACCTCCTGAGCGCCGGTTTCGCTCGGCCTTCTGAAGGGGCGTTCCGGTGCGCGCGGAGCTTTCTCTGGAACCCGTAGGGCGCATAACGCCTACGGCGTTATCCGCCGTTTTCAACGACGGATGATCGCGGACAGAGTCCGCTCGGTTCCAGGAAGCACGGTCGTAGGAGCGGGCCCTGCCCGCGATTCGCGCGCAGGGCGCGCTCCTACAGGGGAATGGCATGGCTCGGCCAGCGTAGGAGCGGACTTCGTCCGCGATTGGATTCACCGGCCACGCCGAACGCCCCGGTAGCACGGCCACCGGCGGATAACCGCGAACGGTTATTCGCCCTACGGTGGAATGCGGGGTGTGAGGATGACGCCGGACTTTC
Organism: Pseudomonas delhiensis; assembly: GCF_900187975.1. Classification (GTDB taxonomy): domain Bacteria; phylum Pseudomonadota; class Gammaproteobacteria; order Pseudomonadales; family Pseudomonadaceae; genus Pseudomonas; species Pseudomonas delhiensis. Next base: position 43,652 of record NZ_FZPC01000034.1, on the reverse strand, counting down.
CGTCTGCGCAGGACAGCCCCCTCTCCCGCTTGCGGGAGAGGGTTGGGGAGAGGGGCTCTTGAACCCGACGCCCACGGCCGCCGGCGGCCCCGCCACAACATATTGCAACGCCTTCGCTTCGGCGGCGGCCACTCCCTTCGGTTACCCTCCTCCATTCCCACGACGAAAAAGGATGCCGCTCGCCACCTTCCGCGAGCAGGACAACGCACGTAATGAGGAAAGCCCCGTGACCCAAGCCCGCTACACCCCCGCCCAGATCACCCTGCACTGGCTTAGCGCCCTGCTGGTGCTGGCTATCATCGCCCTGCCCTACGGCAAGGACCTGTTCGCCGGCCTGCTCGGCGGCGCCGGCGGGGTGTTCACCCTGCACAAGTCCCTGGGCCTTTCGGTCCTGCTGCTGACCGTCGCGCGGCTGCTGGTGCGCGCCCGCCATGGCGCGCCGCAGCTGCTGCCGGCCAGCGAGCGGCTCAACCTGCTGGCCGCCAAGGCCGGCCATGCCCTGCTGTATGCGCTGCTGATCCTGATGCCGCTCAGCGGCCTGCTGTTCGGCAAGCGCCCGGTGAGCCTGTTCTGGCTGGTGGAAATCCCGCCGCTGCCGCTTGCCGATGCCGTGCGCGAGGCGGCCAAGGCCTTCCACGTCACCGCCCAGTACCTGCTCTTCGTCCTGATCCTCGGCCATGCCGCCGCGGCCATCTGGCACCATCACGTGCGCCGCGACGACGTGCTGCGCGCCATGCTGCCGGCCCGCGATCAGGCCTGAGGCGCCACCCGGGGCCGGCTCGCCACGCGCCGCCCCCATCATCCCCATTCATCATCCTGATCGCACTTCCGGGCGATATCGCCCCGCCACCCCGCTGCCTATCCTCGCCTGGCCGGCCCCGCCCCTCGACGTGCCCCCTGACCCGACCTGGGGGCGGTGGCCGGCACCTCCCGACAGCATTCCCGGAGCAGCCCAATGTCCACATCCGCCCCCTTCGACCTCGGCGGCAAGGTCGCCTTCGTCTCCGGCGCCAGCCGCGGCATCGGCGAGGCCATCGCCCACCTGCTGGCCCGCCAGGGCGCCCTGGTCATCGTCTCCAGCCGCAGGCTGGAGGGCTGCCAGGCGGTGGCCGAGGCCATCCAGGCCGCCGGCGGCCAGGCCTGTGCCGTGGCCTGCCACATCGGCGAGCCGGAGCAGGTCCGGGCCACCTTCGACTGGATCCGCGAGCGCTTCGGGCGCCTCGACATCCTGGTCAACAACGCCGCCACCAACCCGCAGTACGGCAACGTGCTGGACACCGACGTCGCCGCCTTCCAGAAGACCGTGGACGTCAACATCCGCGGCTACTTCTACATGTCGGTGGAAGCCGGCAGGCTGATGCAGGAACAGGGCGGCGGCAGCATCGTCAACGTCGCCTCGGTGAACGGCGTCAGCCCCGGCGAGCTGCAGGGCATCTACTCGGTGACCAAGGCCGCGGTGATCAGCATGACCAAGGTCTTCGCCCGCGAGTGCGCGCCCTTCGGCGTGCGCTGCAACGCGCTGCTGCCGGGGCCCACCGACACCAGGTTCGCCGCCGCCCTGATGCAGGACCCCGCGGTGCTCGACGGCATCCTGCAGCGGGTGCCGCTCAAGCGCGTGGCCAACCCGGAGGAGATGGCCGGCGCCGTGCTCTACCTGGCCAGCGACGCCTCCAGCTACACCACCGGCATCAGCCTGGCGGTGGACGGCGGCTATCTCATCTGATCCGCGCGCCCGCGGCGCCCTCCTGACCTCCGAACGCACCGGGCCCTGGCCCGGTGCGCGCGTTGCCATGGGCGAATTCCTTCAGACAATTCCCACGCCTGACCGAGCCAGTGAATGAAGGACCATTCATCGCATTGCTGAACCCCGCTGAAACCCGCGCCACAGCACGACTCATACCTTCTTCCGACACGCCACTCGTACTTTCGCGCGCTTATCCGCGCCCGCCGCTCCACATAGCTTGTGCCTGCAGTCTTCCAACCGAGCACCGGAGCGCTACATGAAAACAATAACAAGACCTGGCTTCTTCCAACCGCAGCTGCTGGCCCTGGCGGTGGCCCTGGGCGTCGCGGCCCCGGCCAAGGCAGTCAACTTCAGCATCGGCGAGATCGAGGGGCAGTTCGACTCCTCCCTGTCTATCGGCGCCAGCTGGAGTACCCAGAGCCCTCACCAGGACTTCATCGGCTACAACAACGGCGGCAACATCACCACCCACACCACCGACGACGGCCGCCTGAACTTCAAGAAGGGCGAGACCTTCTCCAAGCTGTTCAAGGGCATCCACGACCTGGAGCTGAAGTACGGCGACACCGGCCTGTTCGTCCGTGGCAAGTACTGGTACGACTTCGAGCTCAAGGACGAGAGCCGGCCGTTCAAGGACATCAGCGACGAGGGCCGCGACAAGGGCGCCCGCTCCTCCGGCGTGCAACTGCTCGACGCCTTCGTCTACCACAACTACGACATCTCCAACCTGCCGGGCAGCGTGCGCCTGGGCAAGCAGGTGGTGAGCTGGGGCGAGAGCACCTTCATCCCCAACAGCATCAACAGCATCAACCCCATCGACGTTTCCGCCCTGCGCCGCCCCGGCGCCGAGATCAAGGAAGCGCTGCTGCCGGTGAACATGTTCTACCTGTCGCAGAGCATCACCGACAGCTTCTCCGCCGAGGGCTTCTACCAGCTGGGCTGGGACAAGACGGTGCTGGACAACTGCGGCACCTTCTTCGGCACCGACGTTGTGCCCCACGGCTGCAACCTGAACAACGCCAACAACGCCGCGCCCGGCTTCGGCGCGCTGATGGCGCAGTTCGAGCCCATCGCCGCGTCCAACGGCCAGGGCTTCATCGCCAACGACGAAGGGGTGATCCTGCCCCGCAGCGGCGACCGCGACCCGCGCGACAGCGGCCAGTGGGGCCTGGCCCTGCGCTGGATGACCGATGACGTGGAGTACGGCGCCTATGCGATGAACTACCACAGCCGCAACCCCTACTACAGCAGCCAGACCGCCGGCGCCGACACCCTGGCCTCGCTGGGGCGCATCCTGGCCGCCACCGGCGCCGCCTGCGGCGGCCGCCCGGGCTGCTCCTCGGTGGTCCAGGGCATGGCCCTGAGCACCGTGCTGGGCAACAGCAACTACTTCATCGAGTACCCCGAGGACATCCGCCTCTACGGCCTGAGCTTCGCCACCACGCTGCCCACCGGCACCGCCTGGCAGGGCGAGGTCAGCTACCGGCCGAACATGCCGCTGCAGATCAACACCCCGGACATCTCCCTGGCGGTGCTCAACCCCATCGCGCCGACCACCTCGCCGACCATGCCCACCGCCCCCGGCGCCGACAACCATGGTTACGAGCGCAAGCCGATGACCCAGTTGCAGACCACCTTCACCCACTTCTTCGAACAGGTGATGGGCGCCGACCGCCTGACCCTGGTGGGCGAACTGGGCCTGACCCACCTGAGCGACCTGGAACCCACCAGTTCCATGCGCTACGGCCGCACCCCCGAGTACGGCCAGTGGGCGCCGGGCAACACCCACGGCTTCTACACCAACACCTCCTGGGGCTACCGCACCCGCGCCATCCTCGACTACGGCAACGCCATCGCCGGCATCAACCTCAAGCCGAACATCGCCTGGTCCCACGACGTGGAAGGCTACGGCCCGACCTTCAACGAAGGCGCCAAGGCCATCAGCCTGGGCCTGGATGCCGACTACCGCAGCACTTACACCGCCAGCCTGTCGTACACCAACTTCTTCGGTGGCGACTACAACACCCTGATCGATCGCGATTTCCTCGCGTTCAGCGTCGGCGTGAACTTCTAATCCGCGAGGACTCAACGATGAACAAAGCACTACGAGTGATCGGCGTCTTCACCCTGTCCCTGCTGGCCGGCAGCGTACTGGCCGCGGTCTCCCCGGACGAGGCCGCCAGGCTGGGCGCCAGCCTCACCCCGCTGGGCGCCGAGAAGGCCGGCAACGCCGACGGCAGCATCCCCGCCTGGACCGGCGGCCTGGCCCAGAACGCCGCCCCGGTGGACGCCAAGGGCTTCCCCGGCAACCCCTTCGCCGGCGAGAAGCCGCTGTTCACCATCACCGCGCAGAACCTCGAGCAGTACAAGGCGAAGCTGTCCGAGGGCCAGGTGGCGCTGTTCAAGCGCTACCCGGACTACAAGATGAACGTCTACCCGAGCCACCGCACCACCGTGGTCCCGGAATTCATCAACCAGGCCGCCAAAACCAGCGCCCTGAAGACCAGCCTGGTGGAAGGCGGCAACGGCCTGCAGGGCTTCGCCGACAGCCGCTGGGTGGCCTTCCCGATCCCGAAGAACGGCCTGGAGGTGGTGTGGAACCACATCACCCGCTTCCGCGGCGTGAACATCCTGCGCTCCTCGGTCACCGCAGCGCCGCAGACCAACGGCGCCTTCACCGCCATCCGCTACGAGGAGGACCTGGCGGTGCCCAAGGGCATGGCCGACCTGGACGCCAAGGACGCGGAAAACCTCCTGTACTACTACAAGTCGCGGGTCACCGAGCCGGCACGCCTGGCCGGCAACGTGCTGCTGGTGCACGACTCCCTGGACCAGGTGAAGGAACCGCGCATGGCCTGGCAGTACAACGCCGGCCAGCGCCGCGTGCGCCGCGCCCCGCAGGTGGCCTATGACAGCCCGACCACGGAAGTCGACGGCCTGCGCACCTCCGACGGCCTGGACATGTACAACGGCGCGCCCAACCGCTACGACTGGAAGCTGGTGGGCAAGAAGGAAATCTACATCCCCTACAACAACTACGAGCTGGCCTCGCCGAAGCACAAGTACGAGGACCTCCTCAAGGCCGGCCACGTCAACCAGGACCTGGCGCGCTACGAGCTGCACCGCGTCTGGGTGGTGGAAGCGAGCCTGAAGCCGGGCGAGCGGCACATCTACGCCAAGCGCCGCTTCTACGTCGACGAGGACTCCTGGAGCATCGCCCTGTCCGACCAGTACGACGGCCGCGGCCAGCTGTGGCGCGTGGGCGAGGCCATGCTGACCCAGGACTACAGGCAGCAGGTGCCCTGGTACGCCCTGGAAAGCCTGTACGACCTGATCTCCGGCCGTTACGCGGTCAGCGGCATGATGAACGAGGAGAAGAGCTGGATCCGCTTCGGCGAGCCCTCCTCCGCCGCCAAATTCACCCCCGCGGCCTTGCGCAGCGACGGGGTGCGCTGAGCAGCAGCACCTGTGGTTTTGGGCGACCTTCGGGTCGCCATTTTTTTGCGCGCCGCACGCGAACGGTTATCCGCCCTACGAGTTTGCCGGCTGACGCTGCGTTATCCGCTTGCTCGGGACAGCCCCCTCTCCCTTCAGGGAGAGGGCTGGGGAGAGGGGACGGACTTCGCCCAGGCACCTCTGCCAAACCCTGACTCCGCCCCCCCTCCCTAACCCTCCCCCGCAAGCGGGAGAGGGGACCGTTCGGCGCGATGCGAAACCACGAAGCTCCCGGGCTCCCCGTAGGGCGCATAACGCCTACGGCGTTATCCGCCGTTTGCGTCGTGTATCGGCGCATCGGCCAACGGCGGATAACCGCGAACGGTTATCCGCCCTACGAGTTTGCCGGCTGACGCTGCGCTATCCGCTTGCTCGGGACAGCCCCCTCTCCCTTCAGGGAGAGGGTTGGGGAGAGGGTGACGGACTTCGCCCAGGCACCTCTGCCAAACCCTGACTCCGCCCCCTCCCTAACCCTCCCCCGCAAGCGGGAGAGGGGACCGTTCGGTGTGGTGCGGACCCACGAAGCTCCCGGGCTCCCCGTAGGGCGCATAACGCCTACGGCGTTATCCGCCAAATCGCGGACGGAGTCCGCTCCTACGACTCCGGGAAGCACCGACGTAGGAGACTCCGTCCGCGATTGGCATCCGCCACGCCGGACGCTCCGGTGGCACGACCAGCGGCGGATAACCGCGACCGGTTATCCGCCCTGCCCGATCGCCTGGTCCCTGCTCCGCTACTGGACGCGGCTCACCTGCGGCAGCGCGTAGCGGCCGTCGAGGATCGCGGCGTCCGGCTGGTACAGGCGCAGCAGCAGGTAGAACCCGCCCCTGGGCGCCGGCAGCCAGTTGGCCTTGTCTTCGCCCATGGGCTGGGCGTGCTGGATGGGGATGCTGATGGAGCCGTCGGCCGCCACCTGCAGGCCGGGGGTGTCCGAGCCGACCTTGTAGCGGCCGATGGGGTTGTCCACCAGCATCTTGTCGCCGGCGTTGTAGAGCGTCAGCGACCAGAAGGCCCCGACCGGCGGCGCCTTGGCGAAGGTCAGGCGGTACGGGTGCTGGCCGTCGAGCGGCTTGCCGCGGTCGTCCGTGAAGCGGATCGGGTAGACCGCCTCCTCCGCCAGGTTGCCGCCCAGGTAGGCGCCGGCCATGACCGAGCGCCCGGGGTAGTCGTAGCCGAACTCGTTGACCATGGCCACGTTCCAGCCGTTGCGCAGCACGGTGGAGGTCATGGTGGCCTTGCCGGCCACCAGCGGGCCGTCCGCCAGGGCGCGCTTGAGCCCGCGCAGCTGCTCGGCGGTGAGCCTGGAGCGGTCGAAGCCGTGTTCCGCGCTCAGCCCGATGCGCTGCAGTTGCCCCACCAGCGCCGCGTCCACGGTCTTGATGCGGTTGTGCTGCATGGCGTACCCCAGGTGCGTGAAGAAGCCCAGGTCGTCGCCCTCGATCGACGGCAGCGGCGGCAGTTCTTCCTTCGGCGCCTGGTAGCCGGCCTTGCCCAGCTGGCTCAGCGGGCGCAGGTCGAACCCTTCCTGCAGCGCCAGTACCGGCGCCAGGTCCTCGCCCTGGCGGATGTGCAGGCGCCCCCACAGCCAGAGCTTGTCGGTGCTCACCGGCAGGGCCTTGACGCCCTCCGGCAGGGTCCCCTGCCAGCCCGGCGGCACCAGGGCGAAGCGCCCCGCGCCGGTGCCGGTGGCGCGGCGGCCGATGTAGTGCTCCAGGTCGTGGTACATGTCGAAGACGTTGATCACGTAGTAGCGGTCGGCGGTGTCCGGCACGCTCAGCACGTAGGGCTCGCTCAACCTGACCACCGCGCTCATGTACAGGGTGTCGTTGTTGGCCGTGGGCATGTCCTTGTCCGCCGGGGTGGACAGCGCCGTGGCCCAGCCAATGCGGTTCAGCGGCGCGCGGTAGCTGGTCGGCGGCTTGTTCGCCGGCACCTGGGTGTAGGTGCGCAGGACGCGTTCCAGGCGCACCAGCGGGTAGCCCCAGGTGTAGGCCATCACCCCCAGGGTGTAGGCATCGATCTCCTGGGCCTGGGCGACTTTCTGCGGGTTCATCACCAGGCTGATCTGCGGGTCCGCGAAGGCTTCCGCCCCCTGGCTGGGGCCAGCGCCCAGGGCGACGGCCAGGGCCAGTGCGGAAAGGAACGGACGTGAACGGTTCATCGTGTACTCCTTGGTCTGGGTTGGAACGATGGATGACCGCCGGCCGGGCCGGACAGGTATCACAGGGAAGACAGGGGGACGGACAGGCTGAGGAACACCGAGTGGCCTTCCAGGCGGTTGTAGGCCGCCTGTTCCTTGAAGGCCTTCAGCCGCAGCGACCAGGGCCGCGCGCCGGGGAAGTTCCAGGCCAGGGTCGCGCCCAGGGCCCGCGTGCGCCCGCGGAACGGCCCGAGGCTGGCGCCGCGGCCGCTGTCATCGCTGACCTGGCGGTAGTGGTAGCCGAGCAGGCCGGCGGAAAAGCGCGGGCCGAAGTGCTGTTCGGCGCTCCATTCCAGGTGCGCCTCGTTGCCGCTGCGGTAGTCGGTGGCCGGGTTGGCGGCGTTGAAGGTCACGCCGGCGGCCACGGACAGGTCCAGGCCGATGGCCGGGTCGAACCAGGTCAGCGCGGCGAAGGGGTCGGCGCCCCAGCGGTGGAAGGCGATGTTCGCCAGGGCGTCCTCGTCGTAGTCGCCCGCCGGGACGTTCAGCGCCACCCCGCCCTGCCAGTGGAAGTTGCCGCGGTGCCAGCCGAGCATCGCCGCCAGCACCGGGTCGCCGTAGGTGTAGTTCGAGGCGTGCACGTCGGTGCCCAGGCGCTGGCCATGGGGCCCGGTCAGTTCGGCGTCGACGTCCAGGGCCGGGCCGCCCAGGGGCTGGCTCCAGGACAGCCCCAGGTTGCCGCCCGCCAGTTGCCAGGGCGTGGACCAGAGCAGGGTCGGCATCGCCAGCCGGGTTTCGAGCTGGATGCCGGCCACCACCCGGCCGCCGACGGGGAAGTCCTTCGCTGCCCCGGCACTGCCCGCATAGCGGTAGAGGTCGTTCTGCAGGTACAGCCCCGGCGGCGGCAGCGCGCCGGCCATGGGGCCGCGGGAGCCCAGCAGGTAGAAGCCTACGCCGTTCTCCGCGGCCTGCGCCTGGCTGGCCGCCAGCAACAGGCAGCCGGCCAGGAGCTTGCGCCCGCCGTGGCTCATGGCAGCAGGTGGCTACCCATGGCCAGGCCCGCCGGTATGACGCCCGGCTGGCCGAGGCTAGCCGCGGCGGGCTCGTCCAGCCGCTCGAAGTCGGGCATCTTGAAGCGCTTGTCGAACAGCGCGTCGGTGGCGCCGTAGAAGCGCAGGGCCGGCAGCGGGCGCTTGCCGCCGGTGGGAATCCAGTTGGCTTCCAGGCCCTTGGGCGCCTGCGGGCCGACGTAGAGGGTGACGCTGCCGTCGGCGTTCTTCTTCATCTTGTCCAGGCCGTAGGAGTCCAGCGTGGTGCGCCCCTCCCGGGTGTAGATGAAGGCCATGGTGGCGCGGTCGTAGAGGGTCAGCGACCAGAACTGCTTCACCGGCATGTCCGCCGGCACCACCAGCTTGTAGGTGGCTCCCGCCTCCAGCGGCCGCCCCTGGTTGTCCGCCATGGCCATCAGGTAGTAGGCCGCGGGCCGCTCGGGCACCTGCCGGGGCACCAGGGTGCACCAGAAGAACGCCAGGGCGCGGCCATCGATGTCGATGCGCCCGGGGTATTCGAAGCTGAAGCCGCGGTTGGCGTCGGGCAGCAGCAGCGGCACGTACTGGCGGTCGGGCCAGTAGTAGTAATCCCTGGGCAGTTGGTCGAAGCGCTGCTGCAGGTAGAACCAGACATCCACCACCGCCTGGCGCATGGCCCGGCGGGTCTTCTCGTCCGGCTGGTAGGGCTTGCCCTGCTCGATGCCCAGCGAAGCCAGCAGGCCGAGCATGTGCCTGTCCTGGGGGCGCGCCGGCTCGTAGGCGATGGTGTCGTGGAGCAGCCGGAAGTAGCGCTCGTCCTGGGGCAGCAGTGACGAAAAGCGCTGATCCACGGCGTCGACGAAGCGCTGCTGTGGTGGCTTGGCCGCCTGCGACAGGTAGTACATCTTCAGGCGCTTCGAGTAGGCATAGGCGTCCGCGGCGCTCTTGCCCGGCGCGCGCACCGAGCGGAAGGCGAAGACGATCCGCCGGGTCGGCGACACCACCTGGCGGTAGCCGGCCGGCACCGTGCCCTTGAAGTCGGGGCCGGTGAGCAGCAGCTTGCCGCCCTTGCCGGCGTCGATGCCCGAAGGCCCGATGTCGGCGATGGTCATCTGCCAGGCGTCCGTCACCTGGCCGTAGAGGCTGCCGTCGGGCCCTGCCGGCGGCACCTCCAGCACCACCGGCTCGCGCGCCAGGTCCGAGTAGGCGAAGACGTAGGGCGTGGAGCTGTTGGCGGTCCAGGTCTCGAACCTGGGCGTGGCCGGGCCGGACATGGCGACTATGTCGTTGTCCCTGGCGCCCAGGCCACCGAGGGTGGCCTCGCGGCCGCTCTGGGCCTGCACCGAGGGCAGCGACCAGAGCACCGCCTCGAAGGCGCGCTGGTACTTCACCTGGTAGTCGAAGTCGCTCACCGAGGGCCGCGCCCCCGCGGCGGGCTGCCCGCCGACCGGCTCCGCCGTGGCCGACTCCGCGGCCTGGCCCTGCAGCGCCATCGCCAGCAGCAACGGCATCATCAGTGTTCTACGTGGCATACGGGTCTCCCATGCAAATGCCTGTCGGTTTGCCGGCCGCGACTCCCGCCTCGGCCGGCGCGGGTTCAGCGGCGCTCGGCGCGCAGCGCCTTGGCGAGGGTCTGGTCGGTGATCCAGCGCAGCAGGCCGCTGGTCTTGCGCGCCATGGCCCGCAGCAGCCTGGCCCGCAGGCCCGGAGTGATCATGAACTGGCGCCGGCGCAGGCCATCGAGGATGCCGGCCACCGCCTCCTCCACCGTCAGCACCCCGGCGGTGGCATTGAGCGCCTCGGTGACCTTGCTGCCATGCTGGCGCTCGTAGGTCAGCAGGGGCGTGGCGATCTCCCCGGGGCACACCACCGACACGTCGATGCCGCGCGGCTTCTGCTCCAGGCGCAGGACCTCGGCCAGGCCCACCACGCCGAACTTGGAGGCGCTGTAGGCGGCCTGGGTGTAGCCGCCGATGATCCCGGCCAGCGAAGCCACCAGCACCAGGTGGCCGCCGCGGGGCATGTGCCGCAGCACGCCGGCGGCGAAGTTGCGGCTGCCGATCAGGTTGATGCGCACTACCAGCTCGAAGGTCTCCGCCGGCAGTTCGGTGAACAGCGCGGTGCGCAGGATGCCCGCCGAGTTGAAGGCGAAGTCCGGCACGCCCAGCCTGGCCACGGCGGCCTCCACCGCCGTGTCGACCTCCACGGCCTGGGTGATGTCGACGACGAACGCCTCCACCCGCTGCTGCGGCTGCCGGCACAGGGCGCGCAGCTCATCGAGCACCCGCGGCTCCAGGCGCAGGTCGAACAGCGCCAGGCTCGCGCCGTCAGCCGCCAGGGCCTTGGCGATCTGCAGGCCGATGCCGCTGCCGGCGCCGGAGACGAAGGCGACCCGCGGGGCGCCGTGGATCCACTGGCTCATGCTCGACTCTCCAGCCTTGCCGTTGCGCTTGCGGCGCCCGCCGGCGCCTGTTGCTGTGTGCGGAAGTGTTCGGCCAGCTCGGCCATGGCCGCCTCGAAGCTCACCGGCGGCCGGTAGCCCAGCAGGCGCCTGGCCTTGTCGGTGGCGAACTCGTTGGGCCCGCCCATCAGGCGGAAGGTCTGGCGCGTCAGGTGCGGGCGCTGCGCCTGCTTGCGCAGGTGCCCCCACCATTCCAGGGCGCTGGCCATGAAGCGCGCCAGCCAGTTCGGCAGGCTTTTCGGCGGCGGCGTGCCGGCGGCCCTGGCCAGGGCCTCCAGGTAGGTCTTCCAGGTCACGCCGAAGCCGTCGGCGGCGATGAACACCTCGCCGTGCACGTACTCCGAGCGCGCGCAAGCGAGCAGGATCTCCACCAGGTTGTCGACGTGCACCAGGCCGGCGTCCCACTTGCCGGAGCCCAGCAGGCAGGGCGCGCCTTCGCGCAGCACCTGCACCAGCGAATTCACCCAGGGCAGGCTGCCGACGCCGAAGACGTTGGCCGGCCGCACGATGGTGGCCTTGAGCCCGCGCCTGACGCCCTCGCGGGTGACGCGCTCCTGCTCCTGCTTGCAGAACTCGTAGGCCGACGAGGGCACGCCCACCGGGCTGTCCTCGTCCAGCCGGCCCCTGGCCAGGGCGCTGGCGAAGGCGCAGACGCTGGTGGTCACCACGAAGTGCGCGCCCCAGCCCAGGGCCAGCTCGATGGCATGCTCGGTGCCCTTGACGGTCACCTCCACGTGGGACTGGGTGCTACCCCAATCGCTGACCACCGCGGCCAGGTGGAAGACGGCATCCACCGGCCCGATCTGCTCGCGCAGCGCCAGCAGCCGGCGCACGTCGCCGACCACCACCCGCACCCTGTCGCCCCACTCCGCCGGCACCGGCTCGCCCGGCATCATCAGGGCGACCACGGCGACCTGCTCGGCCAGCAGCCGGCGCACCAGGTGGCGGCCGATGAAGCCGCCGGCGCCGGTCACGAACGCACTGTTCAGCGCTGCCATGTCACTCACCGAGGACGATCAGCTTGTCGCAGCTCTTGCCCTCGGCCGCGCACAGGGCGCGGTAGACGGTCAGGGCCGTCTTGGCGTCGAGGATGCGTACCACGTCGCCCTTCTCGTCGATGTCGACGTTGCTGCCGAAGATGGCGAACCAGACGTCGGCGACCTCGGTGGCGTCCTCGGCCACGCACAGGGTGTGCAGCGAGTGCGCCGGCTCGTAGAGGTAGGAGCCGGCCTTGTTCACCTTGTCCGGGTATTCCCGGTAGAACCATTCGCCCTGCAGGGTGACCGCGAACACCGGGCCGGTGTGGTAGTGGGTGTCGACGCCGAAGCCGGGGTTCATGCGGGTGCGGTTGATCCACAGGTTCTGGTTCAGGTCCACGTGCAGCAGCTGGATGGTGGAACCGTCGGGCAGGCTGACCCAGGGCAGGTCGTCCTCCAGCAGCAGGATCGCCTCGCGGGCATGGTCGCGGGACACCACGGGGGCGTTCTGCATGGCGGCGAAGACCTGCATCGCGGCGGGGCTGAGCTGACTCATCGGGAAACTCCAATCTTGTTGTTCTGGGCGCGGCGGGCGCGCGGGGGATGCGGCGGCCGGGCGTCCGGCCGCCGCAGGGTTCACTTCTCGGCCTGTCTGAGGATCTGTTCCTTGAGCTGGTCGAAGCTCAGCGACACGCCCTTCTGCGCCGGCGGGAAGTCCTTGAAGGTCCGCAGGTGCGCGACTATCGCGTCGGTCATCTGGTGGAACACGTAGCTCTTCTTCTGCATCAGGTTGGCGCGCGGGCCCGGCGCCTGTTCGTAGCTCTCGAAGGGGTCCTGGCGGATGTTGAACAGCCAGGGCATCTCCAGGGTGGTGGTGGCGCCGTAGTAGCCGTCGCGGGTGTAGAAGTGGGCCTTCCACTGGTTCAGGCGCACGGCCTGCAGGCGGCTCTCGGCGTAGTAGAAGATTTCGTGGCGCGCCGACTGCCCGGCCTTGCCTTCCCAGTAGGCCAGGTTGTCGACGCCGTCGATGTAGTTCTTCTTCACCACGCCGGTGCCGAAGTCGTCGCCCTTGGCCAGGCGCTCGCGCACGTCGGTGGCGCCGGCGGCCACCGCCAGGGTGGTGAACAGGTCCTCGTGGGACTGGATGCCGTTGAGCTCCTCGCCCGCCGGGATGTGCCCCGGCCAGCGGACCATCATCGGCACGCGCACGCCGCCTTCCCAGGTGGTCATCTTGGTGCTGCGGTACGGCGTGGTGGCGCCGAAGGGATAGGTCTCGTGCTCCGGGCCGTTGTCGGTGGTGTAGATGACGATGGTGTCGTCGGCGATGCCCAGGTCGTCGAGCTTCTTCAGCACGCTGCCGACGTCCTCGTCGTGCTGCAGCATGCCGGCGCAGTGCTCGTCCTCGCCGCTGGTGAACTGCTTGCACTGCTGCAGGTATTTATCGGGCGTGTGGGTGAACACGTGCATGCGCGTGGTGTTGATCCAGGCGAAGAATGGCTTCTTCTCGGCCACGGCCTTGTCCATGAACCTGAACGAGGCCTGGATCAGCTCCTGGTCGACGGTCTCCATGCGCTTGCGCGTCAGCGGGCCGGTGTCCTCGCAGCGCTGCCGGCCCCACTTGCCGAAGCGCGGGTCGTCGCCGGGCTGCTCGGCGCCGGTGGCGAAGCAGTGCAGCACGCCGCGCGGGCCATAGCGCTTCTTGAAGTCGGGGTCGGCGGGGTAGTCGATGTCCTCCGGCTCTTCCTCGGTGTTGAGGTGGTAGAGGTTGCCGAAGAACTCGTCGAAGCCGTGCACCGTCGGCAGGTGCTCGTTGCGGTCGCCCAGGTGGTTCTTGCCGAACTGGCCGCTGGTGTAGCCCTGGGGCTTGAGCACCTCGGCCAGGGTCACGGTCTGCGGCTTCAGGCCGAGCATGCCGCCGGGCTGGCCGACGGTGGTCATCCCCGAGCGGATCGGCAGCTGGCCGGTGATGAAGGCCGCGCGCCCGGCGGTGCAGCTGGGCTGGGCGTAGTGGTCGCTGAAGATGGCGCCGCCCTTGGCGATGCTGTCGATGTTCGGCGTGCGGTAGCCCATGGCGCCGCGGCTGTAGGCGCTGAGGTTCCACAGGCCGATGTCGTCGCCGAATATCACCACGATGTTCGGCTTGTCCGCCGCGGCCGCCGGCAGCGCGGGCAGCAGCGCGGACAGCGCCAGGCCCAGCAGCGCCCGCACCAGCGGGCGGCGGCGCCTGGCCGGGGACGAGGGCGCGGCCCCCTGTTGCGGGCGAGTAGGCATCTCGGTCATTGCGTGGTTCTCGTTATATGATCGGGCGATCGACGGCGCCGCGCCTTGGCACGGCTCTGTCGGGCACATGAAACGGCAACAGGGGCCAGACGAGACATGTCCGAAAGGGACAAAAATCAGACAAAAGTGGCCAGCGCTGCCGTCTGCAAACGCCACCGCGGCGCCATGGGCCGGGTGCTGGCGCGCTTTCTCGGCGAGCAATGCGACGTGCTGGAATTCGACCTGCCCGGGCTGGAACAGCTGTGGGAGCGCGCGGCCCGCATCGACCCGGCCATCGGCCTGCACCTGTTCGGCCAGTTCGCCCCCGGCGACCGCTTCGTGCTGGTCCACCTCGCCCTGTGCAGCGCCACCGTCGGCGAGGCCCTGCGCCACTGGCAGCGTTTCGCCCGGCTGGGCTCTGACCTGGACCGCCTGCACATCAGCGAGGAAGACGGCCAACTGATCCTCGAAGTGCGCATCGAGGGCTCCGAACGCCTGCGCCGGCCCTACTGCGAGCACGCCCTGGCGATGACCATGACGCAGCTGCGCGAAGGCTGCGTGGAGCCGGTGCTGCCGCTACGCGCCGAGTTCGACTACCCGCGGCCGCCCTACCACGCCGAGTACCGCGAGTGGTTCGGGCCCCACCTGCGCTTCGCCAGCGAGCACAGCCGCCTGGTGTTCGACAGGCGCGTGCTCGACATCCCCATGCGCGGCCACCACCCGGTGGTGGCGGAGCTGATCGTCAGCGGCCTGGAACAGCGCCTGGCGCGCCTGCAGCAGTTCAGCGGGCCCGCCGCCAGGGTCGCGCAGCACATCCGCCACGAGCTGGAAAGCGGCATACCGCCCAGCCTGGAAAGCGCCGCCGCGGCCCTGCACCTGACCCCGCGTACCCTGCGCCGGCACCTGCAGGAACAGGACCTGGGCTACCGCCAGGTGCTGGCCGCGGTGCGCCTGGAACAGGAGCAGTACCTGGAGTTGCAGGGCCTGGGCCGCGAGCAGATCGCCGAGCACCTGGGCTACGCCGACAGCGCCGCCTACCTGCGCGCGCGCAAGCGCTGGCAGGAACACAAGGGCAGCTGAGGCCCCGCCACCTCGCCCCTGCCCGCCGGGCGGCGGCGCACCGATCGCCCAGCGTCCAGGGGGTTGGCCAGCGGCCCCCTGGAGCGGCCTTCCCGATACCCCGAAAGGGGTAGCCACGCCTGCCTCTTCCGCACCTTCGCAGCGCAAATCCCGGACAGTCCCCCACGGCATCCCGCTCCACCATCTTCCGTGATCCTGACGTGAGCCGGCGCCGCGCGAACGCCTTCGCAGCGGCCACGGCAGCACCGAAACGAAAGGGAAGCGACAGAACAAGAATAAGCAGGAGTCCTGATGAACGCCCCTCGACCCCACCAGAGCGTCACGCTCGACGACAAGTTCGAAACCCGGGAAGGCTGGATCTACCTCACCGGCACCCAGGCCCTGGCCCGCCTGCCATTGCAGCAGCGCTGGCGCGACCAGGCCGCGGGCCTGAACACCGGCGGCTTCATCTCCGGCTACCGCGGCTCGCCGCTGGGCCGCTACGACATGGAGCTGTGGGCCCAGCAGGCACGCCTGGAAGCCAACGACATCCACTTCATGCCGGGGGTCAACGAGGACCTGGCGGCCACCGCGGTCTGGGGCTCGCAGTACGTGGGCCTGCTGCCCGGCTCGAAGGTGGACGGGGTGTTCGGCATCTGGTACGGCAAGGGCCCGGGCACCGACCGCAGCGCCGACGCCCTGCGCCACCTGGGCAGCGCGGGCACCAACAGGCACGGCGGCGTGCTGGCCATCGCCGGCGACGACCACGGCGTCAAGTCCTCGTCGGTGATCAACTTCTCCGACCCGATCTTCATCGCCGCCGGCCTGCCGATACTCTACCCGTGCAACACCCAGGAGCTGCTCGACCTGGGCCTGCATGGCTTCGCCATGAGCCGCTTCTGCGGCTGCGCCGTGGGTTTCAAGGTGCACAACGACGTGGTCGAGGGCGGCGGCTCGGTGCGCGTCGGCCCCGACTCGCCGCGCATCGTCCTGCCCGAGCTGCAGGTCGCCCCGCACCTGGGGCCCCAGGGCCTGAACATCCGCACCTTCGACATCCCGCTGATGGGCGAGGAACGCCTGGTCAACCACCGGTTGCCGGCGGCCGTGGCCTACGCCCGCGCCAACCGGCTCAACCACCTGCTGCAGGAGGTGCCCGGCGCCCGGCTCGGCGTGCTGTCGGCCGGCAAGTCGTACCAGGACGTGCTGCAGGCCCTGGCCGGGATGGGCCTGGACGAGGCGCGCCAGCGCGAACTGGGCCTGCGCATCGGCAAGGCCGGGCTGATCTGGCCGCTGGACCCGCAGTTCGTGCGCGAATTCGCCGACGGGCTGGACGCCATCCTGGTGGTCGAGGAAAAGCGCGGCATCCTCGAAGACCAGGTCAAGGGCATCCTCTACGACCTGGCGCTGCCCAACCACCCGCGCGTGGCCGGCAAGTACGAGGCGGCCCAGGCCTTCGCGCCCGGGCATGGCGAGGCGGTGCTGCAGGGCTGGGGCGAGCTGTCGCCGACGCAGATCATGCACGCCATCCACGCCCGGCTGCGCACGCTGCACCCCGACCTTCCCGAGATGGCGCTGCCGCCGGCCACCCACAAGCTGCCGGGCCTGCCCGACCCGGCCGCGCCCAACCGCAACCCCGGCTTCTGCTCGGGCTGCCCGCACAACCGCTCGACCCAGGTGCCCGACGGCTCGCGGGCCATGGTCGGCATCGGCTGCCACGCCATGGCCGTGCTGCACGACCCCATCAAGACGCCGCCGATGTTCACCCAGATGGGCGGCGAAGGCATGCACTGGCTCGGCCAGCACCGCTTCACCGGGGAACAGCACGTATTCGTCAACATCGGCGACGGCACCTACTTCCACTCGGGCTTCCTGGCCATCCGCCAGGCCATCGCGGCTAAGGCCAACATGACCTACAAGGTGCTGTTCAACGGCTTCGTCTCCATGACCGGCGGCCAGCCCATCGACGGCGAGCTGTCGGTGCCGCAGGTGGTCACCGAGCTGATGGCCGAGGGCGTCCGGCACATCTTCGTGCTGACCGACGACCTGGCCAAGCACCCCGCCGGCAGCCTGCCGGCCGGCGTGCCGCTGCTGCCGCGCACCGAGCTCGACGCGGTGATGCTGCGCTGCCGCGGCATCGAAGGGGTGTCGGTGATCGTCTACGACCAGCCCTGCGCCACCGAGCGCCGGCGCCTGCGCAAGCGCGGCAAGTGGGCCGACCCGGACCAGCGCAGCTTCATCAACGCGGCCGTGTGCGAGGGCTGCGGCGACTGCTCCCGGGCCTCCAACTGCCTGTCCATCGAACCGCTGGAAACCCCGTTCGGGCGCAAGCGCAGGATCAACCAGAGCTCGTGCAACAAGGACTACTCCTGCGTCGAGGGCTTCTGCCCGAGCTTCGTCACCGTGCGCGGCGGCAAGCTGCGCAAGGCCAGGACCTCGGGCGTGGGCGCGGCGGACTTCCCGGCCATCCCGGACCCGGCGCTGCCGGCGCTCACCGGTGATTTCTCGCTGCTGATCACCGGCGTCGGCGGCACCGGCGTGGTCACCATCGGCCAGGTGCTCGGCATGGCCGCGCACATCGAGGGACTGGCGGTCTCGGTGCTGGATGTCACGGGGCTGGCGCAGAAGTACGGCGCCGTGATGTCCCACGTGCGCATCGCCACCGATGCGCAGCGGCTGCATGCCACCCGCATCGCCACCGCCGAGGCCGACACCATAGTGGGCTGCGACCTGGTGGTGACCGCCGGCGACGAGGCGCTGCTGCGCATACGCCCGGGCCGCACGCGGGTGATAGTGGCGAGCGACCTGGTGCCCACCAGCGACTTCGCGCGCAACCCCGACTGGCAGATGGATGCCGGCGCGCTGCTCGAACGCATCCGCCAGCGCTGTGGCGACGGCCAACTGCTCGCCATGGAAGGCCTGCGCATCGCCGCGCAGCTGATGGGCGACAGCATCGCCGCCAACATGTTCATGCTCGGCGCGGCCTGGCAGCTGGGCAGCGTGCCGCTGTCCCACGCGGCCATCATGCGCGCGCTGGAACTCAACGCCGTGCAGGTCGACTTCAACAAGGCGAGCTTCCTCTGGGGCCGCCGCGCGGCGGTCGACCTGCAGGCGGTGGAAAAGGCCGCCTGCGCCGGCAGCCCGGTTGCGCCCGCGCCACGCATCGACATGTCGCTCGAAGCCATCGTCCAGCGCTCCATGGCCTACCTGGCCGACTACCAGAACCAGGCCTATGCCCGCCGCTACAAGGCACTGGTGGACCGGGCCCGCACCGCCGAGCGCGAGCGCAACCTGGGCGAGCGCTTCAGCACGGCGGTGGCGCGCTACTACTTCAAGCTGCTGGCGATCAAGGACGAATACGAGGTCGCGCGCCTGTACGCATCCGACAGCTTCAGGCAGGAACTCGATGCGGTGTTCGAAGGTGACTACAAGGTCCACTTCAACCTCGGCGCCTGGCCCTTCGGCGGCCTGGACAAGGACGGCAAGCCGTACAAGAAGGAAGTCGGGCCCTGGCTGCTGAAGGCCTTCGGCCTGCTCAAGCACTGCAAGGGCCTGCGCGGCACCCTCCTCGACCCCTTCCGCAACGGCGCCGAACGCCGGCTGGCGTTGCGCCTGCTGGCCGAGTACGAGCGGGAGATCGACGGGCTGATCGCCAGGCTCGACGCCGGCAACCTCGACGCCGCGGTCGCCCTGGCCTCGCTGCCGGAGAAGATCCGAGGCTATGGCCACGTGCGCCAGCGCCACGTCGAGCAGGTGGAAAAGGAACGCGCGCAGCTCGAGGCCTCGCTGCGCGACATCGCCCGAGCGCCAGCCGCTCCCCGCTAGCAGAGGATTGCATATGGACCCCATCGTCGAGGCGCTGCGCGCCATCGTCGGCGACAACGGCGTGCTCTGCGCGGCCGATCTCGCCAGCCGTTCAGCAGGCGCCTTGCGCGCCGACAACCTGCGGGCGCGGGCGCTGGTGCGCCCGGCCGGCACCGGGGAAGTCGCCGCCGTGCTGCGCTGGTGCCACCAGCGACGCCTGCCGGTGGTGCCCCAGGGTGGCCTGACCGGCCTGGTGCGCGGCGCCGATGCCGGGCCCGGCGAGATCATCCTGTCGCTGGAGCGCATGCGCGCCATCGAGGCCATCGACCCGCAACAGCGCACCGCCACCGTGCAGGCCGGCGTCACCCTGCAGGCCCTGCAGGAAGCCGTGGAGGCACAGGGCCTGGTCTATCCGCTGGACCTGGGCGCGCGCGGCAGCGCCACGCTGGGCGGCACCGCTGCCACCAACGCCGGCGGCACCCGCGTGCTGCGCTACGGCATGACCCGCGACATGGTGCTGGGGCTGGAGGCCGTGCTGGCCGACGGCACCGTGGTGTCCGCCCTGCACCCGCTGATCAAGAACAACACCGGCTACGACCTCAAGCAGCTGTTCATCGGCAGCGAAGGCACCCTGGGGGTGATCACCCGCCTGGTGCTGCGCCTGCGCGAGAAGCCGCTGGCCACTCACACCACGCTGCTGGCGGCGCCGGACTTCGACGCCGTGGCCGGCCTGCTGCGCCACCTGGACCGCGCGCTGGGCGGCGCGCTGTCGTCGTTCGAGGTGATGTGGCAGTCCTTCTACCGGCTGGTGACCACGCCGCCGGCCAGGAGCCTGCCGCCGCTGGGCCAGGAACATCCCTTCTACGTGCTGGTCGAGGCCCAGGGAGCCCACCGCGAAGCCGATGGCCAGCGCTTCGAGGCCGCGCTCGAGGCGGCCCTGGCGCAAGGGCTGCTGAGCGACGCGGTGCTCGCCCGCTCCGATGCCGACGCGCAGGCCTTCTGGGCGCTGCGCGACGACGTGGAGCAGGTGATGCGGCACGGCACGCCGCTGGGCTTCGACATCTCGCTGCCGATCGCCGCGATGGACGGCTACGTGCGCCAGGTGCAGCAGCTGTTGCTCGCGGAAACCCGGGCGCACCGGCTCTACGTGTTCGGCCACCTGGGCGACGGCAACCTGCACCTGGTCGTCACCCTGCCCCACGCCGACCTGGCGCGGCTCAAGCCGCGCATCGAGGCGCTGGTCTACGCGGAACTGCGGGCCCGCGGCGGCTCGGTGTCGGCCGAGCACGGCATAGGGCTGGAGAAGAAACCCTGGCTGTCGATCACCCGCAGCCCGCCGGAACGCGCGCTGATGGGCGCGATCAAGCGCACGCTGGACCCCGCCGGCATCCTCAACCCGGGCAAGCTGCTCGATGGCGGTGCGCCATGACCTGCATCACCTGCATCGAGGACCTGCGGGCCCTGGCGCAGCGCCGCGTGCCGCGCATGTTCTACGACTACGCCGACTCGGGCTCGTGGACCGAGAGCACCTACCGCGCCAACGAGGCCGACCTGCGGCAGTTGCTGCTGCGCCAGCGCGTGGCCATCGACATCGACCGGCGCAGCACCGCCACCACGCTGCTCGGCCAGCGCCTGTCCATGCCGGTCGCGCTCGCCCCGGTGGGCGCGCTGGGCATGCAGCATGCCGACGGCGAAATCCTCGCGGCCCGTGCGGCGCGGACCTTCGGCATCCCCTTCACGCTGTCCACCATGGCCATCTGCTCCATCGAGGACGTGGCCGAGCACGCCGGCCCCGGCTTCTGGTTCCAGCTCTACGTGATGCGCGACCGCGCCTTCGCCCGGCGCCTGGTCGAGCGCGCCAAGGCGGCCGGCTGCACGGCGCTGGTGCTGACCCTGGACCTGTCGCTGGTGGGCCAGCGCCACAAGGACCTGAAGAACGGCCTGACCGATCCCTCGCGCATGAACCTGCGCCAGTTGCTCGACGTGGCCAGGCACCCGCGCTGGGCGCTGGGCATGGCCGGCACGCCGCGGCGGGCGTTCGGCAACGTGGTCGGCCACGCCCCCGGCATCGACAGCATGGCCGACATGGCGCGCTGGCGCGGCGGCGAACTCGACCCGTCGCTGAACTGGGCCGACGTCGCCGAAATCCGCCGCTGGTGGGATGGCCCGCTGCTGCTCAAGGGCATCCAGGACGTGGACGACGCCCGCAGCGCCGTGGCCCACGGCGCCGACGCCATCGTGGTCAGCAACCACGGCGGACGCCAGCTCGACGGCACCCAGTCGAGCATCCGCGCGCTGCCGCCGATAGTCGACGCGGTCGGCGCCCAGACCGAAGTCTGGATGGACGGCGGCATCCGCAGCGGCCAGGACGTGCTCCGCGCCCGCGCCCTGGGCGCGCGCGGCTGCCTGCTGGGGCGCGCCTTCGTCTACGGCCTGGGGGCGCTCGGCGAGGCCGGCGTGAGCCGCGCGCTGGAGATCATCCACAACGAACTGAGCCTGAGCATGGCCTTCTGCGGCCATACCGACATCGAGGCCGTCGGCCCGAGCATCTTGCTGCCCCCGTGCCCCTGGCCGGGGGCCAGCGCCCTCCCGCACGGCCCGCTCCATCCAGGGCGGGACGCGCGGCTACCCACTGGAGACCCATCATGAACACGCAAACCCCCATCCAGCGCCTGGAGCGCCTGTTCGCGCTGCAGAAGGCGGCCTTCGCCCAGGACATGTTCCCCAGCGCCGAGACGCGCATCGAGCGCATGTCGCGCATCGTGCCGATGCTGTACCAGTACCGCGCCAGGATCCACGAGGCGCTGGCGGCGGACTTCGGCAGCCATCCGGGCGCGGCGGCGGACCTCACCGAAATCCTGCCGATGATCGAGCGCGTGCGCTTCGACTGCGCCCACGTCCATGAATGGATGAAGCCCATCGCCAAGCCCGTCGACCCCGCCACCCAGGGCGAGTCGCTGGCCTACGTGCAGTACAGCCCCAAGGGCGTGGTCTGCAACATGGCGGCATGGAACTTCCCGTTCGACGTCGGCATCGGCCCGCTCGTCGACATGCTGGGCGCCGGCAACCGGGTGATCCTCAAGCCCTCGGACCTCACGCCCCACAGCGGCGCCCTGCTGCAGGAAATGTTCGCGGCCTACTTCGCCGAGGACGAGGTCGCCGTGGTCAACGGCGACCTGGAACTGGCCCGGCACTGCGCCACGCTGCCCTGGGACCACCTGTTGTTCACCGGCGGCACGGCGGTGGGGCGCGAGATCATGAAGCGCTGCGCCGAGAACCTGGTGCCGGTCACCCTCGAACTGGGCGGGCGCAACCCCACCATCGTCGGCCGCGACAAGCTCGGCGACGCGCAGACGCTGGCGACCATCGCCGGCATCAAGGCCATCAAGCGCGGCCAGCTGTGCATCACCGTCGACCACCTGCTGGTGCCCGAGGACGGGCTGCAGGACTTCGTGAAGGCCCTAAGCGAAGTGATGCAGCACAGCTTCGGCCACGACAACGGCGCCAGCAGCGCCAGCGGCATCATCAGCCCGCGCCACGTCGAGCGCCTGCAACGCCTGCTGGAGGATGCGCAGGGCAAGAGCGACCGGGTGATCCGCATCGGCCGCGAGATGGATGTCGGCGCCCGCGACATGCCCTTCCACATCGTGGTCAACCCGCGCGACGACGCCCAGGTGGTGCGCGAGGAAATCTTCGGCCCGATCCTGCCGGTGCAGACCTACAGGGACACCGACGACCTGGTCGCGCGCATCAACCGGGGCGATGCGCCGCTGGGCATCTACCTGTTCAGCGACGACCCGGCGCTGCGCCAGGCGATCGCCACGCGCACCCGCTCCGGCGGCGTGTGCTTCAACATCGCCGTGATGCAGGGCGCGCTGGCCTCCATGGGCTTCGGCGGGGTGGGCGCCAGCGGCATGGGCCGGCACCACGGCGAGGAAGGCTTTCGCGAGTTCTCCAACCCGCGCGGTTTCTACGAGCGCCGCGCGGGCGGCAGCTTCGAGCTGATCACGCCACCCTACGGCGCCGCCACGCGCCAGCTGATCGACACGGTGGCCTACCCGCAGGTGGCGGCCGCGCTGGGGCTCGAACCCTGACCCGCGCTGCGCGTCACGCCTGACGGCCGGCCCCGGCGGCGGCCTGCCGCCGGGGCACCGTCCTGCACCCGAGCCTCGCCCGAAACGAGCCGCCGCTGGCGGCGCCATGAGGGAACGAATCATGAAAGCACCTTGGAATACCGGGGCGGCGCTCCTGCTGCTCGCGGCGCCGCTGGCCTGGTCGGCCGGCCCGGCGGCGGTCGACGCCCGGCGCCTGAACGCCGCCGACAGCGAGCCCGGCAACTGGATGAGCACCGGCCGCACCTACGGCGAGCAGCGCTATTCGCCGCTGGAGCAGGTCAACGAGGGGAACGTGGGGCGGCTCGGCCTGGCCTGGGACTACGGCTTCGGGCTGGACCGCGTCATCGAGGCCACGCCCCTGGTGGTGGACGGCGTGATGTACACCACCAGCGCCTACAGCATCGTCCACGCGCTGGACGCGCGCACCGGCGAGCTGCTGTGGAAGTACGACCCCGGGGTCTATCGCGGCATCCAGGGTTCGGGTTGCTGCGACGCGGCCAACCGCGGCGTGGCGGTGTGGAACGGCAAGGTCTACGTGGGCGTGTACGACGGCCGGCTGGAAGCCCTGGACGCCCGCGACGGGCAACGCCTGTGGTCGGTGGACACCGTGCTCGACCACGCTCGCAACTACACCATCACCGGCGCCCCGCGCATCATCAAGGGCAAGGTGGTGATCGGCAACGGCGGCGGCGAGTTCGGCGTGCGCGGCTACGTCACCGCCTACGATGCCGAGACCGGCGCGCAGGCCTGGCGCTTCTTCACCGTGCCGGGCGACCCGGCCAAGGGCGACGAGACCGACACCATCGGCATGATCCGCAAGACCTGGTTCGGCGACCAGTACTGGAAACAGGGCGGCGGCGGCACCGTGTGGGACTCGATGGCCTACGACGCCGAGCTCGACCTGCTCTACCTCGGCGTCGGCAACGGCGCCTTCTGGAACTACGGCCAGCGCTCCCAGGGCAAGGGCGACAACCTGTTCCTTTCCTCCATCGTCGCGGTCCGCCCCGACAGCGGGCGCTACGTCTGGCACTACCAGACCACGCCGGGCGACGCCTGGGACTACACCGCCACGCAGCACATCGTCGTCGCCACCCTGCCCATCGACGGCAAGCCGCGCAAGGTGGTGATGCAGGCGCCGAAGAACGGCTTCTTCTACGTGCTGGACGCGGCCACGGGCAAGCTGCTCTCGGCCGCCCAGTACGCCCCCAGGGTCAACTGGGCCAAGGGCGTGGACAAGGACAGCGGCCGGCCGATCATCGACCTGGAGGCGGCCGACTACTGGAGCAAGGGCGAGGCCAAGCTGGTGTTCCCCGGTTCCCAGGGCGGGCACAACTGGCAGCCGATGAGCTACAGCCCGAAGACCGGCCTGGTCTACATCCCCACGCAATCGACGGCCGACATCCATCACCCGAAGGCGAAGCTGGATACGCCCGCCAAGGGCCGGTGGAACACCGGCCTGGAGTTCCCGCCGATGCCCAGGGACAGCAGGAGCATCGACGAATTCGCACGGATCTACACCGGCAAGCTGCAGGCCTGGGACCCCGTGCGGCAGCGGGAAGCCTGGTCGGTGCCCTACGCGCAGATCGCCAACGGCGGCACCCTGGCCACCGCCGGCAACCTGGTGTTCCAGGGCACCCACGATGGCCGCCTGCTGGCCTACGCGGCCGACAGCGGCAAGCTGCTGTGGCAGCGCGAGGTCAGCAGCGGCGTGGTGGCCGCGCCTGTCACCTACAGCGTGGACGGCGAGCAGTACGTGACCTTCAGCAGCGGCTGGGGCGGCTCCTACCCGATCACCTTCGGCGCCCTGTCCGAACGCACGCGCACCGTGCCCGACGCCCGGGTGTTCACCTTCAGGCTCGGCGGCACCGCGCCCATGCCCCAGGTCAGGCGGCGCGCCATACGGCTGCCCGAGCCACCGCCGATGACCGCCGACGCGGCCACGGCGGCGGCCGGCGACCAGCTGTTCCGCGAGCACTGCGGGGTGTGCCACGGCCTGGGCGCCTTCAGCGCGAACGTCATTCCCGACCTGCGCTACATGACGGCGCAGACGCACGAGGACTTCCAGGGCATCGTCGCCGGCGCGCGGGCCGGCCGGGGCATGCCGCCGTTCGCCGGCCGGCTGACGCCGGAGCAGGTGGAGCAGATCCGCGCCTACCTGATCGAGCGCGCCCACGAGCGACGCGCCGAGCTGCAGGCCGCGGGCCAGCCGCCAGCGGGCCCCTAGGGCCGCCCGGCTAGCGGGCCGGCCGCTCCTGGGCCAGGGTCTGCAGCACATCCGGGCGCAGCAGCAGCAGTTGCCCGTAGCGCTGCCGGATCAGGCCCTGCTGCTCCCACTGCTTGAGCACCTGGTTGACACGCTGGCGGGTGGCGCCGATGAGCTGCGCCATGGACTCCTGGGATAGCCGCAGGTCCAGGCTCACCCCCTCCTCCTCCTTCGCCCCGAAGGATTCGCTCAGGCCCAGCAGGCGCCCGGCCAGGCGCTGCTCCAGCGACTGCGTGGAAAAGGCGGCGAAGGCCACCAGCATGGCGCGCAGGCGGGAAACCTCCAGGTCCAGCAGCATGCGCACCAGCGCCGGGTGGCGGTCGCACAGCTCGCCCAGGGCCAGCGGGCTGATGTGCAGCACCTGGGAGGGCTCGTGGGCATGGGCGTCGTGCAGGCGCGTGCTGTGGTCGAGCATCGACACCTCGCCCAGCCAGCTGCCCGGTTCGTAGAAGTTCAGCACCGCCTCCTGGCCGTCGCGGGTGGTGTTGCTGAGGCGGATGATGCCCTGCAGCACGATGTACAGGCCGTCCGGCGGCTCGCCGCAGCGGAACAGCTGTTGCCCGCTGTTCAGCGCGCGGACGCCGGCGCGGGCCAGCATGTCGTCGCGAACCGGCGCCGGCAGGCCGCCGAACCAGGGGCTGGCCATCAGCACGGCCAGATGCGACTCGGACAACATCGAGGGGAAGGTCACGCCTGCAAGCTCCATGAAAACGGGACGGTGCCGCCCATTATTCGGCCGCCCGGCAAGCCAGCACAAGGCATGCCGGCAGCTTCCCCCGTCGACGAGTGCCCGCGGGCGGGCGCCACCGTCCAGGCGTCAAATTCAGGACAGTTGCCGGGCCGCGCCAGGACGTAGCCTGCGGTGCTCCACCACAACACCTACAAGAAGGAAGCACCATGCCCCACGAACTCGCCCTCCCCCATGTGCGTGCCCAGGTGAGCGACGAAGAATGGCGACTGCGCGTCGACCTGGCCGCCTGCTACCGGCTGGTGGCGCTGTACGGCTGGACCGACCTGGTCTTCACCCACATCAGCGCGCGCATCCCCGGCCCCGAGCACCACTTCCTGATCAACCCCTACGGCCTGCTGTTCGACGAGATCACCGCCTCCAACCTGGTGAAGATCGACCAGAACGGCGACAAGGTCATCGACAGCCCCTACGACGCCAACCGCGCCGGCTTCGTCATCCATAGCGCCATCCACGCCGCGCGCCACGACATCCAGTGCGTGCTGCACACCCACACCAGGGCCGGTGTGGCGGTCAGCACCCAGGAATGCGGCATCCTGCCGATCAGCCAGCAGTCCACCTTCGTGCTCTCCTCGCTGGGCTACCACGACTACGAGGGCGTGGCCCTGCGCGACGACGAGAAGCCGCGCCTGCAGGCGGACCTGGGCGACAAGTTGTTCTTCATGCTGCGCAACCACGGCCTGCTCACCGTCGGCCACAGCATCGCCGACGCCTTCCTGCACATGTACACCTTCGAGACCACCTGCCAGATCCAGCTGGCGGCCCAGGCCGGCGGCAAGCTGATCGAGGTCGACCCGCGGATCATCGAGGGCGTGGCCGAGGTGGCGCACAAGCAGACCGGCGGCCAGGGCGGCGACTTCGTCTGGCCGGCGCTGCTGCGCAAGCTCGACCGCATCGACACCAGCTACCGCGACTGAAGGAACGAGCGATGAGCGAAAAACCCTGCATCGCCCTGTCGCGCCAGGTGCCCGATGCGCTGTTGGGCAACCTGCGCGCCCATGCCGACATCCGCATGCCGGACCAGGGCATCCCCGAGGACCTCGCCGGGCTGCTGGGCGAGGCCGACTACGCCCTGGTGGTGCCCGGCGACCGCATCGACGCCGCGCTGCTGGCGCGCTGCCCGCGGCTGAAGGTGCTGAGCACCGTCAGCGCCGGCTTCGACCACATCGACGTGGCCGCCTGCACCGCCCACGGCACCCGCGTCTGCAACACCCCCATGGCGGTGGCCGCGGCCACCGCCGACCTCGCCTTCGGCCTGCTGCTGGCCGCGGCCAGGCGCATCGTCGAGGCCGACGCCTTCGTCCGCGGCGGCGGCTGGCGCGCCGACTCCTCGCCGCTGTTCGGCCAGGACGTGCACCACAAGCAACTGGGCATCCTCGGCCTGGGCGGCATCGGCAGGGAACTGGCCAAGCGCGCCCGCGGCTTCGACATGGACGTCGCCTACTGCAACCGGCACCGCCTGCCGGAAGCGGAGGAGGCCCGGCTGGGCGTGCGCTACCTGGACTTCGAAAACCTGCTGGAACAGAGCGACGCGCTCATCCTGCAACTGCCCTACAACGCCGCCACCCACCACATCATCGACGCGAAAGCGCTGGCGCGGATGAAGCCCCAGGCCATCCTGATCAACACCGCCCGCGGCGGCCTGGTGGACGAGAACGCCCTGGCCACGGCCCTGCGCGAAGGCCGCCTGGCGGCAGCCGGGCTGGACGTCGCCGAGGACGAACCGGCGGTGAACCCGGCGCTGCTGCCCCTGAGCAACCTGGTGCTGTCGCCGCACAACGGCGCCTCCACCCGCGAGACCCACCGGCGCATGACCCTCGAGGCCTTCGACAACCTGCTCGACGCCCTGCGCGGCGAACCGCTGCGCAACTGCATCAACCCCCTGCCAGAGGAACATTGCGCATGAGCGTACAGAGCGTAGTCATCACCTGGCTGAAGGAGCCGGGCAACCTCGAACACATCGCCCGGCTGACCGCCGCCTGCGAAAGCCTGCGGCAGATCCCGGGGGTGCGCGAGGTCCGCTTCGGCCCCCGCGCCAGCCTGGGCCGCAACGGGCCGGACGAGAGCTTCGACTTCGGCACCATAGTCACCTTCGAGTCGCTGCAGGCGGCCCAGGACTACGGCCCCCATCCCCTGCACCTGCAGGCGGCGCAGCTCACCCTGCAACTGGCCGAGCGCTTCCAGAGCTTCTATTTCGAAACCTGAGTTGGGGCTAGAAAATCGCGGACGGAGTCCCACACCGCCACCGCTGTCCCACCTGTAGGAGCGCGCCCTGCGCGCGATTCGCGGGCAGGGCCCGCTTGTGTCTGCGCTCGACCGTAGGGCGAATAACCGTTCGCGGTTATCCGCCGCTCGCCGGCGCACCGGTACCCGGCGACGGCGGATAACGCCGTAGGCGTTATGCGCCCTACGGGTTGGAAAGAGGCGGCGCAGGCCGCGAGACAGTTGCTCCTATCCCACGCCCACCTCCTGCAGGTTGACGCTGAACGTCTCATTCATGCCGGGCAGCCCGCTCTTGCCTGCAGCCTGCCGCCTGCAATGACGTAGGCGTAGCGCCATCAGCCCCATGAATCCCCCACCCTCCATTCCGCTGATCACGCCACAAGGCCCGTTCCAGAGCCCTTTCGGCGCTCACCCATCAGCCTTTGGTACGAATCTCCCGCACCCTCGTCGGCAGTTTTTCCAAGCCGCAAATTCCGGACAGTTCATACACCAGCCCCAGCCTCACCATGCCGGCAAACAATAAGGAGACACTTGCAGTGCAAACCCCCTGGACCCGCTCTTACCCTGCCGGCGTACGCTGGGACAACGACCTCTCCGGCCTCAGCGTGCTGGACATGCTCGACGATTCCGTGCGCCGCTGGCCGGACCGCCCGGCCATCGACTTCATGGGGCGCAAGGTCGCCTACCGCGAGTTCGCCTCGCTGATCGACCGCGCCGCCAAGGGCCTGCAGGACCTGGGGGTCGGCCCCGGCGTCCACGTCGGCCTCTACCTGCCCAACGTGCCGCAGTACGCCATCGCCTTCTTCGCCATCCTGCGCGCCGGCGGCACCGTGGTGAACTACTCGCCGCTGGATGCCGGCGACGTGCTGGCGCACAAGATCGAGGACAGCCGCACCGACATCCTCGTCACCCTCGACCTGGACAGCCTCTACCCGCTGATGGAGCGCCTGCTCCAGAGCACCCGCCTGCACACCCTGGTGGTGGGCTCGCTGGGCGACTTCGGCGCGCAGCCGCGGGAGACCCGCGCCCGCCTGCAGCAGGAGGGCCAGCTCGCCCAGGTGCTCTACAGCGAACAGTGCCTGCCCTTCGAGCAACTGCTGGACAACGACGGCGACTGGCAGCCCCACCCGCTGCCGCCGCTGGACCAGGCCCTGGCCGTGCTGCAGTACACCGGCGGCACCACCGGCCTGCCCAAGGGCGCCATGCTGACCCACGCCAACCTCGGCGCCGCCGCGGCCCAGGTGGCGATGATCAACGTCGACAACGACCAGCGCCTGTACGAGGGCCGCGAAAGCATCCTGGTGGTGCTGCCGCTGTTCCACATCTATGCCCTGGTCGGCTGCCTGCTGTTCCCGGTGGCGGTCGGCGCCGAGATGCGCCTGCACGTGCGCTTCGACGCCGGCGCGGTGCTGCGCGACATCCACGACAACCGGGTGAGCTGCTTCCCCGGCGTGCCGACCATGTTCACCGCCCTGCTCAGCCACCCGCAGGTGGGCGAATACGACCTGCGCTGCCTGAAGATCTGCGCCTCGGGCGGCGCGCCGCTGCCGGTGGAGCTGATGCAGCAGTTCAAGGCCCTGACCGGTTGCCAGATCACCGAGGGCTGGGGCATGACCGAGACCTGCACCGGCGGCACCTTCACCCCGGCCGAGCGGCCCAGGGCCGGCTCCTGCGGCATCCCGCACATCGGCGTGGACATCTGCTTCCTCGACCTCGACGCCCCCGAGCGCAAGGTGCAGTTGGGGCAGAACGGCGAGCTGGCCATCCGCGGGCCGAACATCATGCGCGGCTACTGGAACGCCCCCCAGGCCAGCGCCGAGGCCTTCACCGCCGACGGCTACTTCCGCACCGGCGACGTCGGCTACATGGACGAGGACGGCTACATCCACATCGTCGACCGCACCAAGGACATGCTCCTGTGCGGCGGCTACAACGTCTACCCGCGGGTGATCGAGGAAGCCATCTACGCCCACCCGGCGGTGGAGGAAGTCATGGTCCTGGGCATTCCCGACGCCTACCGCGGCCAGTCGCCCAAGGCCTACGTCAAGCTGCGCGCCGGCCATGCCCCCTTCGACCTCGACGGGCTCAAGGCCTTCCTCAAGGACCGCCTGGGCAAGCACGAGATGGTGCAGGCCCTGGAAATCCGCGCCGAACTGCCCAAGACCGCCGTGGGCAAGCTCTCCAAGAAGCTGCTGAAGGACGAGATCGCAGCTGCCCAATCACCCAGCAACACCTGACCCGTACCCCCGTACAAGGACACCGTCATGCCCTCGATCTTCCCCGCCTCCATCACCGCGCCCTTCCGCCGGCACCCCGTGGAGCGCCGCCCGTCCCCCCTGCTCTGGGCGCTGGAATCGCGCGCCCTGCTGGAATGGGCCTCGATCCCGGCCGCCATGCCCTGGCTGCTGCTCAACGTGCCACGCGGCGATGGCCACAGCGTGCTGGTGCTGCCCGGGCTGATGGCCAACGACTACTCCACGCTGCCGCTGCGCCGCTTCCTCGCCAGCCGCGGCTACGACGCCCATGGCTGGGGCCAGGGCCTCAACCGCGGGCCCGGCGAAGGCGTGGTGGACAGGCTGCTGGCCCAGCTGCAGCAGTTGCACGAGGATTCGGGACGCAAGGTCAGCCTCGTCGGCTGGAGCCTGGGCGGCATCTTCGCCCGCGAGCTCGCCCGCGCCCTGCCGGGCAGCGTGCGCCAGGTGATCACCCTCGGCAGCCCGCTGTACGGCCCGCCGCAGAGCAGCACCAACGCCTGGGAGCTGTACCGCCTGGTGCGCAGCTTCAAGCGCGATGCCGAGGAACGCGGCGAGGAGGCGCCGCCGGTGCCCACCACCTCCATCTACAGCCGCGGCGACGGCATCGTCGGCTGGGGCGGCAGCGTGGAACGGCGCGGCCGCCTGACCGACAACATCGAGGTCAACTGCGCCAGCCACATCGGCCTGGGCGTGCACCCGCTGGTCTGGTACGCCATCGGCGACCGCCTGGCGCAACCGGAGGACCAGTGGCGGCAGTTCCGCCCGCGCGGCCTCAAGCGCGCCCTGTTCCCCTTCCGCGCGCCGAAACGATGAGGAACTGAACCGCCCGCCGCAACGGGCCTTGCGAGCAATTTCCCAGCAACGACAAGAACAAGGTTGGTGACGCGATGAAACATCTGAGCGGGATGGACGCCATATTCCTGCATATGGAATCGGCCGAGATGCCCACGCACATTGGTTCGCTCCATGTGCTGCAACTGCCTGAAGGCTACGAAGGCGACTTCTACGAAGAGGTCAAGCGGTACCTGGCCGGGCGCCTGCACCTGGCGACGGTCTTCACCCGCAAGCTGGCGTTCATGCCCTTCGACTTGTCGGACCCGGTCTGGGTCGAGGACGAACACCTGGACCTGGAGCACCACATCCGCCACATCACCCTGCCCAAGCCGGGCAGCAACCGCCAGTTGCAGCAGGTGGTCGCCCGCGCCCACTCGAGCCTGATGGACCGCAGCCGGCCGCTGTGGGAAATCACCATCATCGACGGCCTGCGCAGCGGCGAGGTGGCGCTGTACGCCAAGGTCCACCACGCCAACGTCGACGGCCAGGCCGGCATCGAGCTGGTCCGCGCGCTGTTCGACGACGTGCCCAGCGGCCGCGTCATCCCGCCGGCGCCGCCGCGGCTGCGGCGCAACCCGTACCAGCTCGGCGTCGCCGAACTGGCCGGGGCGGCCATCGGCAACGCCGGCCGCCAGTACGTCAAGCTGGCCCGGATGCTGCCGGACATGCTGCGCGCCGGCCGCAGCCTGCTGCCGGTGGTGGGCGACAGCAGCCTGCGCAACTGGCGCAACCTCGACCCGCGCAAGCTGCTGGCCCCGCGCACCCCGCTGAACGTGGCCATCACCAACCAGCGCAGCTTCGCCGGGCGCACCGTGCCCCTGGCGGAGATCAAGGAAATGGCGCGCCAGCTGGAGGTGAGCTTCAACGACGTGGTCATGGCCACCGTCTCCGGCGCCCTGCGCCGCTACCTCAAGGCCAGCGGCGAGCTGCCGGAGAAGCCCCTGACCGCCGCGGCGCCGGTGAGCCTGCGCGCCCCCGGCGACGACACCGCCAACAACCAGGTGAGCATGCTGGCCATCGACCTGGCCACCAACGAGGCCGACCCGCTGGAGCGCCTGCGCCGCATCAACGCCTCCTCGACGCAGCGCAAGGAGGCGATGAACCGCTTCCGCTCGGCCATCCCCATGGACTTCCCGATCTTCGCCGCGCCCTGGCTGCTCTCCGGCCTGGCCGCCATGTACGGCCGCTCGCGCCTGGCCAACTGGATGCCGCCGCCGGCCAACCTGGTGATCTCCAACGTCACCGGCATTCCCATGCAGCTGTATTTCGCCGGCGCCAAGGTGCTGTGCTACTACCCGGTGTCCATCCCCAGCCATGGCATGGCCCTGAACGTCACCGTGACCAGCTACCACGACCGCCTGGACTACGGCCTGATCGCCTGCCGCCGCGCCCTGCCCGACCTCAACGACCTGGGCGACCACCTGCTGGCCGAGCACCGCCGCCTGCTCGAACTGGCGCGCAGCAAGGCCGCCGTGGCGGCGCCCCAGGGCAAGGCAGGCGACACCCCCGCCGGGCCGAAACGCCCCCGCAGCGCCCCCAGGGCCGCCCCCGCCAAGCGGGACGACGCCCGGGGCAAGCCGGCCGCCAAGGCCGGCCACCCCGTCAAGGCGCTGCCCAAGGCCAGGCCGGCCACCCCGCCGCGGCGCAAGGTGAACGGCGCCGCGGCGCAACAGCCCAGCCCCGCGCCGCAGCCGGCAGCGGTCGAAACCACCCAGGTCCAGTAGTCCCGGCGCCGGTCCGCCGCGCGGCGGCCCCACAAGGGCCAGGCGCGGCGGCCGGCACCCCGTGGTCGCCCCTCCCCCGGAGCCTCGCATGTCCACACTCATCAGCGCGCCCGCGGCGGCGCAAAGCGGCCTGGCGCCCCACGGCAACGTCGAAGCCGTCTATGCCAGGATCACCCGCCGCCTCATCCCCTTCCTGTTCATCTGCTACCTGCTGAACTTCATCGACCGCGCGAACATCGGCTTCGCCCAGCTGCAGATGAAGACCTCGCTGGGCTTCAGCGATGCCGTCTACGGCCTGGGCGCGGCCATGTTCTTCGTCGGCTACGTGCTCTTCGAAGTGCCCAGCAACATGCTCCTGCAGCGTATCGGCGCGCGCCTGACCATCATGCGCATCATGCTGCTCTGGGGCCTGGCCTCCAGCGCCACGCTGCTGGTCACCACGCCCACCCAGTTCTACCTGGTGCGCTTCCTGCTCGGGGTGTTCGAGGCCGGCTTCTTCCCCGGCATCGTCCTCTACCTCACCTTCTGGTACCCGCCGCAGCGCCGCGCCCGGGTGCTGGCGCTGTTCTGCATGGCCCAGGTGGCCGCGGCCTTCATCACCAGCCCGGTGTCGGGCTGGATCCTGAAGAACATGCACGGGCTGCATGGCTGGGAAGGCTGGCAGTGGATGTTCTTCATCGAAGGCATGCCCACGGTGCTGCTCGGCCTGCTGGTGCTATGGCTGCTGCCCAACGGCCCGCAGGACGCCAAATGGCTGAGCGCGGACGAGCGCGAGCTGCTGCGCCAGGGCCTGCAGGGCGCGGCCAGCGACGGCGAGGCCAGCGGCGGCCACGGCAAGGGCGCGCTGGCCGCGGTGCTGCGCGACCCGCGCATCTACCTGCTGGCCTTCGGCGCCTTCGTCTCCGGCTGCGCCGGCTACTTCCTGGCCTTCTGGACGCCGACCATCATCCGCGAGCTGGGCGTGGCCGACCTGCAGCTGGTCGGCCTGTACGCGGTCGTCCCCAACGTCTTCGCGCTGTTCGCCATGTTCTGGTACGGCCGCCGCTCCGACCGCCGCAACGAACAGCGCCTGCACTGGACCGCGGCCTTCATGGCCGCCAGCGCCGGCTTCCTGCTGCTGGCCTGGGCCATCGGCAACGGCAGCCTGGCCTGGACGCTTGTCGCCATCACCGCCGGCGGCTCGGCCCTGGTGGCGGCCACCCCGGTGTTCTGGGCCATGGTCACCCGCTACCTGGAACGCGAGCGCGCCGCCGTCGGCATCGCCCTGGTCAACACTCTGGCCAGCGTCGCCGGCATCAGCCCGGCCGTGGTCGGCGCCATCAAGGCCCGCACCGGCAGCCTGGACGACGCCATCTACCTGCTCTGCGCGCTGTTCATGATCGCCGCCCTGGCCATGGCGCTGGGCATGCGCAAGGCCCTGGCGAACAGCGGACGGCCGGCCTGAACCCCGAGGAGACACCCGTGAGCAACCCTTCCGAATACTTCGCCCAGGACTATCGCCAGGCCCGCCGGCAGTTCCTCGCCCGCGCCCGCGCCGCCGGCCTTCAGGCCAGCAGCCACGTCCACCCCCTGCCCGGCCGCGACGACGAGCAACTGGCCGTGGACGTGGCGCGCTTCGGCGCCGCCGACGCCCAGGCCCTGCTCATCGTCAGCAGCGCCTGCCATGGCGTCGAGGGCTTCTGCGGCTCCGGCGTGCAGAACGCCCTGCTCGACGACCCGGGCTTCCACCAGCGGGCGAAGGCCGCCGGCGTGGCGGTGCTGTACATCCACGGCATCAACCCCTGGGGCTTCTCCTGGTGGCGCCGCTGGACCCACGAGAACGTCGACCTGAACCGCAACTTCCAGGACTTCGCCGGCCCCCTGCCCGCCAACCCGGGCTACGACGCGCTCGCCCGGGCCCTGGTGCCGGACACCTGGCCGGCCCCCGAGGCCGACGAAGCGCTCTACGCCTACCTCGCCGAACACGGCCCGCGGGCCATACAGCAGGCCATCAGCGGCGGCCAGTACCAGTACCCCGACGGCCTGTTCTACGGCGGCAACGCGCCGACCTGGAGCAACCTCGCCCTGCGCGCGATACTGGGTGAACACGCCAGCCGCTGCGCGCGCCTGGGCTGGATCGACCTGCACACCGCCCTGGGCCCCTGCGGCCACGGCGAGCGCATCGCCCACGCCCGCCCCGGCGACGCCGCCGGCCTGGCCCGGGCCCGCGCCTGGTGGGGCGCGGACGTGACCTCGCTGTACGAGGACGGCTGCGTGTCCGCCGAACTGGCCGGCAACATGTGGCACCTGGCCTACCAGGCATGCCCCCAGGCCGAATACACCGGCATCGGCCTGGAGTACGGCACCCTGCCGTCGGAGGACGTGCTGATGGCCCTGCGCGCCGACCAGTGGCTGAGCAACCACCCCGAAACCGACGCCGCCACCGCCGCGGCCATCAAGCAGCGCCTGCGCGACGCCTTCTACGTCGACACCGACCACTGGAAGCGGCGCGTCGTCGAACAGGCGCTGGACGCCGCCTTCCAGGCCCTGGACGGCCTGGCCGGCCAACCGGGAGCCCGCCCATGAACGATTCGCTGCATCTGCTCGACGCCACCGCCCAGGCGCAACTGGTCACCCGTGGCGAAGTCACCCCGCTGGAACTGGTGGACGCCGCCATCGCCCGCATCGAACGGCACGACCCCGCGCTCAACGCGGTGATCTGGCGCCAGTTCGAACAGGCCCGCGCACGGGCCCGCGGCCCGCTGCCCGGCGGCCCCTTCCGCGGCGTGCCCTTCCTGCTCAAGGACCTGGCCGGCGGCGCCGAGGCCGGCCAGCCGCTGTCCTACGGCAGCCGCCTGGGCGTGCACAACCGCGCCGACCACGACACCGAGCTGGTGCGCCGCTACCGCGCCGCCGGCCTGATCACCGTCGGCCGCAGCAACACCCCGGAATTCGGCATCACCCCGGCCACCGAGCCGGCGGCGTTCGGCCCCTGCCTCAACCCCTGGAACCTCGCGCTCTCCGCCGGCGGCTCCAGCGGCGGGGCCGCCGCCGCGGTGGCCGCGCGCCTGGTGCCCATGGCCCATGCCAGCGACATCGGCGGCTCCATCCGCATTCCCGCCTCGGCCTGCGGGGTGTTCGGCCTCAAGCCCAGCCGCGGGCGCAACCCGGTGGGGCCCAAGGTCGGCGAAGGCACCGGCGGCCTGCCCGCCGAGCACTGCTGCTCGATCTCGGTGCGCGACAGCGCCGCCCTGCTGGACGCCACCTCGGCGCCGGACCATGGCGCGCCCTACCTGGCCCCGCCCAGGAGCCGCCCCTACCTGCAGGAAATCGACGCACCGCACCGCCGCCTGCGCATCGGCCTGCTGCGCACGCCGTTCACCGGCGTCGCGGTGCACCCGGACTGCCAGGCCGCGCTGGAATCGGCCGCCCGGCTCTGCCGCGAACTGGGCCACGAGGTCAACGACGAGGCGCCGACGGTGTCCGACGTGCCCGCCCTCGGCCAGGCCTTCGTCCGCCTCTTCGTGGTCTCCGCGGCGCTGCACCTGCGCAGCCTGGAGCAGCAGGTAGGCCACTCGGCCGGGGCCACCGACATCGAGCCGCTGACCCGCGTGCTGGTCGGGCTCGCCGGCCAGGTCAGCGCCACCGACTACGTCCTGGCCCAGCGCACCCTGCAACGCATGGCGCGGGAAATCGCCGCCTTCCACGAGCACTACGACCTGATCCTCAGCCCGACCCTGGCCTGCCCGCCGGGCGCCATCGGCGAGCTGGCCTACCGGGAGGGCGAGCCCATCGACAGCTACTTCGGCCGTTCCGCGCCCCTTGCGGCCTTCACCTCGATCTACAACGCCACCGGCCAGCCGGCCATGAGCGTGCCGCTGTACTGGACCGAGGGCGGCACGCCCATCGGCGTGCAGTTCGCCGCGCGCCTGGGCGACGAAGGCACCCTGTTCCGCCTCGCCGCGGAACTCGAACGGGCCCGCCCCTGGGCCTCCCGCCTGCCGCCGCTGCGCGGCTGAGCCGGCCACCGTACCCGCAACGCCGCCCCGGCCAGGTCCGGGGCCAGGAGCCTCGCAGATGAACCCGCACCCCAGCGTCCACGCCATCGCCAGCCGCACCGCCCCCCGCCCCCTGAGCGGGGCGCTGCCGCTGCTGCCGGCCCGCCACCTGGCGCGGCCGCGCCTGTTGCAGCGCCTGCTCGGCGGACGCCAGCGGGTGAACCTGCTGCACGCCCCCGCCGGCTTCGGCAAGAGCGTGCTGCTCAACGAATGCGCGCGCCAGGCCGGCCCCCGCGGGCGCGTCGCCTGGCTCGACCTGCGCGGCCGGGCGCTGAGCGCGGACGCCTTGCTCAGCCGCCTGGCCATAGTGCTGGACCTCGACCCCGCCGCGCGGAACTGGCAGGACGACCTGCAGCGCCTGCTGGAAGGCGGCCCGCAGCCGCTCTGGATAGTGCTGGACGACTACCCGCGCCAGGCCGACGCCGAACTGGACGCCTGCGTGGCCGGGCTGCTGGAGAACAGCGCCGCCGACATCCGCTGGTGGATCGGCGCCCGCCGCCGCCCGGACTGGAACCTGCCGCGCCTGCTGCTGCAGGGCGAGTTGCTGGAACTGGGCGCCGCCGACCTGGCGCTGGACCGCGACGAACTGGAACAGCTGCTGCGCAAGCAGCCGGCCGAAGCGGCCGAGGACGAGGCCGACGAGCTGCTCGGCCGCAGCGCCGGCTGGCCGGCCCTGCTCGGCCTGCTCGCCCTGCAGGGCCGCCTGCGCTGGCCCGAGGCCGGCGGCGGCCTGCTGCACGACTACCTGCGCCGCGAAGTGCTCGCCCCGCTGCCGGCGCCGCTGCGCGAGGCCCTGCGGGTGCTGGCCCACCTGCCCCGCTTCAAGGCCGGGCTGTGCCGGCACCTGGCGCCGGTGGGCGAAGCGGCCTTCGCGCAGCTGGAGCAGATGCAGCTGCTCCGGCGCCTGGACGAAGGCAGCGGCTGGTTCGCGCTCTGGCCGCCGCTCGCCGAGCTGCTGCGCCAGGCCCGCGACGAAGCGCCGCCCGCCGACGCCCTGCTGGCCGCCAGCCAGTGGTTCGCCGAGCACGGCGACCTGCGCCAGGCCACCCAGCTGGCCCTGGCCGCCGGCTCCATCGAACGGGCCGTGGCGCTGCTGCAGGACGCCAACAGCGACCAGATGATGGTCGAGCACAGCGCCGTGCAACTGCTGCGCTGGCGCGACGAGCTGCCCGAGGGCCTGCTGCAGTCCAGCCCCAAGCTGATCCTCCTGGAGACCTGGGCGCTGATCCTCTGCGCCCGCCTGGACGAGGCCATGGCCTGCCTGCAGGGATTGTCGCGCTTCCTGCCGCGGCCGGACGCCCACCGCCAGCGGCTCTGCCTGGCGCACTACCAGGCCACCCTCGGCGTGCTGCAACGCCAGTTCGCCCTGCCCGACGCGCGGCGCAACTGCAGCGACGCCCTGCAGCACCTGGAGGAACGCTTCTGGGGCCAGCACATCCTCTGCCACCAGGCCCTGGCCCAGCAGGCCATGGTCGAAGGCGACCTGACCGTCGCCCGCCAGCACTGCCAGGCCGGCCTGCGCCTGTCGCGGCGCCACGCCAACCTGTGCTTCGAGGCCCTGCTCAGCGTCGAGCACATCCACCTGCTGGCCCTTTCCGGCGAACACCGCCACGCCCTGGACTACGCCGAGCAGATGCTCGCCGAGTTGCGCAAGCACGCCCACGGCGGCCCCATGAGCGCCCGCCTGCACGTGCTGCGCGGCGAGCTGCTGGCCCTGCGTGGCGACGACGCCGGCGCCGAGGCCGGGCTCCAGCGCGGCCTGCGCGAAGCCGAGGAAAGCCAGGACGCCTACCTGCTGTACGCCTACCACGCGCTGATCAGCCTGGCCTGCGAGCGCGGCGAGGTAGAGCGCGCCCACCAGCTGCTGCTGGCCGCCGAGCGGCGCATGCAGCGCCTGTGCATCCCCGAGATCCGCTACCGCGAAGTGCTGCGCCTGGCCCGCGCCCGGCTGTGCCTGGCCAGCGGCGAACCGGCCAGGGCCCGCGACGAACTGTTCGGCGTGCTCGCCGAGCTGGGGCTCAACCCGCTGCTGGCCCCCACCGGCTTCTACGACCTGCAGTACCGCGTACGCCTGCTGCTGGCCCAGGCCCACGACGAGCTGGGCGAAACCACCCGCGCCAGCCACGAACTGCAGGCCCTGCAGCGCGACTGCCAGCGCCTGGGCCTGCGCAGCCTGGCCTGCGAGACCCAGCTGCGCCTGGCCGAGACCCTCCACGCCCTGGACCAGGCGGCCGCCGAGGAACACCTGCGCGAAGCCCTGCAGGACTGCCGCAGGCTGTCCCTGCTGCGGCCCCTGGCCCGGCTGCAGCGCAACGACGCCAGCTGGTCGCGGCAACTGCTGGCGCAACTCCCCGCCCTCGCCCCGGCCAACCGCGCGCCGGGCACCGCCGAAGCCCAGCCGGCGCCGGCGCCGGCGGAAATGCTCAGCCAGCGCGAACTGGAAGTGCTGGAACTGATCGCCCAGGGCTGCTCCAACCAGGAAATCGCCGAGCAACTGGAAATCTCGCTGCACACGGTGAAGACCCACGCCCGGCGCATCAACATCAAGCTCGAAGTGGAAAGACGCACCCAGGCCGTGGCCCGGGCCAAGGCGAGTGGGTTGTTGGCTTGATGGGGGGTCTTGGTGGGTGTTCTTCCTGTGGTATCGGTGTACTGGGGCGAGTCCGCTCCCTCTCCCCAGCCCTCGGCTGCGCGCCCCGCCCTGAAGGGAGAGGGGGCTTGTCCGTGCCGAGAGAAGGAATGGTTTCAGCCGGTAATCTCTGTGCTAGCCGGCTAACGCCGAAACACCCCTCTGCACCGCTTTTTCCCACCCCACCTGAACCTACCCCCCAACCCCACTCCAGCGCACACTATCAACCGGATCAGCGAGGCCAACCGCCCCGCTGCCGATCTGCAGCCTCCGCCGCCCCAACCCCGGTCGCACCCGGGATGGGTGCGGCGGTTTTTTTCCCGCAACTGTACTGGTAGCGCCCCATCGCCCAGCGCTAGAGTCCGTCCTGCACAATGGAAAAAGAGAACGCCATGGGCCTGCCACTGACCTTCGACGCCGCCGACGGCTACCCGCTCCAGGGCCGCCTCTGGCGCCATGCCGACGCGGCCGCGCAGCCGCGCCCGCTGGTGATCGTCAACCCGGCCACCTCGGTGCGCGGCGACTACTACGCGCGCTTCGCCGACTACCTGCACGGCCAGGGCTTCGACGTGCTCTGCTACGACTACCGCGGCATCGGCGGCTCGCGCCCGGCCTCGCTGCGCGGCTTCTCCGCCAGTTGGCTGGACTGGGGCCGCCTGGACTTCGAGGGCGCCCTGCGCTGGGCCGCGGCCAACGCCCCGCGGCAGCCGATCCTGGTGGTGGCCCACAGCGTCGGCGGCTTCCTGGTGGGCCTGGCCCCCTCCAACCACCTCGTCCAGCGCGTGTTCAGCATGGGCGCGCAGTTCGCCCACTGGCGCGACTACGCCCCGCGGCGGCGCCTGCGCATGCTGCTCAAGTGGCACCTGGCGATGCCGGTGCTCAGCGGCCTGTTCGGCTACTTCCCGGCCAAGCGCCTGGGCTGGATGGAAGACACGCCCCACGGCGTGGTGCGCGACTGGACGCACCCCGGCCCGCGCTTCGAAGACGCCTACCGGCGCGGCCCGCAGGCCATGAGCGCGGAAGAACGCTCGCGCCTGGCCGAGGGCTTCGCCGGCCTGCGCGGCGCCACCCTGGCCCTGAGCGTGACCGACGACGAGTTCGGCACCGGCCCGGCCATCCAGCGCCTGCTGGCCTACTACCGCAACAGCCGCTGCCTGCACCTGCGCCTGCCGCCCCAGGCGCTGGGCCTGGAGGGCATCGGCCACTTCGCCTTCTTCCACAGCCGCTTCCAGGACAGCCTCTGGCCCATCGCCCTGCGCTGGCTGCGCGACGGCGAGCTGGACGACAGCCTCGCCGCCTACCTGGTGGACTCCGCGCGGCAGCAGCCCGCCCCGGCCTGAACGGCGTTTTTCCCAGGTGAATCAATGATCTGCCCGGCCGCAGGCAGTGATATCCCCTGGCCATTACACAAGACTGTCACACGGCTTTCATATGCTCTGCGCGTCCGAAACCCGCTCGCCAGAGCATCACAGCAGCCCGTGGTAGCCCGTGATGAAGAAACCCCAAGCCCTCCTCGGCCGATTCGCCCGCTGGGAGCCCCTGCGGCGCCTGCGCATCGGCCAGCGCACCCTGCTCTGCTTCCTGTTCAGCGCCGCGCTGCTGGGCGGCGTCGGCGCCTATTGCCTGTACCAGATGGCGGCCATCCGCGCCCAGGGCGAGGCCATCGACGGCGACCAGCTGCCGAGCATCGCCCTGGCCGACAGCATCGCCCTCAACCTCGCCCAGCTGCGCGTGCGCTCCATGCAGCAGGTGGCCAACCCCGAGACCATGGTGCGCAGCGGCAACAAGGTGATCATCGAGCAGTTGGCCCTGGACATCGAACAGGAATTCCGCGCCTACCAGGCGCTGATCAGCGACGACACCGAGCGTGGCGCCATCGAGGCGCTGCACCAGGCCTTCGGCCAGTTCATCCAGACCATCCGCGAGGAACAGCAGTTGCTGGAGCAGCAGAAGCTGGACGAGGCGCGCACCCTGCTGGTCGCCAACATCGACCAGCAGGGCGAGGCCATCGACACCCAGGTGCAGCTGCTGCGCGAGCTCAACCGCCAGGCCGCGGACAGCGCCACCCGCGCGGCCGCCAGCGCCTACGCCCGGGCCCTGCGCATCGTCTGGGCGGCCCTGGGCGGCGCCCTGCTGGTCACCCTGCTGCTGGCCTGGCGGCTGACGCGCAGCCTGGTGCGGCCGCTGGCCGAGGCGCTGCAGGTAGCCGAGCGCATCGCCGCCGGCGACCTCAGCCAGGGCGTGCACAGCCAGGGCCGCGACGAGGCTGCGATGCTGCTGGAGCGCCTGGGGCGCATGCGCGACAACCTGCAGGGCACCATCCGCCAGATCGGCGAGGCCGCCGAGCAACTGGCCACCTCCAGCGAGCAGATGAGCGCGGTGATGGACGAAGGCAGCCGCGGCCTGCACCAGCAGCACGGCGAGATCGACGACGTCAGCCGCGCCATGAGCCAGATGAGCGCGGCGGTGGGCGACGTCGCCGAGCACGCGCAAAGCACCGCCGAGGTGGCCCGGCGCTCCAACGACGAGGCCCTGGACGGCCAGCGCCAGCTGGCCACCACCCTGGGCTCGCTGCGCGAGCTGGGCGAAGGCGTGCGCCACGCGGCGCAGCAGGCCCGCGGCCTGGCCGAGCAGACGCTGGATATCAGCAAGGTGCTGGACGTGATCCGCAACGTCGCCGAGCAGACCAACCTGCTGGCGCTCAACGCCGCCATCGAGGCGGCCCGCGCCGGCGAGGCCGGGCGCGGCTTCTCGGTGGTGGCCGACGAGGTGCGCGCGCTGGCCAAGCGCACCGGCGATTCCACCCGCGAGATCGAACAGCTGATCGGCGCCATCCAGCAGGGCACCGGGCGCACCGTCGAGGCGCTGCAGCACAGCGCCGAGCAGGCCGACCACACCCAGGGCCAGGCCAGTGCCGCCGACCGCGCCCTGGCACAGATAATCGAGGCCGCCCGCAGCATCGACGAACGCAACCGGCGCATCGCCGAGTCGGTGGAACACCAGGCCGCCATGGCCCGCGACATCGAGACCAACCTGGGCAACATCCGCGACCTGTCCAACCAGAGCGCCGCCGGCTCGCAGCAGACCAGCACCGCCAGCCACGAACTGTCGCGCCTGGCCGTGGACCTCAGCGGCCTGGTGCAGCGGTTCCGCCTGTAGGACCGGGGCGGAGCCCTACAGTTGCAGGAAAAGCGCCGGCGTAGGGCGCATAACCGTTCGCGGTTATCCGCCGTTGGCCGCGCCACCGGGGCGTCCGGCGCGGCCGGTGAACCCAATCGGGGAACCGGGAGCTTCATGGTTCCGCATCGCGCCGAACGGTCCCCTCTCCCGCTTGCGGGGGAGGGTTAGGGAGGGGGAGCGGCGTCAGGGTTGGCAGAGGTGCGCGAGCGAAGTCCGTCCCCTCTCCCCAACCCTCTCCCTGAAGGGAGAGGGGGCCATTCGGCGTGCACGGATAACGCAGCGTCAGCCGGCAAACTCGTAGGGCGAATAACCGTTCGCGGTTATCCGCCGTTGACCAATGCACCGAGGTTCGACGCAAACGGCGCATAACGCCGTAGGCGTTATGCGCCCTACGGGTTTCCAGAGAAACCTCCGAGCGCACCGGAACGCCCCTTCAGAAGGCCGAGCGAAACCGGCGCTCAGGAGGTCATGCGACATGGATGTC
This sequence comes from Pseudomonas delhiensis, assembly GCF_900187975.1. Classification (GTDB taxonomy): domain Bacteria; phylum Pseudomonadota; class Gammaproteobacteria; order Pseudomonadales; family Pseudomonadaceae; genus Pseudomonas; species Pseudomonas delhiensis. The sequence continues at coordinate 196 of NZ_FZPC01000034.1, read as the reverse complement.
GCTAGAGCCCCGATCAGCACAGGGACGTGCTGTCGGGGCGGGCCTCCGTGGCGGGGGAATTCGTGAGGGTAGCCCGGCTCCATCGGGCCCGTATGCGGGGCATGTAGAGGACAAGCACATGGGTAACAAATGAGTTCAGTCACATGGGTGACACTCGCATCGTCAGGTATCGATCATTTCGCTCGTGTTCGTCCAG
>NZ_FZPC01000033.1 GCF_900187975.1 Pseudomonas delhiensis | reverse complement strand
CTTGACCTCATCAGCATATGAGCCAAGACGGTCCTCGCCGTTGATGAGCACCCCAACGATACGGAGTACGGCCCAGGCGTCAGTCTCATTGCCTGCCTGGCTCAGTCGCTCGGCGATCTTCACCAGGTCGACGGATGCCCATTTGAGGTCCGCCGTTATGGACTTGAGGTCGTGCTTTAGCAACTGGGTGGGTTTGTTCATGCCCATTTCTTACAGATCCCCACCGCGCCAAACAATCTGCCCCATCAGCGACATAGGTTCGTCATCCTCATCCAGCCACTGGTCCGGGAATTCGCGTTTGTCGAGGTTGTCGCTGATCAGCCCCCACTGATTCACAGCGCTGGCATGCGAAAGGCGCTTGATTATCACGCCGTCGGCGCCGTTGAGGGCGAAGATTGTGTTGTGGACCGGCTCTTTCTGGGCCTTGTTCAACAGCACCACGTCGCCATCGTTGATGGTGGGATGCATGCTCCACCCGTCGGCATAGAAGGCTTCCAGATATTTCACATTCAAGCCCCTGGCCATGATCCAGGATCGCTTGAACGCCAGATGCCCCTTCACTTCGACGTAGGGGTTCTCGTAGCCGCGGCCCATTGCGCCCCTGGCGCTCTTCAGCGGGACGTGGACGTATTCGTCATCGGATGAATCCGCCGGAGGTTCTGGCTCTGGCTTCGCCTGATTAGACTCGCGCATTTCACCCAGGCCATATTCCAGCCATTCGACGCGAACACCCAGCCAGCGCGCTAGCAGTTCCATGTTGTCACGCTCGGGGATCGATGCGCCGGTCAGCCATTTGTGAGTGGCCTGCTTCTTCGCTCTAGCCCCTAGCTTCTCCAGTGCGCCGTGCAAATCGACATTGCGGCCGCGCTCCTGCCTGATCTCAGGCATTTCGTCCAGTGCTCTATTCAGGCGCGCCGCGAAGGCGTCCCGTATCTCTTGAGTCTCAACCATTGGTTGATGCTTGCACAGAACTTGCGCAACAGTCAGTTGATCATTAATATCAACCGTAAGTTGATGAGCGAGGCTCAATATGGAAACTCCATTCACCTGCCGAGAAGGCTCTGTTGCAGAGGCTGTAGACCTCGCCGGGGGACCAATTGCCGTTGCCAAAGCGTGCGGCAAGAGCCGCCAGGCGGTGGACAAATGGATCCGCAGCGACCAGCTCCCCCGCACCGAATACACCGGCGAAACGCGCTACGCCGAGGTGATTTCCGAACTGGCCGAGGCCCGCGGAAAGCACCTCGATCCGGCCGCGCTTCGCACCAATGCATCCCCCAAAAAATCAGCCGCATAGGAGACCTCCATGGCTACCGAGAACGCAGACCTGACCGAGCAGGAAAGGGCGATTGCGAATGACCTGTTCGCCGAAGTTTTCCCGGACCTGGTGCGGAAAACCGACATGAACTGCCTGGAAGAGGCGGCGACCTGCTGCGTCGCCGCCTTGAAGGCAGGGCTTATTGCTCTGCGGGAATCGAACGGTAATAGGCCGTGAGCCGGGCATGTACGTCGATGATGGCTGCGGCCGCCGCTTCCGAACGAAGTGCGCTGTTGATCATGTTGTGTTCGCCGCTGCCAAAAGCTCCAGCATTTATCAAGGCCATAACGATCTCCTGGGCGGCCATCTCTGGGCTGGCGGTGGGGAAGTTTGTAGCTGTTTGAGACATCGGAACCTCCTGGTTCGCTGTGTTGGGTGAGAGCTTCCAGCCTACCAGTGAGGTTCCGACCTTTACATAGAAACCAATCGCATAGGAGACCTGTGCATGTACGACAACCCCAGCCACCTGAAGGACCGGGAAATCAAGCTGCGCGTCGACGAGACCACGTATGAGCTCATCGGCGCACTGGCTCGGTTCCATCGCACCCAGAAAGCGGTTCTCGTCCGCGACCTGGTGGAAGCCGCCCTGGAACGCCTGGCAGAGAACGATAGCGAACAGCAGACCGTGGCCTGAAGGCCCTGAGAGGGGCCTATGGCACACATCAGCACGACGATCAGCCCAAAGGCCTACGAGGGCCTGACGAGGATGGCGAAAGAGAAAGGGCTCACCCCTGAAGAGGCCCTGGCGGAATTCCTGGAGCAGCAGCTCGCGAGGAAGACCAAGCCGAACAACACCAGGGGAACCGTCCAGCCATTTCGGCGCAGGGACTGATGAGGGCCTGAACAGCCCGAATTGCGGACACAAAAAAGCCGGGATTGCGGCCCGGCTGATTTGCTTCAAATGACGAGGTGATCGTAATGGCGAGAGCCAGGAATATCAAGCCTGCCATCATGGCAAACGAGGACCTGGCCGAGCTCGCCCCGGCCGAGCGTCTTCTGTTCATCTACCTCTGGATGCTGGCCGACCGGGAAGGGCGCTTGGAAGATCGCCCGAAGCGTATCAAGGCCGAAGCCTTCCCCTACGACGATGTCGATATCGACGCCATGCTGGACAACCTGCAGGGCGCCGGATTCCTCATTCGCTACACCGTCGAGTCCAAGCGATACATCCAGATCATCAACTTCACCAAGCACCAGCGCCCGCACAGCAACGAGACCGCCAGCGACATTCCTCCGATGGAGCAAGGGGTTCGTACCGAGCGAGAGCCCGTAATAGAGCCTGTCCAAAGCGCTTCTAACCATGGTGGAAAGGACTTTCAACCAAGGGAAGAAGCACTTCGCTCTGATCTTCTGATTCCTGATCTTCTGATCCCGGATACCAAGACCCCCCCAACCCCCGCCGGGGAGTCGACGCAAGTTCGGGATGACCTGTTCGACCAATTCTGGGCCCTGTACCCGAACAAGACCTGCAAGGCGAAAGCCAGGGCGAAGTGGGTGAAGCTCAAGGTCACCCCCATCCTGTTCGACCAGATCATGTCCGGCCTGAGACGTCAGTGCGCTAGCCAAGCCTGGCTCAAGGATGGCGGCCAGTTCGTGCCACACCCGACGACGTGGCTCAACGGCGAGCGATGGAACGACGAGGTGCGCAGCAACGTTCACCACCTGCCCAACAGTCGCCACCACGGCTTCGCTGAGCGCGACTACTTCGACGGCCTGACCGAGCGGGAGGATGGCACCTATGGCTTCTGAGAAATCCAATGTCGTCGAGCTTCCAGGCCCGATGACCTATCGCGACACCTGCGAGAAGCACGGTGAGTACCAGGGCAAGATCACCGAGATCATGGGCCGCCAGTTCAAGTCTGGTTGCGCCAAGTGCTCGGAGGAGCGCCGAGCCGCTGAGGCCGCCGCCGAGATCGAGGCCAAGGCCAGGGAGGATCGCGAGCGCCTGCAACGCAAGCTGGGCAGCGCGATGATCCCCACTCGTTTTGCCGACAAGACCTTTGAAAACTACGCGGCCAATACGCCGCGGCAGCAGAAGGCTCTCAACGCATGCCGCGACTACGCTGACCGGTTCCCCGAACACTATGACGCCGGCCGATGCTTGATGTTGCTGGGGAGGCCTGGCACCGGGAAAACCCATCTCGGCGCCGCGATCGCCAACGACATCATCCACCGCAGCAGTGCGCTGGCCGTGTATCGCACCGTCGGTGGAGTTCTGCAGTACATCAAGGGCAGCTACGACCGCGATGCCGAGTACACCGAGGTCGAGGCGTTCAAGAGTCTGATCAGCCCCCATTTGCTGATCCTGGATGAGGTGGGCGCCACCAAGCCGACCGAATTCGAACTGGCCACCCTGTTCGCCATCATCAACGGCCGGTACGAGGAGAAGCTGCCGACCGTAGTGATCTCCAACCTTCCTCCGAAAGAACTTCCAGAAGCCATCGGTGACCGTTGCGTCGACCGCCTACGCGAAGGCGGCGGAATCGTCGTCGGGTTCGATTGGGAGTCGGCACGGGGTGTCCAGGCATGACTAAGCCCAACCTCGGCAAGATCGCCACCCAAGGCCTTGAGCACCCGCACCTCTGCGACGAATGCGGAAAGGCCCGCAGCCAGGGTAACCACCAGGCTTGTGCAAAGAAGCGCCAGGCGCGGTATGCAGCGGGGAGGGCATCCCAATGAAACGCTCCTGGAACGTCCTCATCCCCGGTCGCGCGCCCTTCGTGATGATCCTGATGGAAGACTGCGACCCGCTGCAGGTCGTGCAGTCGATCTGGCCGAATGCGGAGGTGGCGTGATGGATCAGCCGCGAAAGTTCTACCAAGCCAGCTATGGCGTTCACCTTCCCTACAACAAGCGCATGTGCTTCGGCTGCAACCAGGTGAAGCCCCGCGACAAGGCTCCGGCGTCCAAAGCTTGGCGCTGCGCTGACTGCAAGGCGAAGGCCGGGGAGGCGCGCAATGTCTGACTTCATTGATCGCCTCAACTCCCCAACAACGCAGGTATCTGACGGCCCTCTTCCCAGCAAGAAAGGCTGGGGTAAGGCTCCGTTCTGCGGGAACAAGGCCCACTACTTCGAGCTCATCTACGACGATTCCATCGGCCCGCATGGGCGCGAGAAGTACTGGGTGGCTCTCTGTGGAGTGGATGCCGTCACCGCGGACAGGGTGCCGATGTTCTCGGCTGGCAGTTGGAAGCGCTGCAAGAACTGTGAGCGGAGGGCAAATCATGGCTAATCCCCGCTTCCCCATCCGCAACGAGACCGACCGCCAGCGCGCCATAGCGATCCTACAGCGCATCGACCTGGCCGAAGGCAAAACATGGTGCCTGCACGACGAGGCCCGCAGCGACGCTCAGAACAGGCGCATGTGGGCCATGTTGCGTGACATCAGCCAGCAGGTGGAATGGTACGGCCGGAAGCTGGACGACGAGAGCTGGAAGCACGTCTTCAGCGCTGCGGTTCAGCAGCAGGATGCCGTCCCGGGAATCAACGGTGGCTTCGTGGTCCTGGGCGTCTCCACTCGCAAGCAATCCAAGAAGTGGTTCAACGAGATGTTCCTGGTGATGGAGGCCTTCGCCGCTGAGCGGGGTGTGAAGTTCACCACGCGGGATTACTGGGAGGGTGCGGCATGAGCAAGTTCAAGGCCGGGGACATTGCGCTTGTGATCGGAAGTCGAAACTTCGGGCGCTGTGTTGACCTAATTTCTCGCCATGTCGGTCCATGTCGAGTTGAGGTGACAGGGAATCGATGGGTAATCGTTCCTGATGGGGTGCCGGCATGGCTCGTAACCGCGAAAGACATGGAGGCCCAGATGACCATGTCCGGGCGAGTCGTGAAAACCGATGAGGTAGTTATCTCCGAGGTGAAGCTTGTTCCGCTCCGCGGCGACTTCCAGCCCGAGCAGCAGAAGAGCAGGGAGGTGGAGGTTTGAAGAAGATAATCCGCTGCCTTGAGCAAACCGCATGGGCCATGTTCATGGGCTGCATATGCGCAGGGCTTCTCGGTGGATTCATGGCAATACTGGCAGGAATCGCCATGGCGTTCGGGGTGAGGCTATGACCGTCTCCGCCCGCCAGCCCCGCCCGAAAAAGTGCCAGAACACCGAATGCGGCACCAAGTTCATCCCGCAACGCTTCGGGCAGCGCGTCTGCTCGCCGGCCTGCGCCATCGCCACCAAGGACAAGCACCAGGCTCCTGCGCGGAAGGCTATCGCCGACCGCAACCGCAGGGAGATTAAAGCGCGGAAGGAGAAGCTGAAGAGCAGGGCGGAGCACCTGCGCGAGGCTCAGCAGGCGTTCAACGAGTTCATCCGCCTGCGCGATGCCGACCAGCCGTGCATCAGCTGCGGCCGCCATCACGACGGCCAGTATCACGCCGGGCACTACCGCACGGTCAAGGCTCACCCGGAGCTGCGCTTCGAGCCCCTGAACGTCAACAAGCAATGTGCCCCCTGCAACAACCACAAGTCCGGCGACATCGTGAACTACCGGATCAACCTGGTGCGCAAGATAGGCGCCGAGAAGGTGGAGTGGCTGGAAGGGCCTCATGAGCCCCTGAAGCTCACCATCGAGGACATCAAGGCGCTGAAGGCCAAGTTCCGGGCCTGGGTGCGTGAACTGAAGGCCGCTACTGAAAACTACAGGGGAGAGACCGCATGAAGCTGAACAGCGCGCGAGAGGCTTGGCATTCGGCGTTCTACTCGCAGTCCGATGGGCAGTGGATCGCATTCGAGCAGCAGCACTACCTCGGGTGCATGGTGCAGATGAGCGAGAGGGACCGCTCAACCCTGGCCGCCATGCACCAGGCGCTTGCCGGGCCCATACAGGGCGCCATTGCCACGCTCCCGGTTCGTCTGCAGGCCTTCGGTCATCACATGTACGGCCCGGGAACCAATCCCGACATCAAGGAAGAAGCCGAGTCGCTGGTATTCGATCTGGCCTACAGCCGCGGCGAGAAAATGTATGCCAAGAAGTTCGAGAAGGCCCGGCATGTAGCTGCTGGTGTTCTGGAGCGCTACCGCAGAATGCACCAGGGAGGGCAGAGTTCCATGTCTGATCCAATGCCGACACCGGAGGCATTCCGCGCATGGATTCTTGCCCGTCATGGCATCGACCTGGACTCGCGCAATTGGGCGAGGGAATGGCAGCCATTCATCGATGCCTGTTTCCTTGCCTGTGACGACCTGGACAAGCAGGCCTTGATCCCGGTGTCGAGCATCCTGGCAGTGATGAAAGACGCTGCTTGAAACGGAACGCTATAACGTATTGACAGAAATGTGCGGCTAGTTCATGCTTTTTCCCATCCTAGAAATTGTCACTTCAGAGCCCGGCCATGCGCCGGGCTTTGTTGTTTGTGGGGTATCCCAATGGAGCCGACGTCGACCGCCGCTGGCGCGCTGCTTGCCAAGTACAGCGTCGCGATAGCCGGCTTCGCAGGGGCCATCCTGTCTCTGTCCTTCCTCCGTGGACTGACTCGCAAACAAGCCAGCGCCGCAGTGATTACAGGCTTCCTGTCCTCGATCTTCACCACCCAGCTGGTGGTGAACTACTTCGGCCTCCCAGCTGATGCCGATTCGAAGAACGGGGTGGCCTTCCTGATCGGCCTCCTGGCCATGAACATCATCCCCGCCATCAAAGCAGCAGCGGAGCGCATTCTCGCTACCAAGGGTGCCTGACCATGATGACCTCCATCCTCATGGGCCTGGACGCCGTGCTTTGCATTCTCGTGGTACTGGCCGCACTGGAGTTCCTGCGCTCAGTCCACCTGTTTGAGCATCCCATCCTGAGCCTGTCGTTCTACCTGGTCGCCACCGGCGCCTTCGGCTTGCTGATGGAGCTGGCAAATGGCTACTGGGTGAGTCCCTGGGCAGTAGTCCTGCACCTGGGCGTCGTGGTCTACGCCTGGTGCCGCCGCAAGCACATCTTCCGGGATGACTGGTCGTGGGATGGTGTGGATCGCCGCCGCCGATTTGGAAAGTAGATAGGAGTAGATATGGCCGGCAGACCAAAGGGGCTGCCCAAGACTGGCGGCCGGAGGAAAGGCACGCCGAACAAGGCCACTGCCGACATCAAGGCCATCGCCCAGCAATACGGCGAAGAGTCAATCATTGGCCTGATCGAGATCGCCCGCGACACCGAGGCGCCTCACGCAGCTCGCGTAGCTGCCTACAAGGACATCCTCGACCGCGGCTATGGCAAGCCGACACAGAGCGTCGATCTTTCGTCTACGGACGGCACCATGACGCCGAAGAGCCTTTCCGACTTCTATGCAGGAATCCCGCCCGAGCCTGAATCCGGTCCTTCGTGACTTTTGGCTGACGCCAGCGCGCAACCGGGTTCTGTATGGAGGGCGGTCGAGCTCCAAGTCATGGGATGCAGCTGGGTTCGCGGTGTTCCTGGCCCAGCAGTGCAAGGTGCGCTTCCTGTGCGCCCGCCAGTTCCAGAATAAGATCGAGGAATCGGTCTACACGCTGTTGAAGGTTCAGATCGAGCGGTTCGGCCTGCGGGATCAGTTCCGCATCCTGGACAACAAGATCATCCACAAGCGGACGGAGAGCGAATTCCTCTTCTATGGCCTGTGGCGCCACATCGACGAGATCAAGTCGCTGGAGGGCATTGATGTCCTCTGGATCGAAGAAGCCCACAACCTTACCGAGGCGCAGTGGGAGATCCTGGAGCCGACGATCCGTAAACAGGGATCGCAGATTTGGGTGATCTTCAACCCGAAGCTGAGTACGGACTTCACCTACAAGCGCTTTGTGGTCAATCCGCCGCCGAACACGGTGAAGCGGCTGATCAACTACACGGAGAACCCTTTCCTCTCCGACACAATGCTTTCGATCATCGAGGCAGCCAAGGAAGAGGATGAAGAGGCCTACGGGCACATCTACCTCGGCATCCCAAGGGACGATGACGACGCGTCGATCATCAAGCGCTCGTGGCTGATGGCTGCGATCGATGCGCACAAGACGCTCGGCATCACTCCATCAGGATCGAAACGACTCGGCTTCGACGTGGCTGACAGCGGTTCGGACGAATGCGCCCAGGTCTTCGCGCATGGATCGCTGGCTACCTGGTCGGACAAGTGGAAAGCCAGAGAAGACGAACTTCTCAAGTCAGCCACTCGGGTTTGGGATGAGGCCAGGAAGCGCGATGCGCTGGTCACCTACGATTCCATCGGCGTGGGTGCTGGGTGTGGGGCCAAGTTCAACGAGCTCAACGCTGCGCGCAAGGATGGGGCCTCGGTGCTCCATTCGAAGTTCAACGCTGGCGGGGCGGTATGGAAGCCCGAGGCGATCTACTCGCACGGCACGAAGAACAAGGACATGTTTGCCAACATCAAGGCCCAAGCCTGGTGGTTGGTGGCTGACCGTCTGCGCAACACCTTCAACGCCGTGAAGAACGGCCACCAGTTCGATGCAGACGAGATGATCTTCATCGACAGCTCCATGCCAAATCTCGACCAGCTGATCGACGAATTGGCCACGCCAAAGCGCGACTACGACAACCTTGGCCGGGTGAAAGTCGAGAGCAAGAAAGACCTGGCCAACCCTAAGCGTGAGGGAGGGCCTATCCCGTCCCCCAACCTGGCGGACGCCTTCATCATGGCCTTCGCGCCCGGCCAGCAGCCGATGCGCATCAACCCGGACCTATTGAAACGAGCATGAGCATCTTCGACTTCTTCAAGCGCCGCGCTGAGCCTATCGCCACGCCGGCGGAGAAGGAGCGGATGCGGATCAACTCGATGGTCCTGGCCAAGGCCATGGAGACTACCAATCCGTCGCTCAAGCGCGTCGATCTTGTGCCGTACGAGCCGCCGGCTGGTGTAGTACCGGCTGCGAAGCTGAAGTCCGTCATGGCGATGGACTCCACGCCCTACGACTACCTGAATCTGACTGGCTTCAGTGGAGGCTTCCCGGGCTACCCTTACCTTGCCGACCTCTCCCAGCGCGCCGAGTACCGCAAGATGGTCTCGCGCCTGGCCGAGGAAATGACCCGGAAGTGGATCGAGATCAAGACCGTCGGCGACGACGACAAGTCGGAAAAGGTCGCACAGCTCAACGACGCTCTGAAGCGCTACAAGGTACGTGAGCTGTTCCGGCAGGCTGCCGAGGATGACGGCTATTTCGGCCGCGGGCAGATCTACATCGAGGTGACGGCGCCGCGCGGCACTATCGCTTCGGATGATCCGGCTGAGCTGGCATCGCCGTTGTTCCTGGCCAAGGAGAAGATCGCCAAGGGCTCTCTGGTCGCTCTGCGCAAGGTCGAGGCCGTCTGGACCTATCCGGGCGTATACCAGAGCACCAACCCCCTGAAGGCCGACTACTACAAGCCTCAGGAGTGGTTCGTCATGGGCCAGTCCGTACACCATTCGCGCATGCTGATGTTCGTCAGCCGCGAGGTGCCGGACATGCTGAAGGCGGCCTACAACTTCGGCGGCCTCTCGCTGAGCCAGATCGCAGAGCCCTACGTTAACAACTGGCTGCGCACGCGCAACAGCGTGGGCGACCTGGTGCACAGCTTCAGCCTGTCGATCCTGAAGACCAACATGCAGTCCACTCTGAGTGGTGCTGCTGATCCAAGCCTGTTCCTGCGGGCCGATCTCTTCAATCAGGTGCGCGACAACCGCGGCCTGATGATGGTCGACAAGGACAGCGAGGAAATCGACCAGATCAACACCCCGCTATCGGGCGTCAACGAACTCCAGGCTCAGGCTCAAGAGCAGATGGCCTCGGTGTCGAGCATCCCGCTGGTGGTGCTGCTTGGTATTACTCCGAGCGGCCTTAACGCCTCCAGCGATGGCGAAATCCGCGTCTTCTACGACTACGTGAAGGGGCAGCAGGAGTCGATCTACCAGGACAACCTGAAGAAGGTGCTCGACATCATTCAGTTGTCCGAATTTGGCGAGATCGATCCGGACATCACCTTTGAGTTCGTCCCGCTGTACGAGATGAGCAAGAAGGAATTGTCCGAGATCCGGAAGGCTGATGCTGACACTGATGCCGTCTACATCGACCACGGCGTACTTGGCCCCGAGGACGTGCGGGAGCGCTTGGCCTCTGATCCGGACAGCCCATACCACGCCCTGGAACTGAGCGATGACTTCGACGCGGACGAAGAACCGGAAAAAGACGCCCCGGACGATCCGGCAGGTTCGTCCTAACGCCGGAATCCGCGCCTGGTACCAGAAGCAGCTCGATGACGCGATCGACGACATGCAGAACTCGGTCGTCTACTGGCTGAAGGCTGCCTACCGTGATACGCCTTTCGCCCAGGATGCCAACCCGGCGACGGTGATGCGCAACGCGATGCGCAGGCTGACTCAGCGTTGGGAGCGTCATTTCGACGTGATGGCCGAGAAACTGGCCAGGCGGTTTGCGGACAAGTCCCTGACTACCTCGGATGTGTCGCTCCGTTCCGCGCTGAGCGACATGGGCTTCACCGTCGAATTCAAGATGACTGAGCCGATGCGCACGGCCTACCAAGGCGTGATCAACGAGAACGTCAATCTGATCCGCAGCATCCCTGAGCAGTACCTGACTCAGGTCGAGACGATGGTGATGCAGTCAGTACAGCGAGGCCGAGACCTTGGATCGCTGACCAAGGACCTGCAGGCCCGCTATGGCATCACGAAACGCCGTGCTGCGCTCATTGCCAGGGATCAGAACAACAAGGCCACGTCGGCAATGACGGCGGCCCGGCAGCAGTCGCTTGGCGTCACGCATGGCATCTGGCGTCACTCTCATGCCGGCGCTGAACCACGGAAGTCACACGTCGCTGCCGACGGAAAGCAGTTCGAACTGGCCAAGGGTATGTACATCGACGGCGAATGGCTGATGCCTGGCGAGGCCATCAACTGCCGGTGTACCTGGTCGCCGGTGATTCCGGGCTTCGACTGAGAGGACATATGGCCACATCAGCCCTGACCGCCACGGTGAAGCTGCGCCGGTGGGTGTGGCCTCTGCTCGTCGCCATCAATTGCGCCCGCTGCCTCTGTGGCAAACCCATCTGGGTGCCGCTCTGGGCTTTCTCGATAAGGATTGAACGTCATGCCGCTGAAGAAAGGCAGTTCCGAGGCTGACATCTCGGCCAACATCGCGGAGCTGATCCGGGCTGGCCATCCACGCGAGCAGGCTGCGGCGATTGCGTATCGTGTTGCCGGCGTGGATGAAGAGAGCCCGATGCGCCCGGCCTATGCCGCCGACATGAGCGACGAGGACTGGGGCAATCTGGTCGACCTCTTCGCCAAGTGGGTAGGCGAGGAAAGCAAAGAGCCTGAGCACGCCCAGGACCTGCTCACGGAAGGCCTCCAGCGCGCGCGTGGCGAGCGAATCGCCTTCGATCGCGCCACGGTACGCCGGATCGACGCCGACGGCCGCCTGCACGTCTCTGTGAGCCCGATCAGCAAGGCGAACGTCTGCCCCTACTTCGGCCGGGAGATTCCTGGCGGTGAAGCGATGGGGCTCGATCCTGACCGGATCTACCAGCTCTACCGCGATCCCGGCGAGTTGGCCAAGGCAGTGGCCTCCTTCAATAGCATCCCGCTGCTGAGCAAGCACATCCCAGTCAGCGCTGCGGATCCGCAGAAAGAGTTCGTGGTAGGGGCTACCGGCAGCAATGCCGAGTTCGTCGACCCCTTCCTGCGCAACAGCCTGGTGATATGGGATGCATCGGCCATTGCCGGCATCAACACCAACGAACAACGAGAACTGTCCTCGGCGTATCGCTACGTCGCGGACATGACGCCCGGCGTTTCTCCCGAGGGCGTGCCTTACGACGGTCGCATGACCGAGATCGTGGGCAATCACGTGGCACTGGTCCCTGTTGGCCGTGCCGGTGCTGACGTCCTCGTCAGCGATTCACTACCCGAGGAACTTACCCCTATGAAACTGAGCAAAGCCGCCGCTGCACGTGCGGCCCTTCATGCCGTCCTGCTGCCGCAGCTGGCTCAGGACAGCGCACCGGCCGACATCCGGAAGCTGACTGCCAAGGTGACCACGGCCGAGAAACTGGCCGAGGACGCCGCCAAGGCATTCCCCGGCGCCAAAATCGACATCAAGGCCCTCACCAAGTCCATCCAGTTCGCCCTGGACGAAGCGGAGGAAGAGAAGCCCGCTGAAGACGAGGACGATGAGGAAAAGGACAAGAAAGCGGTCGATGAGGACGATGAGGACAAAAAGGCTGAGGACGAAGACGACGAGAAGGACGAGCCGAAAGCCATGGACTCCGCCGCCATCGCCCTGATCCGTGCCGACGCCAAGAAGGACGCTCTCCAGGCCGTCAAGGCACTCCGTGAGGCCGAGGCCGATGTGCGTCCCTTGGTCGGCGAGATCGCCGCCATGGACAGCGCCGAGGACGTCTATCGCTTCGCCCTGGACAGCCTGGGCATCGAGCACAAAGGCGTCCACCCGAGTGCCTACAAGGCCCTGATCGCCATGGCCAAGACCAAAAGCGACAAGAAACCGGACAGCTTCGCGATGGACGCTGCCCATTCCAAGGACTTCGCCGCTCGGTTCCCGACCGCCGGCCGCGTACTGAAGGTGTGATGCCATGGGCTTCCAAACCACTGTGAACCAATATCCGGCGCCCGCGGTTGAGGGCGATTTCGCTTCCGCCAACCCGCGCGCTTCTGTGCTCCCGAGCGACGGCATCATGGTCGCTGCCTCCGGTGGCGTGACCGTCGGCCGCTTCGCCTGGGTGTCGGGCAACACCGTCAGCAATGCTGGCTCGGGTGTGCCGGCAGGCTTCATCCATCGCGACCACCAAGCGCTGAACTTCAACCTGCTCAGCGAAGCCACCATGGTGATCCCGCAGGGCTTCGCCGTGACCGTGCACAACCAGGGCGACTTCTGGGCGCGCTCCGCGACCATCGCCACTGTCGGCCAGAAGGTCTTCGCCTCGAACACCGACGGCACCATCAAGACCGACGCCGCGGGCGCCACTGTCGCCGGCTTCACCGAAACCAAGTGGTCCGTGGCCAGCGCTGGCGCTGCCAACGAACTGATCAAAATCTCCAGTTGGGTACTCTGACCATGGATATCCGTTCCGATCTGCACAAGCTCGGCGCCGATTACGGCGTCCACTTCATGGACACCGTGCGCGCCTACCTGGCTGACGGTGTTCGCACCGACTACAACATCGCCATGGACGCCCAGCCCGGCCTGGTGACCGTCAGCAACGCCGGCATTCCGGCGTACCTGGCGAACTACCTCGATCCGGAGCTGATCCAGGTGCTGGTCACCCCGATGAAGGCCGCACAGATCTTCGGCGAGGCCAAGAAGGGCGACTGGACCACCATGTCCAGCCAGTTCCCGGTCGTGGAGTCTACTGGCGAAGTCGACACCTACGGCGACTTCAGCAACGCCGGCCAGTCCTCGGCCAACGTGAACTGGGTGCCGCGCCAGTCCTACCACTTCCAGACCGTCACCCAATGGGGCGAGCGCGAACTGGAGATGATGGGCCTGGGCCGCATCGACTATGCCGCGCGCCTGAACATCGCCAGCGCCCTGACCATCAACAAAGCGCTGAACAAGATGTACTTCTTCGGCGTGGCAGGCATCCAGAACTACGGCGCCCTGAACGATCCGAGCCTGAGCACTCCGGTTCAGCCGCTGGCTACCGGCACTGGCTCCAGCCGCCTGTGGGCGGACAAGGACGGCCAGCAGGTCTACGACGACATCAGCCAAGTGCTGTACAAGCAGCTGCAGGCCCAGCTGAAAGGCCTGGTCGAGCGCGACGTGCGCATGACGCTGACCATGTCGCCGACTGCAGAGGTCAACCTGACCAAGACCAACCAGTACAACGTCAACGTCACCGACCAGCTGAAGAAGAACTTCCCCAACCTGCGCATCGAGACCGCTGTCGAGTACAGCACTACCTCCGGTGAACTGGTCCAGCTGATCGTCGACGAGATCGAAGGCCAATCGACCGCCTACGCAGCCTTCACCGAGAAGATGCGTGCGCACCCGGTCAAGGTCGGTCTGTCGTCCTTCAAGCAGAAGAAATCCGCCGGCGGCTGGGGCACCATCATCCGCCGCCCCGTCGCCATCGCTCAGATGCTGGGGGTGTAATCCATGGCAACCGTAATCGTAGGCTGCAAGCTCCCGCACGGACTCCACGCTGAACTGAACGGCAAGGTCGTCACCCTGGTCGGCTCCAACAGCTCCAGCCTCATCGGCGGCTTCGGCATCACCCGCGACGTCGACAAGGACTTCATCGAGGCGTGGCTGAAGGCTGAAGCGAAGAACCCCATCGTCGCCAACGGCCTGGTGTTCATCGCCAACAGCGAGCGCGAAGCCGACAAGACCGTCGCCGAGCGTGAACGTGAAGCCAATGGCTTCGAAGGCATCGATCCCAAGAAACCCGGGAAAGACCTGAAGCCGGCCGAAGCCGAGGAGTAAGCCATGGGCGTCGTCGTCTTCGATCCGGCGGCGTTCAAGCAGCGCTACCCGGAGTTCGATTCCGTTTCGGATAGCCTGCTGACCGCTTACTTCTACGAGGCGACGATCTACCTGGACAACACCGACGAGAGCCGGGTGACCGACCTCGGCTTTCGGACGGTGCTGCTCTGGATGCTCACGGCGCACATCGCGGCGATCAATGCTGGGGTGAATGGCGAATCCGCCTCGCCTCTGGTGGGGCGGATCAACAATGCCACGGAAGGATCAGTCTCTGTCGGAACCGACATGGGGCAGGTTCCTTTCACGGCGGCCTGGTTCCTCCAGACCAAGTACGGGGCTGCCTTCTGGCAGGCTACGGCGCCGTTCCGGACCATGCAGTACATCCCCGGCCGTTCCCGCGAGATCACGTGGAGGAATCGTTTCCCATGGGTGCCGTGAAAGGTGGCGACCGGATCAGCAAGTACATCCGTGACCTGGCGACTCGACTGAACGACAACGAGATCCTGCGCGCCGGCTTTCTAGAGGGGGCGACCTATCCCGACGGCACGCCTGTCGCGTTGGTCGCCGCGGCGAACGAGTTCGGCGACCCCGCCATGAACCGGCCACCGCGGGCGTTCTTCCGTGAAGCGATTGCGGCGAACGGGAAGCGTTGGGCCAAAGGCCTGGGCAAACTCATCCATGCCGGAAACAGCACCGACAGGGCCCTGGCGCTCACCGGGGAACTGGTGCGTGCAGACATCCAGGATTCGATCCGGAAGTTCACGTCGCCGCCGCTCTCTCCGCGCACCCGGAAGAAGTCGGCAAAGGCCGGCTTCGACAAGCCCCTGATCGACACCGCTCACATGATCAACAGCGTCGACTACGAGGTCCGCAAAGATGAACCTGCGGGGAATAGCTAACAGCGTCACGCAGGCTGTGAACCCGAACATCCCGGCGCAGATCAAGCCTTCCAGCGGCGGATGGGTGACGAATCCTGATGGCACGCGAGAGCCGCAGTTCGGCGATCCGGTCGATGTCGCGGTTCAGCGCCAGGCGCTCACCCAGAAGGACCTGATGCACATCGACGGGATGAACCTGTCGGGTGTGGTCGCGCTGTTCTACATCAACGGCAACTGGTACAGCGTCAACCGTCCGGACGGTAAGGGCGGGGACATCATCCTGATCCCCTCGAAGTCGGAAGAGTGGCTGGTCGTGGCCGTGACGGAACTGTGGCCAGATTGGACGAGGGTTCTGGCATGCCTGCAACTGTCAACGTAACTGAGTCCGACCTGTTTGCCGGCTTGCGGTCGTTCCTGCTCCAGGTCCTGGGCAACAACTTCCAGGTCTTCAAGGCCCAGGGGAACAAGGTGGCGATGCCCAAGGGCTCCTTCGTCATGATGACGCCGCTGTTCATCGACGGCCTGTCTACCAACGTCGTGACCTACAGCCCTGATGACGATGAGCGACACGACACCCGAACAACTCAGTTCCGGGTTCAGCTTGACGTCTACGGACCGGATGCCTCGGCCAACTCGAACATCATCGCCACCCTGTTCCGCAGCGAGTACGCGACTGAGCAGATGGCTTCCGGGCCGTTGCAGCCGTTCTACGCAACCGATCCCAAACAGAACGTCATGACCAACAGCGAGGCCCAATACGAGGACCGCTGGACGTTCGAGCTGTACATGCAATTCAACCCCATCGTCACTTCGCCGCAGCAGTTCGCTGATGACCTGCAGATCGGTCTCGTCGAGGTCGACACCAAGTTCCCGCCGGAGAACCCTGATGTCCACTATCCCAATCTCCCAGATTGTCCAAGTCAATCCGGGCGTGCTGGCTGCTGCCGGTAGCGCGGTCGACCTGAATGGATTGATCCTCTCGCAGAACGCCTCCCTCCCTACTGGTCAAGCCGTTCCCTTCGCTACCAAGGAAGACGTGGCCGACTACTTTGGCGCTTCTTCGGTCGAAGCGCAGATGGCCGCCATTTACTTCAGCGGCTACACCAACTGCACCAAGCGCCCGGGGTTGCTGTACTTCTGGGCCTATCCGACCACTGCTGTGGCGGGTTTCATGCGGGGCGGTGATCTGTCGTCGATGACGCTCACCCAGCTGAAAGCCCTGTCGGGCGTACTGACCATCACCATCGACGGCACTGCGAAGACGTCCAGCAACATCAGCCTGACCGCTGCGACCAGCTTCTCGAATGCCGCGACCATCATCCAGGCAGCCTTTACGGGCTTGGGCGGCACCGTGACTTACGATGCGCAGCACGCAGCCTTCGTGTTCACTTCCAGCACCACCGGCGCCTCGTCCACTGTCAGCTTCGCGTCTGGCACCCTGTCGGCGAGCCTGAAACTCACCCAGGCAACGGGCGCCGTGACTTCCGCTGGCGCCGTCGCTTCGACGCCGGCGACCGCCATGCCCGCGGTGGTGGCATCCACCCAGAACTGGGGTTGCTTCAGCACCACCTGGGAGCCGGTGACCGCAGACAAATCGGCCTTCTCTGATTGGACGAACGCTCAGAACGACCGCTACGCCTATGTGGGTTGGGATACCGACGTCAACGCGAAGGTGGCCGGCAACACCACCACCTGGGGTTACTACCTGCAGACCAATCAGCTGGTCGGCTCGATTCCGGTATTCGGCAACCAGACTCATGCGGCCTTCGTGCTGGGCTTCGCCGCCTCCCTGGACTTCGACCGCCTGAATGGCCGCGCTACCCTGGCGTTCCGCAACCAGTCCGGCCTGGCGGCTTCGGCGAGCAATGCGTCGGATGCGTCGTCTCTGGAGGCAAACGGTTACAACTTCTACGGCATCTACGCGAACGCCACTCAGAACTTCAACTTCATGTACCCGGGCAGCATCTCTGGCGAATGGGATTGGGTGGATTCGTACCTGAACCAGATCTGGCTGAACGCCAACCTGCAGCTGGCGATGATCACTCTGCTGCAGAACGTGGGCTCGATTCCCTACAACAACCAGGGCTATGCCCTGATCGATGCGGCCTGCCAGGATCCCATTTCCGCCGCGGTGAACTTCGGCGCCATTCGCACCGGTGTGGCCCTGTCGGATGCCCAGAAGGCCGAGATCCAATTCGCCGTGGGTTCGGACATCAGTCCCGCTCTGGAAGCCAAGGGCTACTACCTGCAGATCGTGCCGGCCACCGCTGCCATCCGTGCGGAACGGCGCAGCCCGAGCATGACGCTGTACTACACCGATGGCGGCAGCGTTCAGCGCCTGACTCTCGCCTCGATCGAAATCCAGTAAGGAGCGCACCGAATGGCAACTATTACTTCGGCGAACTCCAGTCTCGCCATCGCGGTAACCGACCTGTACCCGTCGCCCCAGAGCATCCAGGGCTATGCAGCGGATGATGCATTCACCGCAGACGCCGTGGAGCAGGCCGAAATCGTCATGGGCGTGGACGGGCACATGTCGGCCGGCTTCATCTTCAACCCGACGCGCATGACGATCACGATCATGCCGGACTCGCCATCCCTGATCATCTTCGAGAACTGGCAACTGGCCCAGCGCACGGCGCGCGAAGTCTACCGCTGCAATGGAACGGTGATCCTTCCTGCCATTGGCCGGAAGTACTCGCTGCAGAACGGCGTACTCACCAGCGGCAACCCATTCCCGGGTAACCGCCGCACCCTGCAGCCGGTGCCGTTCATCATCACCTGGGAACGCGTAATCGCGGAGAACAACTGATGGCTCGCAAGACTGCTCAGTACCAGGTGACGGACGCCGGGCGTGACAAGGGCAAGGTGTTCGTCATCACCGAGATGCCGGCATCCCAGGCCGAGAAATGGGCCATGCGTGCGTTCCTGGCAATGGCCCAATCGGGCGTCGAGTTACCCGATGGGGTGGCTGACCTCGGCTTCGCCGGCATCGTGCGCATGGGCGTCCAGGCGCTGGCCAAGATTCCGTTCGACCAGGCCGAGCCGTTGATGGACGAGATGATGGCGTGCGTGCAGATCATGCCCAGCACATCCAACCCGTCCATCGTCCGCCCGCTGGTGGAAGACGACATCGAGGAGATCGCCACCCGGCTGAAGATCCGCGCGCAGGTGCTGAGCCTGCACTCGGGTTTTTCTATCGGCGACGGTCAATCGACTTCGGCCCCGTCGCCGGCATAAGACGTCACGGCATCGTCGACTACCTGAACCTGCCGCCCACCATCGCCACGGTGATTTCGTCTCGCCTTGCGACTCTCCATGAACTCGACACCGTCTATGGTCTCGAGGACCTATGGTGGCTGATCGAGGTCAACTCGGTTGACACCCACAACCGCAATCTAGCCGCCCAGGAATAACGCATGGCCACAGTAATCGATGCTCTGGTGGTCACGCTGGGGCTGGATTCGTCCGGCTTCAAGAAGGGCGAGAAGGAAGCGGCGGATGCGCAGAAGCGCTTCGTGCGTGAATCCGAGGCGAGCGCCAAGCAGATCGCCGCCCAAGCCAAGGTCATGTCCGAGGGCTTCCGCCGTGTGCGGAACGAACTCCTCGGCCTGTTCGCCGTGGCCATCGGTGCCAACGGGCTGAAGGACTTCATCGCCAGTACGGTGAAGGGACAGGCCGAACTCGGGTATCTGTCCAAGAACCTGGGAATGAGCGCCCGGGAACTGGATGCATGGGGCAAGACGGTCAAGACCGTCGGCGGCTCCGCTGAAGGCTTCCAGGCCAGCCTGCAGAACATCGCGTCCGGCATCGAGGCGTTCAAGCTCGGCGAGGACTCTCCAGTGGTGGGGATGTTCCGCGCCATCGGCGTGAACGTAGCCGACTCCGCCGGCAAGATGCGCCCATTCAAGGATATTCTCCTTGATGTAGCCGATGCTCTCCAGCGGTATGACCCTCAGGACCAGATCCGTATAGCCCAAGGACTTGGACTTGACCAATACACCCTGAACCTCCTGCGTCAGGGCCGACAGGCAGTGCAGGACCTAAATGGCGAGATGTATCGCTCTTCGGGGGTGACCGAAGAGAGCGTCAAGCGCGCCCAGGAAGCCCAGCGGGTGTGGGGTGAGTTCACTGCTCAGGCCAACGGTGTTGGACAGGCCATCTTCGAGGCCATGGGCCCTGCATTGGTCGAGTTGACCAAGGATCTGCGCGATTTCGGCGCCTGGGTGAACGAGCACCGGGCCGAGATCCAGAAGTTCTTCACCGACCTGGTGGAAGGCGGCAAGGATCTTGTCCAGATGCTCCGGGACCTGGATCAGGACACTGGCGGGGCGACCACCAAGATCCTGGCCCTCGGCGCGGCATTTGCCGTGGCCTCCAAGGGGATTGGCATGTTCCTGGGGGTGGGTGGTAGCGCACTGGCCATGGCATCGCGCCTTGGAGCGATAGGGATCGCTGGATACGCCGGTTACCAGGCCGGCACCTATCTCAACGACAACTTCATCAGTGGCACGGCGGTTGGTGACTTCATCGGAGAATGGCTGAACCGCGGCGCTGCTGCTCTCGGAGTTGAGAGTGCCCAGGATTCGGTCAACACCATGGATGCGGCCAATGGCAAGGTCAACGGTGGCCGAGCCATGGCTGACTACGTGGCCAACTACTTCCAGTCGAAGGGCTGGAGCCGTGAGCAGGCAGTGGGGATTGCCTCGAACCTGAGCGTGGAGAGTGGTTTTAACCCCTCTGCGGTTGGCGATGGCGGGAAGGCCTATGGGCTTGCCCAATGGCACCCCGACCGCCAGGCGGGGTTCCGGGCATTCGCCGGGAAGGACATCCGAGCCTCATCCCTGGACGAGCAGTTGGCGTTCATCCACTACGAGCTCACTCAGGGGCAGGAGAAGTCTGCCGGGGATGCGCTGCGCAAGGCTCGATCTGCCTACGAGGCTGGTGGGATTGTCTCTCGGCAATACGAGCGCCCTGCGCGAGCAGATGCTGAAGCAAGCCGCCGTGGGATGCTGGCCCAGTCGATCTACGGAACGACTGCTGGCGATCAGTTCCAGATGACCGCCGAGGAAAGGTTGGCCCTGGAACGCGATCAGATGGGCGTGCGCCCAGGCGAGATGCGCATCGGCGCCGGGGCGAACGTAGCTCCCTCGCAAGTCTCTACGACGACAAGCGAAGTCAACATCCAGCAGATGACCGTCAACACGCAGGCCACTGATGCCCCAGGAATTGCCAGGGATATGGGTGAAGCGCTGCGCCAGAACCAGTTGATCAACTCTTCCGCCACGGGGATGAACTGATGTCCTTGATCGACTTCCCTGACGTTCCCATAGCGCCCGGCGTTCCCGATGTGCGCCGGAGCGCGGTTGGTATTGGCGCGGTCAGCGATATTCTGGGGACTATTCTAGGGGCCGACTTCTTCGGCTTCCTGGACGGTGTTCTTGGGCCGGAGTGGGGGCTGTACGACAAGAACGGCGCCCAGATCATCCTGCCTGACTCGGTGATCGCCTTCGACTACCGCGGCGAACAGCGCATCTCGAAGTACCCGGTCGAGCTCGGTTCGTTCTCGTCGTACAACAAGGTCGCGCTGCCCTATGACATTCGCCTGTTGATGACCTGCGGAGGCCAGGGGGTGATGGGGCGGGATCAGTTCCTTCAGCAGTTGGAACTGCTGAAGGAAACGACCGAGCTCTATGACCTCGTTACCCCAGACTTCACCTACCAGAACGTCAACCTGGTGCGCTTCGACTACAGGCGCACTTCGAACCAGGGCGTCACCCTGCTGACCGTCGATGCCCAGTTCGAAGAGGTGCGGCAGACGGCAGTGGCGATCTATTCGGCCACCGCAGAGCCCCAAGGGCAGCCGGTGACGAGCATCGGCGCTGTCCAACCTGTAACGCCCAATACCCAGCAGGAAGCGTCCTTCGACGCCAGCGCCATTGCCTAGAGAGCCCCATGCAGATCATCCCGCTCGCTGCCGTCGCTTCGCAGACGCTGAAGGTCGTTCTTGCCCAGCAGAATTGCGTGCTGAACGTCTACCAGAAGTCGACCGGCATGTACCTGGACGTGAGCCTAGAGGGCGAAACCATCCTGACTGGGGTTCTCTGCCGGGACCGCGTTCGGTGCGTGCGTCAGGCTTACCTGGGGTTCGTCGGTGATCTGGCCTTCATGGATACCGAAGGCACGGATGATCCGGTTTTCTCCGGCCTCGGCAGCCGCTGGGTGCTGATGTACCTGTCACCGGAAGACCTGATCGAGAAAGCCGCTCGGGCCTCAATCGACTTCCAGTCGAGGATCAACGCCGCCAACACATGGGCCGCTGCTCATCCTCTCGTGCTAACTGGCGCCCTGGCGAATGGGATTCAGGGAGTGCCGTATTCGTCATCGATCACCCTGCAAGGGCAGATGGCCAATTCCGCCCTTTCGTGGAGCGTGGTCGGTTCGCTTCCGGCCGGCCTGTCCCTGGATGGTTCGACCGGCGTCATCAGCGGTACTCCGACCGCCGGCCTGACGATCGTCTCGTTCACGTTGAAGGCAAAGGACAACCTCGGTCGCACCGCAACCTCCGCGCAAACCGTGAAGATTGGCCAGGCCTTCACCATGGCTACCCAACTACCCGGGATCATGTCGCTGACGCGCCCGAGCATTGGCACTTACTTTGATCCGACGGCAGTCCTGCAGGTTGCGGCGAATGACCAACCCCGCTTCGACTACGACCCGGTCACGCTGACACTGCGCGGGCTGCTGATCGAGGAGCAGCGCACGAATCTGTTCTTGCAATCGACAAATCTTACGTCGGCCTCCTGGGTGAAGGGCCAATTCACCGTAGCCTCCGGGCAGCCTTCGGTGTTCGGGGATAACTCCGCGTTCAGTTTGGCGCCGACATCAAACGGCATTCAGCCGCAGTTTTATCAGTCGGTCGGAATTTCAGGCACCGTCCAAACAATCAGTTGGATAGTGAAGTCGGACGGGGCTACCGCCGCCTACATTCAACTACAGGGTGCAACAACTATTAACTCGGGGTGTCGCGTCCTGGTCAACTTGGCGAATGGCGTTTTGAGTGCCATAAGCTATTTTGGCTCTGGCTTCAATAATGCCGTGGCAACGGCTATACCCCTTGGGAATGGGCGCTGGCTTGTTTCTCTTACCGCAACCACGATCACTGGGGAGAACATTCGCGGACTTATTGGCCCGTCTACCTCTTCGTCTTCGGTAACTACAGTCAATACGACGGATGGGTTAATCGTCGAATGTCCTCAGTTCGAGGCAGGCGCCTTCCCCACCAGCTATATCCCCACCACCAGTTCCCAGGTCACCCGCGCTGCTGACGTGGCCACAATCACGGTGCCTTCCGGTTTCACCACGCAGACCTATGGCTTCGACGACGGTACGTCTGCGCAGGAAACTGTCAGTGCTGGGCCGCACACCATTCCGACTCCCACTGCACCGAAGCGCATCAAGACGATTGCGGTGACTGCATAGGCCCTCTGATCGCAGATATGCTTGGGCCAGGTACTCAGTGGAGATGGACATGAAGGCATGGGTATTGGCGGTCGCCTTGATGGCGCCCGCAGCAATGGCGGAACAGATCAGCGCGGACAAGGTGCTGCTGATGACCTGCATGAAGATGGAAAAGTCCATCCCGGTGGAACAGCGAATCCCGGCACCTTCTGAGCAGGAGTGCATATTGATCCGCCACGCCAAAGGAGTTCCTGATAGCGCGGAGCCGAAAGTTGGATCGGCTAAGCCGGCGCCGGTGATGAAGTCTGCCCAACAGGCCGAGGCGGACCGCATCACGCTCGGATGTGTACGGCAATCCAATGGCTATGCCTGGATCGTTTCGGCGAGGCAGGAAGGCTGGACATTGGAGCAGGCCAAGGCAGGTATCGGCCGGCAGCTTGCCGATGCTGGGCTGTACGACATGCCCCATCGCGTTTGGGCTGATCGAATCACCGATCACGTCTTTGCTGATAATCGGACATTCCTCACGACGCCAAACAGCGCTGCTGCCGCCTACTACGAGCTTTGCCTTCGTTCACCCACCGAGTACTTGGTCAAATAGGATCGCCCCATGAGCTTCGTTACGAGGGAAATCGAACTGACATTTCGCCTTCGTGACGGGAGCTTGAACGACCAGGGCCAAGACAAGGTTTCTCTTCGCGGCCATCGGGTAGAGCTGATCCTGGCACAGTCCGGGGGCATCCTGACCTTGGGCGAGCTGCAACTGCGCGTGTTCGGCATGAAGATGACCGACATGAACAAGTTCAGCACCAACCAGCTGCATGCCCTGGCCGTTCGCGGGGCGGAGATCAGCGTCAGCGCAGGCGACCCCATCAAGGGCGTCAAGAAGATTTTCGACGGGACCATGATCGCCGGTGTGGTGAATTACTCCGGGGCTCCCGACATAGCCTTCGACCTGAACGCAAGGCCGGGCTACCTGTTTCAGGTGGCACCGGCTGCAGCGAATAGCTACGAAGGCAGCACTGACGTAGCGACGATCGTCGAAGCCCTGGCCAAGCAGATGGGCTATGGATTCGAAAACCACGGCGTCTCGGTGCAACTGAGCAACCCAAACCTTCCGGGAACGCTGATCCAACAGGTCAAGTCGGTGTGCAACGCCGCCAGGGTGCTCTGCAAGATCGAGAACGGCATCCTCTCCATCTGGCCGAACGGTTCGGCTTTCGGCGAGGACTTCCTCCAGATTTCGCCGGCCACCGGCCTCGTTGGCTACCCGGTCTTCACCAGCACAGGCATTCAGATCGTCACTGAGTTCAACCCCGAAGCCTCTCTTGGGCGGCGCGTGCAGTTGGACAGCTCGGTCGAGAAAGCCCGCGGCGAGTGGGTAATCCACTCCATGCGGCACGAACTGAGTACGGTGTATCCCCAAGGCCCCTGGTTCACCACGATGCATCTCGCGAAAGAAGGACTGGTCCTGAATGTCTCCAAATGGTAGCCAGCCGCTTCTCGGCTCATCCGACAAGAACAGCGACATCAACGCGCTGGAGGCTGTCATTCGTGCGTTCTTCAGTGGGCGCTGGATGGCCAGGCCGGTGAAGGTTATTTCGGTCACGAATGCGGGTGGGGTTTCTCCGATTGGCTACGTGAGCCTGCTTCCGCTTGTGCAGCAGATCGACGGTGAGGGCGATGTGACGCCGCATGCGACCATCTACAACGCACCCTACATGCGCATCCAGGGCGGTGCTAACGCGGTGATCCTCGATCCCCAGGCTGGAGACATCGGCATTGCCGTGTTCTGCGACCGCGACATCAGTGCAGTGAAGTCGTCCAGAAGCGAGGCTCCCCCGGGCTCAAGTCGACAGAACGATCCGGCCGATGCGGTCTACCTCGGCAGCATCATCGCTGCAGCGCCGGCGCAGTACGTCCGTTTCAATGAAAGCGGGATCGAGTTGGTGTCACCGACACAGGTTCACATCCAGGCACCTGCGGCAGTGATCGATGGCAACACCACCATCAACGGCAATCTGTCCGTGAACGGTGGCACTGTGAAGAACGACGGCGTGTCGATCGACAAGACGCACACTCATTCCGGCGTGGCGAGCGGAAGCGATACTTCTGGTCCTCCGAGTACTTGAGGTGATCTCAAGTCATCGGGATTACACCTTGGGCACCAGTCACACCCATGCGTCACGCAGACATCTCGGAACTGGTCCTGTAGCGCTCCGGGATGTTCCCGGGTAAGAGCCCAGCCAGTGTATTTGGCTGCGAAGGCGCAGGGGATGATCAGCATGTCCTTCTTGCCCAGATGTGGAATCTTGACGTGCACCTGCGGAATCCCAAGCGGGAACTGGGTTGGGAAGACCACGTGGCAATGCGACCGGTAGTCCTTCACCCGGAATGACTCGTTCAGGCAGTGCAGCACCTGCAGCACGTTGCCATCGTCCTTGAACAGCCGTCCCCTGACGGAAAAGAACGTTCCTTTCACCCTGGCCAGCATGTCGGCGATCGATACCGCCCTGGCGATGTCCGGCGCCGTCGCTTCGAACGCCGCCACGTGATAGTCGACGTTGCCCTTGGTTACCTCCACGAAGTAGCTGGCCCGTCGCGCCAATGAGAGCGCGATGGGGTAATCGGCTGCGCGTGAGGACTGGAAGGCAATGACCA
This sequence comes from Pseudomonas delhiensis, assembly GCF_900187975.1. Lineage (GTDB taxonomy): Bacteria > Pseudomonadota > Gammaproteobacteria > Pseudomonadales > Pseudomonadaceae > Pseudomonas > Pseudomonas delhiensis. Next base: position 38,358 of record NZ_FZPC01000033.1, on the reverse strand, counting down.
GGGCGTAGCGCTGGGAGAGGTCGGGAAGGTCTGGCATCTCAACTGGAAGATTCAATCGGAACCTCACATGGCAAGCACACTGCTACTCGACCGCAGCGCATGGGATTTGGTGTTGGATGGGGAGGGGAATGTGGCCCTTGCTACTGAACCCTATGCCATCGCCCAGGACGTCGCCAGCGCCGTCCGTACGTTCCTCGGGGAGTGCTGGTACGACACCACTCTCGGATTGCCGTACTGGCAGCAGATTCTCGGCAAGTACCCACCGATTTCCCTCATCAAGAAGAAGATCGAAGTGGCGGCCCTGACGGTGCCCAAGGTGGCACAGGTCAAGACCATCGCCGTTTCGTTCACTGAGCGCGGCCTGACCGGGCAGATCCAGATCATCGACACCGACGGACAGGAAGCGGGAGTCTCGTTCTAATGACCACCAACGTTCCCAGCGTGGTAATCGATGCCAACGGCGTCACCCTGCCGCAGGAAACCGACATCCTCACGGGTGTCCAGGCCGACATCAATCAGGCATTCGGCGGCGGCGTAAATCCAGGCCTGACCACCCCGCAAGGGCAGATCGCCCAGACCACCACCGCCATCATTGGCGACAAGAACGACCAGATTGCCGAAGTGGTCAACAACGTCGACCCGGATAAGGCCGATGGCCGGTGGCAGGATGCAATCGGAAGGATCTACTTCCTTGAGCGCATCTCTGCTTCTGGAACTGTGGTCACCGGGACCTGCACAGGCCTGGTCGGCACCGTCATTCCTGCCGGTTCGGCCGCCCAGGATACTAACGGCTATATCTACTTCAGCCTGTCTGATGCGACGATCCCGTCCAGCGGTTCAGTGGATGTGGACTTCCAGAACTCGACTACTGGTCCTATCGCTTGCCCGATCGGCAACCTGGCGAAGATCTACTCCGCGGTGCCTGGCTGGGATCGCGTGGAGAATCTTGCCGCCGGAACGCTGGGGACTGACGTCGAGTCGCGCGCCGATTTCGAGTACCGGCGCAAATTGTCCGTGGCGGCCAATGGGGTGAACTCCACGCAGAGTATCCTCGGCCGCGTACTGGCTGTAGCGGATGTCCTCGATGCCTTCGTGGTCGACAACCCTGCGGGCACGACGGTGAACTACGGAGCCACGAGTTACCCACTGGCTCCCCATTCCGTGTATGTCGCCGTGGTCGGCGGCGTAGCAGCAGATATCGCCGCAGCGATCTGGGGCAAGAAGTCACTGGGCTGCAACTACAACGGCGACACCAGCTATGTCATCGAGGATTCGGAGGGCTACGAGAAGCCCTATCCGCAGTACACGGTGACCTGGAAGACGCCTGATGCGACTCCGGCCTTCTTCAAGATCCAGATCGCCACCGATCCGCTGCTGCCGGCCAACATCGTGGACCTGGTTCGGGCAGCAGTGGTGAATTCCTTCAATGGAGCGGATGGCGGGAGCAGGGCGCGTATCGGCTCGACCATCTACGCCGGGCGGTACTACGCTGGCGTTGCCGCCGTGAATTCGAACGTCAACATCGAATCGATCACCATGGGCTTCGATTCGTCAGCAGCAGCTGTTTCTCTCGCCTTCGGGATTGACCAGCGTCCGACTCTCGACAGCTCCAACATTCAGGTGCTCCTGGTATGAACAACTATCGGGACACCTTTCTAGCGCAGTATGCAAATAGCCCAACGATTACCGGGCTGCTGCAGTACTTCAACGAGAGTATCGATCCATCGGTCGATATCGATGCGTTCTATGACGTGGTGTGGAACGTGGCCACGGCCCAGGGTTTCGGCCTCGACATCTGGGGGAAGATCGTCAACGTCTCCCGCCTGCTGCAGGTCGACCAAGCTGTCACCTATTTCGGGTTCGACGAGGCCTTCACCGAAGCCACTGCTTCTACCGGTGTGCAGCCATTCGACCAGGCACCGTTCTATGACGGTCCGCTGCCCACGCAAACCTACGAGCTCTCGGACGAAGCCTATCGGCAACTGATTCTGCTGAAGGCGATGTCGAACATCTCCGACTGCACAGCACCGTCAATGAACCGGATGCTCCGCTTCATCTTCGGCAGCAAGGGGCGTTGTTACGTCCAGGATACGGGCGGGATGGGAATGCGCTTCGTATTCGAGTTCGATCTTTCGGCGGTCGATGCCGCAATCATCCTGCGCTCTGGTGCCATAGCCAGACCGGCAGGCGTGGCACTGAGCATCATCCTTCAACTCGATCCATCTACCACTTTCGGCTTCGCAGAAGCCGGCGGACAACCATTCGACCAAGGCGTTTTCCTCGGAGAAGGCGGAGTCATCTATGCAAGCTAGTAACGTACCCGGCAAGATCCAGAAGCCGTTCGCTGATGATGGCGATAAACAGACTATTCCCGTTGCATCGCAGATTGGCGTGACTGATGGACGGGCATCGTATACCGACGGTTTTCCGCCGCTGACTCGCACGCCCATTGTGGCAGGTGGTGTTCCTCCTTTCGGCACGGACATGAATGGCATCCTGAATGCCATCACTGCCGTTCTGCGCTGGCAGAATGCTGGCGGCCAATTCAACTATGACGGTGCCTTTGCTGCGGCCGTGGGCGGCTATCCGAAGGGAGCGCTCCTGCAAAAGTCCGATGGCTCCGGCTTCTGGCTGAGCACTTCAGACAATAACTCCAACAATCCGGATACGGGCGGTGCAAACTGGGCCGATCCTGGTGCCGGCCGCCTACTTCGCCGTAGCGTGTATTACCTCGTTGGCGGTGTACAAACCGTTTCCTATGACGGCGCTTCTGGCACTACGACCGGTGCAACTGTATTCACGTCGCTGCCGCAGACCTCGAAGATTCGAGTTCGAATTTCTGGCGCGGGTGGCGGTGGCGGTGGCGCAGGTTTCACGTCCTCCACGACCGTATCTCTCGGGGGTGGCGGCGGTGCAGGTGCTTATGCAGATCTATTCCTGACTACAGGATTTTCTGGTGGTGTTCCTGTCACTATCGGAGGTGGCGGAAACGGAGGATCTATTACCCCCAGCAACGGCTCGTCTGGAGGAACCACTAGCTTTGGCTCAATATCTTCCTGCGCTGGAGGCAGCGGTGGTGTGGGGGCGGGTCAACTTTCGACTTCATTTACTGCAGCAGGTGGTGGCGGAGGTAACGTTTACGGGACTAATTCATTCGTCGGCGGCCAAGGGGCTCCTGGTGTATTTGGAGTTTCCTTCGGGCCCTCGACGTATAACTCAGGGAATGGCGGGAATTCCGGGTTTGGCTATGGTGGTGGGTTTTCTGTTACCTCTACTACCAAGGCAGGCAATGCGGGGCAGTTTGGTAGCGGCGGCAGTGGTGGGGTTAGCAATAACACCCCAGCCGCTGGCGGAGTGGGTGGAAGAGGTGGGGATGGTCTGATTATCGTAGAGGAGTATGCATAATGGGCGTGTACGTGCGCATTGAGGATGGTGTAGTCGTTGAGGTAATCAATGGCGTTCTTTATGAGGCGCCTGATGAGAATTTCCGGAAAGTCTATGGAGAAGAGCCCTACCAGGCAGCAATGGCCCTGGCAGGACATGAGATTCCTATGGAGCATCGATTCTCAGCTGAATTCCTGGCTGATCTGATCGAAGTCTCTGAAACTGAAGAACGGCCATCACAAGGATGGCTGTTCGATGGAACATCGTTTATGCCTCCTGAAGAAAGTTATTAACGTTTTCTTCAGGGCAGAATATGTGATTCCATCCATCTTTGTGAAATTTTACGCTCTCTTGGAGGATGGCGCCTTGTTCATTCATGACAATATCTTTGTATTTGAATCTTTTTATGAATTCATTCAGATAGTCGTTGTCTGCCGCTGGTAGTATTTCTATAAAAATTACCGGCCTGCACCTGCGAATAGTTTTCTCTGCCCCCCTCAGAACTTCTGCCTCATGGCCTTCTACATCAATTTTTATTAGGGAGATTTTTTCTTTCTTTCGAAGAGCCGGAGAGAAGATCCTGTCGATTGTCTCGACGGCCACAGGCTTGCAATCCGAATGAGATTCCTTGAATTCTTTGTTTAAAGATGAGGATGTCTCAACGCATCCATGGCTTTGATCCGGGATGTAAAGCATTGATGTACCATGCCTGCTGCTTAGTGCAGTAGTTGATACGTCTATTTTTGATGAGAAATCATTAATTGAGATATTCTCAAGGAGAATTGGGATTATCTCTGGATCCGGCTCGAATGCATATATTTTGCTTTCTGATACGGATGCTGAGAGTAATGAATAAAACCCCGTATTGGCTCCTACATCGATTATCGCGCCAGTTGCTAACTGAGAAGCCCTGTTGAAGAACTCTGGCATTGGTCGCTCAAAAGACTTCCATCCTGAGTGTTCAAGAGTTGATGAAACCTGATCATATTTATTTGGCTTTGACATTCTGAATATTGGATCAATGATCATGTTTCTTCCTTGTTAACTGATGGTTTGACATGCGGTATGTATCAGAATTTACAACATGAATCTCGGTGAATCCATACTGGCAAAATTAACCGAATGGATTTGCTACCAGTCCCAGGTGATGAGCTATGCCCCTTACCGAAGCGCAGCTCCTGCGCATTCTCCCTAGCGCCGGCCCTCGAGCCGGCGTTTTTGTGCCTGCGCTGAACCGAGCCATGCAGCGCTACCGGATCGACTCGCCAGTGCGCCAGGCTGCGTTCCTGGCGCAGATCGGCCACGAGTCGGGGCAGCTGCGCTATGTGCGCGAGATATGGGGCCCTACCGCAGCGCAGAAGGGCTACGAGGGCCGCAAGGATCTGGGCAATACCCAGCCCGGCGACGGCAAGCGGTTCATGGGCCGCGGCCTGATCCAGATCACCGGCCGGGAGAACTACCGGAAGGCCGGCGCCGCCCTGGGCCTGCCGCTGCTCGACCAGCCTGAACTGCTGGAGCAGGCCGAGTGGGCCGCGACCTCTGCCGCTTGGTGGTGGGCGAACCATGGCCTGAATGAGCTGGCCGATGCCGGGCGCTTCGAGCAGATCACCCGAGTGATCAACGGCGGCCTGAATGGTCAGGCGGATCGCCTGGCGCTGTGGGGGCGGGCAAAGGAGGTGCTGGCATGACCTGGCTGCTCAGCTACTGGCGCCAACTCCTGATGGTACTGATCATCGCCGCCGTGGGCATTGGATGCTGGCGCCACGGCGTAACGACGACGGATGCAGCCTGGCAGGCTAAGTGGGACCAGCACCTGGCCGCCGATGCCGCGGCTACCGCCCAGGCCCAGGCCGAACAGCGCGTCATCGAGCAGAACCGCCAACAGTCCATCAACAAACTCGCCGAGGACGGCCAACGTGCAATCGACAAAGCTCAAATGGATGCTGCCGCTGCTCGTGCTTCTGCTGGCAGCCTGCGGGACGCCGCCGACAAGCTCGCAACCCGACTGGCAGCAAGTGAAGCCCGCGGCGATACCTGCACTGCCGGAGCAAGCAAGGCAGCTGCCGCTGCAGCCCGAGTGCTCGCCGACGTGCTCAAGCGCGCTGACGAAAGAGCGGGGCGCCTGGCAGACATTGCTGACCAGTCCAGAGCCCGGGGGCTAGCCTGCGAGGCGGCGTATGCCGCGTTGCGCTGAGGTATGTCGTGCGGTGCGCCCATCATTCTGCTTCTGCCAGGCATTCCAGGGCGAACTGGACTGTGTACGGTGCGGAGCGATGGAGAGGGTGGGATTCATCGCGCAGGTAGTTGCGAAAGCCCTCCCAGCTCAGACCAAGCAATTCGGCTGCCTGGCGCTGACTCTTGCCGGACCGTTCAACCAGCCCGCGCAGGTAGCGCGGGTTTGGGTTATGGTTGGAAGCGTCAGGTTTCCGCACGGTACTTCTCTGCTGCAATGGCATCGTTCCTCGCAATGGCTACGATGTCCGGTCTGCATGCCCATATGTAGCGCAGGCCCTTTTCCACTGCTTCCTGCTGTGTCTTGCTGACGGTCCCGCGAAGAGCCAAGCCGTCGTCATGCTCGATCAGTTCGACGTTACCGTATTGGATGTCACCTTCCGCGCCGGCATTGTCGATGCCCCATGCCCAGCCCGAATCAGTCGTTTCCAGCACGATGAAGCCGCGCATGTAAAGCTCAATGTCGGCGCGTGAAACGGCCATGTCAGGCGTCCTCATATTCCGTTCGGCGAATTTTCTGCGACTCGTCGATGAGCGCTAGCCATTCATCTTCGGTCAGATCGTCGGTATCCACCACGCATTCGCGACTCAGCAGCCCCAGCATGATCCGCCCGTCCAGTTCATCGGCCTCAGTCCCCATCAACTCAGCGACCTGATAGGTGGTGGTATCGTTGGTGATCTTCATGGCTTCGTTCCCTGTCTTCGCCTCGCCACTGTGGTGGGTTTCTTAGGTCAGGCGACCTGAAATTCTTCGCCGTCGAACTTCGCGGCATGGGCTTGCACGTAGGCGTCGAGAAACTCCTGATCGTTGGTCCACTCTTGAGCGCTGTGCAACTCCTCTCGAAGCTCTGCGTCCATCAGATTTACGGCGGCGTCGAAATCAATCTGCTGGCCGTTCAGGGTGACTTTTGACATTCGTCGATCCTCAGTTCGCCTCGCCGTTGTGGCTGGCATGGGCGTAGATTATTGGGTAACATTGTTACCCACAATAACCGTTCGTCGGTTTAACCGATGCCTTTGGTAGGTGTGAGCCTTGATGGCCATGCGCATGATTAAGGCGCCGCTATCGGAGGGGCGTTTTCGAAGGGGGAGTAGGGCGCCCAGAACGGGCAAGACAGCCAGATTGGTTCGTACCACTTTTTGTACCAATCTGGCGATTTCGAGGGGGTTTTAGGGGGCTGCAGAAGCGCAGGAATCCCCTATGCGCCCCATACGTCCTCATAAGGAAATTACGCATTGACGCAAGTTTGCCGCGGAGCCCCCGCCGGGCAGCTGCGCGGCCCCGATTCGCGCCTATATCCCGCGATTCACTGCACTTAGGCTTGTGGCGTTCGCCGCTGCGCCGTTCCATAGTGCTCGCTCTGGTAACGACCGGCCCGCGAAGGCCGGCGCAACAACAAGAGGCGAGCCATGAGCAAGACCCTCCACCACCGTGCGTGCCACCTGTGCGAGGCCATCTGCGGCCTGACCATCGAGACCGAGGAGCAGCGCATCCTGTCGATCAGGGGCGATGCCCAGGACAGCTTCAGCCGTGGCCACGTCTGCCCCAAGGCGGTGGCCCTGCAGGACATCCAGAACGACCCCGACCGCCTGCGCCAGCCGATGCGGCGGGTCGGCGGCGAGTGGCAGCCGGTCGCCTGGGACGAGGCCTTCGAACTGGTCGCCGCGCGCCTGGCGGAGATCCGCGAGCGCCACGGCAGCGACGCGGTGGCCGTGTACCAGGGCAACCCCAGCGTGCACAACTACGGGCTGATGACCCACAGCAACTACTTCCTCGGCCAGTTGAAGACGCGCAACCGCTACTCGGCCACCTCGGTGGACCAACTGCCGCACCACCTGGTCAGCCAGCAGATGTTCGGCCACGGCCTGCTGATCCCCATCCCGGACATCGACCACACCGACTTCATGCTGATCCTCGGCGGCAACCCGCTGGCCTCCAACGGCAGCATCATGACCGTGCCGGACGTGGAAAAGCGCCTCAAGGCCCTGAAGGCCCGCGGCGGCCGCCTGGTGGTGGTGGACCCGCGGCGCACCGAGACCGCGGCGCTGGCCGACCAGCACCTGTTCGTCCGCCCGGGGCAGGACGCGGCCTTGCTGCTGGGCATCCTCGATGTGCTGTTCGGCGAGAACCTGGGGCGCGCCAGCCACCTGCCGGTGGCCGGGCTGGACGAGGTGCGCGCGGCGCTGGCGCCCTTCGGCGTCGAGGCCATGGCCCGGCGCTGCGGCGTGCCGGCGGCGGACATCCGCGCCCTGGCCCGGGACTTCGCCGCCGCCGACAAGGCGGTGTGCTACGGGCGCATGGGCGTGTCCACCCAACGCTTCGGCACCCTCTGCCAATGGCTGGTGCAACTGATCAACCTGGTCACCGGCAACCTCGACCGCGTCGGCGGCAGCCTCTGCACCACGCCGGCGGTGGACCTGGTGGCCAGTACCTCCGGCGGCGCCTTCGGCCGCTGGCGCAGCCGGGTGTCCGGCCTGCCGGAATACGGCGGCGAGCTGCCGGTGGCGGCCCTGGCCGAGGAAATGCTCAGCGAGGGCGAGGGCCAGGTCCGCGCGCTCATCACCGTGGCCGGCAACCCGGTGCTCTCCACCCCCAACGGGCGGCGCCTGGAGCAGGCCCTGGACGGCCTGGAGTTCATGCTCGCCATCGACCTCTACATCAACGAGACCACGCGCTACGCCGACCTCATCCTGCCGCCCACCGCGCCGCTGGAGCACGAGCACTACGACACCACCTTCAACGTCTTCGCGGTGCGCAACGTCACCCGCTTCAACGAGGCGGTGCTGCCCCGGCCGGCCGGCGCGCTGCACGACTGGGAGATCTTCGTCGGCCTGGCCAGGGCCTACGCCGCGCGCCAGGGCACCGAGCTGAAGCCGACGGCGCCGCCGGAGCAGATGATCGACATGGGCCTGCGCTTCGGCCCCTACGGCGATGCCAGCGAGCACAAGCTGAGCCTGGCGCGCCTGCGCGAGCACCCCCACGGCCTCGACCTGGGCCCGCTGCGGCCGAACCTGGCAGCGCGGCTGAAGACCGCCAGCCACCAGGTGGAGGCCGCGCCGGCGCTGTTCCTCGCCGACCTCGGGCGTTTCGCCGACACCCCGGCGCCGGCCGAGGGCCAGTTGCTGCTGATCGGCCGCCGCCACGTGCGCAGCAACAACTCCTGGATGCACAACTACCACCGCCTGGTGAAGGGCAAGCCGCGCCACCAGTTGCTGATGCACCCGCAGGACCTGGCCAGCCGCGGGCTGCTGGACGGCCAGCGGGTACGGGTGCGCTCGCGGGTGGGCAGCGTCGAGATCGAGGTGGCGGCCAGCGACGAGGTGATGGCCGGGGTGGTCAGCCTGCCCCATGGCTGGGGCCATGCGCGCCCCGGGGTGCAACTGGCCATCGCCAGCGAGCAGGGCGGCGCCAGCGCCAACGACCTGACCGACGAGCGCCACCTGGACGCGCTGTCCGGCAACGCCGCGCTCAACGGCGTGCCGGTGGAGGTGGAGGCGGCCTGAGGTCGGCGGCAAAGCCGAGCGCGGTGCTCGGCTTTCCGGTACACTGTCGGCAAAGTACCGGCTGCATGGCCGGGCAGTAGCGAAGTTCAGCCGAGGTTAGCCAATGGACATCATCGATACCATCAAAGAGCAGATCGCCAACAACCCCATCCTGCTGTACATGAAAGGTTCGCCGAACGCTCCGCAGTGCGGCTTCTCCGCCCGCGCCGCGCAGGTGCTGATGGCCTGCGGCGAGAAATTCGCCTACGTCGACATCCTGCAGAACCCGGAAATCCGCGCCAACCTGCCGAAGTACGCCAACTGGCCGACCTTCCCGCAGCTGTGGGTGGGGGGCGAGCTGGTCGGGGGGAGCGACATCCTCGTCGAGATGTTCGAGAAGGGCGAACTGCAGCCGCTGATCAAGCAGGCCGTCGGCAACGCCGAAGCCTGATCGACGGCGTAGCCGTCGTAGCGAAGAACCCCGCGCCAGCGCGGGGTTTTTCATTTGTGCGGGGAAAGGATTCGAACCGATGGACGACCGCAAGAGGGCCCGCGCGGCCCGTTGGGCCTGCGCCTTCTGCTTCGGCGCGGGCGGGCTGGTGCATGGCAGCGTCATGGGGCGCATCCCGGCGCTGAAGAGCCTCACCGGCGTCGATGAACAGGCCCTGGGCCAGGCGCTGCTGGGCGCCGGGCTCGGTGCGCTGCTGGCGTTCTCCTTCGCCGGCGCCCTGGTACGCCGCCTCGGCAGCCGGCGGGTGACCCTGGCCAGCGCCGCGGCGCTGCTGCTGGTGTTCCCGCTGCTGGGGCTGTGCCACGGCTGGTGGGCGCTGGCCCTGGCGCTGCTGCTGGTGGGGCTGACCTTCGCCACCCTGGACGTGGCGATGAACACCCAGGCGGTGGAGGTGGAGCGCCTGCTGGGCCGGCCCTGCCTGTCCAGCCTGCACGGCATGTACAGCCTCGGCGGCCTGCTCGGCGCGCTGGGCGCGGCGTTGCTGGCGGGGCTCACGCCGTTCTGGCATTTCAGCCTGCTCGCCGTGCTGGCGCTGCTGGCCCTGCCGCTGTTCGGCCGGCGCCTGCTGGAGGGGCGCAGCGAACCGCAGGCCGAGGCGCAACCGCGCCGGCGCGGTCCGCGGCTGCCGCCGGCGGCGCTGGTCGGCCTGGGGCTGCTGACGCTCTGCGCGTTCGTTTCCGAAGGCGCGGTGGCGGACTGGAGCGCGCTGCTGCTGCACAGCGTCCTGGGCGCTTCGGAGCGGGTGGCGGCGCTGGGCTTCGCCGCCTTCTCGGCGACCATGGTGGTCGGCCGGCTGTTCGGCGACCGCCTGCGCCTGCACGTCGCCGACGTCGCCCTGGTGCGCGGGCTCAGCCTGCTGGCCATCGCCGGCATGCTGCTGGCGCTGTTCGGCGGCCGCGTCGAGCTGTCGGTGGCGGGCTTCGCCCTGGTCGGCCTGGGCCTGTCGGTGGTGGTGCCGATCCTCATCGGCGCGGCCGGCAACCGGCCGGGCGTGGAGGCGTCCAGCGGCGTCGCCGCGGTGGCGTCGTTCGGCTATGGCGGGCTGCTGCTGGGGCCGCCGCTGATCGGCATCCTGGCCGAGCACATCGGCCTGCGCCTGGCATTGCTGGTGGTGGTGGGGCTGTGCGCTGGGCTGCTGTTCTGGGCGCACCTGGTGCGCCGCCCGCAGCAGGCGGGATAGGGAGGAACGGGGGCGCCGCGCGGGGCGGCGCCCATGGCCGTCAGTCGTCTTCGTGCATGTGCGACTGCAGGTAGTTCTCCAGGCCGACCTTCTGGATCAGGCCGAGCTGGGTCTCCAGGTAGTCGATGTGCTCTTCCTCGGACTCGAGGATGTTCTTGAGCAGGTCGCGGCTGACGTAGTCATGCACGCTTTCGCAATGCACGATGGCGTCGCGCAGGTCCTTCGCGGCCTTGAGTTCCAGGTTCAGGTCGCACTGCAGCATTTCCTGGGTGTTCTCGCCGACCAGCAGCTTGCCCAGGTCCTGCAGGTTGGGCAGGCCCTCGAGGAAGAGGATGCGCTCGATGAGCTTGTCCGCATGCTTCATCTCGTCGATCGACTCGTGGTACTCGTGGGCGCCGAGGCGCTTCAGGCCCCAGTCGTTCCACATGCGCGAGTGCAGGAAGTACTGGTTGATGGCGATCAGCTCGTTGCCGAGGACCTTGTTCAGATGCTGGATGACTTTCTTGTCGCCTTTCATGCCGAGTCCTGCCGTATGGAGTGGGGTAGGACTGAAATTTTGGGCCTCTTATAACCGGATGTCAAACGTAAGCTATTGATTTCGTTATAAAAAGGAATATGAATACGAATGTTTTCATTCCGCAGTTAGGCGCTAAACCCTTGAATTGCGGGCATAAAAAAACCGGGCCTGGGCCCGGTTCTTCTGGCGTATGCCGAATCGGCATCGCTCAACTGGCGGCATAGGCCAGCGAGTAGTTCATCGATTGCGCGCCCTGCAGGTCACCGAGGGTCTCGCGCACCACCTGCTTGGCGAGGCAGGCGCACTTGCCGCACTGGGTGCCGACGCCGGTGCTCTCGCGCACTTCGCGGTAACTGCAGCATCCCTCGTAGATCGCGTCGCGGATCTGGGTATCGGTAACACCTTGGCAGAGGCAGACGTACATGGATAGCACTACTGGTGTGGGGTTGTTGGCGTCGATACTAATGTTAATGAGAATGATTGTCAAAGTTTGGTGGGCGACATTCCGGCATGGCGACGAATGGTCTTTTTGAGCGGCGAAGGGTGAGTCAGGCCCGCCTCGCCGTAGGGCAATAACCGTTCGCGGTTATCCGCCGTTGGCCGTGCCATCGGGGCGTCCGGCGTGGCTGGTGAATCCAATCGCGGATGGAGTCCGCTCCTTGTCGTGCTCGCGAACGGTGCTTACCGGCGGCGGCTGTGTTTCTGACTGGCTCCACTCCCTCTCCCCAGCCCTCTCCCACAAGCGGGAGAGGGCTGGCCTGAGTGGCCGGGAAGCAAGGCGCCATCCTTTCCCCTCGTCAGTCCCGCGAACGCCGGAACCCGTAGGACGGATCCTGAACCAATGGTTCCAGGAGGCGCGGTCGTAGGAGCGGACTCCGTCCGCGATCGGACCCGCAGGCCCTGCCAGCCTCTGCAGTGGCACGAAGACCCCCAACGAAAAAGCCCCGCGCATCGGCGGGGCTTTTTCATGGCAGTGGCTCAAGGACCAAAATCAGTCCTCATCCTCCATCCACCCACCGCATTCCTTCCAGCGGTTGACGATCCCGCAGAACAGCTCGGCGGTCTTCTCGGTGTCGTAGCGCGCCGAGTGCGCCTCGCGGTTGTCGAACTCCATGCCGGCGGCCTGGCAGGCCTTGGCCAGCACCGTCTGGCCGTAGGCCAGGCCGGCGAGGGTGGCGGTGTCGAAGCTGGAGAACGGGTGGAACGGGTTGCGCTTGAGGCCGGTGCGGTTCACCGCGGCGTTGAGGAAGCCGAGGTCGAAGCTGCTGTTGTGGCCCACCAGGATCGCCCGCTTGCAGCCGTTGGCCTTCAGCGACTTGCGCACGCCGCGGAAGATCTCGGTGAGCGCCTGCTCCTCGGGCACCGCCATGCGCAGCGGGTGGTCGAGCTTGATGCCGGTGAACTCCAGGGCCGCCGCCTCGATGTTGGCGCCTTCGAAGGGCTCGACGCGGAAGAAGTGGGTATGTTCCGGGAACAGGTAGCCGTTCTCGTCCATGCCGATGGTCACCGCGGCGATTTCCAGCAGGGCGTCGGTGGCGCAGTTGAAGCCGCCGGTCTCGACGTCCACCACCACCGGCAGGTAGCCGCGGAAGCGGCGCGCCATGGGGTGGCGCGGGCCGGGGGGGAAGTTGCCGTCGAACTCTTCTTCGTACTGCTCTTCGCTCATGCGCCGGCCTCCAGCAGGCGCCAGCGCAGTTTTTCGCCGGCGCGCAGGGGCACCACCTCATGGTCGCCGAAGGGCAGGCTGGCGGGCGCCTGCCATTCCTCGCGGACCAGGGTGATGCTCTCGGCGTTGCGCGGCAGGCCGTAGAAGTCCGGGCCATGGAAGCTGGCGAAGGCTTCCAGCCTGTCCAGGGCGTTGCGCTGCTCGAAGGCCTCGGCGTACAGCTCGATGGCGGCGTAGGCGGTGTAGCAGCCGGCGCAGCCGCAGGCCGCTTCCTTGGCGTGGCGGGCGTGGGGCGCCGAGTCGGTGCCGAGGAAGAACTTCGGGCTGCCGCTCACTGCGGCGTCCAGCAGGGCTTCCTGGTGCACGTTGCGCTTGAGGATCGGCAGGCAATAGAAGTGCGGACGGATGCCGCCGACCAGCATGTGGTTGCGGTTGTACAGCAGGTGGTGGGCGGTGATGGTGGCGCCGACGTTGGCCGGGGCGGCCAGGACGAACTGCGCCGCGTCGCCGGTGGTGATGTGCTCGAAGACCACCTTGAGGGTGGGGAAGCGCTCGACCACGCGGGCCAGGTGCTCGTCGATGAAGCGCTTCTCGCGGTCGAACACGTCCACCTCGGCGCGGGTCACCTCGCCGTGCACCAGCAGCGGCAGGCCGACCTCGGCCATGGCTTCGAGCACGTGGAAGATGTTGTCGATGCTGGTCACGCCGGAATCGGAGTTGGTGGTGGCGCCGGCCGGGTACAGCTTGGCGGCGTGGACGAAGCCGCTGGCCTTGGCGTTGCGCACGTCCTCGGGGCTGGTGCGGTCGGTGAGGTAGAGCACCATCAGCGGTTCGAAGCGGCTGCCGGCCGGGCGCGCGGCGAGGATGCGCTGGCGGTAGGCGTCGGCTTCGCCGGCGTTGCGCACCGGGGGCACCAGGTTGGGCATGACGATGGCGCGGCCGAAGGTGCGCGCGGCATCGCCGACGGTCTGGGCGAGGGCGGCGCCGTCGCGCAGGTGGATGTGCCAGTCGTCGGGGCGCAGCAGGGTCAGGCGGTCGGACATGGGGATACCAGAGGACGATTTGCAGCGGAGTTAAGTGGGGAAATGCTACCGGAAAAGCCCGTCGCCGGCACTCGCTATCAAGTTTTACCGGCCCTGTCCGATATCTCCTGGGTACTTTCCAGCATTACCCGGAGCCATCCGTGCGCCATTCCTACCTTCTCCTGCTCGGCCTGTGCGCCAGCGTGCCGGCCTGGGGGCTGACCTTCCAGACGCGCCTGGAGAACGCGCGCTGGACGGCGGCGGGCGACCAGTTCGAATGCCGCCTGTCGCAACAGGTGGATGGCTTCGGCGTCGGCGAGTTCGTCTGGCGCGCCGGCGAGCAGCCGACCTTCCGCCTCAAGCCGCTGCGCAACTGGGCCGGCGGCGGTTCGGCGACGCTCTTGGCGGCGGCGCCGCCGTGGCGGCCGACCCAGGGCGACATCGACCTGGGCCCGGTGGCCCTGGTCGCCGGCGAGGTGCCCTTCACCAGCAGCCAGCAGCAGGCCGGGCGCCTGCTCGACGGCGTGCTGGAAGGGCGCAGCCCCGAGGTGCGCCTGCGGGCGGCGGGTGGCCAGGACCTGCGGGTGCGCCTGCTGCCGGCGCGTTTCGCCGACGGTTACGCGCAGTTGCAGGACTGCTCGACGAAGATGCTGCCGGTGAACTTCGACCAGGTGCGCCAGGCCCAGGTCGGCTTCCCCGGCGGCGGCGATGCCCTGGACGCCGTGGCCCGCGCCAAGCTGGACATCGTCCTGCAATACCTCAAGGCCGACCCGACGGTGAACCGCATCGAGCTGGACGGGCATTCCGACAACAGCGGCAACCGCCTGAGCAACCGCGACATCTCGCGGCGCCGCGCGATGGCGGTGATGGAGTACCTGAAGGCCCACGGCGTGCCCGAGGAGCAGATCACCGTGCGCTTCTACGGCGAGCGCTACCCGCTGGTGAAGAACAATTCCGAGGCCAACCGCGCGCGCAACCGCCGGGTGACCCTGCACCTGTCCCGCGAGGCGCTGCCGGAAACCCCGCCGGCGCCCGCCGCCGCGCCCAATGCCGCACAGCCCGGCGCCACGCCGCCCGAGCCCCCGGCGCCCGCCGCGCCGCAGGCCAAGGCGCCGGCCGGCAACGCCCCGGCCTCGGCGCCGCCGGGCCAGCCGAGCGCCCGCGGCGCCTAGTCGCACCCTCGATAGAATCTGTCGCTTTGTCGTCAAAAGCTGTCGCGCCTCTATAATTTCCCGAAACGCAGCAGTAGAATCGGCGGTTTTCGTGACAACCCCCCGTGGAGTGATGGCATGGCGGACGTGAAGAAGGTAGTCCTGGCGTATTCCGGTGGCCTGGATACCTCGGTGATTCTGAAATGGCTGCAGGATACCTACAACTGCGAAGTGGTGACCTTCACCGCTGACCTGGGTCAGGGCGAGGAGGTCGAGCCGGCCCGCGCCAAGGCCAAGGCCCTGGGTGTGAAGGAAATCTACATCGAGGACCTGCGAGAAGAGTTCGTCCGCGACTTCGTCTTCCCGATGTTCCGCGCCAACACCATCTACGAGGGCGAGTACCTGCTGGGTACCTCCATCGCCCGTCCGCTGATCGCCAAGCGCCTGATCGAGATCGCCAACGAGACCGGCGCCGACGCCATCTCCCACGGCGCTACCGGCAAGGGCAACGACCAGGTGCGTTTCGAGCTGGGCGCCTACGCGCTCAAGCCGGGCGTCAAGGTCATCGCTCCCTGGCGCGAGTGGGACCTGCTGTCCCGCGAGAAGCTGATGGACTACGCCGAGACCCACGGCATCCCGATCGAGCGCCACGGCAAGAAGAAGTCGCCGTACTCCATGGATGCCAACCTGCTGCACATCTCCTATGAGGGCGGCGTGCTGGAGGACACCTGGACCGAGCACGAAGAAGACATGTGGAAGTGGACCACCTCCCCGGAGAAGGCCCCCGACACCCCCACCTACATCGAGCTGACCTACCGCAAGGGCGACATCGTCGCCATCGACGGCAAGGAAATGACCCCGGCGCAGGTGCTGACCGAGCTGAACCGCATCGGCGGCATCAACGGCATCGGCCGCCTCGACATCGTCGAGAACCGCTACGTCGGCATGAAGTCCCGCGGCTGCTACGAGACCCCCGGCGGCACCATCATGCTCAAGGCCCACCGCGCCATCGAGTCGATCACCCTGGACCGCGAAGTCGCCCACCTGAAGGACGAGCTGATGCCGCGCTACGCCAAGCTGATCTACACCGGCTACTGGTGGAGCCCGGAGCGCGAGATGCTGCAGCAGATGATCGACGCCTCCCAGGA
Organism: Pseudomonas delhiensis; assembly: GCF_900187975.1. GTDB lineage: Bacteria > Pseudomonadota > Gammaproteobacteria > Pseudomonadales > Pseudomonadaceae > Pseudomonas > Pseudomonas delhiensis. Next base: position 22,064 of record NZ_FZPC01000033.1, on the reverse strand, counting down.
GTACGTGAACGGCGTGGTGCGCCTGAAGCTGTACAAGGGCAACGTCATCGTGGTCGGCCGCAAGTCCGACGACTCGCTGTTCGACGCCAACATCGCGACCTTCGAGGAAGACGGCGGCGCCTACAACCAGGCCGACGCCGCAGGCTTCATCAAGCTCAACGCGCTGCGCATGCGCATCGCCGCGAACAAGGGCCGCAAGCTGTTCTGATAAGCTTGCACCCCTGAGCCAGACGAACCCCGGCCACGAGCCGGGGTTCGTGTTTTGGAAGCCCGGAACAGGGCCTGATTGAGGAGTACGCACCCCATGAGACTGCTGCATACCATGCTGCGCGTCGGCGATATGGACAAGTCCATCGCCTTCTACACCGAAGTCCTGGGCATGACCCTGCTGCGCCGCAAGGACTACCCGGACGGCCAGTTCACCCTGGCCTTCGTCGGCTACGGCGCCGAGGACGAGAACAGCGTCATCGAGCTGACCTACAACTGGGGCGTGGACAAGTACGAGCTGGGCACCGGCTACGGCCACATCGCCCTGGAAGTGGACGACGTCTACAAGGCCTGCGAGGACATCCGCTCCCGCGGCGGCAAGATCACCCGCGAGCCGGGCCCGATGAAGCACGGCACCAGCATCCTGGCCTTCGTCGAGGACCCGGACGGCTACAAGATCGAGCTGCTGTCGCCGCAGCGCAAGGACTGAGGTTACCCCTGGAGGCGAGCAGCCGGCCTCCGACACCAAGTTCGAGCCGCCTGGCCCCTTCGGCCAGGCGGCTTTTTCATGCCCGCCGCGATGTTACCGAATGAACCAGGCATCGGTAGGGACCTGGGCATGGCCGCCCCACCTCGCACGTCGGTTCACCCCCCTGTTCAGCATTGAAACGTCGAACCTTGGCCGGCGTATCGGCACTCGGCGAGTTTTTCATTCAACTGGCTGATTCCAAAGGTTTAATGCCTGAAACACGGATCTACTGCCGAGCCCAATGGGCTGGCATGTCTTCTGCTATTTCCCCGGGGAAACATTGTTTCATGGGGGAAGTAGCTGAATCAGAGCCTTGCTCAGGGAGGAGCCGGGGGAGCGCTGCCAATGGCGCTCTATCGAATAGCCATTGCGGATTTCGAGCCTTCTTTGTGCCGTTCGTCGACATGACGATTGCGGTTGCGCAGAGGGCTTGGCCGAGGGCGACGAAGAACAAGAAAAGGAATGGAAATGAAGGCGCCACTTTTTGCCTTGAGTGTCGTGGGCTACCTGTTGCAACAGCCGGTTCTGGCAAGGAACGTCGATCCGGTGAAGCTGCCGCCGGTCAATCTAGGCGGCGGTTTCTTCGCCGAGGGCCTGGCGAGGCCGGGGCACCACCTGATGTTTCAGCAGAACTTCTATTCGGTTGAAAACATAAAGGACGGCTACGGAGAGGAAACACCCGGGGAAAAGAACAACCGAATAAGCACCAGCATTTTTCAATATGCGCTCAATACCTCGCAGAAGGTGTTTGGCGCCGAATACGGTTTCACGGTCAGGCTGCCCGTCATCCACTCGGACATCGATGTCGAAGGAGGAGCCAGGGGACGCGATTCCGGCGTGGGCGACATCACCCTGCGGCCGGTGAAGCTGACCTGGCGCGACATGCCGCTCGGCTCCGGGCGGCTCACCCTGCAGTCGATCCTGGCGCTGACCTTGCCCACCGGCGCCTATGACGCCAGGCAGCAGGTCAATGTCGGGAGCAACTACCTCTACCTGAACCCCATGTTCGCCGGCACCTACTTCAGTGGGCGCTGGAGCCACAGCTTCAACCTCGGGTATGTCTGGAGCGAGCGCAACGACGACCCCGTCGGCGGCCGGGCCCGGAGCGTCCAGCCCGGTGCGGCCATGAACCTGAGCCTGTCGAGCGGCTACCTGGTATCGGAGCGCCTCAGGCTGGGCCTGGCGGGCTACAGGCTGGAACAGTTGCACGACGATCGCATCGACGGGCGCAGGGTCGGCCGCTCGAAGGAGTCCGTCTCCGCGCTCGGGCCGGCCTTCTCCTATTTCCATCGCCAGGCACGGCTGGGCTTCGGGGTGGCCTGGTACGAGGAGTTCGACGCCAGGAACCGGGGCCAGGGTACCCGGGTGATCGCCAATATCCACAAGGGTTTCTGAGGAGGGGGTATGAACAACAAGCTGATCCTGTTGTTGCTGTCGCTCTGTTGCCTCGGTTCGCCGGGCATCGCCGCGTCCCGGGACGAGGCTCCCCTCTACCGCAGTGTCGACCTGGGCCGGCTCATGGGCACGGGCAGGGACTACCAGACGCGCATCGTCTTCCTGGGGACCGGCAGCCCCATCCTCGAGCCGAACAAGGCCGGGCAATCGATCGCGATCGTGGTGAAGGACCAGGTCTACGTGTTCGATGCCGGGCATGGCAGCATGAACAACCTGTCCAGGTATGCGGACGGCAAGGTCTTCCCCGCGTGGAAGATGCCCACCGGATACCCGGGCGCCGGCTACATGGACAAGCTGTTCCTGACGCACCTGGACAGCGACCATGTCCTCGATGTGCCGGCGTTTCTCCTGCGCTTCTGGATATACGGCCGCCAGGGACCGGCCCGGGTCCATGGCCCGCCGGGCACGGAGGCGCTGGTGCGTGGCGTGCTGGAGGGGAACAAGGCGTGGATAGACTATCGCCTGGCTTCGGCCAGGACGAGGAACAAGGCAGGCATCACCGTGGAAACCAGGGAGTTCTCGGCCCCCGGCCTGGTCTTCGCCGACGAGAACGTTCGCGTTTCCGCCTTCCAGGTCGTCCATGGCAGTTGGGACCCCGACAGGACATACGGGTACAGGGTGGAAACCCCGGACCTGGTGATCGCCATCACCGGCGACTATTCATACCGCTTGACCCCGGCACTGGAGGAGAAGCTGGCGGGCAGCGACATCGTCATCAGCGAAGTCATGAGCTCGGCGGGCACCGAGAAGCTTCCGGGGGAGTGGCGCGACTACATGCTCGATGCCCATACCACGGAAACGCAGTTGGCGGCGCTGATGGCCAAGGTGAAACCCGGGCTGCTGATCGGCACCCACGTGCTGACGCACGGGGAGGCGCGCAGCGACCTGCTGTCTCGCTTGCAGGCACTGTACGGGGGAAGCGTCGTGCTGGCCGAGGACAATATGGTCTTTCAATGAGCGCAGGTGTGCCGGACGCGTGAGCCGGAAAAACGAAGCCCCGCCAAGTGCGGGGCTTTTTCATGCAGGCAAGGCTCAGAGGTCGAAATCGTAGTCCGACAGCTGGCGCTGCAGGCGGCGCTCTTCGAGGTAGTTGTCGATGATGCGGCGCTTGGTCAGGTTGGTCTTGGCGACTTCGGCGGCAGCTTCGACGCTGTCGTCGGCATCGTCGGTGCTCACTTCGTCTTCGAGCTCGAGATCTTCTTTATCGGCCATAACGATCACTCCAGCGTGCGGGGTGTGCTTGGCGCCCCTTATAGCGACAAAGCTCGGGGCGGTAAAAAAGATTTTTTCAATGAGCGGCGATGCTTTTGACGATAGCACTCAATCGTCGGAAGTCTTGTGCTTGTACTCGCACAGGTCCTCGATCCGGCAGCTGCCGCACTGCGGCTTGCGCGCCTTGCAGACGTAGCGGCCGTGCAGGATCAGCCAGTGGTGGGCGTCCAGCAGGTATTCCCTGGGCACGAACTTGAGCAGCTTGCGCTCCACTTCCAGGACGTTCTTGCCCGGCGCGATGTTGGTGCGGTTGGCGACGCGGAAGATGTGCGTGTCCACCGCCATGGCCAACTGGCGGAAGGCGGTGTTGAGCACCACGTTGGCGGTCTTGCGCCCCACGCCGGGCAGCGCCTCGAGGTCCTCGCGGTTCTCCGGGACCTTGCTGCCGTGCTTCTCGATGAGGATGCGGCAGGTCTCGATGACGTTCTTCGCCTTGCTGTTGTACAGGCCGATGGTCTTGATGTACTCCGACAGCCCGTCCACGCCCAGGGCGTAGATGGCTTCCGGGGTGTTGGCCACTGGGTAGAGCCTGGCCGTGGCCTTGTTCACCCCGACGTCGGTGGCCTGGGCGGACAGGATCACCGCGATCAGCAACTCGAAGGGCGAGTCGTAGGCCAGTTCGGTCTTGGGGTCGGGGTTGTCTTCTTGCAGACGGCGGAAAATCTCCGCGCGCTTGGCGGCATTCATTCGATCACTCCGGTCACGCGGACGCGCTGGCGCTCTGCGGCGGGTACGTTGCCCGCCTGCGCCCTGGCGCGTTCCGCCAGGCTTTCATCGATACGGTTCTTCAGGGCTATCAGCAGGCCCAGCAGCAGGAAGGCGCCGGGCGGCAGCACGGCGAGCAGGAAGCCCTGGTAGTCGGCTATCTGCAGCTTCCAGCCGGCGGCGGCCGGGCCGAACAGCAGGTTCATGTCGGCCAGCAGGGTGCCGTGGCCGATGAGTTCGCGCAAGGTGCCCAGCACCAGCAGCACCAGGGCGAAGCCGGCGCCGGTCATCAGGCCGTCGAAGGCCGAGCGGGCGATGCCGTTGCGCGCGGCGAAGGCCTCGGCGCGGCCGAGGATCACGCAGTTGGTGGTGATCAGCGGGATGAAGATGCCGAGGATCTGGTACAGCTCGAAGGTCCAGGCCTGCATCAGCAGCTCGATGCAGGTGGTCAGCGCGGCGATGATCAGTACGAACACCGGCAGCCGCACGGCTTCGCTGAGCCAGCGGCGGGTGGCCGAGATGGCGGCGTTGGAACAGGCCAGCACGAAGACGGTCGCCAGCCCCAGGCCCAGGGCGTTGACCATGGAGTTGCTGGTGCCCAGCAGCGGGCACAGGCCCAGCAGCTGGACCAGGCCGGGGTTGTTCCGCCACAGGCCCTGGCGGGCGATCTCGCGGTAGCTATTCATGTGCCTCGCCTCCGGCCGCCGGCGCCAGCAGCTCGGTCTTGTGCGCGTCGAAGTACTGCAGCGCCTTGTGCGTGGCCTTGACCATGGCGCGCGGGGTGACGGTGGCGCCGGCGAACTGGTCGAACCGGCCGCCGTCCTTCTTCACCTTCCAGCCGGCCTCGCCGGGGTCGGCCAGGGAGCGGCCGTCGAAGCCGTGCAGCCAGTCGCTCTTGGCCAGTTCGATCCTGTCGCCCAGGCCCGGGGTTTCCTTGTGCGCCACCACCCGTACGCCGAGCAGGCGGCCTTCGGCGCTGACGCCCACCAGCAGCTCGATGGCGCCGCTGTAGCCGTCCGGCGCCGTGGCCGGAAGTATGACGCCGGTGGCGCGGCCCTGCAGGCGGGCGACGAAGGCCTGGGCCGGCTGCGGCTTGCCCAGCAGCTTGGGCTCGAAGACCTCGACGGGGGCGTCCAGCGGGTGGTTGTCGTAGCTGCCCGGCGGCAGCAGCTCCAGCAGCAGGCGCCCGCGCGCCTCGCGCTGGGCCTGCTCGATGCGCGCCTGGGTGAACTGGTGGACCACCGCCACCAGGCCCACGCAGAGCACCGCGAAGGCCCCCAGCAGCAGGGCGTTCTTCAGCATGGAGCGGCGGCTGTCGGCCATCTCATTCCCCCAGCTTGAAGCCGCGCCTGGGCTTCTTGTGCCCGTAGGTGCGCGGGCGGGTGTAGTAGTCGATGGTCGGCGCCGCCAGGTTCATCAGCAGCACGGCGAAGGCCACGCCGTCGGGGTAGCCGCCCCAGGCGCGGATCACGTAGGTGATGATGCCCACGCCCAGGCCGAACACCAGGCGCCCGCGGTTGCTGGTGGCGCCGGAGACCGGGTCGGTGACGATGAAGAAGGCGCCGAGCATGGCCGCCCCGCCGAACAGGTGGAACAGCGGCGAGCCGTGGGAATCCGAGCCCGAGCCGTTCCAGAACAGCAGGCTCATGACGAACAGGCCGCCGAGCATGCCCAGCGGCGCATGCCAGGTGAACAGCTTGCGCCAGAGCAGGTACAGGCCGCCGGCGAGGAAGGCCAGGTTGACCAGCTCCATGCCGCGCCCGCCGACATGGCCGAAGGCCGTGCTCTGCGTCACCAGCTCGTCGATGGTCAGGCTGTGGTTGTTCTTCAGCACGTCCAGCGCGGTGGCGCCAGCCCAGGCGTCCGGCGGCGGCGCGCCGAGACCGAGAATGCGCGACAGGCCGTCGACCAGCCCGAGGCCGGCGTCGGGGCTGGGCCAGCGCGTCATTTCCAGGGGGAAGGACACCAGCACCACCACGTAGCCGAGCATCGCCGGGTTGAACGGGTTCTGCCCGAGGCCGCCGTACAGGTGCTTGCCGAACACCAGGGCGAAGGCGGTGGCCAGCAGGCTCAGCCACCAGGGCGCGTAGGGCGGCAGGGCCAGGGCCAGGAGCACGGCGGTGACCAGCGCGCTGCCGTCCTGGAGGAAGACCGCCAGCGGGCGCTTGCGCAGGTACAGCATCAGCGCTTCGGTACCCAGGGCCACGGCCGAGCACCAGAGCAGGTTGAACAGGGGGCCGACGCCGTACAGGGCGATCAGCGCCAGGGCGCCCGGCACCAGCGCGGCGAGCACCTGCAGCATGACTTTCTGCGTGCGGTTGGCGCCGGTGGCGTGGGGCGAGGAAAAACGCGGCAGGGCCATGGGCTACTCCGTATCGCGCGCGGCCAGCGCGCTTTGCGCTGCCGCCAGGCGCTCGCGCGCGGCGGCCAGGCGGGCTTCGTCGGCGCCTTCGCGTTCGAGCTTTTTGAGGTCGGCGCGGGCGTAGGCCAGTTCGGTCTTGAGGGCGCGGGTGGCGGCGTCCACCGGGCGCTTGTCGATGCGCTGCAGGTCCGGCGCCGGCTTGCCGCTGGCGTCCTCGGCGGCGTGCAGTTGGCGCTCGGCCTCGGCCAGGGCTTCGCGCAGCAGGGCCAGCTGCGCTTCGCCGGCGCCGTCCTGCTCGGCTTTCCGCAGCTCGGCGCGGCGGGTGACCAGGGCGACCTTGGCCTTCTTCAGTTGCGCCATGCCGTCGCCGGCCGGTGCCGACGCGGGTTCGGGCTCCGCCTGCAACTGCGCCGGGCGGCGCTCGGCCTGCTCGGCGGCTTCGCGCAGCTGGGCGAGGGTGGCCTGCTGCTGTGCGTCGGGCGCTTCGCCGAAGGCTTTCTCGGACTTCTTCAATTGGGCGCGGGCCATGGCGGCGTCGATCTTCGCCTTCTTCAGGGCCGCTTCATCGCGGGCTTCCGGCACGGGGGCGGCGGGGGCCGGCCCGGCTTCGGCGGCCTCCAGGGCCAGGCGCGCCTGTTCGGCGGCCTGGCGCAGGGCCTCGACCTGGGCGCGCAGTTGCTCGGTGTCGTGGGCGGCCAGTTGCTTCTCGGCCTTCTGCAGGGCGACGCGGGCCATGCTGGCCTCGATCTTCAGCCGCTTGAGGTCGGCGCCGGCGTTGCCCACGGCCTTTTCCGCCTTCACGCGCGCGATGGCCGATTGCGGCGCTTCCGCCAGCGGCGCGGCGGCCTGGGCCTCGCGGGCGCGGGCGGCGCGTTCCAGGCGGGCCTGGCGTTCCCCGGCCTTGCGTTGCTCCTCGCGGCGCAGGCGTTCCTGGCGGTGCTCGAAGCGCAGGCGCGAGTGCTCGGCCTTCTGCTGTTTCAGCTGCAGTTCGCGGATGTCCGCCTTGGCCGCGCGGTAGTACTGCACCAGCGGGATGCTGGAGGGGCAGACGTAGGCGCAGGCGCCGCACTCGATGCAGTCGAACAGGTTGTAGGCCTGCAGCTGCTCGTGGTCGTCGCCCCGGGCGAAGAAGTACAGCTGCTGCGGCAGCAGGCTGGCCGGGCAGGCCTGGGCGCAATCGCCGCAGCGGATGCACGGCAGGGCGACGGGTGGCGCCGGCAGTTCCTCGGCGGTGGCGGCCAGCAGGCAGTTGGCGGTCTTGACCAGCGGGGCCTGCAGGTCGCCCAGGGTGACGCCCATCAGCGGGCCGCCCATGAGCAGGCGGCCGAGCCTGTCGTGGTCGAGGCCGGCGAAGTCCAGCAGTTCGCCGACCGGCGTGCCCAGCAGCGCCTCGACGTTCATCGGCCGCGCCAGGGCGGCGCCGGTCAGGGTGGTGATGCGCGAGATCAGCGGGCGGCCGAGGATCAGTGCATCGCGCAACGCCACGGCGGTGCCGACGTTGACGCAGACCATGCCGATGTCCGCCGGCAGGCCGCCGCTGGGCACCTCGCGGCCGCTGAGCAACTGGATCAGCTGGCGCTCGCCGCCGGAGGGGTACTTGGTCGGGACGACGCGCAGCTCGATGGCGCGCTCGCCGATGGCCTGGCGCAGGGCCTCGATGGCCTGCGGCTTGTCGTCCTCGAGGCCGAGCAGCACCTGCTGCGGTTGCAGCAGGTGGATGAGGATCTCGATGCCTTCCACCAGTTCGGCGGCGCGTTCGCGCATCAGCATGTCGTCGGCGCTGATGTAGGGCTCGCACTCGGCGCCGTTGATCACCAGGGTGTGCAGGTCCTCGGCGGCGCGCGCGGCCAGCTTGGCGGCGGTGGGGAAGCCGGCGCCGCCGAGCCCGGCGATGCCGGCCTGGCGGATGCGTTCCAGCAGGGCGGCGGGGCTTTCCTGGCGGTAGTCGGGGCAGGGCTGCAAGGGCGCCCATTCGTCCAGCCCGTCGGCGTCGATGACGATGGCTTCGGCCAGCAGGCCGGAAGGGTGTGGATAAGGTTGCTCGCCGATGGCCACCACCGTGCCGGAGGTCGGTGCATGCACGGCGGCGCTGATGGCGCTGCCGGGGCTGGCGATCATCTGGCCCTTGAGCACGCGCTCGCCAACGTCCACGCAGGGCAGGGCGGGCGCGCCGATGTGCTGCTGCAGTGGCAGGACCAGGCGCTTGGGCAGCGGCGCCCGGAGGATGGGGCCGGCGGTGGATTGCTGCTTGTGGGTCGGCAGGCGCAGGCCGCCGGGGAAGTCCCAGGCCCTGGCGTTCATGCGGCCTGCTCCCGGTCGCTGGCGATCAGCCGGGCAGCGGGCAGCGGCCATTTCCATTCGCGTACGCCGACCTGCAGGTCACGCATCTCGATGCAGTCCACCGGGCAGGGCTCCACGCACAGGTCGCAGCCGGTGCATTCGGCGGCGATCACCGTGTGCATCTGCCGCGCGGCGCCGACGATGGCGTCCACCGGGCAGGCCTGGATGCACTTGGTGCAGCCGATGCACTCGGCCTCGCGGATGAAGGCCACACGCGGCGGGGTTTGCGCCGGAGCGTCCAGGGGCGGAGCCTCGACGTCGAGCAGGTCGGCGAGGGCGGCGATGGTGGTGCTGCCGCCGGGCGGGCACTTGTTGATCGCATCGCCCTGGGCGATGGCTTCGGCGTAGGGCTTGCAGCCGGCGTAGCCGCACTGGCCGCACTGGGTCTGCGGCAGCAGGGCGTTGACCTGTTCGGCCACCGGGTCGCCCTCGACGCGGTAGCGCACCGCCGCGTAGCCGAGCAGGGCGCCGCTGGCCAGGCACAGGGCCAGCAGCACGCCGACCGCGAGCAGCACGGCAGTCATAGCTTGATCAGCCCGGTGAAGCCCATGAACGCCAGGGACATCAGCCCGGCGGTGATCATGCCGATGGCCGCGCCCTGGAAGGGCCCGGGCACGTCGGCGAGGGCGATGCGCTCGCGCAGGGCGGCGAACAGCACCAGCACCAGGGAGAAGCCCAGGCCGGCGCCGAAGCCCTGCACGCTGGACTGCAGGAAACCGTACTCGGGCTTGTTGGCATTGAGCAGGGCCACGCCGAGGACGATGCAGTTGGTGGTGATCAGCGGCAGGAAGATGCCCAGCACGCGGTACAGCAGCGGGCTGCTCTTCTTCACCAGCAGTTCGGTGAACTGCACCACCACGGCGATCACCAGGATGAAGCCGATGGTGCGCAGGTACTCCAGGTCCAGCGGCCGCAGCACGTAGCGCTGGAGGATGTAGCTGCAGATCGAGGCCAGTGTCAGCACGAAGGTGGTGGCCAGGGCCAGGCCGATGGCCGTCTCGATCTTGCGCGACACGCCCATGAACGGGCACAGGCCGAGGAACTGCACCAGCACGAAGTTGTTGACCAGGATGGCGCTGACCAGGATCAGGGCGAGTTCGGTCATGGCCGGGCGCCTCGGGCCGGGCGGTGGAACTTGGGCATGCTCAGATTCCCGTGATCAGCAGGTCGATGGCGGCGATGATGTCCAACCGCAGGTGCGCCAGGCTGCCCACCGGCTTGCCCAGCTCGCGGCGCGCCACGCCGGCCATCTGCGGGGTGAGCAGCAGCAGCTTCTCGCCCTCCACCGTCACCTCGGGCATCAGCCGCTCGATGCCGGCCAGGCCCTTGCCGCGGCTGAGCGGGATCACCACGCGGGTGTTCAGCGAGGCGAGCAGGTCGCTCTGCACGTCCAGCAGCAGCGGGATATCCTCGCGGCTGCGCGGGCTGGGGTTGCGGTACAGGTCGAACTGCGGCATCAGAAGCTCCGCAGGTCGTCGGCGAACACGCCGGCGCCGTCCACATGCTGATTGTAGGCGTCGATGGCCTGGCGGTTCTGTTCCAGCCAGCGTTGCCGCAGGCGTTCGCGCACCACGTCGGCCAGCGCTTCCTCCAGCACCGCCGAGAGGTTCACGTCCAGCTCGCGGGCCTGCTTGAGCAGGTCGCTGTTCAGGCTGAGGTTGGTGGCTTTCTTCGGGGCTTGGGGATCGTAGGTCGTGTGCATGGGAACCTCCGCGGCGAATGCGCATAGGTTATGCGCATGGCTGGAGTGGGGCAAGGCGGAAACGACGACGCCGGCCCAGGGGCCGGCGTCGTGGGCAGCGCAGGTCGCTTACTTCACGCGCTGGCCCGGCTTGGCGCCGCTGTCGGGGCTGAGCAGGTAGATTTCCTCGCCGCCGGGGCCGGCGGCCAGGACCATGCCTTCGGAGACGCCGAACTTCATCTTGCGCGGGGCCAGGTTGGCCACGTACAGGGTCAGGCGGCCTTCGAGCTTGCTCGGGTCCGGGTAGGCGCTCTTGATGCCGGAGAACACGTTGCGCTTCTCGTCGCCGATATCCAGGGACAGGCGCAGCAGCTTGTCGGCGCCCTCGACGAACTCGCACTTCTCGATCAGCGCGATGCGCAGGTCGACGGCGGCGAAGGCGTCGAAGTTGATTTCCGCGGCCAGCGGGTCCTTGGTCAGCTCGCCATTGCCCTTAGGCTGGTTGGCGGCGGCGAGGTCTTCCTTGGAGGCTTCGATCATGGCTTCGATTTTCGCGGGTTCGATACGGGTCATCAGCGGGTTGAACGGGTTCAGTTGGTGGTTGGCCAGCAGGTTCTCGTGGTCGGCCCATTTCAGCGGGGCGACGTTGAGGAAGGCTTCGGCGGCCTCGGCCAGCTTCGGCAGCACCGGCTTGAGGAAGATCACCAACTGGCGGAACAGGTTCACGCCCAGGGCGCAGATGGCCTGCACCTCGGCCTGCCTGCCTTCCTGCTTGTTCAGCGCCCAGGGCGCCTTGTCGGCGATCCAGGCGTTGGCCTGGTCGGCCAGGGCCATGATCTCGCGCATGGCGCGGCCGAAGTCGCGGGCCTCGTAGGCGGCGGCGATGCTCGGCGCGGCGCTCTGGAAGGATTCGACCAGTTCCGGCGCCGGGTTGGCGTCCACCAGCAGGCCGGCGTTGCCCTTGTGGATGAAGCCGGCGCAGCGGCTGGCGATGTTGACCACCTTGCCGACCAGGTCGGAGTTGACCTTCTGCACGAAGTCCTCGAGGTTCAGGTCGAGGTCGTCGACGCCGCGGCCCAGCTTGGAAGCGTAGTAGTAGCGCAGGTATTCCGGGTCCAGGTGGTCCAGGTAGGTGCGCGCCTTGACGAAGGTGCCGCGGGACTTGGACATCTTCTGGCCGTTGACGGTCAGGTAGCCGTGCACGTTCAGCGCGGTCGGCTTGCGGTAGCCGGCGCCTTCGAGCATGGCCGGCCAGAACAGCGCGTGGAAATTGACGATGTCCTTGCCGATGAAGTGGTACAGCTCGGCGCTGGAATCCTTGTTCCAGAAGGCCTCGAAGTCCAGCTCCGGGCGGCGCGCGCAGAGGTTCTTGAAGGCGGCCATGTAGCCGATGGGGGCGTCCAGCCAGACGTAGAAGTACTTGCCCGGGGCCTCGGGAATCTCGAAGCCGAAGTAGGGCGCGTCGCGGGAGATGTCCCATTCCTGCAGGCCGGCGTCCAGCCATTCGGCGATCTTGTTGGCCACCGACTCCTGCAGGCTGCCGCTGCGCGTCCACTGCTTGAGCATGGCGTCGAAGTCCGGGAGCTTGAAGAAGTAGTGCAGCGACTCCTTGAGCACCGGGGTGGCGCCGGAGATGGCCGATTTCGGGTCCTTCAGCTCGGTGGGCGCGTAGGTGGCGCCGCAGGCCTCGCAGTTGTCGCCGTACTGGTCGGCGGTGCCGCACTTCGGGCAGGTGCCCTTGATGAAGCGGTCGGCCAGGAACATCTGCTTTTCCGGGTCGAAGTACTGGGTCACCGGGCGGGTGGCGATGTGCCCGGCGTCGCGCAGCTTCAGGTAGATGGCCGAGGACAGCTCGCGGTTCTCTTGCGAGTGGGTCGAGTGGTAGTTGTCGAAGTCCACCAGGAAGTCGGCGAAGTCGGCCATGTGCTCGGCGCGCACGGCGTCGATCAACTGTTCCGCGGTGATGCCCTCGCGCTCGGCGCGCAGCATGATGGCCGAGCCGTGGGCGTCGTCCGCGCAGACGTACACCGCCTGGTTGCCACGCATCTTCTGGAAACGCACCCAGATGTCGGTCTGGATGTATTCCAGCATGTGGCCCAGGTGAATGGAGCCGTTGGCGTAGGGCAGGGCGCTGGTGACGAGGATCTGGCGGTTTTCGGACATGATGCTCAGGCCATTGGGGCAAAACGAGGGAAGTCGGTAACTATATAGGAAGCGGCAAGCTGCAGGCCACAACAGGCTACAGGCGGCAGGCCATAGGCTGCAGGCAGGAGCGAAGAGCGTTCGCTGCCTGCTGTTCGCCTGAAGCCTGCAGCCTGTAGCCTGCCGCTGCTGTTAGAATTCCCTCCTACCGTGCTCAGCCTTTTTTCGGGAGAACCCATGAGCGTCGTCACCCGCGCCACGGTGGAGGCCGTCCTCCGCCAGATCACCGACCCGCACACCGGCCAGAACCTGCTCGACGCCGGTTACCTGCGCGACCTCGACATCCAGGGCGGCCGCGTTGCCCTGGGCCTGGAGCTGGGCTACGCCTGCGGCCTGTTCAGGAATGGCCTGGCGCAGACCGTGCAGATGGCCCTGGAGGCCGCCGACGGGGTGGAGTCGGCCCAGGTGAAGGTGGATGTGAGGATCGCCGCGCACAAGGCCCAGGCCCAGGTGCCGGGCATGAGCAACGTGAAGAACATCATCGCCGTGGCCTCCGGCAAGGGCGGCGTGGGCAAGTCCACCACCGCCGCCAACCTGGCCCTGGCGCTGGCCCGCGAGGGCGCGCGGGTGGGCATCCTCGACGCCGACATCTACGGCCCCAGCCAGGGCATCATGTTCGGCATTCCCGAGGGCACCCGGCCGAAGGTGCGCGAGCAGAAGTGGTTCGTGCCGCTGGAGGCCCATGGCGTGGAAGTCATGTCCATGGCCTTCCTCACCGACGACAACACCCCGGTGGTGTGGCGCGGGCCGATGGTTTCCGGCGCGCTGCTGCAATTGATCACCCAGACCGCCTGGAACGACCTGGACTACCTGGTGATCGACATGCCGCCGGGCACCGGCGACATCCAGCTGACCCTGGCGCAGAAGGTCCCGGTGGCCGGCGCGGTGATCGTCACCACCCCGCAGGACCTGGCCCTGCTCGACGCCAGGAAGGGCGTGGAGATGTTCCGCAAGGTCAACATCCCGGTGCTGGGGGTGGTTGAGAACATGGCGGTGCACATCTGCTCCAACTGCGGCCACGCCGAGCACCTGTTCGGCGAGGGCGGCGGTGAGAAGCTGGCGGCGCAGTACGGCGTGGAGCTGCTGGCCTCGCTGCCGCTGTCCATGGCCATCCGCATGCAGGCCGACGGCGGCAGGCCGACGGTGATCGCCGACCCGGAAAGCCAACTGGCGATGATCTACCAGGAAATGGCCCGCTGCGTCGGTGCGCGCATCGCCCTGAGCGAGAAGGACGCGCCGGCCATGCCGAGCATCTCCATCAGCGAGGACTGACCCTGCGACAAGGCCGCCCGGCGCGCCCCTTTGCCGGGCGGCGCGCCTGCCGGTAAGATTCGCGTTTCATTTTTCAGCAGCTACGGGACGCCCGCCATGAGCATCAAATCGGACAAGTGGATTCGCCGCATGGCCCTGGAGCACGGGATGATCGAGCCCTTCGTCGAGCGCCAGGTGCGCGGCGCCGACGACAGCCGGGTGATCTCCTACGGCGTTTCCAGCTACGGCTACGACGTGCGCTGCGCGGCCGAGTTCAAGGTATTCACCAACATCCACTCGGCGGTGGTGGACCCGAAGAACTTCGACGAGAAGAGCTTCGTCGACATCAACAGCGACGTCTGCATCATCCCGCCGAACTCCTTCGCCCTGGCGCGCACCGTGGAATACTTCCGCATCCCCCGCGACGTGCTGACCATCTGCCTGGGCAAGAGCACCTACGCGCGCTGCGGCATCATCGTCAACGTCACCCCGCTGGAGCCGGAGTGGGAAGGCCACGTGACCCTGGAGTTCTCCAACACCACCAACCTGCCGGCGAAGATCTACGCCCACGAGGGCGTGGCGCAGATGCTGTTCCTGCAGTCGGACGAAGCCTGCGAAGTGTCGTACAAGGACCGTGGTGGCAAGTACCAGGGGCAGACCGGGGTGACCCTGCCCAAGGCCTGAGGCCGAAGGCGGATATACGGGAAACCGGGCCATGGCCCGGTTTTTTGTTGCCTGGGGGGAAGAGGGCGGCATGGCCCCCTGTAGGAGCGCGCCCTGCGCGCGATTGCGGGCCAACCGGCTAGCGATGTCGCTGCCCGGCTGCTGCGGACGGCGCCCTCTCCCGCTTTCGGGAGAGGGGACCGTTGGGCAGGGCGAGGGGGCATGGAGTCAGCCGGTAGCTCCGTTCGCGAGCAAGCTCGCTCCTACGAGAGCGGGCAGGGCGGGTGTGCGGGATGACCGTTGGGCTTCGCTTGACGCCGAACGACTCCCTCTCCCGCTTGCGGGAGAGGGCTGGGGAGAGGGTAGCGGACTTCGCCGCCACGCCGACGCCAGGGCTGGCCCCCTTCCGTCCTCAGGCCTGCAGGTGTTCCAGGACGAAGTCGGCGCGCGCTTCCAGGCCGGCCAGCGGCAGCTCGACCACCTGGTAGCCCAGTTCGCCGTAGACTTCGCGCATCACCGCCGCGGTTCGTTGCGCTTCGGCGAAGTCCTGCTTGCGTTCGGCATCGTTGTGGTAGATGGCTTCCCAGGGCGGGGCCAGGAGTACCAGGGGTTGATAGCGCAACTGCCGCGCCGCCTGCAGCAGGTCCGCATCCACCGCCAGGCCGCATAGCCGGGCGTAGCCGAGCACGTCGGGCAGGCCGCGGTCGAACAGCCAGGTGCCGCCGGACTCGTGGGCTTCGGCGTAGGTGCTGGCGGCGTGCTCGAACATGCGCCGGCAGAAGGCCTGGCGGTCGCCCCAGGGCAGGGCGTTGCCGCCGTGGGCCAGTTCCTCGCGGATGATCGCCCGGCCGCCTTCCCCGACGCAGGCCAGGCCGCGGCCGCGCAGGTGTTCCAGCAGGCTGGTCTTGCCCGAACCGGGGCCGCCGGTGAGAACGAACAACCGCGCCGACCTCACTTCAGGTTGCCACTGAGGAACTGCCGCAGCCGCTCGCTCTTCGGCTGGCCCAGCACCTCCTGGGGCGGGCCCTGTTCCTCGACGCGGCCCTGGTGGAGGAACAGCACCTGGCTTGAGACCTCGCGGGCGAAGGCCATCTCGTGGGTCACCAGGATCATGGTGCGGCCTTCCTCGGCCAGGGCCTTGATCACCTTGAGCACCTCGCCCACCAGCTCCGGGTCCAGCGCCGAGGTGGGTTCGTCGAACAGCATGATCTCCGGCTCCATGGCCAGGGCGCGGGCGATGGCCACGCGCTGCTGCTGGCCGCCGGAGAGGAAGGCCGGGTACTTGTCCTCCACCTGCGCAGGCAGGCCGACCTTGGCCAGGTAGCTGCGCGCGCGCTCCTCGGCTTCCTTGCGCTCGATGCCCAGGACGCGGCGCGGGGCCAGGGTGATGTTCTCCAGCACCGTCAGGTGGCTCCACAGGTTGAAGTGCTGGAACACCATGGCCAGCCGGGTACGGATGCGCTGCAGCTGCGCCGCATCGGCCACGCGCATGCCGCCAGGGCTGGGGACCATGCGCACGACCTCGCCGTCCAGGCTCATGCTGCCTTCGTCGGGTTGTTCGAGGAAATTGATGCAGCGCAGGAAGGTGCTCTTGCCCGAGCCGCTGGCGCCGATCATGCTCACCACGTCGCCGGTGCGGGTTTCCAGGGAAACGCCCTTGAGCACTTCGTTGTCGCCGTAGCGCTTGTACAGGCCTTCGATCTTCAGTGTGGTCATGGAGTCCTCGGGTGCGCCGGCCGCCCCCTGGCGGCCGTGGGTGGATGGGGTTCAGCCATGGCTGGGGCCGAGGAAGGCCAGCCAGCGGCGTTCGGCCAGGCGGAACAGGCCGACCAGGGTGAAGGAGGTCACCAGGTACAGCGCCGCGGCTATGCCGAAGGACTGGAAGGACAGGAAGGTGGCGGCGTTGGCGTCGCGGGCGACCTTCATGATGTCCGGCACCGTGGCGGTGAAGGCCACGGTGGTGGAGTGCAGCATGAGGATCACTTCGTTGCTGTAGTAGGGCAGCGAGCGGCGCAGCGCCGAGGGCATGATCACGTAGCGGTACAGGCGCCAGCCGCTCAACCCGTAGGCATGGGCCGCCTCGACCTCGCCGTGGGCGATGTTGCGGATGGCCCCGGCGAAGATCTCGGTGGTGTAGGCGCAGGTGTTCAGGGCGAAGGCCAGCAGCGTGCAGTTCAGGCCGTTGCGGAAGAAGGCGTCGAGGATCGGCTGCTCGCGCACCGCCGCCACGCTGTAGATGCCGGTGTAGCAGACCAGCAGCTGGATGTAGAGCGGCGTGCCGCGGAACACGTAGGTGTAGAACTGCACCGGCCAGCGCACCAGCGGGTTGCGCGAGACGCGGGCGATGGACAGGGGGATGGCGAAGGTGAAGCCGAAGGCGATGGACACCGTCAGCAGCCAGAGCGTCATGGCCAGGCCGGTGATGTGGTAGCCGTCGGTCCAGAGGAAGGCCTTGCCGTACTGCTGCAGCAACTCGATCATCGCAGGGCCTCGCGCACGCCGATGGCATAGCGGCGCTCAAGGGCGTTGAGCACGATGTTGGAAACGGTGGTGAAAAGCAGGTAGATAGCCGCCGCCACCAGCAGGAAGAACAGCAGCCGGTAGCTGCTCTTGCCGGCGTCCTGGGCCGCGCGCACCACGTCGGAGAGGCCGATGATGGAGACCAGCGCGGTGGACTTGATCAGCACCATCCAGTTGTTGCCCAGGCCTGGCAGGGCGAAGCGCATCAACTGCGGGAAGAGCACGAAGCGGAAGCGCTGCAGGCGCGTCAGGCCGAAGGCGCTGGCGGCTTCCAGCTGGCCGCGCGGCACGGCGAGGATGGCCCCGCGGAAGGTCTCGGTGAAGTAGGCTCCGTAGATGAAGCCGAGGGTGATGATGCCGGCGCTGAAGGGGTCGATCTCGATGTAGTCCCACTCCATGTAGTCGGTGATGTCGGCCAGCCAGGTCTGCAGGCTGTAGAAGATCAGCAGCATCAGCACCAGGTCGGGCACGCCGCGGATCAGCGTGGTGTAGGCGATGGCGGGGAAGCGCAGCAGCCTCGAGCCGGACAGCTTGGCGCTGGCGCCGAGCAGGCCCAGCAGCACCGACAGCAGCAGCGAGCAGATCGACAGCTTGACGGTCATCCAGGTGCCGTCGAGGAGGATGGAGCCGTAACCCTTGAGGCTCATGTTCTCGGCCAGGGTCCGGAAGAAGTCCTGGAGCATGCGCAGGAAACTCCTTGTGCCTTGTCAGCAGAATAGACCGCCCCCGGCCGCCTTGGCGGCGGCCGGGGGCGGCGGGCGCGGGTCAGTCGTTGTAGATGTCGATGTCGCCGAAGTATTTCTTCTGCAGCTTGTCGTAGGTGCCGTCGGCGTGGATCGCCTTGATGCCCTTGTTGATCATCTCGCGCAGTTCGTTGTTGCCCTTCCTGATGCCGATGGCGATGTCGGCCGGCATCAGCGGGTCGTGCACCGGCTTGCTGATCTCGAAGCCCTTGCCCTGGTCGGTGGTGAGGAAGCCCTGCTCGGCCTGCAGCATGTCCTGCAGCGAGACGTCCAGGCGCCCGGACACCAGGTCGGCGTAGACCTGGTCCTGGTTCTGGTAGCTCTTCACGTTGACCCCGGCCGGCTCCAGCTTGGCCTTGGCGAAGGTTTCCTGGATGGTGCCCTGCTCGACGCCGACGGTCTTGCCCTTGAGGGATGCGGCGGTGGCCTCCAGGCCCGAGCCCTTCTTGCTGATCATCGCGGTGGGGCTGGTGAACAGCTTGTCGCTGAAGTCGATTTCCTTCTGGCGCGCCTCGGTGACGGTCATCGAGGAGATCACGCCATCGAACTTGCGAGCCTTCAGGCCCGGGATCATGCCGTCGAAGTCGTTGGCCATCCATACGCACTTGACCTTCAGGTGCGCGCAGATGGCGTTACCCAGGTCGATGTCGAAGCCGACCAGGCTGCCGTCCGGCGCCTTGGACTCGAAGGGCGCGTAGGACGGGTCGGTGGCGAAGCGGATTTCTTTCCATTCCTTGGCCTGCAGGGCTCCGGCGCCAGCCAGCAGCACCAGGGCGGAGAGGGTCAGCCATGCTTTTTTCATCGGTTGGAATCCTTGGTGGTTGATTCAAGCAGTGGAACGAAAGGCATAACATCAATGTGACAGCAAGTTTCGAACCAGGGGCGCAACCACGGGCCTCGGCGGTAGGAGGCGGACGACAGGCGCGTTCCTACGACAGGTATAGCAGCCGGTCGGGGAAGCGATGCCCCGTAACGGGGCGAGGGGGCGGGGCTTTCGGTAACAGCCTGGTGCGCCGGTTGTGGCGCAGGCACCAAAAAAGAAAGGCACCCGAGGGTGCCTTCAAGATGATCATGGAGTAAGTCGACAGTTAGGAGTCGGCGGCGCGGCGGAAGTTCCCGCGCCGGCCGACTATTTCTGCGGCACCAGGGTCAGGCGCTTGCTGCCGTAGACGCGGTCGAGGTTCTGGCTCTGGAACGGGAAGCTCATGTAGTCGCCCTTCAGCCAGGCGTCGATGCCGTCGGCATAGTGCGGGCTGGCCGGGTTGCCGGACTGGCCGCTGCTGTTGAGGCCCAGCATGGGCTCGCTCTGGCCGAAGTCGACGACGATGCGCATGGCCGGGATCAGCCAGGTGTCGAAGTCCTGGCCCCAGGCGTAGGCGGACACGTTCAGCGTGCTGTGGTCGCCGCCGGCGGGGTAGGGGCCGCGGTCCAGGTAGCCCTTGATCGCCCCCAGGCTGGCGCGCTGGCCGGCGTCCAGGTAGGGCGCCATCTTGGTGCTGTCGCTGACCCAGTCGTAGGTGTGCAGCTTGCCCCACTGCCAGGCGCGGCGGTCGGCGCCGAGCTTCTGTTCGCAGAAGGCGGTGGCGGCAGCCAGGCTGCGGGCGAGGATGGCCGGCTTGTCTTCCTTCTGCGGGGTCTTCACGTCGTCCCAGAACGGGCTGTCGTCGCGGCCCAGCAGGTGGTCGGCCTGGGCCGAGTAGGAAAGGTCGGCGTTCTGCACGAAGGCCTTCCAGGCCGGGCTGTCTTCCGGGCCCAGTTCGTCGAGGAAGATCTGCCGGGCGCTTTCCTGCAGGAAGGCTTCGTAGAGGGCGGCATCGGCGGAAGTGGCGGAGAGCTTGCCGTCGAAGGCCATCAGCCGGTCCAGGGCCTCGCGGGCGAGCTCGCGCTGGCCGGCGGGCAGGGCCTGGATCGCCTGCTTCAGCGGCCCGGCCATGCCGGGCGCGTCGAGCATGCCCTGCAGCTTGGCGGCGAAGGGCGTGGTCTGGTCGTACTGCATGGCGATCATGCTGCGCGCGTCGTGTCGGTTGCTGGCGTTCGCCAGCTGGGCGATGCGCTCGGCGCGCTCGGGGTAGTACCAGGAGCTGGACAGCTGCGCGCCATAGCCGGGCTGCACGGTGCGGTTGTTGGCGGTGCCCAGCCAGCCCTGCTGCGGGTCCTGGTCGGACGGGTGGAGGATCGGCTCGGCGTAGCCATCCCAGTCGTAGCGCCCGTCCCAGCCCGGGGAGGGCAGCAGGCCGCGGCCGTCCTTGCGGTTGGGGAAGCGCCCGGTGACCTGCCAGCCGATGTGCTTCTCGTCGGCGAACACGATGTTCAGCGGCATGGCGCGGATTTCGCGGGTGGCGTCGAAGGCCTGCTCGACGCTCCTGGCCCGCGACAGGTCGAAGAAGGCATCCAGGCTCCTGTCCGATACCGCCTGGATGCTCTGGTAGGCCAGGCCGTAGCCGCTGGACAGCGGCAGCGGCTGCAGGTCGTTCTTCTTCGCGCCGAGCAGGGCGCTGTTGAGCAGCGGGCCGTGGCGGGTCTCGTAGATGGTCTCGCGCACTGGGCGCTGGCCCTTGACGAAGAAGGTCTCGACGCGCTCGCGGGCCGGCTTCCACTGGCCGTCGGCCAGGTAGTAGAGCTTGCCGCCCTGGCGCCGCACCTGCTCGAGGAAGACGTCCTGGTTGTCGCCCATGACCATGGTCATGCCCCAGGCCAGCTTGCCGTTGAAGCCGGCCACCACCCCGGGCACGCCGGCGATGGTGACGCCGGCGGCGGTGTATTTCGGCGAGCGGACCTGCATGAAGTTCCAGATCGACGGCATCGACAGCGGCAGGTGGGTGTCGTTGGCCAGCAGGCTCTTGCCGCTGCGGCTGCGCTGCGGGGCGATGGCCCAGTTGTTGGAGGCGGCCACGCCGAGCATCTGCAGGCTGGCCACCGTCTCGGCGGCGGCGCCCACCTCGGCCAGGCCGGGAATCTGCCCGGCGAGCTTCAGGCCCTTGAGCTTGTCGGCCTCGGCGAAGGGCAGCTCCTCGTCCGGGTAGATGGGCGTGAGCCAGGCGAGCTTCTCGGCACCGACCTTCTGTGCCAGCGCCAGGGAATCCAGTTCCTCCTGCAGGTTCACCGCCAGGCCGAAGTTGAGCAGGGCGAAGACCAGCGCGGAGTCCTCCGGCTTCCAGTATTCCGGGCGGTAGCCGGACTCGGCGATGTCCATCGGCAGTTTGTCGCGGTAACGGAACAGGTAGGCGTTGACGCCGCGCGCGTAGGTCTCGAAGAAGCGCTTCAGGCGCGGCGAGGCGCCGGCGTAGAGGGCGTTGGCGGATTGCTTGAGATCGACCGTGCGCATGAAACGGTCGATTTCCAGGGCGCCCGGGCCGACCATCTCCGACAGCCGCCCCTGGGCCATCAGGCGCAGGCCGACCATCTGGCTGATGCGGTCGCTGGCATGCACGTAGCCCATGGCGAAGAGCGCGTCGTGGAAGGTGCTGGTCTCGATCAGCGGCATGCCCAGGGCATTGCGGCGCACCGACACGCTTTCGGCCAGGCCCTTGAGCGGCTGCACGCCGGAGGTCGGCGGCAGGCTGTCGGCGTAGCGGTCGTTCAGCCAGGTCTGACAGCCAGTCAGGCTGACGGCGGCGCTGAGGGCGGCGGCGAGGCCGAATCGGGGAAGCGGGCGGAAGGCTCGCGAGGCCATGGAAGCGTGCTCCTGCACAGGGCTTGCGGAAAGCCGCTACGTTAGTGAGGCACGCCCCTTCGCGCAAGCCGCGGGAGCAGGGAATTCGCGGGGTGTGGAGGGGGAAGGGTAGGTGAGGATGTTCGCGAAGGGGAGCGTGCCACAGGGTAGCCCGGTGCGCCCGGCGAGCCTACGGGTTTCCAGAGAAACCTCCGGGCGCACCGGAGCGCCCCTTCAGAAGGCTGAGCGAAACCGGCGCTCAGGAGGTCATGCGACATGGATGTCGCGAGAGCCCCGATCAGCACAGGGACGTGCTGTCGGGGCGGGCCTCCGTGGCGGGGGAATTCGCGAGAGTAGCCCGGCTTCATCGGGCCCGTATGTCGGGGCATGTAGAGGACAAGCACATGGGTAACAAATGAGTTCAGTCACATGGGTGACACTCGCATCGTCAGGTATCGATCATTTCGCTCGTGTTCGTCCAG
>NZ_FZPC01000053.1 GCF_900187975.1 Pseudomonas delhiensis | reverse complement strand
TGTATCGCTCCATGAAGCCGGATATACGGCAGCAGTCGTACCCAAGTTCGGAAAAGCACGTCGGTCGCTGGCAAAACGGGAGGAGTCCATATACGTATAACCGTTCGCGGTTATCCGCCGATACGCCGGGGCCACAGCCAACGCCCAGGTCAACCCCGGAGTCGCCGGGCACCGAGGCCAAACGGCGCATAACGCCGTAGGCGTTATGCGCCCTACAACCGTTTTCCGTTCAGGCCAGGTTCAGCGGCGCGTCAGGTAGCGTTCAGTGGCCGCCCCTTAACCTGCACTCCGTCAACCCCTTACACACATCCCTGACGGAGAGACACCATGAACATGCTGAAGCAGCTCACCCTCGCCACCGCCATCCTCGGCGCCACCGCGGGCCTCGCCCAGGCCTCGGAAAACTTCGCCGGCCTGACCTGGGGCGAAACCAGTAACAACATCCAGAAATCCGGCGCGCTGAACCGCAACCTCAACGATCCGAAGCTCGACAGCGTGATCAACAACAGCAGCACCTGGGGCGTGCGCGCCGGCCAGCAGAACGGGAACGGCCGCTACTACGCCACCTACGAGAACACCTCCGACACCTACCGTGGCCTGAAGCTGCGCCAGCAGAACCTGCTCGGCAGCTACGACGCCTTCCTGCCGCTGAACGACCAGGGCACCAAGGTCTTCGGCGGCGGCACCCTCGGCCTGACCAAGCTGGAGCAGGACTCCCGCGGCTACAGCCGCGACAGCGACATCGGCTACGCCATCGGCGCCCAGGCCGGTATCCTCCAGGACATCGGCAGGAACGCTTCGCTGGAAGGCGGCTATCGTTACCTGCGTACCAATGCCAGCACGGAGATGAGCCCCCACGGCGGCGCCAAGGTCGGATCGCTGGACCTGCACAGCAGCTCGCAGCTCTACCTGGGCGCCAACTACCGGTTCTGACTGGCAGGGGGCCGGGCCCGCAGCCCGGCCCCGCATAAGGAGGAAGTTCCATGAAACTACTGGTGGTGGAAGATGAGGCGCTGTTGCGCCATCACCTGTACACCCGCCTCGGCGAACAGGGCCATGTGGTCGACGCCGTGGGCAATGCCGAAGAGGCCCTGTACCGGGCCGGCGAATACCATCACGACCTGGCGGTCATCGACCTGGGCCTGCCGGGCATGAGCGGCCTGGACCTGATCCGCGAGTTCCGCAGCCAGGGCAAGACCTTCCCGATCCTCATCCTCACCGCCCGCGGCAACTGGCAGGACAAGGTCGAAGGCCTGGCCGCCGGCGCCGACGACTACGTGGTCAAGCCGTTCCAGTTCGAGGAACTGGAGGCGCGCCTGAACGCCCTGCTGCGGCGCTCCAGCGGGTTCGTCCAGGCCACCATCGAGGCCGGCCCGCTGCTGCTGGACCTCAACCGCAAGCAGGCCACGGTGGACGGCCAGGCGCTGGGCCTTACCGCCTTCGAGTACCGCATCCTCGAATACCTCATGCGCCATCACCAGCAGGTGGTGAGCAAGGAGCGGCTGATCGAGCAGCTCTACCCGGACGACGACGAGCGCGACCCCAACGTCATCGAGGTGCTGGTCGGCCGCCTGCGGCGCAAGCTGGAGAGCCACGAGGGCTTCCGCCCGATCGACACCGTGCGCGGCCAGGGCTACCTGTTCACCGAGCGCTGCCGCTGATGCGCTCGCTGCGCCTGCGCCTGATGCTCGGGGCCGCGGCCCTGGCGATCCTGTTCATGCTGGCGCTGCTGCCGGCCCTGCAGCGGGCCTTCAGCATCGCCCTGGTGAATGCCATCCAGCAGCGCCTGGCCTCGGACGTCGCCACCCTGGTGTCTTCCGCGCGCATCGACGGCGACCGCCTGAGCATGCCCGAGCACCTGGCGGTGGAGGACTTCAACCTGCCGGAGTCCAAGCTGCTGGGCTACATCTACGACCGCGACGGGCAGATGGTCTGGCGCTCCACCTCGACCCAGGACGAGAGCGTGCAGTACGTGCCGCTGTACGACGGCGAGCCCGACGTCTTCACCCGCGCCCGCGACGACCATGGCAACGAGTTCTTCGTCTACGACGTGGAGATCGACCTGGTGGGCGGCAAGCAGGCCGCCTACAGCATCGTCACCATGCAGCCGGTGAGCGCCTTCCGCGAGCTGGTGCACGGCTTCCGCGAGCAGCTGTACATCTGGCTCGGCGGTGCGCTGTTGCTGCTGCTCGGGCTGCTCTGGCTCGGCCTGGGCTGGGGCTTCCGCTCCATGCGCGGGTTGCGCGAGGAACTGGACCAGATCGAGGCCGGCGAGCGCGAAAGCCTGAGCGACGAGCACCCCAGCGAGATGCTGCGCCTGACCGACTCCCTCAACCGCCTGCTGGCCAGCGAGCGCAGCCAGCGCGAGCGCTACCGCAACTCCCTGGCGGACCTGGCGCACAGCCTGAAGACGCCGCTGGCGGTGCTGCAGGGGGTGAGCGAGAACCTGGCCAACGCGCCGGGCAACCGCGAGCAGGTGCAGGTGCTGCAGAGCCAGATTGAGCGCATGAGCCAGCAGATCGGCTACCAGCTGCAGCGCGCCAGCCTGCGCAAGAGCGGCCTGGTGCGCCACCGCGTGCAGCTGGCGCCGCTGCTCGACACCCTGGCCGGCGCGCTGGAGAAGGTCTACCGCGACAAGCGGGTGATCCTCGAGCGCGACTTCCCCGAGGGCCTGAGCCTGCCGCTGGAGCAGGGCGCCTTGCTGGAGCTGCTCGGCAACCTGCTGGAGAACGCCTACCGCCTGTGCCTGGCCCGCGTGCGCGTCAGCGCCCGCCAGCGGGACGGCGGCTACGAACTGCGGGTGGAGGACGACGGCCCGGGCATCCCGCAGGACCAGCGCCAGCGCATCCTCCAGCGCGGCGAGAGGCTGGACACCCAGCACCCGGGGCAGGGTATAGGCACGGCGGTGGTGAAGGACATCATCGACAGCTACGGCGGCAGCCTGGCGCTGGACGACGCGGAGCTGGGCGGGGCCTGTTTCCGCATCTGGTTGCCGGGGTAGGGGCGTCGGAGCGCTCTTCGTAGGAGCGAGGGGGA
The DNA here is from genome assembly GCF_900187975.1 of Pseudomonas delhiensis. Taxonomy (GTDB): domain Bacteria; phylum Pseudomonadota; class Gammaproteobacteria; order Pseudomonadales; family Pseudomonadaceae; genus Pseudomonas; species Pseudomonas delhiensis. The sequence goes on along the minus strand of NZ_FZPC01000053.1, from coordinate 23,141 downwards.
CGCCTGGTTCATGCTCGCTCCTACGGGGGAGGAATACCGTGTTTCCCGGCAACCTGAGCGGGCCCTGCCCGCGAAATCGCGCGCAGGGCGCGCTCCTACATGGACATGGCGTGGGTGGGGCGGCGTAGGAGCGGATCTCATCCGCGAACCGCGCCGGTGATGCCGGCTATCGCGGACAAGGTCCGCTCCGGGGGAGAAATACCGTGTTTCCCGGCAACCTGTAGGAGCGGGCCCTGCCCGCGAAATCGCGCGCAGGGCGCGCTCCTACATGGGAATGGCGTGGGTGGGGCGGCGTAGGAGCGGATTTCATCCGCGAACCGCGCCGGTGATGCCGGCTATCGCGGACAAGGTCCGCTCCTACGGGGGAGAAATACCGTGTTTCCCGGCAACCTGTAGGAGCGGGCCCTGCCCGCGAAATCGCGCGCAGGGCGCGCTCCTACAGGGGAATGGCGTGGGTGGGGCGGCGTAGGAGCGGATCTCATCCGCGAATCGCGCCGGAACGTCCAGCTATCGCGGACAAGGTCCGCTCCTACAGGAGCAGGAAAAACACCGTCGTAGGATGACGTTGAGCGCAGCGATACCCATCGCCCGCCAGGCCCTTCACTCCCCCTGCTGCGCCCGGTACGCCCCCGGCGTCAGCCCGGTCCATTTCTTGAACGCCCGGTGGAACGCCGAGGGCTCGGAGAAGCCGAGCTGGTCGGCGATGTCCTGGATCGACAGCTCGACGCGGCCCAGGTGGTAGATGGCCAGGTCGCGGCGCAGCTGGTCCTTGAGTTCCTGGAAGTTCGGGCCTTCCTCGCGCAGGTGGCGGCGCAGCGTCTGCGGGCTCATGTGCAGTTGCTGCGCCACGCTTTCCAGGTCCGGCCAGCGCCGGCAGTCGCGGCCGAGCAGGCGGCGGATCTGGCTGGTCAGGCTGTCGCCGCCATCCGGGCGGGCCAGCAGGTCGGCCGGGGAGTCCTTGAGGAAGTGCTTGAGGCTGCGCTCGTCCTGCAGCAGCGGCATGTCCAGGTAGCGCGCCTGGAAGCTCAGCCCGGTGCCGCCCGCGTCGAAGCGCCGCGGGCAGGGGAACAGCAGGTCGTACTCGGCGGCGTGGGCCGGCTGCGGGTAGGCGAAGCGGGCTTCTTCCAGGCGGATGCGCTGGCCGATCAGCCAGCTGCCCAGGCGGTGCCAGATCACCAGCAGGCTCTCGGTGAGGAAGTGCTCCGGGTCCTGCAGCAGGCTGTGGTCGAGCACCAGCTCGGCGCGCTCGCCGTCGCGGCGCAGTTCGATGCGCGGCGCGGCGGGGAACAGGTCGTAGAAGAGCGCCCCGCGGCCCAGGGCCTTCTCCAGGGTGCGGCACTGGATGATGGCGTGGCACATCATGGCGAAGGTGCCGCGCTTGCTGCGCACCTCGCCGAAGCCCATGTACTCGTCGTCGAGGTCCTCCCAGACCACCTGGATCAACCGGCCGAACTGCTCCGGCGAGACCCGCGCCCGCGGCTCCTCGAGCAGCGCCGGCTGGATGCCGGCGGCGCGCAGCAGGGGCAGGACGTCGCGGCCCTGGCGCTGGGCGCCGCGCAGGGCGGCGCGGACGAAATGGCTGGCGATGGTGCGTTCACGCATGGGTTTTCCTTGTTCTGCTGCGTGTGTGCCGGGCGCCGCTTCGCGGCGGCCGTGGGGCAAATCTAAGGCACCCGGGGCCCTGGCGGATACCCGCCAAGTGGCGGGAAACCCGCCGCGGGCCTGGCGGGTTTCCGCCATCGGCCACGCCGTCCGGCTCCTGCGTATTTTTATAACTTATTGAAAATAAAGTAAAAATCAAGAAGTGGCGATTTGGCACAGGGCTTGCCAATAGGGTTCCAAGGCCTGCCGACGGGCAGGACGAAAACAAATTCTCCCACAGAAGGGAGATAACGCTTCGGGCAACGCGCCGCCGCCAGGAAGGCGGGCCGCCAGCCCAAGAGGACCCTGCCGCAATGACCAAGCAACCCTTCTACAAGAGCCTGTACGTGCAGGTGCTGATCGCCATCGCCATCGGTATCGCCCTGGGCCACTACTACCCGCAGACCGCCGTGCTGATGAAGCCCCTGGGCGATGGCTTCGTCAAACTGATCAAGATGGCCATCGCGCCCATCATCTTCTGCACCGTGGTCACCGGCATCGCCGGCATGCAGAGCATGAAGGCGGTAGGCAAGACCGGCGGCATGGCCCTGCTGTACTTCGAGATCGTCTCCACCGTCGCGCTGATCATCGGCCTCGTGGTGGTCAACGTGGTCCAGCCCGGCGCCGGCATGCACGTCGACCCGGCCAGCCTGGACACCAGCAAGATCGCTGCCTACGCCGCCGCCGGCGCGAAGCAGAGCACCGTCGACTTCCTGATGAACATCATCCCCAACACCGTGGTCGGCGCCTTCGCCAACGGTGACATCCTGCAGGTGCTGTTCTTCTCCGTGCTGTTCGGCTACGCCCTGCACCGCCTGGGCAGCTACGGCCAGCCGATCTTCCAGTTCATCGAGCGCTTCACCCAGGTGATGTTCAACATCATCAACGTGATCATGAAGGTCGCCCCCATCGGCGCCTTCGGCGCCATGGCCTTCACCATCGGCGCCTACGGCGTGGGTTCGCTGGTGCAACTGGGCCAGTTGATGGCCTGCTTCTACATCACCTGCCTGCTGTTCGTGCTCGTCGTCCTGGGCGGCATCGCCCGCGCCCACGGCTTCAGCATCCTGAAGTTCATCAAGTACATCCGCGAAGAGCTGTTGATCGTGCTCGGCACCTCCTCCTCGGAATCGGCGCTGCCGCGCATGATCGCCAAGATGGAAAAGCTGGGCTGCGACAAGAGCGTGGTCGGCCTGGTGATCCCCACCGGCTACTCGTTCAACCTCGACGGCACCTCCATCTACCTGACCATGGCCGCGGTATTCATCGCCCAGGCCACCGACACCCCGATGGACATCACCCACCAGCTGACCCTGCTGCTGGTGCTGCTGATCGCCTCCAAGGGCGCCGCCGGCGTCACCGGTTCGGGCTTCATCGTGCTGGCCGCCACCCTGTCCGCCGTGGGCCACCTGCCGGTCGCCGGCCTGGCGCTGATCCTCGGCATCGACCGCTTCATGTCCGAGGCCCGCGCCCTGACCAACCTGGTGGGCAACGGCGTGGCCACCGTGGTGGTGGCCAAGTGGTGCAAGCAGCTGGACTCCGCGCAACTGGACCGCGAACTGGCCGCCGGCCCGTCCGCCCTGGAGGCCAAGGAAGCCCAGGCCGCCTGATACCCGGTTCTCCGGTTGGGCGCGGCGACGTGAAGCGTCGCGCCTCCTTCAAGCCCGCCCCGCAGCGGGCTTTTTTATGGGCGGGGGGTTGTAGGAGCGAGCTTGCTCGCTCCTACGAAGGCAGCCAGCCGCACAAACTCAGAGAATGATCTTGTCCTTGAGCTTCTCCACCGCCTGCTGCAGCGCCTGGATCACCCGGTCCTTGTCGAAGTTCTGCACGTTGTTGGTGTCCAGGTACATGGAGAAGCCCGGCAGCTCGTGCTCGATGAAGCTGGGGTTGGCGCCCAGGTCGCGGCGGAAGTCGACCGCCTGGTAGATCTGCACCGGCTTGCTGAAGCCCTTGACGCTGATCTGGCCCTTGTCGCGGCACATGATCACGTCCTTCACCAGCGAGTAGGACTCGTGGCTGAGGAGGATCTCGCCGGCCTCGGCGGCGCTTTCCAGGCGGCTGGCGAGGTTCACCTCGCGGCCGATGATGGTGTAGTCCATGCGCGTGTCGGCGCCGAAGTTGCCCACGGTGCAGTAGCCGGTGTTGATGCCCATGCGCACTTCCAGCGGCTTGGTGATGCCCTGGGCGCGCCACTGCTGGCGCATCACCTTCATGTGCTTGCGCATGGCCACGGCCATGGACACCGCCGCCACGGCGTCCTTCTTCGCGCCCTGGGTGGAGGGGTCGCCGAAGAACACCATCACGCAGTCGCCGACGAACTTGTCGATGGTGCCGCCGTACTTGAGGGCGATCTTCGACATTTCGTTGAGGTAGTTGTTGAGCATGTCGGTCAGGGTCTCGGCTTCCAGCTCCTCGGACAGCTCGGTGAAGCCCTTGATGTCGGAGAAGAACACCGTGAGCTTCTTGCGCTGGGTTTCCAGGCGCACGCTGCGCTTGCCGCTGAAGATGGATTCCCAGACCTGCGGCGACAGGTACTTGGCCAGGTTGTGCGCCAGCCGCGCGGCCTTTTCCTGCTCGCGGGCGATCTCGCCGCGGGCCTGGGCCAGGCGCAGGCCCTGCTGGTGCATGAAGTAGGCGGTGACGCAGATATAGAAGGCGCAGAACAGCACGCTGACCAGGTTCACCAGCAGCGGCGCGTTGCCCTTGAAGCCCGCGCTGGCCAGCGCGCCGGTGAGCACCGCGGCGCTCAGCGCCACCAGCAGGGCCAGGCCGAGGGTGCGTAGGCCGCCGATCACCAGCGAGGAGAAGGCCAGGATCAGCACCAGCATCAGCGCCGGCACCACCGAGAAGCCCAGCAGCGCGGCGCCGGCGCCGGTGTGCAGGGCGTCCATGGCCAGCAGCACCTGGCGCGTCTGCTGCGGGTGGGTGTGCTTGTAGCGCTGGCTCAGGTTCTGCGCCAGGTGCGGGTAGAGCAGGGCGTAGGGCACCATCCAGAGCGCGTCGTAGCCGAAGTACTGGCCGAAGGTGCCGGCGCTGACGGTGGCAGCCACGGCGATATAGGCCAGGACGCGCGAATGGTATTCACGCAGGGGGGCGGAGCCGAGTCGGGGCGGCCTTTCGGTACGGTTGGGCTTCATGCGCTGGGGTTATCCCTGATCGGTGATGGCGCATTCTGACGTGCGCCTTCCACAAGTACGACCCGGCGATCTTAACCAAGCGCCCATCCGCCGGCCAGTGACGATTCATCGCCCCCAGCCGGCGGATGGTTTCAGCCTGCTTCCCTGGCCATGTAGATGGAACGCTTGGGCTGGGCGAACACCCGGCGCAGCATGGGCTCGAAGAACTCCAGCGGCAGCGTCTCGCCCTCGGTGTCGAAGGCCGCGGCGTCGTAGCGGGCGCAGAACTCGATGGTGCGCTCGTACTCCGGGTGGTTCTTGAACTGCTCGCGCAGGTGCCGGTCCAGGCCCAGGTGGTGGAAGAAGTAGTAGCCCTGGAAGATTCCGTGCTTCTCGATCATCCAGAGGTTCTCGGGGCTGACGAAGGGCTTGAGGATGGCCGCGGCGATGTCGGGGTGGTTGTAGGAGCCCAGGGTGTCGCCGATGTCGTGGAGCAGGGCGCAGACCACGTATTCCTCGTCACGGCCGTCGCGGTAGGCCAGGGTGGCGGTCTGCAGCGAGTGGGTCAGGCGGTCCACCGGGAAGCCGCCGAAGTCGCCGTCGAGCAGGCGCAGGTGCGCGAGGATGCGGTCGGGCAGTTGGGCGGCGTACTCGCTGAAGTGCTGGGAGATGGCCGACCAGTCCTCGGCGGTACCGTCTTCCATGTGGGTGAATGTGGCGCGGGCGTTCATCGGGCAGTCCTCTTGTGCTTGTGATGTGGACGGCTGTCAGTCTAGGTCCGCGCGCGGGCCCCGCCAGTGGCCTGGCGGGACAGGCCGCTGTCCCGGCGGACAGTCCCATTGCGGCGCTGGATGGGGCGCCCGCGAAGCATTTGCCGGCCTGATCCGGCGGGCTTTCAGGGGTTCTCCGGGTCGTGCCCGAGGGACTGCAGGAACAGCGAGAACAGTTCCGGCTGCGAGGAGATGTCCAGCTTGGCGTAGAGGTGCCGGCGGTGCACCTTGATGGTCTCCGGGGAGATCGCCAGGCGCTCGGCCATGGCCTTGGAGGAGTAGCCGCGCAGGATCAGCCGGGCGATCTCCAGCTCGCGCTCGGAGAGCACCCCGGCGCCGAAGTGGCTGAGGGCGTCGCGCACCTGGCTGGCCACCGGCTCGCTGGCCGGCAGCCGGCGCTGGCTGCGCTGCTGCCAGTGCTGCTGCAGCAGCGCCAGCACCCAGGGGCAGAGCATCGCCAGCAGGCCGCACTGTTCGGCGTCGAACGGCTTGCGCACGCCCAGGGAGAGCGACAGCGCGCCCTGGCCGGGAAGCTGGAGGATGAACTGCACCTCGTCCTCCAGCACGTTGTCGTGGAAGTAGCTGAGGAAGTACTCGCTCTGGCGGAACTGGTCCGGGGCCACTTCCTCCAGGCGGTACAGGCCGCTGGGCAGTCCTTCGCGGCAGGCCTGGTAGAAGGGGTCGAGCTGGTACAGGCCGCTGAGGTAGGCGGGCATCGCCGCCGGGCCTTCCTGCGGCACGGCGTCGTATTCCTCCAGCGCCACCGGCGTGCCGCTGGCGGGGTAGAAGGCCGCCAGGGCGTTGTCGAACGGCAGCCACTGGTGCAGCAGCAGGATCAGCTGCTTCCAGAAGCGCGGCTGGCCGATCTGCTCGATGGCGCGGCCGAGGTTGGCGTGCATGCCGACTTCGCGAAACAGGTTGTGCATCCCGGGGCTCTCCGCAAGAGGTGAACCGGTTTCCTCCTTTTCAGGCCCCGCCGTCAAGGGGCGTAACCCCAAATGGTGATTGGCCGCCAGGGCCGGCCCGACCAGACTGCGGGCCATGCAGCGCCCCGTGCAGAGGGCGCCACATGGGTCTTCGTTGCTGCCTCAACCATCAATAACAATTCGAGGAAAACGACATGAGCTCTCCCGCAGCGCCGGACGGCGTGCTCAAGCCCAGCCTGGGCGTGTTCGACGTGGTCGCCATCACCGTCTCGGCGGTCACCCCCGCCAGTAGCGTGTTCGTCATCGCTCCCTTCGCCATCCAGCAGGCCGGCAGCGGCGCCTTCCTGGCCTTCGTGATGGCCGCGGCGCTGGCGCTGATGTTCGCCTGCTGCTACGCCGAGCTGGGCCGGGCGCACAGCTCGGCCGGCGGCGAGTACGTCTACGCCAAGCGCGTGTTCGGCGGCATGGCCGGCTACGCCACCTTCCTCACCGTGCTGGTCTCGCTGCTGTTCATCCCGCCGGTGCTGGGCACGGGGGCGGCCACCTACCTCAACGGCGCGCTGGGCACGCAGTTCGACACCCAGACCGTGGCCCTGGCCATCGTCGCCGCCAGCTACGTGCTGGGCATCCTCAACATCCGCGTCAACGCCTGGGTCACCGGCGTCTTCCTGCTCTGCGAAGTGGCCGCGCTGCTGGTGATAGTGGTGCTCGGCTTCGGCCACGCCAGCCAGCCGCTGAGCGTGCTGCTGCAGCCGCAGGTGCTGGACGGCGGCGTGCTGGCGGCGGCGCCCTGGGCGCTGGTGATAGGCGCCGTGGGCACCGCGGTGTTCTCCTACAACGGCTTCGGCGGCGCCGTGCTGCTGGCCGAGGACATGAAGGACGGCGGCCGCACCGTGCACCGCGCGGTGCTCTGGTCGCTGGTGCTGGTGGTGGTGATCGAGCTGGTGCCGCTGACCGCGCTGCTGATCGGCGCGCCCTCGCTCAAGGACATGCTCGCCAGCCCCGACCCCATCGGCTACCTGCTCACCGCCCACGGCAACGAGACGCTGTCGCGGCTGGTCAGCGCCGGCATCTTCCTCTCGGTGTTCAACGCCATCGTCGCCATCGTCATCCAGGTCGGCCGGGTGATCTTCAGCAGCGGCCGCGACGCCCTCTGGACGCCGGCGCTGAACCGCGCCTTCACCCGCATCCACCCGCGCTGGGAGTCGCCCTGGCTGGCTACCCTGTTCCTCGGCGTGCCCTCGGCGGCGCTGAGCTTCAGCTCCAACCTGGAGGAACTGACCTCCTTCACCGTGCTGCTGCTGGTGCTGATCTACCTGGTGGTGGCCCTGTGCGCGCTGTTCAGCCGCGTGCTGCGCCGCGACCGCGAGCACCCCTACCGCATGCCGCTGTGGCCGCTGCCGGCGCTGCTGGCGGTGGTCGGCGCCGGCTACCTGCTGCTCGAGCTGCTGATGGAAGCCTCGGCGCGGGACGTGATGACCATTATCGGGATACTGGCCGTATCGGTGATTCTCTACAGCACCTACGGCAAGTTGAGCCCGGCTTTCCAGAAACTCTGAAGACCACAGGAGTCCCCATGCGCGCTCGTCAACTCGGCATCACCCTGGGCCTGGGCACACCCGGCGCATTCAATGCCATCACCGACGTCCCCGGCGTCCGCGTCGGCCACAGCACCCTGGTCGCCGAGCACGGCGGCAGGCAGGTGCGCACCGGCGTCACGGTGCTCCAGCCCCGCGCCGGCGAGGCCCGCCTGCAACCCTGCTTCGCCGGCGCCCACGTGCTCAACGGCAACGGCGACGCCACGGGCCTGGAGTGGATCCGCGAGGCCGGCCTGCTGGCCACGCCCATCGCCATCACCAACACCCATAGCGTCGGCGTGGTGCGCGACGCCCTGGTGGCCGCCGAGCGCGATGCCCTGGCCGACCCGGCGGTGTACTGGTGCATGCCGGTGGTGATGGAGACCTACGACGGCCTGCTCAACGACATCTGGGGCCAGCACGTCGGCCCCGGGCACGTGCGCGACGCCCTGGCCGCCGCCGAGTCCGGGCCGGTGGCCGAAGGCCCGGTGGGCGGCGGCACCGGGATGATCTGCCACGAGTTCAAGGGTGGCATCGGCAGCGCCTCGCGCAAGCTGCCGGCGGAGCAGGGCGGCTGGACTGTCGGTGTGCTGGTGCAGGCCAACCACGGCCAGCGCCGCGAACTGCGCGTCGACGGCTACCCGGTGGGCCGGGTGCTGGGCGACATCCCCTCGCCGTTCGCGGAAAAGGGCGAGCCGGGCATGGGCTCGATAGTGGTGATCATCGCCACCGACGCGCCGCTGCTGCCGCACCAGTGCCAGCGCCTGGCGCAGCGCGCCTCCATCGGCATCGCCCGCACCGGCGGCGGCACCGAGGACAGCAGCGGCGACATCTTCCTGGCCTTCGCCACCGGCAACCGCGACCTGCCGCCGGCCGACTACGGGCGCAAGGGCCTGCCGCAGAGCACGCCGCTGCAGATGCTCAACAACGAGCACATCTCGCCGCTGTTCGCCGCGGCGGCGGAAGCGGTGGAGGAGGCCATCGTCAACGCCCTGCTGGCCGGCCGCGAGATGCGCACGGCGGACGGCACGCGGGTGCCGGCGCTGGAGGGGGAGACGCTGCTGGAGGCGCTGCGCGAGGTGGGGTGGCGGCCGCGCTGAGGCGGCGGGGGACAACTGTAGGAGCGGGCCCTGCCCGCGATTTCGCGCGCAGGGCGCGCTCCTACAGGGGAATGGTGCGGGTGGGGCGGCGTAGGAGCGGATCTCATCCGCGAATCGCGCCGGGACGCCCGGCTATCGCGGACAAAGTCCTACGATCGTGCTTCCCTGGAGCTGTAGGAGCGGGCCCTGCCCGCGATTTCGCGCGCAGGGCGCGCTCCTACAGGGGAATGGTGCGGGTGGGGCGGCGTAGGAGCGGATCTCATCCGCGAATCGCGCCGGAACGTCCGGCTATCGCGGACAAAGTCCGCTCCTACGATCGTGCTTCCCTGGAGCTGTAGGAGCGGGCCCTGCCCGCGATTTCGCGTGCAGGGCACGCTCCTACAGGGGAATGGTGCGGGTGGGGCGGCGTAGGAGCGGATCTCATCCGCGAATCGCGCCGGGACGCCCGGCTCTCGCGGACAAAGTCCGCTCCTACGATCGTGCTTCCCTGGAACCGTAGGAGCGGATTCCATCCGCGATTCGCGCCCGTGGGGCGCTACATCAGTTCGGGGTGTAGATCTGGTCGAAGATCCCGCCATCGGCGAAGTGGGTCTTCTGCACGGTCCGCCAGTCACCGAAGGTCTTCTCCACCGAGAAGAAGTCCACCTTCGGGAAGCGGTCGGCGTACTTGGCCAGGATCGCCGGGTTGCGCGGGCGCAGGTAGTTGTCGGCGGCGATGGTCTGGCCCTCGTCGGACCACAGGTACTTCAGGTAGGCCTCGGCCTGGGCGCGGGTGCCTTTCTTCTCGACCACCTTGTCGACCACCGCCACCGGCGGCTCGGCCTCGGCGGATACGCTCGGGTAGACCACCTCGAAGCCGCCGCGGCCGAATTCGCGGGCGATCATCTCGGCTTCGTTCTCGAAGGTCACCAGCACGTCGCCGATCTGGTTCTGCATGAAGGTGGTGGTGGCCGCGCGGCCGCCGGTGTCCAGCACCGGGACGTGCTTGAACAGCTGGCCGACGAATTCCCTGGCCTTGGCTTCATCGCCGCCGTGCTTGAGCGAGTAGCCCCAGGCGGAGAGGTAGGTGTAGCGGCCGTTGCCCGAGGTCTTCGGGTTCGGCACCACCACCTGCACGCCGTCCTTGAGCAGGTCCGGCCAGTCGTGCAGGCCCTTGGGGTTGCCCTTGCGCACGATGAACACGGTGGCCGAGGTGAAGGGCGCGCTGTTGTTCGGCAGGCGGGTGGCCCAGTCCTTGGGCACCAGGCCGCCGTTGTCGGCCAGGGCGTCGATGTCGGTGGCCTGGTTCATGGTGATGACGTCGGCCGGCAGGCCGTCGATCACCGAGCGGGCCTGCTTGCTGGAGCCGCCGTGGGACATCTGGATGGTGATCTTCTCGCCTTTCTCCGCTTCCCAGTGCTTCTGGAAGGCGGGGTTGTACTCCTTGTAGAAGTCGCGCATCACGTCGTAGGAGACGTTGAGCAGCGGCTGCGCGGCATGGGCGGCGCTGCCCAGGGCCATTCCGGCGGCCAGCAGGGAGGCGGCGAAGAGTCGTTTCACGGGCGGTTCCTTCTCGGCAGTGTTGGATCGCCCGATTATGCCCATGGGTTATATGCCACTTAAATACCCAAAGGCTATTTGCTTATGCAGGGACGCGCCCCGCGGGGCGCGTCGCCGGGTTCAGCGCCTCTCGCCCAGGCCGGCCTCGCTCGCGGCGGGTTCCCCGGCCTGGCAGGCGGCGGCGGTGAAGAGCACGTCGGTGGAGGAGTTCAGCGCGGTTTCCGCCGAGTCCTGCAGGATGCTGATGACGAAGCCCACCGCCACCACCTGCATGGCCACCTCGCCGGAGATGCCGAACAGCCCGCAGGCCAGCGGGATCAGCAGCAGCGAGCCGCCGGCCACGCCCGAGGCGCCGCAGGCGCACAGCGCGGAGACCACGCACAGCAGCAGGGCGCTGGGCAGGTCCACGGCGATGCCCAGGGTATTGGCCGCGGCCAGGGCCAGCACGCTGATGGTGATGGCCGCGCCGGCCATGTTGATGGTGGCGCCCAGGGGGATGGACACCGAGTAGGTGTCCTCGTGCAGGCCCAGGCGTTCGCACAGCTGCAGGTTGACCGGGATGTTGGCCGCCGAGCTGCGGGTGAAGAAGGCGGTCACGCCGCTTTCGCGCAGGCAGGTGAAGACCAGCGGGTAGGGGTTGCGGCGCACTTTCCAGAACACGATGGCCGGGTTCACCACCAGTGCCACGAAGAGCATGCAGCCCAGCAGCACGGCGAGCAGGTGCAGGTAGCCGAGCAGGGCGTCGAGGCCGGCCTCGGCGAAGGTGCTGGCCACCAGGCCGAAGATGCCCAACGGGGCGAAGGCGATCACCACGCGGACGATCAGGGTGACGCCGCCGGCCAGGTCGTCGAGCAGGTCGCGGGTGCTCTGGCGGGCGTGGCGCAGGGCCAGGCCGAGGCCCACGGCCCAGCCGAGGATGCCGATGAAGTTGGCCTCCAGCAGCGCCTGCACCGGGTTGCTGGCGACGCTGAACAGCAGGGTGCGCAGCACCTCGCCGATGCCGCCGGGCGGAGCCGCCTCGGCGGCCGCCGCGGTGTTCAGCACCAGCGACGAGGGGAAGGCGAAGCTGGCGGCCACCGCCACCACCGCGGCGCTGAAGGTGCCCAGCAGGTAGAGCAGCAGGATCGGGCGGATATGGGTGCGCTGCCCGGCCTTGTGGTTGGCGATGGAGGCGCACACCAGCACCAGGACCAGTACCGGCGCCACGGCCTTGAGCGCCGCGATGAACAGCTTGCCGAGCAGGCCGACGGCCTGCGCCGCGTCGGGCGAGACCAGGGCCAGGGCGATGCCGGCGAGCATGCCGACGAAGATGCGCATCACCAGGCTGCTGCGCTGGATGCGTTGGAAGAGGGTGGGAGTCGGAAGTGTCATGACCTTACCGCTGCTGGGGAATGGGAACGCGAGCCCGGCGGGCCGCGGAAGGGCGCGGATTATGCCGTCACGGGCGGGAAAATGCGCGGCGGTCGTCGGAAACCCGGCCCACGCCCCGCCAGCATGGCGGCGCGAAGCCGGGCCGGCCTTGACCTATGCCGGCCCGGAGGGGATTGCCCATGTGACATGGCGTCACGGCTGGCTATCGCTCAGAGCAGGCATTCCGCATGCAGACTCATCTCGCCGATGCGCTGCACGGCACCGCGCATGTGCACGCGGAAGTCATCGTCGACGCGGATGCGCAACCGACCACCGGCCAGGTGTACGTTGACGTCTCCGTTGCAGTAGCCCTTGCGCTTGGCCACCGCTGCCGCGGCGCAACTGCTGGTGCCCGAGGCCAGGGTGTAGCCGGCGCCGCGCTCCCAGATTTCCACGCGTAGATCGTTGCGCCCGAGCACTTCGACGAACTGCACGTTGCTGCGGTTGGGGAACAGGGAATGGCGTTCCAGCAGCGGGCCGAAGGTTTTCGCCAGTTCCGCCGAGGAGTGCTCGACGAACACCACGCAGTGCGGGTTGCCCATGGAGACCGCGTTGAGCCGCAGCGTCCGGCCTTCCAACTCGACGGGCAGGTCCAGGGCTTCCGGCGTGGCGACTTGCACGGGAATGCGAGTGCTGGCGAACTCGGCGTGGCCCATGTCCACCTCGACCTCGCGGCCCTGGTCGAATACCTGGCTGAGCACAGGGCCGGCGACTGTGACGATGCGGAAGGGGGCGTCGCCTACCAGGCCCTGGTCCCACAAATAGCGGGAGAAGATGCGCAGGCCGTTACCGCTGCGCTCGGCTGGGGAGCCGTCGGGGTTGAGGATACGCAGGCGGAAGCCGTCTTCACTCTGCCCATCGGGCACCAGGATGCCGTCGGAGCCAAGGCCGCGGTGGCGGTCGCAGATGCGTACCACCGCCGCCTCGTCGAAGGGGAAGGGAGTGGTGTCGGTGTAGACCAGGTAGTCATTGCCCAGGGCGTGGTACTTGTGAAAGCGCATCGCGGATCGGTTCCAGGCGGCGGAAAGCCCTGCACTATAGACAGCCCTGCGCGCGCCAGGCCAATCCGCCTCAGTTGCCGGCCAGCGGGGCGCGCCGCGAGGTTGGGTGCAGCAGGCGTTCGCCCAGCAGCACCAGCAGGCAGGCGAAGATGAAGGGGGCGGTCATGAAGGGGATGCCCAGGGCGGCCATGGCCTGTTGCAGCAGCAGCGCCAGCACGGCGCCGGCCAGCGGGGCGAAGGGGGCGGGGCCGCGCAGGGCCAGGGCGAGGGCGGCCAGGGCGCTGTTCATGCCGAGCAGGCCGCTCTGCACGGCGTCCTGGGGGATGCCGGCGAACACCGCCACCGGCAGCACCATCACCGCGCCGAACAGCGCCCAGGTGGCGGCGCGCGGCGCGCCCAGCAGCAGGCCGAGGAAGATCAGCGCGCCGGCCGGCGGGGCGTCGAGGAAGATCACCTGGCCGAAGGCCCGCGCGGTGGCTGCGAGGAAGGCCGGCAGCGGCAGGTCTGCCAGCCCGGCCAGGGGCGCGGCGGGCTGCAGTGGGAGCGCCGGCAGGGCCCAGCCGAGCAGGACGAAGGCCAGGGTGTAGGGCGGCAGGCCGTGGCGCCGGCGCGAGGCGCGCAGCAGCAGGCGCTGCAGCGCCACGCTGGCGAGGCTGGCGAACAGCACCAGGGCCACCAGCAGTGGCGACCAGGCGAACTTCAGCGGCAGCAGCAGGCCGATCAGCACGGCGTTGTAGCCGTACAGGCCGTCGTCGATATCCGCCTGGCGGCAGCGCAGCAGGCGGGCGAACGCCGGGCCGGCGCTGGCGCCGAGCAGGGCGCCGGGCAGCAGGGTGGGGGCGCAGGCGCCGATCAGGGCCAGGCAGAGCAGGCCGAACAGCGGCGCGGGTTGCAGGAACACCTGGCTGAAGCCGCGCAGCCAGAGGGTCAGTAGCGGTAGTGGGCGCATCGGGGGTCTGGGCAGTCGAAGGGGCAGTCCGGGGCTTCTCCGGTTCCGCGTCGGCGGCCGTGCCTTCCATCGGGGGAGGGCATCGCGGGAAGCTCCGTGGGTATCAGCGGGCGCATTCTGCCATGGCACCATTTTGGGGCGTGAATAAAAAAGAGGCCGGTCCCCGGGATCGCCGGAGGGTGGCCTCGAATCTCCATAGCCTGCGTGGGGGTTGCGAGGGTGGCTATGGCCGACAGAACTGCTGGCCGTTCAAGGCCAATCCCGGACGGACGGGGTCGCGGCCCCGTTTTCCCGGCCCCGTCCGTCCGGGAGTGACGCGATGTGGAGCCATGCCTTGGCGTGGCTCCGGAACTCTTTTTCCCTCACCCCAGCCCTCTCCCGGAGGGAGAGGGGGCGGTTCGGCGTGGCCGGTGACTCCGGCGCTGCGCCTTCTGCCGTTCAGCTCCCTCTCCCGCTTGCGGGAGAGGGTTGGGGAGAGGGGCTCTTTGATCTTCAGGCCGATAACGCCGGCGCCACCGTCTCGATCCTCAGCATGTTGGTGCTCCCCGGCTGCCCGAACGGCAGGCCGGCGGTGACCACCACGGTGTCGCCGCGCTGGGCCATGCGCTGGGCCAGGGCGATCTCCAGGGCGGTGGCGCAGATCTCGTCGACGTGGGCCAGTTGCTCGTTGACCACCGAGTACACGCCCCAGGCCACGCTCAGCCGCCGCGCCGCCTTGAGGTTGGGCGTCAGGCTGAGGATCGGCGCCTTGGGCCGCTCGCGCGAGGCGCGCAGGGTGGAGGCGCCGGACTCGGTGTAGTTGACCAGCACCGCCACCGGCAGGATGCGGCTGATGCGGCGGATGGCGCAGCTGATGGCGTCGGATACGGTGGCGTCCGGCTCCGGGCGGTTGAGTTCCAGCTGGCCCTGGTAGTCCGGCTCGGCTTCCACCTGGCGGATGATCTTGGCCATCATCTCCACCGCTTCCAGCGGGTACTGGCCGGAGGCGGTTTCGGCGCTGAGCATCACGCAGTCGGCGCCTTCGCTGACGGCGGTGGCCACGTCGGTGACCTCGGCGCGCGTCGGCGCCGGGGCGAAGCGCATGGATTCGAGCATCTGCGTGGCCACCACCACCGGCCGGCCGAGCTGGCGGCAGACCTGGATGATGCGCTTCTGGATGCCCGGCACGTTCTGCGCCGGCACTTCCACGCCGAGGTCGCCGCGGGCCACCATGATGGCGTCGGCCAGGCGGGCGATCTCCTCGATGGACTGCACCGCCGAGGGCTTCTCGATCTTGGCCATGATGAAGGCCTTGTCGCCGATCAGCGCGCGGGCTTCCTCTATATCCTCGGGGCGCTGCACGAAGGACAGGGCCACCCAGTCCGCGCCCAGTTCCAGGCCGAACGCCAGGTCGCGGCGGTCCTTGGCGGTCAGCGGGCTGAGCTTGAGCACCGCCTCGGGCACGTTGACGCCCTTGCGGTCGGACAGCTCGCCGCTGTTGAGCACGCGGGTCTCGATGGCGTCGCCGTGGTTGTTCAGCACCTGCAGGCGGATGCGGCCGTCGTCCAGCAACAGGCTCATGCCCGGCTCCAGGGCCTGGATGATCTCCGGGTGCGGCAGCATCACGCGGCGCTCGTCGCCCGGGGCGTCATTCAGGTCGAGGGTGAAGCTCTGGCCCTTCTGCAGGGCCACCGCGCCGCTTTCGAAACGGCCGACGCGCAGCTTCGGCCCCTGCAGGTCCATGAGGATGCCGATGGGCATGCCCAGTTCGGCTTCCACCTCGCGCACCCACTGGTAGCGCTGGGCGTGGTCGGCGTGCTCGCCGTGGCTGAAGTTCAGGCGGAACAGGTTGGCGCCGGCCTCAACCAGGGCACGCACGTCCTCGCGGCCCTTGATGGCCGGGCCGAGGGTGGCGAGGATCTTGACCTTCTTGTCGTTGTTCATTGCTCGGCACTCTCGAGGATCAGGATGGCGCGGAAGTCGTTGACGTTGGTGCGGGTCGGCCCGGTGACCACCAGGTCGCCCAGCTCGGCGAAGAAGCCGTAGCCGTTGTTGTCGTCCAGTTCGTGCAGCGGGTTCAGCCCGGCGGCCAGGGCGCGCTTGTAGCTGCACGGGCTCATCAGGGCGCCGGCGTTGTTCTCCATGCCGTCGATGCCGTCGGTGTCGCCGGCCAGCGCCCAGATGCCCGGCTCGCCCTTGAGCGCGGCGGTGAGGCTGAGCAGGAACTCGGCGTTGCGCCCGCCGTGGCCCTTGCCGCGCACGGTCACGGTGGTCTCGCCGCCGGAGAGGACCAGGCAGGGCGCGGCCAGCGGCTGGCCGTGCTTGCGCACCTGGCGGGCGATGCCGGCGTGGACCTTGGCGACGTCGCGGGATTCGCCCTCCAGGTCGCCGAGGATCAGCACCTCGAGGCCGGCGGCGCGGGCCTTGGCGGCGGCCGCGTCGAGGGCCTGCTGCGGCGTGGCGATGAGGGTGAAGTAGCTGCGCGACAGGCAGTCGTCGCCGGGCTTGACCGTCTCCGAGCGCGGGTCTTCCAGCCAGGCGCGGATGTGCGCCGGGGTGTCGATGGCGTAGCGCCTGAGGATCGCCAGGGCGTCGGCGGAGGTGGTGGGGTCGCCCACGGTGGGGCCGGAGGCGATCACCGTGGCCTCGTCGCCGGGCACGTCGGAGATCGCGTAGGTGTACACGCTGGCCGGCCAGCAGGCGCGGGCCAGGCGGCCGCCCTTGATCGCCGAGAGGTGCTTGCGCACGCAGTTCATCTCGTCGATGGCGGCGCCGGACTTGAGCAGGGCCTTGTTCAGGGCGCGCTTGTCGTCCAGGGAGATGCCCTCGGCGGGCAGGGCGAGCAGCGCCGAGCCGCCGCCGGAGAGCAGGAAGATCACCCGGTCGTCCTCGGTCAGGTTGCCGACCAGTTCCAGCACGCGGCGGGCGACGCGCTCGCCGGCGTCGTCCGGCACCGGGTGCGCGGCTTCCACCACTTCGATGCGCTGGCAGTTGGCGCCGTAGCCGTAGGGGGCGACCACCAGGCCGTCCACCTGCTCGTCCTTCCAGTGCGCCTCGACCACCTCGGCCATGGCCCCGGCGGCCTTGCCGGCGCCGATGACGATGGTGCGCCCGCCATGCACCCGCGGCAGGTGGCGGGCCAGCGTCTGCGCCGGGTGGGCGGCGACGATGGCGGTGTCGAACAGCTCGCGCAGCAGGGCGCGTGGGTCGAGGCTCATCTGGGGCTCCTCAGGTTTCTTGTCGTTGTTCTTTCATGCGGCATTGCGCAGGCGCCTGGGGGCAAGCGCCTGGGCAATGCCTTCGAAGCGCCCGGCCGGCGAAGCCGTGTTCACGCCGGCCGGGGTTCGAAAGCGAGTCGCTGGGCCCCTGCGTTCGCGGGGGTGACGTTGATTCGTATGCCTGTCCGTCACTCCCATAACGATCAGGCGTACAGCGTTCCCGTCATTCCCGCGAACGCGGGAACCCA
Source organism: Pseudomonas delhiensis (assembly GCF_900187975.1). Taxonomy (GTDB): domain Bacteria; phylum Pseudomonadota; class Gammaproteobacteria; order Pseudomonadales; family Pseudomonadaceae; genus Pseudomonas; species Pseudomonas delhiensis. The sequence goes on along the minus strand of NZ_FZPC01000053.1, from coordinate 5,670 downwards.
GTGACTCTCCTCAGTCCTTGCGGATCGAGAAGTTGGCCATGTGCTCCAGGCCCTTGATCAGCCCGGAGTGGTCCCAGTTGCTGCCGCCCAGGGCCGCGCAGGTGCTGAACACCTGCTGGGCGTTGGCGGTGTTGGGCAGGTTCAGGCCCAGTTCGCGGGCGCCGGCCAGGGCCAGGTTGAGGTCCTTCTGGTGCAGGCTGATGCGGAAGCCCGGGTCGAAGGTGCCCTTGACCATGCGCTCGCCGTGCACCTCGAGGATGCGCGAGGAGGCGAAGCCGCCCATCAGCGCCTCGCGCACCTTGGACGGGTCGGCGCCGTTGCGCGCGGCGAACAGCAGGGCCTCGGCCACCGCCTGGATGTTCAGCGCGACTATGATCTGGTTGGCCACCTTGGCGGTCTGGCCGTCGCCGTTGCCGCCGACGCGGGTGATGTTCTTGCCCATGGCCTGGAACAGCGGCAGGGCGCGTTCGAAGGTGTTCGGGCAGCCGCCGACCATGATGCTCAGGGTCGCCGCCTTGGCGCCGACCTCGCCGCCGGACACCGGGGCGTCCAGGTACTGCGCGCCGGTGGCCTTGATCTTCTCGGCGAAGGCCTTGGTGGCGGTGGGCGAGATGGAGCTCATGTCGATCACCACCTTGTTCGGGCCGACGCCTTCGGCGATGCCGTCCTGGCGGAACAGCACGTCCTCGACCTGCGGGGTGTCGGGCACCATGACGATGATGAACTCGGCTTCCTGGGCCACTTCCTTGGGGTTGGCCAGGGCCACGGCGCCGGCTTCGACCAGCGCGGCCGGGGCCTTGTCGTGGTGGCTGGAGAGGAACAGCTGGTGGCCCGCTTTCTGCAGGTTCTGCGCCATGGGCAGGCCCATGATGCCGGTGCCGATGAATCCGATCTTGGCCATGAGGGTGTCTCCTGGTGTTCTGTATTGGGTTGAGGAGTCGCTGGGTTATTCCCCTTCGGGCCAGCGCAAGCGCTGTTCGCGATGGGGCCGCGTCCCGCGTTCGCGGGAATGACGTTGGAAAGCTTCTATCTCCCCGTCACCCTCGCGAACGCGGGGGCCCAGCGCCTTCGGACTCGTGTCCGGTTCAGATCGCGTTGTGGCTCTTCAGCCAGCCCAGCCCCGCCTCGGTGGTGGTGGCCGGCTTGTACTCGCAGCCGATCCAGCCCTGGTAGCCGATGCGGTCGAGGTGGCCGAACAGGAAGCGGTAGTTGATCTCGCCGGTGCCCGGTTCGTGGCGGCCGGGGTTGTCGGCCAGCTGGATGTGGTTGATGGCCGCCAGGTTCTTCTCCATGGTCCGGGCCAGGTCGCCTTCCATGATCTGCATGTGATAGATGTCGTACTGCAGGAACAGGTTGGGGCTGCCGACCTTCTCGCGGATGTCCAGCGCCTGCTTCGTGGTCTGCAGGTAGAAGCCGGGGATGTCGAGGGTGTTGATCATCTCCATGACCAGCTTGATGCCCGCGGCCTCGAGCTTCTCGGCGGCGTACTCCAGGTTGTTCAGGAAGGTGTTCTCGAGGGTCGCGCAGTCGTAGCTCTGCGGGCGGATGCCGGCCAGGCAGTTGACCTGCTTGTTGCCCAGCACCCTGGCGTAGGCGATGGCCTTGTCGACGCCGGCGCGGAATTCCTCGACGCGGTCGGGGTGGCAGGCGATGCCGCGTTCGCCCTTGCCCCAGTCGCCGGCGGGCAGGTTGAACAGCACCTGCTCCAGGCCGTTGGCGTCGAGCCTGGCCTTGATGGCCTCGGCCTCGAAGTCATAGGGGAAGAGGTATTCGACGCCGCTGAAACCGGCCTTGGCGGCGGCTTCGAAGCGGTCGAGGAAGTCCACCTCGGTGAAGAGCATGGACAGGTTGGCGCAGAAACGGGGCATGGCGGGGCCTCCTGGTGGTGAAACACGTATTTCCGTAAGGGTGGGCCCCGCCGTGCGCAGGTTGTGGTTATCCCTGCCACGGCTCCCGCGCACGCGGGGCCCGGTACTTCGTCAGTCCAGCGGCGGCTCAATCCAATAGAGAGACGGCGGTGGGCGCGTCGTCGCGGCTCTGGGCCAGTTCCTCGAACTCGTTGATGGCGTTGATCTCGGTGCCCATGGCGATGTTGGTCACGCGCTCGAGGATCACTTCCACCACCACCGGCACGCGGTGCTGCTGCATCAGTTCGCGGGCCTGGGCGAAGGCGGCGCCGATCTGGTTCGGGTCGAACACGCGGATCGCCTTGCAACCCAGGCCTTCCACCACGGCGACGTGATCCACGCCGTAGCCGTTGAGTTCCGGCGCGTTGACGTTGTCGAACGCCAGCTGCACGCAGTAGTCGATCTCGAAGCCGCGCTGGGCCTGGCGGATCAGCCCCAGGTAGGAGTTGTTCACCAGCACGTGGATGTACGGCAGGTTGAACTGCGCGCCGGCGGCCAGTTCCTCGATCATGAACTGGAAGTCGTAGTCGCCGGACAGCGCCACCACCTGGCGGCTGGGGTCGGCCTTGACCACGCCCAGGGCCGCGGGGATGGTCCAGCCCAGCGGGCCGGCCTGGCCGCAGTTGATCCAGTGGCGCGGCTTGTAGACGTGGAGGAACTGCGCGCCGGCGATCTGCGACAGGCCGATGGTGCTGACGTAGCAGGTGTCCTTGCCGAAGAACTCGTTCATCTCCTCGTACACGCGCTGCGGCTTGACCGGCACGTTGTCGAAGTGGGTCTTGCGCTGCAGGGTGCGCTTGCGCTCGCGGCAGGCCTCGACCCAGGCCATGCGCTCCTTCAGCCTGCCCGCGGCTTTCCACTCGCGGGCCACTTCGAGGAACACGTCCAGGGCGGCGCCGGCGTCGGAGACGATGCCCAGGTCCGGGGTGAACACACGGCCGATCTGGGTCGGTTCGATGTCCACGTGGATGAACTTGCGGCCGGCGGTGTAGACGTCGACGGAACCGGTATGGCGGTTGGCCCAGCGGTTGCCGATGCCGAACACCAGGTCGGACTCCAGCAGGGTGGCGTTGCCATAGCGGTGCGAGGTCTGCAGGCCGCACATGCCGGCCATCAGCGGGTGGTCGTCGGGAATCGTGCCCCAGCCCATCAGGGTCGGGATCACCGGCACGCCAAGCAGTTCGGCGAACTCCACCAGCTTGTGCGAGGCGTCGGCGTTGATGATGCCGCCGCCGGCGACCAGCAGCGGGCGCTCGGCGTCGTTGAGCAGGGCCAGGGCCTTCTCGGCCTGGGCGCGGGTGGCGCTCGGGCGCTGCACCGGCAGCGGCTCGTAGGCGTCGATGTCGAACTCGATCTCGGCCATCTGCACGTCGAACGGCAGGTCGATCAGCACCGGGCCGGGGCGGCCGCTGCGCATTTCGTAGAAGGCCTTCTGGAAGGCGTAGGGCACCTGGCCCGGCTCCAGCACGGTGGTGGCCCACTTGGTCACCGGCTTGACGATGCTGGTGATGTCCACCGCCTGGAAGTCTTCCTTGTGCAGGCGGGCACGCGGCGCCTGGCCGGTGATGCAGAGGATCGGGATGGAGTCGGCGGAGGCCGAGTACAGGCCGGTGACCATGTCGGTGCCGGCCGGGCCCGAGGTGCCGATGCACACGCCGATGTTGCCGGCAGTGGTGCGGGTGTAGCCTTCGGCCATGTGCGAGGCGCCCTCGACGTGGCGGGCCAGCACGTGGTCGATGCCGCCGAGCTTCTTCATCGCCGCGTACATGGGGTTGATGGCAGCGCCCGGTACGCCGAAGGCGGTATCCACGCCTTCGCGGCGCATGACCAGGACGGCCGCCTCGATCGCTCTCATTTTGGCCATGACCTTTCCTCTTGAGTCGGTGGTTTTCTTGTTGGGGGCAAGGATGCCGGCTGTGCCAAGGCGACGGAATTGATGGATACTTCAGTTCTGTCGATATCTGGAGTATCGAATGGACCGCTATACCCTCATCCGCAGTTTCGTCCTGGTGGCGGACAACGGCAGCTTCGCCTCGGCGGCGCTCAGCGAAGGCGTGACCCCGGTGGTCATGGGCCGGCGCCTGGACGCCCTGGAGCGGCACCTGGGCGTGAAGCTGATGCACCGCTCGACCCGCGGCCTGCAACTGACCGACCTGGGCGAGCAGTACCTGGAGCGCGCGCGCAGCCTGCTCAAGGACTTCGACGAGGCCGACGCCAGCGTCACCCGCGGCGGCAACTCGGTGCGCGGGCACCTGGTGGTGTCGGCCCCGGCGGCGTTCGGCCGGCGCCACATCGCGCCCCACGCGCCGGCGTTCCTGGCGCGCTACCCGGACCTGAAACTGTCGTTCAACTTCACCGACAGCCTGGTGGACCTGGTGCGCCAGGGCTACGACATGGGCATCCGCATCGGCGAGGTCACCGACCCCAACTACGTGGCGGTCAAGCTGTTCCCCAACCGCCGGGTGGTCTGCGGCGCGCCTTCGTACTTCGAGCTGCACGGCGTGCCGCGCACTCTGGAGGACCTGGCGCGGCACAACTGCCTGGCCTTCAACCTGCAGGGCGGCCAGCAGCGCGGCTGGACCTTCCTGCGCGACGGCCGGCAGGTGGCGGTGCGGGTCTCCGGCAACCTCGACTGCAACGACGGCGAGCTGCTCTACGACTGGGTCAAGCAGGGCCTGGGCATCGGCTGGCGCTCCACCTGGGAGATCCAGGCCGAACTCAAGGCCGGCGAGCTGGTGACGGTGCTCGACGAGTACGAGATCCCGGCCTACGACATCCAGGCGGTGTACCCGCAGCAGCGCTACCTGCCGGCCAAGGTGCGCTTCTTCATCGACTACCTGAAGGCCATCTACAACACCCCGGGGTACTGGGAAACCCGGCATCCTTGAGCGGTTGATTCGATACTGTCGTTGTATTTTTCTGGATTGGTTGTTGTGTACAAAATTTCGCAGGATTGTATTTATCCATTGCGTCCGGGGCTTCCTTCGGCTATTCCATCAAGGGCTTTGCCATGCCGCGTCCTTCCACGGGAGGGCGCGGGTGAACGTCTTATCCCTTTCCGCGAGGAACCCCTCATGAGCGAAATCAACCTCGACACCGCCCTGGCCATCACCCGCAGCGCCCTGGCCGCCGGCCGCGAACTCTCCACCGCGCCGCTGACCGTGGCGGTGCTCGACGCCGGCGGCCACCTGGTGGCCCTGCAACGCGAGGACGGCGCCAGCCTGCTGCGCCCGCAGGTGGCCATCGGCAAGGCCTGGGGCGCGGTGGCCCTGGGCAAGTCGTCGCGCGCCCTGGCCGCCGACGCCCAGCAGCGCCCGTCGTTCATCGCCGCGGTGAACACCCTGGCCCAGGGCAACGTGGTGCCGGCGCCGGGCGGCGTGCTGATCCGCGACCGGGACAACCGCGTGCTCGGTGCCATCGGCATCAGCGGCGACGCCTCGGACATCGACGAGCAATGCGCCATCCGTGGCATCCAGGCCGCCGGCCTGGTGGCCGACGCGGGGTAGGGCGAATAACCGTTCGCGGTTATCCGCCGATACACCCAGGCCATGAATGGCGCCGAGGTTGAACCCGGAGTGGCCTGGGGCCAAGGCCAAGCGGCGGATAACGCCGTAGGCGTTATGCGTATATGGACTCCTCCCGTTTTGCCAGCGACCGACGTGCTTTTTCGAACTTGGGTACGACTGCTGCCGTATATCCGGCTTCATGGAGCGATACATCCGCTCCCGAGCCCTGATGAAAATCCGCTCATGTGCGCCTGATC
>NZ_FZPC01000047.1 GCF_900187975.1 Pseudomonas delhiensis | reverse complement strand
CAGATCGCTTCGGCGTCGTGGGCATCGTGCTTGTCGCCCTTGACGTAGGGTTTGACGAACTGCGGGGCGATCAGGCGGACCTCGTGTCCCAGCTGGCGCAGTTCGCGCGCCCAGTAGTGCGCACTGCCACAGGCCTCCATCGCCACCAGGCATGGCGCCAACTGGCGGAAGAAATCCTGGACCTTGTCGCGCTTGAGCTGGCGACGGCACACCACCTGTTCGTGGCTGTCGACCGCGTGCACCTGGAAGACTTGTTTTGCCAGATCCAAGCCAATGCGTTTAATGTTCATCGTGACTCCCCCTCCGGGACTGTTGCCAACACATCAGTCTGGCACCTAGATGCCGTAGGAGGGAGGAGTCCATTTCATTGCCCTACGCCACGCCCAACGTCGTTACCAGTCGCAATAGCAACCGGTGGCCAGGGTGCTGGGGGACTTCACCTGGCGGCCTTCGACCAGCGCCTGGATCACCGGCTCGATGAAGCTGTTGGCCGAGGTGCAGGTGGCGCCTTCGCTGTAGGGGCCGAAGTAGGCCAGCTTGCCGTCGCGGTCCCACACCGCCACCGAGGGGCTGGCGGCGATGGGCGGCGGCGAGGGGAATTCCGGCAGCGGCTTCAGGCCCCACAGCTCGCTGGCCAGGCGACCCTGGGTGCCGGGCTTGCGGTAGGCGTAGAAGTCCACGCCCTGGGGCTCGAAGCGCTTGATCAACGAGGCCAGGTGCTGCTGGTTGGCGACGTTGCACGGGCATTCCGGGTCCCAGAAGTGCACCACGCGGATAGGCCCCGGGCCGGCCAGTTGCGCCGGCAGTTGCAGCGCCTGGCCATCGAACAGCTGGGTGGTGTCCGGATAGGTGCGCAGGTAGCGGCCGTGGAACGACCAGAAGGCGGCGAACAGGATGCCGAGCCAGGCCAGGATCAGCACGCCCGCGAGAACGACTTTGCGATTGAGCGACATGATGCGGAAGGGGGTGGACGGGAGGGCCGCTAGCTTGCCACGTCCAGCCGCCAGGGCAAGCCTTTCCTGACCGACAGGCTGCGGCCGGGGGGCGCAGTCAGGCCAGGTAGCGGCGGAACCAGGCCAGGGTGCGGTCCCAGGCGAGCCTGGCCGCAGCCTCGTCGTAGCGTGGCGTGGAGTCGTTGTGGAAACCGTGGTTCACGCCGGGGTAGATGTACGCCTGGTAGGTCTTGCCGGCGGCCTTCAGCGCCTGCTCGTAGGCCGGCCAGCCCTCGTTGATGCGCGTGTCCAGTTCGGCGTAGTGCAGCAGCAGCGGCGCCTGGATCCGCGGCACGTCCTCGCTGCGTGGCTGGCGGCCGTAGAAAGGCACCGCCGCGGCCAGCTCCGGGTAGGCCACCGCCGCCGCATTGGCCACCCCGCCGCCATAGCAGAACCCGGTGATACCGACCTTGCCGGTGCCGCCCTCGTGGCACATCAGCCACTCCAGGCCGGCGAAGAAGTCGTTCATCAGCTTCCCGGGGTCGACCTTCGCCTGCAGTTCGCGCCCCTTGTCGTCGTTGCCCGGGTAGCCGCCGACGGAGCTGAGCCCGTCCGGCGCCAGCGCGATGAACCCGGCCTTGGCCAGCCGCCGCGCCACGTCTTCGATATAGGGGTTGAGCCCACGGTTCTCGTGCACCACCAGCACCGCCGGCACCTTGCCCTGAACCCTGGCCGGCCGCACCAGGTACGCGCGCACCCGACCATTGCCCCTGGGCGAGTCGTAGCCGATGTACTCGGGGGCGATGTCCGGGTCGGTGAACGGCACCTGCTCGGCCAGCGCATAGTCCGGGCTCAGCGCCGGCAGCAGCGCAGCCGCGCCGACGGTGACCAGCGAAGCGCGCTGGATGAACTCGCGGCGGTTGATCAGGCCATGGGCGTAGTGGTCGTACAGCTCCAGCAGCTCGGGCGGGAAATCGCGGGCGGTAAGGCGCGGCATGGCGGGTTCCTCCTGAAAAGCGACGGGCAGACCTGCAGACTAGACCAGATACGCGCCCTTCCGCCGCGCCGGTGTAGCGCGACACCGATAGAACCGTAGGAAAGTTCCAAATCCAGCCCGCCCCTCCCCTCGAACAGGAGGCTCCGTGGATACTCAGCACGCCGCCCCTGGCCACTCACCGACATACAGCTTGAAAAGCACAATATTCAGCGCATAATGCAACACACCTCAATTAGCCCGATAAACCGGCCAATAAAACGCTGAAAGATCCACCGACGGGAGACCAGGCAATGGCAGCACTCATGGACCGCGCTGATCAGGCGGTGTCCGTCACGAGCATGGCGCGAAGCTTCAGTGCGAAGCTGCGGGACGTGGCGACTCGGAAGACCGAGAAGCTCGTCGTTTTCAAGGACAACGAACCCGCTGCGGTCATCCTCAACGTCGAGGCCTACCAGGAACTGCTCGACGAACTGGAAGACCTGCGCGTGGAGCGCGTCGCCCGTGACCGCCTGGACAGCTTCGACGCAAGCAAGGCGATCAGCCACGAGGACATGGTGGCTCGCTTCGCCGACTGAAGAAGGCCAGGCCGCATGGCATGGAACGTCATCTATCACGAAGCGGTCACGGACGATCTGTTGCGCCTCGGTAGGGTCGAGGCGCAGCGAATCCTCAAGGTCATCGGGCAGCGCATCGTCGAGGGCGAGCCCGACAAGCTGGGCAAGGCCCTGGCGGGCAGCCTCGCCGGCTGCCGCAGGATCAGGGTGGGCAACACCCGCATCGTCTACCGCGTGGACGGCCCGCGCATCGAAGTACTGATCATCGCGGTGGGCGCACGCCGCAACGACGAAATCTACGACCTGGCCAGCAAACGGCGCTGAAGCCTTGCCGCTCCAATCCAAGGGAACGGCGAGGTTCAGTCACCAGCGTCCATCACCCCGCCCAGCCCCCCACATCCACCACCGCCTGGGCGAACGCCTGTGGCGCCTCCTGCGGCAGGTCGTGGCCGATGCCGCCGCTCAGCGTGCGATGCTCGTACTTGCCGGTGAACCTGGCGGCATAGGCGCTGGGCGGCGGGTGGGGGGCGCCGTTGGCGTCGCCTTCCAGGGTGATGGTGGGCACCGTGATCGGTGGGGCCTTGGCCAGCTTCCGCTCCAGCTCGTCGTACTTCGCCTCGCCTTCGGCCAGGGCCTGGCGCCAGCGGTAGTTGTGGACGGTGATGGCGACGTGGTCGGGGTTGTCGAAGGCCTTGGCGCTGCGTTCGAAGGTGGCGTCGTCGAAGCGCCACTTCGGCGAGGCCTGCCGCCAGATGAGCCTGGCGAAGGCGTGGGTGTTCTGCTGGTAGCCGAGCCGGCCGCGCTCGGTGGCGAAGTAGAACTGGTACCACCAGAGGAACTCGGCTTCCGGCGGCAGCGGCTTGCTGCCGGCCTCCTGGCTGCCGATCAGGTAGCCGCTTACAGCCACCAGGCCCTTGCAGCGCTGCGGCCAGAGCGCGGCGATGATGTCGGCGGTGCGCGCGCCCCAGTCGAAGCCGGCGAGGATGGCCTGGTCGATCTTCAGCGCGTCCATCAGGGCAATGATGTCCGAGGCCACCGCCGCCGGCTGGCCGTTGCGCATCGTCCGTTCGGAAAGGAAGCGCGTGCTGCCGTAGCCGCGCAGCCAGGGCACTATCACCCGGTAGCCGCGCGCCGCCAGCAACGGCGCCACGTCGACGAAGGCGTAGATGTCGTAGGGCCAGCCATGCAGCAGGATCACCGGCGGCCCGTCGGCCGGGCCGTCCTCGGCGTAGCCCACGCTGAGCAGCCCGGCATCGATCTGGCGGAGGGCGGCGAACGCCGTGTGCGCGCCGGCCTTCGCCGCCGGCGGGGTTTGCTCCACGGGCTCGCCGGCGGCCTCGGCCAGGCGCGGCAGTTGCGCCGCCACCACGGCCACCGCCGCCATGCGCATCAGATCGCGCCGTCTGGAATCGAAGTCCTCTGCCATATGTCCCCCTGGTTGGTTGCGGTACGGGGTGAAGCGTAGGCGAAAGCGCCCATGACGCACCGGCGCCTGTCGCCCCGCCTTCGCCGCGCCCGGCGCCGGTGTTAGCATGCGCGCCCCATGCGCCTGACCGACTTCGACCAACGCCTCGCCGACCTCGGCGCCCTGCCCCGCCACCGAGGGCGGATGCTGCGTGCCTGGCTGCAGGGCCGCGCGCTGGACGCCGGCACCCGGCGCCAGGCCAGCGAGGACTTCCTGCCGCTGGCGGTGCGCAACGCCGTGCCGGAACTGGCGGCGCAACTGGAAGGCCTGGCGCGCCTGCATTCCCGCCACCCCGCCGGGGACGGTTCCGAGCGCCTGCTGGTGAGCCTGGCCGACGGGCAGATGGTGGAGAGCGTGCTGCTGCCGCGCGAGGGCCTGTGCGTGTCCAGCCAGGTCGGTTGCGCGGTGGGCTGCCGCTTCTGCATGACCGGCCGCAGCGGCCTGCTGCGCCAGGTGAGCGCCGCCGAGATGGTCGCCCAGGTGGTGCTGGCGCGGCGCCTGCGGCGGGTGAAGAAGGTGGTGTTCATGGGCATGGGCGAGCCGGCGCACAACCTCGACAACGTGCTGGAGGCCATCGACGTGCTCGGCAGCGACGGCGGCATCGGCCACAAGCACCTGGTGTTCTCCACGGTGGGCGACCCGCGGGTGTTCGAGCGCCTGCCGCGGCAACGGGTGAAACCGGCCCTGGCCCTGTCGCTGCACAGCACCCGCGCGGACCTGCGCGAACACCTGCTGCCCAAGGCGCCGAAGCTCACCCCGGACGAGCTGGTGGAACTGGGCGAGGCCTACGCCCGCCAGGTCGGCTACCCCATCCAGTACCAGTGGACGCTGCTCAAGGGCGTGAACGATGGCCAGGACGAGCTGGACGGCATCCTGCGCCTGCTCAGGGGCAAGTTCGCGGTGCTCAACCTGATCCCCTTCAACGCCCTGGAAGGCGACGTCTACCAGCGCCCGGACGGCGCGCGCATCGTCGAGATCGTGCGCTACCTGCACAGCCGCGGCGTGCTGACCAAGGTGCGCAACAGCGCCGGCCAGGACGTCGACGGCGGCTGCGGGCAGTTGCGGGCGCGGGCGCTGGACCTGGTGAACACCAGCCGTCTGCACGGTTGAGGATTTCTGCACGCGTCCGATTCATCCGCGATTTCGCGGCGGGGCCCGGCCTATCGCGGACGGAGTCCTCTCCTACGACCGTGCTTCCCTGGAATTGCAGGAGCGGGCCCTGCCCGCGATTCGCGCGCAGGGCGCGCTCCTACAAGGGCACGACGTCAGGGCAACCTGCAGGAGCGGACTCTGTCCACGATAGCCGGAAAATGCCGGCATCGGTGCCAGTTATTCGCCCTACGCGGCCCCACCCACGTCGCGCCTATGGGCCTGCGCCCTCGGCGACCACGCAGGGCGCCAGGCTCTGGCGGGCCTGCTCGATCCAGTCGTGCTCGCTGGCATAGTCCGTCGAGTAGTCGGCCAGGCCCATGCTCAGCGACAGCGGCGGCAGCGACGCCCCGTCGAAGTTGCCGAACAGCTGGGCGATGCGTTCGACGCAGGCCCGGGCGCCGGCACCGTGGGTCTGGCGGAACAGCACCAGGTACTCGTCCGGGTGCTTGCGGCTCACGTGGTCGGTGTTGCGCACCTCGGCCTTGATCAGGTGGCCCAGGCGCACGCTGAGGGCCTCGGCGGTGAGGTTGCCGTAGTGCAGGCGCAGGCGGGCATGGTCGTCGATGCGGATCAGCGCCAGGGTCGCCCGCGGCCCGCCGCGGCGGCAGCGGCCGAACTCCTGGGCCAGGCGGTGCAGCCAGACGTCGTAGGACAGCAGCAGTTGCTGCTGGTCGAAGCAGTCCACCAGGGAGAAGGCGCGGCGCTGGGCGTGCAGGCGGCGCGCCAGGCTGTAGCTGGTCCAGCCCACCGCCAGCGGGTAGAGGAACAGCATCGGCAGGCAGGCCCAGATCACCCGCCCGGGGGTCTCCAGGTCCACCTGGTAGCCGGTCAGCAGCCCCACCACTGCCATGCCCGCGATATTGGCCAGCAGGCCCTTGAGCATGAAGCCGGGCCCGTTGGCCGCCACGTTGTGCATGGTGACCATCGACAGCAGCAGCGCCGAGGGCAACAGGCTGAAGTGCATGACGGCCACCCAGCCGCCGGCGAACAGCGAATCCAGCAGCAGGTTGCGCAGTTCGGCCCGGTAGGGCTCCGCGGCACGCACGGCGATGGCCCGGGCCAGGCCCGGCCAGAGGAAGCCATTGACCAGCATCCAGGCCCAGAGCGCGGGGTTGCCGGGATAGGCGAGCACCGCGATGAAAACGAAGCTGAGGCCGCACCCCAGGCTGCGTGGCGCATGAATGCGCCTGGCGAAGGCGATACCGGCGGAAGTACTGCTTTCCATTTCCATACATCGATCCAGAGACGGCCTTCGGCGAAGGCTCGCCAGGCGGCATCGGCAACTGCGCCTGTAAATTGCCAGCATGTCTGACGTGCCTTTCCCGCTGGGCGCGTTATGCTTCCCCATTGGGTGAAAGCGTCAGCCTTCCGTCCACATGGGGAGCGACACCCACCCGCAAGACCGGCAATGTCAAAAAATCGCCATTGCCATGAACATTGATGACTTGCCCCCGCCGAGCGGGCGGCAAACGTTGACGAATCGGTCAGGAATGGAAGCCACCGCCTCCCTGCCGGCTATGGTCCCTGGCCATCACCGGAAGCGCACAGCTCTCGCGGCTGCTGCGAATCGAGAAGGGCCGTGCCGTCCCATGGCTGTCAGGTGCAGCGGGACAGAACGGGCACGGGCGGCCGCACGGCTGGCCAACCTTAAAATACGACCGTATTCTAATGCAGAAGAGGCCTGATGAGTAAACGCCCCGTCATTGATAGAGGCAAGGTCCTGGATGCTGCCGAAGGCGTAGTCATGCGCGAAGGCGTTGCGGCGCTGTCCATCGGCGAGGTGGCCAAGGCCGCCGGGATCAGCAAGGGTGGCGTGCAGTCCTGCTTCGGCACCAAGGATGGCCTGATCGAGGCCATGTTCAACCGATGGAAAGCGGAGTTCGAGGTGGCTGTGCGCGACAACGCCCCAGACGAAGCGGAACCGCTCGACAGCCTGCGCGCCCATGTCCAGCTGATGGCCGCCAGCGACGAAGCCCTGGGCAAGCGCGCCGCGGCCGTGCTCGCGGCGATGCTCAGCCGGGAGGAACTGCGCCAGCGGTCCAGCGACTGGTACCGCCCCCTGCTCATCCAGGAAGGCGGCGAGGACGAGCGCAGCCGCAACGCCCGCCTGGCCTTCCTCGCCGCCAAGGGCGCCTTCCTGCTGCGCTCCTTCGGCCTCATGGAGGTGAGCGAGGAGGAATGGCAGGCGATCTTCCGCGAAATCGACACGCTGCTCGCCCCGCAGGAGTGAACCGGGCGCCGCTCGGCGCCCCCTCGCCCAGGCGCCACTGCAACTTCGGCAACTTCACCGGAAGCCGTAACCATTTCATGACTTGTGGATATTCAAACAATGCCTAGACCAAACAACTAGCACCATATGGATATATCCAAAAGAACCGGCACGGCGAATAATCAAAACAATAAAAACCCATTTATACGTGCCTTGGAAAAAACCCGTCATGCAAGCGAGCGCCAACTACGAAGACCAGGGCCTGGTCTGGATGTACGGCCACCTGAGAAGGATCGGCTGCACCGTTCCCACGTCGCTCTACCGCAGCCTGCGCTTCAGGCTGTGGGGTGACACGGGGCACTTCAGAAGCACCATCGGCTGGCAGAAGCTCCGCTTCCGCCGGGCCGTCCACCACTAGTAGTCGCCCCGCCTCGCCCCCGCCCTGCGCGGCCTTCCAGGCTGCCCCCCACGCCATGAACATGCCGCCATCCCCGCCGCCGGGATGGCTCCCCGCCCCCGCTCCGCTCATTCGTCCCCGGTATCGCGCCGCCGCCTGCGGCTGGAACTTCTCAATACCCGCAGGAATTCCAGGACGATAACCACGAACACGCCAGCAAGGATCGCAAACAGCATGACAGAGCCCTCGCTCCATTATCTTCGCAGCCAAGGGTTATTTATTTCTCATGGACTTCAATAACGCCGGGCCCTCGCTGAAAGAGCCCCGCCAATCAACTTCCGAACTTCCTGACTAAACCACAGGGAGCGAACTTTCGTTCGCCCCCATCAACCCTCCGCCAGCGGCAGGCGGATGACGAACAGCGCCCCCGCCTCGGCGTTGCTGACGCACAGGCTGCCGCCCATGTTGCGGATCAGGTCGTGGCTCACCGACAACCCCAGCCCGGTCCCCTGCCCCACCGGCTTGGTGGTGAAGAAGGGTTCGAAGATGCGTTCGAGCAGCGCCGGCTCGATGCCGCCGGCGCTGTCGCACACGTGCAGCTCCAGCCAGCCGGGTTCGGCGCAAGGCTGCTGGCCCAGGCGGATCCAGCGGGGGCCTTCGCGCTTTTCCAGCAAGGCGTCGCGGGCATTGGCCAGCAGGTTCACCAGCACCTGCTCCAGCTGGTCGGCGAAACCCATCACCTGCGGGCGCGCCTGCGGCACCGCCAGTTCCAGCGCGATACCCTGCTGGGCCATGCTCTCGCCCAGCAGCAGCACCACCGCCTCGCAACAGCCATGGGGGTCGAACGGGGCCATGTCCAGGTCGGACTTGCGGCTGAACACCCCCATGTGGTTGACCACGCGGGTCAGGCGGTCGACCTGCGCATCCACCCGCTTCAGCTTTTCGCCCAGGTACTGCGGGTCGTCCAGCCGCTGCCAGGCATTGAAAAGCGCCAGGCGCATGACGTGCAGGGGCTGCTTCATCTCGTGGGCCATGCCGCTGACCATCTGCCCCAGGGCGGCCATCTTGGCGCCCTGGGCGAGTTGCTGCTGGGAGTGGCGCACCGAGGTGTTGTCCCGCGCTACCGCCTGGACCTCCCGCAGCCGGCCCTGCCCGTCGAACAGCAGGCGGTCGCTCCAGATCAGCCAGCGGCACTCCCGCCCGGGCAGGTTGAAGCGCAGCTCCCAGGATTCCTCGGCGCCGCTGCCGGCGCCTTCGACCAGGCGCGCGCGCAGCGCGCTGCAGTCGCGTTCGGACAGCCAGTAGTCCAGGCGGCGCCCCAGCAACTCGTCCACCGGCTCGCCGAGGAAGCTGGCGAAGGTCTGGTTCACGAAGGTCAACGCCAGGCTGGCCGAGTAGCGGCAGATCAGCGCCGGCGAGTCCTCCACCAGCACCCGGTAGCGCTCCTCGCTCTCGGCGATGCGCAGCGCCGCCTGGTGCCGCTCGGTCACGTCCAGCCACAGGCCCACCACTTCCCGCGGCATGCCCTGCACGTCGCGCAGCAGCTTGGCCTCGTCGTACAGCCAGTGCCATTGCCCGGCGCCATCGCGCAGGCGGTATTCGGCGTTGACGCGCCCTTCGCGCAGCAGCGTGCGGCCGCGCTCGAAGAAGCTGCCCAGGTCGTCCGGATGGACGCGCTCGGCCAGGGCCTGCCAGTTGTTCGCCTGCAGGTCGAGGCCCAGCAGGTTGCCGGCGCTTTCGCTGTAGAACTCCGGAATGAGCTGGCCGTTCTCCACGCGCTGCACGTAGATCACCACCGGCGCCTTGTCGATCAGGTTGCGCAGCCGGGCATGGGTGGCCTCGGCCTGCTGTGCCTGCTGTCGCGCCTCGCTGACGTCGAGCAGCACGCCGCCGAGGAAGCCGTTGTCCATGCCGCCCTGCCGGCGGCCCTGCAAGCGCAGCCAGCGCCGCACCTGGGTCCAGGAATCCGGGCAGAGGCGCAGGTCCAGCTTCAGCTCCCCTTCCGGGCCCAGTTGGCGCAGGCGTATCAGCAGCTCGTCGGCATCCGCGGGGTGGAAGCGCTGCAGGAGTTCCTCCAGCGACAAGCACGTCTGCCCGTCCGGCAGCTCCAGGATGGCTGCCACCGCGGCGGAGAACTCGAAGCCTTCGCGCGCCGCGTCATAGCGCCAGTAGCCGCCCTGCACCATGTTCTCCAGCAGGTTCAGCCGGTGCAGGCCGTCGCGCAGGCGCTTGCGCTCGAGGCGGCCGAAGACCTGCAGCGCCAGTTGCTCGGCCAGGCATTGCCAGTCGCCGGGCGAGAGTCCCGCGCGGCTCTCGTCGAGGCCTTCCGGCTCGCCGATCAGCCAGGCCACCTGCCCACCCTGCAGCGTCGCCGGAACGACCTGCAGCTGCTCGCAGCACAGCTGCTTGAGCAGTGCCGAGCCTGGCCCGTCAGCGCCGAGCAGGGTGCTGTCGGCCAGGGCGGCGAGCCCGCAATCCGGCAAGGCCAGGCCTTCGCGCAGCAGGCTGCCGGCGCCCGGGCGGACGAAGCTGGCGAACACCCGCCCGCCACTGCCCGGCTGCGCCAGGACCAGGGCCATGGACTGCAGGCGGAAGCTGTTCGCCATGACCTCGAGCGCTTCGCCGACCGCGCCCGGCAGCTCGGCCAGGGCGACGTGGCCGAGCCTGGAGAGCAGCAGCTTGATCACGTTGAAGCACTGCATCTGCGACTTTTCCCTGTCGCTCTGCCAGTTCAGGTCGGAAATGTCGGTGCCCAGCAGCAGGCAGCCGCGGCCGGCCAGTGGGCTGACCTGCACGCGGAAGACCAGCGGCTGCTGGTCGATGCTGCGCAGGGCCAGGTCCACCTGCCCGGCCTGGCGCACCGCCAGGGGTGGGCCGGCGGGGCGCGACCTGCGCTCCAGGTAGTCGCCCAGGTACGCCGCATCGGCTTGCCGTGGCGGCGCCAGGCAGCGGGCACGGCGCCCGCCCAGGCGGCACACGCGGTCCTCGGCGTCCAGCTCGATGCACAGGTCCCAGTGCTCCTGGCTCCATTGCCAGAACTGCTCGCAGAGCCCGCTCTGCGCGTCTTGTCGGGGCATCGGCGCCTCAGTGTCCGGCGCCGGAGCGGCCTTGTCGTTGGAATGGCCACGGAATAGACCCAGCATCGTCGACCTCACAGCAGCAGGCTGGCCTGGGCCTGCAGCACCGCGGGCAACCGCGGCACCGGGCCGATGCCCGGCAGCGTCAGCACCGGCACCAGCGGGGCGCCGTCGGCGGGGTAGCGCACGCAGACGGTGATGCGCGTGTAGCGCCCCTCGGCCACCGGCGTGGCGACGAACTTGCCGCCGCTGCAGCCGGTGTACCAGCGGCTCGGCATCCAGCCGAGGCGGTCCGCCACGGCCTGGGCCACGGTGTCCTGCAGGGCCGCCTGGTACTGCTGCGAACCCAGCGTATCGTTCACCGACACCGCCACCCGCGCGCCGGCGGCCGCGGCGTCGTTGAACGACTGCAGCACCAGCAGGGGTATGCAGTACGCCAGCACGCCGTAGAACACGGTGAAGAACAGGATGAAGGTGGCGGCGAACTCGATGGTCACGGCGCCGCGCTGGCGGGTTGGGTGTGTCTGCTGCATGGGTTCCCCCGTAGAGTCGTTGTTGCCTAGATCACCAGCGCGGCGCCCGGTGTCCGCAGGTCGATGATGCGCACGTCGAGGGTGCCGGTCTGGATGCCCAGCAACTGCAGCAACGGGTCGATCAGCTGGCTGCCCAGGCTGGCGAGCACCGAGGCCAGCGCCTGGGTCAGCAGGCTGGTCAGGTCGGCCAGCGAATTGACGAGGCCGCCGACCACGCCGTCGAGCAGTTTCCCCAGTGGGCAGAGCAGCCAGCCGACCAGGGGCGCCTTGCACAGCAGGCCCTGGGTGTTGAGCTCGACGGAGAGCTGCAGGTTCTGCGACAGGCTGGCGATGCCCGCCGCCAGCGAGGCGCCCAGGGGGCTTTGCACGCGCTGCACCGCGCTGGGCAGGTCGGCCGGCGAGGCGATGTCGAAGGTCAGCGCTTGCTCGCCGGGGGCTTCGAGCGCCACCGTGCCCTTGCTGGTATTGACCGACACCTTGGCCAGGTAGGCCTGGCCGTTGCCCAGCAGCTTCACGCTCAGGTCGTTGAGCGCCACTGCCGCCACGCCGGGCTGCGCCTTGACCGCTACCCGCGAGGCGTTCCAGGCGCCGCCGCAGGTGACGCTGTCCAGGGCCGCGTACCCCTGGGCCACGGTCGCGCCCAGGTCGACGTGGGCGTTGACCAGCCCCAGCTTGAGCAGGTCCACGTCGGCCACTGCGTTCAGGGCCACCTGCACCGAGTTGGCCAGGGTCCGCCATTGCCCGTTGGCATTCTTGCCCGGATAGCCGATGGCGATGGTCGGCGGGCTGATCACCCTGAGCTTCACCGTCAGGCTGGTCACCCCCGGCACGTTCAGCGTCAGGCCGGGAATCGCCAGCGCATGTTCCTTGTTGGCCACCAGCGCCGTGGCCATCAGCAGGTCCAGCAGGTTGACGTCGGCGCCCAGGGCCGCGTCGCGTGCACTGTCCGGGGCGACGACGCTGATGATCTGCCCCAGGCTCAGGTTCGCCGAGGGTACCTTGATGCTGGCGAGCGCGCTGCGCAGCAGGGCCAGGTTGACGCCGGCGACCTGCGAGGCGTCGGCGGCGTCGATGGCGGCCTGGAGCAGCTGCGCCACGCCGACGTCGGCGTCCAGCAGGCTGTCCACCGAGCCGAGGTCGAGGTCGACGCCGGCCGCCTGCAGCTGCTCGCCCAGGGCTAGCAGGTTGACGTTGGCCCCGGCGATGCCCTGGTAGGTCACCACGTCGAGGTTCAGGGTGGTGCCCAGCAGGCCGCCGAGCAGGGCATTGAGCAGGGGCGAGCTGGTGCTGTCCAGGCGCAGCAGGCCGCTGCCCGCCGACAGCCCCGCCAGCGCCTGGCGCCTGGCCACCGCCTGGGCCTGCAGGGTGACCTGGGTCGGCGTCCCGGCGCCGAACACCGCGGCGACGTTGAGCAGCAGGCTCGAGGGCACCGTACGGCTGGCGACGACGCGCACCGAGTCGTTCCAGCTGGTGTTGGCAGCGCGGAAGACGCGCTGCCGGCCGCTGGCGTCGAGGTCCACGTCGCCGAGGCCCGCGACCAGCCGGCCGTCGTCGGGCAAGCCGTTGCGCCGCGCGCTGGCCAGGGCCAGCGCCTGCACGTCGACGCTGCCCGGGGCGGCGCACATGCCGCTCTGGGTGGCGCTCTCCAGCGCCGCCATGTCGGCCACCCGCTGCAGCTTGCGCTGCTCCAGGTACAGGCGCCCGGTGTCCACCACCAGGGCCATGCAGATCAGCACCAACAGCAGGGTCAATGCCGCCAGCACACCGATCGCGCCGCGCTGCCGCTTGCCGAACATGGACATCTCCTTGACGTCGGGCATCACTTGCTGCCGGTGCTGAAACCCTGGTTCTCGTCCAGCAGGTACTCGGGGATCGGGTGGCTGTAGCTGTCCAGGTAGCGCCGGTAGGCGCGGTCGCGCTCGGCCGGGGTGGCGGCCTGGCGGTTGGCCGAGGCCTGCCGGCCGCTGCGCTGCAGTTGCAGCCACTGCTCGACTTCCCACTGGTCGCGGGTGCTGCCGGCCGGTTGCGAGCGCACCGATTCGGTGGCGCCGAGGGACAGGGGGGCGGCCAGCAGAAGGCCCGTGAGGATGATCCGTTTCATAGCTACTCTCCGCTTCCATCGCGGGCCCTGGCCGCCTTGTGGCCGGGCACCCGCCGTCGATTACCTTGCCTGCCGTTCCACCAGCGGCCTGGGCAGGGGCTGCGCCTGCACCTGGACCTGCGCCACGCTGGCGCTGTCCGCCGCCTGCGCCACCCGCGGCGGCGCGGCGCCGGCCCTGAGCGCGTCGGCGCGCTGGCGGGCCTGGCGTACCTGCTCGTCGGTCAGCCGCGCCTTCTCGGCCAGCGCCGTGGCCTGGGCGTTCCTGCCTTCCAGCAGCAGCAGGCTGAGCAGGTTGGAGGCCGGCAGCTTGTCGTCCCCGTCCAGTTCCAGGGCGGTGAGGAACTCGAAGCGCGCGCCCGCGCGGTCGCCCTTGCGCAGCAGCACCACCCCCAGGTCGTTGCGGATCATCCGGTCGGTGGGCTGCAACC
Source organism: Pseudomonas delhiensis (assembly GCF_900187975.1). Lineage (GTDB taxonomy): Bacteria > Pseudomonadota > Gammaproteobacteria > Pseudomonadales > Pseudomonadaceae > Pseudomonas > Pseudomonas delhiensis. The sequence goes on along the minus strand of NZ_FZPC01000047.1, from coordinate 23,662 downwards.
GCGCCGCCTCGCGCAGTTCGCGCTCGGCCTCGGCGATGCGGCTCTCGCCCAGGGCGATCTGGCCCAGGCCGTGGTGCGCCTCGCCGGCCTTGCAGGTGCCGAGCAGGCCCTGGTATTCGGCCCTGGCCCGCGGGCTGCCGATGCGGCGCAGCGCGGTGGCCTTGCTTTCGCGCACCTCCAGCGAATCGGCAGGGAGTGTCTCCAGGTGCGCCAGGGCGGCGTGCAGGCGGCCCTCGCGCAGCATGTCGCGGGCCATGTCCAGCTGCAGTTCCTGGGTCTGGCTCAACTGGCCGCCGCAGCGCTGGCCGATGCCCGCCAGGCCGTCGGCGAGGTTGCCCGGCAGGTTGGCGCAACCGCCCAGCGCCAGGCCCAGCAGGCCCAGCAAGCACAACGTCTTCATCACATTCCCCCCAGTGCCTTGGTGATGGCCATGAACCCCGGCCCGGCCAGGATGATCAGCAGCGCCGGGAACAGCAGGGCGATCATCACCAGGCTCATCTTCGCCGACAGCTTGCTGATCTTTTCCTGCAGCGAGGTCAGCCGGCGGTCCTCGAACAGTGCCTTCAGCGCCGCCAGCGAGGCGCGCGCGCTGCCGCCCTGGCGCAGCATCTGGCGCAGCACGCCGCAGCAGTCGCTCAGCTCGGCCACCTGCAGGCGCCTGCCCAGCTGTTCCAGCTCGTCGGCCAGGTCCAGGCCGCTGTCGGCGTGGGCCAGCACCAGGTCCAGTTCCCCGGCCAGCACCGGCACGATGTGTCGGCCCTCCAGGCGGACCACCCGCAGCGCCTGCTCCACCGTCAGGCCGGTGTCGAAGAGGATGCGGATCAGCTGGATGAACACGATGACCTCGTCGGCCAGGCGCCGGCAGCGCTTGTCCGCCAGGTGCGCCAGCACGCGCTTGGGCAGCAGGAAGCCGATGCCGGCGGCGAAGGCCAGCGGCAGCAGCAGGTCGTCCAGGGCGGCACCCCTGAGCAGGCCGACCAGCCCCGCCAGGGCGCAGGCCAGCAGCGGCGAGGCCAGCTGCGCGGCCTGGTAGAGGCTGCGCGGCAGGTTGCCGCTCCAGCCGGCGCGGGCCAGCAGGTCGTGGACCTCCTGGTCGCGCAGGCGCAGGCGCCGCCCCAGCGCACCGTCGCCGAACCGCTCGATGGCCCGGGCGCCCCAGCGCGCCGTGTCCTCGCCGCCTTGCGCGGCGGCGCCCAGGCGCTGCTCGATCAGGTGCTGCTCGCGGTTGGCCGCGCGGCTCTGCGACACCAGCAGGGCCAGCGCCGCGCCGAACAGCAGCAGGGCCAGGAGTACGTACCAGGTCGTGTCCATGTCCGTCCTCCTACACGCTCTTGAGCATGCGCCAGAGCGCAACGCAGCCGACCGCCTGCAGCCCCAGCGAGGCCAGCAGCAGCGTGCGGCCGAAGCCGTCCGTCCACATGGCCATCAGGTAGCCGGGGTTGCTGGCCAGGATGTACATCCCCAGGCCCAGCGGCAGCACCGCCAGCACCAGGGCGCTGAAGCGCGTCTCGCCGGTCATGGCGCGCAATTGGCGGCCGATCTTCTCGCGTTCGTGGATGACCTTGATGATGTTGTCCAGCAGCTCCGTGGTGTTGCCGCCGTAGCGGTAGTTCACCGCTACGCCCAGGGCCAGGATGTGCAGCTCTTCCACCTCGTAGAGTTCGGCGATGTCCTGCAGCGCCTCGGGCAGGCTGATGCCCAGCTGCACGTGGCTGCTGGCCCGGGCGAAGGTCGAGCGCAGCGGGTCGTCGGCCGCCGCCACCGCCTGCTCCAGGGCGTCGCCCAGGGTGCGCCCGGCCTGCAGGCTGCGCACCACCTGGTCGAGGAAGGCCGGCATCTGCCGGATCATGCGTTGCAGGCGGCGGCGATACAGCAAACCGAGCAGGCCGTTGAACAGCGCCAGCACCAGCAGCACGGCCAGCAGCACGCCGAACACGTTGAGCAGGCGCCCGAGCGGCACGGCCAGCACCAGCATCACCAGCGCCGCCCCGGCCAGCCAGGGGCGCATGCGCACGATGCCGGCGCGGCGCATGCGCCGTACCAGCCAGTGCTGGGTGCGCGGCCGCGCCCGGGTGGCGTCGTCCAGGACCTGGCCGGGTACCAGGCGGCGCACCACCTGTTCATTGTTGCGCGCGCGCAGGCCCAGCCCCAGCAGCAACAGCGCAAGGCCCACCAGCGCCAGACTGGCGACCGCCAGCAGCCACACGCCGCCGCTCATGCCGGCACCTGGCGGAGTTTCGCCCCGGACGGCACGCCGGTGCGCACGAACCTGCCGCTGGCGCGCCTGTCCAGGCTGAACAGCGAGTTGGTGACGTAGATGCCGTCGCGCACCTCCAGCACTTCCAGCACTTCGCTGATGCAGCGCCGGCCGTTGGCCTGGCGGGTGATCTGCACCACGATGTCCAGCGCCGCGCAGATCATCTGCCGCAGCGTCTGCTCGGGCAGCTTGTGCCCGGCCAGGCCCACCAGCATTTCCATGCGCAGCAGCGAATCCATCGCCGAGTTGGCGTGCACCGTGCTCATCGAGCCGTCGTGGCCGGTGTTCATCGCCTGCAGCACGTCCAGCACTTCCACCCCGCGGATCTCGCCGAGGATGATGCGGTCCGGGCGCATGCGCAGGGCGTTGCGGATCAGGTCGCGGGCGGTCACCTCGCCATAGCCCTCGGCGTTCGGCGGCCGCGTTTCCAGGCGCACCACGTGGTCGTGGCCCAGTTGCAGCTCGGCGGTGTCCTCGATGGTGACGATGCGCTCGCGCGCGTCGATGAAGCCGCTCAGCACGTTGAGCAGCGTGGTCTTGCCAGTGCCGGTGCCGCCGCTGATGAGGATGTTGCAGCGGTTCTCCACGGCCTGGCGCAGGAACGCCAGCAGCGCTTCGTCGACGCTCTGGTAGGCCAGCAGGTCGGCGCTCTGCAGCAGCTCCTTGCTGAACTTGCGGATGGAGAGGCAGGGACCGTCCAGGGCCACCGGCGGGATGATGGCGTTGACCCGGCTGCCGTCGGGCAGGCGCGCGTCGACCATCGGGCTGGACTCGTCCAGGCGCCGGCCCAGCGGCACCAGGATGCGCTGGATGACGCGCTGCACGTGGTGCGCGTCGATGAAGCGCAGGTCGCTCTGGTACAGGCGGCCGCGCTGCTCGACGAAGACGCGGTCGGGGCCGTTGACCAGGATCTCGCTGATGTCCGGGTCGCGCAGCAGCACTTCCAGCGGGCCGAAGCCGGTCAGCTCGTCCACCACCTCCTCGGCCAGGCGGTCCAGCTCGTAGCGGGAGATCGCCAGCTGGCGCCGCGCGGCGTACTCGCCGACCTTCTCGGCGACGTACTGGGCCACCGCCGCCCGCGCGCCCTCCAGCAGGTTCACGCCGTCTTCGTCGATCTCGTCGATGATGTAGCGGTGCAGGCGCATCTTCAGGCGCTGCATCTCCTGCTCGTGGCTACCGAGGCTGCTGGCGTAGTTCATGGGCGCGCGCCCCGGAAGCGGCCGAACCAGGGGAAGCGCCGCCGCGGCTGGCCGTCCAGCGCGCCGAGCGGCTCGGCCAGCGCGCGCAGCTTGATGGCCAGCGGGTCGCGCGGGGCCACCTCGAACAGGCTGCGGCCGAGGTTCTTCGCCCGCAGGCGCGCCTCCGCCGAGGCCGGCAGCACGCCGAAGAGCTCCAGGCCGAACATGCGGCACAGCGCCTGCTGGTCCGGCGGCACCGCCGGCAGGTAGCGCTCCACCAGCAGTTCGACGGGGGGCAGCGCCTGGCTGTTCTCGCGCAGGCGGCGCAGGCTTTCCAGGCCCTTGCGGCACGCCGGCACGCTCTGGTCCACCAGCCACAGCACGCGGCTGGCCTGCTGCAGCAATTGCCGGGCGAGCTCGCCTTCGGGCATGGCGGTGAAGTTGATCAGCACGTGGCTGAAGGCCGTGCGCAGGTTGCCCAGCAGCAGGTACAGCTCGGCGGTGGTCATGCGCTCCAGCACCCCGGGCTCGTCGGTCAGGCTGAGCAGGCGCAGGCCGGACTCGTGGCGGCTGAAGGCGCTGTCGATCAGCGTCTGGTCCAGGCGGCGCAGGTTGCGCATGGCATCGGCGAAGGTGAAGGGCGCGTCCATGCCGAGGATGGCCAGGGCCTCGCCGGCCGGCTGGCCGATGTCCACCAGCAGCACCCGGTTGCCCGCCTGGGCCTGCAGGGCCAGCGCCAGGTGCAGGGCGACGAAGGCGCCGTCGGCGTCCGGCCGGGCGCAGGCCAGGGCGACCAGCTCGCCCTGGTGCACGGCGCTCACCGGCACGCTGGGCAGGCGCCCGCCCAGGCGCCGGACCAACCCGCCCAGCTCGCTGGCACGGGCGCCATAGGTGATGAAGTCGCGGGCGCCGGCGCGCATGGCCGCCAGCACCAACTGGTTGTCCAGGCCGTCGCCCACGGCCACCACCGAGAGCAGCGGCCGCGCCGACACCAGGCCCTCGATCAGGGCCCCGTGCACCATCAGGTTGGCCTTGCCCAGGCTGATGAAGAGCACGCCGGCGCCGGTCACGTCGAGCAGCGCCAGCAGTTCCTCGAGGGTGCCGCTGGTGGCGCAGACCACCTGGCCGGTGCTGGCCAGGCTGCTCTGCAGCCACTCCAGCTCGCCCGCATGCTGGGTCAGCGCGACGAAGGTCTGCCCGGCGTTGCGGCCCGGCGTGGCGGGCACGCGGCTGCCGCCGCGCCCCAACAGGTCGCCGGCCATCACTCGGACATCCCGTTGGCGGAAGCGCGGCCGTCGAACTGGCCGTTCTCCAGGAAGTAGAACTCGCCGAAGCCGGGGTCGTACTTGCGCAGGCCCTCGCCGGGCAGCCTGGGCAGGCTGGCGTTGGCTGCCAGCGGCTGGACCAGGTGCGGGGTGACCACCATCAGCAGTTCGCGGTCGTCCTTGTCCAACTGCGAGGAGCGGAAGAACGCGCCCAGCACCGGCAGGTTGCCCAGGCCGGGGAACTTGTCGACGTTGCTCACCGTGTTGCTGCTGATCAGGCCGCTGATCACGAAGCTCTCGCCATCGGCGAGGTTCACGCTGGTGTCGGTGCGCCGCACGTTGAGCGCCGGCACCGCGATGCCGCCGGTCTTGATCCCGGCGGAGAAGTCCAGCTCGCTGACCTCCGGCGCCACCTTCAGGGCGATGCGCCCGCTGGACATCACCGTCGGCGTCAGGGTCAGGCGTACGCCGTATTCCTTGTACTCGATGGTGATGTTGTCGTTGTTGCCGTTGGGCACCGGGATGGGGAACTCGCCACCGGCCAGGAAGGACGCGCTCTGCCCGCTGGTGGCCACCAGGCTCGGGCGCGCCAGGGTGTAGGCGAAGCCGCTGCCCTCGAGCATGTTGAGGAAGCCCAGGACCTTGCTGCTGCCACCGCCCCAGATGACGTTGAAGCCGCTGTCGCCGGTGCCGAAGTTGCCGCTCACGCCGCCGTCGGAACCGACGCTGATGCCGCTCAGGCTGCCCGGCGCGCCGAGCACGAACAGGTTGGAGCCGCGCCGCACCAGGGACGAGCTGGCCTGCTTGAGCTTGCTGCGGCTGACCTCGACGAAGCGGATGTCGGTCTGCACCTGGCTGGGCAGGGTCGTGGCGGCAGCGTCGCTGGCGGCGCCCACGTCACGCACCGAGCGCCCGGCCACCTGCACCTGGGCCCGCAGCGGGTCGCCCGGGCAGCCGGTCCAGACCAGCAGGCTGGTCTCCCCCTGGGCCTTGCCGGTGACCAGGAAATTGCGCTTGTCCAGCAACTGCACGTCGGCGATCTGCGGATCGCCAATGGCCAGGCGCTTGATCGGCAGCGGCAACTGCTGGTCCTGCTGGGCACCCTGCTGCACCGCCAGCACCAGTTTCTGCGGCAGCAGGGCCAGCCCTTCGCAGGCCTTGGGCGCGGCCTGCGCCGAAGCCAGCAGCGCCCATGCCATGACGCCCGCGAGGCAGACGCCTACCCGACCAGCCGGACGCCGGTCTCCCATCTTGCAAGCCATCCTACTACTCCCTTTCCCTGCTCCAGGGGCTGATTCAAGGCGCCTCGTGCGCAACCGTGCCGCCGCGGTAGACCGCCACGCCCGCCGCGGCCCGTGGCCGGGCCTGGCTGCGCGGGGCGGCCGGAGCCGCCGGCGGACGGCGGCCGAGCAGCTGGTCCAGCGTCACGGCCCCGGTGTTCGCGGGGTTGAGGACGGTATGCAGGTAGCTGCCCTGCTGCTCTTTCTCGTAGAGCTTCTCGTCCTTGCTGCGTACCGCCAGGCGCAGCGAACCGGCCTGGCTGGCCAGCATGAGGCGCGCGGTGGCGTTCGCCGGCACCGCCAGCACCGCGGTGCGCGCCACCTTGCGTTCCTTGTCCTTGCCGTCGTCGGCATGGCGGGCCTGGCCGTCGCCGGCCACGGCGATCTGCTCGCCATAGGTGAGTACGCGCACGCCCGGCAGCACCAGCTGGGCGCGGATGTCGCGCCGGATGCCCTGCTGGTCGGCGACGTAGAGCACCACGTCGACGTAGTCGCCCGGCAGCACGAAACCGCCGCCGCCGACCACGTCGTCCACGGCGATGGCCATGGCCCGCTCGTCCGGGCGGATGGTCCGCGCCAGCGGCCCGCCGGGCTCCAGCACCGCGCCGGAAAGGATGCTGCCGGCCGACACCGGTACCCAGACGCGCTGGCCGAGCAGGGCTTCGGCCTTGGTGTAGCTGCCCACCGGCGCGGTCTGCAGGTATTCCAGGCGCAGGTCGTCCTTGCCCAGCACGGCCAGCGCCGGCAGGTCGCGGGTGACCACCACCACGGGGGTTCTCTGCAACTTGTCGACATCGGTGGGAACCACGGCGGGTACGGGCTCGCTGGCCACCGCCGGCGCCTCGGGCCGGCCGATGGACAACCCCAGGTAACCGACCACCACCGCCCCCAGCAACAGAAGCCCGGCAAACGCCATCAACAATTTACTTTTCATGATAATGATTTCGTTGCAGCCAACGGAAAGCACATTCAGGAAGCAAGTAACGAAAGTCTCGGGGGCACTTGAAAAACAAGTAACCGACAGCAGACTCAGCGTCCTTGCGAGGAGGCGGCAAGTTACCTTGGCGGCATGTGGAATAAAACAACCAGAAGCTACTATGACTTTTCTACTGGTTGTCAAAAAGTACGGGGAGCCGAAGAATTTAAGAATATATCCGCAATGGAGGCACCATGAACTTAAAGTTGAAATTCCGCAAACTCGTCTCTTCCATGAAGGCATTCGCCAAGGACAAGGAAGGGGCCACCGCCATCGAGTACGCTGTTATCGCCGGCCTGATCTCCGTGGCTATCATCGGCGTTCTGAACGAGCTCGGCCCCAAGCTGGTTGACGTATTCCAGAGCATCTCCGACGCGCTCTGAGCTTCCGCCGCGGCAATAGCTCCGCCCCACGGCTTCGGCAAGACCGGCAAGGGTCCTGGCCTGTGAAAGTGGGGCAACCCAATGAATATCCGCGCATGCAACCGGGCAACTTGAAGCGATCGAGCCTTGCCCAGCCTGAATGAAAAAGGACACAGACCAACCCAACTTGCCCAGAACTCCGGACTCGCGATGCTGACCCGATCGGAACTTCCCCTGATATTGCTCGTTGACGACGACCCCGACGCACTGGCCTCGACGGCAGAGTTGCTCGAAAGTCTCTTCAACATAAAAACCGCAGGCTCCGGCCACGAGGCCCTCGGCAAGTTGCAGGAACTGCCCCTTCCGGACATCGTCATCGCCGACCTGGGCATGCCGGGCATGAACGGGCATCGCTTGTGCGAAGCGATCAAGTCCGATGCGCGGACGAAGGACATCACCCTCATCTTCCTCACCGGCGAGGACACCACCGAGGCCGAGCTGGAAGGCTTCGAACTGGGTGCGGCCGACTTCATCCCCAAGCCGGTGGAGCCGCGCACCTTCGTCAGCCGGATACGCTCGCACATGCGCAGGAAGCTGGAGCGCGACCGGCTCCAGGACCTGAGCGAATACCTGGAACTGCGCTCGCGCAACCTCCTGCAATCCGGCTGAACGCAGCGCGGCATCCGGCCTGCGCAACAAGGTGTAGAGACAGTGGCGACAAGAAAAGCGGACCTGCACGGGCACCAGATACTCATCCTCGACGACGAGCCCGACATCGTCGAAGAGGTGGTCGACCTGCTGGAGTGCGCCGGCTACCGCTGCCTGGGCGCCGGCACGGCGGCACAGGCCCTGGCGCTGTTCCGCGACAACCCCGGCATCGACCTGCTGATCCTCGACTTCGACCTGCAGGACTGCCAGGGCCCCAGGGTGCTGGAGCAGATGCAGGCGCTGGCCGGCGGCGAAAGGCTCTTCGAGGCCATCACCATCAGCGGGCGGGCCGGCAAGGACGAAGTGATCGACGTGCTGCGCAGCGGCTTCGCCGACTTCCACACCAAGCCGCTGAACCCCGAACTGCTGCTGGCCTCGCTGGAGAAGCTGGCCGGCAGGCTGGAGGAGCGCGTCCGCCACCGCCAGCGGGTCATCCAGGCGGAGTCCAGGCTGGACGTGCTGACCGAGAGCCTGAAGTCCCTGGCCAGCGATGCGAAAAAGGCGATCAACTACGTGAACACGTCGTCCAGGCCGGCGAAGGGCGAGGCGCCGATGGACAGCGGCGGGGCGAAAGCGCCGGAAGACCCGCTGGCCAACCCGTTCTTCGCCAAGCTCTCGCTGCGCCAGCTCGACGTGGTGAAGCTCATCGGCAAGGGCCTGAGCAACTACCAGATCGCCTGCAAGCTGGGCATCAGCGAGCACACGGTGAAGCTCTACGTCTCCCAGTCCCTGCGGCTCACCGGGCTCAGCAACAGGACCCAGCTGGCGCTGAAGTCGTCGCCACGGCGCCGGGTGAACCAGGACCTGTAGTGCCCCGGGCCTCGCCGCGGGCTACCTCAGCGAACCCCGGGCATCCATGCCCCCCGGCGCCACGGAAGAGGCGGCGAGCAGCATGGCCAGCTGGGTCCGGTTGCTCACGCGCAGCAGCTTGAATATCTGGGTGATGTAGAGCTTCACGGTGTTCTCGGAAATGCCCAGTTCATGGGCCACCCGGTAGTTCGAATAGCCCTTGCAGATCAACTGCGCCACGTCCTGCTGGCGCTGCGTCAGGTTGCAGAACAGCGGGCTGCTGATATCCACCTTCCTTGAACGGTCTTCTTCGTCCGCGGCCAGGCCGAATACGTCCTGGCCGCCGTGGACATCCATCTTTATCGCGCTGACATCCTGGAACAGCGAGTTCAGCGACTCCGCTATGTGTTCGAGGCGCCCGTTCAGGTGCAGTATCTTGCGTTGCCGCCTGATGCTCTGCAGCAGCTTGCCCTCGACGCGCTCCACGGACTCGATCAGCTCCTGTGGCGATACCGGCTTCATGAGGAAGTCGGAGGCCCCGGCGCGCATCGCCTCGACCACCTTTTCGCTTTCACCGAAACCGGTCAGGACGATGACCTCGAAAAGATAGTCGTCCCCCACCGCGCGCCTGATTTCCCGGATGGCGTCCAGGCCCCATTCGCGGCCCAGGTTCAGGTCGCAGACCAGTATCCGCAACTTGGCGTTCTTCCTGAAAAGCGCGACCGCCTCGCCGATGGAACTGCAACCGAGCGAGGCGAAACCGACGCTCTCCAGCACTTCTGAAAGTTCCGAGGCGACCTCGGGCTCGTCATCGATGACCAGCACCTCGAACGCCCGGAATTCTTTGTTTTTCATTTTCCCCCCCACTCAACCCCCTGGGCATGCAAGCCGCCGGGGCCTCGCCTTTCTCAAAAGTAAAACTCAAGACTTCACTGGCCGCTTTCCAGCAACCAGCCCATCGTTTTTTCTATGGAGTCCAGGTCCCCTGTTTCTGCCAGTTCCCGCAAGTGCACCGCCAACCCCTGGCAGGAATCGGCGAGTGTTCGACTCCACTCGATGAGGTCGGTGACGGCACCGGCTTCCACCAGTGCCTGAAGTTGTTGCTGCTGCCCTGGCGTCAAGGATTTCAACTGTTCGGCAAGGGCTTCCTGACGGCGGTCATGCTTTTCATCCACGGCGCCCAGGCCGCCGCGCAGGTGCAGCAGCTGGGCCAGCGTGGCGCCCAGGTCGGCCAGGCTGATGGGCTTCACCAGGCTGGCGTCGAACGGCAGCCCGCCGGCCTGGCCGAGGCTCTGCATGGTCTGCTGGGTGGCGGACATCAGCACCACCGGCAGGTCGGGCCAGCGTTCGCGCAGCGCCCGCAGGAGCTCGCCGCCATTGCAGCGTGGCATCAGGTAGTCGGTCAGGACCAGGTCCGGTCGCTGCCCGCCCGGCGCCATCAGGCGCTCCCGGCAATCCCCCCCGTCGACGGCCGCCTCGACGCGGAAGCGGCTGGCCACCAGCAGGTCCACCAGCATGTCGCGGATGTCGGCGTTGTCTTCGACGACCCAGACCAGGCGCCCCTCGCCGCGCACGGGCAGGGTCTTCATCGGCAGGTCGAACAGCTGCGGCTGCTGCATGTCCTGCTCGGTGCCGACGGCCAGGGTCAGCTCGAAGCTGGCGCGGGTCCCCTCGCCGGGCGCGCTCTGCACCCTCACCCGCCCGCCCATGAGCTGGACCCAGTGCTCGACGATGGCCAGGCCGAGCCCGGCGCCCTCGACGTCGCCGCCGGCGCCGCGGAAGAACGGCGTGAAGAGTTTCGGCAGGTCCTCGGCGGGAATGCCGCAGCCGGTATCGCTCACGCAGAAGCGCAGTTGCGCCAGGCCAGCCTGGGGCGCGCGCTCGGTGGCCTCCACCTGAAGGCCGATGCGCCCGTCGTGGGTGAACTTGGCGGCGTTGTCCAGCAGGTTGATCAGCACCTGGCGCAGGCGCTTGGCATCCAGTTGCAGCACCGTGGGGATGTCGCCGGCCAGCGTCAGCCGGAACGCGTTGCGGTTGCGCCGGGCGAGGATGTGCGCGTCCATCGCCACCGCGTCGAGCAGGCCGTGGATGTAGACCGGCTGGACGTCCAGCTGGTCGCTGGAAACGCCGCGGGCATGGTCGATCAGATCATTGACCAGGGCCAGCATGTGGCTCGCGCTGCGCAGGATGACACCGGCCTTGCGGGTGCCGCGCCCGCCCTCCTCCTGCAGCAGCTGGGCATAGCCGATGATGGAGGTCAGCGGCGAGCGCAGGTCGTGGCTGACCCGCCCGAGGAACTCGACCCTCGCCTGGTTGGCGTCCTTGGCCTTCACCAGCGCCGCCTGCAGCTCCGCGGTGCGCCGGGAGACCGCCTCCTCCAGCCGGGCGTTCTGCCGGCGCTCGCTCTGCAGGCTCTCCCGCTCCATCCATTGCTTGCGCATCTGCTGCTGCAGGCTGAACAGGCCGATGATGCCGACGATGACACTCAGCCGGAGCATGAGCGCATCGATGCTGAACAGCCCGCTGTAGCCCCGGTTGATCACGTAGGAAAGGGTGAACCAGAAGCTTTCCGCCCAGCTCAGCAGGAACAGCGCCACCAGGACCTGCCGGCAGAAGTCGCCGCGCAGCCGCAGGGATAGCAGCGACAGCGGCCAGCACGCCAGGACGCAGAGGCTCAGCGCCAGGTTCAGCGTGCGCGCCTGGTTGTTCCCGAGCACCGGCAGGGCGACGAGCAGCGCCAGGCAGGCGAAGATGCCGGCCAGGTACAGGCGCCGCCAGGTGCCCTGCCCGGCCAGGCCGAGCAGGCGCCGCGCGGCGACCAGGAAGCCGACCAGGGAAACCAGCCAGAAGGCGATGCGCATGCCCGGGCCATGGGCGGACAGCCCGCTGAACAGGTGGAAGGCCAGGTAGCCTTCCTTTTCCGCCTCCATCGCGTAGGCGGCGCCCAGCCACAGGGCGAGCATGGCGAAGCTCCAGTCCAGGCGCAGCAACAGCAGCACGGCCAGGGTGAGCACGCAGCCGAGCAGCATCGACTGGGTCAGTTGCTCGAGGTTGTCCTGGGCCAGCACGGCGCCCATGTCCCACAGGTTCAGGGCCAGGCTCCGGCGGTTCTCGCTGTGCACCCGCAGCAGCAGCTCGCGGCTCTCCTCCGGGGCCAGCGCCACCGGCAGGAGGTTGCGCCGGCTGTGCAGCGAGCGCTCGGCCAGGGGCACCGACGGGCCGATGTGCCAGTGCCCGACGACGCGCTCGCCGGCCGCATCCAGGCGGTACAGGTCGACCTCGCCGACCCGCCAGGGCGCCACTTCCAGCCAGCGCTCCCAGGCGATGGCGTCCGGGTTGGTCAGCCGCAGGCGCAGCCACAGCGTCGACTCCCGCCGCGGCGCGGCCAGGCTTCGCGCATCGGCCGGCTGCCAGCCCTGCAGCCGCCAGGCCTGCGCCGGCGTGAGCAGTTGGCCGGGCGCCTCCTCCAGCACCTGGGCGGCGCGGGTCAGGTCGATGTGGGGTTCCTGCAGGTCGCCACGGTTGAGCAGCAGCGACACGCCCACCACCAGCAGCAGCGCCAGGCACCCCAGCAGGGCGGTGAAGGCGGCGCGGGGGTCAGGGCGCATCGCCGGGCTCCAGGTCCAGGCGCGACTGCCGGAACTGACTGGGCGAGAGGCCGTAGCGCTCGCGGAAGGCGGTGGAGAAGTTGGCGCCGCTGGTGAAGCCCACTTCCAGGGCGATGGCCTGGATCGGCAGGCCGGTGCCGCTGAGCAGCACGCAGGCCTCCTTCATGCGCTCCTCGCGCAGGTACTCGAACACCGTCACCCCCACGCACTGGCGGAAGGCCTCGTTCAGGCGCTTGCTGTTGGTGCCCACGGCGTCCGCCAGCTCCTGCAGCTCCGGGGTGTGCGACAGCGAACGCACCAGCAGTTGGCGGGCCGACTGGAACAGGATGCTGTCGAGGTTGCCGACGTGGTTGAGCGGCGTGGACTCGGCCTGCCTGTCCGTGCCCCAGCGGCGCAGGTGGATGGTCAGCCGCAGGCGCACCTCCTCCAGGTTGAAGGGCTTGGAGATGTAGTCGACGGCGCCGACGAGCAGCCCCTGGACGCGCTCCTCGGGGGTGCAGGCGCCGGTCAGGAAGACCACGGGGATGTTCCGCGTGTGGGCGTTGGCCTGCATCATCCGGCAGCAGGTCAGGCCATCCCAGACGGGCATCAGCACATCCATCAGCACCAGGTCCGGGTTGACCAGCTGGACCTTCTTGAAGGCGTCCTGGCCGTTGCTCGCCAGGTAGATGCGGCAGCCCCGCTGCTGCAGGTATTCGGCGAGCAGCCGGCGCTCGCTCTCGACGTCATCGACGACCAGGATGCGCTGCCCCTCCAGCACATCGGGAATAAAGCTCGGCATTCCGATGAGTTCCTACACGTCAGTCTCCGACCGACCGTTACTTTGCCATTACAGAGCGGGTTTTCCGTATTCGACGAAAATATTTTCCCCGCTGGCAAAGGGCCTCTACGCTCCGGCAGAAGCGCCACTTCCTGGCGCCGAGATAATGGCACTCGACGAAGACAGCCCTTGGCCCACAGGTGCCCCATGCTTAAGCGGATCCACACCGACCAGGTTCGCCTGGGAATGTTCATCCAGTCGCTGGAGGGCAACTGGCTTTCCCACCCCTTCTGGAAGACCCGCTTCATGCTGGAAAACCCCGGCGACCTTCGCGCCCTGCAGAACAGCGGCGTGCAGTGGCTATGGATCGACGATGCGCGCGGCCTGGGCGTCACCGGCACCGCCGATGCCCAAGCGCCGGCGCAAAGCCCCGCTGCGCCTGCCGCAGGCATCGCCGGCCTGGTCATCGAGCCCGTCATCGAACCGCCGCCGCCCAGCTACCCGGACGAATTCCACGAGGCCGCGCGCATCCTCGAACGCTCCAGGAAGACCCTGATCGGCCTGTTCCACGAGGCCCGCATGGGCCGGGCGATCGACCTGGACCTGTGCCTGCCGCTGGTGGAGGACATCTGCGCCTCGCTGGCCCGCGACGCCTCGGCGCTGATCAGCCTGGCCCGGCTGAAGAACAAGGACGAATACACCTACATGCACTCGGTGACGGTGTGCGCGCTGATGGTGGCCCTGGCCCGGCAGCTCGGCCTGGACGTCGAGGCCCAGCGCGAGGCCGGCCTGGCCGGGATGCTCCACGACATCGGCAAGATGGCCATGCCGCCGGCGATCCTCAACAAGCCCGGCAAGCTCGACGAAGCCGAACTCGCCATCATGCGCACCCACCCCGAGCGCGGCCACGAGATACTGCGCCAGCACACCCGCCTGTCGGCGCAGGTGCTGGACGTGTGCCTGCACCACCACGAGCGCTACGACGGCACCGGCTACCCGCACCGCCTGGCGGGTAACCAGATCAGCCTGCTGGCCCGCATGGCGGCGATCTGCGACGTCTACGACGCCATCACCTCGGACCGCCCCTACAAGTGCGCCTGGGAAGCCGCCGGCTCCCTGGCGCGCATGGCCAGCTGGGAGGGGCATTTCGACCCGCAGCTGTTCCAGGCGTTCGTCAAGGCCATCGGCATCTACCCCATCGGCAGCCTGGTGCGCCTGGAGTCCGGGCAGCTTGGCGTGGTGGTCCAGCAGAACCCGGAGAACCTGACGCGCCCGCAGGTGAAGGTGTTCTTCTGCACCCACCGGCGCCAGGCGATCGCCAAGGAGCTGCGCGACCTGGCCGACGTGCGCATCTACGACCGCATCGTGCAGCGCGAGGACCCGGCGCGCTGGGGCTTCCGCAACCTGGAGCGGCTCTGGCTGCCCGACGGCCTGGTGCTGCCCGGCACGCTCCCGGAGCGGGACAGGAACGGCGGGCGCCACTGAGCGACGGGTAGCGCACGGGCCGCCACCCGTCCGGGCTCAGACGTGGAAGCGCCCGACCAGCGCCTGCAGCTGCCCGCCCAGGCGCGCCAGCTCCACGCTGGAGGCGGCGACCTGCTCGCTGGCGGCAGCGGTCTGTTCTGAAACGTCGCGCACGCTCGCCACGCTGCGGCTGATTTCCTCGGCCACGGCGCTCTGCTGCTCGGCGGCGGTGGCGATCTGCAGGTTCATCGCCTGGATGCTGGACACGGTGCGGGTGATGCTGCCCAGGGATTCGCCGGCCTGGCGGCTCAGGGCCACGCTGCTGGCGGTGAGTTCGCGGCTGCCGAGCATGGTGCTGGAGACCTGGCGGGTGCCGCTCTGCAGGGCGGCGACCAGGGCCTCGATCTCCTCGGTGGATTGCCGGGTGCGCCGGGCCAGGCCGCGCACCTCGTCGGCCACCACGGCGAAGCCGCGGCCGGCTTCCCCGGCGCGGGCCGCCTCGATGGCGGCGTTGAGGGCCAGCAGGTTGGTCTGCTCGGCCACCGACTTGATCACGTCCATGACCTTGCCGATCTTCTCGCTCTCCTGCTCCAGGCGCTGCATGGCGTCGGCGGAGCGCTCGACTTCCGCGGCCAGGCGCTCGATCCGCTCCACCGCCTGGTTCACCACGCGGTCGCCGTCGTGGGCCTCGCGGTCGGCGGCGGAGGCGGCCTGGGAGGCCTGCTCGGCATTGCGCGCAACTTCCTGCACAGTGGCGGACATCTCGTGCATGGCGGTGGCCACCTGGTCGGTTTCCACCTTCTGACTGTTGGCGCCGGCGCTGGTCTGCCCGGTGACCGCCGAGAGTTCCTCGGCGGCGCTGGCGATCTGCGTCACGCCGTCGCGGATGCCGCCGATCAGGTCGCGCAGGTTCCAGCTCATGCGCTGCATGCTCTGCTGCAGGCTGCCCAGTTCGTCGCGGCGGCTGACCTGGATGCTCTGCGACAGGTCGCCCGAGGCGATGCGCTCGACCACCTGCATGGTCTCGTGCAGCGGCCGGGTGATGCGGCGGGTGATGAACCAGGCGGCCAGGGCGCTGGCCAGTATCGCCAGCAGGGCCACGCTGGCCTGGGCCATGCGGCTGAAGGCCGCCACCTCGTCGCGCAGTTCGATCTGCTGGCGGGTCAGCGCCTGGGTGATCTCGCGGGTCTGCTCGGCGACCTTGATCAGTACCTGGCGGGCCTGTTCCACCGTGGCGGTGGCAGCCCGGTAGGCCTCGATGCACTTGGCGTAGCTCTGCTGGTCCGCCGCCACCGCCAGCAGCTCGGCAGGGGGCTGTGCGCCGAAGACCTTGGCCTGGCGCGGGAAGTTTTCCATGGCCAGGCGCATCTGTTCGTTCAGCAGCCGCTCGGACTCCGGCCCGGGGTGGGCCACGTAGCCCGCCGCGCGGTAGCGGACCAGCAGCAGGTCCTGCATCAGCTGCGTGCCGGCCTGGTAATAGGCGAAGCGGCGCTCGTCGTGCTCGTCCAGGCCCGCCGCCAGCGCTTGCAGGGCACTGAGCGCCTTGAAGGCCCGCTCGGCGCGCTCGGCCATCTCGTCGCGAACGGCGCTGGCCGCATGGTTGGCGGCCTGCAGCTTGCCGAGGGCCTGGCGGTAGTCGCCGACCAGTTCGCCCTGTTGCTGTTCCAGGGCGAGCAGGTCCGCGCGGGTGGACAGCTTGCGCGCGCGCATCGCCGCCTGCCGGCGCTCGAAGTCGTCCAGCGCCGCGCCCAGGCGCTGCTCGCTGGCCGCCTTGGCGCCGTCCAGCAAATAGTCCTGCAGCGACAGGCGCAGTTCCGCCAGCGATTCGTTGAGCGCGCCGTAGACCTCCTGGGCCCGGCTGCGCTGCAGCAGGCTCTCGCGGCTGATCCAGTCACCCACGGCGAGCAGCGCGGTAAGGCACAGGACCAGGCCGAAGCCCAGCCCCAGCTTGTAGGTGACACCGAGGTTGTCAAACCAGTTGCGCATGGCGCGAGTCGCTCCCGTTCCGGGCCCCCGGCACCCGGCGTGCGCGGAACGGGCCAGTTGAACCAGCTGTGCGAAAGGCCCCGCCGGCGATTGCCGGCGGGGCCCGTTGCGGTGGCTAGAAGTTGTTGGCGAGGTCGATGCCGGACTTGCCCGGCGAGAGGATGTTGTTCGGGTCCAGGGCGCGCTTGATGGCGTGTTCCACCTTGCGCTTGACCGGGCCGTAGATCTGCGCCACCCGCTCCTGGAAGGCGGTGTTCACGCGGTACACCGCGTAGCCCTCCTTGGCGAACTCGTCCAGCAGCTCGGCGAAGCAGTCGTGGGCGCGCTGGGTCTCCTCCGGGTCGGTGCGGTCGTAGAGCACGTCGATCACGTGGTGCATGTCGCGCCAGCCGACGATGAACTCGCCGGTGTAGTCCAGGCCGTGCTTGTTGAGGATGCGCTTGGCCAGCACCTTCTGCTTGTCGCATTCGCTGCCGCGCGCCTGGCTGACCGGGGCGAACCACATGGAGCCACCGCCGCCACGCCAGTTGTACAGGCCGAACTCCTGCAGGTTGGGCACGCCGCTCATGAGCTCGGCGCGGTACTTGAACGGCTGGGTGTCGCCGGCCTGCTCCTGGGTGACGATGCGGCCCTTGCCGGACTTCTTCACGGTCTCGGTGACGATCTTCCAGTTCACCTCCACCTGCTCGGCGGTGCCGTACAGCGCCGCGTAGACGTTCCACTGGCCCAGGCCCTTGTCCTTGACGATCTTCTGGATCACCGAGTCCGGCGTCGCCCCCTTCTCCTTGATGTAGTCGGCGCGGCGCACGCTGATGCCGGCGGCCTCCCACAGCGCGTTGGCGATCACCACCGCGTTGGGGATGATCTGGGCGATGCGCAGCGGACGGATCATTTCCACGATGTCGGCGATGTCCGCCTCGTCGTCGTAGACGATGCAGAAGGGCTTGAACACCGGCGGCTTGGGCATCAGCCAGAAGCCCATCTTGGTGCAGATGCCGTAGTTGGCCTGGGTGAACATGCCGTCCAGGGTCGGGCCGTAGCCCCACTTGAACACCTGCCAGGCCTTGTCGCCCGGCACCCCGCCCATGCCGGTGCGGTAGACGTCGCCGTTGGCCAGCACCACTTCCATGCCGCACTGCATGAGGAAGTGCTCGCCGTAGGGGGTGTAGCCCACGCCGCGGTCCATGGTGTTGCCCACCGGGCCGGCGATGGCCGAGGGCGCGGAGAAGGACAGCATCAGCGGCAGGTTGTGCTCCTGCAGGTAGTCGTAGAGCTGGCCGTAGGTGACGCCGGGCTCGACCAGGGCGGTGCACAGCTCGGGGTCGACGTGGATGATCCTGTTCATCTTCTTCAGGTCGAGGATGACCTGGCCGCGTTGCGCCGGCGCCGCCGAACCGTAGCCGAAGTTGCGGCCGGTGGAGATGGTCCACAGCGGGATCCTGTACTCGTTGCAGATCTTCACCACGCCCTGCACCTGCTCGAGGCTGGTGGCGGTGACGGCGGCGGAGGGCGCGTGCTCGGCGTTGTCCACCGGCATCATGATCTTGCCGTAGGGGATCAGCTGGTCGTCCTTGGCCAGGACGTTCTCCTCGCCCAGCAGCTTGCGGAACTTGGCCAGCGCCTGCTGGAAGTGGTTCGCATCGACTCCGCGCGGGAGCACGGCCTTGTTGGTTGCGTCAGTCATGGGATGTGCTCCTTCAAGCCTGGATCGAGAACGAAACGAAATGCCCGGCCAGCGGGCTCGGGTGGCCGGCGACCAGCGGCGCGGGCGCCGGCTCGCGCTCGCCCAGCGCGGCCAGACCGTAGCCCAGGGTGGTGGCCCATTGCTCGGCGCTGCCGGCGCTGCGGGTGGCCGCGCCCAGCCGCAGGGGCTGGCGGCTGCCCAGCGGGCACTGCTCGCGCAGGTCGAAGCCGGCGCCACAGGCGTCCAGCTGCAGGCCCAGTTGCAGGGCGTGGCCGTGGGCGGCGTCCGCGGTAATCAGCCGGTGCCGCGAGGCGCGCGCATCGGCGCTGTGCTCACCGAGCCACTGCACGCGGGCGCCGGCGCTGCGCGCCAGGTCGACCACCAGCGCGGCGCTGGCATCGTCCAGCAGGCCGACGATGCGCTGCGGCCGTCCAGTCTCCAGGCGCCGCTGCAGTTCGCGGACGAAAGCCAGGCTGGCATCGCTGCGCAGCACCTCGGCATGGGCGCCGGCCGGGCTGGCGGCGATGCCCTGGAGGAAGGCCGAGCCGACCACGGCCGGGGCCACCAGCACCAGGGCCGGCTGCGTCGCGGCGGCGCCGCCGATGTTGCGCGCCAGGGCCAGGCCGGGGCCGCCCAGGGTCATGCCCGCCAGGCTGCCCAGGGCCATGCCCTTGAGCAGGGAACGACGTTCGAGATTCATGGCATGTCCCTCAGGGCTTGGCCGCCGGCGCGGGCGACTGCGAGATGTAGTCGGCGACCTGCTGCAACGCCTTGTCGTCGATGAAGGAAGCCGGCCAGGCAGGCATCGCCCGCAGGCCGTTGCGCGCCACCGCGACTATGTAGGGCGACGGCAGCTGGCGCCCCTTCAGCTCCGGCCCGATGCCGGTCTCGTGGCAGCGGCCGCAGACTTTCTCGTAGACGTTCGCGCCGCCTTTCCACACGCCGTCGCCGTCGGCGAAGGCGCTACCGGCCAGCACGAGCAGGGGCACGCAAAGGCAAGCAGCGAAGGTCCGTTTCACAGCCGGGCTGTCGAAGGATAAGGACATTTCGTACTCCATCTTGTTATTGGATTGGTGGGACCAGCGGCCGCTCAGAAGGGATAGGGCCGTGGCGAGTGCTGCAGGGTGATCCAGTGGTCGGTGGTGAACTCCTCGATCGCCCAGTCGCCGTTGAAGCGGCCCAGGCCGGAGTTCTTCTCGCCGCCGAAGGGCGCGTTGGGTTCGTCGTTGACCGGCATGTCGTTGACGTGGGTCATGCCCGCGTGGATGCGCTGGGCGAACTGCACGCCGCGCTCCAGGCTCGACGTGAACACCGCGCTGGACAGGCCGTATTCGCTGGCGTTGGCCAGCTCCAGCGCATGCTCGGCGTCGCGCGCGGCCTGGATGCCCACCAGCGGGCCGAAGATCTCCTCGCGGGCGATCTCCATGCCGGCGTGCACGTCGCCGAACACGTGGGGCGGCATGACGTTGCCCTGGGGCTCGCCGCCCACCAGCAGCCGGGCGCCCTCGTCCAGGGCCTTGGCGACCTTCTCGCGCAGGCCCTGCAGCTGGCGGTCGTTGATCACCGGGCCGACCACGGTTTCCGGCTTGCGCGGGTCGCCGTAGGGCAGCGCCTGGACGCGCTCGACGAAGCGCCGGGTGAAGGCTTCCAGCGCCGGCTGCTCGACGATGATGCGGTTGATCGCCATGCAGATCTGCCCCTGGTGGAGGAACTTGCCCACCACGGCGGCGTTCACCGCCTGCTCGATGTCGGCATCGGCCAGGACCACGAAGGGGCTGTTGCCGCCCAGCTCCAGGGCCACGTGCTTGAGGTGCGCGCCGCCGCTGGCAATGCGGCCGATGTTGCGCCCGACCTGGGTCGAGCCGGTGAAGGAGATGAAGGCCGGCACCGGGTGCTCGACGAAGGCGTCGCCGATCTCGCTACCGGCGCCCACCACCACGCTGAGCACGCCGGCCGGCAGCCCGGCCTCCTCGAACACGCGCGCCAGCAGCAGGCCACCGGACACCGGGGTGTCGCTGGCCGGCTTGACCACCACGGCGTTGCCCAGGGCCAGGGCCGGGGCCAGCGAGCGCTGGGTGAGGTGCAGCGGGAAGTTCCACGGGCTGATCACCCCGATCACCCCGAGCGGCGTGCGGTACACGCGGCTCTCCTTGCCCGGCACGTTGGAGGCGACGATGCGCCCGTGCACGCGGTTCGGCAGGCTGGCCGCCTCCAGGGTGATGGCGCGCGCCGCGCCCCATTCGATCTGCGCCTTGAGCAGGGTGCTGCCGGACTCGCGGACGAGCCAGTCGATGATCTCCTCGCGGCGCGCATCGAGGATGCGCACTGCCTCGAGCATCACCCGGGCGCGCTCGGCGGGTGCGCTGGCGGCCCACGCCCGTTGAGCATCGGCGGCCTTGGCATAGGCGGCGTCGAGGTCGCTGCGGTCGGCCAGGGCCAGGCGCAGCAGGTTCTGCCGGGTGTAGGGGTCGACGACCTCCAGGTGCCGGCCGCTGCTCCCGGCGCGCCAGGCGCCGGCGATCGGCTGTAGCTCGAGGTTCTGGTAGGGCTGGGGTCTGGTGCTCATCGTTGCGGGTGCCTCTTGACTGGACGAGGGACGGCCGCCGCCGGCCTGGGCGAAGGCCACGGAAACAGGGAAAAGGGCTGGGCGAAGGTCAGTCGCCGGGGCGGGCGAAGCGGCGCCGGGCAAGGGCGGGATGGGCTAGTGCACGGGCATGGCGGAAAGCGCAGGGGATGTTCATGTCGAAATCACCGGTTTCTTGTTATGGAGGTTCTGGGTTGCTGGTGTTTCGGCATTAACAACTATCGTGCCACTACCGCGATCTATAAAAATATCATTTAAAAAACAATATCTTGTGTTTTTATCAGGGCGATTCTGCGGCGTTTTCCGCAACCGCGGCGGCCCGGGCGCGGAATTTTGTGCAGAGAAAGTCGCGACGGCGGAGAAAGCTCGACGGCCGCGGGATGTTGTGCGGTTATCGTACGGATGCGGCCGTTCCCTCCCCCTCCGGGCAGGAATCCGATTGACCGCCGTGGCCGGCCCGGCATACTCCCCGGACCAGCCTGCGTCTTCTTGAACTGCCTCATGACTATTACAAATACGGGCAAGAACGGGCGCGCGGCGGATGAGGAGTTCTTCCGGCACATGCTCAGCCGGCAGAAACGCCTGATCGTCGACCGCGCCTGCCAATTCGATCCACGGGGCCTGCCTTCTGCCGAGCAACTGGCCGAGACCGTGGCCTTCTCCCCCCAGGACGGCAGCATCTGGCTATGCGGCCAGCGCATGATGCTCCTGCAGGGTTCCGCCTTCGGCGCCATCCGCCGCGAGCTGATCGAGGCCCAGGGGCTGGACAAGGCCCGCGGCCTGCTCACCCGCATCGGCTGGCAGGCCGGCGCGCGCGACGCGGCCCAGGTCAGCGAGCAGTGGCCCGAGGGCGACCATGCCAGCCTGTACAGCGCCGGCCCGCGCCTGCACATGCTCGAAGGGATGGTCAACGTCGAGCCGATCAACTTCGAGATCGACTCCAGCATCGGCCACTTCTACTCCGAGTTCCTCTGGCACAACTCGCTGGAGGCCGACGAGCACATCGCCACCTACGGCCTGGGCAGCGAACCCTCGTGCTGGATGGGCATCGGGTACGCCAGCGGCTACGCCTCCTCGCTGCTCGGGCGCCTGGTGGTGTTCCGCGAGGTGGAGTGCCGCGCCATGGGCCACCACGCCTGCCGCATCATCGGCAAGCCGGCGGAGGAATGGGACGACATCGACGCCGACCTGGCCCACCTGGACGCCAGCGACTTCCTCGGCCGCAGCACCTACGGCAGCGGCCAGGCGACGACGGTCGCCGCGCTGCCCAGCCCCGCCGACGACCAGCCGATGGTCGGCATCTCCGCCACCTTCATGGCCGCCAGCCAGCTGCTGCAGCGCGTCGCGCCGACCCAGGCGACGGTGCTGCTGACCGGGGAATCCGGCGTGGGCAAGGAACTCTTCGCCCGCACCCTGCACCAGGCCAGCAAGCGCAGCCAGGGGCCGCTGGTGGCGCTGAACTGCGCGACCCTGCCGGAGAACCTGGTGGAGGCCGAGCTGTTCGGCGTCGAGCGCGGCGCCTTCACCGGCGCCGAGCGCTCGCGGCCCGGGCGCTTCGAAAGGGCCAACGGCGGCACCCTGTTCCTCGACGAGATCGCCACCCTGAGCCTGGCCGCGCAGAGCAAGATCCTGCGCGTGCTGCAGGAAGGCGAACTGGAGCGGGTCGGCGGCACCGCGGCGATCCGCGTGGACGTCAGGGTGGTCGCGGCCACCAACCTCGACCTGCGCCGCGAGGTGGAGGCCGGGCGCTTCCGCGAGGACCTGTTCTACCGCCTGAACGTCTTCCCCATCCACCTGCCGCCGCTGCGCGAACGCCGGGAAGACATCCCGCTGCTGATGAGCTACTTCCTGCGCAAGTTCAGCCTGCGCCACGGCCGGCAACTGGCGGGCTTCAGCACGCGGCTGGTCAACGCGCTGCTGACCTACCGCTTCCCCGGCAACATTCGCGAGCTGCAGAACCTCATCGAACGCGGCGTCATCGCCGCCGCCGATGGCGAGGTGATGGACGTCATCCACCTGGCCGAAGGCGGGGCCGCGCCGATCGCCACGCCCATAGGGCTGACGGCCGAAGGCCGGCTGTCCCGCCCCCTCGCCGAAACCGGCAGCGAACCGCCCGCACCGGCGCCAGCAGCGCCCGAGGCGGCGGCCAGCAAGGCCGTCGAAGAACCCGAGCTGGCCAGCCTGCTCGCCTTCGTCTCCGGCCGCAACCCGACCCTGGGCATCTCGCTGGAAGACGTCGAACGCCGCCTGGTGCAGGTGGCGATGGAGCGCACCGGCGGCAACATCACCGCCGCCGCGCAGATGCTCGGCATGAGCCGCGCCCAGGTCAGCTACCGCCTGAAAGGACGCTGAGGCCGCAAGGCGAGAGCGACGTAGGCGTTATGCGGCCTACGACCGTGCTTCCCTGGACCCGTAGGAGCGGGCCCTGCCCGCGATTTCGCGCGCAGGGCGCGCTCCTACATGGGAATGGCGTGGGTGGGGCACTGTAGGGCGAATAACCGTTCGCGGTTATCCGCCGCCGGCCGGGATGCCGGTGCCCGAGAAAAATGGCGGATAACGCCATAGGCGTTATGCGCCCTACGACCGTGCTCCCCTGGACCCGTAGGAGCGGGCCCTGCCCGCGATTTCGGCGCGCTCCTACAGGGGAATGGCGTGGGTGGGGCACTGTAGGGCAATGAAATGGACTCCTCCCTCCTACGGCATCTAGGTGCCAGACTGATGTGTTGGCAACAGTCCCGGAGGGGGAGTCACGATGAACATT
>NZ_FZPC01000048.1 GCF_900187975.1 Pseudomonas delhiensis | reverse complement strand
CTGGACGAACACGAGCGAAATGATCGATACCTGACGATGCGAGTGTCACCCATGTGACTGAACTCATTTGTTACCCATGTGCTTGTCCTCTACATGCCCCGACATACGGGCCCGATGGAGCCGGGCTACCCTCGCGAATTCCCCCGCCACGGAGGCCCGCCCCGACAGCACGTCCCTGTGCTGATCGGGGCTCTCGCGACATCCATGTCGCATGACCTCCTGAGCGCCGGTTTCGCTCGGCCTTCTGAAGGGGCGTTCCGGTGCGCTCGGTTGTTTCGCTGGAAGTCCAAAATCAAGAGCGGCACGGCTCTTCGTAGGATCGAGGGGGACGCCTAGTTCTTGCTCGCGAACCCGCCAGTCACTGGGTTATTCCCCTTCGGGCCAGCGCAAGCGCTGTTCGCGATGGAGCCGCGTCCCGCGTTCGCGGGAATGACGGTGATAGATAGGCGTTTCAGGATGACTCAGGATTTTCCCTTCGCTCAGGACAGCCCCCTCTCCCGCTTGCGGGAGAGGGTTGGGGAGAGGGCGCTCTTAACCCAGCTGCGTAAGACCCAGGCATCCCCGCCAACGGCGGGTAACCGCAAAGGCTCTTCCGCCCCACGGGCAACCCCGACGAACGGGCGGAAAATCGCCGTGCGCGTCGAATAACGCCCCGCGCTGGGGTGTTCACTCCTGGCCACCTTCGTGATTGCCAGGAGATTGCCGAAATGACCCCGCGCCCCGCCTTCCGCCTACCACTGCTGCTGTTGCTGGCCTGCCTGGGCGCCGCGCTTTCCGGCGGCCCGCTGCGTGCCGATGGTGGTGGCGGCAGCGACGATGACGACAGGTCCCAGGCCGCGCCCGATTGCCCGGCCGGCCAGGTCCGCGACCGTACTGAAGAGCGCTGCGTCGAGCAGACCAGCGCCCGCCTGGGCGACGCCGACCGCACCGCCTACGCCTACCGCCTGGCCAAGGCCGGGCGCTACCAGGAGGCCCTGGCGCTGCTGGACACCCTGCGCCGGCCCGACACCGCCGAGGCGCTCAACTACCGCGGCTACGCCACGCGCAAGCTGGGTCGCGTGGACGAAGGCATCGGCTACTATCTGCAATCGGTACGCCTCGATCCGAAGTACGCCAAGGTGCGCGAGTACCTGGGCGAGGCCTACGTGACCCAGGGGCGCCTGGACCTGGCCCGCGAGCAGTTGCGCAACATCCAGGGGCTCTGCGGCACGGGGTGCGAGGAATACCGCGACCTGGCCCGGGCGATAGCCGGGTCCGCGTCCCTATGAACGAGCCTAGCCAGACGCTGCGGCCGCTGGCATGGGAGCACCCGCGGACCCCGGTCGTCGTGCCCGAGCGTCATCCACCCGGCCCGCCGTCGCGGCGGCCGCGCAGCCCAGCGGAGGCGACCATCGCACAACCTGCGGATATTCGCGCCGAGATCGGCCAGTACCTGGCGCGCCTGTGGCGCTACGCCATGGTCCTGGCGCACCAGCCCCACGTCGCCGACGACCTGGTGCAGGCCACCTGCGTGAGGGCGCTGGAGCGCGCTGCCCGGTTCAGCGCCGGCAGCCGCCTGGACCGCTGGTTGTTCACCATCCTGCGTTCGATCTGGCTCAACGAGGTGCGCGCGCGGCGGGTGCGCAGCGGCCACGGGGTGGTGGACGCGGAGAGCGAACTGGTGTTCGACGGCGAGCGCCAGGCCCAGGCCGAGGTGCTCGCCAGCCAGGTGCTGCGGCGCGTGGCGGCGCTGCCGGAAGCGCAGCGCGAGACGCTGTTCCTGGCCTATGTCGAGGGGCTCAGCTACCGCGAGGTGGCGGACATCCTCGGGGTGCCGGTGGGCACGGTGATGAGCCGCCTGGCGGCGGCACGCTTGAAACTGGCGGAAGCCGCGGTGCCGGACGCGGAACCGGCCAGGGGAGGACGGCGATGAACGAACATGGCACAGGCCCGCGGGTTTCCGACGAGACCCTGGTCGCCTTCATCGACGGCGAGCTGGACGCCGAACAGGCCCGCGAAGTCGAGGCGCGGATAGCCGCCGACGCCGAGCTGGCCCAGCGTTTCGACAGCCTCTGCTGCGGTGGCCAGGGCCTGGCCGAGGCCTTCGACGCGCTGCTGGAGCGCGCCCCGCTGGAGCGCCTGGGCGCCGGCCTGGCCAGCCTGCCGCTGGCGCAGCCACGGGCGCCGCGCCGCCGTGGCCTGGCGCTGGCCGCGGCGGCCTGCCTGGTGCTGGGCATGGCCCTGGACCGCCTGCTGCTCGGCGGCCTGCCGCTGCACCACGAGGAATACTTCAACTGGCGCCAGCGGGTGGCCGACTACATGTCGCTGTACACCGTGCAGACCCTCGACCACCTGCCCGGCGACCCGGCCGTCCACCAGGCCCAGCTGGCCACGGTGGGCGAGCGCCTGGGCCTGGCGCTGCCGGCGCCGGACCTGGCCCTGGAGGGCGCCCAGCTGCGCCGCGCGCAGATACTGGAGTACGACGGCATCCCCATCGCCCAGCTCACCTACCTGGACGAGCGCTACGGCCCCATGGCGCTGTGCATCACCCGCAGCGACGGCCGCGCCGCCGCGCCGCAGCAGGAGCGCCGCGAGGGCATGAACCTGGTGTACTGGCAGGACGCCGGCCACGCCTACCTGCTGATCGGCCACAACCCGCCGGAGGCCCTGCAGTCCATGGCCGCCGGCCTGCGCCAGCGCCTGGGGGGCGGGGGTGGGGTGTGAAAGCCTGGCTGGCGGGGCTGCTGCTGGTCGCCACCGCGCTGCAGGCGGCGCCCCGGGAACACTGGCGCCTGGCCCGTGACGAGGACGGCATCCGCGTCTACCTGACCGCGGTGCCCGGCTCGCGCTACCAGAGCTACCGTGGCGTGGCGGACATGCGCGCCGACGTGGGCACGCTGGCCGACCTGCAGGAGAACCTGCGGGTGGCCTGCAAGTGGCTGTACGCCTGCGCCGAACTGCGCTTGCTGAAGGCCAGCGGCGACGACGTCTGGCTGTACATGCGCACCCAGCTGCCCTGGCCGGTGCAGCCGCGCGACATGGTGCTGCAGGTGACCACCCGGCGCACCGCCGACGGCGGCCTGCTGCGGGACATCCGCGCGCTGCCGGACTACCTGCCGGCCGTGCCGGGGCAGATCCGCGTGCGCCAGTTGAGCGGCATCTGGAGCCTGGCGCCGCTGGGCGACGGACGCACCCGGGTGACCTACCAGATGCGCGCGGAACCCGGCGGCAGCGTACCGTCCTGGCTGGCCGACAGCTTCGTCGTCGACGCGCCGCTGGATACCCTGCGCACCCTCCGCGCCGTGGCCGAACGGCAGGCGCCGCGGCAGCCGTAGGTGGCGGTGAATAAAGCGACGGATGATCGCGGACGGAGTCCGCTCCTACGCCTCGCCCAACACCGTGCCCCTGTAGGAGCGCGCCCTGCGCGCGAATCGCGGGCAGGGCCCGCTCCTACAGTTCCAGGGAAGCACGGTCGTAGGAGCGGACTCCGTCCGCGATTGGCATCGGCCACGCCGGACGCCCCGGTGGCACGGGCAACCGCGCGCGAACGCAAAAAAAGACCGGCCCGCAGGCCGGTCGAGGGTGACACCGGAGTTGGCGACGATCAGGCGCGCTTGAGCACCAGGGTGAGGATGTCGTAGCTGGCCACCAGCTCGCCGAGCTGGTTGGTGACTTCCACGTCCCAGGCCACCACGCCCTGGGGCTCGCCCTTGGGGCTCTTCTTGCCCTGGTCGATCTTGCGCTTGCAGGTCAGGCGGGCCTGGATGGTGTCGCCGATGCCCACCGGGTTGATGAAGCGCAGGGTGTCCAGGCCGTAGTTGGCCAGCACCGGGCCGACGCCGGGGGAGACGAACAGGCCGGCGGCTGCCGAGAGCACGAAGTAGCCGTGGGCGATGCGCTTGCCGAACTGCGAGTCCTTGGCCGCCAGTTCGTCGAAGTGCATGTAGAAGTGGTCGCCCGACAGGCAGCCGAAGTTGACCAGGTCGGCCTCGGTGACGGTGCGGCGGTGGGTCAGCAGCGACTCGCCGATCTTCAGCTCGTCGAAGTAGCGGCGGAACGGGTGTACTTCGGTCTCGTAGACCTTGGCGCCGCGCACGTATTCGCCGGTGACCGCCATCAGCATGGTCGGCGAGCCCTGTACCGCGGTGCGCTGCAGGTAGTGCTTGACCGCGCGCAGGCCGCCCAGCTCCTCGCCGCCGCCGGCGCGGCCGGGGCCGCCGTGCTTGAGCACCGGCAGCGGCGAGCCGTGGCCGGTGGACTCGGCCGCCGATTCGCGGTCGAGGATGTGCAGGCGGCCGTGCAGGGCGCCCATGGCCGGCACCACTTTCGCCGCCACCAGCGGATCGCGGGTGATCAGGCTGGCCACCAGGCTGCCCTTGCCGCGGGCGGCCAGGGCGATGGCTTCGTCGAGGTCGTCGTAGGCCATCAGGGTGCTCACCGGGCCGAAGGCCTCGATGTCGTGGGCGCCGCCCTCGGCGTGCGGGTCGCGGCTGCGCAGCAGGGTCGGGGCGAAGAAGGCGCCTTCGTTCACACCTTCGCCGCGCGGGGCGAAGCCGTCCTTCGCGCCGAACAGCAGCTCGCTGGACTGCAGCAGGGCTTCCACGCGCTCGGCGACGTCGGCCTGCTGGGCGTGGGAGGCCAGGGCACCCATCTTCACGCCCTCCACCGCCGGGTCGCCGACCACCACCTTGGCGAGGCGATCACGCAGGCGCTCGGCCACCGCGTCGATGTGCCTGGCGGGGACGATGGCGCGGCGGATGGCGGTGCATTTCTGCCCGGCCTTGACGGTCATCTCGCGGGCCACTTCCTTGACGAAGAGGTCGAATTCCTCGTCGTCCGGGGTCACGTCCGGGGCCAGGATGGCGCAGTTCAGCGAGTCGGCCTCGGCGTTGAACGGCACCGAGTTGCGGATCAGGTTGGGGTTCACCCGCAGCTTGGCGGCGGTGTCGGCCGAGCCGGTGAAGGTGACGATGTCCTGGCCCTGCAGGCGGTCCAGCAGGTCGCCGGTGCCGCCGATGATCAGCTGCAGGCTGCCGGCCGGCAGCAGGCCGGATTCGTGCATCAGGCGCACGGCGGCTTCGGTCACGTAGCTGGTGGCGGTGGCCGGCTTGACGATGCAGGGCATGCCTGCCAGGAAGCTCGGCGCGAACTTCTCCAGCATGCCCCAGATCGGGAAGTTGAAGGCGTTGATGTGCACGGCGATGCCGCCGCGCGGCACCAGGATGTGGCTGCCGGCGAACTTGCCGGTCTTGCCCAGGGGCATGGCCGGGCCTTCGTGGACCACGTTGCCGGAGGGCAGCTCGCGGCCGCCGACGCCGGCGTAGGCGAACAGGGTGCCGGCGCCGCCCTCGATGTCGATCCAGCTGTCGGCGCGGGTGGCGCCGGTGTGCCGGGAAATCTCGTAGAGCTGCTCCTTGCGCTCGGTCAGGTACAGGGCCAGGGCCTTGAGGCGCTGGGCGCGCTGCTGGAAGTCCATGGCCATGAGCGTGGCCAGGCCCTGCTGGCGGGCGTGGGCCATGGCTTCGGCGAAGTCCAGGGCCTCTTCGTGGGTGCGCGCGATCAGTTGGCCGTCGAGGGCGCTACGCAGCGCCTGGGCGCCATGCTGGCCGATCCAGCGGCCGCCGATGAAACTCTGCAGGGTGGGCTCTTGGGCCATCACTCTATCCTCCAAAAGGTACGCAAGGGTGCCGGCCGGGGCCGGTGACCGCCGCGCCGGGTGGGCCGCGGCGGCGTGTTGGAACGGTGGCGGTACGAAGCCGCCGGATAGGGACGCCGGGGGCCTTGTGGGCACGAGGCGGTGAAACGTCAATCTGTTGTAGGAGCGGGCCCTGCCCGCGATTCGCGCACAGGGCGCGCTCCTACATGGAGACCGCGTAGGATGGGTGGAGCGAAGCGATACCCATCGCCGTGACCGCATGGGTTTCGCAAGCTCAACCCATCCTACGAAGAGCGGGTCAGAGCTGGTCGAAGTCGAGGACCACCTTGTCGGTCAGCGGGAAGCTCTGGCAGCTCAGCACGTAGCCGGCCGCCACCTCGTAGTCCTCCAGGGCGAAGTTGCTGTCCATCTCCACCTCGCCTTCGATCACCTTGCACTTGCAGGTCGAGCACACGCCGGCCTTGCAGGAGTAGGGCAGTTCGGCGCCCTGGGCGTTGCCGGCGTCGAGCACGCTGACGCTGTTGCGCGCCAGTTCGAAGGACAGCTCGCGGCCGTCGCTGATCACGGTGACCTGGCTCTTGCCACTGTCGGTCGCGGCGGCGGCCTGGCGGGCTTCACGCCTGCTTTCGCTGCCGGCGGCGGCGAACAGTTCGAAGTGGATGCGCTCGGCCGGCATGCCGTTGGCCCTGAGCTGGTCGCGCACGGTCTCGGTCATCGCCTGCGGGCCGCAGATGAAGGCGGCGTCGAGGTGCTTCACGTTCAGCCAGCGGCTGAACAGCTGGCCGCACTTGTCGGCGTCGATGCGGCCGTTGTACAGGTCCACGTCCTGCTGCTCGCGGCTGAACACGAAGATCAGGTTGAGGCGCTGCAGGTAGCGGTTCTTCAGGTCCTCCAGCTGCTCGCGGAACATCGCGGCGTTGCTGGAACGGTTGCCGTAGAGCACGGTGACGCGGCTGTGCGGCTCGGCTTCCAGGGTGGTCTTGACGATCGACAGGATCGGCGTGATGCCGCTGCCGGCGGCCACCGCCAGGTAGTTGCCGTGGCGCGCCGCGTCCAGCGGCACGTTGAAGTGGCCGGCCGGGGGCATCACTTCCAGGCTGGCGCCGGGCTTCAGCGCTTCGTTGGCGTAGGCCGAGAAACGCCCGCCGGGCACGCGCTTGATGGCCACGCGCAGCTCGCCGTCGTTGACGCCGCTGCAGATGGAGTAGGAGCGGCGCACTTCCTCGCCGTCCAGCTGGGCGCGCACCACCAGGTGCTGGCCCTGCTCGAAGCGGAAGCTGTCCTGCAGGTCCCGGGGGACGTCGAAGGCGATGGACACGGCGTCGCGGGTCTCCGGACGCACTTCCTTGATTTTCAGGCTGTGGAACTTGCTCATTGTTCTTCTCCGGCGGCGGCGCCGCTCAGATGCACTTGAAGTAGTCGAAGGGCTCGCGGCAATCGACGCAGCGGTACAGCGCCTTGCAGGCGGTGGAGCCGAACTGGCTGAGCTGCTCGGTGTGCAGGCTGCCGCACTGCGGGCAGCGCACTTCCGGCGTCTCGCCGAGCAGGCTGCGCTTGCTGGTGCTGCCGGCCGGCGGGGCGATGCCGTACTCGCGCAGCGCCTGGCGCCCGGCGTCGCTGATCCAGTCGGTGGTCCAGGCCGGGTCCAGGCGCCGCTCCAGAAGCGGCGCGGCGAAGCCGGCATGCTCCAGGGCGTGCTGGATATCCTGCTCGATGACCTCGGTGGCCGGGCAGCCGGAGTAGGTGGGGGTGACCACCACGTGCAGGTGCCCGTCCTGCCAGTCCAGGCCGCGGACGATGCCCAGGTCGACCACGCTGATCACCGGCACCTCCGGGTCCATCACCTGGCCCAGCACGCGCCAGGCCTGGCCGAGGTCGTCGGCGGAGCCCGGGCGCGCGCCGCGGTCGCTGGCGATCAGCTCACCAGGTCGCATCGGGGTAGGCCCGCTGGAGGAACTGCATCTCGGCCAGGAGGATGCCCAGGTGCTCGGTGTGCAGGCCGCGGCGGCCGCTGAGGTAGAAGTTCACCGCGGGCTCGGGTAGCGGCAGGGTGGCGCTGGCGAAGATGTCGGCGACCTTGGCGCGCCAGGCGGCGGCCAGCTCTTCCGGGTTGGGCGCCACACCCTCGGCGAACAGGCGCTGTTCCACCTCATCCGCGTTAGTCATCTCGACGGTGAAGCGCCAGACCTGCGGAATCGCCGCCAGCATGCGCGCGTGGCTTTCCTCGGTGCCGTCGCCCAGGCGCTCGACCCACTCGCCGGAGCGGCGCAGGTGGTAGGTGACTTCCTTCAGCGCCTTGGCGGCGATGGCGGCGATGCGCGCGTCGCTGGAGTCGCTCAGCTGGCGGAGCACGTGGAAGTGCCAGGCGTCGTAGAGGAACTGCTTGGTCATGGTCACGGCGAAGTCGCCGTTGGGCTGCTCGACCAGCAGCAGGTTGCGGAAGGCGCGCTCGTCGCGGCGGAAGGCCAGGTGGTCGGCGTCGCGGCCGTCGTCCAGCAGCTGCGCGGCGTACTCGTACCAGTTGCGCGCCTGGCCGACCAGGTCTAGGCCGACGTTCATCAGCGCCAGCTCTTCTTCCAGGGCCGGGGCGCGGCCGCACCATTCGCACAGGCGCTGGCCCTGGATCAGGGCGCTGTCGGCGAGGCGCAGCAGGTATTCGATCTTGTCGTTATGCGGGTTCATGCACGCGATCTCACATGTGGCCGACTTCGGGCGGCAGCTCGTAGAAGCTGGCGTGGCGGTAGACCTTGTCCTGCGCCGGGTCGAACAGCGGGTCCTTCTCGTCGGGGGAGGAGGCGGTGATCAGCGCCGAGGGCACCACCCAGAGGCTCACGCCTTCGTTGCGGCGGGTGTAGAGCTCGCGGGCGTTCTCGATGGCCATCGCGGCATCGGCGGCGTGCACGCTGCCGACGTGCTTGTGGTTCAGGCCGTGCTTGCTGCGCACGAAGACTTCGAAAAGGGTCCATTCAGCCATGGCGGTTATCTCCTCGCGGCTCAGGCGGCGTCGCGTTTCTGTTGTTTTTTCCGGGCATGGGCGACCGCGGCCTCGCGGACCCAGGCGCCACTCTCGATGGCGTTGCGGCGGGTGGCGATGCGCTCGGCGTTGCACGGGCCATTGCCCTTGAGCACTTCGTAGAACTCTTCCCACTGGATTTCGCCGAAGTCGTAGTGGCCGCGTTCCTCGTTCCACTTCAGGTGCGGGTCGGGGGCGGTGCAGCCGAGCAGCTCCAGTTGCGGCACGGTCTGGTCGACGAAGCGCTGGCGCAGCTCGTCGTTGCTCTGCCGCTTGATCTTCCAGGCCATGGACTGGGCGCTGTTGGGGGAGTGCTCGTCGCTGGGGCCGAACATCATCAGCGCCGGCCACCAGAGGCGGTCGATGGCGTCCTGGACCATGTCCTTCTGCGCCTGGGTGCCGTGGCGCATCATGGTCAGGAGGATTTCGTAGCCCTGGCGCTGGTGGAAGCTCTCTTCCTTGCAGATGCGGATCATCGCCCGCGAGTAGGGGCCGTAGGAGGTGCGCTGCAGCACCACCTGGTTGACGATGGCGGCGCCATCCACCAGCCAGCCCACCGCGCCCATGTCGGCCCAGTTCAGCGTCGGGTAGTTGAAGATGCTCGAGTACTTGGCGCGGCCGCTGTGCAGCTTGGCGATCTCTTCGTCGCGGTCGGCGCCGAGGGTTTCCATGGCGCTGTACAGGTACAGGCCGTGGCCGGCCTCGTCCTGGATCTTCGCCATCAGCTGCAGCTTGCGCTTGAGGGTCGGCGCGCGGGTCACCCAGTTGCCCTCCGGCAGCATGCCGACGATCTCCGAGTGGGCGTGCTGGGAAATCTGGCGGATCAGGGTCTGGCGGTAGGCGTCGGGCATCCAGTTCTTCGCCTCGATCTTGATCTCGGCGTCGATCTTCTCCTGGAAGGCGCGTTCCTCGGGGGACATTTCCTCGAGCGCCTTGACGCGCTTGACGCCAGTCTCGACCAGTTGTGCGTACATGCTGTGTCTCCAGCCTTTGTTCTGTTGTGGGGGAGGCCTTGGCCATGGCGCTATTTTTAAATGATACAGAAACCAATGTCTAACACTAAATAGTGTGTCGAATGTGTTTTTTGTATCGCTTTGGGAGTAGGCGCGGGGAGGGGAGCGATCGCCGATGGGCGGTTTGGGGCGGATGAGCGTAGGAATATGCCGCTATCTGGCTGGAAAATTGGGGTTTAGCGGCGTTATTGGTCGTCCGGGAGGCCGGGGGCTTCCCAGTGCGTCGGCGCAATGCTGGAGTGACGAGCGGAGGCTGGTAAAGCGATACGTAAAATATTGATCGTTCTTGATTGAATGTTTCCGATGGCGCCCGCCGGGGCGGGCGCCGCTGTCGGTTCAGGCGTCGACTATCACCTGGAAGCCGCCGAAGATCATGCGCTGGCCGTCGAAGGGCATGGACTGGAAGTTGTCCTTCAGGCGTGGGTCCTCCATCACCTTCTTCATCCCGGCGTCACGTACCTCGCGGGACGGCCAGGTGATCCAGGAGAACACCACGGCCTCGTCGTCCTTGCGTTTCACGGCCATGGGGAAGGAAGTCACCTTGCCTTCGGGGACGTCGTCGCCCCAGCACTCGACGACGCTGAGCGCGCCGTGTTCCTTGAACACCACGGCCGCCTGGCGGGCCAGCTCGGCGTAGGCCTCGCGGTTGGCGGTGGGGACGGGGACGATGAAGCCATCGACGTAGTTCATGGTGGGGCTCCCTTTGCTGTTTTGGGGGGAGGTGGGTCTCCCGTGGGGTCGATTGATAGTCGTTCAGGGTGGGGGAGGATCGACGGGGATGGGGAGAGAGGTGATGAGTGGTCGGGGAGTGAACTGGATGTTTTTGGTGTTTGATGGGAATTGGGTTCCCTCTCCCCAGCCCTCTCCCTGAAGGGAGAGGGGGCCGTTCGGCGTGGATGGGAAGTCATGCGTCAGCCGGAGGCTACAGGAGTACTCGGATGCCTCAACAGGCAGAGGACAGTCCCCTCTCCCTTCAGGGAGAGGGTTAGGGAGAGGGAGCAGAGGTCCGCTTGACGATGAAGCCAAACCTTACCTCTCAATGCCGACTGGCCACCGCCGCCCCAATTCCCGTCATCGACCGGATGAACTGCCCCAGGTAGCGCCCGCGCTCCGCCTCCGCCCGCGCCGAGCGGTCGCTCACGGAGAACCCCCAGGCGGCGAGGAAGGCCGCGCTCATGGAGAACAGCGCCGGGTTGCTGTAGGGGAACACCGCCTCGGCGTTGCCCAGCACCGCCACCCACACCGGCGGGCCGAGCACCAGCAGGGCGATGGCGCTGCACAGCCCGGCCAGGCTGCCGGCCACGGCGCCGCGGGTGGTCAGGCCCTTCCAGAACATCGAGAGGAACAGCACCGGGAAGTTCACCGAGGCGGCGATGGCCAGCACCAGGCCGGAGAGGAAGGCGATGTTCTGCGACTCGAAGAGCACGCCGAGGATCACCGCCAGCACGCCGATGCCCAGGGTGGCCAGGCGCGACACGCGCATTTCCTCGGCCTCGCTGGCCTGGCCCTTGCGCAGCACGCAGGCGTAGAGGTCGTGGGACACCGCCGAGGCGGCGGACAGCGCCAGGCCCGCGACCACCGCGAGGATGGTGGCGAAGGTCACCGCGCAGATGAAGCCGAGGAACAGGTTGCCGCCCACCGCCTGGGCCAGGTGCACGGCGACCATGTTGCCGCCGCCGATCAGGGCGCCCTCGGCGGTGCGGAAGGCCGGGTCGTTGCCGACCATGACGATGGCGCCGAAGCCCACGGCGATCAGCAGCAGGTAGAAGTAGCCGATGAAGCCGGTGGCGTAGAACACGCTCTTGCGCGCCTCGCGGGCGTCGCTGACGGTGAAGAAGCGCATCAGGATGTGCGGCAGGCCGGCGGTGCCGAACATCATGCCCAGGGCCAGGGAGATGGCGTCCACCGGGTTCGCCAGCAGGCCGCCGGGGGCCATGATGGCCACGCCCTTGGCGTGCACTTCGGTGGCGGCGGCGAACATCGCCTCGCTGCTGAAGCCGAAATGGCGCAGCACCATGAAGGCCATGAAACTGGTGCCCGAGAGCAGCAGCACGGCCTTGATGATCTGCACCCAGGTGGTGGCCAGCATGCCGCCGAAGGTCACGTAGCAGACCATCAGCGCGCCCACCACCAGTACCGCCTGCAGGTAGCTCAGGCCGAACAGCAGCTCGATCAGCTTGCCGGCGCCGACCATCTGCGCCACCAGGTACAGCAGCGCCACGATCAGGGTGCCGAAGGCGGCGGTGATGCGGATCGGCGCCTGCTCCAGGCGGTAGGAGACCACGTCGGCGAAGGTGTACTTGCCCAGGTTGCGCAGGCGCTCGGCGATCAGGAACAGGATGATCGGCCAGCCGGCGAGCACGCCCAGGGCGTAGAGCAGGCCGTCGTAGCCGCTGGCGAACATCATCGCCGAGATGCCCAGGAAGGACGCCGCGGAGATCATGTCGCCGGCGATCGCCAGGCCGTTCTGCATGCCGCTCAGGCCGCCGCCGGCGGTGTAGAAGTCGGCCGCCGAGCGGGTGCGCAGGGCGGCCCAGCGGGTGATGGCCAGGGTGGACAGGACGAAGGCCAGGAACAGGCCGATGGCGTGCCAGTTCAGCGGCCGTTCGGCGCCGGCGGCCAGGGCCGGTTCGGCCAGCGTCACGCCGGCGAGCAGGAGCAGCGCCTTCATGCCTGGGCCTCCTGCTTGAGCCTGTCGTTCAGCGGGTCCAGCACCTTGTTGGTCCGGTGCACGTAGAGGCCGGTGAGCAGCACCGAGAGCAGGATCAGGCCGACGCCGGCGAGCATGCCCACGCTGGTCACCCCGCCGGCGAGCGGGCGGCCCAGCAGGCCGGGGGCGAAGGCCACCAGCAGGACGAAGCCGTAGTAGGCCAGCAGCAGGGTGGCGGTGAGCGTCCAGGTGAGGCGTTGCTTGCGGCGGACGAGAAGGAGGAAGTCCGGGTGTTCCCGGAGCCGTTCCAGGGGCAGGGTCATGGCGCGCTCTCTGTTGTTGTGAGGTTGTCGAGGCGTTTGTGTGATACGTAAATTCTAATTAAATATAAAATTACGTGTCGCGAATGGATTGTCCCCCAGGGCGCGCGGGCTGGGGAGGGTGGAGCGGCAGGAGTTCGTGACGGGATGTTGCAGGAGGCTGCGCTTTTCGTGGGAGCGAGGGGGGCGCCTAGTTCTTGCTCACGAACCTGGGCCGCTTAAGAGCGTTCGCGAGCAAGCTCGCTCCTACAGGGTGTGGCGCCGCGGGCCAATGAAAAACCCCGCCGCAGCGGGGTTTTTCGTGGAACGGGCGATCAGCCCTGGTTGCGCTTGTCGAACACGTGGCAGGCCTTGCCTTCGGAGCGCTTGAGGCTGTGGAAGGGCTGGATCAGGATGCGCGCGCTGATGCCGATGTGCGTCTTGACCTGCTTGCTCAGCTCGTTGGCCACCTGCTTCTGCTGCTCGGCGTCGAGCTGCAGGTCGTGCTTGAGTTCCACGTGCACGTCCATGCTGTCCATGTTGCCATTGCGATACAGGTGTATCTCGTAGACTTCTGCTAGCTGTTTTACTTTCAGCACCTGCTCCTCGATCTGCGTGGGGAACACGTTCACCCCGCGGATGATCAGCATGTCGTCGCTGCGCCCGGTGATCTTGTCGATGCGCCGCATCGGCCGCGCGGTGCCCGGCAGCAGGCGGGTCAGGTCGCGGGTGCGGTAGCGGATCATCGGCAGCGCTTCCTTGGACAGCGAGGTGAACACCAGCTCGCCGTATTCGCCGTCGGGCAGCACTTGCCCGGTGGCCGGGTCGATGATCTCCGGGTAGAAGTGGTCTTCCCAGACGGTCGGGCCGTCCTTGGTCTCGGCGCATTCCATGGCCACGCCCGGGCCCATGATCTCGGACAGCCCGTAGATGTCCAGGGCGGTGATGCCCAGGCGCTCTTCCACGGCGCGGCGCAGCTCGGCGGTCCAGGGCTCGGCGCCGAAGATGCCCAGGCGCAGCTTGAGGCTGTGCGGGTCGATGCCCTGGCGCTCGATCTCGTCGGCCAGGTTGAGCATGTAGGAGGGGGTGACCATGATGATGTCCGGCTGGAAGTCGCGGATCAGCTGGACCTGCTTCTCGGTCTGGCCGCCGGACATCGGGATCACGGTGCAGCCCAGGCGCTCGGCGCCGTAGTGGGCGCCCAGGCCGCCGGTGAACAGGCCGTAGCCGTAGGACACGTGGACCTTGTCGCCCTTGCGCCCGCCGGCGGCGCGGATCGAGCGCGCCACCACGTTGGCCCAGGTGTCGATGTCGTTCTGCGTGTAGCCGACCACCGTGGGCTTGCCGGTGGTGCCGCTGGAGGCGTGCAGGCGCACGATCTCGCTCTGGGGCACGGCGAACATGCCGTAGGGGTAGTTGTCGCGCAGGTCGTTCTTGCCGGTGAAGGGGAACTTCGCCAGGTCGTCGAGGGTTTTCAGGTCGTCGGGGTGCACGCCGGCCTCGTCGAAGCGCTTGCGGTACAGCGGGACGTTCTCGTAGGCGTGCTTCAGGCTCCAGCGCAGGCGCTGCAGCTGGTGCTGGCGCAGTTCATCGACGCTGGCGGTCTCCAGCGGGTCGAGCAGGGCACGTTCGGCATCATGGTACATATTCATGGTTTCACTCGATTTGTTCTTGTACGCCAGCCCGCGTGCGGGCTGCGAGTGTCATGGGGGCAGCATACCGCCCCCGCCGGTTCCGGTCTTTGTGGCCTTGGCCAGAATCTTTGTTCTGCCTGCCCGGCTCAGCCGCCGAGCCGTTCGATGACCATGGCGATGCCCTGGCCGACGCCGATGCACATGGTGCACAGGG
This sequence comes from Pseudomonas delhiensis, assembly GCF_900187975.1. Taxonomy (GTDB): domain Bacteria; phylum Pseudomonadota; class Gammaproteobacteria; order Pseudomonadales; family Pseudomonadaceae; genus Pseudomonas; species Pseudomonas delhiensis. Next base: position 19,558 of record NZ_FZPC01000048.1, on the reverse strand, counting down.
CGTAGCGGCCGCCGCGTTCCTCCAGCTCGTGCAGGGCGGTGGTGACCAGGCGCGCGCCGCTCATGCCCAGGGGGTGGCCCAGGGCGATGGCGCCGCCGTTGGGGTTGACCCGCGCGTCGTCGTCGGCCAGGCCCAGCTCGCGCAGCACGGCCAGGCCCTGGGCGGCGAAGGCCTCGTTGAGTTCGATCACGTCCATGTCGTTCAGCGACAGGCCGGTCAGCTCCAGCACCTTGCGCGTCGCCGGCACCGGGCCGATGCCCATGATCCGCGGCTCGACGCCGGCCACCGCCATGCCGACCACCCGGCCGCGGGCCTTCAGGCCGTGGCGCTGGGCGGCCGCCGGGCTGGCCAGGAGCAGGGCGCAGGCGCCGTCGTTGACCCCCGAGGCGTTGCCGGCGGTGACGCTGCCGCCTTCGCGGAAGGGCGTGCCGAGCCTGGCCAACTGCTCCAGGGTGGTGTCGCCGCGCGGGTGCTCGTCGTGCTCGACGATCTTCGCCGGGCCCTTGCGCTGCGGGATCTCCACCGGGACGATCTCCTTCGCCAGGCGGCCGCGGGCCTGGGCGGCGGCGGCCTTGTGCTGGCTGCGCAGGGCGAAGGCGTCCTGGTCGGCCCGGGAGACGTTGAATTGCTCGGCGACGTTCTCCGCGGTTTCCGGCATGGAGTCGATGCCGAACTGCGCCTTCATCAGCTTGTTGACGAAGCGCCAGCCGATGGTGGTGTCGAAGATTTCCGCGGTCCGGCCGAAGGCCTGCTCGGCCTTGCCCATCACGAAGGGCGCGCGGGACATGGACTCGACGCCGCCGGCGAGCATCAGCCCGGCCTCGCCGCAGCGCAGGGCGCGGGCGGCGTTGCCGATGGCGTCCAGGCCCGAGCCGCACAGGCGGTTGATCGTCGTGCCGGGCACGCTGGTCGGCAGGCCGGCCAGCAGCGAGGCCATGTGCGCGACGTTGCGGTTGTCTTCGCCGGCCTGGTTGGCGCAGCCGAGGATGACGTCGTCGATGGCGCTCCAGTCCAGTTCCGGGTGGCGCTGCACCAGGGCCCGCAGCGGGATGGCGGCGAGGTCGTCGGCGCGCACCGCGGAAAGGACGCCGGCGTAGCGGCCGATGGGCGTGCGGACCGCATCGATGATCAGGGCGTCGCTGGGAATGGCGTTAGTCATTCGGGGGTCTCCTGCGCCAGCACGGTGCCGCGCACTTTGTAGGATTTGCCGTGGAACAGGGCGACCAGCGCTCCATGCTGGTTCACCACCCGTACGTCGTAGTTGCCGGTGCGGCCGCTGCGGCTCTGCTCGCTGGCGGTGGCGGTGAGCTGGTCGCCCAGGCGCGCCGGGGCCACGTAGTCGATGCTGCAGCCGATGGCCACGGTGGCCTCGTCGTAGCTGTTGCAGGCGAAGGCGAAGGCCGAGTCGGCCAGGGCGAAGAGGAAGCCGCCGTGGCAGGTGCCGTGGCCCTGGATCATGTCCTCGCGCACCGGCATGCGCAGCTGCGCGCTGCCGGGGCCGGCGTCGAGCAGGACGATGCCCAGGCGCTGGGTGGCCTGGTCGCGGCTGAACATGGCGTCGGCGCAGGCGCGGGCCAGTTGTTCGGGGGTGCGTTCAGTCATGCAGGCGGCTCCCTTCGGCGTGCTTGCGGCGCAGCAGCAGGGAGGGGCGGTAGCGCTCCTCGCCGTAGCTGCGCTGCAGGTTGTCCAGGGTGTTCAGCACGTAGCCGACGCCGATGGCTTCCGCCCAGGCCAGCGGGCCGCGCGGGTAGTTCACCCCGGCGCGCATGGCCAGGTCGATATCAGCTGCCGAGCCTACGCCCTGTAGCACCGCGTCCGCTGCCTCGTTGGCGAGCATGGCCACGGTGCGCAGCACGGCCAGGCCCGGCAGGTCGGCCAGAGCGGTGACCTTGAGGCCGGCGCGGCGCAGCAGGGCCACGGCCTGGTCGCGGGCCTCGCCGGTGGTGTCGGCAGACCAGCCGATGGCGATGCGCGAGGCCTTGGCGTAGTCCAGGGCCAGGTCGAACAGCACCAGGTTGCGCAGGCCGTCCTCCCGGGCGCGCTGGCTGGCCAGGCGGCCGTCGGAAAGGGCCAGCACGGCGTCGCCGACGCGCAGCAGGCCGCTGCCGGCGCGTTCGATCACGTCCACCCCGGTGTCCTTCAGGCGCTGCACCAGCGGCTGGGCCACGCCCAGGTCGCCTTCGACGACGCAGCTGCCGACTTCGGCGGCGCTGTCCAGTTCCGCCGCCTGCGGGCGCTCGGCGCCTTCGGCGTAGTCGTAGAAGCCGCGGCCGGTCTTGCGGCCCAGGCGGCCGGCGTCCACCAGCTCCTTCTGGATCAGCGAGGGCTGGAAGCGGAAGTCGCCGTAGTAGGCGGCGAACACCGAGCAGGTCACCGCGTAGTTGACGTCGTGGCCGATCAGGTCGGTCAGCTCGAAGGCGCCCATGCGGAAGCCGCCGGCGTCGCGCAGCAGGGCGTCGAGGCTGGCGCAGTCGGCGGCGCCTTCCTGCAGCAGGCGCAGGCTCTCGGCATAGAAGGGGCGGGCCACGCGGTTGACGATGAAGCCCGGGGTGGAGCGGGCGTACACCGGCTGCTTGCCCCAGTTCCGCGCGGTGGCGTGCAGGGCCTTGGCCAGTTCCGGGCAGGTGGCCAGGCCCGAGACGATTTCCACCAGGGCCATCAGCGGCGCCGGGTTGAAGAAGTGCATGCCGATCACCCGCCCGGGGTGCCGCAGGCTGGCGGCCAGGCTGGTGATGGACAGCGAGGAGGTGTTGCTGGCGAGGATGCAGTCGGCCGCGCACAGCGCTTCCAACTGGCCCAGCAGGCCGCGCTTGACCTCAAGGTTCTCGACGATGGCCTCGATCACCAGGCGCGAATCGGCCAGGGCCTCGATGGCTTCCACCGGCTGCAGGCGCGCGATAGTGGCGCTGTGCTGCTCGGCGCCGAGCTTGCCTTTCTCCACCAGGCGGCCGAGCTGGCGGTCGATGCCGTCGATGGCCTGGGCGGCGGCGCCGGGGCGGTTGTCGTAGAGCTTCACCGGGTGGCCGGCCTGGGCCGCCACCTGGGCGATGCCGGCGCCCATGGCGCCGGCGCCGATCACCGCGACCTGCGCGTTGCTATCCAGTGCGTGCATGTCAGCGGCCCTTGAAGCTGGGGGTGCGTTTTTCCATGAAGGCGCCGACGCCTTCGCGGTAGTCCTCGCTGCGCCCGGCCAGGCGCTGCAGGTCGCGCTCCAGCTCCAACTGCTCGTCGAAGCTGTTGTTCAGGCTGGCGTTGAGGCTGCGCTTGATCAGGGCCAGGCCGTAGGTCGGCTGGGTGGCCAGGTGGCGGGCCAGCTTGAGGGCTTCCTCGCGCAGGGCGGCGTCGTCCACCACACGGTAGATCAGGCCCCATTGCTCGGCCTGTTCCGCGCTCAGGCGCTCGCCCAGCAGGGCCAGGGCCTTGGCGCGGGCCAGGCCGACCAGCCGCGGCAGCGTCCAGGTGCCGCCGGAGTCGGGGATCAGGCCGATCTTGCAGAAGGCCTGGATGAAGCTGGCCGAGCGCGCCGCCAGGACCAGGTCGCAGGCCAGCGGGATGTTGGCCCCGGCGCCGGCGGCCACGCCGTTGACCGCGCAGATCACCGGCAGCGGCAGGTCGCGCAGGGCGCGGATCAGCGGGTTGTAGAACTTCTCGATGGACTCGCCCAGGTCGGGCATCTCGGCGCCCGGGGCGACGTTGCGGTCGGACAGGTCCTGGCCGGCGCAGAAGCCGCGGCCTTCGCCGGTCAGCAGCAGCACGCGGGCTTCCTCGCTCTGGCGCACCAACTTGAGCGCCTCGCGCACCTCGCCGTGCATCGTGGCGTTGAAGCTGTTCAGTTGCTCCGGGCGGTTCAGGCTGAGGAGGGCGACGCCGTCCTCGATGGAAAACAGGATGTGCTCGAAGGTCATGGGCGGGCTCGCTCCATCAATCGGTCCATATAAAGAAGGGGCTCAGCGGCCGAGGAAGCGGGCCGGGCGTTTTTCCTGGAAGGCGCGGATGCCTTCCTCGCGGTCGGCGGTGCCGGCCAGCAGGGTGAAGGCGTGGCGCTCGAAGCGCAGGCCGCTGGCCAGGTCCGTGTCCTGGGCCTTGAGCAGCGCTTCCTTGGCCATGCGCACCGCCAGCGGCGCCTTGCGCGCGATGACGCGGGCGACCTGCAGGGCGCGCTCGACGGTGAGTTCGGGCTGGGTGACTTCGCTGACCAGGCCGGCGCGCAGGGCGTGGCGCGCGTCTATGGCCTCGCCGGTGAGGACCATCTGCATGGCCAGGGACTTGCCCACCGCGCGCAGCAGGCGCTGGGTGCCGCCGGCGCCGGGGATGATGCCGAGGTTGATTTCCGGCTGGCCGAAGCGGGCGTCCTCGCCGGCGATGAGGATGTCGGCGTGCATCGCCAGTTCGCAGCCGCCGCCCAGGGCGAAGCCGTTGACCGCGGCGACCAGCGGCTTGGCGAAGGCGGTGATGCGCTGCCAGTGGGCCACGCGCGGGTCATCGAGGATGCCGACCAGGTCGCGCTCGGCCATTTCCTTGATGTCGGCGCCGGCGGCGAAGGCCTTGCGGCTGCCGGTGAGGACCACCGCGCGGGTCTCGGCGTCGCGTTCGGCGGCGTCCAGTTCCGCCGCCAGTTCGCCCAGCAGTTCGGTGTTCAGGGCGTTGAGCGCCTCGGGGCGCTGCAGGGTGATCAGGCGGACGCCGTCCTCCGGCGCCTGCACGGCGAGGGTACGAGGCATGTAAAGCTCCTCAGGCTGCACGCACGGCCGGGGGCCGGCTTATTGGAATTGTTCTGCGGTTCGCCGCGCCCGGGGCGTGAAGGGAACCTGGCTTGCCCCCAGTATATGCCTAAAGTGATACAAGGCAGCAAGTATAAAATTGATTTGTGTGTCTTATGATTTGCTGCGCATGCCAGGCGCGGGGCTTGCCAGGCAGCCCAGGGGCCCGTGGAAACTATGGTCCAGGGCCATACCTCCTTGGAGAGTGGCGGGGTGCCGATCGTCGTTGCGGGAAGTGATACGGCATTGAGTGCATTGACGATCGAATTTGTTGTGATACAAGATTTTCCAGACAACGAATCACGACGGGCCCTTTCCCGTCCCGCCTTGCCGGCGCCCCTGGCGCCGCCGTGCACAAGGAGTCGCCTCGATGCCGTCCGCCCCCTGCGCCTGCGCGCTGGAATCCCTCGCCGAAGCCGGATGCCCTCCCGGGGTGCAGCGCCCCCTTCGCATGCCCGAAGAGGAGGCCTGAGATGCCCTGCTACAGCCTCGAAGGCCTGACCCCGGTGGTCGACCCGACCGCCTACGTGCACCCCACGGCGGTGCTGATCGGCGACGTCATCGTCGGCCCCGGCTGCTACGTCGGGCCGCTGGCGGCGCTGCGCGGCGACTTCGGGCGGATCATCCTGGAGGAGGGCGCCAACCTGCAGGACACCTGCGTCATGCACGGCTTCCCGGACAGCGACACCGTGGTCGAGCGCAACGGCCACATCGGCCATGGCGCCGTGCTGCACGGCTGCCGCATCGGCGCCGACGCGCTGGTGGGCATGAACGCCGTGGTGATGGACAAGGCGCACATCGGCGAGCGCTGCATCGTCGCCGCCACCGCCTTCGTCAAGGCCGGCTTCGAGTGCCCGCCGCAGAGCCTGGTGATGGGCTCGCCGGCTACGGTCAGGCGCGAGTTGAGCGAGCAGGAGGTCGCCTGGAAGCAGCGCGGCACCGCCGAGTACCAGCAACTGGGCAGGCGCTGCCTGGCCAGCCTGGTGGAATGCCAGCCGCTGGCGGCGGTGGAGGCGGGGCGCCCGCGCCTGGGCGATTCCGGGTTCCGTCCGAAGGGGCAGGGCGCATGAGCCTCGTAGGGGTTCGCTCCAATGGCCAGGCGGCCCGGCGGGCAGGTATAGTCGGCGCTTTATCCGCGCCCGACCGAGCCATGAGCAGTCTCGCCCCGCTGAACCAACTGATCACCCGTTTCCAGGAACAGACGCCGATCCGCGCCAGTTCGCTGATCATCACCCTCTACGGCGACGCCATCGAACCCCATGGCGGCACCGTCTGGCTGGGCAGCCTGATCGGCCTGCTGGAACCCATGGGGATCAACGAGCGGCTGATCCGCACCTCGATCTTCCGCCTGACCAAGGAAGGCTGGCTGACTGCCGAGAAGGTCGGCCGGCGCAGCTACTACAGCCTCACCGGCACCGGCCGGCGGCGTTTCGAGAAGGCCTTCAAGCGCGTCTACAGCCCCGGCCTGCCGGCCTGGGACGGCGCCTGGACGCTGGTGCTGCTGTCGCAACTGGCGGCGGACAAGCGCAAGCAGGTGCGCGAGGAGCTGGAATGGCAGGGCTTCGGCGCCATCGCCCCGAGCGTGCTGGCCTGCCCGCGCTGCGACCGCGCCGACCTCACCGCGACCCTGCTGGACCTGGACGCGCTGGACGACAGCATCGTCTTCGAGACCCACGCCCAGGAGGTGCTGGCCTCCAAGGCCATGCGCCTGCAGGTGCGCGAGAGCTGGAAGATCGACGAGCTGGGCCGCCACTACAGCGAGTTCATCCGCCTGTTCCGCCCGTTGTGGCAGGCGCTGCGCGAGCAGGGCGAGCCGGATGCCCAGGACTGTTTCCTGGCGCGCACCCTGTTGATCCACGAATATCGCAAATTGCTACTGCGCGACCCGCAGCTGCCGGACGAACTGCTCCCCGGCGACTGGGAAGGGCGCGCGGCGCGGCAGCTGTGCCGCAACCTCTACCGCCTGGTGTACGCCAGGGCCGAGGTGTGGCTGAACAGCGCCCTGGAGACCGCCGACGGTCCCTTGCCGGATGCCGGCGAGAGCTTCTACCGGCGCTTCGGGGGGCTGGCCTGAGCCGGGTTGGCTCGAAACATGCTTCACAAGCGTCGGACCGAGGCGGCGCTGCGGGACCGCCGGCCCAGGGCCGGACCATGACGGGCGCCGGCCTGAGCGTCCGCTGATAACAACAATGCGTGCATGAGGCTTTAGGTCATGAACCCTTCATCGATTTCCAGGGATGAGGCTTTCGAGGCATGGCTGGGCCAGGTCAACCGGGCCTGCGGGCGTTTCGACGCGCGCACCCTGGGGCCGGCCTTCCATGGGAAGCTGAGGGAGTACCAGGGCGGTGCCATCAAGCTCAGCGTCGTCGACATGGCCCAGGTGCGCCTGTACCGGACCAGCAAGGAGATCAGCTCCAGCGGCAACGGCCACTTCTTCGCGGTATTCCAGCTCGAAGGGCGCGCGCACATGGAGCAGAACGGCAACCGCGTCCAGCTGGGGCGCGGCGACATCACCCTGATCGACGCCAACCGCCCCTGCGACATGAACTACGAGGCCGATTCGCGGCAGCTGTCGCTGATCCTCCCGCGCCAGGTGCTGGAGCGCGGCCTGCGCTTCTCCGGCATCGACTGCGCGCGGCGCATCCCGGCCACCTCGCCGGTGGCGGTGCTGGCCAACACGCTGATCCTCGAAACCACCCGCCAGGACGGCCTGGGCATGCAGGAGAGCGAGGCCACCCTCGACGCCCTGGTCAGCCTGCTGCGCCCGGCCCTGGCTTGCGCGGAAGCCGACGGCGACAGCCACGAAAGGCTGTTCCGCAAGGCGGTGGCCTTTATCGACGAGCACATCGGCGCCGAGGAACTCTGCCCGGAACTGATCGCCCGCGAAGTGGGCGTGTCGGTGCGCGGCCTGTACCGCATGTTCGCCAAGAAGGGCCTGGTGGTGGCGCAGTACATCAAGAACCGCCGCCTGGACTTCTGCGCCGAATCCCTGCGCAACGCGGCCGGCGAGCAGAAGCTCTCGGCGCTGGGGTACGCCTGGGGGTTCTCGGACTCCAGCTACTTCTCCACGGCGTTCAAGTCGCGCTTCGGGGTTTCGCCGGGGGAGTATCGGAAGCGGTATGTGCATTAGGGGGGCTGCAAGCGGCAAGCTGCAGGCTGCAAGCAAGAGCGCTAAGAGCCCCCCGCGTGGCGTAGGGCGCATAACCGTTCGCGGTTATCCGCCGTTGGCCGTGTCACCGAGGACGTCCGGCGTGGCCGGTGAACCCAATCGCGGACGGAGTCCGCTCCTACGACCGTGCCGCCCCGGCACGATCCGCTCTTGCCGCTCTTGCCGCTCTTGCTTGCAGCCTGCAGCTTGCCGCTTGCAGCCGCCTTATTGGCACCCCCACCAACACGACTGGCACACAGAAAAACACCCGCACTCCCGTCCCTGGCGACAATCGTCCTCGACCGACCGTGCATAGACGCGGCCGACGAGAATCGATCGAGAGTGCCATTGCATGCTTTTCACCGTGAAAACCCGAATCAAGACCGGCCTCTGCGGCCTGCTGCTGGCCGCAGGCGCCGCGCAGTCCGGCCTGGCCCTGGCCGATGACCTGGCCGCCAGGGGCCAGGCCGTTTTCGAGCGCGACTGCTCGGTTTGCCACACCGCCAATGCCGGCGGCGCCAACATCATGGGGCCCAACCTGCATGGGGTGATCGGCCGCAACGCCGGCTCCCTGGCCGGCTTCAGCTATTCCCAGGCGATGAAGGACAAGGGCGCGGCCTGGAGCCGCGAGAGCCTCGAAGCCTTCGTCACCCAGCCCCAGGCCGCCGTGCCGGGCACCTACATGCCGTACCAGGGCCTGGCCGACGCCGACGAGCGCAAGGCCCTGAGCCTGTGGCTCAGCCAGCAGCACTGACCTTTCCCGGCCGCTCCCGGCGAGCGGTTCCCTGCCTGGCCCGCGGGCCGCAAGAACAGGAGTCACCATGAGCATCACCGCAACCCTGCCGCAGGTCGCCGAGTTCCTCCAGCGCCGCCACGGCTGCTTCATCGACGGCGCCTGGGTGGCCTACGACGGCCCCACCAGCGACGTGCTCAACCCGGCCACCGGCGAGGTCATCGCGCGGATCGCCGATATCGACACGGACATGCTCGACCGCGCCGTGAAGTCCGCCCATGCCGCCTTCAAGGCGCGCGTCTGGTCCGACCTGCGCCCGGCCGACCGCGAGCGCATCCTGCTGCGCTTCGCCGACCTGGTGGAGCAGCACGCCGAGGAACTGGCCCAGCTGGAAACCCTGAGCCAGGGCAAGTCGATCAACCTGACGCGCATGCTCGACGTGGGCGCCACGGTCGAGTTCATGCGCTACATGGCCGGCTGGGCGACCAAGATCGAGGGCCAGTCGCTGGACGTCTCCATCCCGCTGCCGCCGGGGACGAAGTTCACCGCCTTCACCCGCCGCGAGCCGGTGGGCGTGGTCGCCGGCATCGTGCCCTGGAACTTCCCGCTGATGATCGCCGTGTGGAAGCTGATGCCGGCCCTGGCCACCGGCAACACCGTGGTCATCAAGCCCGCCTCGGAAACCCCGCTGACCGCCCTGCGCCTGGCCGAGCTGGCCTTCGAGGCGGGCGTGCCGGCCGGCGTGTTCAACCTGGTGACCGGTGACGGCGCGCGCATCGGCGGCGGCCTGGCCGCGCACAAGCTGGTCAGCAAGGTCTCGTTCACCGGCTCCACCGCGGTGGGCCGCAGCGTCGGCATCGCGGCCATGCAGAACATGACGCGCTTCGCCCTGGAGCTGGGCGGCAAGAACCCGATGATCATCCTGGCCGACGCCGACATCGACAAGGCCGTGCAGGGCGCGCTGCTGGGCGGCCTGCTCAACAGCGGCCAGGTGTGCGCCGCGGCCTCGCGCTTCTACGTGCACGAGTCGCGCTATGCCGAGTTCGTCGACAAGCTCGGCGCGGTGGTCGCCGGCATGAGCATCGGCCAGGGCATGGACGATACTTCGCAGATCACCCCGCTGGTCTCGCGCAAGCAGCAGGCCTCGGTGCTCAAGCACATCGAGACCGCCCGCCGCGAAGGCGCCCGCGTGGTCTGCGGCGGCGAGCCGATGGACTGCGACGGCTACTTCGTCCGCCCCACCGTGCTGGCCGACGTCACCCAGGACATGGCCGTGGCCCACAATGAAGTCTTCGGTCCGGTGCTGGCGGTGCTTTCGTTCAAGACCGAGGACGAGGCCATCGAGATGGCCAACGACAGCGAGTACGGCCTGGGCGCCAGCCTGTGGACCAACGACCTGACCCGCGCGATGAACCTGGTGCCGCGCATCGAGTCCGGCACCGTCTGGGTCAATGCCCACGTGCTGCTGGACCCGAGCATGCCCTTCGGCGGCGTCAAGCAGTCCGGCATGGGCCGCGAGTTCGGCCGCGCGGTGGTCGAGGCCTACACCGAGATCAAGTCGGTGTGCATCGCCCACTGATGCCGGCTTGCGCAGCGTGCCGCGCGGCGGCACGCTGCGCCGCTTTTCCCGGGCGAGGCCGCAGAGGAGGCTGACCGCATGTTCGCACTGATCCTGCGCGTGGCGCTGGCCTGCCTGCTGCCGTTCGCCGCCATCTTCCTGTTCCAGGCCATGCCCGGCGTGCACCCGGCCTGGGATTTCGCCAACGTCGCCGGCTTCGTCGCCGGGGCGCTGTTCCTGTTGCTGTTCGCCTATACCGGCAAGCCGATGGCCCGGCCGCGATACGACGGCAAGTTCTTCATGGTGCTGCACCGCGACCTGTCGTTCGCCGCCGCCGTGCTGCTGGCCGTCCACGTGGCGGTGCTGCTGGTGGAGGAGCCGCTGGTGCTCGACGAACTGCTGCCCGGCGCGCCCTGGCACATGCTCGCCGCCGACGGCGCGACCCTGCTCCTGCTGCTGATCCTGCCGGTGAGCCTGACCGCCGTGCGCCGGCGCATCTGGCGCAGGCACGTCGATTTCCGCCGCTGGCACTACGGCTGGAGCGCGGCCATAGTCGCCCTGGCCGCGGTACACATGATCGGCGCCGGCTACTACAGCGGCGCCACCTGGAAGGCCGCGCTCTGGGGCGCGCTGAGCCTCGCCGCGCTGGCCTGGCCGCTGCTGCCGCGGCCCACGCCGCACTACGCCGAGGGCGGGCGCCGGCGGCACAGCGCCTACCTGGCCAGCCGCCTGAGCGTTGCCGTGCTCTGCGCCGGCCTGGCCCTGGCCGGGCTCTACGCGCTGCTCGGCAGCGTGGACCTGCCGCTGCTATGAAGCGCGGGTACCTGCTGTTGGCCATCCCGCTGCTGGCGGCCTTCGTCATCGGCGCGCGGCATGGCCACGACCACCTGGTGCGCCAGCACCCGCTGCTGCCGATGAACTTCGACCACACCAACCACGGCAGCATCAACTGCGTCACCTGCCATCACGACTTCGTCGACAGGTCGACCTCGGCCTCGCCCAGCGGCAGCCGCACCTGCGTGCTCTGCCACAAGGAGTCGCCGCAGCTGGCGGTGAACATCGAGCACGAGTTCCACCAGTTCTGCGAAGGCTGCCACCTGAAGCGCCTGCAGGCGTTCCAGCAGGCCGGCCCGGTGCGTTCCTGCAAGGGCTGCCACACGCCGCCCGCGGTAGCCGGCGCGCCTTAGTTGAGGATCAGCAGGCGCGGGTACTCGCGCAGGTGCGACGAGGTGATCTGGGCCAGCGAGCGCATGGCCCCCAGCGGGTCGTCCAGGCGGTAGTTGGCGGTGATGCTGACGTCCTTCAGGCGCTCGTCGGCGTTGACGATCCAGCCCGGGTAGTAGCGCCGCAGCTCGGCCAGCACCTGGCCCAGCGGGCAGTTCTCGAACACCAGGCGGCCCTGCACCCAGGCCAGCAGGCGCTGACTCTCGCCGTTGTGGCGGCGCTCGCCGAAGCCGCCGGGGCCGACGCGGATGCTGTCGCCGGCGCCGAGGCTGACGCGGGTGTCGTCGCCGGCGCTGCGCAGGTCCACCTCGCCGTGCTGCACGCTGACTTCCGCCTCGTCGCCCAGGTAGCGCACGGCGAAGGCGGTGCCGCGCACGCTGACCTGCACGGGGCCGGCGTCCACCTCGAAGGGGCGGCTGCGGTCGTGGGCCACGTCGAAGTAGGCCTCGCCGCGGTACAGCCGGGCACTGCGGCGCTGCTCGTCGAGGTGGCTGGACAGCGCGGTGTCGGTGTTCAGCAGGATGCGCGAACCGTCGGCCAGCTGCAGGCTCTGGCGCTGGCCGACGGCGGTGTAGTGGTCGGCGCGGATGTGCGTCAGCAGGTCGCCCTGCAGGGCCACGCCCACGGCCAGCAGCAGGGCCGCGGCGGCGGCGAAGGAGCGCCAGCGCCGGCGCTTGCCGTGGCGGGCGCGGTGTTGCGCCTGGGCCTCCAGGCCGGTAGCGGCCAGGCCGAGCAGCGGCGAGTCCCACAGGCTGCTGGCGTGCCGGAAGGCGCGGGCGTTGGCCGGGTGCGCGGCCAGCCAGGCGTCGAAGCGCGCGCGGGTGGCGGCGTCGGCGTCTTCCAGCTGGATCAGCCAGTCCAGCGCTTCGGCCAGGTGCGGGTCCGGGGCGGTCACGCGGCGTTCCTCGAATCGGGGACGCACATTGTGGGCCAGCCGCGGGCCGATGGGTAGCCCGTCATGCCGGGGCCTCCAGGCGCCCGAGCACGTCGATGCAGATGGCCATGATGAGCTTGAGTTCCTTCTGCACCGTACTGGGCGACACCCCCAGCTGCTCGGCGATTTCCGCGTAGCCGCAGCCGTGCAGCCGGCTGAGGATGAAGATGCGCTGCTGGCGCGGGGTGAGGCGTTCCAGGGCCGAGCCCAGGCGCTCCAGCAACTGCTCGGCGTGCAGCCCGTCCTCCGCCGAGCTCTGGCTGGAGGGCACCGCCTGGAGCACCTCCTGGGGCACGTCGTCGAGCAGGGTGCGGGCCTGCATGCGCAGGTGGCGCAGGTGGTCCAGGGCGAGGTTGCGGCCGGTCTGGAAGAGGAACGGCTCCAGGTGTTCCACCGGGCGTTCGCGCAGGGTGCGGGCCACCCGCAGGTAGGTCTCCTGGACCAGTTCTTCGGCAATGCTGGGGTTCTTCACCATTCTCGCCAGGGTGCGCAGGAGCGGGGTGCGCTGGGCGAGGAACACGGTGTCGAGGTGGGAAAGGCTCACGCGACGTCCATGCAAGTCGTTTTCGGATGAGAATTATTATTGTTCGCGAGGGGTGGCCGGCACAAGCCGGGCCGTGCAGAAAAAAAGAGCGAGGCCGCGGGCACGGCCTCGCTCGTCCCTCAGCCGGCTTGTGAGGGAAAAGGGGGAGGGAGGGCTCAGGCCTTGTCGGCCTTGCCGGCGGCCGCGGCGAACTTCGCCAGGCGCACGTCCAGGCGCCGCGGGCGGCGGCCGTGGTCCTCGGCCTGTTCCTTGCGGCGGATGGCGTTGCGCACCATCAGCGAGCCCAGGTAGCGCACCGGCTCGGGCGGGAAGTGGCCGAGCGGGCCCTGGGCCAGCGGCGAGCGCGTCCATTCGTTGTCCAGGCCCAGCACCAGCGAGGCGAGGAGCTGCCCGCCCATGTGGCAGGGGCCGACGCCGCTGCCGGAGTAGCCGAAGCCATAGAAGATGTTGCCGTCGGCGTCGAGCCGGCCGAAGAACGGCAGGCCGGTCACCGAGCGGTCGGAGGGGCCGTTCCAGCTCGCCGCGATGGGCACCTCGGCGAAGGCCGGGAAGAACTCGCCGAGGCTGCGCCGCAGCAATTCCAGGTAGGGCGAGGGCTGGTCGAACACCGGCAGCATGCGCCCGCCGTAGGCGAAGGTGTTGCCGCCCTTGCCGAGCATGATCCGGCCGTCCGGGGTGTTGTGGTAGTAGTGCACGAAGATGCGCGAGTCGAGCACCGTCACCCCCGAGGTCAGGCCGATGCGCTGCAGCAGCTGCGGGCGCGGCTCGGTGATGATCATGTCGCTGGAGACGATGGCCACGGTGCGCTCGAACTGCGGGAAGGCCCGCGCCATCCAGGCGTTGATCGCCAGCACCACGCGGTCCGCCGCCACCTTGCCGTGGGGCGTGTGCACGCTGGCCGGGCGGCCTTCCTCCAGGCCGGTCATGGGCGTGCCCTCGTACAGCCGCACGCCCAGCTGCAGCGCCACCCGGCGCAGGCCGCGCACCAGCTTGCCCGGCTGCACGCTGGCGGCGGCGGGGGAGAACCAGCCTTCCAGGTGCCTGTCCGAGCCGGCCATGCGCCGCACGTCCTCCAGCGGGCGCTTGCTGAAGGAGTTGATGCCGTGCTTTTCCAGCGCGGCTATCACCCCGTCGGTGGCGCCGACCTGGGCGGCGTTGGTCGCGGTGTAGAGGGTGCCGTCCAGGCGGTAGTCGGCATCCACCCCGTACTTCTCGCAGAACTCGCCGATGGCGTGGATGCTGCGCTCGGACGCCTGCACCAGGCGGATCGCCTCGGCCAGCCCGAACAGCCGCTCCAGGGTGAAGAACTTCGCCGACCAGGACAGCGCGCAGCCGCCGTTGCGCCCGCTGGCGCCGGCGCCGCAGATGTCGGCTTCGACGATCACCACGTCGAGCCCGGGGTTCTGTTCCTTGAGCTGGATGGCGGTCCACAGGCCGGTGTAGCCGCCGCCGACGATGCACACGTCGGCGCGGGTGTCCTGTTGCAGCGGGGCGGCCCTGTCGCTGTCGTGCTGCAGGGCCTGGTCGAGCCAGAAGGGGCGCATGGGGAAGCTCCGTGTCGGGTTTCGGGCAGGGTTCGCCGCGCCGGGGCGGCCGGCGTGCGTCTGGTGTCGTGGGCTGGGCACGTCCCTGTGCCCCGGGCTTCAGGTGCGCGCCGGGCGTACCCGCAGGGGCCGGTTGGGGGTGGCCGGGGCGCTCTTGCGCGCGCCTTCGGGCAGGCTGTTCCAGTGCGGCAGCAGGATGGCGGCGGAGATCAGCGCGGTGATGGTGAAGCCGATGAACACGCTGTAGGTGTCGAAGTAACCGGGCAGCAGGCCGCCGAGGATGGCGCCCACCGAGCCGCAGCCGTTGACGAAGCCGGCCGCGGTGCCGGCGGCCTTGCCGGTGCCGAAGTCGATGGCGGCGGCGCCGCTGATCATCGAGTCCGGGCCGTAGAGGGTCAGGCCCATCATGAACAGCAGGGCGAACACCAGCAGGGCGCTGCCGGTCTGCATGGCCGGGACGAACAGCGCCAGGCACGCGGTCAGGCCGATCAGGCTGATGACGCAGGCGGGCATGCGCCGCGCGCCGAACAGCTTGTCCGAGGCCAGGCCGATGAGGATGGGGCCGAGCAGCCCGGCGATCTCGAAGGAGGTCGGCAGCACCGCGGCGCCCACCTTGCCCAGGGCCGGCATGCGCTCGTAGACGATCACCGGGCCCCACAGCAGGATGGCGTAGCGCGCCGGCTTGAGCAGGAAGTAGGCCAGGCCGAGGGTCATCACGGTGCGGTTGCGCAGCACGGCGCCCAGTGTCTCCCAGAAGCCGGGGTTCCTGCCCTGCTCGTGGAAGCCGGCGTAGTGCACGGCCTGTGGCTCGTCTTCCTCGATCGGCGGCAGGCCGACGTCCTGCGGGCGGTTGCGCTGCAGCAGCAGGAACAGCAGGGCGACGCCGCCGACCACCGCGGCGGACGAATAGAAGGCCGCGTGCCAGGTGCCGAACACGCTGTAGGCCCACCAGCCGGCGAAGGGCGAGGCGACCAGGCCGCCGAAGGCGTAGCAGGTGCTCCACAGGCCGAGGATGCGGCCGCGCTCGTGGGCGGCGAAGAAGCTGCCCATGTTCTTGCACAGGCCGGACCAGCCGGTGGACTGCGCCAGGCCCTGGATGACCATGCAACTGGCGAAGATCGGCACGGTGGCGAAGGTGCCCATGACCAGGGCGGCGAGGGTGGAGATCAGCAGGCCGCCGAACACCACCACGCGGGGGCCGAAGCGGTCGGCGAAGACGCCCCAGGTGAACTGGCCCACGGCGTAGGCGGCCAGGTAGATGGCGTCCATGTCGGCCATCATCGCCTTGTCCAGTTCGAAACTCGTGTCCTCGGCGATGCCGAGCTTGGCCACGGAGAAGGCCTTGCGGGTGAAGTAGAAGGCGGCGTAGGCGAGCCAGGTGATCGCGAAGATCTGCACGCGCCAGCGTTGCATGGAACCTTTGCCCGCGCGGGCTGCGGTACCGGTGGGGTTGCTCATCTGATCTGACCTCGTTGTTGTAGGAGTGCCGGCAGTCAGGGAAAAACTTGTTGTTGTTATATGAGCGGGCCGTCCCTTTCCGGAGGTGACGGGTCAGAGCCAATGCGGGTGAGGTTGCCGTGGGCCTGGGGCGCGCGGTGAAACGAATGGAAGCAACTTCGGATAAATAAATAAAATCGATTTATCAAATTTTAAAAATAAGCCTGACTTGTAAGTCACGCAGCCCGGTGACAGAGTGGCGGCTTCCCGATCCCCGCGGAGCCAGGCCCATGCAGGTTTCCCACGCGCAACTGAAGGCCTTCCACGCCGTGGCCCTGACCGGCAGCTTCACCCGCGCCGCCGAGCGCCTGTTCCTCACCCAGCCGGCGGTTTCCGACCAGGTGCGCAAGCTGGAGGAGCGCTACGGGGTGCTGCTGTTCCACCGCAACAAGCGCTCGGTGCGCCTGACCGACCTGGGCGAGCGCCTGCTGGCGGTGACCCAGCGGCTTTTCGTCATCGAGGCCGAGGCCCACGAGCTGCTGGCGGCCTCCAGTGCCCTGCAGACCGGCAACCTGACCCTGGCGGTGGACGCCGCGGTGCACCTGCTGCCGCAGGTGGCGCGCTTCTGCCAGCGCTACCCGGGCATCCACGTGCGCATCGAGAGCGGCAACACCGACGAGTCGTTGCAATCGCTGTTCAACTACCGGGCCGACCTGGCGCTGCTGGGCCGCGCGGTGGAGGACGAACGCCTGCTGTCGGTGACCCTGCGCAGCGACCCCATCGTCGCCTTCGTCGCCAGCGGCCACCCCTGGGCGCAGCGCGAGTCCATCCGCCTGGCGGACCTGGACGACACGCCGCTGGTGCTGCGCGAGCAGGGCTCGGTGACGCGCCAGACCCTCGAGGAGGAAATGCACCGCGCCGGCCTGCGCATCCGCCCGGCCATCGAGGTGGAAGGCCGCGAGGCCGCCCGCGAGGCCGTGGTGGCGGGCATCGGCCTGGGCGTGGTGTCGGCCGCCGAATTCGGCGCCGACAGCCGCGTGCACGCGTTGCCGATCGTCGATTGCGAAAGGCGCATGAGCGAGACATTGGTGTGCCTGCGCGAGCAGAGTTCGCGGCGGATAGTGGCGACCTTCCTCGATGTGGTGCGGGAGGATCAGGCGGGGGCCACCGGGTAGGCCGGCGCGGCCTGGACGTTCAATCGCGGACGGAGTCCGCTCCTACGCAGGCCGAGCCATGTCATTCCCCTGTAGGAGCGCGCCCTGCGCGCGAATCGCGGGCAGGGCCCGCTCCTACGATCGTGCTTCCTGGAACCGCGGACTCTGTCCGTGGTTGGCAACGGCGGGTCAGGCCACGCCATCCTCCGCCAACTCCAGGAACGCGCTCACCACCCGCAACCCGCGGCGCCGTTCCAGGCAGCCGATGGAATGGCGGTTCACCAGGCCTTCGCCGACCAGGGGCACGGCGCGCACCCGCGGGTCGCGGCTCACTTCCAGCGAGGAGACGATGCCGATGCCCAGCTCCGCCGCCACCGCCTCGGTGACCGCCTCGCGGCTGCTCAGCTCCATCAGCACCCGCGGTTGTATCCGCAGGGCGCCACAGGCGCGGTCGAAGGTGCGCCGGGTGATGGAGTCCGGCTCGCGCAGCACCATGATCTGCCCATCCAGCTCCGCCAGCGGCACGCCCTCGCCGCGCCCGCACCAGGGGTGCTCCGCCGGCAGCAGGGCGCACAGGTGCGATTCCACCAGCTCGCGCAGGTACAGCCCGGGGCGCTCGTCCACCTCGGTCACCACGGCGACGTCCACGTGCTCGCTGAGCAGGGCGCTCAGCGTCTCGTGGGCATTGCCCAGGCGCAGGTTGACGGTGATGCCCGGGTAGCGCGCGCGCAGGCGGGCGAGCAGGGGCATGACCAGGTGCGGGCCGTCGGCCGCCACCTCCAGGCGCCCGCTGAGCAGCTTGCGGTTGGCGTCCAGCAGCGTCTCGGCTTCTTCCTCCAGGGCGAACAGGGTACGGCTGATGGCCGCCAGGCGGCGGCCTTCCTCGGTCAGCTCGACGGCGCGGGCGGTGCGCCGGAACAGGTTGACCTGGTAGTGCTCCTCCAGCGCCTTGACGTGCCCGGTCACCGCCGGCTGGCTGATGAACAGGCGCTCGGCGGCGCGGGTGAAGCTGCCTTCGCGGGCGACGGCGTCGAAGGCGCGGAGCTGGAACAGGTTCATGGGTATAGGTCCGACTTATGCCTGGGATCATGACAAACAATTTGAGCGATAACTCGCCGCTTGGCAACGTATGCCCAGGCCCGCTCGACGGGCCGTGACAAGAACCTCACCCCGCACAGGTTTTCCCCTGAAGAGGAACCGAGCATGAGCACTGCCGAGCGCGCGCCCATCCTGCTGACCCCCGGCCCCCTGACCACCTCCCCGCGGACCCGCCGCGCGATGCTGGTCGACTGGGGCTCCTGGGACAACGACTTCAACGCCCTGACCGCCAGCGTCTGTTCCCGCCTGCTGGCCATCATCCACGGCGAAGGCAGCCACACCTGCGTGCCGCTGCAGGGCAGCGGCACCTTCTCCGTCGAGGCCGCGGTGGGCACCCTGGTGCCGCGCGACGGCAAGGTGCTGGTGCTGATCAACGGCGCCTACGGCAAGCGCCTGGCGAAGATCTGCCAGGTGATCGGCCGCCAGTTCACCACCTTCGAGACCGAGGAAGACGTGCCCACCACCGCCGAGGACGTCGACCGCCTGCTCGCCGCCGACCCGGCCGTGACCCACGTGGCGCTGATCCACTGCGAGACCAGCACCGGCATCCTCAACCCGCTGGAGGCCATCGCCAAGGTCGTCGAGGCCCACGGCAAGCGCCTGATCATCGACGCCATGAGTTCCTTCGGCGCGCTGGACATCGACGCCCGCAAGGTGCCCTTCGACGCCCTCATCGCCGCCTCCGGCAAGTGCCTGGAAGGCGTGCCCGGCATGGGCTTCGTGTTCGCCCGCAACGCCTCGCTGGCGGCCAGCGCCGGCAACTGCCACTCCCTGGCCATGGACCTGCAGGACCAGCACGCCTACATGGCCAAGACCGGCCAGTGGCGCTTCACCCCGCCCACCCACGTGGTCGCCGCGCTGCACGAGGCGCTGACGCAGTACGAGGAGGAGGGTGGCCTGGCGGCCCGTCACAAGCGTTACGCGGACAACTGTCAGACTCTGCTGGACGAGATGGCCAGGCTCGGTTTGCGCAGCTTCCTGCCGGCGGCCATCCAGGCGCCGATCATCGTCACCTTCCACGCCCCGCGCGATGCCCGCTACAACTTCACCGAGTTCTACAACCGGGTGCGCGAGAAGGGCTACATCCTCTACCCGGGCAAGCTGACCCAGGTGGAAACCTTCCGCGTCGGCTGCATCGGCCAGGTCGACGCCCAGGGCATGCGCGAGGCGGTCGCCGCCATCGCCGAGAGCCTGCGCGAGATGGAAGTCTTCGAGATCTGAACCCTTTCCCGGCGCAGGCCCGGCCTGCGCCCGACAACAGGATGGAAGCGATGAACTACGAACAACCCAAGCAACTGCAAGCCGCCGTTCTGGACTGGGCCGGAACCGTGGTCGACTTCGGCTCCTTCGCGCCGACGCAGATCTTCGTCGAGGCCTTCGCCGAGTTCGGCGTGCAGGTCAGCCTGGAGGAAGCCCGCGGCCCC
>NZ_FZPC01000079.1 GCF_900187975.1 Pseudomonas delhiensis | reverse complement strand
CTCAAGGGCGAAGGCAAGCCGGGCGACACCATCATCATTTTCGATAACGGCGAGAAGCTCGAGGAAATCGAAATTGGCGAGGATGGCACTTGGGAATTCACTCCGGAAGAGCTGAGCGACGGCGACCACAGCATCACCGTGATCATCCAGGACCCGGCCGGCAACCAGTCCGAACCCTCCGATGAGTGGGTCATCACCGTCGACACCCAGGCGCCCGACGCCCCGGTGATCAACAGCGTGTTCGACGATTTCGGCGCCAAGACCGGCGAACTGGCCTCCGGCGATGCCACCGACGACCAGCAACCGACCCTGTCCGGCACGGCCGAAATCGGCTCGACCGTCGTCGTCTACGCCAACGGCGTGGAAGTCGGCCGCCAGGTCGTTGAAGACGGCACCTGGTCCATCACCGTCGACGAACTGGCCGAAGGTGCGCACAGCCTCACCGTGCAGGCCACCGACAAGGCCGGCAACGTTTCCGAGCCGTCCGCCTTCGACCTGGTGATCGACCTCTCTCCGCCGGCGCAGCCGGTCATCAAGTCCGTGTACGACAACGTCGGCGCCAAGACCGGCGACCTGCTGTCCGGCGACGTGACCGACGACAACCGTCCGCAGCTCTCCGGCAGCAGCGAGCCGCTCGCCACCATCGTCATCTACAACAATGGCGTCGAGATCGACCGCGCGCAGGCCGACGACCAGGGCAACTGGAGCTTCACGCCGGGCAGCGACCTCGCCGATGGCGTGTACAACTTCACCGTCGTGGCCGAGAACGCCGCCGGCCGTGGCAGTGCGCCTTCCGAGCCGTTCGAGGTGATCGTCTACACCGGCAACGGCCCGATCCAGGTGGCCCGTCTGTCCCACATGGGCAAGGACTCCGGCCACGACGGCCAGGACTTCGTCACCGACAACGGCAGCTTCGGCCGCCTGATGTACGGGGTACTGAGTGCCGAACTGTCCGCCGGCCAGACCCTGCAGGTTTCCACCGACGGTGGCAAGACCTGGTTCGACGCCCTGGTCAATGGTACCGACTGGGCCGCCCAGGACCCCAGCACCCACTCGGGCAACTGGAACATCCAGACCCGCGTCAGGGGCGCAGATGGCAAGACCGGCTTCGTCATGGAGCAGAGCGTGGTCCTGGACACTACCGCCTCGCGCGCGCCGACCTCGATCCAGCTCGATGGCACCCACCTGCTGGTGGCGTTCGATTCGTCCAACGTGGCCGTGGGCGACCGTATCGCGGTCGTCGCCGACGGTGGCGCCCAGCGCTTCGAGTACACCCTGACCGCGGTCGACATCATCGCCGGCAGCGTCAGCCTGGAAGTGGGCGCGGTCAGCTCGGCCAGCGCCGCCCTG
>NZ_FZPC01000052.1 GCF_900187975.1 Pseudomonas delhiensis | reverse complement strand
TGCAGGCCGCCATCGATCTCACGGGTGACATTGACCTTGTCGCCAGCCACTTCGACCTTGGAGGCGAAGGTGCCCTGGGCGTAGCCGGTCAGCGCGGCCAGCATCTGGCCGGTCTGGTTGTTGTCGCTGTCGATGGCCTGCTTGCCGAGGATGACCAGCTGCGGCTGCTCTTTGTCGACCACGGCCTTCAGGGCCTTGGCGATGGCCAGGGAATTCAGTTCTTCGTTGGTCTCGACCAGGATGGCGCGGTCGGCGCCCAGGGCCAGGGCGGTACGCAGTTGTTCCTGGGCGGCAGTCGGGCCGACGGAGACGGCGACGATTTCAGTGGCGACGCCCTTTTCCTTCAGACGCACGGCCTCTTCCACGGCGATTTCGCAGAAGGGGTTCATGGACATCTTCACGTTGGCGAGATCGACGCCGGAGTTGTCCGCCTTGACGCGGACCTTGACGTTATAGTCAACCACTCGTTTGACAGCTACAAGAACCTTCATGGATTCCTCGTTTTTCTCCGGTGAATAGGAATGTCGCCAGACAGGCCTGGCCGGTAGTGCACGCCATCTGCGACTACATCCAGCGAGACCGCGACCGCAAAACCGTGGCTATCTTGACCGCATCGCCCTGTCGGGTCAATACGCGTGAATGCCCGTTCATAAGGCGCGGAAGCCGATTCTATCAGGCTTCCGCGCATTTCAAACAAACGTTTGTATTGCCCAAAACGGGGGGTATAACTATGCTGGGCCCTGTCGCTATAATTGCGCCCCGCTCTGTCCGGGGTAGCGCCCCCGGCCCCATACCAACAAATAGCCTGTAGAGCCTTGAGTTAGGAGAGATCGAGAAGTGGAACGCGAATACATGGAATTCGACGTCGTCATCGTCGGCGCCGGCCCTGCCGGTCTGTCCGCCGCATGCCGACTGAAGCAGAAGGCCGCCGACGCGGGTCAGGAGATCAGCGTCTGTGTGGTCGAGAAGGGTTCCGAAGTAGGCGCCCACATTCTTTCCGGGGCCGTGTTCGAGCCGCGCGCGCTGAACGAGCTGTTCCCCAACTGGAAGGAACTCGAAGCCCCGCTGAACACCCCGGTCAAGCGCGACGACATCTACGTCCTGAAGAACGACCAGGCCGCCACCAGGGTGCCGAACTTCTTCGTGCCCAAGACCATGCACAACGAGGGCAACTACATCATCTCCCTGGGCAACCTGTGCCGCTGGCTGGCCCAGCAGGCCGAAGGCCTGGGCGTGGAGATCTACCCGGGCTTCGCCGCCCAGGAAGCCCTGATCGACGAGAACGGCGTGGTCCGCGGCATCGTCACCGGTGACCTGGGCGTCGACCGCGAAGGCAATCCGAAAGAAGGGTACTACACCCCCGGTATGGAGCTGCGCGCCAAGTACACCCTGTTCGCCGAAGGCTGCCGTGGCCACATCGGCAAGCAACTGATCAGGAAGTACAAGCTCGACAGCGGCGCCGACGCCCAGCACTACGGCATCGGCATCAAGGAAATCTGGGACATCGACCCGGCCAAGCACGAGCAGGGCCTGGTGGTGCACACCGCCGGCTGGCCGCTGAACGACGACAACCCGGGCGGCTCCTTCCTCTATCACCTGGAGAACAACCAGGTGGTCGTGGGCCTGATCATCGACCTGTCCTACAGCAACCCGCACCTGTCGCCCTTCGACGAGTTCCAGCGCTACAAGCACCACCCGGTGATCAAGCAGTACCTGGAAGGCGGCAAGCGCGTGGCCTACGGCGCCCGCGCCATCTGCAAGGGCGGCTACAACTCGCTGCCGAAGATGGTCTTCCCCGGCGGCGCGCTGATCGGCTGCGACCTGGGCACCCTGAACTTCGCCAAGATCAAGGGCAGCCACACCGCCATGAAGTCCGGCATGCTGGCCGCCGAGGCCATCGCCGAGGCCCTGGCCGCCGGCCGCGAGGGCGGCGACGAGCTGACCAACTACGTGGACGCGTTCAAGGCCAGCTGGCTGTACGACGAACTGTTCCGCAGCCGCAACTTCGGCGCGGCCATCCACAAGTTCGGCGCCATCGGTGGCGGTGCGTTCAACTTCATCGACCAGAACTTCTTCGGCGGCAAGATCCCGGTCACCCTGCACGACACCACCCCGGACTACGCCAGCCTGAAGAAGGCCAGCGAAGCGCCGAAGATCGACTACCCGAAACCCGACGGCAAGCTGAGCTTCGACAAGCTGTCCTCGGTGTTCCTCTCCAACACCAACCACGAGGAAGACCAGCCGATCCACCTCAAGCTGGCCGACCCGAGCGTGCCCATCGCCAAGAACCTGCCGCTCTACGACGAACCGGCGCAGCGCTACTGCCCGGCCGGCGTGTACGAAGTGGTGAGCAACGACGACGGCAGCAAGCGCTTCCAGATCAACGCGCAGAACTGCGTGCACTGCAAGACCTGCGACATCAAGGACCCGGCGCAGAACATCACCTGGGTCGCCCCGGAAGGCACCGGCGGGCCGAACTACCCCAACATGTAAGGCCGCCGTGTAATGAAGAACGCCGTTTCCCTCACAGGAAACGGCGTTTTTTTGTGCCTGTCGTAAGAGCAAACCTGGCGCGGCCGGCAAGACAGTTGCTGGACTGTAGGAGCGGGCCCTGCCCGCGAATCGCGCGCAGGGCGCGCTCCTACAAGGAGTACGGGCGCAGGGGCTTGAGGCCCCAACCGCTGTAGCGGCACCTTTGGCGGACTACCGGCCACCTCGGGACCTGCCGGTCACGGCTGCGGGCCGATGGGGAAGAACTCGCCGCCGCTCCATACGCCCAGCCACTGCTGGCCATCGATCAGGCGCGGCGCGGCCAGCTCGACCAGTTGGTAGAACACGTTGCGGTGGATCAGCGCCTCCAGGTTGCTGCGCACCAGCACGTAGGGAGCCGGCTCCTGGGTCTGCGGGTCGATGTCGACGCGGATCGGGTGGTCGGCGCCGGCGACGAACTCGTCCTCGACGTTGCTGGTGAAGCGCAGTTGCTGGGCCTCGCCCTGCCCTTCCACGCCCAGGGTCACGGCGACGAAGGGCGCATCGTCGACGCGGATGCCGCACTTCTCCACCGGAGTGACCAGGAAGTAGTCGTCGCCATCGCGGCGGATGATGCTGGAGAACAGCTTGACCATCGGCTTGCGCCCGATGGGCGTGCCCAGGTAGTACCAGGTACCGTCGCGGGCGATGCGCATGTCGATGTCGCCGCAGAACGGCGGGTTCCACAGGTGCACGGGCGGCAGGCCCTTGCTGGCGGGAATCTGCGCCAGCAGGTCGCCGGCCTTGCCTGTATCGGTCATTGGAACTCCTCGGTCGCCCTCACCCCCAGCAGGCTGCGGGCGTACTCTTCCAGCGGCGGCCCGATCAGGTCCTCGGGCCGGGCGTCGTAGAACGTCAGGAAACCGCCGCGGCTGCGGATGGTGGCGCTGTCCAGCAGGAAGCGGTTGCCGGTGTCGATCAGCATCACCTGGATCACGCTGCGGTCGCGTCCGACGTCGTTGTCGGTGTCTTCGTACTCTTCCCAGTTTCCCACATTGTCCTCGCCGCGGGCGAAGCGCGTGTACAGCAGGTAGTCGGCGCCCGCCGCCCGCGCCTCCTGCATGGCCTCGTCCAGGCCCTCCGGGGCCTTGGCCCGGCGCACTTGCGGGAAGTATTCGACGAAGCCCCTGAAGGCCTCCTCGGCCACCACGTTGGGCCGCGCGTAGGGATGCCCCGGCGGCACGAAGTGCCCCTGGGCGATGTAGATGAAGGAGTCCGCCTGCAGCCGCCAGTTCCCCGTGCGGCGGGTCTGGCTGTGGTCGAGGAAGCCGGCGTCGCCCATGTAGTAGCCGGTGCGTTCGGCCATGTCGCTGGGCTTCATGCAGCCGGCCAGCGCAGCCAGGGCCAGGGTCAACAACAGGTAGCGCATTCGATCTCTCCGCGGCCGGCGTCGAAAAACCGGCGTTGGCCGGACGGATGCAGCTTCCGCGCCATCACAGGCCGCGCTGCCATTCCTGGCGCAGCTTCGCCTGCTGCGGCCGCTCGATGGCCTCGCGCACCTGGGCCAGCAGGCGCGGCTTGTCGGCGCCGAGCACGCCCTTGAGCACCAGGTAGTTGGAGGCATGGTCGCTGCGGAACACGGTGTCGCGCAGCTCCAGGCCCTGCAGCAGGCGCTCGACCTCGGCGAACAGCTGGGCCCGGTCCAGCGGCTGGAAGTCCGGGAAGCCCGCCCGGAAGCGCTGTTCGCCGGTGGGGAAGCTGACCACCAGGGTGGAGAGGAACTCCGGCTGCGCGGCGTTCATCAGGCGCGCCGAGTTGTCCGCGTGCTGCTCGCTCAGGCCCTGGCCGCCGAGGCCGTTGAGGATCATCAGCGAACGCTGGATGCCGGCCTGGCCGAGCTTGTCCAGGGCATCGAGGGTCGAGGCGTAGGTCTCGCCCTTGTTCACCCGCGCCAGCACCTCGTCGTCGCCGGACTCGGCGCCGACATAGGCCATGCCCAGCCCGGCGTCGGCCAACTCCTTCAGTTCTTCCACCGACTTCCTGCGCAGGTTGCGCGGCAGGCAGTAGCTGGACACCCGCCGCACCTCCGGCAGGTGCTCGCGGATCGCCCGCAGGATGTTCAGCAGGCGCCGCGTCGGCAGTACCAGGGCATCGCCGTCGGCGAGGAATACACGCTGGACGATCAGGCGCTCGCCGCAGCGGCGGATCTCCTCCAGCACCTCGGCCTCGTCGCGGGCGCGGAATTTCTTCTGCGGCTGGGTGTACATCTCGCAGAACCCGCACTGGTTCCAGGAACAGCCGTTGGTCACCGGCAGGATCAGCGAATGCGCCTCGCTCGGCGGGCGGAACACCGGTTCGATATAGGAAATGGGGAAGTCGTGCATGGATCGCCTGGCTTGGGGATGTCGGGTTTCAGCCGCCGATGATCTTCATCACCGTGGCGCCACCGGAGAAGGCCACTTCCTGCTTGTCCGCCAGGGCCTTCACCAGCAGCCGCTGCAGGGCCGGCAGGGCCTGGTGGCGCGGCTTGTCGAGCAGGTCGCCGACGTAGTGGCGGTTGCTGGAGGACAGGCAGCCGTGCAGCCAGCCGGTGGAGGACAGGCGCAGCCGCGAGCAGGTGCGGCAGAAGGGCACGCTCTCGTTGGCGATCACGCCGAAGAAGCCCCGCCCCGGCACTTCGTAGCGCAGGGCGGTGGCGTCCACCGGCGCGTTGGCCTGGACGTAGGGATGGTCGCGGCCGATCAGCCCGAGCAGTTCCTGCAGCCCGACGAACTGGCTGGCGAAGGCATTGCCGTCGCGGGCCAGGTGGCCCATGCGCATCAGCTCGATGAAGCGCAGCTCGAAGCCGCGCTCCAGGCAGTAGTCCAGCAGCGGCACCACCTGGTCGAGGTTGCTCCCGCGCAGCGGCACCATGTTGACCTTGACCTTCATGCCCGCGGCGCTGGCCTCGTCCAGCCCCTTGAGCACCGTGGCCAGGTCACCGCCACGGGCGATGCCGCGGAAGGCCGCGGCGTCCAGGGTATCCAGGGAGATGTTCAGCCGGCGGATGCCGCAATCGAGCAGCAGCGGCAGCTTGCGCGACAGCAGCTGGCCGTTGCTGGTCAGGCTGATGTCCTTGAGCCCGAGGCCGCTGACGCCATGGAGGAAGGCATCCAGCTTGGGGCTGACCAGCGGCTCGCCGCCGGTGACGCGCAGCCGTTCGATGCCGGCGGCCTCGATCAGGTAGGCCACCCCGCGCACCAGGCTCTGCGCGGAAAGCTCGTCCTGCGCGGCGACCAGCCGCTTGCCGTCCGGCACGCAGTAGGTGCAGGCGTAGTTGCAGGCGGCGGTAAGGCTGACGCGCAGGTTGCGGAAGCGCCTGCCCTGGCGGTCGACGATCATCGATCGGCTCCGGCGGAGAGTGTCCTGTCAGTATATCCCCGCCATGGCCGCGGCGGCTGCCCGAAAGCGCCGCCGGCATTGGCTCAGGCGGCGGGGGTGTCGCCGTCGCGCTTGCGCTTGTTGCCCATGCGCACGCCGATGTCCATGAGGAACTGGAAGAAGCCCTCCTGGTCCTCCAGCACCTCGCGCCAGAACGGCGAGTGGTACAGCGCCACGGCGCCGTGCACCAGGGCCCAGGCCGCGCAGTAGTGGAAGTACGCGGGCACGTCTTCCAGCTTGCCGGCGGCGATGCGCTCCTTGATCAGCTGGCTGAGGCGCTCGAAGTTGGATTCGCGGATCTTGTGCAGCTCCTCGACCATCTCCGGCACCTGGCTGTTCTTCACCACCTTCTCTTCCAGGCGGTCGAACAGGCGGTAGCGCTGCGGGTCGCGCATGCGGAACTCGAAGTAGGCGCGCGACAGGCGTTCCTTGTCGCGGGCGACGTCCTCGGAATGGAACAGCGCCGCCAGGTCGCGCTCGTAGTCGAGCATCAGGCGCAGGTAGATTTCCGCCTTCGACTTGAAGTGCTTGTAGATGGTGCCTTTGCCGATACCCACGGCATCGGCGATCATCTCGACCGTGACACTGTCCTCGCCCTGCTCCAGGAACAGCTTGAGGGCGGTGTCGAGGATCTCCTGTTCGCGACGACGGAATTCGCGAACCTTGCGTGGCTCTTTCTGCATAAAAAGACTGTTCGGTCAAAAATAGTCAAAATCCGGAGCCGCGTATTATGCCTATTCAGCGCCAAAATGCACGGAACATCCGCCATGAATCCGCTTTCTTTCGAGTTTCCCCAGGAACCCGGCCTACGTTACCTGAACCATGCGGCCGTGGCGCCCTGGCCCAGGCGTAGCGCCGATGCCGTCGCCGCCTTCGCCAGCGAGAACATCCGCCTGGGCGCGCGCGACTATCCGCAGTGGCTGCAGGTGGAGAACCGCCTGCGCCAGCGCCTTGCGTACCTGGTCGGCGCCACCACCACGGGCGACGTCGCCCTGGTGAAGAATACGTCCGAAGCCCTTTCCTTCGTGGCTTTCGGACTCGACTGGCGCGCCGGCGACCAGGTGGTGATCAGCGACCAGGAATTCCCCTCCAACCGTGTCGTCTGGGAAGCCCTGAAGCCCCGCGGGGTGGAAGTCATCCAGGTGAGCCTGGCCGGCGCCGACCCGGAAGCGGACCTGCTGGCCGCCTGCGGGCCGCGCACCCGCCTGTTGTCGATCAGCGCCGTGCAGTACGCCAGCGGCCTGCGCATGGACCTGGAACGCCTGGGCGCCGGCTGCCGCCAGCGCGGGGTGCTGTTCTGCGTCGACGCCATCCAGCAGCTCGGCGCCCTGCCCTTCGACGCCCAGGCCTACGACTGCGCCTTCGCCATGGCCGACGGCCACAAGTGGATGCTCGGCCCCGAGGGCCTGGGCGTGTTCTACTGCCGCGCCGCCGAGCGCGACCTGCTGTCCCTGCAGGAATACGGCTGGCACATGCTGGAGAACGCCGGCAACTACAACCAGGCCGACTGGCAGCCGGCGCACAGCGCACGGCGCTTCGAATGCGGCAGCCCGAACATGCTCGGCGCCGTGGCGCTGGACGCCAGCCTGGGGCTGCTGGAAGAAGTCGGCATGCCGGCGGTCGGCGCCGCCCTGGCCGAGCGGGTACAGGCCTTGCAGGACGGCCTGCAACGCATCCCCGGGGCGCGCCTGCACAGCCCGCTGCAACCCGAACGCCGGGCCGGCATCCTGACCTTCAGCCTGGACGGTTGGGACAATGCCCGCCTGCACGAGCGGCTCAAGGCCGAGCAGGTGGTGTGCATCCAGCGCGGCGCCGGGGTGCGCTTCTCGCCGCACTTCTACACGCCGGAAAACGTGATAGAGGACACGTTGGCCATCATCGCCGCCCTGGCCCGGGAATAAGCCGCAACCCGCGAGCCAGGGGGCCTGGCCCCGCGGGCAAGCGGCAAATGGCGGGCCATGGGCGGCGCAGTATTCCAAATCCGTTTAAAAAACCGCCGGGCGGATGTGGAAGCTCCGCGAACTTGGCCAATACTTGAAGTTACTGGTGTGCGGCATCTCCCCCCAAGTGCCCCGCCAGTGAAGGTACCGAGGATCGCGTACCTTATTGTTACACTCCTAATGGTCTTGACCCGGATTCATCCCCCAGAACCCGGGTTTTTTTTATGTGCGTGAAAGAGTGCCGGCCTGAAGGCCCTGTAGGAGCGAGCTTGCTCGCGAACCTTGGGCCCGCGTCTCTCTACCAATCGTCATTCCCGCGAACGCGGGAACCCAATTGGCTTGGGGGCTTGGTGTAGCGCGCCGCTCCGAGTGCTCGGATGTCTCTTGTTTCGCCCTCTCGGGCGAGTCACTTTTGTCAAACGCCACAAAAGTAACCAAAAAGGCTTGCCCCGCATACGGGCCCGATGGAGCCGGGCTACCCTCGCGAACTCCCCCGCCACGGAGGCCCGCCCCGAGGGTACGTCCCTGTAGCCCATCGGGGCTCTCGCGACATCCATGTCGCATGACCTCCTGAGCGCCGGTTTCGCTCGGCCTTCTGAAGGGGCGTTCCGGTGCGCTTGGATGTTTCTCTGGAAATCCAAAAACCAGAGCAAGAGCCGCTTTTGCTCTTCGTAGGAGCGAGCTTGCTCGCGAACCCTGACTCGGCCCCCTCCCTAACCCTCCCCCGCAAGCGGGAGAGGGGACCGTTCGGCGTGATGCGAAACCGCGAAGCTCCCGGGTTCCCACGTAGGGCGCATAACGCCTACGGCGTTATCCGCCGAATCGCGGACAGAGTCCGCTCCTACGGTTCCAGGAAAGCACGGTCGTAGGAGCGGCCGTCCGCGATTGGATTCGCCGACCGTGCCGGACGCCCCGGTGGCATGGCCAACGGCGGATAACCGCGAACGGTTATTCGCCCTACGATGGGCGCGAATCGCAAACGAAGGTGCCAGGTAAGCACGACCGTAGGAGCGGACTCCATCCGCAAACCATCAAACAGGCATCACGCCGCCAGCGGGAACAGCCGCTTGAAATTGGCCGTGGTCTGCTCCGCCAGGGTCTCGAAGCTCACCCCGCGCAACACCGCCAGGTACTCGGCGACCTCGCGCACGTACTCCGGCAGGTTCGGCTTGCCGCGGTGCGGCACCGGCGCGAGGTAGGGCGAGTCGGTTTCCACCAGCAGGCGCTCGGCCGGCACCTGGCGGGCCACTTCGCGCAGCGCCTCGGCGTTGCGGAAGGTGACTATGCCCGACAGCGAGATGTAGAAGCCGATGTCCAGGGCCGCCCTGGCCATTTCCCAGTCCTCGGTGAAGCAGTGCAGCACGCCGGCCTGGGGCAGCGCCGCCTCGCGCAGCAGCGCCAGGGTGTCGGCGCGGGCCTCGCGGGTGTGGACGATGACCGGCTTGCCGGTGAGCTTCGCCGCCTCCAGGTGCAGGCGGAAGGCTTCCTGCTGCAGTTCGGCGGCCTCGGGTTCGTAGTGGTAGTCCAGGCCGGTCTCGCCGATGGCCACCACCCGCGGGTGGTTCAGTTCGGCCAGCAGCCAGTCCAGGGCCGGGGCGGCGCCGGGTTCCAGGTCCAGCGGGTGGACGCCCACCGAGCAGTGCACGTCGGCGTAGCGCTCGGCCAGGTCCTTGACCGCCCGGGCGTTGTCGGCGCTGACGCCGATGCACAGGAACTGCCCGACGCCCCGGGCGCGCGCGGCGTCCAGGGCGGCGTCGAGCGAGCCGCCGTGGGCGGCCAGGTCGAGGCGGTCGAGGTGGCAATGGGAATCGACGAGCATGGAAAGGCTACTCCGGAAATGACGAAGCGCCCCTTCGGGCGCCTCCTGCGTTCGACGGCACGTCTGCCGCGGATTACATGGTGTGGGTCGGCCTGTCGGACTTCAGCGCCCCGGCCAGGTAGGTCTCGATCTTGTTGCGCGCGGTGTTGTCGCCGTCGTTGAACTGTACGCCGATGCCCGCGGCGCGGTTGCCCTGGGCGCCCTTGGGGGTGATCCAGACCACCTTGCCGGCCACCGGGATCTTCTCCGGCTCGTCCATCAGGTTGAGCAGCATGAAGACCTCGTCGCCCAGCTTGTAGGTCTTGTTGGTCGGGATGAACAGCCCGCCGTTGCGAATGAACGGCATGTAGGCGGCATAGAGTACGGACTTGTCCTTGATGGTCAGGGACAGGATACCGTTACGCGGTCCCAGGTTCGGTGGCAAGCTCATGCGGCTGTCCTAGCGATGATCCGATTGGCCCGATTCTAGCCCGCTCCCGGCAGGCTTGCCCACTGCGCCAGCAAGGCTTCGAGAAGCAGGGCACGGTTGAGGTTGGCCTTGTTCAGGACTTTCTGCCGGTGCTCCAGCAGCCAGTCCTGGATCGCCATGACCTTGGGCTGGGTGGATTTCTCCGCCAGGTACTGCAGCACCTTGCGCATGTCCGCCAGGCCCAGGCCCGCCTCGTCGCGGGTCAGCTGGTAGCGCAGGATGCCCAGCGCCCAGTCGCAGAACCAGTCGAACAGCAGCGGCAGCGGCACGGCGCTCCAGCTCTCGGCCAACTGGCCGGGGGCGATCTGCTGCTTGAGCAGCTTCTTCACCCCCTCCACCACCAGCGCGCGCTGCTCGCGCACGCCCTGGCCATGCAGGCGCAGGGCGGTCAGCGGCGAGCCGCCGGCCAGCGCCAGCAGCTCGTCGATGGCCTCCGGCGTCTCGTCCGGCAGTGCGGCGGCGAGGAAGGCGCGGCTCTGCCCGGCGCTCGGCAGCGGGCAGGCCTGCTGCACGCAGCGGCTCTTGATGGTCGGCAGCAGGCGGCTGGGCTGGTGGCTGATGAGGATCAGCACGGTGTCGCCGGAGGGCTCCTCCAGGCTCTTGAGCAGGGCGTTGGCGGAGTTGAGGTTCATCGCCTCGGCCGGCTCCAGCAGCACCACCTTGCGCCCGCCCAGCTGCGCGGTCTGCACCACGAAGTCCACCAGCTCGCGGACCTGGTCGACGCGGATCGGCTTCTCCGGCTCTTCGGGCTCCAGCAGGAAGAAGTCCGGATGGGTGCCGGCGACGAGCAACTGGCAGCCCTTGCACTGGCCACAGGCGCGGCCATCGACCGGGCGCTGGCAGAGCAGCAGGGCCGCCAGGTTGTCGGCCAGGGCGCGCTTGCCGATGCCGGCCGGGCCGTGCAGCAGGTAGGCGTGGGCATGCCGCGGGCGGCCGCTGAGTTGCTGCCAGAGCGTGGCCTGCCAGGGGTAGATTTCAGCCATGCAGGCGCTCCAGCAGGTTCGGCAGCAGGCTCGCGATGTCGGCCTGCACGCGCTCCAGCGGCTGCGCGGCGTCGAGCACCTGGTAGCGCCGCGGCTCGGCGGCGGCGCGGCGCAGGTAGGTCTGGCGCACCGCCTCGAAGAACCCGCGGTCTTCCTGCTCGAAGCGGTCCAGGCGGCCGCGGGCGGCGGCGCGGGCCAGGCCGACGTCCACCGGCAGGTCGAAGACCAGGGTCAGGTCCGGGCGCAGATCGCCCTGGACGAAGCGTTCCAGTTCGGCGATACGCGCTTCCGGCAAGCCGCGGCCGCCGCCCTGGTAGGCGTAGGTGGCGTCGGTGAAGCGGTCGCAGAGCACCACCGCGCCGCGGGCCAGGGCCGGGCGGATGACCTGGGCGATGTGCTGGGCGCGGGCGGCGAACATCAGCAGTAGCTCGGTATCCACCGCCATCGGCTCGTCGCTGGGGGCCAGCAGCAGGTCGCGGATGCGCTCGGCCAGCGGCGTGCCGCCGGGCTCGCGGGTCAGCTGCACTTCCACGCCGCGTTCGCGCAGGCGCTCGGCCAGGTACTCGCGGTTGGTGGTCTTGCCCGCGCCTTCGGGGCCTTCCAGGGTGACGAACAGGCCGCTCACTCGGCTCTCCTTCTGTCTGTGCTACTGCTGCGCCGGCGGCGCCTCGGGGCTCGCTTCCGGCGCCGGCGCGGGAGCCGGGGCGGGGCTGGACCGGTAGTCCGCGCGCCGCTTCAGCTGGTACTCCTGCACCGCCTTGTTGTGGTCGTCGAGGTTGTCGGAAAACACGTGGCTGCCATCGCCACGGGCGACGAAATACAGGCTCTGGCCATCGGCCGGGTTGAGCGCGGCGTGGATCGCCTCGCGCCCGGGCATGGCGATCGGCGTCGGCGGCAGGCCGGCGATCAGGTAGGTGTTGTAGGGGCTGGGCTCGCGCAGGTCGGCGCGGCTGATCCTGCCGTTGTAGCGCGTGCCCATGCCGTAGATCACGGTCGGGTCGGTCTGCAGCAGCATGTTCTTCTGCAGGCGGCGCACGAAGACCCCGGCGATCTGCTGGCGCTCCTGGGGCACGCCGGTTTCCTTCTCGATCAGCGAGGCCATGATCAGCGCCTGGTACGGGTCCTTGTAGGGCAGGTCGCCGCTGCGTGCCTGCCATTCCTGGTCGAGGATGCGCTCCATGCGCTGGTAGGCCAGCTTGAGCAGGTCGATGTCGCGCATGCCGCGCACGTAGCGGTAGGTGTCCGGGAAGAAGTGCCCCTCGGGCACGACGCCGGCCTTGCCCAGGCGCTTCATCACCTCTTCGTCGCCGAGGCCGGCCAGGGTGGCCTCCAGCTTGGGCTGGCGCGCCAGCAGTTCGCGGAACTGGTGGAAGGTCCAGCCCTCGACCAGGGTCAGGCTGTACTGCACCACGTCGCCTTCGCGCCACAGTTCCAGCAGGTCGTCGCCGCGCATCCCCGGCTTGAGCCGGTACTCGCCGCTGTGCAGGGCCTGCCCGGCCAGGTTGAAGCGCCAGTACAGGCGCAGCCAGAACGCGCCGTGCAGCACTTCCTCGTCCTGCAGGCGGCTCAGCAGCGCCCCCGGCGTGGCGCCGGACGGGACGTCCAGCAGGCGTTCTTCGGTGAGCTGCAGCGGCTGCTGCAGGGCCCGGCGCTGCTCCCAGCCGGCCAGGCCGAGCAACAGCCCGGCCAGCAGCAGGCCGCTTTCCAGCAGCACCAGCAATTTGCGCATCACAGGTCAGGAATCCAGGCGTTCGCGGAAGTGGGCTTGCAGTTTACGGGTGATCGCCCCGACCGGCCAGGCATGGGCTTCGAGTCGACGCACCGGCCAGATACCGTAGAGGCTGTTGCAAAGGAAGACCTCATCGGCGTGCAACAGTTCGTCGTAGGCAACATCCCGAATCATCGTCGCAATGCCCTGCCCCGCCGCCCACTCCAGCAGTTCGGCGCGCATCACCCCGGCGACCCCGCAGCGGCTCAGCGCCGGGGTGAGCAATTCGCCGCCGCGGACCAGGAACAGGTTGCTGAAGACGCCCTCGACCACCCTTCCGCCCTGGTCGCGCATCAGCCCCTCGGCGAAAGCCGGATCGCTCCATTCGCTGCGGGCCAGGACCTGCTCCAGGCGGTTGAGGTGCTTGAGGCCGGCCAGCAGCGGCTGCTCGGCCAGGCGGGTGGCGCAGGGAAAAAGGGCGATGCCCTCGTCGAAATTGGCCGCCGGATAGGCCGGCGCCGGCGAGCCGACCAGGATGCGCCGCACCTGGGCATCGGCCGGCGCGGCATAACCGCGCAGGCCTTCGCCGCGGGTTAGCATCAGCTTGGCCACGCCTTCGCCCAGTTGCGCGGCGAAAGCCAGCAGCTCCTGCTCCACCAGGTCCAGCGGCGCCGGCAGGCGCAGGCGCCGCGTGCCCTCCTCCAGGCGCGCCAGGTGCCGCGCCAGCAGGCGCGGCCGGCCGGCACGCACGGCGATGGTCTCGAACAGGCCATCGCCGTAGGCCAGCCCGCGATCGCGCACGGACAGGGCCTCGGCGGGCCGGCCGTCGACCCAGGCGGGCATCAGCCGTTGAACCGGCGGAACACCAGGGAACCGTTGGTGCCGCCGAAGCCGAAGGAGTTGGACACCGCCACCTCGATGCTGCGCTCCTTGACCTGGTTCGCCACCAGGTCGAGGTCGCAGCCTTCGTCCGGGTTCTCCAGGTTGATGGTCGGCGGCGCCACCTGGTCGCGCAGGGCCAGGACGCAGAAGATGGCTTCCACGGCGCCGGCGGCACCGAGCAGGTGGCCGGTCATGGACTTGGTCGAGCTCATCGACAGCTTGTAGGCCTGCTCGCCGAAGATCGACTTCACCGCGGCGATCTCGGCGATGTCGCCGGCCGGGGTGGAGGTGCCGTGGGCGTTGATGTAGTCGACCTGCTCCGGGTTCAGGCCGGCGTCGCGCAGGGCGTTCTTCATGCAACGGGCGGCGCCCGCGCCATCTTCCGGCGGCGCGGTCATGTGGAAGGCGTCGCCGCTCATGCCGAAGCCGACCAGCTCGGCGTAGATCCGCGCGCCACGGGCCCTGGCGTGCTCCAGCTCTTCCAGCACCACGGCGCCGGCGCCGTCGGAAAGCACGAAGCCGTCGCGGTCCCTGTCCCACGGGCGGCTGGCGCGGGCCGGCTCGTCGTTGCGGGTGGACAGCGCGCGGGCCGCGCCGAAGCCGCCGATACCCAGGCCGCAGGTGGCCATTTCGGAACCGCCGGCGACCATCACGTCAGCCTCGCCGTAGGCGATGTTGCGCGCGGCCATGCCGATGTTGTGGGTGCCGGTGGTGCAGGCGGTGGTGATGGCGTAGTTGGGGCCCTGCAGACCGAGGTTGATCGACAGGAACCCGGAAACCATGTTGATGACCGAGCCGGGCACGAAGAACGGCGAAATGCGCCGCGGCCCCTGCTCGAACATGGAACGGCAGGTATTCTCGATGTTGGTCAGGCCGCCGATGCCGGAGCCGATGGCGACGCCGATGCGCTCGCGGTTGGCGTCGGTGACTTCCAGACCGGAATCGCGCACCGCCTGGTAACTGGCGGCCAGGCCGTACTGGATGAACAGGTCGAGTTTGCGGGCTTCCTTGGCGGACATGTACTGCTCGACGTCGAACCCCCTCACCGAACCGCCGAAGCGGGTGGGGAAGGCGGAAAGGTCCATGTGCTCGATCGGGGCGATACCGCTGCGGCCGGCCAGGATACCCTGCCAGGAACTCGGCACGTCCACGCCCAGGGGCGAGAGCATACCCATGCCAGTGATGACGACGCGTCTGCGCGACACTACGACTTCCTCATTTTGCGAATACACGGCATAGGCGCCGGACCGCGACCAGGGCTGTCCAGCGCTACGCTAAAGAAAAGCCGCACGCCTTTGCAGGCCGTGCGGCTTCTTCCGTCGGAAACGGCTACTTATTGCTGGTGGGCAACGATGTAGTCGATGGCTTCCTGGACGGTGGTGATCTTTTCGGCTTGCTCGTCGGGGATTTCGGTCTCGAATTCCTCTTCCAGAGCCATCACCAGCTCAACGGTGTCAAGGGAGTCCGCGCCCAGGTCTTCGACGAAGGAAGCGCTGTTGGTGACTTCTTCTTCCTTAACGCCGAGTTGCTCAGCAACGATCTTCTTGACGCGTTCTTCGATGGTGCTCATACCTTGTTTTCACTCCTATGGACAATCCGTACAGCTGGGCTGCGGGTAAGTGTATAGAAAGGGTTTTCTGCTTTTCAAGCTGAACGCCGACGCCCCTTCGCGACCACCACGATGTTCTGTCTATAACCCAGTTGCATCTATATAACGGATTTTAGACAGCGCATATGACACATCCGCGAAGAGTAAGGTCACATTCAGCTCATGTACATTCCGCCATTCACCGGTACCGTGGCGCCGGTCACATAGGCGGCACCATCGGAGGCGAGGAATCCTACCACCTTGGCGATCTCTTCGGCTTGGCCGAGACGCCCCAGCGGAATCTGGCCGAGCAGCGCTTCGCGCTGGGCTTCGGGCAGTTCGCGGGTCATGTCGGTGTCGATGAAGCCCGGGGCCACCGCGTTGACGGTGATGGCACGGGAGCCCACTTCGCGCGCCAGCGCGCGGGTGAAGCCCTCTAGACCGGCCTTCGCCGCGGCGTAGTTGGTCTGCCCGGCATTGCCCATGGCACCGACCACCGAACCGATGTTGATGATGCGGCCCCAGCGCGCCTTGGTCATGCCGCGCAGCACGGCTTTCGACAGACGGTAGAGGCTGTTGAGGTTGGTGTTGACCACGTCGAACCACTCGTCGTCCTTCATCCGCATCAGCAGGTTGTCGCGGGTGATGCCGGCGTTGTTGACCACGATCAGCGGCTGGCCGAGGTGCTGCTGGATGTGTTCGAGGGTGGAAGCGACGGATTCGTCGCTGGAAACGTCCAGGACCAGGCCGGCGCCTTCGATGCCATTGGCCTTGAGGTACTCGGCGATCTTCTCGGCGCCCGAGGCGCTGGTGGCGGTGCCGATGACGATGGCGCCCAGGCGGCCCAGCTCCAGGGCGATGGCCTGGCCGATGCCGCGGCTCGCGCCGGTGACCAGGGCAACCTTACCTTGCAGACTCATGCTCTTATCTCCTGTTCAAGCCAGAGCCGCACGAGCCGCCGCGAAGGCGTCCGCCGAATCCAGATTGTGGGTGTTCACGCCCTTGGCGCAACGCTTGTTCAGGCCGGCCAGGACCTTGCCAGGGCCGCACTCTACCAGATCGGTGACGCCCTTGGCGGCGAGCAGTTGCACGGTCTCGACCCAGCGCACCAGGCTGTACAGCTGCGCCAGCAGGTCGCGCTTGAGGGTGGCGAGGTCCGCCGGCACCTGGGCGCTGACGTTCTGCACCAGGGCGATGCCCGGCACCTGCCAGGCAATGGCTTCCACCGCCTCGGCGAAGCGCTCGGCGGCCGGGCGCATCAGCGCGCAGTGCGACGGCACGCTGACCGGCAGCGCCACGGCGCGCTTGGCGCCGCGGGCCTTGCAGGCCTCGATGGCGCGCTCGACCGCGGCGGCGGCGCCGGCGATCACCACCTGGCCGGGGGCGTTGAAGTTCACCGCGCTGACCACGTCACCCTGCGCGGCTTCGGCGCAGGCGGCCAGCACGTCGGCATCTTCCAGGCCGAGGATCGCGGCCATGCCGCCGGTCCCGGCGGGCACCGCTTCCTGCATCAATTGGCCGCGGCGCTCGACCAGCTTCACCGCGTCGGCGAAGCCCAGGCTGCCGGCGGCGACCAGGGCCGAGTACTCGCCCAGGCTGTGGCCGGCGACGTAGGCCGGCGCGGCGCCGCCCTCGGCCTGCCAGAGGCGCCACAGGGCAATGGAGGCGGCGAGGATGGCCGGCTGGGTCTTGTCGGTCTGGTTCAGGCGCTCTTCCGGGCCTTCCTGCACCAGCGCCCAGAGGTCGTAGCCCAGGGCCGAGGAGGCTTCGGCGAAGGTGTCACGCACCAGTGCGTGCTGCGCGCCCAGCTCGGCCAGCATGCCGAGGGATTGCGAGCCCTGGCCGGGGAAAACGAATGCGAGGGATGCGGACATTGCAACGGGTCCCTTGTGTCTGTTTCGTCGAAGGGTAACGCCAGCAGCAGCCTGGCGCATGGAACTGACAGTTGGATGACGGCCTCGACCGCGCGGTCACATCGCCAGGGCGGGGATTTCATCTCGCCGGGCGACCTTGCGAGCGCGGTGCGCAAGCATACTTCCATTACCGCCAGAAATCTCTATTTCCTTTCTATTCAGCTACTTAGAGAAGGCTTTCGAGCCGCCCGTGGAGCCGCTGCGGCAGGTTCTCGCGGATTTCCGCCAGGGCCCGGCGCAGCGCGCTCTGGATGCCCTCCTCGGCCGCGCTGCCGTGGCTCTTCACCACGATGCCCTGCAGCCCCAGGAAACTCGCGCCATTGTGCCGGGCCGGCGTCAGGTCGCTGCGCAGGCGGCGCAGCAGCGGCATGGCCACAAGGCCAATGGCCTTCGCCGACAGGCTGGACGCGAACAGTTGCTCCAGGCGGCTGACCACCATGGCCGCCAGACCCTCGCTGGCCTTGAGCAGGATATTGCCGACGAAGCCATCGCACACCACCACGTCGGCCAGGCCGCGGTACAGGCCGTCGCCCTCTATGTAGCCGATGTAGTTGATGCCGCGGGCCTGCTCCAGCAGGGTCGAGGCCAGCTTGACCTGCTGGTTGCCCTTGATTTCCTCGGTGCCGACATTGAGCAGCGCCACCTTCGGGTTGGCCTTGCCCAGCGCCTCGGCCGCCACCGCGCCCATCACGGCGAACTGGTAGAGATGCTCGGCGCTGCAGTCGACGTTCGCCCCCAGGTCCAGCAGGTGGCAATGCCCGGTCTGGGTCGGCACCGCGGTGACCATGGCCGGCCGGTCGATGCCCGGCAGGGTCTTGAGCAGGTAGCGCGACAGGGCCATCAGCGCCCCGGTGTTGCCGGCGCTGACGCAGGCATGGGCCGCACCGTCGCGGACCAGTTCCAGGGCGACGCGCATGGAGGAGTCGGGCTTGCTGCGCAGGGCCTGGGACGGGCGTTCGTCCATGCCGATGACTTCGCTGGCGTGCTGGATGTGCAGGCGCGGGCGGTCGACCGCGGAAACGCGGGCGCAGAGTTCTTCGAGGAGGGGGGCCTGGCCGACGAGGACCAGTTGCAGGGCGGGGTTTTCGGCCAGGAAGGAAATGCTGGCCGGAACAATGCAGTGGGGACCGAAGTCCCCACCCATTGCATCAATCGCGATGATTGGTGCGGACAAGGATTACTCGTCAGAGCCCTTGTCTACGACCTTGCGGCCGCGATAGAAGCCGTCCGGGGAGACGTGGTGACGCAGGTGAACCTCACCGGTGCTCTTTTCCACGGACAGAGCGTTCGCATCGAGCGCATCGTGGGAACGACGCATGTCACGAGCGGAACGGGATTTTTTGTTCTGCTGAACAGCCATGATTGATTAACTCCTAAACGTTTGGGTCACGCTTCAACTGCGCCAGTACGCTGAACGGGTTGGGACGCTCTTCCACGTTCTCGCTCGGCTCGGGCGCTGCTGCAAATCCCGCCGGATGCTGGCATTCCTCAGGGTCATGGGCCGGAACGATGGGCAAGGCGAGCAACAGCTCATCCTCGACCAGAGGCGGCAGGTCGAGGGGGTCCTCCCCCACTTCCAGCGCATCGTACCCCTTCGGCAGCCCTTCGGCAGACTGGCCTTCCCAGAGGATGGCGAAGTCGGACTCGCTGGTGACCTGGAAGGTCGCCGGCTCGAGGCAGCGTTGGCATACCATGCTCACCTGCGCGTCGACTTCGACATGCATGACCGCAAGCTTCTGCTCGTCGCGGTGGAAGAAGAACTTCGCCCGGACGTTGCCGTCGCTGTTGGTCAGCTGTTCGCAAACCCGCGGCATGCTGGCGAGCGGCAGCACACCCTCGAGGGTGGCTTCGCGCTCTACCAGTTTGCGCGGATCGACGTGAGGTGGTATCGGCCCATTCAACATAAGCGCGCCATTATAGGGATGCCCCCGTCCCTGTCAAAGGAAATTAGGCATAAACCGCTGTATGGACAGCCTTTTCGCTAGAATCGCGGACTTCGCCCAGGAGACCCCCGATGCGCCCACTGATTCTCGCCTCAAGCTCGCCCTACCGCCGCGAACTGCTGCAACGCCTGCGCCTGCCCTTCGAATGCGCAAGCCCGGATATAGATGAAAGCCCGCTGCCCGACGAAAGCGCCGAACAGCTGGTGCGCCGCCTCGCCGAAGCCAAGGCGCGAACGCTGGCGGCGCGCTTTCCCCAGCACCTGATCATCGGCTCGGACCAGGCCGCCGTCCAGGGCCAGGCGATCCTCGGCAAGCCGCACACCCTGGAACGGGCCGTGGAACAGCTCAAGGCCTCCAGCGGCAACAGCGTCAGCTTCCTCACCGGCCTGGCCCTGCTGGACAGCGCCAGCGGCCGCTGCCAGGTGGACTGCATCCCCTTCCGCGTGCACTTCCGCGAACTGGACGAGGCGCGCATCCGCCGCTACCTCGAGGCCGAGCGCCCCTTCGACTGCGCCGGCAGCTTCAAGGCCGAGGGCCTGGGCGTCAGCCTGTTCCGCGCGACCGAGGGCGAGGACGGCACCAGCCTGGTCGGCCTGCCGCTGATCCGCCTGGTGGACATGCTGCTGGCCGAAGGGGTGCAGGTTCCCTGACCATCGCGGACGGAGTCCTCCTACAATCGACGCCTTCCGGAACATGTAGGAGCGCGCCCTGCGCGCGAATCGCGGGCAGGGCCCGCTCCTACAGGGGAATGGCACGGGCGGGCGGCGTAGGAGCGGAGGCCGACAAGGCCCGCCCCAGGAACGAAAAAGCCGCTGCCTTCCTATATAAAGGCAGCGGCCCGTTTCGAGCAGCGGGACCTCAGCGCAGCGCCGGCCCCTGCCAGCCCATCCACAGCGCCAGGCGCTCGGCGACGCTGGTGCCGAGCTTCTTGGCGAAGCGGTCGAACGGCGTTTCCTGCACGGTGTAGTCGACGATCTCCTTTTCCTTGATGACGTCGCGCGCCACGTAGCTGGTGCTGCCCAGGCCATCGATCAGGCCGAGTTGCAGCGCCTGCTCGCCGGACCAGATCAGCCCGGAGAACAGCTCGGGGTGGTCCTTGTCCTTCAGGCGGTCGCCACGCCCTTTCTTCACGCTGTCGATGAACTGCTTGTGGGTG
This sequence comes from Pseudomonas delhiensis, assembly GCF_900187975.1. Classification (GTDB taxonomy): domain Bacteria; phylum Pseudomonadota; class Gammaproteobacteria; order Pseudomonadales; family Pseudomonadaceae; genus Pseudomonas; species Pseudomonas delhiensis. The sequence goes on along the minus strand of NZ_FZPC01000052.1, from coordinate 6,527 downwards.
GTGTCCAGCACCCCCTGCCAGAACTGCGTCTCTTCGGCCTTGGGCGGCTGGAAGGGATCGAGGAAGGCCTTGTGCTCGCCGGAGGTGTAGACGCGGCGATCGACGCCGAGCTTCTCCATGGTGCCGACGAAGCCGAAGGTGGCGGCGGTGACGCCGATGGAGCCGACCAGGCTGGCCTTGTCGGCGTAGATTTCGTCGGCGGCGCTGGCGATGTAGTAGGCCCCGGAGGCCCCCAGGTCGCTGATCACCGCATAGACCTTCACATCCGGATGCAGGCCGCGCTGGCGCTTGATCTCGTCATAGATGTAGCCGGACTGCACCGGGCTGCCGCCCGGGCTGTTGATGCGCAGGACGATGCCCTTGGTGCCGGTATCCTCGAAGGCCGCCTTCAGCGCCCCCACGACATTGTCGGCGCTGGCCGGCTCGTCGTCGGCGATCATGCCCTTCACCTCGATCAGGGCGGTATGGCTGCCGCTGCGCGAGGCCGACTTGGACAGGCCGCTGAAGGGGGTGAACAGCGCCAGGGCGAGGAACAGGTAGGCGAAGGTCAGCAGCTTGAAGAAGATGCCCCAGCGACGAGCCCGGCGCTGCTCCTGCACGCCGGCCAGCACCGCCTTCTCCAGCAGCTTCCAGCTCTTCGCATCCGACGGGCCGGATTCCTCGGCCTTCCACTCATCCGACATGCTCGCTCACCTCGATCCATGGGTCCTGCGCCCGGCCATCCAGCCAGGCGCGCAATTCGTTGAAATGCCCGATCTCCAGGCGCGGGCCGTATTCGCGCAACACCGACAGCGGCTGCGCCCCGTAGGACACCGCCACCGAGTCCATGCCCGCGCGGCGCGCCATCTCCAGGTCGAAGGGCGCATCCCCGACCATCACCGCACGCCGCGGCTCGACCCGGCAATGCGCGAGGATCTCGTGCAGCATGCGCGGGTCGGGCTTGCTCGCCGACTCGTCGGCGGCGCGGGTGATATCGAAGAAACCTTCCCAGCCCTGCCCCTTCAGCACCCGGTCCAGGCCACGGCGGCTCTTGCCGGTGGCGACCGCCAGACGGTAGCCGGACTGGCGGAAATGCTCCAGCGCATCGGCCACGCCCGGGAACAAAGGAGAAGGCTCGACCTCCAGCATCAGATAATGCTCGGCGTAGTCGCCACGAAAGACTGTCAGCGCAGCCTCGTCGTCGACCTCCGGGTACAGCGTCTGGATCGCCTCCGGCAACCCCAGGCCGATGATGCCTTTTATGGCCTCGTCACTGCGCTGCGGCAGCCCGGAGCGCTCGGCCGCCACCCGCATCGACTCGACGATGCGGCCGACGGAGTCGACCAGGGTGCCGTCCCAGTCGAAGACCAGCAGCGCGTAATCAGGCATCCAGGCGCTCCAGCGTGCTGCGCCACATGTCGTCCACCTCGGCGTCCAGCTCCAGGGTGGAGCCGTCGGGCATGGGCACGCGCAGCTGCGCGGAATGCAGGAACAGGCGCTTGCCGCCCAGCTCGCGGATCTCGCGGGAGAACTCGTCGTCGCCGTACTTGGCGTCGCCGGCGATGGAATGCCCGGCATGCTTGGCGTGCACGCGGATCTGGTGGGTGCGCCCGGTGATCGGCCGCGCCTCCACCAGGGTGGCGAAGTCGCCGAAGCGGCGCAGCACCTTGAACTCGGTGAGCGCATCCTTGCCTTCGACGTTGACCTCCACCATGCGCTCGCCGGAGCGCAGGTTGTTCTTCATCAGCGGCGCGCGGATCTGCTTCTTCGCCGCCGGCCAGCTACCGCGCACCAGGGCGTGGTAGCGCTTGTCCACCACGTGCTCGTTGCGCAGGGCGTCGTGCAGGTGGCGCAGCATGCTGCGCTTCTTGGCGATCATCAGCAGGCCGGAGGTATCACGGTCCAGGCGGTGCACCAGCTCCAGGTCCCTGGCCTCCGGGCGCAGCTGGCGGAAGGCCTCGATCACGCCGTAGCTGAGGCCGCTGCCGCCATGCACGGCGATGCCGGCGGGCTTGTTGATCACGATCAGCGCCTTGTCCTCGTAGACGATGGCGGCCTCCAGGCGCTCCAGCAGCCCCTGGGCCAGCGGCGCCGGCTCGTCACGCTCGGCCAGGCGCAGCGGCGGCACGCGCACCAGGTCCCCGGCCTGCAGCTTGTACTCGGGCTTGATCCGCCCCTTGTTCACCCGCACCTCGCCCTTGCGCAGGATGCGGTAGATCAAGGTCTTGGGTACGCCTTTGAGCTGGGTTCTGAGGAAATTGTCGATGCGCTGGCCGGCATATTCCGGCGAGACTTCAAGCAGCTGGACGCCGGAAGTCGGAGGGGTGGGAGTCGTCATCCGCTCATCATAGCAATTTTTCATTCAATTGAAGCACTTAATCATTGCTGCTATATTCGGGAGGCCGCCAAAAGTGGCCGGGCCCGCGGATGTCAGCGAAATCGCCATCCCCGCTGCCTGCAAGCACATTGAACGGACGTGAGGCAGTCCTGCGAAGCGTTGCCGTGGCGGATCAGCGAATCCCTCGACGCAACGACTCGGAACCCGAGCCTTGAGACATGACGCACGGCTGCCTCGGTAGCCGTGAAAAGCCAACCCGCTCCCGGATTCTGCGAGCGGCACCCGCTTCTTCAATAGGAAACGTGCAGGGTGGAGATGCACAACCGTCGGACCGCGTAGCTTGCATAGCCTTGTTTAAGACGCACTCTTTCGTCCGCCTCCGACAGTTGATTCCTCCTCCTGTTGATTGCTTGTTCACAGGACAAGCAGGAGACGTAGTCGCGACCCGGCCCGTTGCTGGCCGGACGTCGCTGGACACGGGAATGGCCCGCCATTCCTGAGTACGCGCCTGAGCACCGACCGTGAGAGTCGTGGGTGCCGATTGCCGTTTCCGGTGGCCCCGGAAACCATTGGTACTACATGAAAAGAATGCTGATCAACGCAACTCAACCCGAAGAGTTGCGTGTAGCGCTGGTAGATGGCCAGCGTCTGTTCGACCTGGACATCGAGTCCGGCGCGCGCGAACAGAAGAAGGCCAACATCTACAAGGGCCGCATCACCCGCGTCGAGCCCAGCCTGGAAGCCGCCTTCGTCGACTTCGGCGCCGAGCGCCACGGCTTCCTCCCCCTCAAGGAAATTTCCCGCGAGTACTTCAAGAAGAACCCCGAAGGGCGCATCAACATCAAGGAAGTGCTCAGCGAAGGCCAGGAAGTCATCGTCCAGGTCGAGAAGGAAGAACGCGGCAACAAGGGCGCAGCCCTGACCACCTTCATCAGCCTGGCCGGCCGCTACCTGGTGCTGATGCCGAACAACCCCCGCGCCGGCGGCATCTCCCGCCGCATCGAGGGCGAGGAGCGCAACGAACTGCGCGAAGCCCTGAACGGCCTCAACGCCCCCGCCGACATGGGCCTGATCGTCCGCACCGCGGGCCTGGGCCGCAGCTCCGAGGAGCTGCAGTGGGACCTGGACTACCTGCTGCAACTGTGGGGCGCCATCAAGGAAGCCTCCGGCGAGCGCGGCGCGCCCTTCCTGATCTACCAGGAAAGCAACGTCATCATCCGCGCCATCCGCGACTACCTGCGCCAGGACATCGGCGAAGTGCTGATCGACAGCATCGACGCCCAGGAAGAAGCCCTGAACTTCATCCGCCAGGTGATGCCGCAGTACGCCAGCAAGGTCAAGCTGTACCAGGACAGCGTTCCGCTGTTCAACCGCTTCCAGATCGAGAGCCAGATCGAGACCGCCTTCCAGCGCGAAGTGAAGCTGCCCTCCGGCGGCTCCATCGTCATCGACCCGACCGAGGCCCTGGTCTCCATCGACATCAACTCGGCGCGCGCCACCAAGGGCGGCGACATCGAGGAAACCGCCCTGCAGACCAACCTGGAAGCGGCCGAGGAAATCGCCCGCCAGCTGCGCCTGCGTGACATCGGCGGCCTGATCGTCATCGACTTCATCGACATGACCCCGGCGAAGAACCAGCGCGCCGTGGAAGAGCGCGTGCGCGAAGCCCTCGAGGCCGACCGTGCACGCGTCCAGGTCGGGCGCATCTCGCGCTTCGGCCTGCTGGAGATGTCCCGCCAGCGCCTGCGCCCGTCCCTCGGCGAGACCAGCGGCATCGTCTGCCCGCGTTGCAACGGCCAGGGCATCATCCGCGACGTGGAATCCCTGTCGCTGGCCATCCTGCGCCTGATCGAGGAAGAAGCGCTGAAGGACCGCACCGCGGAAGTCCGCGCCCGCGTACCCTTCCAGGTCGCCGCCTTCCTGCTCAACGAGAAGCGCAACGCCATCACCAAGATCGAGCTGCGCACCCGCGCGCGCATCTTCATCCTGCCGGACGAGCACCTGGAAACCCCGCACTTCGAAGTGCAGCGCCTGCGTGACGACAACCCGGACCTGCTGGTCGGCCACACCAGCTACGAGATGGCCCTGGTCGAGCACGAGGAAGTCCAGCCGGTCAGCGCCACCCGCACCCTGGTCCGCCAGGAAGCCGCGGTGAAGACCGTTTCCCCGCAGACCCCCGCCCCGCAGCAGGCCGAGCAGGCCGCCGCGCCGCAGCCGGTGGAAGCCGCCAAGCCGATGCCGCAGCCGAGCCTGTTCCAGGGCCTGGTCAAGTCGCTGGTGAGCCTGTTCGCCGGCAAGGAAGAAGAGGCCAAGCCGGCCGTCAGCGCCGAGAAGCCCGCCAGCGAGCGCAGCTCGACCCCGGACGAGCGCCGCAACGGCCGCCAGCAGAACCGTCGCCGTGACGGCGGCCGTCGCGACGACGAGCGCAAGCCCCGCGAAGAGCGTGGCGAACGCAACGAGCGCCGCCGCGAAGAACGCGCCGAGCGTCAGCCCCGCGAAGAGCGCCAGCCGCGTGAAGAACGCGCCGAACGCCAGCCCCGCGAGGAGCGTCAACCGCGCGAAGAACGCGCCGAGCGTCAGCCCCGCGAGGAACGCCAGCCGCGTGAAGAGCGCGCCGAGCGTCAACCCCGCGAGGAACGCCAACCGCGCGAAGAACGCGCCGAGCGCCAGCCCCGCGAGGAGCGTCAGCCGCGCGAAGAGCGCGCCGAACGCCAACCGCGCGAGGAACGCCAGCCGCGTGAAGAACGTGCCGAGCGCCAGCCCCGCGAGGAGCGTCAGCCGCGCGAAGAACGTGCCGAGCGCCAGCCGGGCGAAGACCGTCAGCCCCGCGAGGAACGCCAGCCGCGCGAAGAGCGTGGTGAGCGTCGCGAACGTGGCGAACGCCAGCCCCGCGAGGAGCGCCAGGCCCGCGAAGCCGCACTGGAAGCCGAAGAGCTGCCGAACGGCGAGGAACTGCTGGAGCAGGACGACCAGGAAGGTGGCGATGACGAGCGTCCGCGCCGCCGTTCCCGTGGCCAGCGCCGCCGCAGCAACCGCCGCGAGCGTCAGCGCGAAGTCGGCGTGGACGGCCTGGAGGCCGGCGAACAGCAGGAAGGCAGCGAGTCGCCGTCCGCCCCGGCCCTGGTCGCAAGCGGCGCCGCCGCGGTAGCCGTGGTCGCCGAGCAGGTCGTCGAGGCTGCCAGCGAGCAGGCCGCCGAGCCGGTCGCTGCCGTCGAGGCCAGCGCCGAGTCCGTGGTGGTCACCGAGACCCACGAGGAAAGCGCCGGCGAGCAGATCGTAGAGTTCAGCCTGCAGCCGAGCGAATCCGCCCCGGCCGCCGTCGAACCGGCCGAGCAGCCTGCCGCGGAAGCCGTGGTCGAGGCCGCTCCGGTCGTCGAAAGCGCCCCCGTCGAACCCCAGGTGGTCGAAGCCCCGGCCGTCCAGGCCGAGCCCGCTGTCGCCGCACCGAGCCAGGACGACGCACAGCCGGCAGCCAACGCCACCGGCCGCGCCCTGAACGACCCGCGCGAGCGCCGTCGTCTGCAGCGCGAAGCCGAGCGCCTGGCCCGCGAAGCCGCGGAAGCCGCCGCTGCGGCTCCGGCCGTCGTGGAAACCGCTGTGGTCGAACAGGCCGCCGAGGTGGAAGCTGTCGTCGAGGCGCCGGTCGCCGCTGCGGAAGAAAGCGTCGTGGAAGCGGCCCAGGAAGCCGTTGAGGCACCTGCTGCCGAAGCTGCCGAAGCTGCCGAAGCTGCCGAAGCTGCCAAAGCTGCCAAAGCTGCCAAAGCTGCCGAAGGCGAGCAGGCCATGAAGGCCGTCGAGGAGCAAGTCGAGGCCGAACAGGCCGAGCAGCGCCGCGAAGAAGTGGAAAAGCACCACGGCTGATCGCCCGCGTGCTGAAAAAAGGGGATGCCTAGGCATCCCCTTTTTTATGTCCCGCGGATACGTAGGGCGCATAACGCCTACGGCGTTATCCGCCGTTTGGCCGTGATCTTCGGCGGCTCCGGGGTTGGACTGAGCATTGGTGGTGGCCCCGGCGTATCGGCGGATAACCGCGAACGGTTATTCGCCCTACGTCATGGTCGGGCCTGGCGTAGGGCGCATAACGCCTACGGCGTTATCCGCCGTTTGACCGTGACCTTCGGCGGCTCCGGGGTTGGACTGAGCATTGGCGGTGGCCCCGGCGTATCGGCGGATAACCGCGAACGGTTATTCGCCCTACGTCATGGTCGGG
>NZ_FZPC01000054.1 GCF_900187975.1 Pseudomonas delhiensis | reverse complement strand
CGTGGCTTCCTCGAACAGGCCTAATACATAGATGCAATCGGGTTCCTCTGTTCAAAAGCGGGTTGACGGTGGGGGTGAGTCCATACATAGGAGCGAGCTTGCTCGCGAACAGTGCCTCCCGGCGGGTGCGGAGCCCAGCCTGACGCCGAAACAACCGGGAGCCTGTTCGCGAGCAAGCTCGCTCCTACGAAAAGCCCTGCGCAGCCCCGAAAAGGCAAAAACCCCGGCACCAGGCCGGGGTTTTCGTCGGTCACGCTAGCCTTCGATTCAGTTCAGCGAGTCGATGGCGGCGTTGAAGGTGGCGCTGGGGCGCATCACCTGGGTGGTTTTCTCCGGGTTGGAGCGGTAGTAGCCACCGATGTCCACGGCCTTGCCCTGGGCGCCGTTCAGTTCGGCGACGATGGTCGCTTCCTGTTCGGTCAGGGTCTTGGCCAGCGGGGTGAAGTGGGCTTTCAGCTCGGCGTCGTCGTTCTGCGCGGCCAGGGCCTGGGCCCAGTACAGCGCCAGGTAGAAGTGGCTGCCGCGGTTGTCGATGTCGCCGACCTTGCGCGCCGGGGACTTGTTGTTGTCCAGCAGCTTGCCGGTGGCTTCGTCGAGGGTCTTGCCCAGGACCTTGGCCTTGGCGTTGCCGGTCTTGATGCCTTCTTCCTCCAGGGACACGGCCAGGGCCAGGAACTCGCCCAGGGAATCCCAGCGCAGGTAGTTCTCTTCCACCAGTTGCTGCACGTGCTTGGGTGCCGAACCGCCGGCGCCGGTCTCGTACATGCCGCCGCCGGCCATCAGCGGAACGATGGACAGCATCTTGGCCGAGGTGCCCAGTTCCATGATCGGGAACAGGTCGGTCAGGTAGTCGCGCAGTACGTTGCCGGTCACCGAGATGGTGTCCTGGCCGCGGATCATGCGCTCCATGCTGGTGCGGATGGCTTCGTTGTAGCCCTTGATGCTGATGTCCAGGCCGGTCAGGTCGTGGTCCTTCAGGTACAGCTCGACCTTCTTGCGCAGCTCGTTGTCGTGGGCGCGCTCCGGGTCCAGCCAGAAGATGGCCGGGGTGTTGGACTGGCGGGCGCGGGTGACGGCCAGCTTGACCCAGTCGCGGATCGGGGCATCCTTGGTCTGGCAGGCGCGCCAGATGTCGCCGGCTTCGACTTCGTGCTGCATCAGCACCTTGCCGTCGGCGTCGACCACGCGCATGGTGCCGTCGGCCTCCATCTCGAAGGTCTTGTCGTGGGAGCCGTATTCCTCGGCCTTCTGCGCCATCAGGCCGACGTTCGGCACGCTGCCCATGGTGGTCGGGTCGAAGGCGCCGTTGGTCTTGCAGAAGTTGATCATCTCCTGGTAGATGCGGGCGTAGGTGCTCTCCGGCATCACCGCCTTGGTGTCCTTCTGCTTGCCGTCCTTGCCCCACATCTGGCCGGAGTTGCGGATCATCGCCGGCATGGAGGCGTCGACGATCACGTCGCTGGGGATGTGCAGGTTGGTGATGCCCTTGACCGAGTCGACCATCGCCATTTCCGGACGGTGGCTGTACACCTCGTGGATGTCGTGGAGGATCTCTTCCTGCTGCGAGGCGGGCAGCGACTTGATCTTGTCGTAGACGCTGGAGATGCCGTTGTTCGGGTTCACGCCCAGCTCTTCGAACAGTTGGCCCCACTTGTCGAACACGTCCTTGTAGTAGACGGTCACGGCATGGCCGAAGACGATGGGGTGGGAAATCTTCATCATGGTCGCCTTGACGTGCAGGGACCACATGACGCCGGTTTCCTTGCAATCCTGCAGGGTCTTCTCGAAGAAGGCGCGCAGCTTGTTGCAGCTCATGAACATGCTGTCGAGGACTTCGCCTTCCTGCATCTTCAGGGTCTTCTTCAGCTCGACCTTGCCGTCCTTGCCGACGAACTCGATGCGGACCTCACCGGCCTTGGGGATGGTGACCGACTGCTCGCTGGAGAAGAAGTCGCCGCCGCGCATGTAGTCGGCGTGGGAGCGCGAGGCCATGCTCCACTTGCCCATGCTGTGCGGGTGCTTGCGGGCGTAGGCCTTGACCGCGGCCGGGGCGCGGCGGTCGGAGTTGCCTTCGCGCAGGACCGGGTTCACGGCGCTGCCCAGGACCTTGGCGTAGCGGGCGCGGGTGTCTTTCTCTTCGTCGGTCTGCGGGTCTTCCGGGAAGTCCGGGACGGCGTAGCCCAGGGCCTGCAGCTCGGCGATGGCGCCCTTGAGCTGGGGTACCGAGGCGCTGATGTTCGGCAGCTTGATGATGTTGGCGTCGGGGGCGGTGGCCAGCTTGGCCAGGTAGGCCAGGTCGTCTTCGATGGCCTTGTCGCCGAGCTTGTCGGTGAAGGCGGCGAGGATGCGTCCTGCAAGAGAGATGTCGCGGGTTTCGACGTCAATGTCGGCGGAGGCGGCGAAGGCCTTGACGATCGGGAGGAGCGAGTAGGTGGCGAGGGCGGGTGCTTCGTCGGTGAAGGTGTAGGTGATCTTCGAGCGGTTGGACATCTACTATGACTCTCTTCTTTGCTGGGCGCGCACAGAGTCTCGATACGCCTTGGTGGGCGCTTTCGTCCGACACGGCAAGGTGCCGGCATTCGAGAATTGCCGCGGGGATATAGGGGCGCCAGTAGAGCGTTGTACGACCGCGTCAGGGTGGCGACGTGGCCGTTGCGAGGGGAGGGGTCTGGTCCCAGACGGCCCGGGCCTCGATGACTGTGAAGTCACGGCGCGCAGTATACCACTCTCGCGGCGGGGTGACGCACCCGCGGCTTTTAGACTAAGGCATAAGTTTGTGGTTAGGGGCGGGCAACTGGGCTACCCTCAGGGGCTGCAACAGGGTTCAACCACAACACGGAGTTCAGCATGGGATACCAGAAGATCCAGGTGCCGGCCGCAGGTGAGCGCATCACCGTCAATGCCGACAATTCCCTGAATGTACCGAACAACCCGATCATTCCCTACATCGAAGGCGACGGCATCGGCGTGGACATCAGCCCGGTGATGATCGACGTCGTCGATGCAGCCGTGGAAAAGGCCTACAAGGGCCAGCGCAAGATCGCCTGGATGGAGGTCTATGCCGGCGAGAAGGCCACCCAGGTCTACGACCAGGACACCTGGCTGCCCGAAGAGACCCTGGAGGCCGTGCGCGACTACGTGGTGTCCATCAAGGGTCCGCTGACCACCCCCGTCGGCGGCGGCATCCGCTCCCTCAACGTGGCCCTGCGCCAGCAGCTCGACCTCTACGTCTGCCTGCGCCCGGTGCGCTGGTTCGAAGGCGTGCCCAGCCCGGTGAAGAAGCCCGGCGACGTGGACATGGTGATCTTCCGCGAGAACTCCGAGGACATCTACGCCGGCGTCGAGTGGAAGGCCGGCTCGCCCGAGGCGCAGAAGGTCATCAAGTTCCTCACCGAGGAGATGGGCGTCAAGAAGATCCGCTTCACCGAGGATTGCGGCATCGGCATCAAGCCGGTCTCCCGGGAAGGCACCCGGCGCCTGGTGCGCAAGGCCCTGCAGTACGCCGTGGACAACGACCGCAGCTCGGTCACCCTGGTGCACAAGGGCAACATCATGAAATTCACCGAGGGCGCCTTCAAGGACTGGGGCTACGAGCTGGCCCGCGAGGAGTTCGGCGCCGAACTGCTGGACGGCGGCCCCTGGATGCAGTTCAAGAACCCGGTGACCGGCCGCAACGTGGTGGTCAAGGACGTGATCGCCGACGCCATGCTGCAGCAGATCCTGCTGCGTCCGGCCGAATACGACGTGATCGCCACCCTGAACCTGAACGGCGACTACCTCTCCGACGCCCTGGCGGCGGAAGTGGGCGGCATCGGCATCGCCCCGGGGGCCAACCTGTCGGACTCGGTGGCCATGTTCGAGGCGACCCACGGCACCGCGCCCAAGTACGCCGGGCAGGACAAGGTCAACCCGGGCTCGCTGATCCTCTCCGCCGAGATGATGCTGCGGCACATGGGCTGGACCGAGGCGGCCGACCTGATCATCAAGGGGATGAACGGCGCCATCGCGGCGAAGACCGTGACCTACGACTTCGAGCGGCTGATGGAAGGTGCCAAGCTGGCGTCCTGCTCGGAGTTCGGCGAGGCCATGATCGCCAAGATGTAACAGGCGTGAGACAACGAAAAGAAGGCCGGTGCTCGCCGGCCTTTCTTCATTCGCTTCGCCGGTAATGGCGGGGCAGGGGGATCAGGCTTCCGCGGTGATGCCCTGCACCTCGCTGCTGGGGCTGGCCTGGGCGGTGCTGGCCGGCGCGCTGGCGCCGATCGGCTGGATGTTCACCGCATGCAGACCCTTCGGACCTTGCAGGATCTCGAAGCTGACCGGCTGGCCGGCCTTGAGCGTCTTGTAGCCATCCATCTGGATCGCCGAGTAATGAGCGAACAGGTCCTCATCTCGGCCGTCGGCCAGGATGAACCCATAGCCCTTGGCGTTGTTGAACCACTTGACCTTACCGCTGAGCATGCTGATATCCCTCTGCAAAGGACTCCATCGCTGGAGTATCATCCACTACGATTCCGCTCCAGCCCTAGAGGTTCCAGGGCCGCAGAACGCCTGATACCCGCTGTGGGGTATCCTTTGTTTGTAACACCGTTTTGGGGTTAGTCAAGGCGCTCTCGTCCATGCCTGAGATTCAGGTCAAACTCCACTCAGGCCTTTAATTCCCACGTTGCGAACCCATTTATTCCAGCATGCATGCAAGTAGCCAGATTCGACTAACATTCAATCAGGACCGTCCCGATCCCCTCGAGGAAGAGGGGGCCGGGCTCACGGTCGAGGAATCCAAGCCGGCCCTGAAACCTCCGCCGATGTACAGGGTCATCATGTTCAACGATGACTACACGCCGATGGATTTCGTGGTAGAGGTACTGGAGCTGTACTTCAACATGAACCGGGAACAGGCGACCAAGGTCATGTTGACCGTACATACTCAGGGCAAGGCGGTCTGCGGCACGTTCACCCGTGACATCGCCGAGACCAAGGCCATGCAGGTCAATCAGTATGCGAGGGAGAGCCAGCATCCACTGTTGTGTGAGATTGAGAAAGAAAGCTGATGCGGATGTTTGGAGCGAGGTGAAGCCATGTTGAATCGAGAGCTCGAAGTCACCCTCAATCTCGCCTTCAAGGAAGCGCGGGCAAAACGGCATGAGTTCATGACCGTCGAGCACCTGCTGCTGGCGCTCCTGGACAACGAGGCGGCGGCCACCGTGCTGCGCGCCTGCGGGGCGAACCTGGACAAGCTGCGTCGTGATCTGCAGGAATTCATCGATTCCACCACGCCGCTGATCCCGCAGCACGACGAGGACCGCGAGACCCAGCCGACCCTGGGCTTCCAGCGCGTGCTGCAGCGCGCGGTGTTCCACGTGCAGAGCTCCGGCAAGCGCGAAGTGACCGGCGCCAACGTGCTGGTGGCCATCTTCAGCGAGCAGGAGAGCCAGGCGGTGTTCCTGCTCAAGCAGCAGAGCGTCGCCCGCATCGACGTGGTGAACTACATCGCCCACGGCATCTCCAAGGTGCCCGGCCATGCCGAGCACCAGGAAAGCGACCAGGAGATGCAGGACGAGGAGGGCGGCGAGTCCTCCACTTCCAGCCACCCGCTGGACGCCTATGCCAGCAACCTCAACGACCTGGCGCGCCAGGGCCGCATCGACCCGCTGGTCGGCCGCGAATCAGAGGTGGAGCGCGTGGCGCAGATCCTCGCCCGGCGGCGCAAGAACAACCCGCTGCTGGTGGGCGAGGCCGGCGTCGGCAAGACCGCCATCGCCGAAGGCCTGGCCAAGCGCATCGTCGACGGCCAGGTGCCGGACCTGCTGGCCGACAGCGTGGTCTATTCCCTGGACCTGGGCGCGCTGCTGGCCGGAACCAAGTACCGCGGCGACTTCGAGAAGCGCTTCAAGGCGCTGCTCAACGAGTTGCGCAAGCGCCCGCACGCGGTGCTGTTCATCGACGAGATCCACACCATCATCGGCGCCGGCGCGGCGTCCGGCGGGGTGATGGATGCGTCCAACCTGCTCAAGCCGCTGCTTTCCTCGGGCGAGATCCGCTGCATCGGCTCGACCACCTTCCAGGAATTCCGCGGCATCTTCGAGAAGGACCGCGCCCTGGCGCGGCGCTTCCAGAAGGTCGATGTCACCGAGCCATCGGTGGAAGACACCGTGGGCATCCTCAAGGGGCTCAAGCCGCGCTTCGAGCAGCACCACCACGTCGAGTACAGCGACGAGGCCCTGCGCGCGGCGGCGGAGCTGGCGGCGCGCTACATCAACGACCGGCACATGCCGGACAAGGCCATCGACGTCATCGACGAGGCCGGCGCCTACCAGCGCCTGCAGCCGGAAGAGAAGCGCGTGAAGCGCATCGAGGTGGCCCAGGTCGAGGACATAGTGGCGAAGATCGCGCGGATCCCGCCCAAGCACGTCACCAGCTCGGACAAGGAGCTGCTGCGCAACCTGGAGCGCGACCTCAAGCTGACGGTGTTCGGCCAGGACGCGGCCATCGAGTCGCTGTCCACCGCCATCAAGCTGTCCCGCGCGGGCCTGAAGTCGCCGGACAAGCCGGTCGGCTCCTTCCTCTTCGCCGGCCCCACCGGGGTGGGCAAGACCGAAGTCGCCCGCCAGCTGGCCAAGGCGCTGGGCGTGGAGCTGGTGCGCTTCGACATGTCCGAGTACATGGAGCGGCACACGGTATCGCGGCTGATCGGCGCCCCGCCGGGCTACGTCGGCTTCGACCAGGGCGGCCTGCTCACCGAGGCCATCACCAAGACGCCGCACTGCGTGCTGCTGCTGGACGAGATCGAGAAGGCCCACCCGGAAGTCTTCAACCTGCTGCTGCAGGTGATGGACCACGGCACCCTGACCGACAACAACGGGCGCAAGGCGGACTTCCGCAACGTCATCGTCATCATGACCACCAACGCCGGCGCGGAAACCGCGGCACGGGCCTCCATCGGCTTCAGCCAGCAGGACCACACCAGCGATGCCATGGAAGTGATCAAGAAGAGCTTCACGCCGGAGTTCCGCAACCGCCTGGACACCATCATCCAGTTCGGCCGGCTCAGCCACGAGACGATCAAGAGCGTGGTCGACAAGTTCCTCACCGAGCTGCAGGCGCAGCTGGAGGACAAGCGCGTCCAGCTCGAGGTCAGCGACGCGGCGCGCAACTGGCTGGCGGAGAAGGGCTACGACCCGCAGATGGGCGCTCGCCCGATGGCGCGGCTGATCCAGGACAAGATCAAGCGGCCCCTGGCCGAGCAGATCCTGTTCGGCGAACTGGCCGAGCACGGCGGCGTGGCGCACATCGACCTGAAGGACGGCGAGCTGGTCTTCGAGTACGAGGTGGTCACCGCGGAGCCGGCCTGACGGTCGGCCTTTCGGCCCAAACGCAAACGCCCGGCAATGCCGGGCGTTTTGCTATTCGTCCGGGCCGGAGCCCGGTTTCACCTTGCGCTCAGCGTGCGCGGTAGGTGATGCGACCCTTGCTCAGGTCGTAGGGAGTCAGTTCGACGCGAACCTTGTCGCCGGTCAGGATGCGGATGTAGTTCTTGCGCATCTTGCCGGAGATGTGCGCGGTAACGACGTGCCCGTTCTCCAACTCCACGCGGAACATGGTGTTGGGCAGGGTGTCGACGACAGTGCCTTCCATTTCGAAGCTGTCTTCTTTCGACATGCAGTAGAGCCCTCGGTGTCTATGAATGGCCTGGGTGGCCTGAAAAAAGGCGAGTATTGTGCCTGAAATCCATGTCATACGCCAGAAGCGGCGCACCGGCTTCAGCTGAGCGCCACCCAGCGCTGGTTGACGAAGAGTTCGATGGGCCGGTACTGGGTCTTGTAGTTCATTTTCCGGCAGTTCTTGATCCAGTAGCCCAGGTACACCGCGTACAGGCCCAGGCGCTCGGTCTCGGCGATCTGCCAGAGGATGGCGTAGCGCCCCAGGCTGCGGCGTTCCTCGTCGGGGTCGTAGAAGGTGTAGACCGCCGACAGGCCGTTGGGCAGCACGTCGGTGACCGCCACGGCGAGCAGGCGGCCCTGCAGGCGGAACTCGTAGAAGCAGCTGAACGGCAGGTCGCGCACCAGGAAGGTGCTGAACTGGTCGCGGCTGGGCGGGTACATGTCGCCGTCGGCGTGGCGCTGCTCGATGTAGCGCATGTACAGCGCGTAGTACTCCTCGGTGAAGGCCGGGCGGCGCTTGAGCACCTTGAGGTCGGCGTTGCGCTTGATGATGCGCTTCTGCTGGCGGTTGGGCTGGAAGCCGCCGGCGGGGATGCGCGCCGGGATGCAGGCGGTGCAGTGCTGGCAGTGCGGGCGATAGAGGTGCTCGCCGCTGCGACGGAAACCGACTTCCGACAGCGAGGCATACAGCTGCGCATCCATGGGCTGGCTGGGATCGAGGAACAGGGTGGTGGCCTGCTCCTCGGGCAGGTAGCTGCATGGGTGCGGCTGCGTCGCGTAGAACTTCAGTCGGGCCAGTTCGGTCATGGTCAACCCCCGCGATAACCCTCTGGCAAGTTTATGCCAGTCCGCGCGAGTCCGCTTGCGAACGCCAGTCGCAGAGCGGCGTTTCGTCGAGATGACGGCGCAGGTGGCTGGCGAAGTCGGCACGGCTGATGGCGCGGGCGCCGAAGCTGTGCAGGTGCTGGGTGGGCATCTGGCAGTCGATCAATACGAACCCGGCGGCGCGCAGATGTTGCACCAGGGTGACGAATGCCACCTTGGAGGCGTTGTCGGCGCGGCTGAACATGGACTCGCCGAAGAACAGCCGGCCCATGGCCAGGCCATAGAGGCCGCCGACCAGTTGCTCGCCGTCCCAGCTTTCCACCGAGTGGGCGATGCCCTGGCGGTGCAGCTGGCGGTAGGCGTCCTGCATCGGCTGGGTGATCCAGGTGCCGTCGGCGTAGTCGCGCGGCGCGGCGCAGGCGGCGATGACCTGGTCGAAGGCGGTGTCGAAGGTCACCCGGTAGCGGCCCTGGCGCAGGCACTTGGCCAGGCTGCGGGAGACGTGCAGTTCGTCGGGGAAGAGCACGGTGCGCGGGTCAGGCGACCACCAGAGGATCGGCTGGTCGTCCTGGTACCAGGGGAAGCAGCCGTGGCGGTAGGCGGCCACCAGGCGGCGTGGGTCGAGGTCGCCGCCGGCCGCGAGCAGGCCGTTGGGCTCGTGCAGGGCCTGGTCGAGGGGCGGGAAGTCGAAATTGCCGCGGGAAAGCCAGCTGAGCATGGCGGGGTAGGGGAGGGCGGGGCCCTCCCCGGGCCTGTCAGTGGCTGTCGTCGAGGTATTTCTCGGCGTCCAGCGCGGCCATGCAGCCGGCGCCCGCCGAGGTGATGGCCTGGCGGTAGACGTGGTCGGCCACGTCGCCGGCGGCGAACACGCCGGGGATGCTGGTGGCGGTGGCATTGCCTTCGCCGCCGCCCTTGACCACCAGGTAGCCGTCGCGCATTTCCAGCTGGCCGGTGAACAGGTCGGTGTTGGGCTTGTGGCCGATGGCGATGAACACGCCGGCCAGGTCCAGCTGGCGGGTCTCGCCGCTGTTCACGTCCTTCAGGCGCACGCCGACCACGCCCATGTCGTCGCCCAGGACTTCGTCCAGGGTGGTGTTCCAGTGCAGGCGCACGTTGCCGTTCTTCGCCTTCTCGAACAGCTTGTCCTGGAGGATCTTCTCCGAGCGCAGCTTGTCGCGGCGGTGGATCAGGTGCACTTCCCTGGCGATGTTGGCCAGGTACAGCGCTTCCTCGACGGCGGTGTTGCCGCCGCCGACCACGCAGACCACCTGGTTGCGGTAGAAGAAGCCGTCGCAGGTGGCGCAGGCGGAAACGCCCTTGCCCATGAAGGCTTCTTCCGAAGACATACCCAGGTATTGCGCGGAGGCGCCGGTGGCGATGATCAGGGCGTCGCAACTGTAGGTGCCGCTGTCACCCTTGAGGATGAACGGCTTCTGCTGCAACTCGGCGGTGTGGATGTGGTCGTAGACGATCTCGGTATCGAAACGCTTGGCGTGCTGCTCCATGCGCTCCATCAGGGCGGGACCGGTCAGGCCCTCGACGTCGCCGGGCCAGTTGTCGACCTCGGTGGTGGTGGTGAGCTGGCCGCCGGGCTGGATGCCGGTGATGACAACAGGCTTGAGGTTGGCCCGCGCGGCGTACACGGCAGCGGTGTAACCCGCCGGGCCGGAGCCCAGGACGATCAGGCGCGAATGCTTGACTTCACTCATAAAAAGACTCCATAAGCCTTTGTCACGTAAGAGAATGCATGCTCCAATTGAGCAGCCGTGAAACCTTGGTGGGCTATGCTACACCGAACCTGGAAAAGGCGGCAAAAGGCGCCGTGGCGGGCCCTGTGGCATCGAGCGGCCAAAGCCGTACAATAGGCCCGTTTTGTCGCCAGATGACTCTCGGACGCGCCCAGTGCGCAGGAATAGACGCGTTTTGAAGGACTCGACCACCGCTAGCCACGCCGCAGCCTGGCGTCAGCAATTGCACATTCGCCTGAAGGAAGGGGCCCTGATCGCGCTCGGCGCGCTCTGCCTCTACCTGTGGATGGCGCTGCTCACCTACGATTCGTCCGATCCGGGCTGGAGCCATTCCAGCCACGTCGAGCAGGTGCAGAACGCCGCTGGTCGCCTGGGGGCCCTGAGCGCCGACATCCTCTTCGTCGCGCTGGGCTACTTCGCCTACCTGTTCCCGCTGCTGCTGGGGGTCAAGACCTGGCAGATCTTCCGCAAGCGCCACATGCCCTGGGAGTTCAGCGGCTGGCTGTTCTCCTGGCGGCTGATCGGCCTGGTGTTCCTGATCCTCTCCGGCTCGGCGCTGGCCTACATCCATTTCCACATCGGCGGCGGCCACCTGCCGGCCTCCGCCGGCGGCGCCGTGGGCGAGAGCCTCGGCCAGCTGGCGCTGAACGCCCTCAACGTGCAGGGCAGCACCCTGCTGTTCATCGCCCTGTTCCTGTTCGGCCTGACGGTGTTCGCCGACCTGTCCTGGTTCCAGGTGATGGACGTCACCGGGAAGATCACCCTGGACCTCTTCGAACTGATCCAGAACGCCTTCAACCGCTGGTTGAGCGCGCGCAGCGAGCGTCGCCAACTGGTCGCCCAGCTGCGCGAGGTGGACGAGCGCGTCGCCGAGGTGGCCGCGCCCGTGGTGCCCGACCGCCGCGAGCAGGCCAAGGTCAAGGAACGCCTGATCGAGCGCGAGGAAGCCCTGGCCAAGAGCGTGCAGGAGCGCGAGAAGCGCCCGGCGCCGAAGATCGACGCGCCGCCGCCGCCCAAGCCCGCCGAGCCCAGCAAGCGCGTGCTCAAGGAGAAGCAGGCGCCGCTGTTCGTCGACACCGCCGTCGAAGGCACCCTGCCGCCGTTGTCGATCCTCGACCCAGCCGGCGAGAAGAAGCGCAGCTACTCCCCGGAGTCGCTGGAGGCCATGTCGCGCCTGCTGGAGATCAAGCTCAAGGAGTTCGGCGTCGAGGTGGTGGTCGAGTCGGTGCATCCGGGCCCGGTGATCACCCGTTTCGAAATCCAGCCGGCGGCGGGGGTGAAGGTCAGCCGCATCTCCAACCTGGCCAAGGACCTGGCGCGCTCGCTGGCGGTGATCAGCGTGCGGGTGGTCGAGGTTATCCCCGGCAAGACCACCGTGGGCATCGAGATCCCCAACGAAGACCGGCAGATGGTGCGCTTCTCCGAAGTGCTGATGTCGCCGGAGTACGACGAGCACAAGTCCACCGTGCCGCTGGCCCTGGGCCACGACATCGGCGGCCACCCGATCATCACCGACCTGGCGAAGATGCCGCACCTGCTGGTGGCCGGCACCACCGGCTCGGGCAAGTCGGTGGGGGTGAACGCCATGCTGCTGTCGATCCTGTTCAAGTCCACGCCCCAGGATGCGCGGCTGATCATGATCGACCCGAAGATGCTCGAACTGTCGATCTACGAGGGCATCCCGCACCTGCTCTGCCCGGTGGTCACCGACATGAAGGAGGCGGCCAACGCCCTGCGCTGGAGCGTCGCCGAGATGGAGCGGCGCTACAAGCTGATGGCCGCCATGGGCGTGCGCAACCTGGCCGGCTTCAACCGCAAGGTGAAGGACGCCGAGGAGGCCGGCACGCCGCTGACCGACCCGCTGTACCGCCGCGAGAGCATGGAAGACGAGGCGCCGCTGCTGCACACGCTGCCGACCATCGTGGTCGTGGTGGACGAATTCGCCGACATGATGATGATCGTCGGCAAGAAGGTCGAGGAACTGATCGCCCGTATCGCGCAGAAGGCGCGGGCCGCGGGCATCCACCTGATCCTCGCCACCCAGCGCCCCTCGGTGGATGTGATCACCGGCCTGATCAAGGCCAACATCCCGACCCGCATCGCCTTCCAGGTGTCGAGCAAGATCGACTCGCGGACCATTCTCGACCAGGGCGGCGCCGAACAGCTGCTCGGCCACGGCGACATGCTCTACCTGCCGCCGGGCACCGGCCTGCCGATCCGCGTCCACGGCGCCTTCGTCTCCGACGACGAGGTGCACCGCGTGGTCGAGGCCTGGAAGCTGCGCGGCGCGCCCGACTACATCGAGGACATCCTCGCCGGCGCCGATGAAGGCGGTGGCGGCAGCTTCGAAGGTGGCGGCGGCGGTGAAGGTGGCGAGGGTAGCGAGGACGACCCGCTGTACGACGAGGCCGTACGCTTCGTCACCGAGAGCCGCCGCGCCTCCATCTCCGCGGTGCAGCGCAAGCTGAAGATCGGCTACAACCGCGCCGCGCGCATGATCGAGGCGATGGAAATGGCCGGTGTGGTCACCCCGATGAATTCCAACGGCTCGCGCGAAGTGACCGCGCCGGCCCCCATCCGCGACTGATCGAGGATTTCCATGCGACTGATCCGCATGCTCGTGCTTGCCGCGCTGGCCGTCGCCGGCATCCAGGCCCACGCCGACGATGCCGCCACCCAGCGCCTGAGTGCGATGCTGAGCAAGGCCCAGACCCTGAGTGCGCGCTTCTCCCAGCTGACCCTGGACGGCAGCGGCACCCGCCTGCAGGAGACCGCCGGCAACCTGGCGCTCAAGCGCCCGGGCCTGTTCCGCTGGCACACCGACGCGCCCCAGGAGCAGCTGCTG
Source organism: Pseudomonas delhiensis (assembly GCF_900187975.1). Classification (GTDB taxonomy): domain Bacteria; phylum Pseudomonadota; class Gammaproteobacteria; order Pseudomonadales; family Pseudomonadaceae; genus Pseudomonas; species Pseudomonas delhiensis. The sequence continues at coordinate 10,154 of NZ_FZPC01000054.1, read as the reverse complement.
ATCTCCAACGGCGAGAAGATCTGGCTGTACGACCCGGACCTGCAGCAGGTGACCATCCAGAAGCTCGACCAGCGCCTGACCCAGACCCCGGCGCTGCTGCTCTCCGGTGACATCTCGAAGATCCACGAGAGCTTCGACATCACCAGCAAGGATGGCGGCAACGTGGTCGACTTCATCCTCAAGCCGAAGGACAAGGACACCCTGTTCGACAACCTGCGGATTTCCTTCCGCAACGGGGTGGTCAACGACATGCAGCTGATCGACAGCGTCGGCCAGCGCACCAACATCCTGTTCTTCGACGTGAAGATGAACCAGCCGGTGGACGCCAAGCAGTTCGTCTTCGAGGCGCCCAAGGGCGTCGACGTCATCCAGGAGTGAGCGGGCGCCGCCGGCGCCTGTGAGGTAGCAGCGTGGACCTGTTCCGTTCCGAACCCGTAGCCCAGCCCCTGGCCGCGCGCCTGCGCGCCGCCAGCCTGGACGAATACGTCGGCCAGGAGCACCTGCTCGCCCGCGGCAAGCCGCTGCGCGAGGCGCTGGAGCAGGGCGCGCTGCACTCGATGATCTTCTGGGGCCCGCCGGGGGTGGGCAAGACCACCCTGGCCAAGCTGCTGGCGCAGGTCTCCGACGCCCACTTCGAGACCATCTCCGCGGTGCTCTCGGGGGTGAAGGAAATCCGCCAGTCGGTGGAGATGGCCAAGCAGCAGGCCGCGCAGTACGGCCGCCGCACCATCCTCTTCGTCGACGAGGTGCACCGCTTCAACAAGAGCCAGCAGGACGCCTTCCTGCCCTACGTCGAAGACGGCACCCTGATCTTCATCGGCGCCACCACCGAGAACCCCTCGTTCGAGCTGAACAACGCACTGCTCTCGCGGGCCCGCGTCTACGTGCTGAAAAGCCTGGACGAGGCCGCCCTGCGCAAGCTGGTGCAGCGCGCGCTGAGCGAGGACAAGGGCCTGGGCAAGCGCCACCTGAGCCTGCCGGAGGAAAGCTTCGCCATCCTCATGGCCGCCGCCGACGGTGACGGCCGGCGCCTGCTCAACCTGCTGGAGAACGCCGCCGACCTGGCCGAGGACGGCGGCGAGATCAGCCCCGAGCTGCTGCAGAACCTGCTGGGCGACAGCCGCCGGCGCTTCGACAAGGGCGGCGAGGCCTTCTACGACCAGATCAGCGCCCTGCACAAGTCGGTGCGCGGCTCAAGCCCCGACGGCGCGCTCTACTGGTACGCGCGCATGCTCGACGGCGGCTGCGACCCGCTGTACATCGCCCGCCGCGTGGTGCGCATGGCCAGCGAGGACATCGGCAACGCCGACCCCCGCGCCCTGACCCTGTGCCTGCACGCCTGGGACGTGCAGGAGCGCCTGGGCAGCCCGGAAGGCGAGCTGGCCATCGCCCAGGCCATCGTCTACCTGGCCTGCGCGCCAAAGAGCAACGCGGTCTACAACGCCTACAACAGGGCGCGCCGCGACGTCGCCGAGAACGGCTCGCTGGAAGTGCCGCTGCACCTGCGCAACGCACCGACCAAACTGATGAAGAACCTCGGCTACGGCGAGGAGTATCGTTACGCCCATGACGAACCCGACGCCTACGCCGCCGGGGAAGACTACTTCCCCGAAGGGCTCGAACCGCGCCAGTATTACCAGCCCGTGCCCCGCGGCCTGGAACTGAAGATCGGCGAGAAGCTCAAGCACCTGGCGGCCCTGGACCGGGCCAGCCCGAGAAAACGCAGAAAATCCTGAGCGGCGCCCGAGCGCCGCCGACACTAGACACGAGAACAGACCATGCTCGATTCCAAACTGGTACGCACCCAGCCGCAGGAAGTGGCCGACCGCCTCGCCGCCCGCGGTTTCACCCTGGACGTGGCGCGCATCGAGGCGCTGGAGAACCAGCGCAAGTCCGTGCAGACCCGCACCGAGACCCTGCAGGCCGAGCGCAACGCGCGTTCCAAGTCGATCGGCCAGGCCATGAAGCGTGGCGAGGACGTCGAGCCGCTCAAGGCAGAGGTCAACCGCATGGCCGACGAGCTGGAGGCCGGCAAGCGCGAGCTGGACGTGATCCAGGCCGAGCTGGATGCGCTGCTGCTGACCATCCCCAACCTGCCCCACGAATCGGTGCCGGTGGGCGCGGACGAGGAAGACAACCTCGAAGTGCGCCGCTGGGGCACCCCGCGCAGCTTCGATTTCGACATCAAGGACCACGTCGCCCTCGGCGAGCAGCACGGCTGGCTGGACTTCGAGACCGCCGCGCGGCTGTCCGGCGCCCGCTTCGCCCTGATGCGCGGCCCCATCGCCCGCCTGCACCGCGCCCTGGCGCAGTTCATGATCGACCTGCACACCCGCGAGCACGGCTACGAGGAGGCCTACACCCCGTACCTGGTGCAGGCGCCGGCCCTGCAGGGCACTGGCCAGTTGCCGAAGTTCGAGGAAGACCTGTTCAAGATCGGCCGCGATGGCGAGGCCGACCTGTACCTCATCCCCACCGCCGAAGTCTCGCTGACCAACATCGTCGCCGGGCAGATCCTCGACGCCCGGGAGCTGCCGCTGAAGTTCGTCGCCCACACCCCGTGCTTCCGCAGCGAAGCCGGCGCCTCGGGCCGCGACACCCGCGGGATGATCCGCCAGCACCAGTTCGACAAGGTCGAGATGGTGCAGATCGTCGAGCCGGCCAAGTCCTGGGAGGCCCTGGAAAGCCTGGTCGGCAACGCCGAGAAGGTGCTGCAGGCCCTGGAGCTGCCGTACCGCGTGCTGGCGCTGTGCACCGGCGACATGGGCTTCAGCGCGGCCAAGACCTACGACCTGGAAGTCTGGGTGCCGAGCCAGGACAAGTACCGCGAGATTTCCTCCTGCTCCAACTGCGGCGACTTCCAGGCCCGCCGCATGCAGGCGCGCTTCCGCAACCCGGAAACCGGCAAGCCGGAACTGCTGCACACCCTCAACGGCTCCGGCCTGGCGGTGGGCCGCACCCTGGTCGCCGTGCTGGAGAACTACCAGCAGGCCGACGGCAGCATCCGCGTCCCCGAGGTGCTCAAGCCCTACATGGGCGGCATCGAGGTGATCGGCTGAGATGGATGCGCTGCCGCTGTTCCACGTCCTGCGCGGGCGTCGCGCACTCCTGGTCGGCGGCGGTGAGGTCGCCCTGCGCAAGGCGCGTCTGCTCGACAGCGCGGGCGCCGTGCTGCGGGTGGTCGCGCCCCAGGTCCACGGCGAGCTGCGCGAACTGGTGGAGCAGGGCGCTGGCGAGCTGCTCGAACGCCGCTACGCCGAGGGCGACCTGGCCGACTGCGTGCTGGCCATCGCCGCCACCGACGACGAGCCGCTGAATGCCCAGGTCTCCCGCGATGCCCACGCCCGCGGCGTGCCGGTCAACGTGGTGGACGCGCCGGCGCTGTGCAGCGTGATCTTCCCCGCCATCGTCGACCGCTCGCCCTTGCTGGTGGCCGTCTCCAGCGGCGGCGACGCGCCGGTGCTGGCGCGCCTGCTGCGGGCCAGGCTGGAAACATGGATCCCCGCCACCTACGGCCAACTGGCCGGGCTGGCCAGCCGCTTCCGCGAAGCGGTCAAGCGGCGCCTGCCGGACCTGCAACAGCGCCGCCAGTTCTGGGAAGAGGTGTTCCAGGGCCCGGTGGCCGAACGCATGCTCGCCGGCCAGCCGGCGGAAGCCGAGCGCCTGCTGGCGGACAAGCTGGAAAAAGGCCAGGCCGAAGCCCGTGGCGAGGTCTACCTGGTCGGCGCAGGCCCCGGCGACCCGGACCTGCTGACCTTCCGCGCCCTGCGCCTGATGCAGCAGGCCGACGTGGTGCTCTACGACCGCCTGGTGGCCCCGGCCATCCTCGAACTGTGCCGCCGCGACGCCGACCGCCTGTACGTCGGCAAGCGCCGCGCCGACCACGCGGTGCCCCAGGACGAGATCAACCGCAAGCTGGTCGAACTGGCCCGGCAGGGCAAGCGCGTGCTGCGCCTGAAGGGCGGCGACCCGTTCATCTTCGGCCGCGGCGGCGAGGAAATCGACGAGCTGGCGGCCAACGGCATCCCCTTCCAGGTGGTGCCGGGCATCACCGCGGCCAGCGGCTGCGCGGCCTACGCCGGCATCCCGCTGACCCACCGCGACTACGCCCAGTCGGTGCGCTTCGTCACCGGCCACCTGAAGGACGGCACCAGCGACCTGCCGTGGAACGACCTGGTGGCCCCGGGCCAGACCCTGGTGTTCTACATGGGCCTGGTGGGCCTGCCGGTGATCTGCGAGGAGCTGGTGCGCCACGGCCGCTCCGCCGACACGCCCGCCGCGCTGATCCAGCAGGGCACCACCGAACACCAGCGGGTGTTCACCGGTACCCTGGCCAACCTGCCGCAATTGGTTGCCGAGCATGAGGTGCACGCGCCGACGCTGGTGATAGTCGGCGAGGTGGTCACCCTGCGCGACAAGCTCGCCTGGTTCGAAGGTCAGCGATGAAGGCCTGGCGCGCCTTCGACGGCGGCTCCGTGCCCGGCACCGAGCGGAATGCGGCCAAGGTCAAACGGCGGATAACGCCGGAGGCGTTATGCGCCCTACGCCAAGGCCCACCCGTAGGGCGTACAACCGTTCGCGGTTGTCCGCCGCTACACCTTTCTTGCCGGCAACTCCGTGGTTGAGCCTGGCGCCGCTCCGACGGCGGCTCCGTGCCCGGCGCCGAGCGGAATGCGGCCAAGGTCAAACGGCGGATAACGCCGGAGGCGTTATGCGCCCTACGCCAGGCCCACCCGTAGGGCGTACAACCGTTCGCGGTTGTCCGCCGCTACACCTTTCTTGTCGGCAACTTCGTGGTTGAGCCTGGCGCAGCTCCGACGGCGGCTCCGTGCCCGGCACCGAGCGGAATGCGGCCAAGGTCAAACGGCGGATAACGCCGGAGGCGTTATGCGCCCTACGCCAGGCCCACCCGTAGGGCGTACAACCGTTCGCGGTTGTACGCCGTTGCCGTTCTTGCCGCCAACGCCGTGGCTGAACCCGAAGCGCCGATTCCGTAGGATGGGTGGAGCGAAGCGATACCCATCGCCATGCCGCATGGGCCTCGCCGAGGTTCAAGACCGTTGCGCCCTCAACCCTTGCGCGCAATCCCCTTGCCTGGCAAATGCTCACGCCCGTGCGGCCCGCTGAAATCCTGCTGCGGCCCCAGCGGCACTATGCCGGTCGGGTTGATGGTGCGGTGGCTGCCGTAATAGTGGTTCTTGATGTGCTGGAAATTCACCGTATCGGCCACCCCCGGCAACTGGTAAAGCTCGCGCAGCCAGCCGGACAGGTTCGGGTAATCCGCCAGGCGCCGCAGGTTGCACTTGAAGTGCCCGTGGTACACGGCGTCGAAGCGCACCAGCGTGGTGAACAGGCGGATGTCGGCCTCGGTCAGGTGCTCGCCGGCCAGGTAGCGCCGCTCGCCCAGGCGCTTCTCCAGGCAGTCGAGTTCCTCGAACAGGGTGACGAAGGCCTCTTCGTAGGCCGCCTGGGTGGTGGCGAAGCCGGCGCGGTACACGCCGTTGTTCACCGCCGGGTAGATGCGCTCGTTCAGCGCGTCTATCTCGCCCTGCAACGGCGTGGGGCAGAGGTCCAGGTCGTTGCCGGTCAGGCCGTCGAAGGCCGAGTTGAACATGCGGATGATCTCCGCCGATTCGTTGCTGACGATGCGCCTGCGCTGCTTGTCCCACAGCACCGGCACGGTGACGCGGCCGGTGTAGTGCGGGTCGTCGCGGGTGTAGCGCTGGTGCAGGAACTCCAGGCCGTCCAGGGCATCGCCGGTGGAGCCCAGGCTGCGGTCGAAGGTCCAGCCGTTCTCGCGCATCAGCCAACTGACCACCGAGACGTCGATCAGCCCCGCCAGGCCCTTGAGCTGGCGGTAGATCAGCGTGCGGTGCGCCCAGGGGCAGGCCAGGGAGACGTACAGGTGGTAGCGCCCGGCCTCGGCGCGGAAGCCGCCTTCACCGCTGGGGCCGGCGCCGCCGTCGGCGGTGACCCAGTTGCGGCGTTGCGCGTTCTCGCGCTGGAAGTGGCCGTCCTTGCTGGTGTCGTACCACTGGTCATGCCAGCGGCCATCGATGAGCTGTCCCATGGCTGGCTCCTCATGAAAGGGTATGGGAGCCAGTCTACGCCCTTGCCATCGATGGATCGCTGCAAAAACAGGGTGGAAACTATCTATCCGATCGATTTGTCACGGGCGGCCCAGCGTTGCCGGGCCTCGGCGAAGGCCGCCTCGCGGTCGCGGCCCAGCCCGCGCAGGCACAGGGCGATGGTGGAGACCACCGCCAGTTCGCCGTAGGCGTCCTCCCGTTCGCCGCGCCAGACCTCCGCCAGCACCTGCGGCTCCAGCCGCTCCGGCTTGACGTGGCGCAGCGCCGAGAGGGCCGGCCATTCCTCGTCCCAGCTCTGGCCCGCCTCGGTGCCGTAGAGGTGCGCCGGGCTGTCCGGGTTGATCTCGATCTCGCCGCCTTCGCCCTTGATCACGATGGCGCGGTCGCCGAGCAGGCGGCTGCCTTCGCGGTGGGTCTCCTGGTAGCCGGGGTGGAAGATGCTCTGCAGGATGCAGTGCGCCCCCAGCGGGTTGAGCAGGCGCACCAGGGAATGGATGGGCGAGCGCAGGCCGAGGGTGTTGCGCAGGTCGATCATCCGCTGCAGCACCGGCATCCAGTCCACCAGCGGGGCGAAGGCCAGGCCGCCGCGGTCGAGCGCTTCGCCCACCGCGTTCCAGTCGCGGCACAGCGGGATGTCCAGCGTCTGCAGCAACTGCTCGGTGTACAGGCGCCCGGCGGTGTGCGCGCCGCCGCCGTGCAGGAGCACGCGGGTGCCGCTGCCGGCCAGGCACTTGGCGGCCAGCAGATACCAGGGCAGGTGGCGCTTCTTGCCGGCATAGCTGGGCCAGTCGAGATCGACGGCGATCCGCGGTGCGTCCAGGCGGGCGCGCACGGCTTCGGTGAAGCCGGCCAGCTCGTCGGCGCTTTCCTCCTTGTGCCGCAGCAGCATCAGGAAGGCGCCCAGCTGCGCCTCCTCGACCTGGCCATCGAGGATCATGCCGAGGGCCTCGCGGGCTTCCTCGCGGGTCAGGCTGCGCGCGCCGCGCTTGCCCTTGCCGAGGATGCGCACGAACGGCGCGAAGGGGTGTTCGGCGGGTGTCTGCAGGACGAGGGGAGCGGCGGTCATAGGCAATTGGTCGGCTTCGGCAGGCCGGCGAGCTTGGCGGCAAGCTTGGCCGGGGTGCCCTTGAACAGGAGGTTGAGGTGCAGGCTGCTGCCCTTTTCCGCGCCCAGGCGCTGGGCCACGTACTTGATCAGCGGGCGGTTGGCCGGCGACAGCTGGAACTGCGCATGGAACTCGCGCAGCAGGTGGAGGATTTCCCAGTGCTCCGGCGAGAGGTGCAGGCCTTCCTGCTGGGCCAGGGCCTCGGCGACCGGCACCGACCAGTCGTCCAGGTACTGCAGGTAGCCGTCCTTGTCCAGGGCGATGCCGCGCCCTTCCACCATCAGGGTAGTCATAGCCAGGCGTTGACCTTGTCGTAGCGGGTGCAGAGTTCGACGAAGGCGGGGTAGTCCACTGCCTTCAGGTTGGCCGGCAGCCGTGCCTGCAGGCCGCGCGCCTGCAGGTCCTCGGCGAGGGCGAAGCAGGCGTTGGGCAGGTGCTCCAGGCGCTGGCGCGGGGCGCTGCCGGTGGCAAGGGCGTAGACGGCATCGCCACTGAGCAGCAGGCCGTCGTCGTGGGACAGCAGCTGCAGGCAGCTGTCGAAGCGGCCATCGCCGAACGGGGAGTGGGAAAGCAGATGCAGCGTGCTCATCAGAGGGTGATCACCTGGTCGTATTGCTGGGTCAGCTGGCGCAGCGCGAGGTCGTCCAGCACTTCCACCGGCAGGTTCAGGCCTGCACTGGGCAGGCCGCGCTCGGCGAGGCTGCGGGCGGCGGCGTAGAGCCTTTCGACGCCGAACAGCGGCAGGGCCTGCAGGTTGGCCTGCAGGTCCTTCTGTTCGAGGCTGGCGGGGGCCTGGCCGGGCGCCAGCTGGAACACCCCATCGTCGAGGAAGAGGAAGGCGATGGGCAGGTCGAAGGCGCCGCCGGCCAGGGCGATGTCCAGCGCCTCGCGGGCGCCGGGGCCGCTCCACGGGGCCTGGCGGCTGACGATCAGCAGGGACTTGGCCATCAGTCGCCTCCGAAGCAGACCAGGCGGTCCGCCAGTTGCGCCGCTTCATGCAGCTGGCCGAGGCCGGACAGCTCCCAGGGCGCCTGCAGGTTGGCCGCCGGGCGCTGGTAGCGCGCGGCCTCCTCGGCGTTGAGCACGCCACGGCGCAGGGCGGCGGCGATGCACACCACGGCATCGAGCCGGTGCTCGCCGACGAAGCGCGTCCAGGCCGCCGCCACGTCCAGCTCGTCCTGGCCGCTCACCGGGTTGCTCGAGGCGCTGTGCACGCCGTCCTGGTAGAAGAACAGGCGGACGAGCTCGTGGCCGCCGGCGAGCACCGCCTCGGCGAAGCGCAGGGCGCGGCGGGCGGCGGGCGAGTGGGGAGGGGCGAAGAGGGCGATGGCGAATTTCATGGCATGGGCCGGTCGGCGGATTACAGCGCGATGATAAGGCCAGTGCGGGGATTTTGCTGCGCCGGAAAAGGAAAAAGCCCGCCGAAGCGGGCTTTTCCGGTGTCGCCGGGAAGCGTCAGTCGTCGCTGCCCATGATGCCGAAGATCTGCAGCAGGCTGATGAACATGTTGTAGATCGACACGTACAGGCTGATGGTGGCCATGATGTAGTTGCGCTCGCCACCGTGGATGATGGCGCTGGTCTGGAACAGGATGGCCGCCGAGGAGAACAGCACGAAGCCGGCGCTGATCGCCAGTTGCAGGCCGCTGATCTGGACGAAGAAGGAGATCAGGATGGCGCCCAGCAGGACGAAGAAGCCGGCGGTGATGAAGCCGGACAGGAAGCTCATGTCCTTGCGGGTGGTCAGCACGTAGGCGGACAGGCCGAAGAACACCAGGGCGGTCATGAAGAACGCCGAGGCGATGATGCTGGCGCCGTTGGCCATGCCCAGGTACAGGTTCAGGATCGGGCCGAGGGTGTAGCCCATGAAGCCGGTGAGGGCGAAGGTGGTGACCAGGCCCCAGCCGCTGTCGCGCAGCTTGAGGGTGGCGAAGAACAGGCCGTAGAAGCCGACCAGGGTCAGCAGCAGGCCGGGGTAGGGCAGGCGCAGCTGTTGCGAGACGTAGGCGACCAGGCCGCTGAAGGCCAGGGTCATGGCCAGCAGGCCGTAGGTGTTGCGCAGGACTCCGCTGACTTCCCGTTGTTCCGCCGCGGCGGGGTTGAGATATTGCCGTTCTTGCATGGCTAGACACTCCTGTAAGCGGAATGGGATTCCGTGACCATAGTTGCAGTGATGATACCAAACCCGCCTGTCAGGCGTAGGAACAGAGTTTGACAGTGTGTTGCGATCCGGTACTATGCGCCCCCGAAAGGAAGTGTGGCCGAGTGGTTTAAGGCAGCGGTCTTGAAAACCGCCGGGTGTAACAGCCCCGTGAGTTCGAATCTCACCGCTTCCGCCATCTTCAAGGCCCTGATTTTTCAGGGCCTTTTTCATTTTCGGCGGTATACATTAAGGCTCGATGATGGGGCTGAAAATGGCAGGAGTCCCAAAACTCTGGCTATTTCACCGGCTTCGCCATCGCACCGCGGCGCACGTAAATCTTCTTGGTGATCTCCTCCTCGGTGTGCCCAAGCAGCCGGCTTGCTTCCTTCAAGTCGTTGATCTCGGTGGCCGCCTTCCAGTATCCGCAAGATCCATCGTTTCGGATAAGGACAGGCACCTCCGGTGAGTCGGTAGCAGTTTGCCCGGCGGCCAGGCCGAGCTTCTGGTGAATGGCACCGAAGGCCGGCAGGTAAGATGTCGGCGGACAGTGGTGCGATGGCCGCCAGCCCAGCTCGACGGCGTGCTTTCGTAGGAAACTCATCCGCGATTGCCGTGCACGGGGGTGTTTCTCCTGCGCCCCCGCCACGTCGTTCCCGTGCAGGAGCGCGCCCTGCGCGCTAATCGCAGGCAGGGCCTGCTCCTACAGTCGAGGTGGGGCCCACCGGAGCGGACCTTGTCCGCGATAGCCGGAGGTTCCGGCGCGATTCGCGGATGAGATCCGCTCCTACGGGTTGCCCCGACACCGTGCCTTTGTAGGA
>NZ_FZPC01000055.1 GCF_900187975.1 Pseudomonas delhiensis | reverse complement strand
TTCTCGGCGAAGGTCGGCGGCAACACCTTCTACCTCGGCCTGCAGAAGGTCATGGGCGACGACGAGTGGTTCCGCGTCAACGGCGCCAGCGGCGGCCCCCTGGCCAACGACGCCTTCGGCTCCAGCTTCGAGAACGCCAAGGAGCGCTCCTGGCAGCTGCGCCACGACTTCGACTTCGCGGCCCTCGGCGTACCCGGCCTGACCCTGATGAACCGCTACATCCACGGCGACAACGTGCACAACAGCAGCACCGACGACGGCACCGAGTGGGCCCGCGAAAGCGAGCTGGCCTACACCGTGCAGTCGGGGCCGCTGAAGACGCTGAACGTCAAATGGCGCAACTCCAGCATGCGCCGCGACTGGGGGCGGACCAACAGCTTCGACGAGAACCGGTTGATCGTCAGTTATCCGTTGAACCTGCTGTAGGTCGATTGCGCCACGGAGTCCTACGACCGTGCTTCCATGGAACTGTAGGAGCGGGCCCTGCCCGCGATTCGCGCGCAGGGCCCTACATGGGAATGATGCGGGCGTTATCCGCCGCCATCCGTGCCCGCCTCCGTCGCCTGGACCACCTCGCGGATGCTCTGCATCAATGCCGCCGACACCGGCGAATGCAGGCAGCCGCTGCGGTAGGTCAGGCCGATGGCGCGGGTGGTCTGCGGCAACGGCACCGGCAGCCGGCGCAGCTCGCCCGAGGCGATCTCGTGTTCCAGCTGGTGCGCCGACACCGCCGCGAGCATGTCCGAGCGCAGCAGCAGGCCACGAATGGTCGCCAGGTCGCCGCTTTCCACCACCGGCCAGGGCGCGGCCATGCCCGAGGCGGCGAAGCAGGCGTCCAGCAGGCCCCGGGCCGGGGAGCCGGCGCGCGGCAATACCCAGCGCGCCTGCTGCAGTTCGGCCAGCTGCACCGGGCGCTGCAACAGCGGGTGGCCGTGGCGGGCCAGCAGCACCATTTCCTCGGTGAGCAGCGCCTCGCCGGCCAGGTCGCTGGCGTAGTCCGCCGAGCGCAGGGCGCCGAAGACGAAGTCCAGGTCGCCGGCGCGCAGCTCGGTGGCCAGCAGGTCGAACGGGCTTTCGTTGGTGATCACCCGCACCCCGGGGTGTTCGGCGGTGAGGCGCACGATGGCCTCGGGCAGGATGCGCGTGCGCCCCAGCGGCAGCGCGCCGACGTGCACCACGCCCTGCAGGCTGCCGCGCATGGCGCTGAGGTCGGTCTCGATGTGGCGCAGCTCGTTGAGCGCGCGGCGGACCGGGAACAGGATCTCGTGGCTCGCCCGCGTCGGCTGCAGGCCGCGTGGGGTGCGCTCGAACAGCGGCCGGCCGCAGCCGCCCTCGAGCACCTTGAGCGCCGAGCTGACCGCCGGCTGGCTGAGGCCGAAGTGGCTGGCCACGGTCTGCATGTGGCGCGTCTCGCAGAGCTTGACGAAGACTTCCAGGCGCCGCCCCTGGAACAGGTACAGCGGCTCCACCGGCGCCGCGCCGAGCAGCCGCGGCACGCTCTCCAGCTCGGCCAGCACGCGGCGCGCGCGGGGCAGCACGCAGTCGCCGTAGTCGGTCAGGCGCATGCCGTTGGCGTGGCGCTCGAACAGCGGCGCGTCGAGCCGCGCCTCCAGTTCGGAAATGGCGCGGGTGACCACCGACTGCGCGCGGAACAGCGCCTCCGAGGCCCGCGACACGCTGCCCAGGTCCGCCACGCGGACGAAGGCGCGGACCTGCATCAGGTTCGGCAGTTCGAAGTCGCTCATTTCCTCTCCCGGCTTGCAGCCCTACTCCGGCGGGACTATGCCCAGCCACCCCGGCAAGCGCAATAAGTAAAAAGCATACCTCCCACAACTGAACGCATTAGTCGCTGCCAACCCTCGGTGACATCCTCGACACATTCCCAACCGGAGCCCACCCACATGAACGCAGCACAAAAATCCGCCCTGGTGGTCAGCGCCCATTCCGCCGATTTCGTCTGGCGCGCCGGTGGCGCCATCGCCCTGCACGCCGAGCAGGGCTACGCCGTGCACATCGTCTGCCTGTCCTTCGGCGAGCGCGGCGAATCCGCCAGGCTATGGCGCAAGGGCGAGATGACCGAGGCCAAGGTCAAGGCCGCGCGCCGCGAGGAAGCCCTGGCCGCCGCCGAGATCCTCGGCGCCAGCGTGGAGTTCTTCGACATCGGCGACTACCCCATGCGCGCCGACAAGGACACCCTGTTCCGCCTGGCCGACGTGTTCCGCCGCGTGCAGCCGGAATTCGTCCTCAGCCACTCGCTGAAGGACCCGTACAACTACGACCACCCGCTGGCCATGAACCTCGCCCAGGAAGCACGCATCATCGCCCAGGCCGAGGGCTACAGGCCCGGCGAGAAGATCGTCGGCGCCCCACCCGTGTACGCCTTCGAGCCGCACCAGCCGGAACAGTGCGAATGGCGCCCGGACACCTTCCTCGACATCACCGGCGTATGGGACAGGAAGTACGCCGCCATCCAGTGCATGGCCGGCCAGGAACACCTGTGGGAGTACTACACCCGCGTCGCCCTGCAGCGCGGCGTGCAGGCCAAGCGCAACGTCGGCATCACCAGCGCGCGCAACATCGTCTATGCCGAGGGCTTCCAGAGCATGTTCCCGCGCGTGACGGAGAACCTGGCATGAGCGCGCTGATCGGCAAGACCGGCCTCGTGGTGCGCAACATCCCCCGCGCCACGCAGGAGGTGATCGACGAACTCGGCCGCCTGGGCGTGGCCACCGTGCACGAGGCCCAGGGCCGCAAGGGCCTGCTGGACGCCGGCATCCGCCCGATCCAGCAGGGCGTGGCGGTGGCCGGCAGCGCGGTGACCGTGCTGGTGGCCCCCGGCGACAACTGGATGTTCCACGTCGCCGTCGAACAGTGCCGCCCGGGCGACCTGCTGGTGGTGGCGCCCAGCTCTCCGTGCGGCGACGGCTACTTCGGCGACCTGCTGGCCACCTCGCTCAAGGCCCGCGGCGTGCGCGCCCTGGTCATCGACGCCGGCATCCGCGACAGCCACACCCTGCGCGAAATGGGCTTTGCAGTGTGGTCGAAGGCCATCAGCGCCCAGGGCACGGTGAAGGAAGTGCTGGGCTCGGTGAACCTGCCGCTGCTGTGCGCCGGGCAACTGGTGAACGCCGGCGATATCGTCATCGCCGACGACGACGGCGCGGTGGTGGTGCGCCACGGCGAAGCCGAACGGGTGCTGGAGGCCGCGCGCAAGCGCGCCGACCTGGAGGAGCAGAAGCGCCTGCGCCTGGCCGCCGGCGAGCTCGGCCTGGACATCTACGAGATGCGCCCGCGCCTGGCCGCCAAGGGCCTGCGCTACGTCGACAGCCTCGACGAACTGGAAGGCCGGCCATGAGCCAGACGCGCATTCCCTGCCTGCTGATGCGCGGCGGCACCTCCAAGGGCGCCTACTTCCTGGGCGCCGACCTGCCCGCCGAGCCGGCCCTGCGCGAGCGCGTGCTGCTGGCGGTGATGGGCTCGCCGGACAAGCGCCAGATCGACGGCCTCGGCGGCGCCGACCCGCTGACCAGCAAGGTCGCCATCGTCCAGGCCTCGCGCCGGCCCGAGGCCGACGTCGACTACCTGTTCGCCCAGGTGCTGGTGGACGAGGCGCGGGTGGACTACGGGCAGAACTGCGGCAACATCCTCGCCGGCGTCGGCCCCTTCGCCATCGAGCGCGGCCTGGTGCCGGTGCGCGGCGCCACCACGCCGGTGCGCATCTTCATGGAGAACACCGGGCAGCTCGCCGTGGCGCACGTCCCCACGCCCCATGGCGAGGTGGAATACGCCGGCGACACGCGCATCGACGGCGTGCCCGGCAGCGCCGCGCCGCTGGTGGTGGAATTCGCCGACGTGGCCGGCTCCAGTTGCGGCGCCCTGCTGCCCACCGGCAACGCCCGCGACCGCTTCGACGGCATCGAGGTCACCTGCATCGACAACGGCATGCCGGTGGTGCTGCTGCGCGCCGCGGACCTGGGCCGCAGCGGCTGCGAGAGCCGCGAGGAGCTGGACGCCGACGCCGAGCTGAAGGCGCGCCTGGAGTCCATCCGCCTGCAGGCCGGCCCGCGCATGAACCTGGGCGACGTCGGCCAGCGCAACGTGCCGAAGATGTGCCTGGTCTCGGCGCCGCGCCAGGGCGGTGCGATCGACACCCGCTCGTTCATCCCGCACCGCTGCCACGCCTCCATCGGCGTGTTCGGCGCGGTGAGCGTGGCCAGCGCCTGCCTGGTGCCGGGCTCGGTGGCGCAGGACCTGGCCCGTGGCGGCGACGGCGAGGTGCGGCGCCTGTCGGTGGAACACCCCAGCGGCGAGTTCAGCGTGGAAATCCGCCTGCGCGACGGGCGCATCGCCGGCTGCGGCCTGGTGCGCACCGCGCGGCTGCTGTTCGACGGCCAGGTGTGCATTCCCCGCGCCCTGTGGTCACCCCGCTGAGGCTGCGGCCCCCGCGCGGCGCCCTGCCGCGCGGGTTCGCCGGCGTTGACCCAGGTCATCGCAGTTGTAAACAAACAGTAAATGCGAGTGATTAAGACTCGCTTTTGTCGTATCTATGGGCATTTCCCAACCGCCCGCCGTACCCGGCGCAACAGGAAAACCTCCATGCAAGCCCGAGCCCTGCCCCTCCCCCGCCGCCTGCTGGCCTGCGCGGCCGCCGCCATGACCAGCGCCTTCCTGCTCCTGCAACCCGCCAGCGCCGCCAGCCTGGACACCGCCTTCGGCCCGGTGCAGGTCAAGGACCACCCGCAGCGCGTGGTGGCCCTCGGCGAGAATACTCTCGACGCCGCCCTGGCCCTGGGCGTGCAGCCCCTGGGCGCCCTGGCCAGCCGCGGCGGCAGCGACATCCCCGAATACCTCAAGGCCAGGGCCGGCAAGCTGCCGCTGGTGGGCACGGTGCGCGAGGTCAACCTGGAGGCCGTGCTCAAGCTGCGCCCAGACCTGATCCTCGCCAGCCCCGGCCTGACCCGCGAGCAGTACGCCAAGCTCAGCCTGATGGCGCCCACCGTGGTACCCAAGGGCGGCGCCCTGGACGACTGGCGCGCGGCCTTCCGCACCTATGCCGCGGCCCTGGACAAGCGCGCCGAGGGCGAACGGCGCCTGGCCGAGCTCGACCAGCGCATCGCCGCGCTGCGCCCGCGCCTGCCGGCCGGCGTCAGCCTCAGCGTGGTGCGCTGGAACCCGCAGGGGCCGATCATGATGTCCAGCCACCTGTTCGCCGGCCAGTTGCTCGACCAGCTGGGCCTGCGCCCCAACCCGCTGGCGGCCGAGCAGACCAGGCGCCCGCACACCGACATCCTCAGCCTGGAGAACCTGTCCAGGGCCGATGCCGACTGGATCTTCCTCGCCACCCTCAACCCCGACGGCGCGAAGGCCCTGGCCGAAGCTCGCCAGCAGCCCGCCTTCACCCGCCTGAAGGCGGTGCGGGCCGGGCACCTGGCCAGCGTCGACGGGCAGATCTGGAGCAGCAGCTCCGGCTACCTGGCCGCCCAGCAGGTGCTGGATGACGTGGAGAAGGCGCTGGCCAACTGATGCTGCCCACGCGCCTGCCCCAGCCGCTGGCCCTCGGGCTGGCGGCTCTGCTGCTGTCGCTGTTGTGCCTGGCCAGCCTGCTACTGGGCGCCGGCGATGCCCGGCCCTGGGCCAGCCTGCTGGCGCTGTTCGGCGGCGCCGACGAAGACACCCGCTTCGTGGTCGGCGTGCTGCGCCTGGCGCGCACCGAGCTGGCCCTGCTGGTGGGCGTGGCCCTGGGCGCCGCCGGCCTGCTGCTGCAGTCGGTGACGCGCAACCCGCTGGCCGAGCCCGGCCTGCTGGGGGTCAGCGCCGGCTCGGCCTTCGCCGTGACCCTGGCGATCAACCTCGGCGCCACCGCCGCCGGCCTGAACCTGGCGGTGGCCGTGGCCGGCGCCCTGGGCGGCTGCCTGCTGGTGCTGGCGGTGTCGCGCCTGCGCGGGGTGGGCGACGACCCGGTGCGCCTGGTGCTGGCCGGGGTGGCCTTCTCCGGCCTGCTCACGGCACTGAGCAGCCTGGTGCTGCTGTGGGACCAGCGCACCGCCGACGAGGTGCGCTTCTGGGTGGTCGGCAGCCTCGCCGGGCGCCCGCTGGACACCCTGCACTGGAGCCTGCCGGGGCTGCTGCTCGGCCTGCTGGTGGCGCTGCCGCTGATCCGCCCGCTGGCCGCCCTGGCCCTGGGCGAACGCGTCGCCAGCGGCCTCGGCCACCACCCGCAGCGGGTGCGCCTGGCCGCCCTGCTGGCGGTGGCGCTGCTGGTGGGCACGGCCAACGCCGCCGCCGGGCCCATCGCCTTCCTCGGCCTGATCGTGCCCTACATCGCCCGCCGCCTGGTGGGCAGCGACATCCGCCGCGGCTTCGTCCTGTGCCTGCTGCTGGGCCCCTGCGTCCTGCTGCTGGCGGACATACTGGCGCGCCTGCTGGTGCGCCCCTACGAGATGCCGGTGGGGGTGGTCACCGCCTTCGTCGGAGCGCCCATCCTCATCGTCGTGGTGCGCTCGCACCGCCTGCCGACACTGCAACGCCAATGAACGCCTCCTCCACTCCCCAGGGTTACGGTCTGCTGCGCCTGGGCCGGCTGTCGCTGCTCTGGCACCGCCGCAGCCTGGCGGTCGGCCTGGCGCTGCTGGTGCTGCTGGGCGCCGCCTTCGTGTTCTGCCTGAGCGGCGACGGCCTCGGCGCCGGCCAGGCCATCGCCGCCCTGCTCGGCCAGGGCGATCCCTTCCAGCAACTGCTGGTGCGCGAGCTGCGCCTGCCACGGCTGTGCGCCGGGGTGCTCAGCGGCGCCGCCCTGGGCGCCGCCGGCTGCCTGATGCAGACCCTGGCGCGCAACCGCCTGGCCACCCCCGGCATGGTCGGCCTGGACAACGGCGCCACCGCCTTCGCCGTGGCCTCCATCGTCGCGGTGCCGACCAGCCTGGCGCCCTCGGCCCTGGCCCTGACCGGCGCCGCCACCGCCGCGGCGCTGACCTTCCTGCTCGCCGCCGGGGCCGGCGCCCGCGGCTACCGCTTCATCGTCGTCGGCCTGGGCATCGGCGCGCTGTTCGGCGCCCTGACCAACCTGATGCTGGCCCGCGCCGACATAGACGCGGCCAACGCCGCCTACCCCTGGACCGTCGGCAGCCTCAACGCCCGCCCGCCGCTGGCCGTGTGGCTGCTGGCCAGCGGCCTGGCCCTGGGCCTGCCGGCGGCGCGCCTGCTCACCCGGCCGCTGACGGCGATGCGCTTCTCCGACAGCGTGGCCATCGGCCTGGGCGTGCGCCTGGGCGCCATGCGCATCGCCACCCTGGCGCTGAGCGTGGCCCTCACCGGCCTGGCCGTGGCGGTGGCCGGCCCGGTCGGCCTGGTGGCGCTGATCGCCCCCGAGGCGGCGCGCTACCTGGGCGGGCAGCACGGCGTGCCGGTGCTCAACGCTGCCCTGGCCGGCGCCCTGCTGACGCTGCTGGCCGACTGGCTGGGGCGCACCCTGCTGGCGCCCATCGAAATCCCCGTGGGCATCGTCATGGCGGTGATAGGCGCGCCCTACCTGCTGTGGATCATCCTGCGCCAACCCTCCGGGAGACAGCCATGAACCCGAACCCCATCGCCCCGCTGGAGGCCCGCGGCCTGAGCATGGCCTACGGCAGGCGGCCGATCATCCAGGGCCTGGACCTGCGCCTGCCGGCCGGCCGGGTGACCGCCATCGTCGGCCCCAACGGCTGCGGCAAGTCCACCCTGCTGGCGGGCCTGGCGCGCCTGCAGAAGCCCAGCGGCGGCGCCGTGCTGCTCGACGGCAAGGCCATCGCCAGCCTGCCCTCGAAGGAAGTGGCGCGGCGCCTGGCGCTGTTGCCGCAGGACGCCAGCGCCCCGGACGGCCTCACCGTGGCCGAGCTGATCCGCTTCGGCCGCCAGCCGCACCAGGGCCTGTTCCAGCAATGGAGCGCCGAGGACCAGGAGGTGGTGGACGCCGCCCTGGCCGCCGCCGACCTCGGCGAGCTGGCCGAGCGGCCGCTGGAATCCATGTCCGGCGGCCAGCGCCAGCGCGCCTGGATCGCCATGGCCATCGCCCAGGACACCCCGCTGCTGCTGCTCGACGAACCCACCTCGGCGCTGGACCTGGGCCACCAGATCGAGGTCTTCGAACTGATCCGCCGCCTCGCCGGGGCCGGCAAGACGGTGGTGATGGTGGTCCACGACCTGTCCAGCGCCTGCCGCTACGCCGACCACCTGGTGGCGATGAAGGGCGGCCGCGTGCTGGCCGAGGGCGCGCCGGCCAGGGTGGTGACGGCAGAACTGGTGGAGGCGCTGTATGGCGTGCGCTGCACCCTGCTGAGCGATCCCTACAGCGGCACGCCGCTGATCGTTGGGGCCAGCCGGGTGCGAGCCTGCTCTTCGTAGGAGCGAGCTTGCTCGCGAACGGGGTTTCCCAGAACTTCGGCGCCAAGACTGAGAGCACCCTCTCCCTAACCCTCTCCCTGAAGGGAGAGGGGACCGTTGGGCAGGGCTGGATGTTATGGCGTTAGCCGGCAGCCTTGGTGGTTTCCGGCTGGAGCCAATTCTTTTCTCGGCACGGACGGCCCCCTCTCCCGCTTGCGGGAGAGGGCTGGGGAGAGGGCGCCCTTAAACCCAACACCAGAGCCACCGACAAACTCTATTCGCGAGCAAGCTCGCGCCTACGAAAAGCACCATCCCATTCCCCCCAGCACTCAGATGCGACGAAATGCCAGCACCCAGCCATTGCCCCGCCCCCACCGCCAATGGGATCATTCGCAATTGCATCGAGTTCTCATCAATGGCCTATCCAGCGACACCCAAGCTGCTCCTGGTGGAGGACGACGCCCACCTGCGCCCGGCCCTGGAACGCCACTTCCAGGGCCGCGGCTTCGCCGTGCGCGCCTGCGAGACCGGCACCCAGGGCCTGGCCGCGCTGCGTGACGGCGGCTTCGACTTGGTGCTGCTGGACATCATGCTGCCCGGCGTCGACGGCCTCAGCCTGCTCGACGAGCTGCGCCGACAGCAGACAGTGCCGGTGATGCTGATGTCCGCCCTGGGCGCCGAGCAGGACCGCATCAGCGGCTTCACCCGCGGCGCCGACGACTACCTGCCCAAGCCCTTCAGCCTGGCCGAGCTGGACGCCCGCGTCGACGCCCTGCTGCGCCGCGTGGCCCTGGACCGGCGCCAGGCCGAGGCGCCCCAGGGCGACGCGCTGACCCTCGACGACGAAAGCCGCGACGTCATCCACCAGGGCCGCGCCGCCGGCCTCACCGGCTCCGAGTACCGCCTGCTGGCGACCCTGCGCGCGCACCCCGGCGAGGCGCTGAGCAAGGCCTTCCTCTACCAGAGCGTGCTGCACCGCGCCTACACCCGCCTGGACCGCGGCCTGGACGTGCACGTCTGCAACCTGCGCCGCAAGCTCGCCGCCATAGGCGCGCAGCACCTGCAGATCCAGGCGGTGCGCGGCCAGGGCTACGTGCTGGTGGAAACGGACAGCGCCTGATGCGCCGCCACCCGCTGCTGTGGAAGCTGGCCCTGCTGCAGGTGGGCTTCTGCCTGACGCTGACCTGGCTGATCTGGAACTGGGGCCTGTCGGTGGAGCGCAGCACCTACTTCCTCGACGAAGCCGACCGCCTGTACCTGGCGCGCTATGCCCTGCAGGCCGAGCAAGCCTGGCGCGAGGGCGGCGCGGCCGGCGCCGAGGCCTTCCGCCGCCAGCTGGAACGCGAGGAAGACACCTGGGCCGCGCTCATCGGCCCGCGCCTGGAGAGCCTCGGCAGCACCCCGCTGAGCGCCGAGGAGGCCAGCCACCTGACCTTCATGCGCAAGCTCGACTGGCCCATGAGCCGGCGCCTGCAGGACGAGCTGCCCTACGTCAGCATCGAATTCCCCGAACACCCCGAGGACGGCCGCCTGGTCATCCAGTTGCCCGAGCGCCTGCTGCCCAGCGGCCTGACGCCCTGGACCCACGTCATCACCCACGGCGTGGCGCCGACCCTGCTGGCCCTGCTGCTGGGCCTGGCGCTGTACCGCCACCTGGTGGTGCCGCTCAACCGCCTGCGCGACCGCGCCGACGCCCTGCGCGCCGACGACCTCGACAGCCCCGGTCTGCCCCTGCAGGAGCGCCGCGACGAGCTGGGCGAGCTGGCCCAGGCCTTCGAGCACATGGCCGCGCGCCTGCGCCAGAGCCTGGCCCAGCAGCGCCTGCTGCTGCGCACCCTGTCCCACGAACTGCGCACGCCCCTGGCGCGGCTGCGCATCGCCCACGACGGCGACCTGCCGCTGGAGCAGCTGCGCCAGCGCCTGGGCCGCGAGGTGGCCGACATGCAGCGGCTGCTGGAAGACACCCTGGACCTGGCCTGGATGGACACCGAGCGCCCGCAGCTGCCCACCGAACCGGTGCTGGTGCTCTCGGTGTGGGAGGCGCTGCGCGAGGACGCCTGCTTCGAGAGCGGCTGGGAGCCGGCGCGCCTGCCCTGTTCGCTGGGCACCGAATGCTGTGTGCAGGTGCACCTGGACAGCCTGGCCCAGGCCCTGGAGAACCTGCTGCGCAACGCCATCCGCCATTCGCCGGCGAGCGGCCGCGTCAGCCTCGACGGCTGGCGCGAGGGCGAACACTGGCACCTGTGCCTGCGCGACCAGGGCCCCGGCGTGGCCGAGGCGGACCTGGAGCGCATCTTCGAACCCTACCAGCGCCTGGAGGGCAGCGGCGCGGGCTTCGGCCTGGGCCTGGCCATCGCCCGCCGCGCCATCGAGCTGCAGGGCGGCCGCCTGTGGGTCACCAACGCCCACCCCGGCCTGTGCCTGCACCTGCGGCTGCCGGCGGGCGAAAGTGTTTAGAAAGTTAATGCGCTTTACTCGCAATTGTGAGTGATTATCATCTTCGATCTCTCGCCTTCAGGCTGAACTTCCGGAGATCGAAGATGTCGTCCCGTGCCCAACCCCTAGTCCCCTTCCTGCTGCTGTCCAGCTGCCTGCTGGCCAGCGCCGTCCACGCCGCCAGCCAGGACGAGCAGCCCATCGAACTGGACAGCCAGACCGTGGTCGCCACCGCCCAGGAAGAGACCAAGCAGGCCCCGGGCGTGTCCGTCATCACCGCCGAGGACATCAAGAAGCGCCCGCCGGCCAACGACCTGTCGCAGATCATCCGCACCATGCCGGGGGTCAACCTGACCGGCAACTCCAGCAGCGGCCAGCGCGGCAACAACCGGCAGATCGACATCCGCGGCATGGGCCCGGAGAACACCCTGATCCTGGTCGACGGCAAGCCGGTCAGCAGCCGCAGCTCGGTGCGCTACGGCTGGCGCGGCGAACGCGACACCCGCGGCGACACCAACTGGGTGCCGGCCGACCAGGTCGAGCGCATCGAGGTCATCCGCGGCCCGGCGGCGGCGCGCTACGGCTCCGGCGCCATGGGCGGGGTGGTGAACATCATCACCAAGCAGGCGGCCAAGGAAACCCACGGCAACCTCACCCTCTACCAGAACTTCCCGCAGCACGGCGACGAAGGCGCCACCAAGCGCATGAGCTTCGGCCTCAACGGCCCGCTCACCGACACCCTCAGCTACCGCGTGTACGGCGACGTGGCCAAGACCGACGCCGACGACTGGGACATCAACTCGGGCCACGAGTCGGCGCGCACCGGCAACCAGGCCGGCACCCTCCCCGCCGGCCGCGAAGGCGTGCGCAACAAGGACGTCAACGGCCAGCTGAGCTGGCGCCTGACGCCCGAGCAGACGCTGGAGCTGGAGGCCGGCTTCAGCCGCCAGGGCAACATCTACACCGGCGACACCCAGAACACCAACAGCAACGCCAACGTGAAGAGCATGCTCGGCCACGAGACCAACATCATGTACCGCGAGACGTACGCGATGACCCACCGTGGCGACTGGGACTTCGGCTCCTCCATGGCCTACCTGCAGTACGAGAAGACGCGCAACCGGCGCATCAACGAGGGCCTGGCCGGCGGCACCGAGGGCATCTTCAGCAACACCGACTTCTACACCTCGACCCTGCGCGACCTCACCGCCCACGGCGAGGTCAACCTGCCGCTGTACGCCTGGCGCAACCAGACCCTCACCCTGGGCAGCGAATGGACGCGCCAGGAGCTGGACGACCCCAGCGCCAACACCCAGACCACCAGCGAGGGCGGCTCCGTGCCCGGCCTGACCAGCACCGGCCGCGACGGCAGCTCCTCGGCGGAGATCTTCTCGCTGTTCGCCGAAGACAACATCGAGATCATGCCCGGCACCATGCTCACCCCGGCGCTGCGCTTCGACCACCACGACATCGTCGGCGACAACTGGAGCCCGTCGCTGAACCTGTCCCACGCGCTGACCGACACCCTCACCCTGAAGGCCGGCATCGCCCGCGCCTACAAGGCGCCGAACCTGTACCAGCTCAACCCCAACTACCTGCTCTACAGCCGCGGCCAGGGCTGCTACGGGCAGAGCACCAGCTGCTACCTGCAGGGCAACGCCGACCTCAAGGCCGAGACCAGCGTCAACAAGGAACTGGGCATCGAGTTCAAGGACAACGGCTGGGTCGCCGGGCTGACCTACTTCCGCAACGACTACAAGAACAAGATCGAGTCCGGCCTGAGCCCGATCGGCAGCGCCAGCGGCGGCACCGGCAGCTACGCCAACGCCTCCATCTACCAGTGGGAGAACGTGCCCAAGGCGCTGGTCGAGGGCCTGGAAGGCACCCTCACCGTGCCCCTGGCGCAGCAGCTGACCTGGACCAACAACTTCACCTACATGCTGCAGTCGAAGAACAAGGAAACCGGCGACGTGCTCTCGGTGATCCCGGACTACACGCTCAACTCCATGCTCGACTGGCAGGCCACCGACGACCTCTCGCTGCAGCTGAGCGTGGCCTGGTACGGCAAGCAGAAGCCGAAGAAGTACGACTACCAGGGCAACCGCGTGACCGGCAGCGCCAACGACCAGCTGTCGCCCTACGCGCTGACCGGCGCCAGCGGCACCTACAAGATCAGCAAGAACCTCAGCCTCACCGCCGGCGTCGACAACATCTTCGACAA
The DNA here is from genome assembly GCF_900187975.1 of Pseudomonas delhiensis. Classification (GTDB taxonomy): domain Bacteria; phylum Pseudomonadota; class Gammaproteobacteria; order Pseudomonadales; family Pseudomonadaceae; genus Pseudomonas; species Pseudomonas delhiensis. The sequence goes on along the minus strand of NZ_FZPC01000055.1, from coordinate 5,045 downwards.
GCGCCTGTACCGCGCCGGCAACGCCCAGGGCGTGACCAACATCGCCGGCGCCGGCGCGGCCACCTACAACGAGCCCGGCCGCACCCTCTACACCAGCCTGACCGCGTCCTTCTGAGGACCACCCGGCCCCCGCTCCCGGCGGGGGCCGGCAGACGAGATCGCCTGATGAAAACCACCTCCCTGCCCCTGGTCCTGGCGCTGGCACTGGCCGCGTCGAACCCGGCGGCCCTGGCGCAACCGGCGCCGGACCAGAAGATGGACACCACCTTGCTGCAACGCCAGGACCTGGCCTACCGCTTCACCCGCCTCGAACTCGACTCCGCCGACGGCCGGCGCCACTACCGCCTGTGGGTCGGCAAGCCCGAACGCCCGGCTCCCGCCGCCGGCTACCCGGTGCTGTGGATGCTCGACGGCAACGCCGCCCTCGGCGCCCTCGACGCCGCCGGCCTGGCGAAGCTCGCCGACGGCCAGGCGCCGCTGCTGGTCGCGGTCGGCTACCAGACCGACCAGCGCATCGAGCGCAACGCCCGCACCTACGACTACACCCCACCGCTGCCCGGCGAGGCCAGGCAGCTCGACCCGCTGACCGGCCAGCCCAGCGGCGGCGTCGATGCCTTCCTCGACCTGCTGCGCGAACGCATGCGCCCCATGGTCGCCGCCGTCGCCCCCATCGACGCCAGCCGGCAGACCCTCTGGGGCCACTCCTACGGCGGCCTGGCCGTGCTCCACGCGCTGTTCACCCGCCCCGGCGAATTCAGCGCCTACGCCGCCGCCAGCCCCTCGCTGTGGTGGCACGACGGCGCCATCGTCCGCGAAGCCGCGGGCCTGGAGCAGCGCCTGGGCGAAAGCCGCCCGCGCCTGCTGCTGATGCGCGGCGGCGACGAACCGGGCAACCCGCGCGGCCCGGCGAAAGGCGACGCCGAACGCCCGGCCCGCGAGCTGAGCGCCGACCTGGCGAAGGTGCCGGGCCTGCAGGTGCAGTACCAGCGCTTCGACGGCCTGGGCCACGGCCCCATGCTGCCGGCGTCGCTGCGCTACTTGATCGAGCACTACCCGTAGGGCGCATAACGCCTAAGGCGTTATCCGCCGTTGCCCCGGCACCGGAGCGTACGGAAACGGGGGCTTCGGGTTCGGATCCACAGCGGCCGGGGAACAAGGTCAAGCGGCGGATAACCGCGAACGGTTATTCGCCCTACGCCCCGATCACCCTCGTAGGGCGCATAACGCCTACGGCGTTTCCGCCGTTGCCCCGGCACCGGAGCGTACGGAAACGGGGGCTTCGGGTTCGGATCCACAGCGGCCGGGGAACAAGGTCAAGCGGCGGATAACCGCGAACGGTTATTCGCCCTACGCCCCGATCACCCTCGTAGGGCGCATAACGCCTACGGCGTTATCCGCCGTTGCCCCGGCACCGGAGCGTACGGAAACGGGGGCTTCGGGTTCGGATCCGCAGCGGCCGGGGAACAAGGTCAAGCGGCGGATAACCGCGAACGGTTATCCGCCCTACGCCCTGCCCTCCCCCTTTGCGTTGCTGGCAATCGGCAACCGGGCGGGAGCACAATCCGGGGTTCACCGTTCCAGGAAGCCTCCGGATGTCCGATAGCCTGCACGCGGCCTTGCGCCACTTCGTTTCCGCCCAGCGCCGCGACCCGGCGTTCCGCTCCCTGCGCCTGGTGCAGCGGCACAGCCTGGATTGCGGCGTGACCCGCGACCAGGTCGACCCGGTGCGGCACGGCCTCGACCAGGGGGCGATGCTCTGTGCCGAAGTCGACGGCGTGGAAGCCTTCGCCGCCACCAGCGACCTTGGCGAAAACGGTCTGCGCCAGGCCTTCGAACGTGCCCGCCAACTCGCCGCCAGCATCGCCGCCCGCGCCCTGCCGCGCCCGGCCCAGGCCGGCGCCGACCTCGGCCAGCAGCGGCGCAGCAGCCCGCATTTCGCAGCCCCGCTGCCGGACCTGGCGCAATGGCTGGACCTGCTGCGCGCGGAATGCGCCGCGGTGCCCCGTGACGAACGCATCGTCGACTGGAGCGCCAGGCTCGGCGTGGTGCGCGAACGCCAGCTGTACCTCGACCGCCACGGCAGCGACCTGCTGCACGAGACCCAGCGCCTCTACCCCTGGCTGTCGGTGACCGCCTTCGACGGCCAGCAGAGCCAGACACGTACCTTCGAAGTGGCCCGCCAGGGCGGTGCCGAGGTGATGTTGCACAGCGGCTTCGCCGGCGCCGCCGCGCGCGTCGCCGACGAGGCCCTGCAACTGCTGCTGGCGCCCAACACCCCGGAAGGCACCCGCGACCTGCTGCTGATGCCCGACCAGATGATCCTGCAGATCCACGAATCCATCGGCCACCCGCTGGAACTGGACCGCATCCTCGGCGACGAACGCAACTACGCCGGCACCAGCTTCGTCACCGCGGACATGTTCGGCCACTACCAGTACGGCTCGCCGCTGCTCAACGTCAGCTTCGCCCCGGACGTGCCCGACGAACTGGCCAGCTACGCCTACGACGACGAAGGCACGCCCGCCGAGCGCCAGCTGCTGATCGCCAACGGCATCCTCCAGCGCCCCCTCGGCGGCGCCCTGTCCCAGGCCCGCAGCCAGCTCGCCGGCGTCGCCAACAGCCGCGCCTGCAACTGGAACCGCGCGCCCATCGACCGCATGGCCAACCTCAACGTCGAGCCCGGCGACAAGAGCCTGGCGCAGTTGGTCGGTGGCATCGAGAAAGGCATCCTCATGGCCACCAACCGCTCCTGGTCCATCGACGACGCGCGCAACAAGTTCCAGTTCGGCTGCGAATGGGGCCAACTGATCGACAACGGCGAACTCGCCGGCGTGGTGCGCAACCCCAACTACCGCGGCATCTCCGCGCAGTTCTGGCGCAGCCTCGGCGCGGTGGGCGACGCCTCCACCTTCAGCGTGATGGGCACCGCCAACTGCGGCAAGGGCGAACCCAACCAGGCGATCACCGTCGGCCACGCCTCGCCGGCCTGCGTGTTCAAGGACGTCACCGTGTTCGGAGGGCAGGCCTGATGCATCTGCGACTGTCCCCCGAACACCTGCGCGAACTCGCCGGCTGGCTGCAGGGCCGGCTGCGCGGCGACGAGGAGTTCAGCCTGTGGCTCGCCGCCGAGGACTCCGACTTCGTGCGTTTCAACCACGCCCGGGTGCGCCAGGCCACCCGCGTGCTGCAGATCGAGGCGCAGCTGCGGCTGATCCGCGGCGCCCGCCACGCCAGCCTGGAACTGAGCCTCACCGGCACCGCGGAACAGGACCGCCTGCGCCTGCAACAGGGCCTGGAGCAGTTGCGCGGCACCCTGGAGGCGATCCCGGAAGACCCCTACCTGCTGCTGGAGGACGAACCCTGGACCAGCGTCCAGGAAGCCCCCGGCCGGTTGCCGGAAGTGCGCGAGGTGATCGACCAGGTGGACGCCCGGGCGCGCGACCTGGACCTGGTCGGCATCTACGCCGGCGGCCCGCTGTACCGCGGCTTCGCCAACACCCGCGGCAGCTTCGGCTGGCAGGCCAGCGGCAGCGCCAGCCTGGACTGGAGCCTGTTCGCCGACAACGGCGAGGCGGTGAAGACCACCTACGCCGCCCGCGACTGGGACGCCGCCGAACTCGGCCGGGCCTTCGCCCGCGCCCGCGAGCAGTTGGAGTACCTGCAACGCCCGCAGCGCACCCTGCAGCCGGGAGCCTACCGTGCCTACCTGGCGCCGGCGGCGCTGGAAGAGATCGTCTCGCTGCTGTGCTGGGGCGGCTTCTCCGCCCGCGAACTGGCCACCCGCCAGAGCCCGCTGCTGTCGCTGCACCTGGGCCATGCCAGCCTGTCGCCCCAGGTCCGGCTGGAGGAAGCGGCCAGCAGCGGCCTGGAACCGCTGTTCGACAGCGACGGCTTCCTGCGCCGCGACCAGACGCTGATCGACGGCGGGCGCATGGTCGGGCAACTGGTCAGCCCGCGCTCGGCGAAGGAATTCGGCCTGCCCGCCTACGGCGCCGGCAGCCACGAAATGCCGCGGTCCCTGGTCATGGCCGGCGGCGACCTGCCCGAGGACGAAGTGCTGGCGCGCCTGGGCACCGGCCTGTACATCGGCAACCTCTGGTACCTGAACTACTCGGACCTGGCCGCCGCGCGCATCACCGGCATGACGCGCTTCGCCAGCTTCTGGGTGGAAGACGGCCGGATAGTCGCCCCCCTGGCCAGCATGCGCTTCGACACCAGCCTGTACAGCCTGCTCGGCGAGCACCTGCAGGCCCTCACCCGCGAACGCTCGCTGCGCATCGACACCAACACCTACGGGCGCCGCAGCGCGGCCACCCAGTTGCTGCCGGGGGCGCTGGTGGAGGGGTTCACGCTGACGCTGTAGGGCGTACAACCGTTCGCGGTTGTACGCCGTTACACCCATCTCGACGTTGGACTCCTGGTCAAGCCCGGAGCGCTTGGAAACGGGAGCTTCGGGTTCGAATCCGGCGCGGCCTGGGGCCAAGGTCAAACGGCGGATAACCGCGAACGGTTATCCGCCCTACGCCACGGTCGGGCCCGGCGTAGGGCGCATAACGCCTACGGCGTTATCCGCCGTTTGACCTTGATCCCCGGCGGCGCAGGGGTTGGCCTGGGCGCTGGCTGTGGCCTCGGTGTATCGGCGGATAACCGCGAACGGTTATCCGCCCTACGCCAAGGTCGAGCCCGGCGTAGGGCGCATAACGCCTACGGCGTTATCCGCCGTTTGACCTTGATCCCCGGCGGCGCAGGGGTTGGCCTGGGCGCTGGCTGTGGCCTCGGTGTATCGGCGGATAACCGCGAACGGTTATCCGCCCTACGCCAAGGTCGAGCCCGGCGTAGGGCGCATAACGCCTACGGCGTTATCCGCCGTTTGACCTTGATCCCCGGCGGCGCAGGGGTTGGCCTGGGCGCTGGCTGTGGCCTCGGTGTATCGGCGGATAACCGCGAACGGTTATCCGTATATGGACTCCTCCCGTTTTGCCAGCGACCGACGTGCTTTTCCGAACTTGGGTACGACTGCTGCCGTATATCCGGCTTCATGGAGC
>NZ_FZPC01000061.1 GCF_900187975.1 Pseudomonas delhiensis | reverse complement strand
GCCCGCTATCGCGCCGACGGCGTGATCGAATACGCCGGCCGCATCGATCACCAGGTGAAGCTACGTGGTCTGCGCATCGAGCTGGGCGAGATCGAAGCGCGACTGCTGGAGCACGCGCTGGTACGCGAAGCAGCGGTGCTGGCCGTGGACGGCAAGCGGCTGGTCGGCTACGTGGTGCTCAATACCGAGCAGGATGACTGGCGTGAAATCCTGGCCGCGCATCTGGCCAGCAGCCTGCCGGAATACATGGTCCCGGCGCAGTGGCTGGCCCTGGAGCAGATGCCCCTGAGCCCCAATGGCAAGCTCGACCGCAAAGCTCTGCCCAAACCCGACGCGACCGTGGCCCAGGCCGACTACGTGGCACCGCGCAACGAGGTGGAGCAGCGCCTGGCGGCCATCTGGCAGGACCTGCTGGGCCTCCCCCAGGTCGGCCTGGACGACAACTTCTTTGCCCTGGGCGGCGACTCCATCGTCGCCATCCAGGTGGTCAGCCGGGCGCGCCAGGCTGGGCTGCAGCTGAGCCCGCGCGACCTGTTCCAGCACCAGAGCGTGCGCGGCCTGGCCCAGGTGGCCAAGCCCCTGGCGGCCGCCGCGGTGGAACAGGGCCCGGCCCAGGGCGAGGCGGCCCTGGCGCCGGTGCAGCACTGGTTCTTCGAGCAGGCCATTCCCAACCGCCGGCACTGGAACCAGTCGCTGCTGCTGCAGGCCCGCCAGCGCCTGGACGGCGAGCGCCTGGAGCGCGCGCTGGCGCGCCTGCTGGCGCATCACGACGCCCTGCGCCTGCGTTTCCGCCAGGCGGACGGCGCCTGGCAGCAGGCCTACGCCGAGCAGGCCGAAAGCCCGCTGTGGCGGCGCCAGGCCGATTCGCCCGAGGCGCTGGCAGCGCTCTGCGAAGAAGCCCAGCGCAGCCTTGACCTGGAAAACGGCCCGCTGCTGCGCGCGTTGCTGGTGGACCTGGCCGACGGCGGTCAACGCCTGCTGCTGGTGATCCACCACCTGGTGGTGGACGGGGTGTCCTGGCGCATCCTGCTGGAGGACCTGCAGCACCTGTACGAACAGCCGGACGCCGGCCTGCCGCCGCGCAGCAGCGCCTACCAGGCCTGGACCCGCCAGTTGCACGAACAGGCGCCGCGGCGCCTGGGCGAACTGGCCTACTGGCAGGCGCAACTGGCCGACGCCCCGCGCAGCCTGCCTTGCGACAACCCGCAAGGCGCGCTGGAGAACCGCCACGAACGCAAGCTCACCCTGACCCTCGACGCCGAGCGCACCCGCCAGTTGCTGCAGGAGGCCCCGGCGGCCTACCGCACCCAGGTCAACGACCTGCTGCTGACTGCCCTGGCCCGGGTGGTGTGCCGCTGGACCGGCGACGCCAGCCTGCTGGTGCAGCTGGAAGGCCACGGCCGCGAGGACCTGGGCGGCGGGCTGGACCTGAGCCGCAGCGTCGGCTGGTTCACCAGCCTGTTCCCGCTGCGCCTGACGCCGGCCGCCGATATCGGCGCCTCGATCAAGGCGGTCAAGGAACAACTGCGCGGCGTGCCGGACAAGGGCGTCGGCTACGGCCTGCTGCGCTACCTGGCCGGCGACGAGGCGGCGCAGGCCCTGGCGGCGCTGCCGCAGCCGCGCATCACCTTCAACTACCTGGGCCGGTTCGACCGCCAGTTCGACGCAGCCGCCTTGCTGCTGCCGGCCGCCGAAAGCGCCGGCCAGGCCCAGGACCCGCGCGCGCCCCTGGCCAACTGGCTGAGCATCGAAGGCCAGGTCTACGGCGGCGAGCTGAACCTGAGCTGGGCGTTCAGCCAGGAAATGTTCGAGGCGGCCAGCGTGCAGCACCTGGTGGACGACTACGCGCGCGAGCTGCAGGCGCTCATCGACCACTGCCGCGACCCGCGCCACGCCGGGGCGACGCCCTCGGACTTCCCCCTGGCCGGCCTGGACCAGACGCAGCTGGACGCGCTGCCGCTGGACCTGGTCGCGGTGCAGGACATCTACCCGCTCTCGCCCATGCAGCAGGGCATGCTGTTCCATAGCCTGCACGGCCAGGCCGGCGACTACGTGAACCAGCTGCGCATGGACATCGGCGGCCTGGACGTGGCGCGCTTCCGCGCCGCCTGGCAGGCCGCGCTGGACGCTCACGACAGCCTGCGCAGCGCCTTCCTCTGGGCCGACGGCTGGGCGCAGCCGCTGCAGGCCGTGCTCGGCGGCCTGCAGGTCGACCTGCGCCTGGCGCCCGCGGGCAGCGACCCGCAGGCCCTGGCCGAGGTCGAGCGCGAGGCCGGCTTCGACCTGGCCTGCGCACCCTTGCTGCGCCTGCTGCTGGTGCCCCTGGCCGATGGACGCCTGCACCTGATCTACACCTACCACCACATCCTCATGGATGGCTGGAGCAACGCCCAGCTCCTCGCCGAGGTGCTGCAGCGTTACGCCGGCCAAACACCGGAAGTGGCGCCGGGCCGCTACCGCGACTACATCGCCTGGCTGCAGGCGCGCGACCTGGACGCCGCCGAGGCCTTCTGGCGCGAGCAACTGGCCACACTGGCGGCGCCCACCCGCCTGGGGGGGCGCGAGCACTCCGATGCCACAGGGCAGGGCGAGCACCTGCACGAGCTGGATGCCGCCACCACGCGGCGCCTGACGGCCTTCGCCCAGGCCCAGCGAATCACCCTCAACACCCTGGTGCAGGCCGCCTGGTCGGTGCTGCTGCAACGCCACGCCGGCCAGCCGACGGTGGCCTTCGGCGCCACCGTCGCCGGCCGTCCCGCCGAGCTGCGGGGCATCGAGGGGCAGGTCGGGCTGTTCATCAACACCCTGCCGGTGGTCGCCACGCCGCAGCCGCAGCAGACCGTAGCGGACTACCTGCAGTGGCTGCAGGCGTCGAACCTGGCCTTGCGCGACTTCGAGCACACCCCGCTGTACGACGTCCAGCGCTGGGCCGGGCAGGGCGGCGAAGCGCTGTTCGACAGCATCCTGGTGTTCGAGAACTTCCCGGTGGCGCAGGCCCTGGGCCACGCGCCCGCGGGCCTGAGCTTCGCCATGGCGGGCAACCACGAGCAGACCAACTACCCGCTGACCCTCGGCGTCACCCTGGGCGAGCGCCTGGCGCTGCAATTCGTCTACGCTCGCAACGCCTTCGACGCCGCCACCATCGCCAGCCTGGAGCGCCAGCTGCGCCAGGTGCTGGTGCGCATTGCCGAGGCGCCGCAGCTGTGCCTGGGCGAGCTGACCCTGCTGGACGCCGGGCAGCGGCGCGAAGCGCTGCGCGACTGGCAACAGCCGCTGCAGGAGCTGCCGCAGGACGGCGTGGCCGCGCGCTTCGCCCGCCAGGCCGCCGCCACCCCGGACGCCGTGGTACTGGTCCAGGGCGACGCGCAACTGACCTACGCCGAACTTGAGGCCCGCGCCGAGGGCATCGCCCGTGGCCTGCGCGCCCATGGCGTAGGTGCCGAAAGCCTGGTGGCGATCGCCGCCGAGCGCTCCTTCGCGCTGGTGGCGGGCCTGCTGGGCATCCTCAAGGCCGGCGCCGGCTACCTGCCGCTGGACCCGGAGTACCCGGCGCAGCGCCTGGCCTACATGCTGCGCGACAGCCGTGCGGCCTGGCTGCTGCACGACGCCGGCGCGGCGACCCGCCTGCCGCAGCTGGAAGGCATCGAGCGCCTGGCCCTGGACGACGCCGACTGGCAGGCGCAGGCCGGGGCCGAAACGCTGCCGCCGGTGAACGGCGGGCAACGGGCCTACGTGATCTACACTTCCGGCTCCACCGGCCAGCCCAAGGGCGTGGCGGTGAGCCAGGCGGCGCTGGCCGGGCATTGCCTGGCGGCGGCGAGCGCCTATGGCGTGGGGCCGCGGGACTGCGTGCTGCAGTTCGCCTCCATCAGCTTCGACGCCGCCGCCGAGCAGCTCTTCATGCCGCTGCTGGCGGGCGCCAGGGTGCTGCTCGGCGCGGCCGGGCAATGGAGCGCCCAGCGCCTGGCAGACGAGGTGGAGCGGCACGGGGTGAGCGTACTCGACCTGCCGCCGGCCTACCTGCAGCAACAGGCCCGGGAACTGCTGCGCAGCGGCCGCGAGATCGCCGTGCGCGCCTGCATCCTCGGCGGCGAGGCCTGGGATCCAAGCCTGCTGGAGCAGGGCGCGGTACGGGCGCAGCAGTGGTTCAATGCCTACGGCCCCACCGAAGCGGTGGTCACGCCCCTGGCCTGGCGCTGCCAACTGCCGATGGCCGCGGCCCCGGCCATTGGCCGGGCCCTGGGCGCGCGCCGCGCTTGCATCCTCGATGCCGCCCTGCAGCCTTGCGCGGTGGGCATGGTCGGCGAACTGTACATCGGCGGCGACTGCCTGGCCCGCGGCTACCTCGGGCGAGCCGGGCAGACCGCCGAACGCTTCGTCGCCGACCCCTTCGCCGCCGACGGCGCGCGCCTGTACCGCACCGGCGACCTGGCGCGCTACCGCGCCGACGGGCAGGTCGAATACCTCGGGCGCCTCGACCAGCAGGTGAAGATCCGCGGCTTCCGCATCGAGGTCGGCGAGATCGAGAGCTGCCTGCTGGCCCACCCGAAGGTGGCCGAGGCGGCCGTGCTGGCCCTGGACGGCGCCAGCGGGCCGCAACTGGCGGCTTACCTGGTGGCCACCGGCGGCGAGGTGGGTGAAGCATGGCTGGCCGAGGTGCGCCAGTGGGCCACGGAGCGCCTGCCGGCGCACATGCTCCCGGCAGCCTGGCAGCCGCTCGCCGGCCTGCCGCTGAACGCCAACGGCAAGCTCGACAGCAAGGCCCTGCCCAGGCCGGACCTGGAGCGCCGGCAAACCGGCGAGGCGCCGCAGGAGGGGCTGGAGCAGCGCGTGGCGGGCATCTGGGAGGAACTGCTGGGCGTCGAGGGCATCACCCGCGACGAGCACTTCTTCGAACTGGGCGGCCATTCCCTCAGCGCCACCCGGGTGATCTCGCGCCTGCGCCAGGAACTGGGCCTGGACGTGCCGCTGCGAAGCCTGTTCGAACAGCCGACCCTAGCCGCGTTCTGCGCCGCCCTGGCGCGCCTGGAAGGCCAGGCCGCGCCGAGCCTGCGTCCGCTGCCCAGGGGCGGCGAGCTGCCGTTGTCCCACGCCCAGCAGCGCATGTGGTTCCTCTGGCAGCTGGACCCGCAAGGCGCCGCCTACCACCTGCCCAGCGTGCTGAACATTCGCGGAGCGCTGGACCTGGCGGCCCTGCAAGGGGCCTTCGACTGGCTGGTACGGCGCCACGAGAGCCTGCGCACCCGCTTCGAGGCCGTGGATGGCCGGGCGCTGCAGCGGGTATCGCCGGAGCTTTCGCTGCGCCTGATGGTGCAGGACTGCGCCGGCCTGGACGATGACGCCCTGCGCCAGCGGGTGGCGGAGGCGATCCGCCAGCCCTTCGACCTGGCCAGCGGCCCGCTGCTGCGGGTGTGCCTGCTGGATCGCGGCGGGGACGAGGCCGTGCTGGTGGTCGTCCTGCACCATATCGTCGCCGATGGCTGGTCGATGCAGGTCATGGTCGACGAGCTGCTGCAGGCCTACGCCGCCCTGCGCCGCGGCGAGCAGCCGGGCCTGGCGCCGCTGGCGCTGCACTACGCCGACTACGCGGCCTGGCAGCGCGCCTGGCTGGACGGCGGCGAGGGCGAGCGGCAGCTGGCCTACTGGCGCCAGCGCCTGGGTAGCGAGCAGCCGCGGCTGGAACTGCCTGCCGACCACCCGCGCCCGGCCCAGGCCTGTGGCCGTGGCCAGCGCCTGGAGCTGGCGCTGCCCGCTGCACTGGGCAAGGCGCTGCTGGCCAGCGCCCGCCGCGAAGGCGTCACGCCGTTCATGCTGTTGCTGGCTTCGTTCCAGTTGCTGCTGCAGCGCTACAGCGGCCAGTCCGACATCCGCGTCGGCGTGCCCATCGCCAACCGCAACCATGCCGGGACCGAGCGCCTGATCGGCTTCTTCGTCAACACCCAGGTGCTGCGCAGCGAAATCGACGGCCGCCAGGACGTCCGCCGCCTGCTCGGCCAGGTGCGCGAGACGGCCCTGGGCGCGCAGGCGCACCAGGACCTGCCGTTCGAGCAACTGGTGGATGCCCTGCAGCCCGAGCGCAGCCTCAGCCACAGCCCGCTGTTCCAGGTGCTGTACAACCACCAGAGCGACGAGCGCCAGGCCGCGGAAGTCGACGGCCTGCGCATCGACAGCTTCCCCTGGGAGGGCGCCACGGCGCAGTTCGACCTGGCGCTGGACACCTGGGAAAGCCCGGCCGGCCTGGGGGCCGCGCTGACCTATGCCACGGATCTGTTCGAGCCGGCGACCATCGAGCGCATGGCGCGGCACTGGCAGAACCTGCTGCGGGCGATGATCGAGAACCCGCAACAGGCGGTAGGCGAACT
>NZ_FZPC01000073.1 GCF_900187975.1 Pseudomonas delhiensis | reverse complement strand
TCATCGGTGACGTCGCCGTCGCTCAGCGGGCCGGTGACCGAGCCCTCGTCATCGTGGATTTCACTGATGACAGGCATCTCCGGCAGCGGGGTTTCCTCGCCCACGACGGTGAAGCCGATGTTTTCGCTGGCCTCGCCATTCTTGCCGAGGCTGTCCACCGGAACGGCGCTGAGGACATGTTCGCCCGTGGCCCGTTCCGGCACCTCGAATTCCCAGTTGCCGTCTTCGTCCACCGGGGCGGAGCCCAGCAGGGTTTCGCCATCGTAGATGTCCACATAGGCGACGTTGGTGCCTTCGACGTGCCCCTTGAGCACCGGCGTGGCGTCGTCGGTCTTGCCGCCATCGACAATGGCGCCGGTGACCGGTCCGAAGTCGTCGATCAGCTCGATCTGGTCGATGCGCAGGTCGGCCTGCGACGAGTCCACGGTCAGGTCGAACGGACGGGTCGGCCGGCTCTCGACGCCCGCGTCGTTGCAGGTGGTGACGGTCAGGCGGTGCTCGCCTTCCTCCAGCTCCAGGTCCAGGCTCCATTCGCCGTTTTCGTCGGCCGTGGTGCTGGCGATCAGTTTGCCGTTGTCATAGACCTTGACCAGCCCGTTGGGCTCGGCGTCGCCACCCTTGAGGGTCGGGTTGGCGTCGTCGGTGGTATCGCCGGAAAGCAGTGGCCCCGTGATCGCACCGACATTATCCAGCACGCTGTCGAGGACCGGGCGATCCGGAAGCTGGGTATCGATCACCAGGACGAATTCGGCCTGGGCCGAATTGCCGGCGGCGTTCTGCACCTCGGCGATGTAGAGATGATCACCGTCGCTCTGCGACAGCGGCAGGCGCAGGCTCCAGTTGCCCTCGGCGTCGGCGACCACGCTGCCGTAGACCACCGGGCCTTCCTTGATGATCACCAGGGCGTCCGGGGTCGCGGTGCCCTTCAGGGTCGGGCGTCGATCGTCGGTCACGCCGCCGTCGAGAACCTCGCCGGTGATGTTGCCGACCTCGTCGATGGCCAGGTCTATGGTCACGAACGGCGGAGCCGTATCGACCACGAAGTCCAGCGACTCGTTGGGCTGGCTGATGTTGCCGGCCGGGTCGGTGATCACCACGCTGATGCTGTGGTCACCCTCTTCCAGCGACTCTTCGGGTGTGAATTCCCAATGGCCGTTCTCGTCGATGATGGCGGTGCCGATCTCTTCGCCATTGTCGAGGATGCTGACGGTATCGCCCGGCTCACCCGAGCCACTGAGGGCCGGCTTGGCTTCGTCGGTCACGCTGCCCGGCTCGATCGGGCCGGTGATGGCACCGGCGTTGTCCTCGGCGCTGACCACATCCGGTTGCTCCGGCGCGGTGGTGTCGAGCATGATGGAGACCGGGGCGGTCTCGTCGCTGTGACGGCCAGCCTCATCCTGCGCCTTGGCGGTGACGACCTTCTCGCCATCGCCGGCCAGCGGCAGTTCGGTGCTCCAGTTGCCGTTTTCGTCGGCGACCACGCTGGCAGCCAGCTCGCCGTTGACGTACAGCAGCACGAGGTTGCCGGCTTCGGCGGTACCGCTGACGCTCAGGCTGGTGTCATCGGTGACGTCGCCGTCGCTCAGCGGTCCGGTGACCGAGCCCTCGTCATCGTGGATTTCACTGATGACAGGCATCTCCGGCAGCGGGGTTTCCTCGCCCACCACGGTGAAACCGATGCTTTCGCTGGCCTCGCCCTCCTGGCCGATGGCGTTCACCGGACGGGCGGAGATGCTGTGCTCGCCGGAGGCCAGCTCGGGCGCCTGGAA
>NZ_FZPC01000056.1 GCF_900187975.1 Pseudomonas delhiensis | reverse complement strand
GTGGTGAAGGGACATAGCACTGCGCCGGGGTTTTCTGCTCCAGGGCTTCATGCGGCCGCTCATGGTTGTAGTGCTGCAGGAAGTTCTCGAAGCAGCCTTTTTGGTTCCTTTTGTGGCGATTGACAAAAGGGACTCGCCCGAGGGGGCGAAACAAAAAGTCTCCGCAGACTCGGAGCGGCGCGCTACACCCAAACCCAACGTCTTTTTTGGGTTCCCGCGTTCGCGGGAATGACGAGGTTAAGTGAGGTGCGAGTCCAAGGTTCGCAAGCAAGAACTAGGCGTCGTGCGCTCCTACAGGGGAACGGCGCGCCTGCCTCAACGCCGGCCGAACACCTCGTCCAGGTGCCTGTGGTAGCGCGCCACGTCCGCCTCGATGTTCGGCTCCTTCATCACGTTCACGCAGAGGAAGGTCGGCAGCGGGCTCATGCCGAGAAACTGGTTGGCCTTGTGAAAGGGGAAGTAGACCGCGTCCACGCCCTTGCCCTCGAAGAAGTCGCCGGGGTCGTCGAAGGCCTGCTGCGGGGCGTTCCAGGTGGCCGAGATCATGTAGCGCTTGCCGTGGATCAGGCCGCCGCTGCCGTACTTCTGCGAGGCGTCGGAGCGGGTGCGGCCGTCGTTGGCGTAGAGGCTGCCGTGGCCGGCGGTGAAGACTTCGTCGAGGTACTTCTTCAGGGTCCAGGGCGCGCCCATCCACCAGCCGGGCATCTGGTAGATGACCACATCGGCCCAGAGGAACTTCTGCACCTCTTCCTGGATGTCGTAGCCGCCGTCGATGAAGGTTTCCTTCACGTCGAAGCCGGCGTGGTCGAGGTGGGCCAGGGCCGCCTCGTGCAGGGTGGCGTTGTACTGGCCGTTGGAGTGGGCGAACTGCTTGCCGCCGTTGAGCAGGAGGATGTTTTTCATGGCAGGGGCTCCGAACGCTGTGGATGGCCGGCAGGATAGCCAGGGCCCGGGGCCGGAAAAACCGCTCCTGCAGTAATTGATTTGTGTCTTTTACTCACGAATCGGCGCCCGGAATTGCTCCAGGTTGTGCAATCGCCGGGTGACCTTCGCGCCAGGGGGCAGCGAAAACCCGCGGGATCGCGCATCATGTCCGCCAGTCCACCAAGGGGAGCCTTACATGCGCGTGTTGCCGTCCGTTCTGCGATGCCTCCTGCCGTCCCTGGCGCTGCTGGCCAGCGCCGGCCATGCCGTGGCGGCCGAGCCGCTGCTCGATGCCATCAACCTCTACCGCAGCCAGCCGCAGGCCTGCGCCGGCCGGGCCAGCGAGGCGCTGCCGCCGCTGGGGCAGGACTCGCGCCTGGTCCTGGCGCCGGGCGTTTCCGACTGGCAGTCGGCGCTGAAAGCCACCGGCTACCCGATGAGCAGCGCGCGCATGCTCAGCCTCAGCGGGCCGAAGGACGCCCAGGCGGCCATGGCGGCGCTGCAGGAGAGTTTCTGCCAGGTGCTGCTCGACCCGCAGTTCATCGAGGTCGGCGTCAGCCGCCAGGGCAACGACTGGCGCGTGGTGCTGGCGCGGCCGCTGCTGCAGGGCAAGCTGGGCGACTGGCAGGCCGAGGGGCAGAAGCTGCTGCAGGCGGTCAATGCCGCCCGCGGCCAGGCGCGCCAGTGCGGCGGGCAGGCCTTCGCCAGGGCCGCGCCGCTGGGCTGGAACGCCGTGCTGGGCAGCGTGGCCGAGGAGCACAGCCGCGCCATGGCCAACGGCAACTACTTCTCCCACCTGGACCGCGACGGCCGCACCCCGGGCGACCGCGCCGAGCTGGGCGGCTACAGCGCCGGTTCCGTGGGCGAGAACATCGCCGCCGGGCAGGGCACCGCGAGGGCGGTGGTGGACGCCTGGCTGGCCAGCCCCGGCCACTGCGCCAACCTGATGAGCCCGCAGTACCGCGAGCTGGGCGCGGCCTACGCGGTGGACCCGAAGAGCGACGCCGGCATCTACTGGACGGCGATGTTCGGCGCGCCCTGAGCGCGCCTCAGGCGAGGCTGCGCTGCAACTGCTCGATGGTGTCGCCGAGGCTGCCCAGGTACTGGCGGCGCACCTGCTCGACGCTGCCCTGGTCCTGCGGCCAGTGCAGCGCGACGCTGCCCAGCAGGCGCTCGCCGCTGCGCACCGGCAGGGCGATGGCGCGGATCAGGAAGGGCAGGCGCACCGAGTATTCCCAGTGGCCTTCGGTGCGTTCGCCGAAGCCGCGGTGGTGCGCGCGCTCGTGCAACTGCAGTAGTTCCTCGCCTTGCAGCGCGTGGCGTTCGGCCAGGTTGCGCACGTGCTGCTCGTCCAGCGCCGCGAGGCAGGCCTGGCCCATGGCCGAGTGGAACAGGCTGGCCTTGAGCCCGACGATCATGCGGTTGCTCGGGTAGCGCTTGCGCAGGCGCTCGGGCACCGAGCTTTCCATCACCCGCAGGTCGGCGCCGTCGAAGAACGACAGGTCGGCCACCAGCCCGGTGCGTTCGCTCAGCGCCTTGAGCAGCGGCGCGGCTTCCTCCACCAGGCGCCGGCTGCGGCGCTCGTCGGCGTCGCCGAACAGCCGCCGCGAGCTCAGCCGGTAGCGCCGGTCGCACAGGCCGCGGTACAGCCAGCCCTGCTCCTGCAGGGTGTGCAGCAGGCGCGAGACGGTGGCCTTGGGCAGGGCAGTGAGGTAGTGCAGTTCCTCCAGCCCCAGGGCGCCGTGTTCGCCGAGCAGTTCGACGATCGCCAGGGCGCGCTCCACCGAGCGCACCGTGCTGCCTTCCTCTTTCCCCTGCATCGCCGTTCCCCATGTGCCCAGTGCTGTCGGCAATGGGGAGGCAGGATGCGTGCCATGCCCGAGCGGGCCGCGCGCGTCAGCGTTCATCGAGCAGCGCCGGCGGCCGCCGGGCGACCCAGCGCGTCTGCCGTTCGTGGGCGTGGGCCAGTTGCAGCACGGCCAGGTCCGCCTGCGCCGGGCCGAGGATCTGCACGCCCATGGGCAGCCCGGCGGGGTTGAAGCCCACCGGTACGTTCATCGCCGGCAGCCCGGCGAGGGTGGCGCCGATCACCACTTCCATCCAGCGGTGGTAGGTGTCCATCGGGCGGCCGGCGATGGCATCCGGCCATGCCCGTTGTGCATCGAAAGGGAACACCTGGGCACTGGGCAGGAGCAGGTAGTCGTAACGCTCGAACAGCTTTTGCAGGGCGCGGTACCAGTCGCTGCGGTCCAGCGAGGCCTGGTAGACGTCGGCGGCGTCCAGGCCCAGGCCCGACTCCACTTCCCAGACCGCCTCCGGCTTGAGCTGCCGGCGCAGCGCCGGGTCGGCGTAGGCCGGGGCCAGGTTGCCGGCCACCAGCCACTGGCGGTGCACCAGCCAGCAGTGCCACAGGCGCGCCATGTCGTAGTCCGGGCGGCAGGGCTCGACCTCGGCGCCCAGGGCGCGGAAGTCCGCCAGGCCCGCCTCGCACAGTTGCAGCAGCCCCGGCTCGGTGGCCAGGTAACCGTCGAAGTCGCCCAGCCAGCCGATGCGCGCGCCGCGGAAGTCGCGCTCCAGCGGGCCGTCGAGGTCGCCGCCGCCGCGCAGCGACAGCGGCGCGCCCGGGGCATGGCCGGCCTGGGTGCGCAGCAGCGCCGCCACGTCGGCCACGCTGCGGCCCATGGGGCCTTCCGTGGCCAGCTGCTGGACGAACAGGTCATTGGACGGGCCGAAGGGCACGCGGCCCTGGGACGGGCGCAGGCCGTAGACGTTGTTGAAGGCGGCCGGGTTGCGCAGCGAGCCCATCATGTCGCTGCCGTCGGCCACCGGCAGCATGCGCAGGGCCAGCGCCACCGCGGCGCCGCCGCTGCTGCCGCCGGCGCTCAGGCGTGGCTCGTAGGCGTTGCCGGTGATGCCGTGCACGGTGTTGTAGGTGTGCGAGCCCAGGCCGAACTCGGGCACGTTGCTCCGCCCGACGAAGATGGCCCCTGCCCGGCGCGCGCGTTCCACCACGTAGGCGTCGTGGGCGGTGACCTGGCGGGCGAACAGCGGCGAGCCCATGCTGGTGACCAGCCCGGCGCAGGCCGCCAGGTCCTTCGGCGCCTGGGGCATGCCGTGCAGCCAGCCGCGCCAGTGGCCGCGGGCGAGCAGGCGGTCGTGCTCGTCGGCCTCGCGCAGCAGTTCCTCCGCGGGGCGCAGGGACACCAGCGCGTTGACCCGCGGGTTGTAGCGGTCGATCTGCGCCAGGTAGGCCTGCATCACCTCGCGGCAGCTGACCTGGCGGCTGCGGATGGCTTCCGACAGCGGCAGCGCGTCGAGGGCGACGATGTCCTCGTCGAGCGGGGTGGCGTGGGGCGCGGTCATCACGGTCATTCAGAGGCTCCGGGCAGTGGGGGAAAGGGTAGCGCGGGCGCGGCGGCGGGCCAGCGCCTCGGGGGCGCCCTCGCGCAGGAAGGCCAGGGCGAACAGGCCGATCAGCGAGGCCGCCAGCACGTACCAGGCCGGCGCCACCGGGGTGCCGCCGACCTGGGTCAGCCAGGCGACGATGAACGGGGCGAAGCCGCCGAACAGCATCACCGCCACGTTGTAGGCCAGGGCCAGGCCGGTGGAGCGCACGCGGGTGGGGAACTGCTCGGCCACCGCGGTGGGCGCCGGGCCGTAGCTGATGCCGATCAGGCTGCACAGCACCAGCTGCATCACCAGCAGGTTGCCGATGCTCGGCGCGCCGGCCACCCAGGCGAACAGCGGGTAGACCAGCAGGGTGAAGCCGAGCACCCCGGCGAACAGCACCGGGCGCCGGCCGTAGCGGTCGGAGAGGGCGCCGGCGACGGGGATGATCAGGGTCATCAGCGCCACCGCCAGCATCTGCACCATGAACACCTGGTCCAGCGGCAGGCCCAGCTGGGTGTGGGCGAAGGTCGGCATGTTCACCAGCACCACGTAGAAGGCCACGGTGCCGTTGATGGTCGAGCCCATGGTCACCAGCACCGCGCGGCGGTGCTCGCGCAGCACCTGGCGCAGGCCCACGGGTTTTTCCTGGCTGCTGGCGCGCACGAAGTCCTCGGTCTCCTCCATGTGCCGGCGCATCCACAGGCCCACCGGGCCGATCAGCAGGCCGAGCAGGAAGGGCACGCGCCAGCCCCAGGCGTCCAGCGCCTCGGGCGACAGGTTGTGGGTGACCAGGGCGCCCATGCCGGCGCCGGCGAATACCGCCAGGCACTGGCCGAACAGCTGCCAGGCGCCGTACAGGCCGCGGCGGTTGGCCGGCGCGGACTCCACCAGGAAGGCCGTGGCGCTGGCGTACTCGCCGCCGGTGGCGAAGCCCTGGAGCATGCGCGCGATGACGATCAGCGCCGGCGCGCCCACGCCGATGGCGGCGTAGTCGGGGGCGAAGGCGATCAGGGCGATGGCCACCGTCATCAGCGCGATGATCAGCTGCATGGCCGCCTTGCGCCCCTTGCGGTCGGCGTACATGCCCAGCAGCACGCCGCCCACCGGGCGCATGAAGAAGCCCACGCCGAAGGTGGCCAGGGCCATCAGCAGCGAGGCGTAGGCGCTCTCGGCGGGGAAGAACAGCCGGGCGATCAGGCTGGAGAGGAAGCCGTAGACGATGAAGTCGTACCACTCGAGGGCGTTGCCGATGACCGCGGCCGCCACCTGGTGGTTGCGCGACACGGCGCGGGAAGAGGTCTGCATCACGGGTGCTCCTGGCGCGCCCGGGGCGGGCGCGCGGCTGGGTGAGGGAGGTGGCAGGGGGAAGGGCGCTCAGGGGCGCAGCCAGCGCTCGGCCAGCGCCGCCCAGTAGGCGGCGCCGCGCACCAGGATGGCGTCGTTGAAGTCGTAGGCCGGGTTGTGCACCATCGCCCCGGCGCCGTTGCCGATGAACAGGTAGCTGCCGGGGCAGCGCTGGAGCATCCAGCCGAAGTCCTCGCTGCCCATCACCGTGGGCGCCTCGCGCACCTCGTCGGCGCCCACCAGCTCGAGGCCGACCTCGCGGGCGAAGGCGGTCTCCGCCGGGGTGTTGACCAGCACCGGGTAGGCCGGGCGGTGTTCGACCTGCACCGTGCAGCCGTAGCTCTGCGCCTGGCTGTGGATGATCGCCTTGACCCGCTCCAGCACCTGTTCGCGCACCCTGGCGTCGAGGGCGCGCAGGCTCAGGCGCAGCAGCGCCTGCTGGGGGATGACGTTGGCCGCCTCGCCGGCCTGCAGCGCGCCGACGGTGACCACCGCCGCCTGTTGCGGGTCGACGTTGCGCCCCACCACCGTCTGCAGCGCCATCACCACGCTGGACGCCGCCACCAGCGGGTCGACGCTCAGGTGCGGCATCGAGCCGTGGCCGCCGACGCCGTCGATGCGAACTTCCAGCAGGTCCTGCGAGGCCATCATCGGCCCGCTGCGGAAGCACAGGTGGCCGGCTTCCAGCCCCGGCATGTTGTGCATGCCGAACAGCGCGTCGCAGGGGAAGCGCTGCAGCAGGTCGTCCTCCAGCATCGCCAGGGCGCCGCCCTGGCCTTCCTCGGCGGGCTGGAAGATCAGTGTCAGGCTGCCCTGGAAGTTGCGGGTGGCGGCCAGGTAGCGCGCCGCGCCTAGCAGCATCGCGGTGTGGCCGTCATGGCCGCAGGCGTGCATGCGCCCGTGGTTGCAGCTGCTGTAGGGCAGGCCGGTGGCTTCCTCGATGGGCAGCGCGTCCATGTCCGCGCGCAGGCCCAGGCGCCGCGGCGAGTCGCCGTTGCGCAGCACGCCGACCACGCCGGTGCGGCCGACGCCGCGGTGCACCTCGTAGCCCCACTGGCCGAGCAGGTCGGCCACCAGGTCGGCGGTGCGGCGTTCTTCGAAGCCCAGTTCGGGGTGGGCGTGGATGTCCTGGCGCAGGGCCTTGAGTTCGTCGGCGCTGTCGTTCAGCCAGGCGAGGATGTGAGCGTGGCGGGGCATGTGGGACTCTCCCGGGGTAGCCGGACTGGAGTCCGGTCTTGTTGGCGGTTGCCGGCGGCGGGGCCGCCGGCTCGGATGGCTACCAGCAAAGCGCGGGCGCCGTGACGGGGCAATGCGCGTTGGTTCCACCCTGTGGAACCTCGCGTGCTCAGAAGTGGTAGTAGAGGCCGATGGCCAGGCTGGACGGGTCGTCGCCGGCCTGCTCCACGGGGATGCCGGCATAGCTCACGGCGGCCTGGCGCTGGTTGTCGATCAGCGCCACGCGGCCGTACAGCGCCAGGTTCGGGCGCAGGAAGTGGTCGTAGCCGAGCATCACCCCGGTGGCGTCCTGCTCGCCGCTGTCGAGGTTGCGCCGGGTGGCCACCAGCCGCGCCAGGTCGCGCTCGCCCACCGGCAGCATGAAGCCGAGGGTCCAGGCGGTCATGCTCGGCGTGCCGGGGTAGTCCACGTCCTGGCGCTGCCAGGTGAGGTTGGAGGAGAAGGGGCCGAAGTCGTAGAACGCCGAGGCGCTCTTGAAGGCGTTGTGCGTCTGCCGGCTGCGCCCGCCGTCGTCCCACGGGTCGCTCAGGTAGTCGTTGTAGGAGCCGAGCAGGATCAGCCGGCTGTCGCGGTACTGCAGGCTCACGCCCTTGCCGCGCACGGTCTTCCCGGTGCTGGCGGCGTCGTCGAAGCCGAAGGTCATGGCCGTGCCGACGCTGAAGCCGTGGTAGCCCGGGGTGGTGTAGGCGAGGGTGTGCTTGGGCCGCACGTCCAGGTAGTACGCACCCTTGCCGCGTGGCGGCAGGGTGAGGAAGGTGTAGGGCGAGCCGTACACGGCGAGGAAGGGGTCGGCGTAGGTCGGGGTGCTCATGTTGTAGGTCTTGCCGAATTCCAGCTTGCCGTAGTGGCGGGTGCGCAGCGCCACCAGCGCCAGGCGCAGCGCGCCGACCTGCTTCCAGTGCTGGTCCAGGGCCTGGCCGTTGAGGTTGAAGCCTTCCTCGACGTCGGCCTCCAGCACCGTGTCCTCGTCCAGCGCCTTGCGCAGGTACAGGCCCAGCTTGTTGGTCCAGGCCCCGCCGCCCTCCAGGCGCCAGCCGGAGTGGTGGCCGGAGTCGTGGTAGTCGGCGAAGGCGTCGAGGGTCCCGTAGACCCTGGCCTTGTCGTCGAAGCCCTTGTCCAGGTTGTAGTAACCGAAGCCCGAGGCGATGCGGGCGATGCCGGGGAAGCCGTCGGCCTGGGCGGCCAGGGGCGCGGCCAGCAGGGCGACGAGGGGGAACAGCGACTGCTTGCTGAGTGGGGTGTGCACGGCGCGGATTCCTGATTCTGGTTGTTGTTCGCGGGGTCCGCCTGTCCCCTTGGCGGGACTGTCGGCGCGTTTCCAGCAGAATCCGGAGAGGGCCCGGCGGGCAATGCACAGCGGTTCCATGGCGCGGAACCGTTGGCAGGCCGGGTCAAACGTTACGCTCAGGTTAACGATCATGCGCCGGGCTTGATTGATGCCCCCGCCGCCGGGTCCCTAAGGTGCGTCCACGACAGCAGCGTTCGTGGAGGTACCGATGACCCAGACATCCCCCCCGCCCCAGTGGTCGCGACGCCGCGCCGAGAAGGCGCGCCGCCTCGAACGGGTGCGCCACCTGGCCGACGGCGCGGTGCTGCCGCGCGAGCACCTGGTGCGGGCCCTGGAGGCGCTGATCGCCCCGGGCGACCGCGTGGTGCTGGAGGGCAACAACCAGAAGCAGGCCGACTTCCTCTCGCGCAGCCTGGCCCGGGTGGACCCGGGCAAGGTCCACGACCTGCACATGATCATGCCCAGCGTCGGCCGCCCCGAGCACCTGGACCTGTTCGAGCTGGGCATCGCGCGCAAGCTCGACTTCTCCTTCTCCGGCCCGCAGAGCCTGCGCATCGGCCAGTTGCTGGAGGACGGGCTGCTGGAGATCGGCGCCATCCACACCTACATCGAGCTGTACTCGCGCCTGGTGGTGGACCTGATCCCCAACGTCGCCCTGGTGGCCGGCTTCGTCGCCGACCGCGAGGGCAACCTCTACACCGGCCCCAGCACCGAGGACACCCCGGCGCTGGTGGAGCCCACCGCCTTCAGCGACGGCATCGTCATCGCCCAGGTCAACCGCATCGTCGACGACCCGCGCGACCTGCCGCGGGTGGACATCCCGGCGAGCTGGATCGACTTCGTGGTCGAGGCCGACCGGCCGTTCTACATCGAGCCGCTGTTCACCCGCGACCCGCGCCACATCAAGCCGGTGCACGTGCTGATGGCGATGATGGCGATCCGCGGCATCTACCAGCGGCACAACGTGCAGTCGCTGAACCACGGCATCGGCTTCAACACCGCGGCCATCGAGCTGATCCTGCCCACCTACGGCGAGTCCCTCGGCCTGAAGGGCAGGATCTGCCGGCACTGGACGCTCAACCCGCACCCGACGCTGATCCCGGCCATCGAGAGCGGCTGGGTGGAAAGCGTGCACTGCTTCGGCACCGAGCTGGGCATGGAGCGCTACATCGCCCAGCGCCCGGACGTGTTCTTCACCGGCCGCGACGGCTCGCTGCGCTCCAACCGCATGTTCTGCCAACTGGCCGGGCAGTACGCGGTGGACCTGTTCATCGGCGCCACCCTGCAGGTGGACGGCGACGGCCATTCCTCCACCGTCACCCGCGGCCGCCTGGCCGGCTTCGGCGGCGCCCCGAACATGGGCCACGACCCGCGCGGGCGCCGGCATTCCACCCCGGCCTGGCTGGACATGCGGCCGGAGCCCGAGGCCCTGCTGGAACGCGGCAAGAAGCTGGTGGTGCAGATGGTCGAGACCTTCCAGGACGGCGGCAAACCGACCTTCGTCGAGCAGCTCGACGCGGTGGAGGTGGCGCGCAAGGCCAACATGCCGCTGGCGCCGGTGATGATCTACGGCGACGACGTCACCCACGTGCTCACCGAGGAAGGCATCGCCTACCTGTACAAGGCGCGCTCGCTGGAGGAGCGCCGGGCGATGATCGCCGCGGTGGCCGGCATCAGCCCCATCGGCCTGCGCCATGACCCGAAGGATACCCAGCGCATGCGCCGCGAAGGGCTGATCGCGCTGCCCGAGGACCTGGGCATCCGCCGCGCCGACGCCAGCCGCGAACTGCTCGCGGCCAAGAGCATCGGCGAACTGGTCGACTGGTCCGGTGGCCTGTACGAGCCGCCGGCGCGCTTCAGGAGCTGGTGATGGCCCAGGCATACGAACTCGAACCCCGCGTCGGCCTGGGCGAATGCCTGGCCGACCTGGCGGTGGACGCGCTGATCGACGAGGCCGAGCTGTCGCCCAAGCCGGCGCTGGTGGACCGCCGCGGCAGCGGTGCGCACGGCGACCTGCACCTGGGCCTGATGCAGGCCTCGGCGCTGAGCCTGTGGCCGTGCTTCCAGGCCATGGCCGAAGCGGCGCGGGCCCATGGCGAAGTCGGCCTGCCGCTGCGCGAAAGCCTGGGCCGCCTGGGCCGCGAAGGCGAGGCGGAGATGCTGCGCACCACGGCCGGGGTGAACACCCACCGCGGCGCCATCTGGGCCCTGGGCCTGCTGAGC
Organism: Pseudomonas delhiensis; assembly: GCF_900187975.1. Lineage (GTDB taxonomy): Bacteria > Pseudomonadota > Gammaproteobacteria > Pseudomonadales > Pseudomonadaceae > Pseudomonas > Pseudomonas delhiensis. The sequence continues at coordinate 7,147 of NZ_FZPC01000056.1, read as the reverse complement.
GCCGCCGCCGCCCTCGACACTTCGCAGCCGCAGGCCGAGGCGGTGGCCGCCCGCGCCGGGCGCATCGCCCTGCTGGCCGACCGCATGCAACCGCAGTTGAACAGCCACGGCGACAGGGTGCGCCGGCGCTACGGCATTGGTGGCGCCCGTGAGGAAGCGCAACTGGGCTTCCCCCGCGTGGTGCTGCACGGCCTGCCGCAACTGCGGCGCAGCCGCGCGGCCGGCGCCGGCGAGCAGAACGCCCGGCTCGACGCGCTGCTGGCGATCATGGCGGTGCTGGACGACACCTGCGTGCTGCACCGCGCCGGCCAGCCCGGCCTGCAGGCCATGCAGGGTGGCGCGCGGGCGGTGCTCGACGCCGGCGGCAGCGCCAGCCTGGCCGGGCGCCGCGCGCTGCGCGAGCTGGACCGCGCGCTGCTGGCGCTCAACGCATCCCCTGGCGGCGCCGCCGACCTGCTGGCCGCCTGTCTCTTTCTGGATCGCCTGCCCGCCGCGCTCGGCGGGTGGGCCGGGAGCCTCTGACCATGGAAACCCTGTCCTTCGAATACCCCGCCACTTCGTCGGTGCGCGGCCGCGCCCTGGTGGGCTGCGTCGGTTCCGGCGACCTGGAGGTGTTGCTGCAACCGGCGCCGAACGCCACCCTGAGCATCGAGGTGGTGACCTCGGTGAACGGCAGCGCGCCGCGCTGGCAGCAGCTCTTCGAGCGGCTGTTCGCCGCCGTGCCGGCGCCGGCCGCGCAACTCTGCATCCACGACTTCGGCGCCACCCCCGGGGTGGTGCGCCTGCGCCTGGAACAGGCGCTGGAGGAAGCTGGCCATGAATAACGTCGCCCAGCTTCTGGCCCTGCGCAGCTTCACCGAACTTTCCGCCCGCCAGCGCGCCCGCGAGCTGCTGGACGCCGGCAGCTTCCGCGAACTCATCGACCCCTTCGCCCGGGTGCAGTCACCCTGGCTGGAAGGGCAGGGCATAGTGCCCCAGGCCGACGACGGCGTGGTCATCGCCCGCGGCACCCTGGACGGCCAGCCGGCCGTGGTCGCCGCCATCGAAGGTGCCTTCCAGGGCGGCAGCATGGGCGAGGTCGGCGGGGCGAAGATCGCCGGCGCCCTGGAACTGGCCGCCGAGGACAACCGCAAGGGCATCCCCACCCGCGCCCTGCTGTTGCTGGAAACCGGCGGCGTGCGCCTGCAGGAGGCCAACCTGGGGCTGGCGGCCATTGCCGAGATCCAGGCGGCCATCGTCGACCTGCAGCGCTACCAGCCGGTGGTGGCGCTGGTCGCAGGCCCGGTCGGCTGCTTCGGCGGCATGTCCATCGCCGCCGGGCTGTGCAGCTACGTGCTGGTCACCCGCGAAGCGCGCCTGGGGCTGAACGGCCCGCAGGTGATCGAGCAGGAAGCCGGCATCGAGGAATACGACTCCCGCGACCGGCCGTTCATCTGGAGCCTCAGCGGCGGCGAACAACGCGCCGCCACCGGCCTGGCCGACGCCTGCCTGGCCGACGACGTGGCGACCCTGCATGGCGCGGTGCGCGAGTACTTCGCCAAGGGCCTGCCGGCACGGCCGCGCAGCCGCCGGGTGGCGGACTTCCTGGCGCGCCTGGCAAGCCTCGACACCCGCGAACAGATCGACGCCGCCGGCGTGCGCTGCCTGTACCAGGGCCTGAACCAAGGAGACGCGCAATGAGCCAAGCAACAGTTTCCCGCGGCCTGGCCTGGTTCCAGGCCCTGGCCGGCGAACAGCCCGCGCGCCCGCAGGACGGCGCCTCGCTGCGGGTGGCCGACGCCGAGCTGGGTGGCCAGCCGCTGCGCTACCTGGCGGTGGTGCCGGATGCGAACGATGCCTTCCCCCGCGCCCGCAACGGCGAGGTCGGCCTGCTGGAAGGCTGGCGCCTGGCGGCGGCGGTGGAGGAGGCCATCGAGGCCGACCGCGATGCGCCGCTCAAGCGCGCGCTGGTGGCGATAGTCGACGTGCCCAGCCAGGCCTATGGCCGCCGCGAGGAAGCCCTGGGCATCCACCAGGCCCTGGCGGCGGCGGTGGACGCCTATGCCCGCGCGCGCCTCGCCGGCCACCCGGTGCTCGGCCTGCTGGTGGGCAAGGCCATGTCCGGCGCCTTCCTCGCCCACGGCTACCAGGCCAACCGCCTGATCGCCCTGCGCGATGCCGGGGTGATGGTCCACGCCATGGGCAAGGCCGCCGCCGCGCGCATCACCCTGCGCAGCGTCGAGGAGCTGGAGCGCCTGGCCGCCACGGTGCCGCCGATGGCCTACGACATCGACAGCTACGCCTCCCTGGGCCTGCTGTGGGACAGCCTGGAAGTGCCGTCCATTGATGCGCCCGGCGAAGCGGACGTGGCCCAGGTGCAGGCCAGCCTGCGCCGCGCCCTGGACGATATCGCCGATGCCCCCCGCGACCTGCGCTCGCGCCTGGGCGCGGCCAACCGCGCGGCCTCCAGCCGCGTGCGCGAACTGCTGCGCGAGCAGTGGTGAGAACCCGGGAGCGGGCCATGGCCATCGTCGAAAGCTCACAGCGGGGCCCACGCCGGGACGGGCCCGCTCCCGACCTTTTCCGCGCCCATGACCTGCTCTGGGGCATGGGTGTCGAGCATTTGCCGGAAGATGCGCCGGCCTGGGTGGGCAAGGTGCTGACAGCCGGTTGGCCGGTTGTCGTGCGCCGCGCGCCGGCACGGAATGGCTGGGTGGCCGTCGGCCTGCGCGGGCACGGCCGCGAGCAGCGCTGGGCCGGCTGGCTGCCGCTGGAAGCGGTGATGCGTTGCGCCACGCCCGAGGCGCTGCGCCAGGCCGAGCCGCAACGCCAACTGCCCGCCTGGCAGGCCCTGCGCCAGATCGGCGCAGTGCTGGACGCCACCGGCCTGGCCTGGGGCGTCACCGGCGGCGCCGGCTTCGAGCTGGCCAGCGGCGTGCCGGTGCTGCACGGTGCCAGCGACCTCGACCTGCTGCTGCGCACCCCGCAGCCGTTTTCCCGCGACGCGGCCCGCGCGTTGCTCGCCGAACTGAACCAAGCCGCCTGCCGCATCGACCTGCAACTGCAGACCCCCACCGGTGGCCTGGCCCTGGCCGAATGGGCCGGGGAGGGCGCCCGGGTGATGGTCAAGGGCGACCACGCGCCGGTCCTGCTGGCCGATCCCTGGGCGCGCGCCGAGGTGGCCCCATGAGCAGCTTCTTCGCCTTCCCCGGCCAGGGCGCGCAGTACCCCGGCATGCTCTCGGCGCTGCCCGGCGGGCCGGAAGTGCGTGCCTGCCTGGAAGAGGCGGCGGACGTGCTCGGCCAGTCCATGGCCAGCCTGGAAAGCGCCGAGGCCCTGGCCTCGACCCGCGCCGTGCAGTTGTGCCTGCTGATCGCCGGCGTCGCCGCGGCACGCCTGCTCGCCGCCCGCGGGCACCGGCCAGCGCTGGTGGCGGGACTGTCCATCGGCGCCTATCCGGCCGCCGTGGTCGCCGGTGCCCTGGACTACGCCGACGCCCTGCGCCTGGTCGCCCTGCGCGGCGAACTGATGCAACGGGCCTGGCCCAGCGGCTACGGCATGAGCGCCATCCTCGGCCTGGAGCAGCCACAGCTGGAGCCGCTGCTGGCCCAGGTGCACAGCGCCGAACGCCCGGTCTACCTGGCCAACGTCAACGCCGAACGGCAACTGGTGGTGGCTGGCAGCGACGAGGCCCTGCAAGCCATCGCCGAACTGGTCCGGGCCCATGGCGCCAGCGCGGCGAAGCGCCTGGCGGTCAGCGTGCCCTCGCACTGCGAACTGCTGGCCGAACCCGCCGCGCGCCTGGCCGAGGCCTTCGCCGGCGTGCGCCTGGACCGCCCGCGGCTGCGCTACCTGAGCGGCAGCACGGCGCGCCTGGTCATGGACCCGGCGGCGCTGGCCGTGGACCTGGCCGGCAACATGGCGCGCCGCGTGGAGTGGCGCGCCACCCTGCGCAGCGCCTACGAGCGCGGCGCCCGCCTGCACCTGGAGCTGCCGCCCGGGCGCATACTCACCGGCCTGGCCAGGCCCTGCTTCGGCGCCGCCGCCATCGCCTTCGACGGCGCCCGCGCGGACACCCTGGACGCGCTGCTGCGCGAGGAGGAACGCCGCGACCCCTGAACCGGTCCCATTACCCCCAACCCCAACGACCAACCGAGGACAACAACAATGATCATCTACGGTGTCGCTTTACTGTCTGCATGCACGCTCGCGGGCGTGATCCTGGGCGATTTGCTGGGCGTGCTGCTCGGCGTGCAATCCAACGTCGGCGGCGTCGGCATCGCCATGCTGCTGCTGATCTTCGCCCGCCTGGCGATGCACAAGCGCGGCGGGTTGAGCAAGGAGTGCGAGTTCGGCGTGGGCTTCTGGGGCGCCATGTACATTCCCGTGGTAGTCGCCATGGCCGCCCAGCAGAACGTGGTCACCGCCCTGCACGGCGGCCCGGTGGCGCTGCTGGCGGCCATAGGCTCGGTGCTGGTGTGTGGCGCGACCATCGCGCTGATCAGCCGCACCCACCGCGGCGAGCCGCTGCCGCGCGAGGACCGCGCCGAAGACCTGGGCGCCGCCCCGGCGGGAGGGCGCTGAGATGTGGCAGATCGTCGAGAACGCGCTCATCCATAACGGCCTGGTCACCGCCTTCGCGGTGGTGGGCGTGATCATGTGGGTGTCGGTGCTGATTTCCCGCCACCTGACCTTCGGCCGCGTCCACGGCTCGGCCATCGCCATCCTCATCGGCCTGGTGCTGGCCTGGGTCGGCGGCACCCTCAGCGGCGGGCAGAAGGGCCTGGCCGACCTCTCGCTGTTCTCCGGCATCGGCCTGATGGGCGGGGCCATGCTGCGTGATTTCGCCATCGTCGCCACGGCCTTCGAGGTGCAGGCCACCGAGGCGCGCAAGGCCGGGCTGATCGGCGCGGTGTCGCTGCTGCTGGGCACCATCCTGCCGTTCATCGTCGGGGTGATCGTGGCCTGGTCGTTCGGCTACCGCGACGCGGTGAGCATGACCACCATAGGCGCGGGGGCTGTCACCTACATCGTCGGCCCGGTCACCGGCGCGGCGCTGGGCGCCAGCTCCGACGTGATGGCGCTGTCCATCGCCACCGGGCTGATCAAGGCGATCCTGGTGATGGTCTTCACCCCGGTCTCGGCGCGCCTGCTGGGCCTGGACAACCCGCGCTCGGCGATGGTCTTCGGCGGCCTGGCCGGCACCGTCAGCGGCGTCACCGCCGGGCTCGCCGCCACCGACCGGCGCCTGGTGCCCTACGGCGCGCTGACCGCCACCTTCCACACCGGCCTGGGCTGCCTGCTCGGCCCGTCGCTGCTGTACTTCTGCGTGCGCGGCCTGGTGGGCTGAGGCAGGGGCCGGCTGCAAGCGGGCGGGGCGCCTCAGGCCCCCGCCCGCGCCGCTTCCTGCTCGTGGCGCATGCCGTACATGCGGCATTCGGCGAGCAGCGCCAGCAGGTTCGGGTCGCGCTCCTTGGCGCGCAGGAAGACCACGCCGATGCGCTGCTGCAGGCGGTAGCGCGCCTGCAGCGGTATCAGCTTCACGCGGTTCTCGTACACCGCCTCGATGCGCTTGGGCAGCAGCGCGTAGCCGACCCCGGAACTGACCATGCTGAGCAGGGTGAAGATGTCGTTCACCTGCATGGCGATGTGCGGCTCGAAGCCGGCCTGGCGGAACACCCGCACGCCGTCCTGGTGGGTGGCGAAGCCCTGGGCCAGGGTGACGAAGGGCGCCTCCTTCAGGCTCGCCAGGTCGATCTCGGCCAGCTCGGCGTAGGGCGAATCCACCGGCACGGCGAGGAAGATGTCGTCGGAGAACAGCGGCAGCTGCTCGCAGTCCGGGTCGGCCACGCTTTCGTTGAGCGACACCAGGATGGCGTCCAGCTCCATGTTCTTCAACTGGTAGAACAGGTCGACGTTGGAGCCGAGGATGAGGTCGATGTTCAGCTCGCTGCGCCGCAGCTTCAGGCCCATGATCAGCTGCGGCACGGTCTTCACCGTCAGCGAGTAGAGCGCGCCGAGCTTGAAGCGCTCGGCGGAGAAGCCGGCGGCCTCGCGGGTCAGGCGCACCGTCTCGTTGACGTCCTGCACCAGCTTCTGCGCGCGCTCCTCCAGCACGAAGGCGCTCTCCAGCGGCGTGAGGGTGCGCCCCTCGTGCTTGAACAGCGGGCAGCGCAGGGCGCTTTCCAGCGAGTGGATGGCGCGGTGCACGCTGACGTTGCTGGTGCCCAGCTCGGCGGCGGCGCGGGCCAGGTTGCCGGTGCGCATGAAGGCCAGGAACACCTCCAGCTTCTTCAGCGTCAGCTCTTCGTCGATGCGCGGTATGGGCGCGCTGGCCGTGTCAGCGCGGGCCATGGGCGCCTCGGGCGGGGTGAGGAAGGGGCATGCGGGTTCTCGCTCGGTCGGTGGCCCGGCCAAGGTAGCGGAGCCGGGCGCGGGCTTCCAGCCGCTATCGGGGCAATGTAGCGGACAGCGCTGTCTCGCTGGGCGGGACGCCGTTGCCGGGCTGCAGGCCGCCAATCGGCTGGCCTGCAGGGGGGGGGGGCCGAGCAGGGGCAGGCCGGCTTGCGGGGCCCCGAATTACCCTGATTCGAATAGGGATATTGAGGAAAATATCTCGCCTATGGGCTGGATTATTACGGGATATGAAAAATAATATTGCCAGCCCCGTGGCTGGCCACAGGCCTTCGCGGGCAGTAACGTGCGCGTTGCCTTTACCGGGGCGTTTTTTTCGTCCGCCAAAGATAGCGCTGTCTCAAGGCTGCGCGGCAAAGGGCAACGGCCGTGCCAGAGCGGTGCGCCGGCCCCTGTTCTACAGTTTTCGTTTGGCCATGCGGCCCGCCCCCTTGGGGAAGCGGGTCGGGTGGCGCTTTTCCGCTTCAAGGCTGCCAGGAGGAATAGCCACCATGATCACCGCTCGCAATCTCGCCCCGGGGCTGGGGCTGCTCGCCCTGCTGGCCAGTGGCGCGCAGGGCGACGAGGCCTTTTCCGCCGATTCGAAATGGGGCCTGGGGGACTGGGGCGGCACCCGCAGCGAACTGCTGGAGAAGGGCTACGACTTCAAGCTGGACTATGTCGGCGAGGCCGCGGGCAACCTGCACGGCGGCTACGACGACGACAAGACCGCGCGCTACACCGACCAGTGGGCGCTGGGCACCCACCTGGACCT
>NZ_FZPC01000057.1 GCF_900187975.1 Pseudomonas delhiensis | reverse complement strand
TCCCAAGTGCCATCCTCGCCAATTTCGATTTCCTCGAGCTTCTCGCCGTTATCGAAAATGATGATGGTGTCGCCCGGCTTGCCTTCGCCCTTGAGGGTCGGGGTGTTGTCGTCGGTGACGCCGCCCTGTTCGATCGGGCCCTGGATATCGCCGTGGTTGTCGATGATCTCGCCCAGGCCAGGACCTTCGCCGCCGTTTATCGGCTTGTCGCGGGCGGTGATGTCGATCACCAGTTCGAAGGCATCGGACGGCTCGGAGACGTTGCCGGCCTTGTCGATGGCTTGCACGGTGAGGCTGTGCGCGCCTTCGGCCAGTTCGTCGATGGTGATGGACCAGGTGCCGTCTTCAACGACCTGGCGGCCGACTTCCACGCCGTCGGCGTAGACGATGACGGTCGAACCGATTTCGGCCGTGCCGGACAGGGTCGGCTGCTGGTCGTCGGTGGCATCGCCGGAGGTCAGTTTGCCGGTCTTGACGCCGACGTTGTCGTACACGCTGTCGATCACCGGGGCCTCGGGCGCCTGGGTATCGATGGTGATGACCCACTCGTCGGAGGGTTCGGAGCGGTTGCCGGCCTGGTCTTCGATCACGATCGTGATGGCGTGCTCGCCTTCGCTCAGCGGCGGAGGCGTGTAGCTCCAGGTACCATCCGGATGGACCGTGACGCTATCCAGCGGAACGCCGTTGTCGTAGATATGGATGGTATCGCCCGGCTCTCCGCTGCCGTTGAAGGTCGGAGTGGTGTCATCGGTGAAACCGCCATTCTCGATCGGGCCCTGGACGGAGCCCACGTCATCGAACACTTCCTTGAGACCGTGACCGTCAGGTCCCGGCTTGGGCGGTGCGGTCAGGTCGACGCGGAAGTTGAACTCCGGGCTGCGCGGGCTTTCACCGGCCGCTTCGGTGATGACCGATACGCTGAATGCATGGTCGCCTTCCTCCAGTTGCGGCGAGGTGAAGGTCCAGACGCCGTTTTCAGCGACCACTCGATCGATTTCCACGCCGTTGTCGTAGATCACCACGATCGCATTGGGGGTGGCACGACCGCTCAGCTGCGGGGTGTCGTCATCGGTAACGCCGCCTTTGGTGATCGGTCCTTGTATGGGGCCCTGATTGTCGTGAATCGCATCGATGGATACCTCGACCGCGCGGGTATCGACGACGAAGCTGATCGGCTCGCTACGATCCCCGATGTTGCCCGCGCGATCGATGAGCTGGACGCTCAGGCTGTGCTCGCCATCGGCCAGCGCAGGGTTCGGGGTAAAGTCCCAGTTGCCGTCCTTGTCGGCCTCCTTGCGACCGATTTCCACGCCATTGTCGTAGATGACGACGGTGGCGTAGGGTTCATCGGACTCGCCCCTGAAGGTCGGCATCGCGTCGTCGGTGGTGTCGCCGTTGACGATCGGCCCCTGGATGGCGCCGACATTGTCTTCCAGCACACTGGATTTGACGGTGTCCGGTCGAACGGTGTCGATCACCAGGGGATAGGTCCCGGTTTCCGAGCCCGGAATCACATTGCCTGCCAGGTCGGTTGCAGTGACGGTCAGGTTGTTCAACCCCTCGGGCAGGTCCTGCTCCGGCGTGAAGGACCATTCGCCCCGCTCGTTCGTGGTGGTGGTGGTGGGAGCCAGCAGGACGCCGTTGCTGTAGACGGAAATGATGACGTTCGGAGCGGCGGTGCCGTTCAGCGTGGGACGTGCATCATCGGTAACATCGTTCTTCTGCAGCGAACCCTGGATGCTGCCGACGTTGTCGATGACCGAGTTGATGGCCGGAGGGACGGGCGCGTTGGGCGCCATCAGCACGAATTCGAACGCCGGGGAATACGCGGACTTGTTGCCGGCCGCGTCGATAGCCTGCACGGTGATCGCATGCTCGCCACTGGCGAGGGGCTTGGTGGGCGTGAAGGTCCAGACACCGTTTTCAGCGACCACTCGATCGATTTCCACGCCGTTGTCGTAGATGACGACGATGGCGTCCTTCTCCGCGGTACCGGAGAAGGTGGGTTGCTGGTCGTCGGTGACGTCGCCGGAGGCCAGCTCGCCGGTCTTGGTGCCGACATCGTCGAACACGCTGCCGATCAGCGGGGCGTCGGGCGCCTGGGTATCGACGGTGATGACCCACTCATCGGAGGGTTCGGACTGGTTGCCGGCCGGGTCCTGGATGATCACGGTGATGCTGTGGTCGCCATCGCCCAGGTCGCCCGGGGTGAATTCCCAGGTGCGGTCGTCGCCAACTTCGACTTCGCCGATCTTCTTGCCGTTGTCGAGGATGATGATGGTGTCGCCCGGGTTGCCCTCGCCCTTGAGGGTCGGGGTGTTGTCGTCGGTGACGCCGCCCTGCTCGATCGGGCCCTGGATATCGCCGTGGTTGTCGATGATCTCGCCCAGGCCAGGACCTTCGCCGCCGTTTATCGGCTTGTCGCGGGCGGTGATGTCGATCACCAGGTCCCAGGCGTCGGAAGGCTTGGAAAGGTTGCCGGCCTCGTCGATGACGCGAGTGGTGAGGCTGTGCTCACCCTCTTGCAGCGGGGCGCTGGGCGTGAAGGACCAGTTGCCGTTGGCGTCGGCGCGGGTTTCGCCGATTTTCTTGCCGTTGTCGTAGATTTCGACCACGGCGTTGCCTTCCGTCTTGCCGGAAAGCGTGGGGTGTTGGTCGTCGGTGCTGTCGCCGGGCTTCAGCGGGCCGGTCTTGACGCCCACGTCATCGAGAACGCCGCCGATGGGCGATGCTGCCGGGGCGGTGGTGTCGACGGTGAACTCGAAGGGCTTCGAAACCTCGCTGTCGCGGCCGTCGGCGCCATGCTCGACGAAGGTGATGCTGTGCTCGCCCTCGGCCAGCGGCTCGCTCGGCGTGAACGACCAGGAGCCATCCTGGGCGACTGTGGTTTCGCCGATCTTCCTGCCGTTGTCGTAGATGCTGATGGTGTTGCCGGGAGCCTGACCGGTACCGGCGAAGGCGGGGGTGGTGTCGTCGGTCTTGCTGCCAGGCAGGATCACACCCTGGATGGAGCCTTCGTTATCCAGAGCATGCTTCAGGGCCGGGGCGGGCGCGATGGGCTCCGGCGCCGGTTCCGCAGGGGCGGGGGAGGGCTTGCTGCTGCTCCTGTTGCTGTTGATGGCGCCCACGCCGGCGCCGGCGCCCAGGGCGCCGCCGACGATCCAGGGCAGGAGGCCGAACGCCGTGCGATCCACGTCGCCTGCGGCCATGTCGCCGCCCAGGACCAGTGCCGAGGTCTCGCCATCCTGCAGGGCGAGGGCACCGGCGAAGTCGTCGTCACCGTTGGAGGATACGTAGGCGTAGTACTCGCCACCCTCGGCCATGCCGACGAGTTCGCAGTTGTACTCGAAGAAGTCCTCGATGATGACCGTGGGCTGCTCGAACGGCTCACCTTCCAGGAAAACGTGCAGGTTCTTGCCTACCCGGCGAACGGTGATGTTTTCCGGCGCAAGCCCCGTGACCTTGTCGGCCAGGATGAACTTGCCATCGGGTATGGCCTTGATCTTTTGGGGGGTGCCCTTGCTGCCCTTGAGCAAAGGCAACTCCTGCCGTACTTCCTTGCCGTCCACTAGCAAGAGTTGAGTTGTCTGCGTTGCCATATAGCGTTTTTCCCAATTTACTTTGAGCTTTCGACAGTGCGCACTCACTTCAAGACTTCACGGTTCCCGGGAAGGTGATGCTCTGCGCATGGATGACCGGCTCGAAGCGATTCGACTGATGAGTACGGTGATTTCGAGCTGCAAGGTGTGGTGCCGCCGGAGACATTCCAGGTACACCCCTTCCTTGGCTGCATATTTAACCGGCGCAGAAATATTCAATCTTTCTGACGGGGTCTGAATTGAGCCGGGCTATCGGTGGTCGGGTACTAAAGTGGCGCGCAGGGGGAAGGCGGCCTCTCGGAATGAGGCACCGGCAGGGCGGGGGAGTCGTTGGCGTCGCGGCCGGCCCGGGGCGGAAACTGCGTTCGCGCCTGGCCGGCCTGGATCATTGCTGCGTGGGGGCAGGGGACGAGGCCATGCCGGATTCGAAAGCGAAACGGAAAAGCTCGGCGTCGCGGCTGATGCCCAGCTTGCGCATGGCGCTGGCCTTCTGCGAACTGATGGTCTGCTTGGTGCGGTGCAGTTGCTCGGCGATCTCGTTGATCGACAGGCCGGAAACGTACAGGCGCACCACTTCGAACTCGCGCTTGGTCAGCGCCAGGTTCGACGCGGGGTTCTGGGTGATCCCGGACCGCCCGAGCGTGACGTCCTCGGTGGGGAAGTAGTTCGAACCCGCGTAGACGGCATGGATCGCCGAAATCAGCTGGTTGGTGTGTTGGGTCTTGCCCAGCAGGGCATTGACCCCGAGCTTGGCCATTTCCTGGGTCAAGGCGGGGTTTTCCATCGTGGTGAAGACCACGATCTTCATCTGCGGGTGGGTTCGCCTCAGGTACGACAGCAACCCCATGCCGTCCCCATACTGCCCGCCGGGCATCACGTAGTCGGTGACCAGGACGTCGCAGGTATTGCTCTGCAGCATTTCGACCAGTGCGCCGGAGTCGGCGGCTGTGCCAAGGATTTCGAGGGTCGGGATGGCGCTGAGTTCGTGCTTGAGGCCGGAAAGCAGGGCGGGGTGGTCATCTGCGAGCAAGAGTCGAATCTTCATGGGGCGCCTACCGTCGGTAATGACTCGTGCAGTCAATCTAGCCCAAGGCCGAACGCCGGGGAATCGATCTTTGCAGGAACAACCCGGCTGGCGGCGATTGGCTGATCGGCATGGGTAGATTGTGGACGACCGAATCGATCGGCCGGGATCGAAAGTTGCCGACCGCACTGCGCGCGGGTCGTACCAGTCCCCATTGCAGGCACTGATCGATCGTACAAGTCCGTTATCGATGCCGAACGACTTTCCCGCCGCGCACCCCGCCGCATAATCGGCGTTTTTTCATGAGGCGGGCCGCCGGGCGGTCCGTAAGCGCCCCGTGTCCACTCCCCAGCTTCAGACCCTCAGCCGTTTCCGGCGCTATCAGCGCTTGCTGGTATTCGGCGGCGGTACGCTCGCGACGCTGATGGTCCTGCTGATGTTCATCGTCGAGGCGCGAACGGCTGTGCTCGGACATCTTGAGTCCCTGCGCCAGGCCTTCAACGCCGAGCAGGCAGTGCTGCTCAAGGAGATCGATGCACGCGAGGACTCCTTTCGGACCGCCTTGCTGGGGGCCGAGATCATCTGGCGGGACGGCCTGCCTTTCGACGTTGTCCACGCCCGTCGCTACCGTGCCCAGGGGCGCCAGTTGCTGCTGGTGTCCTCTCTGGCGCTTCGCCCCCAATGGGTGTTCGGCACCGGCAACGACTGGGTCGCCGAAGAGGACCTGGGACGATTCTTCAGCCTGGCCCTGCAGGTGGGGCGAGCGACCTCGGTGGACCGGTTGGTGCGGGGGGAACTGTCGTCCAGTTACTTCTACAGCTTGCGGCACAACATAGCCGGCATCATCCCCGCCCCCGATCACGAGGTTCGCGAGCGTATCGCCGGTGACCGCGATCGCTTCATGCGCCTGCTCACGCGGGATGTGGATCAGCGCATTTTCTGGCCCGTATCGAAGGCGGCGCGCGCCGGGGAAAAGCCGCTTCACTGGCTGCCGCCCTACACCAACCCCTATACCGGGCAAAGGGTGCTACGGATCGCCGGCCCCATCCTGGACCGGGGCGCGCCCTTCGCGGCCCTGGTGATGGAGTACTCCCTGCCCCGGCTGTCGGAATCGTTCATGCCGGGCGAGGCGCGGGGCGCCTACCTGATCCTCTCGGAACGCGCGGAGGTCATCAACGCCACCGAGTCCGAGCATTCCCGGGTCGATGATTTCGCCGAGGCGAGCCGCAAGGCGTTATTGCGGCAGGCCGAGCGCGGGCGCGTGGAGCGCTTCGAGGGGGGCGTGCTGTCCATGGCGGAAACCCTCGGCGACACGGGCTGGTTGCTGGTGTTCCGCTATTCCTGGCGAGACTTCGTCACTGTGATGGGCTGGCCGGTGATGCTGGAGGCCTTGATGGCTCTGGGCGTCGTGGTGCTCATCTGGAGCTGCCTGCTCTACTTCAAGCTGCGCATCTTCCGCCCCCTGATCAACCGCTCGCTGCAGGTCTTCGAGAGCGAACAGCTCAGCCGCACGCTGATCGAGACCGCCCCGGTCGGGTTGGGGCTGCTGGATGCCAGCAATGGCGAGCCATTGCTGCAGAGCGCGGCGATGACGCAGTTGCAGGCGCGGGTCCGCCTTGGCGGCCAGAGCCTTCCGGCAGTGCTTCTGGGGCATTTCCAGCGCGGCAGGGCATCCCTGGTGCAACTGGACCTGAGCTTCGACACCCATGAGGGGCCGACGGTGAGCCTGGCGGTCAACATGGCGCCTGTGCGCTACAGGGCGCGCGATGCCCTGGTGGTCGCCTTCATCGACATAACCGAGAAGAAGCGCCTGGAGCAGCACCTGCTGGAGGCTCGGGATGCCGCCGACAAGGCCAACGCGGCGAAGTCTTCGTTCCTGGCGGCGATGAGCCATGAGATTCGCACGCCGCTGAATGCAATCCTCGGCAACCTGGAACTGCTGGCCCTGTCTGCCGAGGACTCCCAGCGCGACCGTCTGGAAACGATCCGCCGCTCTTCGGACAGCCTGATGGCCATCGTCAGCGACGTCCTCGATTTTTCCAAGATCGAGGCAGGCGAACTCGGCCTGGAGCACATCGAGTTCGACGCCCTGGAAGTGGCTTGCGGCGCCCTGGCGATATTCACCCCGGTCGCCAGGTCGAAAGGCCTGGCATTGCTCGGCGAACTGGGGAATGCGGCGACCCAGCCCATGCTGGGCGACCCGACGCGTCTTGGGCAGGTGCTCAACAACCTGCTGTCGAACGCCATCAAGTTCACCGAACAGGGGCAGGTGACGTTGCGCATGGCGGCGGACGTCGCCGGGCAGTTGCAGTTCGAGGTCGAGGACACCGGCATCGGCATGTCCCAGGCCCAGGTGCAGCAGGCATTTCGTGCCTTCAGCCAGACGGATGCCACCATCAACCGGCGCTACGGCGGGACCGGCCTGGGGCTGACCTTGTGCCAACGGCTGGTGGAGGCCATGGGCGGGGAGATGTCGGTGCGCAGCGCGCCGGGGCAGGGCAGCTGCTTCGGCTTTTCCATTGCGCTGGGCAGCCCCGTTGCGGTGGCGGATCACCCGGACTTCGGCGCCCAGCCCGTTCTGGTCCTGGCCGAGCACCCCGCCTGCCGGGCGTACCTGGGCGGGCTGCTGCGTAGCTGGGGGTTGAGGGCGGAAACCTTCCAGCACCCCGCACAGCTCGGTGACGAAGCCTTTGCCGCCGCCTCCATCCTGGTGATCTGGGGGAGCCGCGTGACCTGGCATGTCGACGACGAGAACCACCTGGTGGAGGCGGCGGACTGGGTCATCGATTGCAGTGCCGATGGGCCCGTCGACCCCCAGGTGTTCGGCCGCGTCCTGAATACCTCCACTTGCGGCCCACAGGGGCTGGCACGGGCCTTGCGCTTCATCCTGCAGGGCGAGCGCCTGCCGCAGCGCGGGGCGTCGCGCCCGACGTTGCCCGGCAAGCTGAGCGTGCTGGTGGCCGAAGACAACCCGGTGAACCGCCGTCTCTTCGAGGAGCAATTGCAGTTGTTGGGCTGCCGGGTGAGGACGGTGGAGGATGGCCGGCAGGCGCTCGACTGCCTGGAGCGGGCGTCGTTCGACGTGCTGCTGACCGACCTGTCCATGCCGGTGCTGGACGGCTACGCACTCGCCAGGCAGGCCCGGGAACGCTGGCCTTCCTTGCCGGTGGTGGCGGCCACCGCCCACGTCACGCCGCTGGAGCAGGAACGCTGCCGCGCCGTGGGCATTGCCAGGGTCGTGACCAAGCCGCTTTCCCTGGCCGTGCTGGAAAGGGCGCTGCGCGAGGTGTGTGGCGTGGCGGAGGACACGCCGGCAGCCGATGCCCCGGCTGACGACGGACTGCTCGGCGGGCGGGATCTGCCTGCCGATATGCTGCGCACCTTCAGGCAATTCTGCATCGACTCGTTCGCGAGGATTCGCCAGGCGCTGGAGGAGGGCGACCAGGCTCCGCTCCTGCACGAGCTGCATGCGTTGAAGGGGGCACTGGGGGTGTACCGGTACCCCGGGTTTTCCCGCCGGATCGCCGACGTCGAGGCACGACTCAAGGCCGGTGAATCGCCCCCTGGCGTGCGCCTCGAAGCCATTCTGGAAGAGCTGGAGCATGAGTTTGCGCAGCACCGGCACGATACCCTTTCCTGAGGGAGAAGCGCCCCAAGACAGGAGGCGGTGATTATTCCAGCTATGGTGTTTGGGGAGAGCGATTGATCCAATCGCCACGAATTGCGGACCCCTTCCATGGCGACCCCCTCTCAGGATGATGTGCTCCGGCGGCTGCGCCACCACCAGTATCTGCTTGTCGGGGGCGGTGGCCTGCTGATCACCCTGGCGGTGCTGATCACCTGCCTGCTGGAAATATGGGCCGTCACGCGCGGCCACCTGGACCAGGTGCAGGACGAAATCTCGCTCGATGCCCGTCAGCTGGGGGATTTCAAGACCCGCGTCAGCGCGAATGTGCGCAACAATGTGCAGAGCATCGAACTGGCCCTCAGGGCCACCGATCCCGTGGATACGCACTTGCCGAGGGCATTCCGGCTCGGCGGCCATGCGCTTCGCGTGCAGGCCAGCGCCGATGCCCATCCGCTCCTGGTGTTGGGCGCCTCCACGGAAAGCGCGCCGGAGGATGCCTGGCCCTATCTGCAACTGGCGTATCGCTTGTCGCCACTGGTGTCGATCACCCGGGAGCGGGCCACGGCCGCGCACAGCATCTACCTCTACAGCACCGACAAGCGCCATGTCCTGATCTCGGCGCTGCCATGGCCGGGCGATGCCTGGCAGCGCCGCCTCGCGTCCGAACGAGGCGCCCTGATGGAGCGGCTCACCGCCGGGCTGGATCGGAGCGGGGACTCGCCGAAGACCAGCGCACCGCAGCCGGGGGCGGAGCTTCGCTGGTTCGAACCCTACGAGAGCCCGCTGACCGGCAAGCAGGTCCTGCGGATCGCCGCGCCGGTTCATGATGCGACGGGCAAGGCGTTCGGCAACGTGGTGTACGAACTCCCGGTGGACAGCGTCAAGCAGCAGTTCTCCGGGCTCGGCGCAAGCGCCGACTACCTGATCCTCGATGACGCCGGCCGGCTGGTGATCAGCTCCCGGGGCTTTCCGCGCGCCGAATTGCCGGCGATTTCGCAAGAGGTCCTGGATAACGGGCTCGGGCGCAGCCACCGGCGCGATTTCAAAGGAGGCCAGGTCCTGTATGGCTGGTCGCTCGGCCAGAGTGGCTGGACACTCGTGTACGCCCTGGGGTGGCGCGATGTCGTCGATGGGCTGGGCCTGCAGTTGCTGGTGCCGGTCTTCGCGGCCCTCGC
The DNA here is from genome assembly GCF_900187975.1 of Pseudomonas delhiensis. Taxonomy (GTDB): domain Bacteria; phylum Pseudomonadota; class Gammaproteobacteria; order Pseudomonadales; family Pseudomonadaceae; genus Pseudomonas; species Pseudomonas delhiensis. The sequence goes on along the minus strand of NZ_FZPC01000057.1, from coordinate 2,522 downwards.
CATCATCCTGATCACCTGGGTGTTCCTGTTCCTGATCAAGCGCCGCGTATTGGCGCCCGCGGTCAGCCAATCGCAGCGGGTGTTCGAGAACGAGCAGCTCAGCCGTACCCTGATCCAGACGGCGCCGCTCGGGCTCGCGCTACTCGTTGTGGAGAGCGGCGAGGTCTTGTTGCGCAGCCCTGCGATGCAAGCGATGCAGGGGCGCATAAGCGGCCGGGAGGGTGATCTTCCGGATGAGCTCGCCCGTCGATACCGCCAGCGCGTCGCCGCGGCATTGCCCGGCACCGGGCCGGAGCCGCTGCACGAGGACCTGACCTTCACCGCGCTCGACGGCGAGGTGCTGAACCTTTCCGCCAGCATGGCGCCTGTCCGATACCAGGAACGGGACGCGCTGGTCGCCGCGTTCATCGATATCACCGACAAGAAGCGCCTGGAACGCTTCCTGCTGGAGGCTCGGGATGCCGCCGACAAGGCCAATGCGGCGAAGTCATCGTTCCTGGCGGCGATGAGCCATGAGATCCGCACGCCGCTCAACGCCATCCTCGGCAACCTGGAGCTGCTGGCCCACTCGGCGCTGGATTTCCAGCGGGACCGCCTCGACACCATTCGCCGCGCCTCGGACAGCCTGCTGGCGATCGTCAGCGACGTGCTGGATTTCTCGAAGATCGAGGCGGGCGAACTGCGCCTGGAGCGCATCGAGTTCGACCTGTTCGACGTGGCCTCGCGCAGCCTCTCGATCTTTGCGCCAGTGGCACGGGCCAAGGGCCTGTCGCTTTACGGCGAGCTGGGCGATACCGCCACCCAGCCGATGCTGGGGGATCCGACTCGCGTGGGGCAGGTGCTGAACAACCTCCTGTCCAATGCCATCAAGTTCACCGAGCATGGCCATGTGACCCTGCGGATTCGCGTGGACACCGCGGCATCGCGAGTGGTGCTGGAGGTCGAAGACTCGGGCATCGGCATGTCCGAAATGCAGCGGCAACGGATTTTCCATCCGTTCAGCCAGGCCGACGAGTCCATCAACCGGCGCTATGGCGGCACCGGGCTGGGCCTGACCCTGTGCCAGCGGCTGACCCAGGCCATGGGGGGAGAATTGTCGGTACACAGCGAAGCGGGGCAGGGCAGCCTGTTCCGCTTCGGGCTGCCGCTGGAGCCCGGGCTCGCTCCAGCCGAGCTACCGGCATTCGATGGGGAGCGTGTTGCGCTGCTGGCCGCGATGCCGGAGCAGCGCGCTTACCTGGAAAGGGTTCTGCGCGCCTGGGGGCTACAGGTGGGCGGCTACCAGCACCCGGTGCAACTGGACGAGCAGGCGCTGACCCTGGCCGACGCGCTGGTGCTCTGGGGGGACCGCATGACCTGGTGCGCGGCGGACGAGAACCGCCTCGTGGAGCAGGCGGCCTGGGTGATCGACTGCAGTGCCGAGGGCCCTGGCGAGCCGACGGCTGCGGGGCGGGTGCTGAGCGCTTCGGTGCATGGGCTGAAGGGCCTGGCGGGTGCGCTCCGGCATGCGTTGCATGGCCAGCCGTTGCCGACCCGCGCAGCGCCGCAATGGGAGCTGCCCAAGCGATTGCGGGTCCTGGTGGCGGAAGACAATCCGGTGAATCGGCGCCTGTTCGAGGAGCAACTGCAACTGCTCGGCTGCGATGCGCACCTGGTGGAAGACGGCGAGCAGGCCCTGGGCCAGCTGCAACGGACGTCGTTCGATCTGCTGCTGACCGATCTGTCCATGCCCGGCCTGGATGGCTACGCCTTGGCCAGGCAGGCGGGTGAACTGCGGCCGCAGATGCCGGTAGTGGTCGCCACCGCGAATGTCACGCTTCAGGAACGGGAACGTTGCAAGGCCGCGGGCGTGGCGCAGGTCCTGACCAAGCCTCTTTCCCTTGAGGCCCTGGCAAGGGCCCTGCGGGAAACCTGCGGTACGGATGCGGACGACAGGTCCGGCGCTCCGAGTCCGGCAACGGATCGGCCTCCCGGGAGGCCGGCGAAGCGCGGCTGGCTGGGCGGCATGGCGTTGCCAGCGGACGTACGACGCGAATTCGAAAAGGCAAGTGCGCAATCCCATGAGGCGATCCAGCAGGCAGTGCGCAGGCATGACACCGAGGCCGTGCTCAGGGAGCTGCATTCGCTGCGGGGGGCGCTGGGCGTCTTCCAGATGGAACAGCTTTCACAACAGGCGGCCGAAGTGGACGAGCAGGTCAGAAGGCTGGGGTGCGAAGGCGCGGCAGGCTCCATTGCAGCATTCTGCGACAACCTGGAATCCACCGTACTGCAGGCGCCCGGCGACGCCGGCGAGGCTATCGACAGGCTGGTCGAGCTGGCGATGGCCGGCCCGGGGGAGCGAGTGGCTGAAGAGGTCCGGCGGCTGGGCTCGGCGCTCAGGCAGATGCTCGTTCAGCGATGAAGGCGGGAGCCGGGAGGCGTCCTGTCCTCCCGGGTTTCCAGCGGTGGATGAGGGTGGGGCGCTCTTCATCCCTGTCGAGCGCCCCCTGTGGCTCGGGTTACACCTGCGAGACCTGGATGTC
>NZ_FZPC01000058.1 GCF_900187975.1 Pseudomonas delhiensis | reverse complement strand
CCGATTTGTCACCTATGTGGGTGAGTCGTACCGGCAAGCCTTTTTGGTTACTTTTGTGGCGACTGACAAAAGTGACTCGCCCGAGGGGGCGAAACAAGAAGGTTGGGCAAACTCGGAGCGGCGCAGAAACACCCAAGCCAAGGCAGCTGGGTTCCCGCGTTCGCGGGAATGACGATGGGGAGATAGGAGCACAGGACCAAGGTTCGCGAGCAAGAGCTAGGCGCCCCCCTCGATCCTACGAAGAGCATCCCGGCGCGAGCTGCAAGACTACACCACCCCAGCCATGGCGTTTTCATGTAGGAGCGCGCCCTGCGCGCGAAATCGCGGGCAGGGCCCGCTCCTACAGGTCTTCCGTATCGCCTAGCGCTCCAGCGGCACTATGGCCATGGTCAGCCGCGAGATGCAGCTGGGCTTGCCGTCGCCGCCGTGCAGGCGGATTTCCCAGACGTGGGTGGAGCGGCCGAGGTGCACCGCCTTCGCCACCGCCGTCACCCGCCCGCTGCGCAGGCCGCGCAGGTGGTTGGCGTTCACCTCCAGGCCCACGCAGTAGTACTTGCTGGTGTCGATGCACAGGTAGCTGGCGGTGGAGCCGACGGTCTCCGCCAGCACCACCGAGGCGCCGCCGTGCAGCAGGCCGTAGGGCTGGTGGGTGCGGGCGTCCACCACCATGCTGGCGGTCAGCGAGTCGTCGTCCACCGCCTCGAAGCGGATGTCCAGGACCTCGCCGATGGTGTTCCTCAGGTTGGCGTTGAGCGCCTCCAGGTCAGGCGTAGTGCGCCATTGGCTCATGCATTCACTCCCGGCAGTCAGTCATGCCACTGCACCGCTTCACGGCGCTCGGCCCATTCGTTGAAGCGCGCGCCGTAGGTGGACTCCACCACGTTGCGCTTGATCTTCAGGGTAGGCGTGAGGAAGCCGTTGTCCACGCTCCACACGTCCCTCACCAGCACCAGCCCGGCCAGGCGCTCGTGCTTGTCCAGCTCGCCGTTGACCTCCTCCACCAGCTGCCGCAGGCTCTCCTCCAGCTGCGAGCGCGAGCCGTTGGCGGCCTCCTGGCGGCCGACCTCGGACAGCACGCACAGCCCCAGCGGCGCCACCAGGCCGTCGCCGACCACGCAGATCTGCTCGATCCGCGAATGCACCGCCAGGCGGTTCTCGATGGGCGCCGGGGCGACGTACTTGCCCTTGCCGGTCTTGAAGATTTCCTTGAGCCGGCCGGTCAGGCGCAGGTTGCTCTCGGCGTCCTGTTCGCCCTTGTCGCCGGTGCGCAGGTAGCCATCCTCGGTGAGGGTCTCGGCGGTGCGCTCGGGGTCCTTGTAGTAGCCGAGCATGGTCGCGCCGCTGCGCACCTGCACCTCGCCCTCGTCGCTGATGCGCACTTCCACCCCGGGGCTGGACTGGCCGATCCAGCCTTCCTTCTGCTTGCCGGGCCGGCAGACGTGGGAATAGCCGCAGTTCTCGGTCATGCCGTAGACCTCCAGCACGCTCAGCCCCAGGCGCCGGTACCAGTCGAGCAGCGCCGGCGGCACCGGCGCCGCGCCGCACAGGGCGTAGCGCACCGCGTCCAGGCCGAGCCTGGCGAGCACCTTGCGCCCGACCAGGCGGCCGATGAGCGGCAGGCGCAGCAGGCGGTCGAGCTTCTGCGCCGGCATCTGCGCGTAGACGCCCATCTGGAACTTGGTCCAGATCCGCGGCACGCCGAAGAACACCGTGGGCCGCGCCCGGCGCATGTCGGCGAGGAAGGTGTCCAGGCTCTCGGCGAAGAAGATCGTCTGCCCGGCGTAGATCGAGGCCATCTCCACGAACATCCGCTCGGCCACGTGGCACAGCGGCAGGTAGGACAGCAGGCGATCCTCCTCCCCCACGCCGAACAGCTTCATGGCGTGGCTGGCGGCGAAGTCGAAGTTGGCGTAGGAGTGCATCACGCCCTTGGGCGTGCCGGTGGTGCCGGAGGTGTAGATGATGGTGGCGAGGCTGGCCGGGTCGGGCAGCGGCACTTCCTGCAGCGGCTCGCAGGCCTGCAGGTCGTCCCAGCTGTGGTCGAAGCGGCCTTCCGGGTGCAGCGGCAGGGACACGCTGAGCACCTCGGCCGGCAGCCCGGGCGCCATCGCCGGCCAGTCGTCGAGCTTGCCGACGAAGGCCACCGCGGCCTCGGAATGGCTCATCACCTGGTACACCGATTCGGCGGTGAGGTTCGGGTACAGCGGCACCGAGACGTGCCCGGCCATCCAGATGGCGACGTCGGCGACGATCCAGTGCGCGCAATTCTTCGAGATGATCGCCACGCGGCTGCCCGGTGGCAGTTGCAGGCTGCGCAGCCAGGCGGCTGCACGCCGCGCCTGGTCGCCGGCCTCGCCCCAGGAGAGGCTCTGCACCTGGCCGCCCGGCAACGGCTGGACCAGGTAGCGCTTGTCCGGGTGACGCGCCTCGCGTTGCAGGAATTGCTCGAGCGGAGAACGAATTGCAGTGACCACATGCCCCTCCTTTCTTGTTGTTCTAGAGGTGTAGCGATAGATCAACCAAGCACTTGCTTGGTCGAATATTCCATGCGTCCTACAGCCTGGCAAGAAGGGATATGTGAACTTTTGTAGGGAGATGCTTCAGCAGCGCATGGCGCGCCCGCCGGCGAACTGCTAAAAGCAGCGGCAGGCCCCCGTGGAAAGCTGCCCATGCCGTTCATCACCAACAGCGCGCTGGCCGAGTTGGCGCTGCTGTTCAACCTGCTCTGCGCCACCCTGTTCGGCGGCCTGATCGGCCTCAACCGCCAGTTGCACCACCGCCCCGCCGGGCTGCGCACCCACGCCCTCACCGCCCTGGCCGCGGCGCTGGCGATCACGGTGATCCAGCAATTGCAGCCGGCCACCGCGGATGCCGCCAGCCGCGTGGCCCAGGGTGTGCTCACCGGCATCGGCTTCATCGGCGCCGGGGTCATCGTCCACCACGAGCGCCGCTACCGCGTGGAGGGGTTGACCACCGCCGCCACCATCTGGGTCTCGTCGATGCTCGGCCTGGCCTGCGGCACCGGGCACGTGCTGACCGCCGCCGTCGGCCTGGCGCTGACCTTGCTGATCCTGGTGCTGGGCAACCGCCTGGAGCAGCGCCTGGCCGGCCGCGGGCCGACCGACGATGTCAGCCTGACGGACGACGACAAGCCGGGTTGACGCGCGGAACGCCGAGGCCCGCGCAGGGCCCCGGCGGAACCTTCAGCCGCGCCCGGGGTGGTAGAGGGAAACCAGGGTCATCAGCCCCGCCAGCGGCCCCTCGCCTTCCAGCTCGGCCAGGGAGGCGGTGGCCATGGGCAAGGCCTCGTCGCGGCTGCCGTGCACCAGCAGCCCGCCCAGGGCGCCGATCAGCGGCTGGTGGCTGACCAGTAGCAGGTTGCGCTCGCTGCGGTTGTCGAGGAAGCGCAGCACGTCGCGGGGGTCGTCGTCCGGCGTCAGCCAGGGCGCGGTGCCCACCGCGCCGTCGAAGCCCAGCGCCTCGCGCACCAGCTCGGCGGTCTGCTGGGCCCGCACGTAGGGGCTGGCCAGGATGCCGTCCAGCGGGTGGCCGGCCAGGTGCCCGGCGCTCTGCAGCACCTCCTTGCGGCCGTGGGCGGTCAGCTGCCGCTCGGCGTCGCGGCGGGCCTGGGGCTCGGCCTGGCCGTGGCGCAGCAGCCAGATCCTCACAGCTTCGGTTCCTCGTCGCGCACCGGGTGCGGCGCCGGCGGCACCGCGTGTGCGGCCTCGCCTTCGGGCGCGCGGGCAGCCGGCCAGTCGGCGAAGGGCCAGGGCTTCTCGTCGCTGTTGAAGGTGCCGAAGCGGCCGATCTGCGCCAGGTACTGGCTGAGGCTGTCGCCGAAAGCCAGCAGGCTGGCGCTGGGCGCGCCGTAGATGATGCGGTAGACCAGTTGCACCACCACCACGGCGCCGAGCAGCATCTGCGCGACGTACCAGACCAGGGCGAACAGCAGCATCCAGAGGATGCGCAGGGCCAGGGATTCCTTGTTCATACGGTCGGCCAGACGATCAGCGGACATGGGTATCTCCTCAGAAGCCACTGGTGGGAATGAAGTCGGTGTCGGTCTTCGGCTCGCCGCTCATCAGCGCCTGGATCACCTGGGCCAGGGTGCGCCCACCGAAGAGGATGGCGTAGAGCCCGGCGACCAGCGGCATATAGACGCCCAGCTCGTCGGCCTTGGCCTTGAGCACCTTGAGGGTGTTCACCCCTTCGGCGGTCTCGCCCATGCGGGCGACGGCGTCATCGAGGCTCAGGCCCTCGCCCAGGGCGAAGCCGACCTGATAGTTGCGGCTTTTCGGTGACGAACAGGTGACGATCAGGTCGCCCACCCCGGCCAGGCCGAGGAAGGTCATGGGGTTGGCGCCGAGCTTGACGGCGAAGCGCGTCATCTCCGCCAGGGCGCGGGTGATCAGCATGCCCTTGGTGTTCTCGCCCATGCCCAGGGCCGCGGCCATGCCGGCGATGATGGCGTAGACGTTCTTCAGCGCCCCGCCCAGCTCGACGCCGAAGCGGTCGCCGCTGGCGTAGACGCGGAAGGTGCGGCCGTGCAGCGCTTCCTGCACGCGGGTGCAGAGCGCCTCGTCCTCGCTGGCGACCACGGTGGCGGTCAGCTCGTGCTCGGCGATCTCGCGGGCCAGGTTCGGCCCGGAAATCACCGCGATGCGCGCGGCCGGGGCGATCTCCTCGAGAATCTGGCTCATCAGCTTGAAGCTCTGCGCCTCGATGCCCTTGGTCAGGCTGACCAGCGACTTGCCCGCCAGTTGCCCGGCGAAGGGTTCCAGCACCTTGCGCAGCGCGCTGGACGGCACGGCGACGAAGATGAGCTCGCAATCGTCCAGGGTCGCCGCCAGGTCGGTGACCGGCTCGACGTTCTCGTGGATGCGCACGCCCTTGAGGTAGCGCGGGTTCTCGCGCAGGGCGCGGATGCTCGCGGCCTGCTCCTCGTCGCGCATCCATTGGCGCACGCGCTGGCCGTTCTCCGCCAGCAGGTTGGCGAAGGCGGTGCCGAAACTGCCGCCGCCCAGCACGGCGATCGGTTGCTGCTCAGTCATGTCACTTCCATCACGGGCCGCACGCAGGCGGCGATTGGGGCATTATAAGGCGCCACCGCCAGGCGGCCAGTGCACATCGCACGCTGGCAAAGCGCCCCGCCTCGTTTAACATCCGTCCCCGTAGAGAACCGAGAACAGGGCCGTTCCGTGCACGCCACGCAGCACCGCCAGAACCGACCAGCCGCCGGAGACGCAGCATGACGCCGCGCAAGGGCTGGAACATCCAGAACCGCATGCTCGCCATCAGCCTCGGCCCCGCGCTGCTGCTGACCCTGCTGCTGACCGGCTACTTCACCCATTCGCGCCTGCAGGACCTGCGCCAGGAACTCAACCACACCGGCCAGCTCATCGCCAACCAGCTCGCCCCGGCAGCGGAGTATGGCGTGCTTTCGGGCAACCTGCCGGTCCTGCAGAGCCTGCTGCGCACCACCCTGGGCACGCCGCACGTGCGCTTCATCGAGGTGCGCAACCGCAATGACGAGATTCTCGTCTACGCCGAGCAGCCGCCCGGCGACAACGGCCAGGTCGCGCCCAAGATCGAGGTGTTCCACGCCGCCATCCAGCGCGAGCACGTCGCCCCCGAAGTCCCCGGCGACGCCGCCGCGCTGCGCCACACCCCGGGCCGCCAGGGCCAGCCGGCCAGCGATGCCGACTACCTGGGCCGCGTGGTGGTGGGCATGGCCAACGACGCCTTCAGCGAACGTCAGCAGGAAATCCTCTTCAAGGCCAGCCTGCTGGCCTTCTTCGCCCTGCTGCTGACGTTGCTGCTGGCCCGCCGCCTGGCGCAGCGCCTGGCGGCGCCGATCAGCACCATGGCCAATGCGGTCCAGGCGATCCAGACCGGCGACTACCAGACCAGCCTGCCGGTGCTGGACAACGGCGAGGTCGGCGACCTCGCGCGGCACATCAACAACCTGGCGCGCGGCCTGCAGCAGGCCAGCAAGGAGCAGGAGCGCACCATCACCCAACTGGTGGCGGCCCGCGAGGAGGCCGAGCAGGCCAACCGCAGCAAGTCGGATTTCCTGGCCATGATGAGCCATGAACTGCGCACGCCGATGAACGGCGTGCTGGGCATGCTGCAACTGCTGGAGACCACCGAGCTCAACCACGAGCAGGCCGAGTACACGGCGCTGGCCACCGAATCCACCGAGCACCTGCTCAAGGTCATCAACGACATCCTCGACTTCTCGCGCATCGAGCGCGGCGCCCTGGAGCTGGAGCGCATCCCCTTCAACGTGCTGGAGCTGATCCAGGGCTCGCTGCTGGCCTTCCAGCACAGCGCCCAGCAGCGTGGCCTGACGCTGCGCATGGACGTCCAGCCGGGGCTGGAGCACCTGGAGGTGCGGGGCGACCCGACGCGCCTGCGGCAGATCCTGGTCAACCTGCTGGGCAACGCGCTGAAATTCACCGAGGAAGGCGCCATCCGTCTGGAAGTGCGCTGGCAGGCCCTGGACGACGAGGTGCTGTGGCTGACCTGCGCGGTCAACGACAGCGGCATCGGCATCTCCCCGGAGCGCCTGGAGCACATGTTCGAGGCCTTCAAGCAGGCCGATTCGTCCACCTCGCGGCGCTACGGCGGCACCGGCCTGGGCCTGGCCATCGCCCGCACCCTGGCCGAGCGCATGGGCGGCACCCTGCAGGCGTCCAGCGAGGAAGGCCTGGGCTCGACCTTCACCCTGGAGATCCCCCTGCCCTTCCACGCCCGCGGCCCGGGCGCCGGCGCGCGCGCCCTGCGGGCCTCGGAGCCGGCCACGGGCCAGTCGGTGCTGCTGGTTGAGGACAACCCGGTGAATCAAACGGTCATAGAAGCCATGTTGCGCAGCCTCGGCTATCGCGTCACTCTGGTCGGCGATGGCGCACAGGCGGTGCGCACGGCGGAACGCAACGAATTCGATGCCATCCTCATGGATTGCCGCCTGCCGCTGCTCAACGGCTACGAGGCCACGCGACAGATTCGCGCACTCGCCGGGCGCCGGCAGGTGCCGATCATCGCCCTGACCGCCAACGCCCTGCAGGGTGATCGCGAGCTGTGCCTGGAGTCGGGCATGGACGATTACCTGGCCAAGCCGTTCAAGCGCGCCGATCTGCAGAAAATTCTGCAGCGCTGGTTGACCTCCGGGCGTTGATCCGCGGGGCCTGTTCGCCCAAACTCGTGGGCCTGCGAGGCTGATCGGCAAGATGAACGCCCAGCTGGAGCAACAGAGGCACCGGAATAAAGTGAACAACCGTTCGCCCGGTGCTGTGACTTTAACCGACAGGCAATAGTCTATGACTAGGCTGCCGCAGGACGCCGCTACAAGAATGAGGCGCGCGGAGCCGCAGGACGATCGATTTCGCCCTGCCGTTCAGGATTTTTGAGGAGCTCGCATGACCAAACAACACGCCTTCACCCGAGAAGACCTGCTGCGCTGCAGCCGCGGCGAGCTCTTCGGCCCGGGTAATGCGCAACTGCCCGCCCCGAACATGCTGATGATCGACCGCATCACCCACATCAGCGACGTTGGCGGCAAGTATGGCAAGGGCGAACTGGTCGCCGAGCTGGACATCAACCCCGACCTCTGGTTCTTCGCCTGCCACTTCGAAGGCGACCCGGTGATGCCGGGCTGCCTGGGCCTGGACGCCATGTGGCAGCTGGTAGGCTTCTACCTCGGCTGGCAGGGCAACCCCGGCCGCGGCCGCGCCCTGGGTTCGGGCGAGGTGAAATTCTTCGGCCAGGTCCTGCCGACCGCCAAGAAGGTCACCTACAACATCCACATCAAGCGCACCATCAACCGTTCGCTGGTCCTGGCCATCGCCGACGGCAGCGTCAGCGTCGATGGCCGCGAAATCTACAGCGCCGAAGGCCTCCGCGTCGGCCTGTTCACCTCCACTGACAGCTTCTAAGGGTTATCCGCATGCGTCGCGTCGTGATCACCGGCCTGGGCATCGTATCCTGCCTGGGCAATGACAAAGACACCGTCTCCGCCAACCTGCGCGCCGGCCGTGCCGGTATCCGCCACAACCAGTCGTACGTCGACATGGGGCTGCGCAGCCACGTCTCCGGCTCGGTGAACCTCAACCTCGAAGAGCTGATCGACCGCAAGGTGTTCCGCTTCATGGGCGACGCCGCGGCCTATGCCTACCTGGCGATGGAACAGGCGATCAAGGACTCCGGCCTGACCGAAGAGCAGATCTCCAACCCGCGCACCGGCCTGATCGCCGGCTCCGGCGGCGCCTCCACCCTGAACCAGATGGAAGCCATCGACACCCTGCGCGAGAAGGGCGTCAAGCGCATCGGCCCATACCGCGTCACCCGCACCATGGGCAGCACCGTTTCCGCCTGCCTGGCCACCCCCTTCCAGATCAAGGGCGTGAACTACTCCATCTCCTCGGCCTGCGCCACCAGCGCGCATTGCATCGGCACTGCCATGGAGCAGATCCAGATGGGCAAGCAGGACGTGGTCTTCGCCGGTGGCGGTGAAGAAGAGCACTGGAGCCAGAGCTGCCTGTTCGACGCCATGGGCGCCCTCTCCACCCAGTACAACGACACCCCGGAAAAGGCCTCCCGCGCCTACGACGCCAAGCGTGACGGCTTCGTCATCGCCGGTGGCGGCGGCATGGTGGTGGTCGAGGAACTGGAGCACGCCCTGAAGCGCGGCGCCAAGATCTACGCCGAGATCATCGGCTACGGCGCCACCTCCGACGGCTACGACATGGTCGCCCCGAGCGGCGAAGGCGCCATCCGCTGCATGCAGCAGGCGCTGGCCACCGTCGACACCCCGATCGACTACCTGAACACCCACGGCACCTCCACCCCGGTGGGCGACGTGGCGGAAATCCGCGGCGTCCGCGAAGTCTTCGGCGACAAGGCCCCGGCCATCAGCTCCACCAAGAGCCTGTCCGGCCACTCCCTGGGCGCCGCCGGCGTGCACGAGGCGATCTACTGCCTGCTGATGATGCAAGGCAACTTCATCGCCGGCTCCGCCAACATCGACGAGCTGGACCCGGAAGTCGCCGACATGCCGATCCTGCGCGAAACCCGCGAGAACGCCAAGCTCGACACCGTGATGAGCAACAGCTTCGGTTTCGGCGGCACCAACGCCACCCTGGTGCTGCGCCGCTTCAACGGCTGATCGTCAGCTCGATACAAAAAAGGCGCCCCCAGGGGCGCCTTTTTTGTTGCCTGTGTTTTGCGCTCCAAGTAGCAAGGCGCGAATATGGCCTGGAGCTCACCAATAGAGACAATACAATGGAATGCCAGATACGCCCGGCCAGGGCCGATGACGCCGGGGCCATCAGCCGGGTGATTATCGCAGCGCTGCGCTACAGCAACGCCCAGGACTATCCACCAGACGTCATAGAAGAGGTGGTGAAGCACTTCAGCCCCGAGAAGGTCACCGAACTGCTACAAAGGCGCAGCGTGCTGGTAGCCATGCGGGAAGACAGCGTGGTCGCCACCGTAGGTCTCGAAGGCGATGTGGTTCGTAGCCTCTTCGTCGACCCTCGCCACCAGTTCCAAGGCGTCGGCAGATGCCTCATGGCCATGATCGAGTCACAAGCCAGGTCGGAAGGCGTGGAGGTGCTGCGCGTACCCTCCTCGCTCACGGCAGAAGCCTTCTATCGGAGGTTGGGCTATGAAGTGGTCCGGGAAGTGATGCAGGGAGAAGAACGCACTCTCGTCATGCAACGCCACCTGGGCCCTCCTAATCCGTAGAGCGAATAACCGTTCGCGATTATCTGCCGCTGGCCTTGGCGCGGGGGCTCGACGGCGGATAACGCCTGGGGCGTTATGCGCCCTACGATCCGGCCGGATCGTGGATGAGATATGGGTTCGCGGTTATCCGCTGGTGGGTCTGGTGTGGGGCCAACGGCGGATAACGCTTGGGGCGTTATGCGCCCTACGATTGCGTATTCGAACCGATGTTCCAGGCTGACACCGAACGCCCCGGCAGCGCCGAACGGCCCCCTCTCCCGCTTGCGGGAGAGGGCTGGGGAGAGGGAACGGCATCAACCCGAAACACGACTACCGCCGGCAAGCACCGTTCGCGAGCAAGCTCGCTCCTACAGGGTGTGGCGCTAGACGTAGGGCGAATAACCGTTCGCGGTTATCCGCCGCTGGCCTTGCGGCATCGCCGGCCTGCCGGCCGGATCGCGGACGGAGTCCGCTCCTACGGGTACATGGCGCACAAGGTAACTGCAGGAGCGGGCCCTGCCCGCAATTCGCGCGCAGGGCGCGCGCCTACAGGGGGAGCCGGAGGTGGGCATGGCGTAGGAGCGGACTTTGTCCGCGATTCGCGCGCAAAGCGCGCCTACAGGGGAATGGTTTTCCCCGCGCCAAAGCAAAACCCCCGACCAGCCAGGCTGATCAGGGGTTTTGGGATAGGTGCTTGACGATGACCTACTCTCACATGGGGAAACCCCACACTACCATCGGCGATGCGTCGTTTCACTGCTGAGTTCGGG
>NZ_FZPC01000070.1 GCF_900187975.1 Pseudomonas delhiensis | reverse complement strand
AACGTCTTCACCGCCGTGGAGGCCGACACCGCCGGCAATGCCACGCCGCACAGCCCCGGCTACGCCATCAGCGTCACCCAGAACGACCGCTTCGGTGGCTTCGACCTGGGCGGCAGCCAGGGTTCTGGAGCACCGATCAACACCACGGTCGTGGGCTATCAGAACAACCCGCAGGTCACCAAGCTGGCCAACGGCAACCTGGTCGTGACCTGGCAAGGTAACGCGAGAAAGGAAAATGGCGGATACGACGCCTTCTTCCAGATCATGGACCCGACCGGCAAGATCAAGCTCGGCCAGGAGCAGATGATCAACCAGCGCAATTACCTAAACCAGGACAGCCCGCAAGTAACCGCCCTGGCGGATGGCGGGTTCCTGATTGTCTGGGAGTCGTACGCCGGCAATCCCGACCCGAACGAAGATGGCATCCTGGGTCGCCGCTACGACGCCAGTGGCGCTGCCCAGACCGATGAATTCCTGGTCAACCAGACAACCGCTGGTGGCCAGCGCTCACCGAGCGTCATGAGCCTGCCCGACGGCGGCTATATCGTCGCCTGGCACAGCGTTCAAAGTGGCGGCTCCATCATGCAGCGCACCTACGACGCGCAGAACCAGCCGGTGGGCAACGAGGTGCTCATCAAGGCAGGGGGAGCTGCCACCGATGAGGGCGGCCCGGAAATGGTCCACCTCGACAATGACTGGTACCTGACGATCTGGAGTGGCGCCGACGGCAATGGCAATGGCGTCCTGGGCCAGTTGCGCAAGCTCGACGGCTCGGCGGCAGGGCCCATCCTGACCCTGAACACCACCCTGGACAAGGCTCAGCAGTACCCGGATGTCATTGCGCTCAAGGATGGCAGCTTCGTCGTGTTCTGGGACAGTGCCGACAGCCAGGCCAACGGTACTGACATCCGCGCGGCCCACTACCGTGTCGACCCGGTCTCCGGCCAGGCCACGCTGATCGGCAATGGCGACTTCATCGTCAACCAGTACACCGCAGGCAAGCAGTACAAGCCGGTCGGCGTGGCCCTGGAAGACGGTGGCTACATGCTGATCTGGGGCTCGGAGGGTGGCGATGGCGATGGCTCGGCCATCTATGCCCAGCGCTTCGATGCCAACAGCCAGAAGATCGGCCATGAATTCCTGGTCAACCCCGACACCTGGGGTAACCAGGGCTCAGGCTGGGACGATGTAGACCTGGAACATATCCTCGATGCCACGCTGATGGACGATGGCAATATCTTCGTCACCTGGCACAGCGACAAGGTCGACCCGGACAGTTACGGCATCGAGGGCGTGGTGCTCGACATCGACGCGGGCTTCTACTCGGAGTTCACCGTCAATACCAGCACCAAGGGCGAGCAGTCTTACTCGGCCACCAGCGCGCTGCCCAATGGCGGCTTCGTAACGGTATGGCAGTCCGCGCATTCCGGGGATTTCGACATCATCGGACAACTGCATGACGCATCCGGCATGCCGATCGGTGGCGAGTTCCGGGTGAATACCGTCTATGCCAGCAGCCAGGTTCGTCCCGACATCGTGACGCTGCAGGATGGCACCTTCATCGTTAGCTACTACAGCGGAGAAAATGGCGACAGCGTGATACGTACGCAACGCTTTGGCTACAGCCATGACGAAGCAGGTAACATCACCGCGGCCACTCCCATCGGCAGCGAACAGGCCTTCAAGGGCGCGGGCCAGCGCTACAACTGCTTCCCGATGCTTTCCGCGCTGGACGATGGCGGCTACATGCTGGTCTGGAACGCACGGACGACCGACAACCAGCCGTGGAAGGTCATGTGCCGCCAGTACGATGCCAATGGCGTCATGGTGGGCACCGAGCAGGTCGTAACGGACTTCCTCTGGAGCAGTGTTGCCACCCCCCACCAGAAAGCGATCGTGGCAACGCTGGAGGGTGGCCAGGTCGTGATGACCTACTCGAAGGAAGTCAACGCCGGCGATATCTATTTCCGGGTATACGATCCGAAGTCCCAGACCTTCGGCGCGGAGATTCGCGCCAACCAGACCACCGCGGATCTCCAGGGCACCCCGAGCGTCGCGGAGCTGGCCAACGGCAACTTCATCGTCACCTGGGACTCGTACAACACCAAAGGACTGGATCAGGGGGCCGGGGGGGTCTGGGGCCGTATCTATGCACCCGACGGCAGCGCGGTGGGCAACGAGTTCCTGATCAATACCTTCACGCCGAACATCCAAAGGCGCCCGGTTGCCGTTGCCCGTCCGGAAGGCGGCTTCGTGACGGTATACGCCTCGCAGGCGGACAAGGCGCCGGGAGCCGGCACCTACGGCATCTACCTGCAGTTC
>NZ_FZPC01000059.1 GCF_900187975.1 Pseudomonas delhiensis | reverse complement strand
GCGATACCGTCATCAGCGCTGTAGCCGTGCGTGACGGCCGTCGTTTGGCGCTGCAGCAGTTGCTGGCTGAGCACCGGCAGGATTTGCTGGTTGAGCAGGTTGTCGATGTTGCGGGCGCCGCTACCGAGCAGTAGGCAGAACTCGATCAGGGGCTGGGCGCGATTCGGATTGAGGCGGAGGCGAGTGAACTGGGCCATGGAGCGATCCTTGCTAAGGCGTTCGATTGAGCATCTGCGAGACCATCGACAGGTCCATACCTTCCACTGTGAAAATGGCATCGTGATCTTGCTTTACAGTCCCTTGTTCCAATGCACGTACGGGCTGCTGTTGGGAATTAACAACAGCCATGACGCGCAATGGTCTGAAATCGCAGTTACTTCTATGAAATAAACTAAACCGCAATCACCAGAACGTTCTATAGGATTCGTCTGAAATTACGAAAGGCGGCAACCTAGGCAGGCCTGAGGAATTAATTTGGGTTGATAATTACTACCCAGTATAATTTCTTCAATGGCAAAATTTTGCTAAAAGAATATTTGGGAAACGTCTTGCGATCTGACTCAGAAAATGCCTTGAGAAGAAGGGTACTCAAAGCGTAAGCCGGGGATGTCTTTCGTACCGGAGGCAATCCAGTACTTGCCGTTGCCAGAGTCGAAAAGCGGAATATGGCACCTCAACCACTCTGGTTCTTAAGCCCAATTTCGCTTGGTGTCCTGCCATCCAGGGTGGGCACGTTATCGAGCTTACGAATGACACTCTCCAGCTTTTCCAAGTCGCCTTCGGCAATGGCTCGCTCATCAGGGGCCAGAGGCACAGACTCCAAGTACCGACCGATAGACGACTTGCCTTCCAATGCCTGAGCCCTTGCGCTCGCTTTCGATAAGTTGAAGTCACACCCGGCACAGGCCATGCGGTGTGGACAACTGCTGTTCTTCGACTGCGCTACTGGGCTCCAGCACTAACGCCAGGGGTCTGCTCGCCGGCAACTTCTCCAGCGTTACAGCCAACTCTTCCAGTACCCCCACCAGTTGCTCGCGGAGACGCTCCACCAGCGGCAGTGCTTCATCGACAGCAAGGCGACTATGCCGCGCCGAGCGCTCCTGCCAGGACGTTTGCGCCCGCAGTGCGGTCTCGCCCTTGATCAACGCGGAGCATTGCATCTCACCAGCACCAAGAGCCGTACGCAGGCTGACCGCCAGTACCTGCTGCGAGCGCCGGCCTCGGCGCATCATCTGCAACAGCTCTGCTTCGCGGGCTCGATCCCAGCCATTGGCGGCGGCCTCCGCCCCCCAATAGGCCAGTAGGCGAAGCGCCACCAACACACACCACGCCAAGAAAGACAGGCCCAAAACCACGAACCAGAACTTCACCGGCTGCTGCTCCAGCGACGCACCGCCGCGCCAGAGCGTCAGCCCAAGGCCCAACGCCAGGAACGGCGCAGCCCGATCAGCCACCGCCAGAAACGTATAGGTGACGGCCGCACAGCAGGCGCCGGCACCCTATCCAATCTCACCGGCATGTCAGCTCGCTGTGGCCTCAGGCAATGACGTCAGCAGTGCGCAACCGCAGGCACAGCGATGACCATGAAACGCCACCGGCACACCGTGATCCTTGAATACCGGATGGCCCTCCATTACCACGGTGGGGCCGTGCACCGGGCAACTTGTTTTGTCCCCTACGCGTGCCGCACCAATGCCGTGGAACTTCATGGTTTGCGAACCCTCCAGCACAGTGCCGCCGCTGGTGTTCTTGTCGCCGATGCGGATAACACCTTTCATGAATTGCCCCTTCTATTGAAGTATTTGAGCGCCGTCATGCACTTAAATCGCCCCGAGAGAGTGATTGAAGGCTAGCGCTTGAGTCCTTAGGAAACTCATTCAGCGAGCAAGAACAGCACAACTCCGCATACCAACAGCATCAGTAGGTTGAACGTCGTAATGACGACTCTCCAACCACCCGATACGGGAACCTTCTGTATCCATATCAAGCTCACGGAGAAAACGGCGGAAAACACAGCCAGACTTAGAAACCACTTGGCAAAATAAGTGCAGGCAGCCACTGTTTCTTCGCACTGACGACCACAGCCGCTTCCGCTAACAGACAACCCAACTGCCGCAACGCTAAAGAAGGCGAGACACAGCCCAACAGTGGCTGACACCACACCTATGGCTAACCAGTATCTACCACTCAACAATTTGCTCATGCTTTAACTCGTTAAATATGGGGCGAACAGTGATCAATGAAGTGCTTGGCATTGATGGTTGAGAGCGAATCCAGCGCTGCCGGCCGGGCAGTGGCGAACCCGCTGCGACGGGCCAGTGCCAAGCAAAGCCCCCAGACCAACCCGCCCTTAAGCATCGCCGTAGAAACTCCATTCCACGGTTTCGTGAGTCAGGGTGGTTTTGTCCTTCAGCGGCCAGGGACGGACGATGAAGCGCTTTACTTCCCAGGAGGGGAAGATGTCGCCTTCCTTGAACTTGCGGATGGTTTCGGTTTTGACGATGGTGCGGTCGGCGGACCAGAGCACCCGCCAATAGCCAGCACGCGGGCAGGACTGGCCGCTGTGGCAGATCTGGTAATTGGTCGTGCGGATAAAGGCTTGCGAGCCAGGCAGCGGTTTGCCGGTGGCGGGATCGAGGCCCTTGGCCTTGGCCAGCTGCTCGATCAACGCCTCACTGGGTTTGGGCGGTGGGATATTGGCCTTGCGCTCCTCCAGCCATTTCAGCTTGCCGTCCCAAGGCGGCAACTTGGCGGGTGGCAGCGGCAGGATGTCATTGATCTCGGGGACTGTGGGCGAAGCGTAGGAGTAACGCGCGAGGATGCGCCAAATGGTCTTGTAACGATCAGCCCGTTCTAGGTCTTCAGCTTGATCTAGATAATTCAGGCCATCAGAGGGAGGGGGATTACGAAAGGCGTCGCTCAACCACCCCGCTGAAGTTTCGTCACCGGCTGCCACCCCCAATTGAAAGGCCTCAACTGCCGCTGAATATTGCCGTCCATATTGAAGATCGACAGCAAGTGCACGTGCTGCTTTCCCATTCCCTTGCTCAGCAGCACAACGGCGCATCTGCCGCGCAATCTCCGGGGCCATATCGCTAGGCGCCAGCTTATCGGCCACGTATGCCTGCGCTTCGGGGCTACCCATATCAGCGGCCTTGCGGTAATACCGCAGGGCCATGTCCTTGTCCTGCGCCAATCCCAGCGCACCCTGTTGCAGGGCGATAGCAACAAAAGCGTAGCCGGCGGCGACTTTGGCCTCGATCAGTTGCTCGACCAGGCGTAGTTGCTCATCGCTGCGCAGCTTGAAGACGCCCTGCATGGAACCGTTCTGCAGGTTGATGCTGGCCTTGGCATGACCGTGCTCGGCAGCGATTCGGTAGAGCCTTTCCACCTGAGCATCTACGGTCGGGTCTTCCTGAAGCTGGTTATTCTTCTGCAGCCAGCGGGCGTAGTGGAACAGAGTGTCGCTGTCCGCTGTGGATTGAGGAAACTCTTCGTGCTTGCAGGTGAAGGCCAGGTTGGTGCGAATCTGGGTGAGTGGGTCCACGGCGGTATCCTTTTGCGGGGCATTGACGCTGCTGCCGGAATCACAGGCGGCAAGCAGCAGACAGAGACCCCACACCACAAAGCCCTTATGCATCGCCGTAGAAGCTCCATTCCACGGCTTCGTGAGTCAGCGTGGTTTTATCCTTCAGCGGCCAGGGGCGGACGATGAAACGCTTGACCTCCCAGGTGGGGAAGATGTCGCCTTCCTTGAACTTGCGGATGGTTTCGGTTTTGACGATGGTGCGGTCGGCGGACCAGAGCACCCGCCAATAGCCAGCACGCGGGCAGGGCTGGCCGCTGTGGCAGATCTGGTAATTGGTCGTGCGGATAAAGGCTTGCGAGCCAGGCAGCGGTTTGCCGGTGGCGGGATCGAGCCCCTTGGCCTTGGCCAGCTGCTCGATCAACGCCTCACTGGGTTTGGGCGGTGGGATATTGGCCTTGCGCTCTTCCAGCCATTTCAGTTTGCCATCCCACGCGGGGAGCTTGGCAGGCGGCAGAGGCAGGATGTCATTGATCTCGGGAACTGTGGGCGAGGCGTAGGAGTAATCTGCGAGAATGCTCCAGATAGCTTTGTAACGATCAGCGCGTTCGGGGTCTTCCTGTAACCCAAGGTAGTGCAGGCTATTGGAAGGGAGTGGGTTACGAAAAGCCTTACCTAATTTTCCCGCCGAGATTTCATCCCCCGCCATGACGCCAAGCTGGAATACTTCTAACGCTTCACGATATTGCTTGTTAATTTGTAGAGAAATCCCCAGAGCCAGTGCAGCCTTCCCTTCCCCCTGCTCGGCTGCACAACGAAACATCTGCATCGCCACTTGTGGTTCTACATCAATGGGCTCCAATTTTTCACCTACATAGAACTGTGCCTCAGGACTGCCCATATCAGCAGCCTTGCGGTAATACCGCAGGGCCATGTCGTTGTCCTGCGCCAATCCCAGCGCACCCTGTTGCAGGGCGATAGCAACAAAAGCGTAGCCGGCGGCGACTTTGGCCTCGATCAGTTGCTCGACCAGGCGTAGTTGCTCATCGCTGCGCAGCTTGAAGACGCCCTGCATGGAACCGTTCTGCAGGTTGATGCTGGCCTTGGCATGACCGTGCTCGGCAGCGATTCGGTAGAGCCTTTCCACCTGAGCATCTACGGTCGGGTCTTCCTGAAGCTGGTTATTCTTCTGCAGCCAGCGGGCGTAGTGGAACAGAGTGTCGCTGTCCGCTGTGGATTGAGGAAACTCTTCGTGTTTGCAAGTGAAGGCCAGGTTGGCGCGAATCTGGGTGAGCGGGTCCACGGCGATATCCTTTTGCGGGGCACTGGCGGTGCTGCCAGCATCGCAGGCAGCAAGCAGCAGACAGAGCCCCCACACCACAAAGCCCTTATGCATCGCCGTAGAAGCTCCATTCCACGGTTTCGTGAGTCAGGATGGTTTTGTCTTGCAGCGGCCAGGGGCGAACGATGAAGCGCTTGACGTCCCAGGTGGGGAAGATGTCGCCTTCCTTGAACTTGCGGATGGTTTCGGTTTTGACGATGGTGCGGTCGGCGGACCAGAGCACCCGCCAATAGCCAGCACGCGGGCAGGGCTGGCCGCTATGGCAGATCTGGTAATTGGTCGTGCGGATAAAGGCTTGCGAGCCAGGCAGCGGTTTGCCGGTGGCGGGATCGAGCCCCTTGGCCTTGGCCAACTGCTCGATCAACGCCTCGCTGGGTTTGGGCGGTGGGATATTGGCCTTGCGCTCTTCCAGCCATTTCAGTTTGCCGTCCCACGGCGGCAGCTTGGCGGGTGGCAGCGGCAGGATGTCGTTGATCTCGGGGACTGTGGGCGAGGCGTAGGAGTAACGCGCGAGGATGCGCCAAATGGTCTTGTAACGATTAGCTCGTTCTACGTCCTCCTGTTGACCGAGGTAGTACAGGGTATCGGTAGGAGGAGGATTGCGAAAACCGTCGCTCAGAAAGGAGGCTGAGCTTTCATCTCCGCCTTGCACTCCCAATTGGAATGCTTCTAGCGCCTCCCTATATCTTTTATTGTTCTTGAGATTCACCCCAAGATCACTGGCGGCCGAGCCATTGCCTTGCTCCGCCGCACAACGGCGCATCTGCCGCGCGATATCCGGCGCCATATCGCTGGGAGCCAGCTTGTCAGCCACATAAGCCTGAGCATCCGGACTGCCCATGTCAGCAGCTTTGCGGTAATACCGCAGGGCCATGTCGTTGTCCTGGGCTAATCCCAGTGCTCCCTGTTGCAGGGCGATAGCAACAAAAGCGTAGCCGGCGGCGACTTTGGCCTCGATCAGTTGCTCGGCCACGCGTAGTTGCTCATCGCTACGCAGCTTGAAAACGCCCTGCATGGAACCGTTCTGCAGGTTGATACTGGCCTTGGCATGACCGTGCTCGGCAGCGATTCGGTAGAGCCTTTCCACCTGAGCATCTACGGTCGGGTCTTCCTGGAGCTGGTTGTTCTTCTGCAACCAGCGGGCGTAGTGGAACAACGTGTCGCTGTCCGCCGTGGGTGGAGGAAACTCTTTGTGTTTGCAAGTGAAGGCCAGGTTGGCGCGAATCTGGGTGAGCGGGTCCACAGCGGTATCCTTTTGCGGAGCCTTGGCGGTGCTGCCGGCATCACAGGCGGCAAGCAGCAGACAGAGACCCCACACCACAAAGCCCTTATGCATCGCCGTAGAAGCTCCATTCCACGGCTTCGTTAGTCAGCGTGGTTTTATCCTTCAGCGGCCAAGGGCGGACGATGAAACGCTTGACGTCCCAGGTGGGGAGGATGTCGCCTTCCTTGAACAGGCGAACAGTGTCGGTCTTGACGATGGTGCGGTCGGCGGACCAGAGCACCCGCCAATAGCCAGCACGCGGGCAGGGCTGGCCGCTGTGGCAGATCTGGTAATTGGTGGTGCGGATAAAGGCTTGCGAGCCAGGCAACGGTTTGCCGGTGGCGGGATCGAGGCCCTTGGCCTTGGCCAACTGCTCGATCAACGCCTCACTGGGTTTGGGCGGTGGGATATTGGCCTTGCGCTCTTCCAGCCATTTCAGTTTGCCGTCCCAAGGCGGCAACTTGGCGGGTGGCAGCGGCAGGATGTCATTGATCTCGGGGACTGTGGGCGAAGCGTAGGAGTAATCCGCGAGAATGTTCCAGATAGCTTTGTAACGATCAGCCCGTTCTAGGTCTTCGTTAAGATTGAGATAATCAAGCGTATTGGAGGCCGGAGGGTTGCGAAAACCCTCATTTAAGACGCTCGCAGAGGTTTCATCACCGGCAGCGACACCCATTTGAAATGCTTCAATTGCTTCTCGGTATTCCCTTTCAAGTTTGTGATCCACCCCTAGAGCATTAGCTGCCTCACCATTGCCCTGTTCTGCTGCACAGTGTCGCATCTGCCGAGCGATATCCGGAGCCATATCACTAGGCGCTAGCTTGTCAGCCACATAAGCCTGAGCTTCCGGACTGCCCATGTCAGCGGCCTTGCGGTAATACCGCAGGGCCATCTCGTTATCTTGCGCCAACCCCAGCGCGCCCTGTTGCAGGCCGATGGCAATGAAGGCATAGCCGGCGCCAACCTTGGCCTCGATCAGTTGCTCGGCCAGGCGTAGTTGCTCATCGCTGCGCAACTTGAAGACGCCCTGCATGGAACCGTTCTGCAGGTTGATACTGGCCTTGGCGTGACCGTGCTCGGCAGCAATGCGGTAGAGCCTCTCCACCTGAACATCCACGGCCGGGTCTTCCTGGAGTTGGTTGTTTTTCTGCAGCCAGCGGGCGTAGTGGAACAGCGTGTCGCTGTCCGCCGTGGGCTGGGGAAACGCTTCGTGCTTGCAGGTGAAGGCCAGGTTGGTGCGAATCTGGGTGAGTGGGTCCACGGCGATTTCCTTTTGCGGGGCATTGACGGCGCTGCCGCCATCACAGGCAGCGAGCAGCAGGTAGGCGAGCAGGAGGAGGCGGCGCATCAGTCTTGATTCTTCAGTTCGGTGGGGTCGAAGTAGAACTCGATAATTGGTGCCAAGGGAGGTTGTCTCTTTGATTGCAACCCCTTGTTATCATTGATTACCTTCTGCCAAACATCGAAAGCGCTTTTCGGGTCATCCTGCGCCCCTTTTCCATTGGTATGCAGATCCCACAATCGCCGCCGCATGGGTTGCGTCACGGCCATTTCCTCATGGGCGATATTCATCTCGCTGTCCACCTGCATGCTGCGGGTGTTGATGTTGGCCGAGCCGTGGGTGGTGAAGACGTCGTCGATGATCATCAGCTTGGAGTGGATGTACACCGGCATCCAGGCGTCGGCGGGGGAGTCCTTGGCCACCAGGGAGCACACATGGACTTTCAGGCCGGGCCGCTCGGGTGGGCGCTTGATTTCGCTCTTCTTGATGGCTTCGACTTCCCGCTCCAGCTCGGCCTTGCGTTGACGTGCTTGTTCGTCGGCCTGGCGCTGGGCGTCGCGCGCTCTTTCACCCAGGTCTGTCCCGTTCAGTGCGTCAGGTAAGGCTGTTACCCACTCAGTGGCCTTGCGCTCAAGGCGTTCGGACCAAGCCGGTTCCTGTTCGGCGGCGCGCTCTTTGGCCTGGTCGATACGGCGTAGCTTGGTGACTTCCGGCATGCCGTCTTCGCGCCCCAGCAGTTCGAGCATACGCTGGGTGTTGACGATGCCGGGGCCTACGCCTTCCTCGTTGGCATTGGTAACCACGAACAGGTGCAGTGCACCGTGCAAGCCGGGGTCGCGGCCTTTATTAGTCTGTTTCTTGGCGGTTTTCAGAATGGCATCGGCCAACGCTGGCCAGCGGAAGTACTGGTTTTCGATGTAGATGAACTGGGTGGCGTTGTTGACGGCCTGGAGGTAGAGGCTTTCGATATTCCGCTGGCGCTCCTGTGCTTGGGTACGCAAAAGCTGAGCCATGAGCGGTGTGCCCTCTTTGCCAAGAGGCAACTGCTGCGCAACCGCCTCGGCATTTCGTGAAACGAACAGATTTTCTCCCGTCTCCACTCGCCAGCCAGTAGCAAAGTTGTGATGTAGGTGAGCCAGTATCGGACCAGTGACGCGACTGGAGATGTCCTGCCGCGGTAGTCGACCACGCGCCCCCGCATTAGCGGCGGGCCTGTCGGTAGGGGTGCGCCCCCAAGCCGAATGCTGGTCAGTGTCCCAGTACTCGTCGAGCATGTTGTGGCCCATCACAAAGCCGACAGCGAGTTCGGGAATTTCATAATCGACCAGAACGGTCTTCTGGTGGTGGGTGGCGGCTCCAGCCAAAAATGCAATCGTCAATTTGCTGAGGGCAGGGTCGAGGCTATGCAAGGCCGCCTGATAAGCAATCTCAGTTCGTTGCAAAGGATCGAAGCCCCGGCTGACAAAGACAGGACAAGCCTTTGTCCAATCCGCTGCCTGGTTGTCCCCGGCTGAGCATTCATCGAACCACTTACGGTCGTAAGCATATTGTTCGTTGGTCGCGGTTTGCCCGGCACGGTCTCCGATTCGTACATACCCTTTACCCGGCAGGTTGGATTCCCCTGCGAAGTATCCGGCCAAATTGAAGGGAGCTTCCCAGCCGAGGATGCGCACGCGCACTTTGTCTTTTTTAGCCTTGTTCATCAGCAGCTCGCCGATACTGGGGGCGCTGCGATCCCTAATGAAATACATCGACGGCTGGAAGCCCCAGCAGATGATGTCCACGGACTTCTTCGCCTTGGCGATGGCCTCGTGCACAGCGCGGAAGGCCTCTTCGCCATTGATCAGAGGCTTGTAACTGGCAGGCCTGGGTTTGTACTCGGTGTCTTTGACGAACCAGGGAGAGTTGCAAGTAGCCTCGTTGCTGTATTGCAGGGAAAGTGGCGCTACGATTTCACACTTGGTCATGATTCATCCCCGGCCCGTTTGGCGATTTCTTTCAGCAAGGCGGCATAGTCGTTGCGATGGTCTGTGTGCTGCGCGGGTGGACCAATCTCTGGGTCGTCGGTGGGTGATGGATGATTTTGGAAGCCCATATTGGCCAAATGACCCTGCTCGGGGTTGCTGTATTGCTCGGGTATTGGAATCCGGTAATTGACACCGTTTGCCAGCTCCAACAAATATTGCTGAGTGACGATCTGGTGGTCGAAGGCGAGATAACCGGTATCGTCCAGCACACCCTGCTGGAGCGGCGCGCCATCGGCATACAGGGTGTAGGGCATGCCGGCCCAATTGGACTGTGTAGCCGTGGGGGCGCGCGCGATGCGAAGTTTTATGCGCTGAGCGGCGTCGAGTTTCGGATATTCCGGATGGGTAGCCGGCATGCTGGCCGGTCCTTGGTGGTCGAAGTGCGCCGACTTGATCAGGTAGTCACCCTGGGTGCCGGATTCGATGCCGTG
>NZ_FZPC01000060.1 GCF_900187975.1 Pseudomonas delhiensis | reverse complement strand
CTGGACGAACACGAGCGAAATGATCGATACCTGACGATGCGAGTGTCACCCATGTGACTGAACTCATTTGTTACCCATGTGCTTGTCCTCTACATGCCCCGATATACGGGCCCGATGAAGCCGGGCTACCCTCACGAATTCCCCCGCCACGGAGGCCCGCCCCGAGGGTACGTCCCTGTAGCCCATCGGGGCTCTCGCGACATCCATGTCGCATGACCTCCTGAGCGCCGGTTTCGCTCGGCCTTCTGAAGGGGCGTTCCGGTGCGCTTGGACGTTTCTCTGGAAGTCCAAAAAACCAGAGCAAGAGCGGGCGTGCTCTTCGTAGGAGCGAGCTTGCTCGCGAATGGCGTTTCCCGGCAGCTGCGGTGTTTTGAATCGACTCCGCTCCCTCTCCCTAACCCTCTCCCTGAAGGGAGAGGGGACCGTTCGGAGTGCTTGGGTATTCGTGAGTCAGCCGGCAACGCCGAAAGCTTCCGGCTGAAACCATGCTTTCTCTCGGCACGGACAAGCTCCCTCTCCCTTCAGGGAGAGGGCTGGGGAGAGGGCTCTCTTTGCAGAGCCCCAACCTCCGCCTCAACCCCATCGGAAATCCGTTGGGCGTACTCCGTCCGCGATTCGTCCCCATGGGATTCCCCAGCCCGCAATTTTATCCAAGACCTACCCGCGCCGCGGCGCTAGAGTAGGCCCATGGAACGCATCGAACACCACCGCAGCGGGCTGCCCGGCGTGCGTTACATCGACGCCGAGTACCACCGTTTCGCCTTCCCCCGGCACTTCCACCTGGACTACCACATCGGACTGATGCTCGACGGTCGCCAGCGCTACGTGCACGCCGGCGAACGCTGCCTGGCCGGTGGTGGCGACATCCTGCTGATGAGCCCGGAAAGCATCCACGACGGCGCCAGCGAGGGGGAGGACGGCTATCGCATCCGCGTACTGTCCATCGAGCCGCAGTGGCTGGAGCAGGCCGCGCGCAGCCTCAGCGACGGCCGCCAGGGCACGCCGCGGCTGCTGGCCAGCCAGGTGCGCGACGAACAGCTGCGGCAGCAACTGCACGGCCTGCACCAGGTACTGGCCGGGGGCGAGCGCCTGGAACAGGAGGGCCGGCTCTGGCAGGGCCTGGCCACGCTGCTCGGGCATGCTTCCAGCCTGCGCATCCGCGAGCCGCGCCAGGGCTTCGACGCCGCGATCTGGCGGCGCCTGCGCGAGTGGCTGGAGTCGCGCCTGGAAAGCCCGCCGACGCTGGACGAACTGGCGGCCTTCTGCGACCTCAGCCCCTGGCAGGTGCTGCGGCGCTTCCGCAACCACTGCGGGCTGCCGCCGCACCAGTGGCTGACCCAGCTGCGCCTGGAGCGCGCCCTGCCGCGGGTGCTCGCCGGCCAGCCGCTGAGCGAGGTGGCGCTGAGCCTGGGCTTCTACGACCAGGCGCACTTCAGCCGCCTGTTCCGCCGCACCTACGGATTGCCGCCGGCGCGCCTGCGTCAACGCTGAGGCCTGGCTTTTGGCCGGACTGCCCTGGCCGGCGGTGGGCCCGGCCATTGTCGCCCGCTGCCGCCTGGGGGAGAATCCTGCCGTCTCCAGTACGCGGTCACCGGCATGTCCCAAGCGCTTTTCTTCGCCCACGCCAACGGCTTCCCCTCGGCCACCTACGGCAAGCTGTTCCAGGCCCTGGCGCCGGAATTCGAGGTGCGCCACCTGGACATGCACGGCCACGACCCGCGCTTTCCGGTGAACGCCAACTGGGCGAACCTGGTGGACGAGCTGCTGTTCCACCTGGAAGCGCAGGGCGCGCCGGTGTGGGGCGTCGGCCATTCCCTCGGCGGCCTGCTGCACTACCATGCGGCGCTGCGCCGCCCGGAGCTGTACCGCGGCGTGCTGATGCTCGACTCGCCGACGCTGACCTTCGCCGACCAGTGGGTGATCCGCGCCGCCAAGCGCTTCGGCTTCATCGACCGCATCACCCCGGCCGGGCGCACCCTGGGGCGGCGCGAGGACTTCGCCGACTTCGACGAGGCGCTGCGCTACTTCGGCGGCAAGTCGCTGTTCCGCCGCTTCGACCCGGATTGCCTGGCGGACTACGTGCGCCACGGCCTGGCCGCCAGCGGCCAGGGCCTGCGCCTGAAGTTCGACCCGGCCACCGAGATCAGCATCTACCGCAACGTGCCCCACGCCGCGCCGGGCAGCCCGCGGCGCCTGGCGGTGCCGCTGGCGCTGGTGCGCGGCCGCCACAGCCGGGTGGTGCTGCCGCACCATGCCCGCGCGGTGCGTCGCGCGCCCTGGGGCGAATCCCTGTCGCTGCCCGGCGGGCACATGTTCCCGCTGGAGCGCCCGCGCGACACGGCCGAACTGATCAAGCAGGTCGTCGAGCGCTGGCAGCGCCGCGCCGAACAGGAGAATGCCCGCCCATGAGCGCCCAGGTCGAAGAGATCCGCCTGAACCTTCCGCACATCGAGCTGGCCGCGCATCTGTTCGGCCCCGAGGACGGCAAGCCGGTGCTGGCCCTGCACGGCTGGCTGGACAACGCCATGAGCTTCGCGCGCCTGGCGCCGAAGCTGGACGGGCTGCGCATCGTCGCCCTGGACTTCGCCGGCCATGGCCACTCGGCGCACCGCGCCGCCGGGGCCAGCTACCTGCTGTGGGACTACGCCTACGACGTGCTGGCGGTGGCCGAGCAACTGGGCTGGGAGCGCTTCTCGCTGCTCGGGCACTCCATGGGCGCCATCGTCTCGGTGCTGCTGGCCGGCGCCATGCCCGAGCGCATCGAGCGCCTGGCGCTGATCGACGGCCTGGTGCCCTACACCGGCGAAGCCGACACTGCGCCGGCCAAGCTGGGCGAGGCACTGAAGGCGCAACTGGCGCTGCCGAACAAGCGCAAGCCGGTGTACGAAGCCATCGACCGCGCGGTGGAGGCACGCATGAAGGGCGTCGGCGCGGTCAGCCGCGAGGCCGCCGAACTGCTGGCCCGGCGCGGGCTGATGCCGGTGCCCGGCGGCTTCACCTGGCGCAGCGACGCGCGCCTGACGCTGCCCTCGCCGCTGCGTTTCACCCGTGCCCACGCCGCGAGCTTCGTCCAGGCCGTGCAGTGCCCGGTCAGCCTGGTGCTGGCCCGGGGCGGCATGCTCGCCGCCGAGCCGGGCATCCGCCAGTTGCTCGACGGGCGCCCCTTCGCAATCCACGAGTTGTCCGGCGGCCATCACCTGCACCTGGACGACGAAGGAGGCGCGCAGGCGGTGGCGGCGATCTTCCAGCCGTTCCT
The DNA here is from genome assembly GCF_900187975.1 of Pseudomonas delhiensis. Taxonomy (GTDB): domain Bacteria; phylum Pseudomonadota; class Gammaproteobacteria; order Pseudomonadales; family Pseudomonadaceae; genus Pseudomonas; species Pseudomonas delhiensis. Next base: position 4,554 of record NZ_FZPC01000060.1, on the reverse strand, counting down.
GGACGTGTAGCCGCGGGGGAAACACCCCGTTGCCGCACCCCGCTTGACTAAAGCTGGGCTTGCCACGACGCTGCATGGATCGCAGTCGGGAGATTCTGCATGATTCAGCTCTTCGCCACCGCCACGCCGGGCGGCCCCAAGGATTCCAGCGGCCCGGGCGCGCACGCCCCGCAGCGTGCGCAACGGAGGTGCGACGCCTGACATGCCTCGCTTCTTCCTGCTGCCCCTGGTGGGCACGCTGTTCGCGGCCAGCGTCTTCGCCGCCGACGTTCCCGACAGCCACGACCTGAGCCTGCTGCCCCGTTTCCCGAGGGCGGAAATCGTCGACTTCAGCAGCGCCCCCGGTACCGAGCGGGTCTACCCGCTGGGGCCGATCAGCCGCATCAGCGGGCGCCTGCGCATGGAAGGCGAGGTGCGCGCCCTCGGCCAGCTCACCGCGCTGACCTACCGCCTGCCCGACGAGGACTCCAGCGCCAACGCCTTCGCCGCCGCGCGCAAGGACCTGCTCAAGGCCGATGCCACCCCGCTGTTCTGGTGCGAGGGCCGCGACTGCGGCTCCAGCAGCCTGCTGGCCAACGCCGTGTTCGGCAAATCCAGCCTCTACGGCCCGGACGACCAGCAGGCCTACCTGCTGGTGCGCCTGGCCGCGCCGCAGCAGGACAGCCTGCTGGCGGTCTACGCCATCACCCGTGGCAACCGCCGTGCCTACCTGCACGCCGAGCAGCTGGACGCCGGCAGCGCACTGGGCGAACTGCTGCCCAGCGCCGCGACCCTGATGCGCCTGCTCAAGGCCAACGGCGAGCTGACCCTCAGCCATGTGCCCGCCGAACCCGGTGGCGCCTGGCTCGACCTGCTGGTGCGCACCCTGCGCCAGGACACCGGCGTGCGCGTCGAGCTGGCCGGGGCCCATGCCGCCGACTGGCGCAGCGCGCTCACCGCACAGGGCGTGCGCGATGCCCGCCTGGAGCTGGGCGGCGGCGAAGGGGACGGGCTGCACCTGACCTGGCTGCGCTGATTCGCCTACGCTGAAGCTGGACGCAACGAGCGCCCGGCTGCCGTCGCCGTACCGAGAAGGAGTCCGGCCCCGATGTTCGATAACCTGCTGTTGCGCATCCTCCTGGTGGTCCTGCTGGCCGCCACCCTGTGGGTGCTGGCGCCGTTCTGGACGGCATTGTTCTGGGCCGCCGTGCTGGCCTTCGCCAGCTGGCCGCTGATGCGCCTGCTGACGCGCCTGCTGGGTGGCCGCGAGGCCCTGGCGGCGGGCGTGCTGACCGCCTTCTGGATCATCCTGGTGGCGGTGCCGCTGCTGGGCCTGGGCTTCGGCCTGGCGGACAAGCTGCGCGCCGGCGTCGAGCTGGTGAAGAACCTCCAGGTCTCCGGGCTGCCGCCGCCGCCGAGCTGGCTGGCGCGCACGCCGCTGATCGGCGACCGGCTGATCGGCTGGTGGTACTCCATCGACCAGCAGGGGGTGGCCATCTTCTCCGCGCTCAAGCCCTACATGGGCGAGGTGGGCAACTGGCTGCTGGCGCGCTCGGCCAAGCTGGCCGGGGGCATCTTCGAGCTGGTCCTGAGCCTGGTGCTGATCTTCTTCTTCTACCGCGACGGCAAGCGCCTGGAGGCCTTCGCCTACCAGATGCTGGAACGCCTGATCGGCCCGCGCGCCGAACACTACATGGAGCTGATCGCCGGTACCGTGCAGCGGGTGGTCAACGGCGTGATAGGCACCGCGGCGGCCCAGGCGGTGCTGGCCTTCGTCGGCTTCAGCATCGCCGGGGTGCCCGGGCCGATCCTGCTCGGCCTGCTGACCTTCGTCTGCAGCCTGCTGATGGTCCCGCCACTGGTCTGGGGCCCGGCCACCGTCTGGCTGTTCTTCCAGGGCGAGTACGGCTACGGGGTGTTCCTGGGCATCTGGGGCTTCTTCGTCATCAGCGGCGTGGACAACATCCTCAAGCCCTATCTGATCAGCCGCGGCGGCAACCTGCCGCTGGTGGTGGTGCTGCTCGGGGTGCTCGGCGGGCTGCTCAGCTTCGGCTTCATCGGCCTGTTCCTCGGCCCGGTGCTGCTGGCGGTGGTCTACAACCTGGTCAACGACTGGATCGAGAGCCCCAAGCGCGGCGCCCTGCCGCCGGGCGGGCCGGGGGACAAGGCGCCCTAGGCCGGTTTCGTGCGCAGGGCGCGCTCCTACAGAACCGTAGGGCGAATAACCGTTCGCGGTTATCCGCCGCTGGCCCATGCGCGGAACCCGGCGACGACGGCGGATAACGCCTTAGGCGTTATGCGCCCTACGGGGACGCGCCGTTACTGGAGCGCCTCGCTGCGTACGCCCACCATTCGGTCGCGGCCGGCGCCGAGGCCGGCGATCAGCGCGCCCAGGCTGATCGCCACGAAGATGGCGCCCACCGCGTCCCAGCCGTCGCTCAGGTCGTGCACCAGGCCGACCAGGAAGGGCCCCAGGGCGGCCAGGGTGTAGCCCACGCCCTGGGCCATGCCGGACAGGTGCGAGGCGACGTGGGCGTCGGGCGAGCGCAGCACGATCAGCGCCAGGCCGATGCTGAAGGTGCCGCCCTGGCCCAGGCCGAGCACCACCGCCCACAGCCACAGGCTGCCGGTGGACGCGTAGAGCAGGCCGAGCAGGCCGGCGAGGGTCAGCGCCAGGACCAGGAACACCACCAGGCGCTGGTCGCGGCCGCGGGTGCCGAACCAGGGGGCGCCCAGGGCGCTGAGCAGCTGCACCATCACCGAGCCGGACATCATCAGCCCGGCGGCCGTCGGGCTCAGGCCGCGGTCGATGAGGATCGACGGCAGCCAGCCGAACACGATGTACGCCAGCGACGACTGCAGGCCCATGTACAGGGTCACCTGCCAGGCCAGCGGGTCGCGCCACAGGCCCTTGACCTGGAACGCCTGGCGGTGGGCGTGGTGGACCTGGCGCGTCTGCGGCAGCCAGACCAGCGCGGCGAGCACCGCCGGCAGGGCCCAGGCGGCCAGGGCCGGCTGCCAGCTGCCGCCGAACAGCCCGGCCAGGGGCACGCTGGCCCCGGCGGCCAACGCCGCGCCCAGGCACAGGGCCATGGTGTAGACGCCGGTCATGGTCCCGGCGATGTGCGGGAAGTCGCGCTTGACGATGCCCGGCAGCAGCACGCCGATGACGCCGATGCTGGCGCCGGCCACCAGGCTGCCGAGGAACAGCCCGGCGATCGGGAACAGGCTGCGCAGGACGATGCCGGCGGCCAGCAGCAGGAGGATCGCCAGCACCGCCCGCTCGGCACCCAGGCGCCGCGCCAGGCGGGGCGCCAGCGGGGCGAACAGGCCCAGGCAGAGCACCGGCAGGGTGGTCAGCAGGCCCGCGGCGGCGGCCGACAGGCCGGTGTGCTCGCGCACCATGTTCAGCAGCGGCGCCAGGCTCGACAGCGCCGGGCGCAGGTTCAGCGCCACCAGCACCAGGCCGAGCAACAGCAGCCAGGGCCGCACCGGGGCGGGCGCGGGGGCGGGGACTTCGTCGATCTCGGCGTCGATCAGCAGTTCGTCGGCGTGGTGTCGTTGGGACATGGCAGCTATCGCAAGGCAGTGGGAAGGGAGGTCAGATCAGCAGCGCGCGGTTGGCGGCGACGGCCGCCTCGGCGTCCTGGCGCTCCAGGGCGTCCAGCAGGCGCTGGTGCAGTTCGAAGGGCGGCTGCGGGCGGCCGGGTTCGCTGATGGTGCGCTGCAGGCCGGCGCGGATCACCCGCGAGAAGTAGCGGTACAGCTCGCTCAGCAGCGGGTTGTGGGCGCTGTCCACCACGCGCTGGTGGAAGGCCAGGTCATGCTCGACGTAGGCCTCCAGGTCGCCGCCATGGTGCCGGGCGCTGAGCGCCAGGGCCTGGCGCAGGGCGGCCAGGTCGGCGTCGCTGCGGCGCAGGGCGGCCAGGCGCGCGGCCTCGACCTCGATCACCCCGCGCGCCTCCAGGGCCTGCTCGATGGAGCCGCGGGCCAGGGCCAGCATGGTGTCCAGCGGGTCGGCGCAGGCGCGCACGTAGGTGCCGTCGCCCTGGCGCACTTCCAGCACGCCGGAGAAGGTCAGCACGCGTACCGCCTCGCGCACGGTGTTGCGGCTCATGCCGAGGATTTCCGCCAGCTCCGGCTCCGGCGGCAGGCGCTGGCCGAGGGCCCAGGCGCCGCTGTCGATGCGTTGGCGGATCTGCTCCAGGGCGATGTCGACCAGGGAGCGCTTGAGGGGATTGGCCATATAGACATCCAATCATCGGATGATTAGGCGGGACAGGCTACTGTAGCTGTGGGGATGTGGCAAGGCGGGGAGCCTTGGGTGCGGGGCAGGATTATCGCGGACGGAGTCCTGCGCGGCGTCGACCACGTGCTCCCTTGTAGGAGCGCGCCCTGCGCGCGAATCGCGGGCAGGGCCCGCTCCTACAGTCATGCCGTAGGCCACGCTCTTGGGGATGGCAGGGACCATAGGGGCACGCTGTAATTGGATGGACTCACCCTCACCGAGGCGTCGAGGCGCCACGGTGGCATTCTAAGAGGCCAGCGACAGTGAGGGTGAGGCCATGAAAAAGC
>NZ_FZPC01000065.1 GCF_900187975.1 Pseudomonas delhiensis | reverse complement strand
TGGGCCGCGGCGCCCGTGCGGGCGACCCGGGCCAGCCCTTGCACCGTCTGGTGCTGGAACAGCTCCTTGGGCGTGAAATGGATGCCTGCCGCGCGAGCGCGGCTGACCACCTGGATAGAGATGATGGAGTCGCCGCCCAGCTCGAAGAAGTTATCGCAGGTACCGATGCGTTCGAGCTTGAGCGCCGCCTGCCAGATCTCCAGCAGGCGCCTTTCCACCTCGTTGCCAGGCGCCACGTAATGCTCGCCGCGCTGGCTCGGAAGCGGCTCGGGCAAGGCCTTGCGATCGATCTTGCCGTTGGGTGTCAGCGGCAGTTGCTCCAGCAACATCAGGCTGGCCGGTACCATGTAGCCCGGCAGACGCTGGCCCAGCTCCTCCAGCAGACGCTCGCGCAACCCGTTTTCCGGCGGGCAGTTGAGCGTGACATAAGCCGCCAGTTGGCGGCCGCTCGCGCCCTGGCGCACCACCACCACAGCTTCGCGCACAGGGTCGCAGGCCAGCAGGCAGGCCTCGATCTCGCCCAGCTCGATACGGAAGCCACGGATCTTCACCTGGTTGTCCACCCGCCCCTGATACTCGAAGGTACCATCCGGGCGCTGCCGCACCAGGTCGCCGGTACGGTACAGACGTCCACCACGGGTGAAAGGGTCCGCGATGAACCGCTCCGCGCTCATGCCGGGTCGGTCCAGGTAGCCGCGGGCCAAGCCATGGCCACCCAGGTAGAGCTCGCCGGTGATGCCCTGGGGCAGCGGGTTGAGGTCGGCATCCAGCACGTAGGCGCTGCGGTCGCCGATACGGCTGCCGATGGGGGCGTAGGCCGCCTCGCACTCCTCGCCTCGCCCGGCCTTCCAGATCAGCGGGGTCACCACCGTCTCGGTGGGTCCATAACCATTGATGATGAAGTCCGGCGACAATGCCGCACGGGCACGCTCGTAGCTTGCGCGGGGCACGGCGTCGCCACCGAAGCAGTAGATGCGCACTGCTGGAGGATTGCCCTCGTGCTCCGCGTGCTCGGCCAGTTGCTGCAGGTAGGCCGGCGGGAAGGCCGCGACCGTGACGCCGTGGTGTTGCATCTCACGGTACGTGCGCTCGGCCGTCCATAACTCATCGTCGCGAAGCAGCAGGCTGGAACCGTGGGTCAGCGCAGTCAGCCAGCGCTCATGGGCGCCGTCGAAGGCGAACGACATGAAGTGCAGCTCGCAGTCGGCCTCGCTCATCTCATAGCGCTCGCCGATGGCCTGGCAGTGCATGGCCAGGGGGCCGTGAGCTACAGCCACGCCCTTGGGCCTGCCGGTGGAACCGGAGGTATAGATTACATAGGCCAGATTTTCCGGGTGCAGGCCCACCTGGGGTTCATGGGCGGGCCAGGCGTCGAGGTCTAGCTCGTCCAGCAAGAGCACTCGGCCCCCCCTCGGCGCCGGCAAGGATTCGGCGGTACCGGAAAGGCTCAGCAGCAAGGCGCTGCCCGAATCCTCCAGCAGAAACGCCAGGCGCTCCCGGGGGTAGTTGATGTCCAGCGGCACATAGACACCGCCGGTCTTGAGCACGGCCAGTAACGCCACCAAGAGCGTATCGCCGCGTGGCAGGCCGACCGCCACCCGCACTTCTGGGCCCACGCCCTCGTCGATCAGCGCATGGGCCAGGCGGTTGGCGCGCGCCTCGATCTCGCTGCGGCTATGGTGCCGGCCGTCGAAGATCAGCGTGGTGTGGCTGCCATCCTCGCGGGCGAGCCGCGCGATGCGCTGGTGTACAAAGGGCTCGACCGGATAGGGACAGGGAGCATTGCTCGCCAGCAGCGCGGAAAGCTCATCGTCGGCCAGTATCGGTAGTGTTCCCAGCGGCCGGCCGGCAGCCTCCTCGAAACGTTGCAGAAGCGACAGCAACTGGGCCGCGAGCCGCTGGATATGCTCCGCACTGAACAGTGCCGGCACATAGTCGAAGTGCAGGCTCAACTGCTCGCCGAGGTTCACTCCGAGGGTCAAAGGATAGTTGGTCTGCTCACGACTGAGCACCTCGCCGAAGCGCAAGCCCGAAGGCGCCTGCTCAAGCGCCTCCGACACCGGATAGTTCTCGAACACCAGGATGCTGTCGAACAGCGCCTCGCCACCCTGCCCCGCCCAGCGCTGGATATCGTACAGCGGTGTGTGCTCGTGCTCGCGCAGTTCCAGGTTCTGTGCCTGCAACATCACCAGCCAGTCGCCGAGGGCCTGCTCCGCACGCGGTGCGGCGATGACCGGCAAGGTGTTGATGAACAGGCCCACCTGCTCTTCCACCCCTGGCAGATCCGTTGGGCGCCCTGCTACGGTGGCACCGAAGGCCACGACCGGATGCCCGGTATAGCGCTGCAGCAGTAGCAGCCACGCTGCCTGAACCAGGGTGTTCAAGGTGACCTGGCGGTGCCGTGCGAAATGCAGCAGGCGCTGGGTCGCGGGGCCGTCCAGCATGCAGGCGAATTCGGCATGGGCGGCGCCATCAGCGGCCCCCGCCGGCAGTGTATGGGCCAGCCGGGTCGACGCCTCGAGACGGGCCAGTTGCTGCTTCCAGTAGTGCTCGCTGGCGCTGCGGTCCTGGCGTTGCAGCCAGGCGATATAGTCGCGGTAGCCTCCCGCCGGCAACTTTGGCGTTTCGCCGGCATAGCGCTGCAGCACCTCGCCCAGCAGGCGGGCGTTGCTCCAGCCGTCCATCAGGATGTGGTGGCTGGTGTAGATGAGGTGGTGGCTGGCGGCACCGGTACGTACCAACAGCAGACGCAACAGCGGCGGCCGAACCAGGTCGAAGCCACGGCTGCGTTCGCGCTCGGCCAGTTGCTCCAACGTGGCGTCCGACGCCGGGGCGTCCAGCTCCACCACCTCGATGCGGAGGTCGCGCAGGACGACCTGTACCGGTGTCTCGAAAGCCTCCCCCCAGAAGAAGGCGCTGCGCAGGATCGCGTGGCTTTCTAGGGCGGCCTGCCAGGCCGCACGGAAGCGCTCGACATCCAGGCCGGCCACCGGAACCTGCATCTGGTTGATGTAGTCGCCGCAACCCTGCTCGTACAGACTATGGAACAGCATGCCCTGCTGCATGGGCGACAATGGATAGATGTCCTCGATCGCCTCCACAGCCACCGGCAGCGTATCCAACTGCGCCTGGCTCAGCCCTGCCAAGGGGAAGTCCGAAGGAGTCACGCCACGGTGCGCCGGGTCTGCGCAATAACCCACCAGCTCGGCCAGCTCAGCCGCATAGGC
>NZ_FZPC01000066.1 GCF_900187975.1 Pseudomonas delhiensis | reverse complement strand
GTCCGACCCTGGGCGGCAAGGCGCTGCCTGGCGAGACCATCGAGATCTTCGACAACGGTGTCCTGCTGGAGAAGGTCGTCGCCAACCCCGCCGGCCACTGGAGCTTCACCCCTTCGGAGGATCTCGCCGACGGCGTCCACAGCTTCCAGGTCAGGGCGCTGAGCGACACCCATTCCCCCAGCGAACTGTCCCCGCCGTTCCAACTGGTCGTCGACACGATCGCGCCGGATCCCTCGAACCTGCGCATCACCGGCATCCATGACGATGTCGGCAGCGTCACCGGCAACGTCGCCTCCGGCGGCCGTACCGACGACCGCAAGCCCACCGTCAGCGGCACCGGCACCAGCGGCAACACCGTCACCCTGTACGTGACCGAAGCCAACGGCCAGCGCGAAGTCGGCAAGGCCCTGGTGATAGACGGCAAGTGGACGGTGGAGGTAACCGATGCGCTGAACTTCGGCCAGAACGTCTTCACCGCCGTGGAGGCCGACACCGCCGGCAATGCCACGCCGCACAGCCCCGGCTACGCCATCAGCGTCACCCAGAACGACCGCTTCGGCGGCTTCGACCTGGGCGGCAGCCAGGGTTCTGGAGCACCGATCAACACCACGGCCGTGGGCTGGCAGAACAACCCGCAGGTCACCAAGCTGGCCAACGGCAACCTGGTCGTGACCTGGCAAAACAACACGCAAAAGGAAAATGGCGGATACGACGTCTTCTTCCAGATCATGGACCCGACCGGCAAGATCAAGCTCGGCCAGGAGCAACTGGTCAACCAGCGCAATTACCTAAACCAGGACAGCCCGCAAGTGACCGCCCTGGCGGATGGCGGGTTCCTGGTTGTCTGGGAGTCGTACGCCGGCAGTCCCGACCCTAACAAGGATGGCGTCATGGCCCGCCGCTACGACGCCAGTGGCGCCGCCCATGCCGATGAATTCCTGATCAACCAGACGACCGCTGGCGCCCAACGCTCTCCAAGCGTCATGGGCCTGCCCGATGGCGGCTATATCGTCGCCTGGTACAGCGATCAAAGTGGCGGCTCCATCGTGCAGCGCACCTACGACGCGCAGAACCAGCCGGTGGGCGATGAGGTGGTCATCAAGGCAGGGGGCGCCGCCTACCAGGAGGGCGGTCCGGAAATGGTCCACCTCGGCAATGACTGGTACCTGACGGTCTGGAGTGGCGCCGACGGCAATGGCAATGGCGTCCTGGGCCAGCTGCGCAAGCTCGACGGCTCGGCGGCAGGGCCCATCCTGACCCTGAACACCACCCTGGACAAGGCTCAGCAGTACCCGGATGCCATTGCGCTCAAGGACGGCAGTTTCGTCGTGTTCTGGGACAGTGCCGACAGCCAGGCCAACGGTACTGACATTCGCGCGGCCCACTACCGTGTCGACCCGGTCTCCGGCCAGGCCACGCTGATCGGCAGCGGCGACTTCATCGTCAACCAGTACACCGCAGGCAAGCAGTACAAGCCGGTCGGCGTGGCACTGGAAGATGGCGGCTACATGCTGATCTGGGGCTCGGAGGGTGGCGATGGCGATGGTTCGAGCATCTTCGCCCAACGCTTCGATGCCAACAGCCAGAAGATCGGCCATGAATTCCTGGTCAACCCCGACACCTGGGGTAACCAGGGCTCAGGCTGGGACGATATAGATCTGGCACATATCCTGGATGCCACGCTGATGGACGATGGCAATATCTTCGTCACCTGGCACAGCGACAAGATCGACCCTGACAGTTACGGCATCGAGGGCGTGGTGCTCGACATCGATGCGGGCTTCTACTCGGAGTTCACCGTCAACACCAGCACCCAGGGCGAGCAGGCCTACTCGGCCACCAGCGCGCTGCCCAACGGCGGGTTCGTAACGGTATGGCAGTCGAACCACAATGGAAGCGCTGAAGTCATGGCCCAACTGTACGACGCATCCGGTATGGCGATCGGTCAGGAGTTCCTTGTCAACACCGTGACTGCCGACTTCCAGGGACGTCCGGATGTCATCACGCTTAATGACGGCTCCTTCCTTGTGGGATACCACAGCTGGGAGAACAGTCGCGACATCGTACATACCCAACGCTTCAGTTACACCTATGATGCCGCCGGCAACATCACGGGCACGGTCAAGGTCGATGGCGAAAAATTCATCGATCGTGCCGGTTTCAAATACAACAGAAATGTATTGTTGTCGGCAATGGACGATGGCGGATACATGGTGGTTTGGCAAGGACGAACGGGCGACAAGCAACCTTGGCAGGTGGTTTCGGCACAATATGATGCTGACGGAAAAGTGATCCCCGGCAGTGAATCGCTCATTGCGAACCTAGGTTTCTCTGGCCAAGCCGACACACCTTCCAGAGCGATCGTGGCAACGCTGGAAGGTGGCCAGGTCGTGATCACCTACGCGAAGGAAACCACGGCCGCCGATGTCTATTTCCGGGTATACGATCCGAAGTCCCAGACGTTCGGCGCCGAGATTCGCGCCAACGAGACCACTGCGGGTACCCAGGGCACCCCGAGCGTCGCGGAGCTTGCCAATGGCAACTTCATCGTCACCTGGGATTCGAACGACACCAACGGACCGGACCAGGGCGTCCGAGGGGTCTGGGGCCGCATCTATAGCCCCGACGGCACCGCAGTGGGTAACGAGTTCCTGATCAACACCTTCACGCCCGGGGATCAGAAGCGCCCTATTACCGTTGCCCGTCCGGAAGGCGGCTTCGTGACGGTATACGCCTCGCAGGCGGACAAGGCGCCGGGGGCCGGCACCTACGGCATCTACCTGCAGTTCTTCGACGATGCCGGCAACCGCGTCGGCCAGGAAATGCGCATCAACCAACTGGTCTCCGGCAACCAGGAGTGGCCGGAGCTGACCTTCCTAGCCGACGGCCGCCTGTTCGTGACCTGGACCGACTACGGCGTTGGCGATGGTAGCGGCTCTGCCATCAAGGGCCGCATCATCGACCTGGAGAGCACCCTGGGCCTGGGCGTGACGCCGCAGGATGCGGCTGTCAAGAGCGGCGCGGAACCCCTGGCCGCCGATGCAGCCCAGGGCAACCTGTGGATGCTCTTCGACGACGGTTCCGCCTCCGGCCTGCTGCTCGACAACGCCGCGCTGTCTGCCGTCCGCGGTGGCGCCGGCAATGATTTCATCGCCATCAAGGACACGTCCTTCGCGATGATCGACGGCGGCGACGGCATCGACACCCTGCTGCTGGATGGCAAGAA
>NZ_FZPC01000067.1 GCF_900187975.1 Pseudomonas delhiensis | reverse complement strand
TTCTTGCCATCCAGCAGCAGGGTGTCGATGCCGTCGCCGCCGTCGATCATCGCGAAGGACGTGTCCTTGATGGCGATGAAATCATTGCCGGCGCCGCCGCGGACGGAAGACAGCACCGCGCTGTCGAGCAGCAGGCCGGAGGCGGAACCGTCGTCGAAGAGCATCCACAGGCTGCCCTGGGTTGCATCGGCGGCCAGGAACTGCGTAGCGTCTTCGATGCCTGGTACCTGTGGGATAATACCCAGGTTCAAGGTGGTATCGATATCGATGATTCGACCCTTGATAGCTGAGCCACTATCATCGCCTACACCTGCGTCGGTCCAGCTGACGAACATTCGCCCATCTTCAAGGAAGGCCACATCTGGCTTGGTCTGGGTGCCGTACTCCAATTGGTGGATACGCAGCTCCTGGCCGATCCGGTTGCCCGCATTGTCAAAGAACTGCGCATAAATGCCAAGTGTGCCTGCGCCAGGAGCCTGGTCGGCAACGGACTCATAGACCACTACAAAACCGCCACCCGGTCGCGCGATCGCGTAGCCGTTCAGTTGGTCGCCAGGGGTGAAGGTGTTCACAAGGAACTCGTTACCCACCGGGATGCCGTCGGGGGTGTAGATTCGCGCCCACATGCTGAAGCCTGACCTGTCGGGGCCAGTGGTGATCTTGGAGTCCCAGGTGATGACCAGGTTTCCGTTGGTCAGCATGGCCACGCCTGGGGCCGTCTGACTACCAGTCTGTGTCTGGTTGGCCAGGATTTCCGGACCGAATTGATGGGTTTGCGGATCGTAGAGCTTGAACTTGATATCCGAACCGTTCTCTTTGCCCATATAGGCGATAGCGACCCGCCCATCGGCCAGCGTCGTCGTCGAACTCAGGTAATAGGCCGAGGACTCGGCAACGGACGTGACTGCCACCAGCAGGTCGCCGGTAATGGGAAGACCATCACTATCGTAGTGGCGCATCATGATGGCCCATTGTTTGGCGACGATTGCTTGCCAGGTGATCACATAACCACCGTCATCCAGTGCAGACACCTGCGCAGCCCGGTTCGCGCCACTGGTGGCGTTGACGCGATACTCGCCGTTATGAGGCACGAGGCCAGAGATCTTTCCGGTGTCGTTGTAGCTGTAACCGTAAGTCTGGCTGCGCACGACATCGACGCCGCTGGAGCTATCATGCCAAGTGACCACGACCTTCCCATCCGCCAGGATTGTGACGTCCGGTCGAGTCTGGTGCCCGGCCGTAACGCTATTGACCGTGAACTCGTCTCCAACCGGCATGCCTGAGGCGTCGAATATCTGGCCCTGGATATCCCAGTTGCCGGTGGCATAAGACTCCCACACCACCATGAAACCGCCACCCGGTAGCTCAGTGGTGGAAGCTCTCTGCTGGTTGTTCTTGACGATCGTATTGACGGTGAATTCCGAGTAGAAGCCTGCATCGATGTCGAGGGTGACGCCTTCGATACCGTAGCCGCTCGGGTCGATCATGTTGCTGTGCCAGGTCACGAAGATATTGCCGTTATCCAGCAGCGTCGCGTCCAGGACGTTCTCGATGTGCCCGGCCTCGGCGCTGGTACCTTGGTTACCCCAAGTCGTCGGGTTGACCAGGAACTCATGGCCGACCTTGTTGTTTTTCGCATCGAAACGTTGAGCGAAGATGGCCGAGCCATTGCCATCGCCGCCTTCCGAGCCCCAAATGAGCATGTAGCCGCCATCGTCCAGTGCTACACCAACCGACTTGTACTGCTTGCCCGCGCGGGTGGTGTTGACAATGAAGTCACCGGTACCAACCAACTGGAGTGCCCCCGTGTCGGGGTTGAACGAGTAGTGAGCAGCACGAATGTCCACGCCGATAGACTGGCTATCGGCGGAGTCCCAGTACACCACGAAGCTGCCATCCTTGAGGGTGATGGTGTTCGGATAGTTCTGGTGTCCATCCAGGGTGGTGTTCAGGGTCAGGATGGGGCCGGCGGTCGAACCATCGATTTTGCGCAGTTGCCCAAGCACATCGTTTTTAGTGTCGATGCCACTCCATACGGTCAAATACCAACCGGTATCGCCGAGCAACGTCATTCTGGGACCACCCCATTCCTTGCTTGCTCCACCCGCGCTGACAACCATCTCGGGTGTGACAGGCTGGTTGGCGGCGTTATAGATGCGCTGCACGATCGAGCCGCCGCCCTGGTCGCTATGCCAGGAAAGGATGTAACCACCGTCTTTCAGGGCGAGCCCGCCGGGCGAGCGCTGGCTGGCGTAAGTGGTTTGGTTGACGAGGAACTCGTTGGTCTCAGGGGCTCCTTGTGAGTTGTACTTGCGGGCCAGAACGGATTCGGAGCTGCCATCCCACTTCCACGATTCATAGGTGACGACAAAGCCGCCGTCGGCCAGAGCAATGACTTGGGGGCTATCCTGGCTATCGCCATTCACCTGGTTGACCAGTTGTTCTCGACCAATCTTGTACTTCCCGGTCGGGTCCAGCAGCTGCATGTAGACATCGTAATGGCTGTAGTCCGATATATAGGATTGCCAGACCACCACCAGATTTCCGTTTGCCAGTTTGGTGACCTGCGGGTTGTTCTGGTTGCCGGCCACCGTGGTATTGATGGCAGGGCCGGCGCTTTGGCTCATGCTCAGGTCAAAGTTACCGACGCCATCGTTTGTGGTTACGGTAACGCCGTAGCCCTTGCTGTGGGGGCTGAGGTTTCCGGCCGTATCCATCGCGACGGCGGTGAAGACGTTCAGGCCGAAGTTCAGCGCATCGGTTACCTCCACCGTCCACTTGCCGTCTACCACCAGGGCCTTGCCGACTTCGCGCTGGCCGTTGGCTTCGGTCACGTACAGGGTGACGGTGTTGCCGCTGGTGCCGGTGCCGCTGACGGTGGGCT
>NZ_FZPC01000068.1 GCF_900187975.1 Pseudomonas delhiensis | reverse complement strand
GCGCATCCTGATCAACGCCAGCATCCTGGCCTTCTTCTTCGGCCCCATCTACTGGTTCGTCCTCGGCCTATGGAAAAAGAACCTGGTGATGCTCGGCATCATCTTCGCGGTGGGCATCCTGGAGGGTTTGTTCGAGATACTGACCGGCATCGAGATCCCCCGCGCGCTGGATAACGGCATCGGCATGGGCTTCGCCGCCTGCTACGCCGTCATCACCAATTACGCCTACTACCTCAAGCAGGTCAAAGGCCAGCAAGGCTGGAATCCCTTTGAAGGCCAGCGGATGCTATAGCCAAGCCTCAGCTTGGCTCTCTAATAATTCGCTGAAGATGATAGCGGCCTTGGTATAGCCAAGGCCGTGTTGCTTTACGGAAATTGTGGTACCAGACCAACCGAAATTATATATAAATATCTTGAGCACGAATGGAGGCCAAATATTAAAAGGCATATTTGGAAACTAAAATGACAGAAAAAAACACCCCTCAAGAAGCAATTACATCCTTTCTCACATCAATGAAAAACTGGGAATCACACTATTCAGAAAAGCTCTTCAGCGCCGCTGAAGAAGACCGTTTCGACGATATGAAAGCCATCAAGTTGGCAGCAAAATCCGCGCTTGAAGAGATATTCAACAGCCATTGCTTGAAGGACAAAGGCGACCGTCGCCGATTAATATCAGTTTCAATGAAAGAATCTACAACATATGATCCAGCAAGAGATAAGCTTGAATTAAAATCAAAAGATGAAAAAAACGCCATTTTTGAATACCAGCAAATCGTAGGACTAGAATCAAAAATCAGATTCGAATTAAAAAATGACAAAGAAAACATCTGGAAAATAAATACAGCAACCTTCTACGATGAAACCAATATCAAATGGATCAGATGGATGCTGTAGATAAATACCGATCCTTGCACCGGATGCATAGCTGCGGTGGCCCCATCGAATCCTCTTTTCCCGAACCATATCAAGCAGGCGTGCACGAATACGACGCCGCCGCCAACCTGGTCAACCCCGAGGGCGACAGCCACCACGGCCAGATCCGCGACAACCGCCTGCGCACCTGGCAAGACCAGCGCTACGACTACGACCCCTGGGGCAACATGGTGGTGCGCAAACGCGGCGCCCACCTGGAACAGCACTTCGAGTACGACTGCGAAAACCGCCTGACCCGCGCCCGCACCTACCGCGACGGCAACCTGCTCAGCGAAGGCCGCTACCACTACGACAGCCTGGGCCGCCGGGTGGCCAAGGCCGTGGAACGCGACGGCACGACGAAAAGCACCGGGTTCCTCTGGCAGGGCCTGCGCCTGCTCCAGGAACGCCGGGCTAACGGCGACAGCCTGTACCTCTACGAACCCGACAGCTACGCCCCCCTGGCCCGCGTCGACCGGGAAGGCGACGAAGAGCGCGCCTACTACTTCCACACCGACCAGATCGGCACGCCGCTGGACGTCACCGACGAGGACGGCAAGCCGGTATGGCAGGCCACCTACAAGGCCTGGGGGGAAGTGGAACGCCATGCGGCAGAAGAGATCGAGCAGAACCTGAGGTTCCAGGGACAGTACTTCGACGCGGAGACGGGGCTGCACTACAACACCTTCCGCTACTACGATCCGGTGGTGGGGCGGTTTGTGGGGCAGGATCCGATTGGGTTGCGAGGAGGAAATAATCTTTACAAATATGCTCCTAGTCCAACTCTTTGGATAGATCCTTGGGGGCTAGAATGCTGGAATACAGCAAGGCAAAACTTCTGGAGGAATGAAGCTCAAAACCCAAGCCGCGCCTATTCTCCTGCCAACCTTGCGAGGATGTCCGAAGGCAAAGCGCCAAGAATGACAGTTGAAGTAATAAGCCGCAAAACGGAAGCTATAACCACCAAGGATGTCTCATTAGAACTACATCACTCCACAATTCCTCAGCGAGTTGGCGGAGAGGGAGTACATGACAGTGGCAACCTCGACATACTAAACCCTTGGGAGCACGAGGCTGTAGACCAATTTCGTCATGTAGGAGCTGACCTAATCCGAATAATTAAAGGAGTTGACACGTGGTAGACATACACGAAATCACAAAACTCATAAAAGATAAAAAATATCAAGAGACGCTAAAAAAGATCGAAGAAAAAATTGCAATAAAAGTTCAGAAGGACTACAGCGACTCACTAGCAATATTGAGTCAGAGGAAATTAAACTCTGCAAACATGAGCATACAAGACGCAGAGAAAATTCTTAACGAATCAGAAGAATCCATAATAAATTACACAATAAAAAAATATAATGCCACACATGGCATCGAAGAAAAAATAGGAATATCCAAAGAGGTAGAAAACACTGAATTTGTAAGCTACGCAATGAGTTACCTGTTAAACAACATCATAGAAATGTTCTCAGCCATACAGGGAAGCAAAGAGCTAGAGAGATACCTAACATCCATACGAGTAAAAAATCCCAAAAAGTATGCAACCCAAGTTCTAGATTGGATTAAAAACAGCTAAAAGCTCTTCATTAGGAAAGGAAGAATTATGAAATGCCCCCATTGCTCCACCTCAATCAGCCCCTTCTCCCCCGCCATCATGGGCCCGTCCAAGCCCGGCGGGGCAAGGGAATGCAAACAGTGCAACAACAAGTTCAGCATCACCGCTGACAA
>NZ_FZPC01000071.1 GCF_900187975.1 Pseudomonas delhiensis | reverse complement strand
GACAGGGTCGGCTGCTGGTCGTCGGTGGCATCGCCGGAGGTCAGTTTGCCGGTCTTGACGCCGACGTTGTCGTACACGCTGTCGATCACCGGGGCTTCGGGCGCCTGGGTATCGACGGTGATGACCCACTCGGCGGACGGCTCGGACGAGTTGCCCGCACCGTTGACGGTGACGAAGGTCAGGCTGTGTTCGCCGTCATCGAGGGGGAGCAGGGGGGTGAAGGTCCAGACGCCGTTTTCAGCGACCACTCGATCGATTTCCACGCCGTTGTCGTAGATGATGACGGTCGCGTTCGCCTCGGCGGTACCGCTGATGGTCGGGGTGCTGTCGTCGGTGATGTCTCCGGACTCGAGCGCGCCGGTAACGTTACCTGCGTTATCCATGACCGACTCGACCACGGGGGCATCGGGCACATTGACCTGGATGGTCAGCTTCCAGGGCTCGGAGGCCTGCGACTGGTTGCCGACGCGGTCGGTCGCGGTCACGGTGATGCTGTGTTCGCCTTCGCTCAGCGCAGGGGCAGGGGTAAAGCTCCAGCTACCGTTTTCGGCGATGACACGGCCGATTTCCTCGTCATTGTCGTAGATGATGACGGTCGAACCCTTTTCGGCGGTACCGCTGAAGGTCGGCGTATCGTCATCGGTGACCGCGCCATTGAGCAGCGGGCCGGTGCTGATGCCGACATTGTCCTCTGCTCCGAGGATCTTCGGCTGGGACGGCGCCAGGGTGTCGATGGTGATGTTGTACTTGCCCGACGGCAGCCCGATGTTGCCGGAAAAGTCCATGGCTGCGACTCTGAGCGCGTAGGTACCGTCCGGAAGATAGGGTGGAGTCCAGGTCCAGTCGCCGTTCCCATCGGCATACATGCTGGCAATAGGGGTGGTGTCGTTGTAGATGATCACCAGGGAGTTGGGTTCGGCCGTGCCCGTCAGGGTCGGCGTGTTGTCACGGGTATGACCGTCCTTGGCGATTGGGCTCAGGGGGCCGGATGTGTCCTCGGAGACACTGGTGAGCAAGGCACGCGACGGAGCGACGGTGTCGATGATCAGAACGACGTTGCCCGAGGTCTTGCCGGTGGCCTGGTCCCGCACGAAGAACAGCTGGCCACCTTCCTCCAGCGGAACGACGAGGGTGTAGGTCCAGTCGCCGTTCCCATCGACGGTAACGCTGTCGATGACCACACCGTTCTGCAGAATCTCCAGCGTGCTGTTGGGCTCGCCGATGCCGACCAGCTTGGGTTGTTTGTCGTCGGTCACGCTGCCACTGGGCAACTTGCCCTGTTTGCTGCCGACCTGGTCGTAGAGAGCGGTGATGCTGGGGGTGACCGCGAAGGTGGCGCCAACACCTTCGGAAGCTGCAGCCATGAACAGCGCCGGCTCGGCTTCCTGTGCACCAGGCATGGGCTCTGCGGACGGGTTCAGCGACTCCGCCATCTGCTCCAGGGCCTGGAAGGTGGCGGCTTGTTGCACGACCTTGAGGAGTGCGGCTTCCGGCTGGTCCTGCCGCTGCCCCAGGGACTCGCTGCCCAGGGAAACGGGGCCGTTCGGGATGGCGCTGTCGGCGGAAAGGTGCAGGCGGTAGTCACCGGTGTCGTTCAGGCTGTGGAGGCTGCCCTGGAACTGGAAGAAATCCTTGATCTGGATGCTGGAGGAGGATTCCGATTCCGGGCGCAGACGCAGGTGCAGATCGTTGTCGACCCGCTCTGCCGCGACGGCCTGGCCGATATCGAGCCCTTCCTCTGCGGTGAAGACGTAACGCGCACCGGGCATGGCCTGGATCGGCAGGGACGCCCCCTCCTGCTCGTTCAGCGGGAGGAAGTAGAGCGCGTCTTTATCGGTAAGAAAAGCAAAGTTCACTGGATGGTTTCCGTATACGAAGAATGGAGTGAAGTACGAGCGCGGGCCCTGTAAGGGGGAGCGCTCGGGCCGGTTTCAAGGGTTATGGGTGGCGCCCCGAAGAACGCCACCCTCCAGGGTTAGTACTGCACTGAAACACCCTGCTGAACGAGGATCTCCGCGGCCAGCTCGGTGTGGTGGTAGACCTCGTAGACGACGCCCGCGGCGGTGACATCGCCGAGCAGTTCCCAGTCGCCGACGTC
>NZ_FZPC01000072.1 GCF_900187975.1 Pseudomonas delhiensis | reverse complement strand
CGTAAGCGCTCCACAAACCCCACCTTCATTTGAACTGCCTGCTTCCGGATGCTGGGCTCCCATTTTCCCAGTGGAGCCCCGTCATGATGCGTCCGGACGCCAAGGTCAAAGCTGTCTATCTCTATCCGAAGCCAGTGGACTTCCGTAAGTCTATTGATGGTCTGGCGGCCCTGGTGGAGTTGGATATCAAGGTGGCTGTGTTCGACCCGGTGTTGTTCGTCTTCCTCAACAAATCACGCAACCGGGTGAAAATCCTCTACTGGGAACGCAACGGCTTCTGTCTGTGGCTCAAGCGCCTGCAGGCCGAGCGTTTCAAGACCAAGCCCAATGCTGAAGAGCCCATCGTGTTGACGGTGCGGGAACTGAATCAGCTGCTGGCCGGTTTTGACCTCTGGGGCAACCAGCCACACAAGGTGTTGACCCCGCGTTTTGTGAGCTGAGCCGGTATAATCCGGCGCCATGAAATCTGGCGCAGACTCCCTTCCCGACGATCCCGTCCTGCTCAAGGCCCTGGTTCTGCAATTGCAGGAGCAAGTCGCTCTGCTGCGCCACAAACTGTTCTCGCCAAAGTCCGAGCGCAGCCCCGAGGATGCCGACTCCCCTCAGCTGGCCATGTTCAACGAGGCTGAAGAGCTGCTCGAAGAGCCTGCCGGCGGATCAGGTGAGGTCGAAGCCGAAGAGGTCGTTGCCCCCGTGAAGCGCCGCGGCAAGCGCAAGCCCCTCCCGGCTGACCTGCCGCGCGTGGAGATCATCCATGAACTGCCTGAGCACGAGCGCACCTGTGCCTGCGGCGCCTGCAAGCAGGTGATCGGCGAAGAGACCAGTGAGCAGTTGGAGATCATCCCGATGCAGGTCCGGGTGATCCGCCATATCCGCAAGACCTACGCCTGCAAGGCCTGCGAAACCGCCCCGGTCACCGCCGACAAGCCAGCCCAACTGATCGAGAAAAGCCTGGCCAGCCCCAGTGTGCTGGCCATGCTGCTGACCACCAAGTACGCCGATGGCATCCCGCTGTATCGTTTCGAGAAGATGCTCAGCCGCCATGGCATCGACATCCCCCGCCAGACACTGGCGCGCTGGGTGATCCAGTCCGGCGAACAGTTGCAGCCCCTGCTCAATCTCATGCGCGACCAGTTGCTGGGCTACCCGGTGTTGCACTGCGACGAAACCCGACTGCAGGTATTGCATGAACCCGGGCGAGATCCCACGGCGCAGTCCTGGATGTGGGTGCAGAGCGGTGGCCCGCCGGAGAAACCTGTCGTCCTGTTCGACTACAGCACCAGCCGTGCGCAGGACGTACCGTTGCATCTGCTCGCCGGCTATCGCGGCTACCTGATGACCGATGACTATGCCGGCTACAACGCCGTGGCCGCGCAAGAAGGGATCGAGCGCCTGGCCTGCTGGGCCCACGCCCGACGCAAGTTCATCGACGCGCAGAAGGTGCAGCCCAAGGGCAAGATCGGACGCGCCGACATGGCCTTGAACCGGATCAACAAGCTCTATGGCATCGAGCGCGATCAGAAGGACAGCGGCGACCTGGAACGCCATGCCGTACGCCAGCAGCGCAGCCTGCCGATCCTGGAACAGCTCAAGGCTTGGCTGGACAAGACTCAGCCGCAAGTGACCGCGCAGAACGCCCTGGGCAAGGCGGTGAACTACCTAGCCAGCAACTGGAGCCGGCTCGTGCGCTATGTCGAAGGCGGGCATCTGCCCATCGACAATAACCGTGCCGAGAACGCCATTCGCCCCTTCGTGATCGGCCGCAAGAACTGGCTGTTCAGCGACACACCCAAGGGCGCCATGGCCAGCGCGCAGATTTACAGCCTGATCGAAACCGCCAAGGCCAACGGGCAGGAGCCCTATGTCTGGCTGCGCTACATCCTCGAACGCCTGCCGGCGGCCAACAGCATCGAAGACTTCGAAGCGCTGTTGCCGTGGAACTGCCCGCCGACGAGCGCATCCTGATCACCGCAACTCGTCAAAGGAAGACGGGGTTTATGGAGCGGATAC
>NZ_FZPC01000074.1 GCF_900187975.1 Pseudomonas delhiensis | reverse complement strand
CTCTCCACATACCGCCCGGTCTGCGGGTCGTAATCGCGGAAGTAGTTGTAGTGCAGGCCGCTTTCGGCGTCGTAGTACTGCCCGGGGAAGCGCAGGTTGACCACGGTGTTATCCGGGCTGCTGGGCAGGCCGTTGCCGAAGGCGTCGGATTGCCATTGCCAGACCAGGCGCTGGTCGTCGTCGCTGGCCAGCCGCGGAGTGTCCAGGTGGTCGCTGTGCAGGTAGAGCACGCGAGTGTCGCCCGGGTGGCCCTGGGCGTCGTAGGGCGTGCTCAGCGTGGCCAGGGGCAGGCTGTCGAGCCACAGGTAGTGCTGTTCGCGGCGTAGCTGGCCGTTCTCGTAGGCGGCTTCGCCGAGCAGTTGGCCGTCGGGGCCGTAGAGGTAGGTGGTGAAGCCCTGGGTGGTTAGCTTGGCGACACGTTGGCCGTGGGCGTTGTAGCGGTACTGGGCGACTTCCTGGCCGTCGATCCGTACGTTCGCCAGGCGGCCCTGGGCGTCGTAGCCGAGCAGGCGGCTGGCGCGGTCCTGGAGCAGGTTGCCGGTGGCATCGCTGGTCACCGCGTGGCCGTTGAGGGCGGTGAGGCGGTTGCTGTCGCCGGCGTAGCGGTAGCTGTCCTCGAGGGCCTGGCCGTCGGCCAGGCGCGTGACGCTTTTCCCGGTGCGGTTGCCCACGGCGTCGTAGCCGTAGCGGCGCTCGGCCTCGCCACTGCGCTCGGTGGTCAGCCGGTCCAGGGGGTCGTACTGGTAGTCCAGTATTCCCCATAGGCTGTGGGCCAGTTGGATGATGTTGCCGTTGGCGTCGTGCCGGTAGTCGCTCTGCCAGGGGCCGGTGTTCTGGCGGACGAGCCGGTAGTCCCGGTCGTACTCGCGGGCCAGGCTGATGCCGTTGGCCCAGGTCAGGCGCTGCAGCGGGCCGAAGGGCAGGTAGCCGATGCCGCTGGCCAGGGCAGTGGGCTCATGATTGCCCACAGCCAGGCTGACGCTGCTCGCCTGGCCACCGGCATTGCGCGGATAGCCGAGGGTATAACCGGACGGGTAGCCGATGGCGACCAGGCGGTCGGCGTCGTCGTACTGGAAGCTCAGGGCCTCTTCCAGCACCTTGCCGTTGACGCTCAGGCTGCGCGCCTGCCGCACCAGGTTGCCGCGTGCGTCGTAGCCATAGGCGAGGCGGCCGCTGCCGTCCTCGATGGCCGTAAGACGGCCGATGCCGTGGTTGCCGTCGGCGCTGTCGTCGTACCGGTAGCGCACGTCGAAGGCCGGAGTGGCCGGGTAGCGGCGCTCGGTCAGGCGGTTCAGGGCGTCGTAGCTGAACTCCACCACCACGCCGCGGGCATCGGTCTGGCGGACGATGTTGCCGGCGGCGTCGTACTCGAAGTGGGTGGTGCCGCTGTCGGGGCTGATGCGCTGGGTGAGGTTGCCCAGGCCGTCATACCGGTAGCGAGTGGTCACGCCCCGCGGATCGCGGACCTGGGTGAGGTTGTCCTGGGCGTCGTAGGCCAGGGCGGTGACGCCGTCGAGGGCGTCGGTATGGCTGACCAGGCGATCGAGGGCGTCGAACGCCTGGGCGCTGCCGTACTGGCGCGGGTTGGTCTGGCCGGTGGGGTTGTCGTTGAGGTCGTAGCGGTAGCTGTGGGTCTGGCCGGCGGCGCCGACCGCGCGCAGCAGCCGGCCGAGTTCGTCGTACACCCACTGCTGCTGGCGCACCAGGCTGCCGCTGGCGTCCTTCAGCCGTTGCGCCGTGCGGTTGCCCTGGGCGTC
>NZ_FZPC01000075.1 GCF_900187975.1 Pseudomonas delhiensis | reverse complement strand
GCCGGCGGGGTTGGCGACGACCTTCTCCAGCAGGACACCGTTGTCGAAGATCTCGATGGTCTCGCCAGGCAGCGCCTTGCCGCCCAGGGTCGGACGGGCATCGTCGGTTTCGCTGCCCGGGACCAGTTCGCCCTGGATGGCACCGACATTGTCCTGCACGCTCTCGATGGTGGGGGTCTGCGTGCGGTCTTCGCCCAGGATCAGTTCGAAGGCATCGCTTTCGGTGCTGGTGTTGCCGGCCTGGTCACGGGCAACGGCGGTGAAACGGTGGATGCCGTCGCCGAGGGCCGGGTCCGGGGTGAACGACCACATCCCGTTGACGGCATCGGCGGTGGTGGTACCCAGCAGGTTGCCGTTGTCGTAGACGAACACGGTGAGGCCGGGTTCGGCCTTGCCGGAAAGGGTAGGGGTGCGGTCGTCGGTCAGCGCGCCGGATGCCAGCGCGCCTTGCAGGGAGCCGAAGTTGTCATCGGCCTGGAGAATGGTCGGTACCGCCGGCGGAATGGTGTCGATGCTGAACTTGTAGGCGATGGACGCCAGGCCGATGTTGCCGGTGTAGTCGGAAGCCTTGGCGGTGATGGTGTAGTTGCCGTCCGGCAGGGTGAAGGGCGGGGAGAGGGTCCATTCGCCCTTGCCATCGGCACGGGTGGTGCCAATCAGGACCTTGCCGTTGTAGATCTCCACGACACTGAGCTTTTCGGCAGTGCCTTTGAAGAGCGGGGTGTTATCGCTGGTGTGGGTGTTGCTGCCGATCTTGAGCAGGTCGCCGCGGTCGTCGTAAATGCCCTCGATGATCACGCGCGTGGGGGCGAGGGAGTCGACGATCAGCGCGAAGGCATCGGAGGTCTCGCCGCTGCCCTTTACACGCGCGGTGAATACGTGGCCGCCTTCGGCCAGGGGCGAGGCGTCGTTCTCGTCGAAATCGAAGACCCATTCGCCGTTGGGGTGAACCGTGACTTCGCCGATGACTTCCGTGCCGTCGAGGATTTCCAGGATCGAGCCCGGGGTGCCGGTGCCTTGCAGCGGGGGCTTCTTGTCATCGGTGACGCCGCCGGAGGTGAGCTCGCCGGTAATCCCGCCCATGTTGTCGACTGCGCTGGTGATGCGCGGGGGAGCATCGGCCGCGGCCACGAGCGAGAAGGAAGCGGGCTCGGCGGGGAACATGGCCTGCTGCAGGGACGCCAGCGCCGGGGCTTCGGCGTGCTGCTCGATGGCGCCCAGGGGCTCGGCGCCGAAGCTCAGCGGCCCTTGGCTGGGGCGGTCCTGCGCAACGATGCCGCGCAGGAGTTCGCCGTCCTGGCGCAGCACGTGCAGGTGGCCATCATTGACGAAGAACTGCTTGAGGGTCAGCGCCGGGGAGGTTTCCTGGCCGCGGAAGGCCAGCAGCAGGTCTTCGCCGGCGCGCGAGGCTACCAGCGTGTCTTCGCCGGACGCGGACACGGAGTGTTGCAGGATATGCAGCGCGCCAGGCGCCGTCATCAGCGTCTGGCCGGCACTCGCCCGGGTCGGATCCAGGAGGAGGGCTTGCATCAATGAGTTCTCGGTGATGACCGAGAAATACAGGGAACTGTCAATCAGATTATGCATGGGTTTGGGTAGCCAGATAATTACAGGGTGTAGGTTCTCATCCCGCCGCAAAAAACAGATGCCCGCCAT
>NZ_FZPC01000076.1 GCF_900187975.1 Pseudomonas delhiensis | reverse complement strand
CTGCGCTTCCCCGGGCAGTACTACGACGCCGAAAGCGGCCTGCACTACAACTACTTCCGCGATTACGACCCGCAGACCGGGCGGTATGTGGAGAGCGATCCGATTGGGCTGAGGGGCGGGCTGAATACCTATGGGTATGTTGACGGAAACCCCCTTAGCTACTCGGATCCATACGGCCTCTTTAGGGGACCGACCGCTAGGCCGGCGACGCCGGACACTGTAATACTGCCTTATGTGGCTCCCTGCCTGCTTTGCTCAACGACTAATGCATATCCTCCCATTGGTCCTGAAGTCCCTGCTCCAAGTCCAACAGCTTCCATGGGCGGACTTCCCTATCCAACATGGGTTCCCATGGGAGGGGAAAACTGGCCTGACAGGCAGGAGCAAAGGGATGCTCTGAAATGCAAACCGCAGGAATCTAACTGTCATGATCTTGCAGTAAGCATCGATATTCTTGTTCGGACAATCAAAATGCGAAGAGACCAAATGCAAGATTATGGCGGTGGGGATAGAGGCCACAAGGATAAAGAAATAGCAACCCGAAAAGCACTCGGGAAATTGGTGCGCGAAGCGAGAGCGCGGCGCTGCCCTTACAATCCAGAAGCCGACAGTCTAATGTTATGAAAACAAAGATAATTGCGCGCAGCTTTTGTTATACGGCAACACACACCACTGGAAAGTCCAACAGCAAGGGATTATTAATAGCCATCTTAAGAAATGACACCTTTGAGCTAGTCAACACGTGGCGAGTGCAGCGAGATTCAATGCATGAAATAAAAAGCATGCTTGACAATACTGCACCTCCAGAGGACTGGAAGCAGCCGCACAGGAAGTGCCTTGCCTATTACATTAGCAAAAAGGAAAGAATGGAGAGACTGATATATCCTGAGAAGCCCCAAAATCTTTTCAAATTAATCAAGCAGCAAGAGGCATATACGTATCACACTCTCAAGAAGCTACATGAGCTAGACTCGGAGCAAATAAATATGCTTCTCTCTCTCAGTTCGTCCGAGAGGGTGACTGACTCAGTTGAGTGCCTGTCACTTATTCATGGAAGAATAGCGCTTTACCATATGCTTTTTGACAAAAAACCATCTTACATCAGCAAATTTAAAAAGATGATAAATGAAGTTGCGGGATTATATCCTGACTACAGCTTTGCGAGAGCGCCAAGCTAGGACAAGCAAGCAGCTTAACTGTAAGAGTTTGGTTTGCGAGGTGGTGGATAGCGCTTTGCTTGTCCACCACTTATCGATGTAGCAACCTAGAAGTCGCTCCACTTTCACCCGTGCTATTGCTGGCTACTCTTCAATCTAATTATTTTTTGGATAGCCTGCTGCTGTGTCAATACGGAACACTAGGCCGTCTCTGCGCCTAGTGCTCTAGCATCGTTCCTCAGTTATCCCGCCTATTCGATCCCTAGCCCGAGCCCAAGATATATCAATTTCCCCAGTAGCCCGTTCAGACCTTTTCGGTTCAAGGTGTCAGGTTGGGCCGGCACAGCGTTCAAGTTGGCGCAGCGCCTACAGATGTGGGAGCCGGAAGATTTAATACGGCCGTAAGCGCTCCACAAACCCCACCTTCATTTGAACTGCCTGCTTCCGGATGCTGGGCTCCCATTTTCCCAGTGGAGCCCCGTCATGATGCGTCCG
>NZ_FZPC01000077.1 GCF_900187975.1 Pseudomonas delhiensis | reverse complement strand
GTAATTGGATGGACTCACCCTCACCGAGGCGTCGAGGCGCCACGGTGGCATTCTAAGAGGCCAGCGACAGTGAGGGTGAGGCCATGAAAAAGCATACGACGACGAAGAAGCCCATGTCTGCAGTCGATGTGTCGGTTTGCACGACAATCGCCGTGGATTTGGCGAAGAAGGTCTTCCAGGTGGCCGGGGAAGAGGCCCAGGGCCAACTGGTGTACGAACAGCGGATCAAGTCGCGTGAAGCGTTTCAGGTGTTCCTGCAGAAGCTGCCGACGGGCGTGACGGTACTGATGGAAACCGGTCCGGGTGCGCAAGCCTGGGCCCGGATGCTGCAGGCGCAGGGCAACCCGGTGCGTATCCTGCCGGCCCAGCGTGTGGCCGAGCACCGCAGCGGGGCAAAGAATGATCGCAATGACGCCCACGCCATTCTGCGAGCGGGGCGGGATTGCAGCATTGCGGCGGTGCCGGTGAAGAGTATCGCGGCGCTGGCGATGCAGGCCTGCCACCGGATTCGGCGTGGCTATGTGCGGCGGCGTACGGCCACGGGTAATCAGATACGCGGGCTACTGCTGGAGCAGGGTATCGCCCTGGCCCAGGGGGAGGCGGCCCTGAGCCAGGGTGTCCCCCGGGTACTGGAGGACGCCAGCCAGCCCTTGCCGGATCTGCTGCGTGAGCTGATCGACGAGATGCTGAGCGAGTGGAAGCGGCTGGGCGAGCGCATTGCAGCGCTGACCGAGAGTCTGGAAGAATGTGCCAATGCGGACCAGGCAGCGAAACGGCTGATGACGGTGCGTGGCATTGGTCCGATCACTGCCACGGCGCTGCTGGCCAAGCAGACCGAACCGGAACGTTTCGCCACTGCGCGCCAGTTCGCCGCCTACTTCGGTATCGTGCCGGACCAGCACAGCAGCGGGCAGAAGGTGCGGCTGGGCAAGATGAACAAACGAGGCGACGCCTATGTGCGCAGCCTGATGGTCGTGGGCGCGCATGCGGTATTGAAGCAACTGCGGCCGGATTCCGAGCACCCGGACGACCGTCGCCTGCAACGCTGGCTACAGCGCCTGGGGCGCAAGGGGGCGGCCGTGCGACTGGCCAACCGCAACCTGCGGATCGCCTGGGTACTGTTGCGCAGCGAGCAGACCTACCAGCGCAAGCCGAACGCTTGCCAGGAGATTGAGATGAGTCACTGATCCAACGAGTTCCCGCCACCGGGGCGCCAAGCCGCTCCAACCCCTGCTGAAGAACATTGACCCCTGGTCAGACCGTCGCGGATTGATGCCTACGCTCCTACTGGCCTTCGAGGCCTCTTTGTAATCGGCATTCCGCGGGCTTACCCAATGTTGGCCAGAAGCCCGACGTGGCTTCCTCGAACAGGCCTAATACATAGATGCAATCGGGTTCCTCTGTTCAAAAGCGGGTTGACGGTGGGGGTGAGTCCATACATAGGAGCG
>NZ_FZPC01000081.1 GCF_900187975.1 Pseudomonas delhiensis | reverse complement strand
CGCGCGGCAGGCATCCATTTCACGCCCAAGGAGCTGTTCCAGCACCAGACGGTGCAAGGGCTGGCCCGGGTCGCCCGCACGGGCGCCGCGGCCCAGGTCGACCAGGGACCGGTGCGCGGCGAGACGCCGCTGCTGCCATTCCAGCGGCTGTTCTTCGGGCAGGCCATCCCCAATCGCCAGCACTGGAACCAGTCCTTGCTGCTACAGCCGCGCCAGGCACTGGATGCCGAGGCGCTGGAAGCGGCCTTGCAGGCACTGGTCGAACACCATGACGCGCTGCGCCTGCGCTTCACCGAGGTCGACGGCCAATGGCGTGCCGAACACGCCGGGATCACTGGCGAAGCTCTGCTGTGGCAGGCCGAGGCCGAGAACGGCGGGGAAGTGGAGGCCCTGTGCGATGAAGCACAGCGCAGCCTCGACCTGGCCCGAGGCCCATTGCTGCGCGCCTTGCTGGTGAATGTCGCCGACGGCAGCCAGCGCCTGCTGTTGGCCGTCCACCACCTGGTGGTGGACGGGGTGTCCTGGCGCATCCTGCTGGAAGACCTGCAACAAGCCTACGAGCAGCGTCTCGCTGGCCAGGCCCTGCAACTGCCGGCCAAGACCAGTGCCTTCAAGGCCTGGGCCGAGCGCCTGGGCGAGTATGCCCAGGGCCCGCAGATGCAGGGTGAGTTGGACTACTGGCGGCAGCAACTGGTCGACGCGCCCGCCGACCTGCCGTGTCGCGACTCGCAGGGCTCCCTGGAAATCCGTCATGCCCGCAGCGTACGCACGCACCTGGACAGCGAGCTGACCCGGCGCTTGCTGCAGGAGGCTCCCGCGGCCTACCGCACCCAGGTCAACGACCTGCTGCTGACCGCCCTGGCGCGGGTGATCTGCCGCTGGAGCGGCGATTCGAGCGTGCTGGTCCAGCTGGAAGGCCACGGCCGCGAGGCGCTGTTCGACGACATCGACCTGAGCCGCAGCGTCGGCTGGTTCACCAGTCTGTTCCCGGTGCGCCTGACGCCGACCGCAGACCTCGGCGAGTCGCTGAAGGCGATCAAGGA